>NZ_CP085173.1:0-1337500 GCF_020616555.1 Streptomyces longhuiensis | reverse complement strand
CCAAGCGATGGCACGCCTCCTCCAGGGACACATCGAGGGCACGCGGACCGAGCCCACGTCCCTGATCTTCGAGCCCGAACTGGTGCTCCGGCAGTCGGCGTAGAACAGCGGGGGAGAGGGGGCCGGGCGCCCCGTCTCCCCCGTGCGACGGTCAGAACTGTGGCGGGGTGAGGAACACCGAGCGGAGCTTGAGGTTGTCGGTGGCCGGCCTGCCGTGCGGACGCAGTGTCCAGGAGTCGCCTTCGCAGTCGGGCCCGGTGAAGACCAGGGCCCACTCGTCCGTGTCGTTGTGCGGGGCGAACGCCGGCTCGGAGGAGCTCGGGTCCGCGACCTCGGGGAGGGTGACGCACTGACGGCTCGGCAGCTCGTGGAGGGTGACCGACTGCGCCTGGCCGTCGAGCCCGACGAACTTGTACGAGAAGTCCCCGGTGGCGGCGTGGGCGGAGGCCGGAAGGGCCAGGGCGAGGGCGAAGGCGGCGAGGGAAGCGGCAACGGCGGAGCGACGGCGCATGGACAGCCTCATCATTCGGTGCTCGGGGAAGGTCCATGGCAGCTTCGCCCATGGGCCCTCCCGTCACGCCGGCGACAGAAGCCGAAAGGATTCGCTGTCGCCCGTTCGGCGGAACGCCCCGAGGCGCCCCTGTCACGTCATGCGTGTGAGAACGCCTACGGTGTACGGCCGTTGAGGGTGAGACGGTCGGCGACGTCGGTGGGGAGCGGCGCGAACCCCAGCAGGCCGCTCACGATCCGGCCGGTCTGGCGGTGCCAGGAACCGGCCTGCCGCAGCATCGCGTGGTCGCCGCCCGGCATCAGCAGCGTGCAGGCCTCGGCGCCCGCGGCAGAGGCCCGGTCTGCGTAGTCGACGGAGGCCGCGGGATCCGTCGTGCGGTCCCGGTCGCCGTGGAGCAGCACCACGCGCCGGCCGCGCAACTGCGTCACCGGCTCACCCTCCGGACACCACGGAGCGAGTCCCACCACGCCTTGGACGAGCCGATGCCCGCCGGCGCGCAGCGCCGCACGTCCGCCCATGGAATGACCGACCAGCACGGTCGGCACGTCCCCGGCGCGTACGGCCAGCTCGTCCAGCGCCCGCAGTGCGTCCCGGAGCGGATCCTCACAGTCACCGTTCCAGCCCCGGCAGCGATAGCGGACGCTCCCCACCAGCAGCCCCCGGCCCTCGCAGGCACGCTCGACGGCCCGGGCGAACGGACGCATGCGCGCACCCGCGAGACTCAACCGCGGCACCGCATCCGTCCCCTCCGAGCGGCCGCCGTGCAGAAGGAGCACCGCGGCCCGCGGCGGTGCGACGGCCACGGGTGCCACGAGTGCCGATCGCGGATCGTCGTCCCATACGAGCACGCTGTCTCCCCTTCGTCGTGCCCCGGCCACGCGGCCCGGCGCTGCGAGGCCATCATGACGAATCCGTGGCCGCGGGCCGAACGGATGGGTGTGAGGCGGCGCGCGTCAACGACGGGCGAGCTGTCGCTCCCCTTTCGTCCCGGGCTCGTACGGCAGTCCGTAGTGCCGGAACAGGGGTTCCTCGTCCTCGGCGGGCAGCACGTCGTCCGTACCGATCGATGGGCACTCCTTCACCAGCGCCTTCGGGTGGGCGACCTTGACGTAGTCCGGCCCGACGACCGCGCCGTCCAGCGGTACGAAGACGAGCCTGTGCCGCGTGGGGAGGCCGATCAGGACAGTGGCCATGGCCGGCTCGTCGGTCCGAGTGTTCACGTAGACCGCCTCGAGCGTGCCGATCTTGCGGCCGTCCGGGTCGACGACGTCGTAGGAGCGCCACTCACGGACATCTGCCGCCTGGATCACGGTGCCCCTTCCTGTCAGGCGAACATGCCTGTTCTGAGCTTGGTGAGGGTGCGGGTCAGGAGCCGGGAGACGTGCATCTGGGACACGCCGATCTCGGCGCCGATCTCCGACTGGGTCATCTCCTGGCCGAACCGCATCTCGAGGATGCGGCGCTCACGGCCGTCGAGTTGTTCCAGGAGCGGCGCCAGCGTGTGGAGGTCCTCGACCGTCTCCATGGCCGGATCCGGCTCGCCGAGCACGTCGGCGAACGTCCTGGAGGCGTCGGTCGGGCGCTCGCCGGGATCGCTGGGCATGTCTATGGACCCGGCGGTGTAACCGTTCGAGGCGACCATGCCCTCGATGACCTCGTCCTCGCTGAGCTCCAGATGCTCGGCGAGCTCCTTGGGAGTCGGCTCGTGGTCCAGGACGGTGGACAGCTCGTCCTTGCCCTTGGCCAGGTCGACGCGCAACTCCTGCAGGCGGCGCGGCACATGGACGGCCCAGCTGGTGTCGCGGAAGAAGCGCTTGATCTCGCCGACGATGTACGGGACGGCGAAGGAGGTGAACTGGACCTCGCGCGACAGGTCGAACCGGTCGATCGCCTTGATCAGGCCGATGGTCCCGACCTGCACGATGTCCTCCATCTCGCCACTGCCACGGTGACGGAAGCGGGACGCCGCGAACTGGACGAGGGACAGGTTCATCTCGATCAGCGTGTTACGGGCGTACTGGTAGTCCTCGGTGCCCTCTTCGAGTACCTGGAGCTGCTCGAAGAACACCTTGGAGAGATCCCGTGCGTCCTTGGGCGCGACCTTGCCGGCGTCTTCGACCCACGGAAGCTCACCCGGGCCGACGGTCTCGCCGGCTTCGTGCGTCGTCGTGGCCTGCGTTCGCGCATCTTCATGAGCGTGCAGCGAAGTTGCCGTCATGTCCCTGCCTTTCGTGTCGGCCCCGTCCTCAGCGTGTGCCCTCGTCCGCTCCGGATATGCCTTCCGTCGCGCGAAGCGGCGTGGATCGGCCGGGACCTGACCTATCTCTGGCCCAGGTAGGCGTGGGACATCTGCTCGGTGAAGTAGTCGCCGTCCTTGGGGCGTCCAGGGGCCCTTCGGTTCGGCTGGTGCGCGGGTTCCAGGTGGGGAATGTGCTTCGAGCAGTGGACGTACGCCTCCTGGACGGTGATGTGTATCCACATCTCGGCCTGCCGCCCCGGGGCCGAATCTCTGGGCAGCGTGGGGGAAATGGCCCGTAGCTCACGATCGCCGACCAGTTGGGCCGATCCGTTCACATGCAGCCCTATGTGGTCATGGGTGAAGTCGATGAAGAGCAGGCCCATATGGGGGTTCTCGGTGATGTTGCCCGCGCTGGCCATGACCCCGTTGCCCCGGTACTCGGGGTAGGCCAGGTGGAGGTCGTCGAGGACGGCGACGAACCCGGGCGGCCCGGCGCGGAAACTGGCGTCGCAGTGACCGCGTGTGTCCGCCGTGGACAGGAACACCATGGTCTGCCGGGCGATGAACTCACTCATCGCCGGCGTCAGACGGGGCTGGACCTGACGGTCGTAGAAGTCGTCGGCGCGCTCGCTCGTACCCATGTGGGCCTGCAGGGCGCGTTCCCCCTGGGAGGGCACGGGGTGGGGGGTGTGGGGGCGGAGGGGCATGCCGTGATCACGTCTCAATCGCCGGGGGTGGACAACGAGCGAGCGTGGCGCCCACTCGAACTGTGGGGCCACGCTAGGCCATTGTCGATCCGCGGACGCGACGGTTCCGCCAGGAACAGGCGTCGGCCGGTGCTACGCGGCGATCACGGCGGCGCCGAGGCGGCCGCCGTCGACGTCCACGACCGTACCGTGGACGAACGCCGACTCGTCCGAGGCAAGCCACACCGCGGCGTGCGCGATGGCCTCGGGCGTGCCGATCGTGCCGAACGGCGTTCCCTTCATCATGATTTCGCCCGGGTGCGGCTCGCCGCCCTCGGGCGCGCGGGGGACGATCACGCCGGGTGAGATGGCGTTCACCCGCACCCCTTGCGGGCCGAACTCCGCCGACCACGCGCGCGTGAGCGTCTCCATGGCTCCCTTGGTGGAGCTGTAGAGCGACCCCACCGGGATGCCCAGGCGGGCGATCCAGGAGCCGAGATTGACGATGACTCCGCCACCGTTCCGTGCCATCTCCGGGGCGACATCCGCGGTCAGGAAGAAGGGCGCCTTCACGTTCACCGCGTAGACCTGGTCGAAGGTCTTCTCGTCGGTCGTGGTGGTGGTCCCGGGCGGGTAGATGCCCGCGTTGTTCACCAGCACGTCGAGTCGCCCGCCCAGCGCCTCGCGGGCCTCCTCCGCGAGGCGGCGGGAGGCGTCCGCGCTGCCGTCGAGGTCGGCCTCGACGAAGTCGGCCCGCCCTCCGGCCGCGCGGATGCCCTCGACGACGTGCTCGCCGCGCTCCCGATTGCGCCCCGACACGACGACGTGGGCCCTCTCGGCGGCGAACGCCTCCGCGATCGCCTTTCCGATGTTGCTCGTTGACCCCGTGACGAGTGCGGTCTTGTCCTGCAGTCGTCCACTCATGGCCGGCTCTCCTCAGTCTCGGTTCTCCCGCTCACCGAGCCGGTCGGGAACTTCGCCCGACCTGGCTCGGCGGTCCCTTCATCCGGACCGTGAGGCCGACTCTGCTCCGATGAAATTGGACCCGCAAGTCCAGATTCTGAGGCTCGGCCGGGCCTACGCCTTGGCCGGTGCGGCAGCTGGTTCGGTGACCGCTTCGACAGGGGTGGCGCGTACGGCCGGGATGACCGCGGCGATCAGCGCGGCGACGAGCGCGACGCCTCCGCCGACCATCAGAGCCGTACGGAAACCGGCCTCGGAGCTGAAGCTGTAGCCGCCCATGGTGGTCGTCATCTGGGAGAGGATCACGCCGATCACCGCGGCGCCGACCGAGGTGCCGAGCGAGCGCATCAGCGTGTTGAAGCCGTTGGCGGCGGCGGTCTCCGAGAGCGGCACCGAGCTCATGATGAGCGCGGGCATGGACCCGTAGGCGAGTCCGACGCCGCTGTTGATGACCATGCAGACCACCATGAGGCCCAGGCCGGAGCCCATCAGCGCGAGCGACAGACCATATCCGGCGGCGATCACCAGGACACCGCAGATGAGCGTGAACTTCGGGCCCCGGGCGTCGGTGAGCTTCCCGCCGAGCGGGGAGACGATCATCATCATGATGCCGCCGGGCGCCATCCACAGGCCGGCCGCGAGCATCGACTGACCCAGGCCGTAGCCGGTGGCCTCGGGGAACTGGAGCAGCTGCGGGATCACGAGCATGCTCGCGTACATGCCGAAGCCGACGAAGATCGAGGCGACGTTCGTGAACAGCACGCGGGGCCGGGCGGTCGTGCGCAGGTCGACCAGAGGGTCCCGGGTGCGCGTCTCCCACCAGCCCCAGCCCAGCAGCACGAGGACGGCCGCGGCGAAGAGTATGAGCGTCGTCGCCGAGCCCCAGCCCCATTCGGCGCCCTTGGAGACCGCGAGGAGAAGGCAGACCAGGCCGACACCGAGGCCGAGCGCGCCGGGTGTGTCGAAGCGCTGACCTTTGGCGCTCGCCGGGACGTCCGGAATGAGGAACCAGATCAGGGCGGCGATCAGTACGGAAAGGACGGCCGAACCCCAGAACAGCACACGCCAGTCGGCGTACTGGGCCACCGCGGCGGCGATGGGCAGGCCGAGGCCGCCGCCGATGCCCATGGACGCGCTGACCAGGGCGATCGAGGAGCTGAGCTTCTCCTTCGCCACCACGTCGCGCAAGAGGGCGATGCCCAGCGGCACCATGCCCATCCCCATGCCCTGCAGGCCGCGTCCGACGATCATCGGCACGACGGACGACGACAGCGCACACACCACGGAGCCCGCCATGAGCGGGACCGAGCACACGAGCAGCATGCGGCGCTTGCCGAGCAGGTCGCCGAGACGTCCGGTGACCGGCACGCACACGGCTCCCACCAGCAGGGTCACGGTGATGACCCACGCGGCGTTCGACGACGTGGTGTGAAGGATCTTGGGCAGCTCCGCGATGAGCGGGGTGACCAGGGTCTGCATGATCGCGGCAGTGGTGCCGGCGAAAGCCAGAGTGGCGACCACGCCGCCGGCGCGTGCCGTCGGCTGGGGGGCGTCCATCAAGGGGCTCCTTGCGTGTCTGCGGGGTTCGGGTGACTGCGGGGTTCGAATGTCTGCCGGTTGTGGGCGTCCGCGGGGATCTGGGCGTCCGCGGGATCAGAGCGTCTGCGGGGCGCCGGCGGTGTGGCCGGTCGGATGCCGGTCGGTATGTCCGTCGGGATGTCCGAGGGGATCGATGTGCATCGTACACATCAAATGCATGGGGCACATTGTGTGGTGGCTACATTTGGCTGTGCGACGATGGTCCGGGGGTGCGCACGACCGCGCGGTGCGACGCCGCGGAACGACAGCAGGAGGCGGCAGACGCATGGCCAGGCCCACGTACGAGCTCGAGTACGAGCAGATGCTGCTCAGCCGGCACGGACTCGTGCACCACAAAGGCGGGCGGCCCGAGAACGGCACCCTTGAGCGCAGCGCCTACATCCTGCTGAGCCGCATTCGCGTGCAGGGGCCCATGTCCATCGGTGAGCTCAGTGACGCGTTCGGGCTCGACGCCTCCACCCTGAACCGGCAGACCGCCGCCGCGATGCGGGCCGGGCTGGTGGAGCGCATTCCCGATCCCGAGGGCGGCATGGCCCGCAAGTTCCGCATCACGGACAAGGGTGCGCGCGTCCTGGACGAGGAACGCGATCACATCGTGGGCAGCCTGGACCGCGTCATGACCGACTGGGCGGACGAAGACATCGCGGCCTTCACCACCTACCTGAGGCGCTTCAACATGGACATCGAGCGCCTGGGCGGCCGGCCGTGGCCTCGGCCGTGAGGTGTGCGCCGGTGAGCCGGACGGAGTGAGGGGGAGCGGTGCGCCCGAACCGCTGATGCCGTGCGCTTGGGGAAGTTGGGGCGTCGGGGCCTTCCCCGGAGGCGTCTGCCGTTAGAATCCGCTCTCATGTCGAACCCTGACGAACTGCTCGTCGACATCGCCGGCATGGTGGAGTCCGAGCAGAGCAATCAGATGTCCCTGACTGTGGTGACCAGCGGTGCTGTGATCACCGGACGCCTCGCCCCCGAGGCCGTGTGGAGGCAGCGCGTCTCGGAGGTCCTGACGGACTCGGACCACCTCGGCTCCTTCTCGGAGATCTTCACCGCCGACGGGAAGCCCGATGAACAGAAGCGGGGCGAGACCGATGACGGCCTCGCACCCACCCATCTGCACTTCCATGTGGCCCGGATCCTTCAGGGCACCGTCGGCATCCCCGAGACGGGCGGCATGTACCGCGTCGCGATCCAGGACGTGAGCGCCTGGACCGTGGGCGACTTCAGCTACTCCGACCACTGACCTACGGAGGGGTGCGTTCGCGTCACTCGTCCGTGGTTCCCAGCATCACGGACGCCTCGGACGCGCTTCTCCGCCTACCCCAAGAAGCCCGCCGTGGCCGTCACGAACCAGTCCGCGTCGTCGAGCCACGGGAAGTGTCCTGCTCCGGGCTGGACGACGAACTCGGCGTCCGGGAACAGCTGCGCGAACTCGGCCATGGTGCGCGGGGGCGCCCCGAGGTCGACCTCGCCTGCCAGCACGAACACCGGAGCCGTGAACCGCGCCAGCGCGGTGCGCGTGGCATCGGGGTCGAAGGCGCCGGCGGCGCCGTAGGCGGCCACCACCTCCATGTTCATCCGCTCGTCCCCGGCGGCCTGATGCGCCTGTGCCGTTTCGTCCCAACGGCCGTACGAGAAGGGGGCGATGGCCTTCCAGTGCTCGTCGGTCGCGTTGCCGGAAGCGACCGCCTGCAAGGCCCGGAACGCCGACGGGAACCACGGTTCGCCCCGACGCAGCCGCGCTGTCTCGGTCCGCAGATCGCCGGAGATCGTGAGGCCGACCGCCCGGACGCTGGGCGTGATCAGCGCGAGCCTGCCGATGCGTTCCGGATGGCGAGCCGCGTACAGGGCGGCCAGATTCGCGCCGCCGCAGTGCGCGAGCAGGTCCATGCGCTCCAGGCCGAGATGCTCGCGCAGGGCCTCGATGTCGTCGACCAGCCGGTCGCAGCGGTACGACGTCGGATCCTCCGGGACGGCCGACAGGCCGGTGCCCCGAAGGTCGAGCCTGATCAACTGCCGGTGCGCGCCCAGGCCTCCGAGATCGCCGAGATACGCGGAGTCCGTGGGCCCGCCGGGCAGGCAGATCAAGGGAGTTCCGTCGCCGAAGGCGTGGTGAGCGAGCTTGGTGCCGTCGTGCGCGGAGAAGGTGGTGACGTCGTCGAGGGGGAACTGTCGCATAGGTTCATGGCCTTTCGGGATGCCTGCGGGCACTCCCGGAGCCACCTATGTCAGGTGAACCGCACCACCGTGCGGGAGGAGAGCACCCAGCCTGATACAGCGTTGACGGGACTCACCTCCTCGGTCGGATACGTGCACGTGACGCTACCAGCCGACCGCGCCTCGCGGGAACAGAATCCGGGGCCGGGCGGCCGGGGGTGATGGCGGTGCGGCGTCACCCGACGGAAGGGCCCTACTCTCGGTCGGCGGCGTGCTCCTTCAGGGACGCGCCCGTGTGAGCCGCGGCCTCTTCCCCGTGGTGGCCGAGGAGTCGCTGCCTGGCCGGGCGATACCCGGGCGGCACTCGGCGGCCGAGGCGACCCATAAGGCCCACCCATGGGAACCCATAAGGCGGCCTTATGGGGTCATAGACCCAGCCCGACTACTAACTAAGGTTTGCCTTAGTTTAGGATTCCCGTTGAGTGCCCATGCCACGAAGGGAACCTGATCATGCCTCGCCCTCTGCGGGTAGCCGTTGTGGGAGCCGGCCCTGCCGGTATCTACGCCGCTGACGCGCTGCTGAAATCCGCGGTGGCCGAAGACCCTGGTGTGTCCATCGACCTCTTCGAGCGGATGCCGGCGCCGTTCGGTCTGATCCGGTACGGCGTCGCGCCGGACCATCCGCGGATCAAGGGCATCATCACGGCCCTTCACCAGGTCCTCGACAAGCCGCAGATCCGTCTCTTCGGCAACGTCGACTACCCGGGCGACATCAGCCTGGACGACCTGCGCTCGTTCTACGACGCCGTGATCTTCTCCACGGGAGCGACGGCCGACCGCGCGCTCGACATACCGGGCATCGACCTCGACGGCTCCTACGGCGCTGCCGACTTCGTCTCCTGGTACGACGGTCACCCCGATGTGCCGCGGACCTGGCCGCTCGAAGCGGAGAAGGTCGCGGTCCTGGGCGTCGGCAACGTCGCGCTCGACGTGGCCCGCATCCTGGCCAAGACCGCGGACGAGCTGCTGCCGACCGAGATCCCGCCGAACGTCTACGACGGCCTCAAGGCGAACAAGGCCCTGGAGGTCCACGTCTTCGGCCGCCGCGGTCCGGCGCAGGCGAAGTTCAGCCCGATGGAGCTGCGGGAGCTCGACCACTCCCCGAACATCGAGGTCATCGTCGACCCCGAGGACATCGACTACGACGACGGCTCGATCGCGACCCGGCGCGGCAACAAGCAGGCCGACATGGTCGCCAAGACGCTCGAGAACTGGGCCATCCGCGACGTCGGCACCCGGCCGCACAAGCTGTTCCTGCACTTCTTCGAGTCCCCGACCGAGATCCTCGGCGAGAACGGCGAAGTGACCGGCCTGCGCACCGAGCGGACCGCCCTCGACGGCACCGGTAACGTCAAGGGAACCGGCGAGTTCAAGGACTGGGACGTCAAGGGCGTCTACCGCGCCGTGGGCTACCTGTCCGACGAACTCCCCAAGCTGCCCTGGGACTTGGCGTCGGGCACCGTTCCGGACAAGGGCGGCCGGGTGATCGAGGAGTCCGGCGAGCACCTGCAGTCGACCTACGTCACCGGCTGGATCCGGCGTGGTCCCGTGGGTCTGATCGGCCACACCAAGGGCGACGCCAACGAGACGGTCGCCAGCCTCCTGGACGACCGCGAGAACGGCCGTCTGAGCACGCCCACCTCGCCCGACCCGGAGGCCGTGGACGCGTTCCTCGACGAGCGGAACGTGCGCTATACGACGTGGGACGGCTGGTACCGGCTGGACGCCGCGGAGAAGGCGCTGGGCGAGCCGGAGGGCCGCGAGCGCGTGAAGATCGTGGAGCGCGAGGACATGCTCAAGGCGAGCGGCGCGTAGTCCTTGGCGACAGCGGTGCCTGCCGTTCTGGCAGGAGGTGGTCAGGAGTAGCTGCTCCGATGGCGTACGGTGGTGTCTACCGACGCGGGGTGGAGCAGCTCGGTAGCTCGCTGGGCTCATAACCCAGAGGTCGCAGGTTCAAATCCTGTCCCCGCTACTGCCGACCAGGGCCCGGATCCATTGGATCCGGGCCCTGGTGCGTTCTGGCTCCGTGCGGCGAGCGTGTTTCAGGGGGTCGTGGGCGCTGCCGCCCGGACGGGCTCCCCGATGATGCGGCTCGCCAGTTCGGCGGCCAGCTCGGGGACGGTGAGGCGCAGTTCGGCCTCCGCCGCGGCCCGTTCGGCCTCGATCAGCGCCTGGCCGTCGGCGAGGAGCGCCTCGCGTTCGCGCAGTCCGTCCTCACGGGCGGCGGCTATCAGCGCCGCGCCTTCCTCGCGTGCCGCCTGCGTGACCCTGGCGGCGTCGCGACGGGCCTCGGCGAGCAGGGCCTGGGCGCCGGCGTGTTCGGCGGAGGCCTCCGCCCGGATCGCCTCGGCGCGTTCCAGGGCGCCTTCGGTGCGGTCGGCGCGCTCGGCCAGCACCTGGTTGATGCGGGGCAGGAGGCGCCTGAACCAGAGGAAGACGATGGTGAAGAGGACGAGGGCGACCATCAGGGCGTCGATCTTGGCGTTGAGTGGTCCGAATTTCGTCGGCAGAAGGTACATGCCCCCTGCCTACCCGCTCACGTGTGCCGCCCCAACGCTCATTTGAGTCAGGTTTGGCGGAATGCCGTCCCTGTGACGCCGTGCGGCACCGAATCGACGGCGTACCTGGTTCGTCAGTCGTGCCCCGTGCCGCGTGACCGGCCCGCACCGGCCGGCGGGCGCTGGGGTTCGCCCCGGCGCACGGAACCGGGTGCCCGACGGGCCGGGTGGTTGGCGTGCGCGGACGAGGTGAGCTGCCAGGGCACGCTCGTCACCATCACCCCGGGCGTGAACAGAAGGCGGCTTTTGAGCCAGAGCGCCGACTGATTGTGGAGCAGGTTCTCCCACCAGCGACCGACCACGTACTCCGGGATGAACACGGCGACGATGTCGCGGGGGCTGTCCCGGCGGATGGCGCGCACATACTCGACGACGGGCCGCGTCACCTCGCGGTACGGGGAGTCGATGACCTTCAGCGGGACGTCGATGCCGTATTCGTCCCAGCTCTTGCGCAGGGTGGCGACCTCGTCGCGGTCGACCGACACGGTCAGCGCCTCCAGCCGGTCGGGGTGGGAGGCCCGCGCGTAGGCCAGGGCACGCATCGTGGGCTTGTGCAGCCTGGAGACCAGGACGATCGCCAAGACCCTTGAGGGGGACACGAGTTCGGCGTGCGGGTCCTCGACGGCCAGCTCGGCGGACGTCGTGTCGTAGTGGCGGCGGATGCCGCGCATCATCAGCCACAGCACCGTAGCGGCGAGAACGGCCAGCCAGGCGCCCTCGGTGAACTTGGTGACGAGCACGATCAGCAGGACGAGGCCGGTGACGCACGCGCCGAGGGAGTTGATGGCGCGTGCGGAGTGGTGGCGGCGGCGCACCGCCGGGTCGTGCTCGGTCGCCAGCTCCTGGTTCCAGTGCCGCACCATGCCCAGCTGGGACAGGGTGAACGAGGTGAACACACCCAGGATGTAGAGGTGGATGAGGCTGGTGACGTTGGCCTTGAAGCCCCAGAGCAGCGCGGCGGCTACGACGGCCAGCGCGAGGATGCCGTTGGAGAACGCAAGCCGGTCGCCCCGGTTGTGCAACTGGTGCGGCAGGAAACGGTCCTTGGCGAGGATCGAGGCCAGCATCGGGAAGCCGTTGAAAGCGGTGTTCGCGGCCAGGATCAGGACCAGAGCCGTGGCGGCCTGGATGAAGAAGAACCCGACGCTGTGCTCACCGCCGAAGACGGCGGCCGCCACCTGCGCGATGACCGTGCGCTGCGTATAGCTCCCGCAGTCGCCGTCGAGCCCGGTCAGCCGGCACGCGTCGTCCGTGATGTGCACCTTGCTGATCAGCGCGAGCGTCGTCACGCCGACGAACATGACGACGGCGATGACGCCCATGGCCACCAAAGTGGCCGCGGCGTTCTTGGACTTGGGCTTGCGAAAGGCCGGTACGCCGTTGGAGATCGCCTCCACGCCGGTCAGCGCCGTACACCCCGAGGAGAAGGCGCGCAGCACGAGCATCACCAGGGCCAGGCCCGCGAGATGTGTGTCGGACTTCTGGGGCGTGATGCCGTACGTGGCGGTCTCGGCGACCGGCGCGTCCCCCAGGGCGTACCGGATCAGGCCGGTGATCACCATGATCAGCACGCCGCCGATGAAGAGGTACGTGGGTGCGGCGAAGGTCTTGCCCGACTCGCGTACGCCCCGCAGATTGATGGCGGTGAGGACGGCGACGAAGCCGACGGCCAGCAGGACGCGGTAGTCGTTGAGTGCCGGGAGCGCCGAGATGATGTTGTCCACACCGGAGGCGACGGACACCGCCACCGTCATCACGTAGTCGACCAGCAGCGAGGCGGCTACCACGAGACCGGCCGAGGACCCCAGGTTGGTGGACGCGACCTCGTAGGAGCCACCGCCGCTCGGATACGCGTACACCACCTGCCGGTACGAGAGCACGACCACCGCCATCAGCGCCACCACGGCCGCGGCGATCCACGGCGTGAAGTGCAGATAGGCGAGTCCGCCCAGGGTGAGGACGAGCAGGATCTCCTGGGTCGCGTACGCCACCGACGAGAGCGGGTCGGAGGCGAAGATCGGCAGGGCGAGGCGCTTGGGCAGCAGTGTCTCGCCCAGCTCCTCGCTGCGCATGGCGCGGCCGATCACCAGGCGTTTGATCAGAGCGGGCATGTTGAACACTGCGTGAGCGTATGGCGGACCGTGGCACCGTTCGAGCCTGCGGACGTGTCGGCGGGCCGGGGTACACAAATGGTCCTACGGTCCGGGGAGGGACGAGCCCCCGCCTCGTATGGGTCAGGGACCGGCGTGCCCCTGGAGCGCGTGCGCGAGGCCGTGTTCGGCGTCGTCCGTCAGGGCGCGGTGGTACGCCGTGTCGTACGCGTTGTCACCGGCCGCCTTCCGGGCCTGCTGTTCCCACTGGTCGCGGATCTCCGAGAGCTCCGGGGTGCCGCGGTTCGGGTGGCCGAGCATGCGCCAGTAGGCGTGGCCGGTGCCGGAGGTGCGGGCGGCTTCGACACCGTTGCCCTGGGCCGCGTTGGCACCGGTCAGCAGGTCGAGGCCGAGTGCGATGCCCAGGTTGTCGTTGAGGTTGTGCTTGCTGGTGAGCATGGCGCGGGCGTGGATCTCGGCCTCGTGCGGGCGGCCCTGGAGGAGGTTGATGAAGGCGAGTTGGTGGTCCGCGTAGGACCGGGCCCAGTGTTCGCCGTACTCATGGCTGAGGCGGCGCAGGCTGGTGGCCTTCTCGTGCGCCTCGTCGAGCCGGCCGAGGGCGGAGAGGGCGAAGGCCCTGATCACCAGGCAGCAGAGCTGGGGGGCGCCGGTCGGCGGTGTGCTGGCGCACGTGTTCAGGGCGTGCTCACTGACGTCGTACGCGTCCTGCGGATGCCCCGTCATGAGGTGCGTGAGGCCGAGGGTGTGGGCGGCGAAGAGCACGGATTCGGGGGTGCCGTCCCGCTGCGCGGCGAGGGCGCACTCCTCACCGACGCGCAGGGCGGTCTGGTGGTCGCCCTGGAGGGTGAGGGTGATGCCGAGCGCCCACAGGGCGCGGGTGCGGGACGGACCTTGGGGCGTGTCGAGCCGCAGGGCGCGTTCCAGATAGTCACGCGACTCGTACAGGTGTCCGCAGCAGGGCCAGAACAGGCCGGTGCGTCCCGCCATTTCGACGGCCGTGTCCGCATCCTGGGTGAAGAGGTGGTCGAGCGCGGCGCGTACGTCGGCGTGACTGTCGGAGATGCGGTTGTACCAGGCGACCTGCCGGTCGCTGAGCCAGCCGGCCTCGGCCTGCTCGACGATGCCGGCGAAATGGGCGGCGTGGCGCTCGGCCAGAGCGTGCTGCTCGCCGAGCTCACGGAGCCACAGGGCGCCGTACTCGCGCACCGTGTCGAGCATCCGGAAGCGGGTGCCGTCCCGTTGCAGGACCGACTGGTCGGCGAGCCGTTCCAGGACCGTGGGGATCTCGTCCGCGCCGAGAGGGCCGCCGGCGCAGACGGACCGGGCGTCCGCCTCGTCGACCGGGCCGTGGAAGACCGAGAGTCTGGCCCACACGAGGCGTTCGAGCGGCGCGCACAGCTCGTGGCTCCAGCCGATCGCGGTGCGCAGGGCGCGGTGGCGCCTGGGCCAGATCGTGTCGTCGACGAGGGTGTCCAGGCGCGACGTCAGCCGCTCGGCGATCTCGTCGAGGCTGCTCTCGCGCAGCCGTGCGCAGGCCAGCTCGACGGCCAGGGGGATGCCTTCGAGACGGCGGCAGATACGGGAGATGGTCTCGGCGGCCTCGGGGGAGTCGAGCGGGACGTCCGGGGCGTCCGTGGCGCACCGCTCGCGGAACAGGCGCACCGCCTCGTCGGGGCCGCCCTCCTCGTCGCCCGTGGACAGAGGGGCCACCTCGATGCAGTGCTCGCCCTGGACCCCGAGGGGCTCCCTGCTGGTGGCGAGGACGGTCAGGTTCGGGGCGACGGTGAGGAGTTCGGTCACCAGCTCCCAGCAGGCGTTGAGGACGCGCTCGCAGCAGTCGAGGACGAGGAGGACGCGGCGCCCGGCCAGCCACTCGCCCAGCGCCTCGATGGGGGCCCGCGGATTGTGGTCCAGAAGACCGAGGGCGTCGGAGACCGTGGCGGTGAACAGCCGGTCGTCGTAGAGATGGGAGAGGTCGGCCCACCAGATCCCGTCCGCGTACGCGCCCCGTACCTCCTCGGCGAAGTGCAGGGCGAGCCGGCTCTTTCCGACACCGCCGCTGCCGGTGAGCGTGACCAGCCGGTGTTCCTCCAAGGACCGCCCGACGGCGGCCAGTTCGCTGTCGCGGCCGACGAAACTGGTCATCATGACGGGGAGATTGCCTACCACGGGCCCATCCTGCCGTGCGGCCGCGCGCGGCCCCACCCCCTCGCGAGAAGCGGTCAAAAACGATCAGTTTCAGTCACCGACCGGTCGGCTGGTGAAAGGGCCGGTGTCGGGTCGGCCGGACTGGGTGCTCCCGACCGACCGTCGACCCGCCGACCGACCCGCCGACCGGTCGCCGCGGGCGCCTCCGGGGATCAGCCGCTGACGGACGCCGCGCCGGTCTCGATGTGGCCCGTGTAGCGGCGGGACCACGTCGTGTCCGTGCTGGACGTGATCGTGAAGTCGTACCAGCCGTTCTGGTTCGCCACGGCGTTGAAGAAGTCCTCCGTCGAGCCGCCGGCGGGGACCGTGTAGTTCCAGGGGCCGTCCGAACGGTAGTTGTTCGACGTGATGGTGAACTGGGCTTCCGCGGAACCCGAGTTGGTCATCCTGAACCAGATGGCCGTCTTGCCGGTGCCGGACTCCACGGCGAACCGGGCGGCGACCTCGATCGCCTTGCCCGCCTTCGTGGCGTCGCCCGTGAAGCGGCGCAGGAAGCGGTTCGGCCCTGCCATCGTGATGTCGTACGCGCCCGCCCCGTAGCCCGCGCCGATGTTGAAGAAGTCCGTGGCCGTGCCGCCCGCGTCGACCGTGTACTGCCACGGCGTCGTGTCACGGTAGGCGTTCGGGTGGATGGAGAGGTGGGCGGCGCTGCGTGCCGGGGAGCCCTGGTTCGCCATGGAGAACCACGCGAGGATCTTGCCGGCGGCACCGAACTCGAAGTGGTCGAGGTTGCCGTTCGGCTGGTAGGGGAGGGCGCGCGCGGGGCGAGTGCCGGGCTCCTGGCTGGGCAGGGCGTTCGTCTGGGGCGCGGGGTTGGGCAGCGGGCCGCAGGTGTCGTACCCGATGACCTCGGTGGCGGGCAGGCCGGACGGCATTCCGTACACGGGCCGGGCGAAGTCGAACACGCCCGTCAGGTCGCCGGTGACCTTGCGGCGCCACGCGCTGATGTTGGGGCAGGTCGCCGGAGTGCCGAGGGCGGTCGTCCAGGTCTCCATGAACCGCAGGACGGACGTGTGGTCGAAGACCTCCGAGGAGACCCAACCACCCCTGGTCCAGGGGGACATGACGACCATCGGGACGCGGAAGCCGAGGCCGAAGGGCGTTCCGTCGAGGAACTCGCCGGGCGTTCCGGCGGGAGGTGACGGCGGCGGTACGTGGTCGAAGAAGCCGTCGTTCTCGTCGTAGTTGAGGAAGAGGACGGTCGAGTCGAACACCTCGGGGGATGCGGCCAGGGCGCGGTGGACGAGGTCCACGAAGTGGGCTCCGTCGCCGGGCGGGGCGTAGGGGTGCTCGGAGAACGCCTGGTTGGCGACGACCCAGGAGACCTGGGGGAGGTTGCCGGCCAGCGCGTCCGCCTTGATCGCGGCGGCGATGTCGTCGGGCGTGGAACCGGTCACCGCGGGGACGGAGGACATGCCGCGGTCGTGCAGCGGGTCACCGGGCTTGGCGCCGGCGATCTTCGAGAAGTAGGCGAGACCGTTGTCGCCGTAGTTGTCATTGGCATTCTGGTAGACCTTCCAGCTGACACCGGCCCGCTGGAGCGCCTCGGCGTACGTCTCCCAGGTCAGCCCCGACTCGTCGCCGCCGTCGTGGCTGGAGCCGTCGACCTTGCCGCTCCACAGGTAGGTGCGGTTGGGTCCGGTGGCGCTGAGGGTGGAGCTGAAGTAGGCGTCGCACACGGTGTAGTTGTCGGCCAGCGCGTAGTGGAACGGTATGTCGCCGCGGTCCAGGTAGCCGAGGCTGCGCACGTTGCCGACACCGGCGACCCAGTGGTCGAGCCGGCCCTTGTTCCACGCGGAGTGCTGGGAGGACCAGCTGTGCGGCAGGTCACCGTTGCACTGGGCGAGCGTCTCGCCGTCCGCGCCGCCCGCGGCCGGGGTGGAGCTGAGTTTCCACGGGTACTGGCGGCCCAGGCCGTTCGGCTGGTTGAAGACGGGCTGCCCGCCGGAGAGTGTGATGCCGCTGCGGTCACCGAACCCGCGGACGCCCTTGAGGCGGCCGAAGTAGTGGTCGAAACTGCGGTTCTCCTGCATGAGGATCACCACGTGCTTGACGTCCTTGACGGTGCCCGTGGTGGCTGCGCCCGCTCTGGTGGCGGGCAGCGCGGCGCCGGCGGCGATCCCGGCGCCCAGTGCGACAAAACCTCTGCGGCTGATCGGTGTCATCGGTTCACCCTTGTCTCACGCGTACGTCCTGACACAACGGGCGCAAGAGTGCCGACATTCAATGGTCTGCGGCTAGACCTCTACAGGGTCGAGTTTGTGAACACCGGGTTCCGGCCGGTGGTCGCCGGCCGGACGCGGTCAGTGAGTGGAGGGGCTGTCGGGCGTCGGTGCCGCTATGACGAGGGCGTCGACCGCGAGGGCTCCTTCCGGTGAGACGCGGACCGGGTTCAGCTCGATCTCGCCGATGTCGCCACGGTCGGCGATCAGCTCGGAGACGGCGACGACGACCGCCGCCAGCGCGTCGACGTCGACCGGCCGTCTGCCACGCCAGCCGGCCAGCAGTGGCCAGGACCGGAGCCGGCGGATCATCTCGCGCGCGGTGTCGTGGGAGCAGGGGGCGAGTTCAAGCGCGAGGTCCTGACTGAGCTCGGCCTGGACTCCGCCGGCGCCTACCACGACGACGGGACCGAACGACGGGTCGCGGCGCGCGGCGACGATCACTTCGACCACGTCGGTGCGCCGGTCCATCTCCTCGACCACGTACCCGTGCGGCCCGAGCCGCGCCACCATGTCGTCGTACGCGGCGCCGAGCGCGGCGGAATCGCCCAGCCCGGTCGCGACACCGCCGTGCTCCGTCTTGTGCTCCAGCCAGTCGGCTTTGAGCACGACCGGTGCCGAGAGGGACCGCATCGCGCCGCCAGGATCCGGCGCACCCGGCGCGATCCCGACCGCGGGCGGGAACGGAACTCCCGCGTCGGCCAGCAGCCGTCGGGCGGCCAGATACCCACTGCCTGGGGGTACTTGACGCTCACGCGCGGGCACGCGGCCTGCGCGCGGGCGGGGTGCCTGAGTGAAGCGGTGCGCCGTCGCCACCGCCCGCAGTGCCGCCTCGACGTCGGCGAAGGTCGGCACCCCCGCCGCGTGCAACTCCCTCACCGTCTCCGTATGTTCGGCCATCGAGTGCACCACGACCGGAATCGCCCGCTCGGCGGCCAGGGAGCCGATGGCCCGCGCGACCCGCGACTCGGCCGTCTGGTGTTCGGGGATGTCGCGACCGTAGCTGCCGAAGTAGCCACTGAGCACGACGGCATCGGTGACCGAGCTGTCGGCGAGGACCGCCGGTGTCGACGCGTACGTGGAGATGTCGTCCTCACCCGCGCCGGCGAGGTCGACGGGGTTCGCGACCGCGGCGTGCGGCGGCAGCCGGTCCGCGAGGCGCTCCTGGAGAGCCGGGGGAAACTCGGCGACGGTCAGGCCGAGCCGTGACGCGGTGTCCGCGCCGACGGCGCCCTGTCCGCCGCTGTCGGCCACGATCGCGACCCGACGCCCCCGCACCGGCGCGCATCGGCTCAACAGCTGTGCCGCGTCGACGAGTTGGGCCGGTGTGTCGACGCGAACGGCGCCGACCGTGCGGCAGGCGGCGTCCACGACGTCGAGGCCTGACGTCATGGCTCCGGTGTGCGAGCGGGCCGCCTGCTGTGCGGCCCTGCTGTCGCCGACCGTCAGCAGGAGCACCGGCTTGCCCGCCTCACGCAGGTGGTCCAGGGCGTCCAGAAGCCGCTCACCGTCGCCGAAGCTCTCCAGATAGACGGCGACGACGCGGGTGGCTTCGTGGTGGGCCAGGTCGGCGAGCAGTTCGGCGGCGCACACGTCGAGCTGGCTGCCGACGGACACGAACCTGGAGACACCGATGCCGGCGCTCGCGGCCATCCCCGCGATCTCCAGGCCCAGCTGTCCGCTCTGCGACACGATCGCGAGGCCGCCGGGTGTGAATCGGCCCCAGGCCAGCTCCAGTTCGCTCGACGCGTCGTAGAGACCGAGGCTGTTCGGCCCGAGGAGCCGGGAGCCGCTCTCCGCGATCACGTCACCGATCGCGGCCTCGTCCTCGACGCCCGCGGTGATCGCGAGCAGACCGGGCACGCCGAGCGCGACGGCCCGGGAGACGCCGTCGGCCAAGGCTGGGGAAGGGACGGCGAAGGCGACCAGATCGGGAACCTCGGGCAGTGCGTCGAGGCCCGGGAGGGTGGCGCGGCCGAGGACCTGGCCGCCGCGCGTGTTGACCAGGTGTACGCGGCGCCGGTGCGCGCCCGCGACGGCGCCGCGGGCGAGCCAGTGGCCCCACTTGGCCGGGTTGTCGGTGGCGCCGACGACGGCGACCGACTCCGGGGCGCGGAAGACGTCGAGAGTGGTCATGACTTCGCGAGCGCCCTGGAGATGACCAGCCGCTGGATGTCGGAGGTGCCTTCCTCGATCTCCTCCAGCTTCGCGTCACGCATCCACTTCTCGGCGAGGAACTCCTGCGAGTAGCCCCAGCCGCCCAGCGTCTGCACGGCGGCCCACGTGTTGAACATGGCGTTCTCCGAGCCGGTCAGCTTCGCCATCGCCGACTCGGCGGTGACCTTCTCGCCCTGGTCGAAGAGGCGTGCCGCGCGCATCGTCACCAGATGGGCGGTGTCGGCGCGGGTCGCCATGTCGGCGAGCCGGAACGCGACCGCCTGGTGCTCGATGATGGGCACGCCGAACTGCACGCGCTCCTGGGCGTACTCCACGGCCAGGTCGAGGGCGGCCCGGCACAGGCCCGCGCAGGACGCGCCGATCAGGATCCGGGAGGCGTCGAAGGTGCGCATCAGCCCGGAGAAACCCTGGCCCTCGGCGCCGAGCCGGTCGGCGGCGGGGACGCGTACGTTGTCGAGGAACACCTCGGCGTTGACGATGGCGCGCTGCCCCATCTTGCGCATCGGCCTGCCCACGGTCAGTCCGGGCGTGTCCCGGTCGATGACGAACGCGGTCACGCCACGCGCGCGGAGCGACGGGTCGACCGTGGCGAACACGACGAACCGCTGTGCGTATGGGGCGTTGGAGATCCACGCCTTCTGGCCGCTGAGCACGTAGTGATCGCCGTCGCGCACCGCGCGGGTGCGGATGCCGGCGGCGTCCGAGCCGTGGTCGGGTTCGGTGACGGCGAGCGCGGTCAACGGGGGTGTGTCGGTGGTGAGGGGCCGCAGCCACCGCTCCTTCTGCGCCTGCGTGCCGAGTTCGAGGACGGGATCGGCGAAGAAGCCGCTGGAGGTCAGGAGGTTCCCGATGCCGATGTCGCCGTGGCACAGCTCCTGCTGTACGAGCACCTGCGTGACCATGTCGGTCACTCCGCCGCCGCCGAACTCCGCGGGGATCATGAAAGCGGCCAGTCCCGTCCTCGCGGCCTTGTCCCACAGGTCCAGCGGAGACTCGGTCTGGGCGTCGTCGACGGCGCGGGCGCGGGGACGGATCTCGGCGGCGGCGAAGTCGCGGGCGAGCCGGATGAAGTCGTGCTGCTCGGCGGAGAGGCCGAGCGCGTCGCGTACGGGGTAGGGCATGGCGAACTCCGTGGTGGGAGGGTTATTGAGGGGCTTTGACACTCACTGGGGGACGCGCTCGTGCGAGGGCGCGTGCTCGGCGACGGCCGCCGTCTCCTGGGGCGTGACGGTGAAGAACCGTGGTGCGATGCGGCCGTACGCCAGCATCAGCAGGTAGCCGAGGAGGAGCGTCCCGACTCCGATGACGAAGACTCCGCCGATGCGCCAGTGGGGTGCGAAGGGGAGAGTCCAGGACGTGTAGCTGTTCACCGGGTCCCAGTCGTTCTTCAGGCTCCACAGCCCGGCCGCGACGAGGGTCAGGCCGCCGATCGCGGGGAGGGTGAGGCGCAGCCAGAAGTCGGCGGCACTGTGTCGCCACTGGGTGCGGTGGGCCCAGGCCGAGGTGAGGCCCGTGAGGCCGTAGTAGAACGCGATCATGAGCCCGCAGGAGGAGACGGCGTCGCCGATGACCTGGCCGTGGCTCAGGAAGTTCATGACGACGTAGCAGACCGCTCCCGCGACTCCGGTGGCGATGGTGCTGAACTGCGGGATCGAGTAGCGCGGGTGGACCTTCGCGAAGATGCGCGGCGCGGCTCCGCGGCCGCCCATGGCCAGGAGGGTGCGCCCCAGGGAGAGCACGGTCGTCTCGGTGGACGCGGCGGCGGAGGACAGCACCATCAGGACGAGCAGATGCCACAGGAAGGAGCCGAGGCCGCTGTCGCCGAAGACGGCCTTGCCGATGGCGGAGAAGACGTCCCCGAAGTTGTCGGGGTTGCCGAGGCCCGCGCCGGTCGTGCCGATGCCGGCGAAGGCCAGGGTCGCCACCGTCGCGACGAGATAGAGCACGAGCAGCATGACCGTGGAGGAGACGGCGGCGACGCCGGGTGTCCGGTGCCGGTCGGTGGTCTCTTCGTTGACGGTGAGCGCGGTCTCCCAGCCCCAATAGATGAACAGCATCAGGACCAGGCCGCTGACGAATGCGCCGGGTGAGGAGATCTCGAACGGGTTGAGCCAGGACCAGTGCGGATGCCGTGCGCCGGCACCGGCGTTCCCCGTGTAGACGCGTACGAGGGCGACGACCGAGAAGACCGCGAGCATGGCGAACTCAAGGAAGAGCAGGGCGCGTTGGACGGCTGCCGCCACCTCGATGCCGCGGTAGCAGACGGCCGTCATGAGGGCGATCCAGCCGAGTCCCACCAGCAGGACCCAAGGGCTGGACGGGTCGGAGCCGATGCCTTTCGCGCCGAAGAGGATGAACACGTACTGGCCCGCGACCTGGGCCAGGCTGGCCATCACCAGGGTGAACGAGGTGATGATGGCCCAGCCGCCCATGAAGCCGACGCGCGGGCCGAGGACGCGGGTGGCCCAGGTGAAGATGGTTCCGCAGTCCGGCTCCTGGCGGTTGAGGGCGGCGTAGCCGAAGGAGACGAACAGGATCGGGACGAAGGCGAGCACGACGATCGACGGCGCCTGGAATCCGACGAAGGCGACGATGAACGCGAGAGTCGCGGCGAGGCTGTAGGCCGGGGCGGCGGATGCCACCGAGAGGATCAGGCTCGTGGTCATGCCGAGGGCACCGGTGCGCAGGCCCTTGTCCTGCGAGCTGTCTGGTGCTGTATCCGAAGTGGTGTCAGGTGACGTTGCCATGGGCGAACCCCCTGTCCGGGGTGGGCGGCGAATCGCAAGATTGATGCGTGGGTCAATGATGCTGTCGGGGGAGGGTGTGTCAAGGCTTCCGGGCAGATTCATCGCAACGATTGACTGATGGATCAGTCTTGCGACATGCTCTGCGGCCATGTGGGAACAGACCGAAATGGACCTGGTCGAATCCGAGGTGGTCGTCGTGGGTGGCGGCTACGCGGGACTGGCCGCAGCTCTTCGACTCCACGACGCGGGCGTCGACTTCACGCTCGTCGAGGCCGCCGACCGGGTGGGCGGCCGCGTGCTCACCGAGATCCGGGCCGACGGCGTCACGCTCGATCACGGCGGCCAGTGGGTCGGCCCGACCCAGACACATCTGCTCGCCCTCGCGGACCGCTTCGGCTGCGCCACCTTCCCGACCTGGGAGACGGGCAAGCACGTCGAGGTGTGGCACGACGGCGGCACCGTCCCCTACCTCGGCGCGGCACCGGCCGACGGCCCCGGCATCGCGGAGTACACCCGCGTCAGCGAAGTCCTCGACGAGCTCGCCCGGACCGTGGACACCCGACAGCCCTGGCGCACGACCCGATTCGCGGAGTGGGACGCCCAGACGGCCGAGTCGTTCTTCCGTGCGCAGACCGACGACCCGGACGCCCGGCGCCGCCTGGCACTCGCCGTGCAGGGTCTGTGGTGCGCGGAGCCGTACGAGATCTCCCTGTTCCACGTGCTGTTCTACATCGCCGCCGCCGGCGGGTACGAGCAGCTCATGGAGACGCGGGACTGCGCCCAGGACAGCCGCTTCGTCACCGGTGCGGCGGGTCCGGCCCGCGCCGTCGCCGACCTCCTCGGCGGGCGCGTCCGACTCGGCGAGCAGGTGCAGTCGATCGAGTACGACGAGGGCGGCGTCCGCGTGAGGACGGCGTCCAAGGTGTTCGAGGCCCGCAGGGCGATCGTCGCGCTGCCGCCCCAGGCGGTCCGCACCGTCCGCTTCACTCCGGGGCTCCCCGTCAGCAGGGACGGATGGCTGTCCCACAGTCCGATGGGACGCGTCGCCAAGGTCCACGCGGTGTACGACGCCCCGTTCTGGCGGGCGGCCGGACTCTCGGGCGTCGCCACGCTCTACGACGACGGGCCGATCGGCGTCGTGTTCGACAATTCACCGGACGACGCCTCCCGGGGCGTGCTCGTCGGCTTCGTGTACGGCGACCGCGTCACGGACTGGAGCGACCTCGACGAGGCCCGCCGCCGCACGGCCGTGCTGGAGAGCTTCACCACCGTCGTCGGGGAGCGCGCGGCACGTCCACTCGACTACACGGAGAAGATCTGGTCGCGGGACACCTTCGCGCGGGGTGGCTACGAGGCGTACGTAACTCCCGGTGGCTGGACGGGATACGGCCGTCGCGGCTGGCGGGAACCCACCGGGACCGTGCACTGGGCCGGAACCGAGACGGCTAGTGTGTGGAACGGCTACATCGACGGTGCCATTGCGTCGGGCCTGCGAGCGGCCGACGAGGTCGTGTCGGCACTCTCATCGCAACCGGAAGGCTGAACGGACCCAGCGCAATGACGTCGATCCAAGGCGGGGCACAGGACATCGCGGACGACACCGCGACCCTCGCGGACCGGGCGCGGCTCGTGGTGCTTTCGGCGCCCATCAGCCAACGGGAGTTCGCCGACCGCGTGGGCATGGATCCCACCGCGCTGTCCAAGGCACTGCGCGGCAACCGCCGCCTCCAGGACCACGAGGTCGCCGCGATCGCGCAGGTCGGCAAGGTGTCGCAGCGGTATCTGCGGACCGGTGCGGGAAGGCCGCCCGTCGCGCGCGGCGGAGCGGGTGGCGGGCAGCCCGCGCGCCGCCGCGCCGACGCCGTGGACGCCGACCTCCGCCGCGCCCAGATCCTGGAAGCCACCGCCCGCCTCATCGCCCGCCGCGGGTTCCACAAGGTGCGGGTCGCCGACATCGCCCGCGCGTGCGGGACCAGCACCGGCACCGTCCATTATCACTTCCCGACGAAGGACGACGCGCTGCGGGCCGCTCTCGTCTTCTACGCCGACCGCTTCCACGCGCGCCTCGAAGAGGAGTTCAGGACGGCCGACACCACCGTCGAGAAGCTGCGCCGGCTGATCGAGGTGCAGCTGACGACCACCGACGAGGACGCCGACGAGTGGTCGGTGTGGGTGCAGTCGTGGAACGAGGCCATCCTCGACCCGACCCTCAGGGAAGGCCAGAAGGGCGTCCACGTCCGCTGGCGCGAAATCGTGCTCGACCTGCTGCGGACCTGCCAGCAGGAGGGGATGGCGCGGGGCGCGGACGCGGAGGCCATGGCCAGCCGCTTCACCAGCATGGTCGACGGCATGGCGATCCAGGTCCTCGCGGGGACGGGCGACATGGACGCGGCACGGATGCGCGAGCTGCTCCTGGACGCCTTCGAGCCGTACATCACGCTGCGCTAGCGGGACTCGACGCAGGACCTCGGGCGTCGCGTCAACTGCCGTCGGCGGCCCGCTCGATCGCGGCGACGACCGCTTCCACCGCGGTGTCGTAGAGGGCCTTCTGGCTGACGGAGCTGAGCTGGTCGATGTGGGCCCGGGTGGCCGGGTACTCGTCCGCGGGCAGATGCGCGTAGACCCGCGTCCACGCGGTGGCGTCCTTCTCCCGCACCTCGGGGTCCAGTGAGCTGAGCGCCGCGGAGTGGGCGCAGAGTCCGAGGGTGGTGTCGACGAAGGTCCTGTAGTACAGGACGGCCGCGGCGGGGGCGAGCCCCGAGCGCGTGAACGTGGCGAGCTGCAGCTCGACCAGCCGGGCCTCGCACGGACCTCCCGTGGTGCGCGCGAAGGTCAGCACGGTGATCGCCGGGAAGCGCGTCTGCACCTGCCAGGTGGCCTCGGCGATCCGGCGCAGCGTGTCCTGCCAGGGCTCGTCGTCGGGCACCTCGCCGATCTCGCCGAGGATGGTCTCGATGGTGCGCTCGCACACGGCGAGGAGCAGCTCGTCCTTGTCACGGAACAGCCGGTAGAGCACGGCCGCGTCGACGTCGAGCTCCTGGCCGAGCCTGCGCATCGTCAGGCCGGCGACACCCTCCCGCTCGGCGAGCGTGAACGCGGCGTTCACCGCCGCCTCCTGCCGCAGGGTCCTGCGCTCCCGCCGCGTGGGCTGCCGCGCGGCGTCGCCCCCGGACCGCTCGGTCGGGGCCGCGGTCGCGGTGTTCTTCGCCATGGCGGAACTTTACCAAGGTTCGTCGGCAGAACTGACAACACCGTTGACAACGTCGTTGCGCATCGGGTTCGGTGTCCCCGTCACACCGATCGGCAGGCCGTCGAGCGGTCGTGCCGGTCCGTCCACCAGAGTCAGGAACCCCATGAGCCGCCACCTACGTCTTGCCCTCGTCCAGGCACCTGCGGAATCCTTCGAGCAGTTCGCCGAGGGCCTGCGGCTGCGCATGAAGTCGCCCAATGCGGCCGACCTCGTCGTCTATCCCGAGGCGCATCTCTACTCGCTGGGCACGGACTCGATGTCCGCCGAGGAGCTGTACGACGCCCACGCGGAGCCGCTGGACGGCCCGCGCGGGAAGGCGCTGGGAGCCCTGGCCCGCGAGCTGGGGATCTGGCTCGTCCCCGGGACGGTCCTCGAACGCGCCGCGGACGGCAGCGTCTACAACACCGCCGTGGTCTACGACCCGGCCGGCGAACTCGTCGCGAGCTACCGGAAGATCTTCACCTGGCGCCCCTACGAACCGGTGTGCGTCGGCCGGGACTTCGTCGTCTTCGACATACCCGGACACGGCCGCGTCGGCCTCTCGATCTGTTACGACAGCTGGTACCCCGAGCTCACCCGCCACCTCGCGTGGATGGGCGCCGAGCTGGTGATCAACGTGGTCCAGACGCCGACCGCGGGACGCGCCCAGGAAATCCCGATCAACCAGGCCAACGCGATCGTCAACCAGGTCTGGGTGGCCAGCGTGAACGGCGCGGGCCCCACGGCCCACGGCCGCAGCCTCCTGGTGGACCCCGAGGGACACGTCCAGGTCGCCGCCGCCGGCATGGAGGACGTCACGCTGACCAGCGTCGTCGACTTCGACCGCGTCGCGGCCGCGCGGAAGTACGGGACCTGTGGCGACTCCTGGCCGTGGGACCACTTCACCGCCGGTGACACCCCGCTGGAGCTGCCGCTCTACAACGGCCTCATCGACCCCGCCACATGGCGGCCCGCCGTCTCCCGCGAAACCCCCGACGACCTGCGCCCCACCGGACACACGGTCTTCGCGCGCCCCGCCGAGGAGTTCGGCGATGAGTGACACCTCCGTGCGCCTCACCCCGAAGCTGTCGCTGACGTCGGTGGTCGCCTTCGGCCTCGCCTACATGGCGCCCAGCATGGTCATGGTGATCTTCGGTGTGATCTCCGCGGCCAGCTCGGGCGCCGCGCCGACCGCGCTCCTCGTCGCCACCGGCGCCATGTTCCTCACCGCGCTGAGCTACGCGAAGATGGCCCGCCACTACCCGACGTCCGGCTCGGCGTACGTCTACACCAGGAACCTGTTCGGGTCACCCGTCGGTTTCCTCGTCGGCTGGGCCGTGCTGCTCGACTACCTGTTCCTGCCGATGGTCGCCTGGCTCGTCCAGTCGATCTACTTGAACGCGCAGTTCCCCAGCATCCCGGTCTGGGTGTGGATGCTCCTCAACGCCGGCCTGACCACGCTCGTCAACGTCATCGGGCTCACCCTGACCGACCGCGTCAACAAGCTCCTGACCGGTCTGGCCGTGTTCATCGTGCTCCTCTTCGTCGCGTACTGCCTGGTCCACCTCGGACACCACGCCCCGAAGTCCTACACGCAGCCGCTGTGGAACAGCGGGAGCAGCCTCGGCGGCATCTCGGCGGCCGCCGCCATCGCGGCCTACTCCTACCTGGGATTCGACGCGGTGACCACGCTCTCCGAAGAGACCCACGACGCGCGGCGCACCATCCCCCGGGCCGTCGTCCTCGTCATCGCGATCGGCGGACTCCTCTTCGCC
The DNA here is from genome assembly GCF_020616555.1 of Streptomyces longhuiensis. Taxonomy (NCBI): domain Bacteria; kingdom Bacillati; phylum Actinomycetota; class Actinomycetes; order Kitasatosporales; family Streptomycetaceae; genus Streptomyces; species Streptomyces longhuiensis. The sequence continues at coordinate 1,310,263 of NZ_CP085173.1, read as the reverse complement.
GCCGTGGCCTACGTCATGCAACTCGTCCACCCGGGCGGCGTGTTCGAGGACCCGGAGGTCGTCTCGTACGCGATGTCCATCGAGGTCGGCGGCCAGACGTTCGCCGACTGGACCAACATGGCCGGCATCGTCGGCGGGTTCGCCTCGGGCCTCGCCGTCCAGCTCAGCTCCAGCCGCCTGCTCTACACCATGGGCCGTGACGGCGTGCTGCCCAAGCGCTTCTTCGGGGCGCTGCACCCGAGGACCAGGACCCCGGTGCTCTGCCTCCTGCTCACCGGCGCCATGTGTGTGCTCGGCCTCGACATCTCCCTCGCGACCGCGACGTCGTTCATCAACTTCGGGGCGTTCCTCGCCTTCACCGCGGTCAACGCCTGTGTGGTCGTCTACTTCGTCCGCCACCGCGGCGAGGGCGGTGTGAAGGTACTGGGCTACGTCGTCGCGCCCGCGCTCGGCGCCTGCGTCACCGTCTACCTGATGACCCAGCTCAGCGCGGTCGCCCTCACCATCGGACTGTGCTGGCTCGCCGCGGGAGGCGCCCACCTGCTGTGGCTCACCCGCGGATTCAGCCGCCCCACACCGGAGTTGAGCATGGGAGAAGGCTCCTAAGGCTCGTCACGTCCGTGGCTAGACCAGGTCGAGGGACAGCTCGCACCACACCGTCTTTCCGTTGCCGCGGGGTTCGATGCCCCAGGCGGTGGCGAGCTCCTCGATGAGCATCATGCCGCGGCCGGAGGTGGCCCTTTCCGGGGCGGCCCGGCGCCGGGGCGACGCCGTCGACGTGTCGCTGACGGCCAGACGCAGGCCCCGGCCGCTGTGCCGTACCGGTCTGGCCGTCAGTGTGGCGCTGCCGTCGGTGTGCACCAGGGCGTTGGTGGCGAGTTCGCAGGCGAGGAGTTCCGCCGTGTCGCTGAGAGCCTCCAACGACCAGCTGTGCAGCGCCTCGCGCAACGCGATCCGCGCGTTGCGCAGGGCGTCGGGATCGCTGGGGGAGATGACCGCCTCCATACGCGGTGCCGGAGACGCCTTCCCCCGGGAACGCTGCAGCACCAGGAGAGCCACGTCGTCCTCCTCACCGGTGTAGGTGGCCATGGTGTCCAGCAGATGGTCGGCGAGAGCGTCGGGCTGCCCAGGCCCGGCCCTCAGCGCGTCGAGGAGCCGCTCTCGCCCCTGGTCGAGGTCCTCGGCGCGCGACTCGATGAGCCCGTCCGTGCACAGCACCAGGGTCGAGCCGGGTTCGACGACGGTCTCGAAGACCGGGTACGCGGGCTGGCCACCCGGCGTGTTGAGACCGAGGGGGAGGCCACCGGGGGTGTCGAGCCAGGCACAGCTTCCGTCCGGGCCGCGCAGCACGGGCTCCGGATGGCCCGCGCGCACCACCGAGGTCATCCCCGTGAGCGGATCGACGAGGGCCATGAGACAGGTGGCGAACCGGTCGGTGTCGAGTTCGGCGAGGAAGGCGGACGCGCGCGCCATGGCCGTGGAGGGCGGATGCCCCTCGGCGGCGTACGCGCGCAGAGCGATGCGCAGCTGCCCCATCACGGCGGCGGCCGTCACATCGTGACCCTGCACGTCGCCGACGACGACGGCGATCCGGCCGTCGGGCAGCGTCAGCGCGTCGTACCAGTCGCCACCGATGCCACCCCGGGCCCGCGTGGGCCGGTAACGGGTCGCGAGGTGCACGCCGGGCACGTGCGGCAGGATCCCGGGCAGCATCGCCGTCTGCAGCCCCGCGGCGAGCTCGTGCTCCTGGTCGTAGAGCAGCGCCCGCTGGAGCGACTGGGCGATGACCTTGCCGAGCGCCGTCAGTACGGTCCGCTCGTCCGGCGGGAAGCTGGCCCGCCCCTCGTACGTGAGCCCGACGGCGCCGATCGGGGTGTCCTGCGCGATCAGCGGCAGGTACACCGCTGCCGCGGCGTCCGGGAACTGCGACATGTACGGCGTCAGCGCCGGAAAGCGGGCGATGAAATCCAGCCTGTTCGTCACGAACACGGCCTCACGGGTGCGAGCCGCCTCCGTCAGTGGCAGCGGCTCACTCAGACGTGCCAGGTGAAAGTCCTGGATGAGGCCCTCGTGGACGCCGTTGGAGCCCACCAGTTCCATGCGGCCGTTGTCGATCAGGCCCAGGAGGACGCTGGAGGCGCCGATCCGCTCCATCAGCCGCGAGTCGGTGAGGGCCTCCGCGACGTCCTCCACGGTCACGGTCGGCACGAGGGCGTCGCTGACGTGGACGACGACGTCGGACGGACGGTGGCGCTCCTCCCGGGCCTGCCGCAGCAGCTCGGTCTGGTCCACCGCCCGCAGTTCCTGGCTCGCGTCACGGATGATCCCGATGACCCGCACCGGACGGCTGTGCTCGTCCCGGACGATGTGACCTTGCGTGTGAGTCCACTGCAGTCGCCCGTCGGGGCGCCGCACCCGGAAGTAGAGGCTGAATCCGGAGCGCTCCCGCAGCGCCCTGTCCACCAGCTCCTCGATGGCCGGCACCTCGCTGGGCACTATCCGCTCGCCCAGACTGGCCAGGCGCCCGTCGAACTCGCCGGGCCGGAACCCCATGACGGCCAGGCCCCCGTCGTCGTACTGGATCAGTCCCGCGTCCACGTCCCACGAGAAGGTGCCCATGCCGTTGACCGCAAGGGCGACGTGGGCGGCGGCCTCGGGATCACTCTGTGTATCGGGCACGCCGCTCGGTTCGAAGGGGCGATCCATGAATCCTCCTGGCCCGTACGCCCTCGGCAACCGAGGGCGCGCCGGTTCACGGCTGCGCCGGGCGTGGCCTCACCTCCTCATTCTGCGCGGAATCGCGGTGGGTCGCCTGTCAGGCCCCGGGCCCCGGGTGCGCGCGGCTCGTCACCTGGTGGAGCGGTTGCGCCTGCGCCGGACAGCCCTGATGAGGAAGGGCACAGAGGCGAGGCTGAGCAGGGCGACGGCCGCTTCCAGGTGGCGGGAGAGGCCGGACGACGCTTTCCCGGACGTGGAAGCCGCGGCGACAGCACCGTGGTGGGCCGAGTCGGGGCGACCTGTCGCGGAGGGCGAGGCCGACCCTCGCAGCTGCCCTGCCGTCAAAGCCTGTGGAGCGGCGTCGAAGCCCCAGTCCAGGAGTTCGCGGCTCTCTTCGTAGACGGCGTTGGCCGAGGTGTCCTGCGGATTCATGATGGTGATCAGGATCGTGCGGTTGTGCCGGGTCGCGGCGGCGACGAGCGTGTTTCCGGCCTCGGACGTGTATCCGTTCTTCACACCGATCAGGCCCGGATAGGGCTCCACGCCGTGGGATCCGACCAGGAGGCGGTTGGTGTTCTGGATGCCGAAGGAGTTGGGGCCGCCCGCGGCCGGGAACTGGGCCGACTTCGTCCCGCAGTAGCGACGGAAGTCCGCGTTCCGCAACCCTGCCCTCGCGAACAGCGACAGGTCGTACGCGGATGAGTACTGGCCTGGGGTGTCGAACCCGTCGAGGGAGCGCACCGCGGTGTCGTGCGCGCCGAGCCGGTCCGCGGTGGCCTGCATCCGCGCGAGCGCGAGATCCGGTCCGCCGTTCAGTCGGGCGAGCGTGTGCACCGCGTCGTTGCCGGAGCTGAGGAAGACACCGCGCCACAGGTCGCCGACGGTGTAGCTGGTTCCCTCGTGCACGCCGACGAGACTGCTGCCGGGAGCGACGTCGTCGATGTCGGCGGTGACGGCCGTGTGCTCTGTGGTGGCGGGCAACTGCGGCAGCAGAGCCAACGCGAACAACGTCTTGAGGGTGCTGGCCGGGGCCAGGCGGAGGTGCGGCTCCTTGGCGGCCAGCAGATTGCCGCTGCCGACGTCGGTGACCGTCCAGGACAGAGCGGACACCTCCGGTGCGTCCGGCGTCCCCGGCGCGTTCTGGACCTGACCGCTCACCCCGTCGGAGCGGGGCACCGCGGCCGCGACGCCGCCGACCGGGCCGACCGCGATCGCCGCACCGGCGAGGGAGGCGACAACTGACTTGGTAATACAGGGGTAAAAGCCTACGAATCGTGCCATGACGGAAACTTAGGATCGCCGCTCTCCCCCTGCCATCGCGCTTACGCCATTCGGCGGGGGCCGGATGACTCCATGTCACATTGCGGGGCTCTCGTCTCACCGGGTGGCGGCGGTGGGTGCGAGGGCGGCCTGTCGCGCGCGTACGCAGTCAGGGTCGCCGCGGGGGCGGTGCCTCGGCTGGACTTCCCGCGCCATCGTGATTTCGCGTACGCGGTACGGGATCTGATGTGCCGTGACAGCTGCGGGGGAGCGCAGCCAGTCGGCAGCGCGGGGTGTACCTGGTCGACCGCCGCACCATGGCGACATGGGTGGCCGGATCGCGACCACTGTGGGAACTGCTGCCCAGGGTCCCGCCGCCGGAGAGACCGTCTGCGCTGTCGCGGCAGCGGCGTCGTGAGGGCGTTGTGACGAGGCGCCGTGCGTGGTGCAACCTGCCGCGGTGACCTGCGAGACTTTGCCGGTGAGCCATTCCCGCCGCCCCTTGGGCACCGGACCGAGCCCCGACGAGGCCACTGAGCCCGCGCGCGCCGTACGAGGCCGCACGGCCGCGGAGCGAGCGGGTGCCGCCCCGCAGCCTTTCGACCCCGAGCCGTCCTCCGCCGACGATGCGGAGCTGACGGACTCCGGCCGGCGCAGACTCGGCGTCGGCCCGTGGTGGCGGGGCGACGATCCGGACGTGTAGAACTATCCGGCCCCGGCGACGGCCGCCGACCTCGGCTTCCGCGAGGGCTTGGTCAGTAACTCTCTTTCGTGGAAAGGGAGTTACAGGTCACGGCTTGCGGGCCAGGCCGCCGTGCTCGGCGATGAGCTGCGGGGCCGGGGAGTCGGATTCCGGGCGCCAGAACGGCACCGAGACCACGCCGGGTTCCAGGAGTTCGAGGCCGTCGAAGAACGCCGTGATCTCGTCGACCGGGCGCAGGAAGTAGGGGACGGCGCCCGAGCTGTTGTAGCCGTCCTGGGCCTGCTCGAAACCGGCGTCGATGCCGCGCGACCCGTCGTTGATGGAGAGGTAGCTGCCCGACGGCAGTCCGTCCATCAGCCGCTTGACGATGGTCCGCGCCTGCTCGTAGTCGCCCATGTGGCCCAGGATGTTGCTGAGGATCAGGGCCGTGGGGCGCGTGAGGTCCAGCGTCTCGGCCGCCGCCGCGAGGATGCGGTCGGGGTCGGCCAGGTTCGCGTCGACGTAGGCGGTCGCACCCTCGGGGGTCGAGGTGAGCAGCGCGCGGGCGTGCGCGAGGACCATCGGGTCGTGGTCGACGTACACGATCTTGGTCTCGGGGGCGATCCGCTGGGCGACCTCGTGGGTGTTGTCCCCGGTCGGCAGGCCGGTGCCGACGTCGAGGAACTGGCGGATGCCCGCCTGGGAGACCAGGTACGAGATGTTGCGGCGGAGGAAGGCGCGGCTGCTGCGGGCGATGGTGGAGATGCCGGGGAACAGTGCGCTGTACGCGTCCCCCGCCTCCTCGTCGACGGGGTAGTTGTCCTTGCCGCCCAGCCAGTAGTTCCAGATCCGGGCCGAGTGCGGAACCGACGTGTCGATCTTCTGGTGAGCCGCAGCTCCGGGCGTCGTCGCGTGGTCCGTCATGGTTACCGTCCGTCTTCCAACCGAGGCGTGAACTGTTTCCACCGCATAACCTACGTCCCAACAAACGCAGTACGCACACCAGTTCATGCGATCGGACGGAAACGGTGCTCGAACCGTCGTCGCGTCGCAGCCGGCATGGGCGCGGCGTGCCCATCGCGGAGTTGATGACTTTCGCAGTCGTCGGACGCGCGGTCACCTTCGGGGCTTCTGGGGTGCTTCTGACGGCGGACGCGGAGCGCTTTCGCGGACGGCCGGGCGGACGCCTCCGGCTGTCAGCGGTTGAAGTGGTGCAGTGTGTCGTTGAGTTGCCCGGGCGTGAGTGCGGGGGAGGGGAGCGGCGGCGTCGGTGCGGCGCGGAGGCTGTCGCAGAGGAGCGCGAGGGGGCGGCGCCAGGCGTCGGGGTTGGTCGCCGTGGCGAGCGCGGGGACCGCGCGGCCGAGCGCGGCCAGGGCGAAGAGCACGTCCTCGGTGGTGACGTCGGGGCGGATGATGCCCTGGTGGCGACCGCGTTCGAGGAGGAGTTCCATGGTGCGGTGGTTGTGGGCGTGTACGGCCTCCAGTGACTCGACGCCCTCGAGGTGGGTGGTCATGAGGTCGTTCGTCCCGCGGTCGGTGGCCAGGACGGTGAAGACGGCCTGGAGGTAGCCGGTCAGCCCGGTCCAGGCGTCGTCGACGGCCCGGGCGCGGTCGCCGGCCTCCATCGTGCCGGTCAGCTGGTCGCGGAAGACCGCGTCGACGAGTGCGGCGCGGTGGGGGAAGTGCCGGTACAGGGTCGCGTTTCCCACGCCGGCGCGCCGGGCGATCACGTCCAGCGGCGCGTTGAGGCCCAGTTCGGTGAACACCTCGTGGGCGGCTTCGATCAGCAGGTCCCTGTTGCGCCGCGCGTCTCGGCGACGGACGGGTGCGCCGGCGCCCGAACCGTCCTTGCCACGGCCAGTTCTGCCGCTGCCGCTGCCGCTGCCGGTGTCCGTGGTTCCGCCCGGGCGGTCCGTGCTGTCTGCCATCTTCATCGCCCTTCACGGTACCGGGGAATGCTCCCCAGTACTGATGCTAACGTCGACGCAAGAAGTGGGGAGTGCTCCCCGTTTACGGTTTCGAGGGGTTGCGACATGAGCGACGTGAGCGACAAGGGCGAGATCGGCGACAAGGGCGACAGGGGCGGCACGGCGCTGGTGTTGGGGGGTGGCGGGCCCGTCGGCGGGGCCTGGATGGCGGGAGTACTGGCCGGTCTCGCCGACGCGGGGATCGATCCCCTGAGTGCCGACGTGGTCATCGGCACGTCGGCAGGTGCGATCTTCGGTGCCCGTTTGGCCTGCGGTGAATCCGCTCGAGAGTTGTACGAGCGGCAGTTGGCCCGAGCGGATCGCATCGACCTGCCGGTCACCGCCGCCCAGACCCTGCGTTATCTCTGGGCGGCACTCGGCTCCCCTGACTCGCAGCGGTCCGTGCAACGGCTGGGACGAGCCGCCCTCGCCGCTCGCACGGCAGCAGAGTCCGACGTCCGTCGCACCATCGCGACCCTGCTGCGGGACGCCACAGCCTGGCCCACGAACACCGATCTGCGGATCACGGCGATCGACGCGCACACCGGATCCCTGGAGGCGTTCGACGCCGCCGGACAGGTCACCCTCGTGGAGGCGGTCACGGCCAGTTGTGCCGTCCCCATCGTCTGGCCTCCGGCGTCGGCGGCCGGGCGCCGCTGGATCGACGGCGGCACCCGCGCCACCGCCAACATCCATCTCGCGCGTGGCTACCGCCGCGTCCTGGCCATTGCTCCGTTGACCTCAGCGCCCGGCCCGCACCCGAGCGCCCGGCAACAGGCGGCCGAACTGGAGGCCGAGGGGACCGACGTCCTGCTGGTGTCCCCGGACCGTGCCGCCCTCCGCGCCATGGGGCGCAACATGGCCGCCGATACGCCCAGGCCCGGTGCCGCACGCGCGGGCCATGCCCAGGCCACGTCGCTCGCAGACGCGGTGTCCCGCCTCTGGAAGGGGTGACGGCGATGGGGAAGCGCACTCAGCCGCCCACGCTCGACGACCTGGCTCCGGAAGGCCACGACATGGCCGCGAACCCCTACCCCGTATACGTGGCCCTACGGGACAAGGGTCCCGTGCACCGCGTCCTCGTCCCGGAGAGCGGGGAGGCGTGGCTGGTCGTCACACGTGACGCGGCACGCGCCGCGTTGACCGATCCGCGCCTGCGCAACGACATCCGGCACTCCTCCTCCTGGCACGGCGACGGCGGACACGCCGTCGGACGCAACATGCTCCAGACCGACCCACCCCAGCACACCCGCCTCCGCCGCCTGGCCGCAGGCCACTTCACCCCGGGGCGCATCGCCGCCCTGCGCCCGCGGATCGAGGCCATCACCACCGACCTGCTCGCCGAACTCCCGCACCACGGGGCCGTCGACCTGGTCAGCGCCTACGCACTGCCCCTGCCCGTCACCGTGATCTGCGACCTCCTGGGCATCCCCGCATCCGACCGAACTGCTTTCCATGCCTGGTCCAACGCGCTGGTCATGCCGGAGAGCTCGGAGCGCGCGACCTCGGCGGCCACCGAACTGACCACCTATCTGGCCGAGTTGATCGAACGCAAACGCCGCGCGCCGGACTCCGCCCTGCTCAGCATCCTCGCCATCGCCGACACCGCGACCGGTGACGCTCCTCTGACCCGCGAAGAACTCCTCGGCATGGTCTTCCTCCTCCTCGTCGCGGGTCACGAGACCACCGTCGACCTCATCTCCGGCACGCTCCACGCCCTGCTCGGCCACCCCGACCAACTCGACCTCCTCAGGGACGAGCCTGAGCTGACCGGCGCGGCCGTCGAGGAATCCCTGCGCTACAACTCACCCGTACACGCGAGCGCGTTCCGTTTCGCCGCCGAACCGCTGGACATCGCCGGAACGCACATCCCTGCGGGCGACGCCGTACTCATCTCCCTCGCCGCCGCTTCCCGGGACCCGCTGCACTTCCCCGACCCGGACCGGTTCGACATACGCCGTGCCCCCAACAGCCACCTCGGCTTCGGTCACGGCCTTCACCACTGCCTGGGCGCGCCCCTGGCCCGCGCCGAAGCCACCGTCGCCCTCCGCCTGCTCCTCCACGACCGCCCCACCCTCGCGTTCGCCACGGACCCCGCCACCCTCACATGGCGCACCAGCACCCTGCTCAGAGGCCTGACCGAACTCCCCCTGCGCGTCGGCTGAACCACCACGGACGACAGCGTTGCCCGCATGTCACTGGTCGGCCCGCTCCACAGGTGTGCGGGCCAGGCGCGGGACGAGGGTCTCGGCGCTGCCCCAGTTGATGGCCTGCGCCCGAGGACGAGCGCCGCGTCCTCGTCAGCCTCACCGCTGAGGGCGCCCGACGACACGAGACGATGCGCCACGAACCGCGGGAGCGCCAGGAGCGGGTGCTGCCGCGCTTCACCCCGCGCGAACGCCGGGCGCTCGCAAGCCGGCTGCACCGCCTGGCCGAGGTCGTCAACGAGGCGCCGACGGAGCGCGGCGAGGCGTAGGGCCGGTTCGACGGCTCCGCATGTCACAGATGACCGCGCCGTCTCGTCTCAGGTGTGAGAGGCCGAATCGGAATCAAGAGGGTGATGGCTGTGCGGGTATTCGTGGCGGGTGGGACCGGGGTTGTGGGGCGGCGGCTGGTACCGCAGCTCGTGGCCCGGGGGCACCAGGTGACGGCTACGACGACGAGCGCGGCCAAACTGGGCCTGCTCGGGGACCTGGGCGCAGAGGCTGTCGTGATGGACGGGCTCGACGCGGTGTCGGTCGGCGAAGCGGTGGCGAAGGCCCGGCCGGACGTCGTCGTGCACCAGATGACCGCGATCGCCGGCAAACCCGACATCAAGCACATGGACCGCTGGTTCGCGACCACCAACCGGCTGCGCACCGAGGGGACGGACCACCTGCTGGCCGCCGCCGAGGCGACCGACGCCCACTTCGTCGCGCAGAGCTACGCCAGCTGGAACGGCGTCCACGAGGGCGGCTGGGTGAAGACCGAGGAGGACCCGCTCGATCTGATGACGGGGACGGCGGCCGGACCGGGCATGGAGGCGATCCGCCATGTCGAGGACGTGGCCGTCCAAGCCGGCGGCGCGGCCCTGCGATACGGCGGACTGTACGGTCCCGGCGCGACCGACGACCAGGTCGAGCTCGTGCGCAAGCGTCAGTTCCCGCTCGTCGGGCGTGGCACCGGCCACAGCTCGTGGGTGCACCTCGACGACGCGGCGAGCGCCACCGTACTGGCCGTCGAACAGAAGGCGACGGGCGTGTTCAACATCGTCGACGACGAACCCGCCCCGGCCGGCGAGTGGCTGCCTCACCTGGCCCGGTGCGCGGGCGCGAAGCCTCCCCTGCGGGTTCCCAGATGGCTGGCCCGCCTGTTGGCCGGGGAAGTCGCGGTGCGGATGATGACCGAGGGCCGCGGCTTCTCCAACGACAAGGCCAAACGGGAGCTCGGCTGGGAGCCGCGCTATCCGTCGTGGCGGCAGGGCTTCCGGGAGGGCCTGGTGTGAACCCGGACGGAGGAGCTGCCCCACCGGGGTGGTCGGTGCGTCACTGCCCTGAGTCAGCCGACCAGCGTCTCGAAACCAACCCGGTCGCAGTACGCGGCCACCCTGACCCCGCTGTCGTGCATGCGGTACACAACGGCCGCCTCAGTGTCACGCAGGATGTGACTGCCGCCCGTGTCCAGGTGCTCCCGGTCCAGTACCTTCGCGGCGTCGATCGCCATCTGACCTGAGACGGAGTCGGCATCAGGTGTGTCGACGTCCTGCTGCCATCGGCCGAACTGGGCGCAGAACCGCTCCTGTTGGGCTGCGGCCCTCTTGGGGTCGGAGCTGTCGCCGAACGAGCACCCGGTGGTCAGGCCCAGGCAGAGCGCCACCGCCCCGGCTACCGCCGCCGCACGTCCGGAATGAGATCCGCCCAGCCGTCCCCGCACCGCAATCCCCCAAGCCGTCCCACCGGCGTGGCATGCCCAGAAGGCAGACTGCCCAGACGGGGGTACTGATCTTTTCGACAAGCCGGGCAGCATAATCGCACAGCGATCGCCCCGACCTGCCCCAGACTCAGACATACCTCGGGCCTAGCTCGGACTCGGACTCACAGGAGAGAACACCACGATGCCTATCTACGCCGTGACCTACACCTACACCGATGACTCCGCGGCCCGCGACGCCGTCCGCCCCGCTCACCGGGAGTTCCTCGGCGTGCTCATCGAGCAGGGGATCAACCTCGTCTCGGGCCCCTTCGCCGAGGCGGAGGCGCCCGGCGCGCTGCTCCTGTTCCGCGCCGCCGACAAGCAGTCGGCCCTGGCCGCCACGGAGAAGGACCCGTTCCGCCTGAACGGGCTCGTCAGCGACGTCTCGGTCCGCGAGTGGACCCCGGTGCTCGGACCGCTCGCCGACCAGCTGTCCTGACGCCGTGTGCGGCCGCCACCGATCTGCGGTGACGGCCGCACTACTCCACCGGCCGGCCCAGCGCGATCCGGGCGGCGACGGGCAGGTGGTCGCTGCCGGTCGCCGGCAGCGTACGGATATGGGTCACGGTCGCCGAGCGGGCCAGCACCTGGTCGATCCGGGCCACCGGGAACGCGGCGGGGAAGCTGAACGCGAAACCGCGTCGCGCCGTGTTCATGCGTGAGGTCAGCGGGGCCAACCCACGGTCGTCGACCGTGCTGTTGAGGTCGCCCAAGAGGATCACCGGCTGCAGCTTCTCGGCGGCGACAACCCGGCCCAACATGCCCGCGCTCTCGTCGCGCCTCGTGGACCCGAGACCGCTCGCCCCGACACGGACCGAGGGCAGGTGCGCGACGTACACCGCGATCTCCCCGCGCGGCGTACGGGCCACGGCTCGCAGTCCACGCTGCCAACTGTCCTTCATTCCCCGGGGTTTGATGTCCACCGTCCGGGAGCCGGTCAGGGGATGCTTCGACCAGAGTCCGACCGTGCCCCGCACCGCGTGGTACGGGTACTGCGGGGCCAACGTCTTCTCGTAGACCGGCAGCGCCGCCGGGACCAGTTCCTCCAGCGCGATGAGATCGGGCTCGGCGTCGGCCAGGGAGCGCGCGGTTCCCGCCGGGTCGGGGTTCTCGTCACTGACGTTGTGCTGCACCACGACCAGGTCGTGTGCGCCGGGTGCCGCCCCCGGCAACAGCAGCCCGCCGCAGAGGTACGTCCATGCCACCACGGGCAGGAACAGGCTGATCAGTGCGAGGGCTGAACGGCGCAGCAGCGCCAGGACCAGCAGCGCCACGACCACCAGGCCCAGCCACGGCAGGAACTGCTCCAGCAAACTGCCCAGGTGCCCCACGGAGTTGGGCACGGCCCGGTGGAAGGCCGGCAGCCCGGCCGTCACCACGGCGAGCCCGGCGAGCACGCGCCCCCGCTCCCAGGCCGACCGATCCCACTTCACCACGGCTTCCCATCTGCTCGGCATCGCCTCTCAGGACGAGCCGTCGGACGGATCGGGTTCCCCGTCCGCCCGTTGTTACGATCTGGTGCATGGACAGCGCGGACACCACCGTCGACGGCGAGGACGTGCGCCGGGTCGTCACTCTGGCCGTGGACGTCCTGCACGGTGCCGATCCACAGGCATGGGAGGCCAAGGCGGGAACACTCGAGTGGACCTGCTGGGAGACGCTGGAGCACTTGGCCGACGACCTGTTCACCTACGCGGCGAGGTTCGGGCTCGCGAAACCGCCGACGGACACGCTGCTGCCGTTCCGGACGAGCAGTGACCGAAACGGTGGGCCGGCGAACGTCGTCTTCGTCGACCGGGCCACGGGCCCCGACGGCCTCCTCACCGTCCTGGAGGCGTGCGGTGGCCTGATGGCGTCAGTCCTGCGCACGGCCCCGTCGACCACCGTTTCCTACCACGTCTTCGGGCCCTCGGACCCGGAAGGCTTTGCGGCGATGGCCGTGGTCGAAACACTCGTGCACACCCACGACATCACTCAGGGACTCAACCGGCAGTGGTCGCCGCCGAGGGAGTTGTGCGAACGCGTCCTGCGGAGGCTCTTCCCCCACGTCACCCTCTGCGGCGACGCCTGGGACAACCTGCTGTGGGCAACCGGACGCATCGCACTGCCCGATCGCCCACGGCTCACCGAGTGGCGCTGGTACGGGACGCGGAGCGAGTAGTCCTCGCGCCGACCACTCGCGTCCCCGCACCGCTCACGACCGTGTCGCGGTTCCGCACTCCGTGTCGTCGGCGCCCTGCATGCGCGCGTTCATCGAGGTGCTCCGGTCGTACGGGTCGACCTCGCGGTCGGCTCCCGGGCCGGTTGCCGTGCGCGCGGAGCGGAACTCCGGGACGTAGAAACCGGTGTCGTTGTCGCAGCCGCCGTTGGTGGTGTCCGACTTGTAGGAGACGAGGGAGAACGTCCCCGGCTCGGTGATCACCTTCGCCGGGTCGTCCCAGCTCATCACCACCTCGCGGCGCACGATCGTGCGCGCGACCTCGTCACTTCGCTCCGCGGCGTGCGCGACCGGGTAGACGTACGTGACGTCGGTGGTCACCTCGACCGCACCGCGCTTGCCCTCCCGGTACGTGATCCGCCCGCGCGTCTTGACCACGTCCCCGACGAGACGCACCTTCTCCGTCGCGAAGCGGCTGAACAGCATCAGAGGATCGGCGTCCTTGCTCGGTGCGCGGAACGCGGTCGCCAGGTAGTCCTGGACGTCCTTCTGCTTGGGATTGATCAACGCGATCGCCTTCTCGGGCGGCTGTCCGAGCAGCACACCGGAATCCAGATTGGACGCGGCGAGAAAGTCCCGGGACCTGTCGAGTGCCTGCGAGACCTGCGCCTCGCTCATCCAGCCGGTCGCCCGGGCCTCGGGGACGGTGATCCCCGCCGTTCCGTCACCCCATCGCGCCGCCGGTGATCCCCTGAACGGTTGCTGGAGGGTGGGCTGTTGGGCCGCCGACTCCGTCGCGGGCGGCTGGTCGGGACGTACCGACTCCGCGGCGAGCGGGGTGTCGCCGCTGCCTCCACCGCTGAACCAATCGGTCACGCGCCCGGGATCCAGCGCCATGAACAGCAGGCCCGCGGCGAGGAGGAGAGCGACCACGTACCAGCCCTTGCCGCGCCGCTGCCGGGCCGGCTGGTGAGTCCGCCACCCCTCGGGCCGGGCGGTCTCCTCCCGCAGCCGTCGCGTCACCATCCGGGCCCTGGCCGACGGTTCCTCGGGCGCACCCTGAGTTCCGGCCTCGGCCTCCCTCTGGAATCGCTCCCACTCCTCGTCCGATATGGACGCCTCACCCTTGCTCACGATCTGCTCCCCGCCCCTTTCGCGGCACTTGACGCGGTGCTCCACCTTCACCGCGTCGAGTCGGCCGAGGGCATGGTTGCCGCCTCGGCGTCGCTGATCTTAAACCGTGTGCACGTGGGGCGGTGTGTCTCGGCGTACCGGTGCCGAGCCGTGGCCCGGCACCGGTACCCGCTCGCTACGGGCGGGGTTGCTGCTGGGTGACGCAGTGGATGCCGCCCCCGCCCGCTCCGAGGCTGTCGATGTTGAGCTGCTCCACGGTGCGGCCCGGGAACAGCCGCTGGAGGGCGGCCTTGGCCCCGGCGTCCGCGCGGGTGTCACCGAACTGGGCCGAGATCACGGCCCCGTTGCACACGTAGTAATTGGCGTACGCGGCGACGAAGTTGACGTCGCTCGACCGGATGCGGGAGTAGTCCGGGCCCTGGATCTTGGTGACCGCCATCGGGGTGCCGTCGGCGGTGGTGGACGTGGAGAGGATCTGGTACTGCTGGCGGGCGTCCTTCGACCAGGCGTCGGTGTCGGTGGCCAGGGGCATCTGGACGAGGCCGTCACCGGCGGCGAGGAAGCGGGAGGTGGCGTCGACGTGGTCGTCGGTGATGTCCCGCCCGGTCACGCCGTTGAACCAGATCACCTTCGACGCCCCGAAGGCGTCGCACATCGCGGCCTCGATCTGCGCGGTGGTCATGCCCGGGTTGCGGTTCTTGTTGACGAGGCTGCTCCTGGTGGCCATGAGCGTGCCGTTGCCGTCGGTCTCCACCGCGCCGCCCTCGCCGACGAAGTCGGCGGTGGTGAGCCGCACCCCGACCTCGGCCGCGATCCGCTCGGCGACCAGCGAGTCCTTCGCGTGGGTCTGCTTGTTGCCCCAGCCGTTGAAGTTCAGGTCCACGGCGTCGAGGCCGCCGACCCCGTCGGTGCGGAAGACCGGCCCGCTGTCACGCATCCAGCAGTCGTCGACCGGGATCGAACCGATCACGGTGACGGCCGATCCGCAGGCGCTCCGGGCCTGCGAGACACTGGCGGAGTTGGCGCACACGGTGACGGGTTCGTACTTGGCGATCGTCTTCGCGATGAGGGCGATGTTCGCCTGGACGCCGGCCAGCTTACGACCCCAGATGGCGGTGCTGTCGGGCCACGCCATCCATGTCCGGGTGTGCGGGACGGTGTCGAGCGGCACGGCGAATCCCGTGCCGGCGGCCGGAACCGGGGTGGCGAGCGCTTGGCCGCCGCCGGTCGCGGCCCAGGCGGCGCCGGCTGCCGCCAGCCCCGTCGCGGCGAGGAAGTTCCTTCTGTTGAGAAGGCGGTGGGCCGGGATCTGTGGTGCGCGGTGGTCGTTCATCTGTGATCTCCGATCTGTTGTGTACGGATCTCTGGACGGTGGTCTCGGAGCCCCCGCGGCTACAGCGCGCGGCGGGCCAGGGCGATGGCCCGCGGGTTCCATCCGGGGCGGGGGATCGACTCCAACAGCAGGCGTGTGTACGGGTGCTGGGGGCCGTCGAGGACCTGGGAGGTCGGTCCTGACTCGACGATCCGGCCCTGGCGCATGACGATCACGTCGTCCGTCACGCAGCGCACGACGCCGAGATCGTGCGTGATGAAGAGGTAGGCGATGCCGGTCTGTTCGCGGATGTCGGCGAGCAGGTTGAGGATCTGGGCCTGCACCGACACGTCCAGGGCGGCGACGGCCTCGTCGAGTACGAGTACGGCCGGTTCGACCGCGAGTGCCCGCGCGATGGCCACCCTCTGGCGCTGTCCACCGGAGAGCTGCCGGGGCAGGGCGCCGGCCGCCCGGCTGCCGAGCCCGACCTGGTCGAGGAGTTCGTCGAGACGGCGCGAGTGGTCCCCGTCGGGAAAGTGGAGCCGCAGCGTTTCGCGCAGCGCCGCGTCGACGGTGATTCTCGGATCGAGGGAGAGGAACGGGTCCTGGAACACCATCTGGACGTCGCGGGCCCGCGCGAGCCGGGCCGCCCGGCCACGCGCCCGTACCGTCCGCGAAACGCCGCGCACCAGGACCTCGCCCGCGTCCGCGTGCTCCAGGCCCACGACGATGCGGGCGGTGGTCGTCTTGCCGGAGCCGGACTCGCCGACGATGCCGAGGGACCCGCCCACGCCGAGGGTGAACGAGACGTCGTCCGCCGCCTGGACGCTGCGGTAGGAGCGGCTCACTCCGGTCACTTCGAGGACGGTCTCACTCATGGCCGGACTTCCCTTCGAGCCGTTCACTGTGGTGGCACGAGACGCGATGCCGCAGCGACCCGTCCTCGTCGCCGACCGGCCGGTCGACGGGCGCCTCGTCCCGGCAGATGTCGGTGGCGTACGCGCACCGTGGCGCGAACGGGCAACCCAGCAATTCCTGTCGCAGATCCGGTGGTTGGCCGTCGATCGCGGCCAGCCGCCCCTGCGGTGCGTCGAGGCGCGGGGTGGCCCCGAGGAGGGCGGCCGTGTACGGGTGCCTCGGCCGGTCGAACAGGGCCTCGGCGGGGCCGGTCTCGGCGATCCGGCCCGCGTACATCACGTAGACCCGGTCGCTGATGGTCGCGGCGAGACCGAGGTCGTGGGTGACGAAGAGCAGGCCGGTGCCGAATTGTTCGCGCAGGTCACCGAGGAGGGCGACGACCTCGGCCTGGGTGGTGACGTCGAGTGCGGTGGTGGCCTCGTCGGCGAGGAGCAGTGCCGGGTCGCCCATCAACGCGGCCGCGATCATGACGCGTTGGAGCATGCCGCCGGACAGCTGGCCCGGGTAGCGGCGCAGGACGTCGGGGGAGAGGCCGACCGCGGCGAGCATCTCCGCGGCGCGCCGGCCGGCGTCCTCGGCGCGCATCCCGGTGTTCAGGCGCAGGCTCTCGGTGAGGAAGTCGCCGATCCGGCGCAGCGGGTTGATGGCGGCGCGGGGGTCCTGGAAGATCATGGCGGCCGTGCCGGTGCGCAGCTCGCGCAGCCGTGGGGGCGTCATGGTGAGGACGTCGTCGCCGGAGACCCGTACGGTCCCCTCGGTCGTGGCCCCCGGCGGCAACAGGCCCAGGACGCTGCGGGAGGTGAGGGACTTCCCGGAGCCGGACTCGCCGACCAGGGCGACGGTCTCCCCGGCGGCGATGGTGAGGTCGACGCCGTCGAGTACCGGTCGTGCGGTGTCCGGGAGTTGGAGCCGGAGCCCCTTGATGTCGAGCACGGGCGGGATGTCGTTCATCTGTCCCTCCTGGCGACCTGGTCGGCCCAGCGTTCGCCGACCACGTTGAAAGCGACGACGGTCAGCACGATCGCGGCGCACGGCAGGAACGCCGACAGGGGGTAGCCCCGCTGGATGGCGGTCTGGCCGTCGAAGACCATCCGGCCCCAGTCGGGCGTCAGCGCGGGCACCCCGAGCCCGAGGAAGGACAGACCTGCGAGATCGATCAGGGCGTAGCCGAAGTTGATGGCGGACTGGGCGAGGACGACGGGCGCGATGTTGGGCAGGACGTGCCGCAGGCAGACCTGGAGCCCGGAGTGCCCCTGCACCGAATAGGCGCTGACGTAGGGGCGTTCGCGCTCGGCCAGCGCCAGGGAGCGGGTGAGCCGGCTGACGTACGGGAGGTAGGCGACGGCGAGCGCGATGACCGGGGCGAAGAGGCCTTCGCCGTACACGGAGACGATCAGGATCGCGAGGAGCATGCCGGGGAACGCGAAGACCAGTTCGGTGCTGCGGGACAGCACGGAGTCGAGCCAGCCGCCCCGCCAGGCGGCCGCGATCCCGATGGCGACTCCGGCGACGGTCGAGAAGGCGACCACGCCGAGCGGGCCGAGCAGGGAGGTCCTCGCGCCGGTGACCAGGCGGGACAGCGTGTCGCGGCCCGAGGCGTCGACGCCGAAGGGGTGGGCGGCGGACGTGCCCGCGAGCGCGTTGCCGAGGTCGGCCGCGTTGGGGTCGGCCGGGGCCAGCCAAGGGGCGAGCAGGGCCGTGAGGACGACCAGACAGACGAAGCCGAGGCAGAGCACGTGGAGGAGTGGACGGCTGGTGCGGAGCCGGGCGAGGCCGGGGCGGCGCAGAACGGCGACGGTCATGCGGCAGACCTCCCCGGGCCGAGGGAAATGCGCGGGTCGACCAGGGGGTGGACGAGGTCGACGACGAGGTTGACCGCCATGAACAGCCCGACCATGGTCAGCGAGATGGCCTGCACAGTGGGGAAGTCCTTGGTGGTGATGGACAGTTCGAGGAGCTGGCCGATGCCGCCGACACCGAAAGCGGACTCCACGAGGACGGTGCACACCAGCAGGGTGGAGACGATCAGCCCGCCGGTGGTGAGCACCGTGCCGAGCGCGTTGCGGAACACATGCCTGCTGATCACATGTCTCTTCGGGACACCCCGGCTGAGGGCCACGGTGACGTGCTCCTGGCCGAGGACGTCGAGCATGGCGCTGCGGGTGACGCGGGCCAGCATGCCGATCAGATACAGGGACAGGGCCACGGCCGGGAGGGTCAGATGCCAGAGCAACTGCCCGAACCCCTCACCGGTTCCTCCGGCGGGAAACCAGTGCAGCCGCACCGCGAACACCCCCTGGAGCACGACCGCGGCGACGAAGGACGGAGTGCCGACGGCGAGAGTGGTGGTGACCAGGATCGTGGCGTCGGTGGCTCCGCCGCGGACCGCGCCGATCCGGCCGAGAGCGAGGCCGATGACCACGACGAGGACCAGTGCCATCGTGACCAGGAGCAGGGTGCTCGGCAGCCGGTCGGCCAGAAGCCGGGACACGTCGGTGCGGTACGTGATCGAGCGGCCGAAGTCGCCGTGCAGCAGCCGGCCGAGCCAGCGGAAGTACCGCACGGCGAACGGGTCGTCGAGGTGGTACTGCTCGTTGACCGCCCGCAGCGCGTCAGGCGAGGCGGACCGCCCCGACAGGAGGAAGCTTGCCGGGCTGCCGGGCGCCAGATACATCGCACCGAAGATCACGAACGAGGCACCGAGCAGGGTGGCGGCCATCTCGGCCAGCCTCCGCAGCGTGAATACGAGGAAGTTCATTGCGCGGCCCCGATGCCGGCGGCCCACGGGGAGTAGAGGTAGGAGATCGTGGTGGGGGCGCCGGTGATCCGCTTGTTGAGGAACAGGGCGGTGGGCCATTCGGCGACCGGGATCCACAGCACCTGATCGGCCGCCTTCCGCTGGAGCTCGGCCTCCGTCGTGAGCCGCTCGACGGGGTCGTAGGTGGCGCGTGCGCGGTCGACGAGGCGGTCGTAGGAGCGGTCGCTGTAGCCGGCGAAGTTCTGGTAGGCGCCCGTCCGGAAGTTGCTGAGCAGGTCCAGCGGATCGGTGATCGAGTCGTAGTACGTCTCGGGGAACATGTCGATGCCCTTGCGCGCCTGCGGGTCAGTGAACAGCGCGGTGAAGGCGTTGGGGGCGACGGTCTTGAGCTTGATGTCGAGCCCGATCTCGCTGCCCGCCGCCTGGACGGCGGTGGCGAGCAGTGAGACGTCCTGCCCGATCGAGCTGGTGGCGACGGTGAGTGTCTTGCCGGTGGCGCCGGCTTCCTTGATGAGCTTTCTGGCCTTGCCGAGGTTCGGCTCGGCCGACGGGAGTCCGTCGAAGGCGGCCTTGCGTACCGACTCGGGGGCGGAGGCCCAAGCGGCCTTGGTGGTCAGGGAGTTGGTGACGGTGCCCGCGCCGCTCAGGCCCGTCTTGAGGAAGCCCCGGCGGTCCAGCGCCAGGGACAGCGCGCGCCGGACCCGGACGTCGCCGAGGGGTCCGCGCATGTTGGTGACATTGACGTTGACGGTGCTGAGGCCCTCGCCGAAGTAGAGGGTCCCGACGCCGCTGGAGCGCAGCGCGCCGTAGCTCTCGGTGGGGATGAGATATCCGCCGTCCACCTCACCGCTGAGCATGGCCTTGGTGCGCGCGGAGGAGTCACTGAGGAAGCGGAACACCGCTTTCGCGGACTTGGCCTTCGTGCCCCGGTAGCGATCGAAGCGCCGCAGCTCGACCGACTGCCCCTTGTCCCACTTGCCGAGCTCGTACGGTCCCGTGCAGGCGAGCCCGCCCGAGGTTCCGTAGTCCCTTCCCGCGGCCTTGACCCCGGACCGGCTCGCCACCACCCCGGCGGCGGTCGCCATGTACTGGGGGAACTGCGAGTCGGGCCGTTTCAGTTTGACGGTGACCTGGAGCGGCCCGGTCCTGTCGAGCGAAGCGACGTTCTCGAAGACCTGCGCCCACGCCGCCCCGTTGTGCGGGTTCATCTGCCGGCCGAGGCTGAACAGAACGTCGTCGGCGGTCATGACGCGCCCGTCGTGGAAGCGCACGCCGTCGCGCAGGTCGTACACCCACGTCAGCGGGTCGGGATTGGACGCCTTCCTGGCAAGGCCCGGCGCCAGTTTCAGGTCGGGCGTCCACCGCATCAGGCTCTCGCACACATTGGAGAGGATCATGTTCTGCGGGTAGTCGAACGCGGAGATGTAGTCGAGCGTCGGGGGCTCCGCGTAGAGCGCCCATGTGAACGAGTCGATCTGGCCCTTCGCCCGTGGCGTGCTCGCGGACAGCCGGAAGTCGGTACCCGCGCCCGAGGCGCCGGTGCCCGGCGGTCCCGCGCACGCGGGGACCAGGAGAAGGGCGGACAGGGCGGCGGCCAGCAGGGCCGGACGGCCGGCCCTGCGTCTTCCCGGCCTGGGTGGTGTGGTGTGCATCGGCGCGGTTCCTCTCCGTACGTACGTCGCCGAGGGTGAGGAACTGTTCAGGCGCGCGGACGCGCCGCGGGGACCTGCTGGGTGATGCAGTGGACGCCGCCGCCGCCGTGGGCGATCACGCGCGCGTTCACGCCGACGACCTTGCGCCCGGGACAGGCCTCCGCGATGACTTCCAGGGCCTGCGCGTCCTGGGGCAGCCCGGCGACCGGTACGACCACGCCGCCGTTGGCCACGTAGAAGTTGAGGTAACCGACCTCGACCGGCGCTCCCCCGACCTCGACGAACGCGCTCTGCGGCAGATCGACGATCTCCAGCGTCCGCCCCGTCGCGTCGGGCGTGGCCTCGAGGACCGCCCGGTTGGCGCGCATCCGCGCGTAGTCGGGGTGCTCGGGATCATCGGGGAGCTGCACGACGACCTTGCCGGGGGCGACGAACGCGCAGACGCCGTCCACGTGACCGTCGGTCTCGGTGTCCAGGAGCCCGCCGTACGGCAGCCAGATCACCTTGGTGACACCGAGCCGGGCCTTCAGCTCCGTCTCGATCTCCGCCCTGGTCAGACCGGGGTTGCGGTTGGGGTGGAGCAGGCACTGCTCGGTGGTGATCAGCGTGCCCTCACCGTCCACGGTGATCGCCCCGCCCTCCAGGATCATCTCGGAGCGGTCGGCCGGAACACCCAGCCGTTCGAGCAGCAGAGCGCTGATCCGGTCGTCGGCGTCGTACGGGTGGTGCTTGCCGCCCCAGGCGTTGAAGCGGAAGTCCACGCCGGCCCGGCGGCCGTCGGGGTCGAGTACGAACAGCGGCGCGGAGTCACGGAACCACGAGTCGTCGGTGGGCAGTTCGATCACCTCGATGTCCTCGCCGCAGCGTTCGCGGGCCTCGGCTGCGTGGCCGGGCGGCGCGACCATGGTCACGGGCTCGAACTCGGCGATGGCGCGGGCCACTTCGGCGTACTCACCCTTGACGGTGTCCAGGACGTCGCCCCACAGGTCGGGGCGGGTCGGCCAGGCCATCAGGCAGCGCTCGTGCTCGGTCCACTCGGCGGGCATACGGAAGGTCATCAGGGTTCTCCCTCTCCGGATTCATCCGGGTTCGCAGTAGATGGAATATGACTGAAAATTCAGTCAGGTCATGGGACCCGAAAGGTCTCGGCGGTTCTGGACTGGTCGGTCTCGGTGCGTTACAGGAAGTACAGGCGGTTGAGCGGCACTTCGGACGCCGGCTCCGAGCGGACCGGTGCCCCGTCCAGCGTGACGAGCCCGCTGTCGGCGTCGACCCGGACCTCGCCCAGGCGCGCGTTGTTCACCATGTCGGCCGGGCCTATCCCGCGGGTGCCGCGCACGGCCACCCGCCGGCGCCGGGTCGCCAGCGCGTCGTACGGCCGGCCGAAGGAGCCGGACTCGGCGGCGGCCCGGCTGACGAACGCCACCGACAGATCCGCCGCGGTCGCCCCGTGTCCGCCGAACAGCGGGCCGAGGACGAGTGGTTCGCACCGGTCGTCGGCCGCATTGGGATCGCCGGTCACCCCGTAGGCGGGGAAGCCCGCCTTGAGGACCATCTGCGGCTTGGCGCCGAACGAGTCGGGCCACCACAGCACGATGTCCGCGAGCTTTCCGCTCTCGATCGAGCCGACCTCGTGGGACAGGCCGTGGGCGATCGCCGGATTGATGGTCAGTTTGGCGATGTAGCGCAGCACGCGCGCGTTGTCGTCGTCGTCTCCGTCGCCCTCCATCGGGCCGAGCTCGGCCTTCATCTTCCCGGCCACGGCGAAGGTGCGGCGCACCGTCTCCCCGGCCCGGCCCATGCCCTGGGCGTCGGACGAGGTGATGCCGATGACCCCGAGGTCGTGCAGCACGTCCTCGGCGCCCATGGTTCCCGCCCGGATCCGGTCCCGCGCCATGGCGGCGTCGCCCGGGAGGTCCGGCTGCAGGGCATGCGCGCTGAAGATCATTCCGTAGTGCTCGGCGACCGCGTCCCTGCCGAAGGGGAGGGTCGGATTGGTCGAGGAACCGATGACATTCCGTACGCCTGCCATCTTCAGCACGTTGGGCACATGACCGCCGCCGCATCCCTCGATGTGGAAGGCGTGAATGGTGCGCCCTTCGAGGACGGCGAGGGTGTCCTCGACCGACAGGCACTCGTTCAGGCCGTCGGTGTGCAGGGCGACCTGGACGTCGTGCTCCTCGGCGACCCGGAGCGCGGTGTCGAGCGCCCTGGTGTGCGCGCCGAGGTCCTCGTGCACCTTGAAGCCGCAGGCGCCGCCCTCGGCGAGCGCCTCCACCAGGGGCGCCGGCTCGGAGGACGAACCCCGGCCCAGGAAGCCGATGTTGACCGGCCAGGCGTCGAAGGCGTTGAACGCGTGCCGCAGAGCCCAGGGCGAGTTGACCCCGACGCCCCAGCTGGGCCCGATCTCCTGGCCGATGATCGTGGTGACGCCGGAGGCGAGCGAAGCCTCCATGATGCGCGGCGACAGCAGGTGCACGTGCGTGTCGATCGCACCCGCCGTGGCGATCATGCCCTCTCCGGAGACGATCGTCGTCCCGGTGCCGACGACGACATCCACGTCGGCCAGGGTGTCCGGGTTGCCCGCGCGGCCGACGGAGGCGATGCGCCCCTCCCGGATGCCGATCGACGTCTTGCGGATGCCCTGCGCCGCGTCGATCACGAGCACGTTGCTGATGACGACGTCGCAGGTCTCACGGACGGCGGCGGCCTTCAGATGCAGTCCGTCGCGGGCGGTCTTGCCGAAGCCGGCCAGGAACTCGTCCCCCGGGGCCTGCGAGTCGGACTCGACCCGTACGACGAGTCCGGTGTCGCCGAGGCGGACCCGGTCGCCGGCGCGCGGGCCGTGCACGGCGGCGTACTCCTGCGGATCGATGGTGGTGCTCACGAGGAGGCCTCCTGGTCGTCGTCCGGCCTGGCGCCGAGATATCCGCAGGCGGCCGCGCGGATCAGAGCGTCGCGACGGGCGCCCGGCGCGTCCAGCGGTCCGTCGACCAGACCGGCGAACCCGATCACGACGCGGTCGCCGCCGATGGGGATGAGCCCGACCTCGCTCTCGGAGCCCGGCGCGAACCGGGTGGACGCTCCGGCCGGCATGGCCAGACGCATCCCGAAGGCGGCGGCCCGGTCGAAGTCCAGGCGGGGGTTGGCTTCGAAGAAGTGGAAGTGCGAGGTGACGCTGATCGGTACGGAGGCGGTGTTGCGGACGGTGACCGTCCGGACCGGAGCGGGCTGCCCGGCCGGTGCCTCCGCCGCGGGCAGGACGGCGCCGGGCGCCTGCGCCCCCAGTCTGCCGCCGCCGAACGGATCGCTGACCACGGCCAGCCGGGTCCCGTCGTCGAAGACCGCCTCGACGTGGATCTCGGTGACCACATCCGGGACGCCGGGCAGGACGTCATCGGGCCCGAGGGCCTCGCGCGCGGCGGCGACGGCCTCCGCGAGGCGTGCGCCGTCACGGGCTGCCTCGCACGCCGTGTCGGCGATGAGCGCGGTCGCCTCGGGCACGTTCAGGCGGAGACCGCGGGCGCGTCGGGCGCGGGCCAGTTCGGCGGCACCGAACAGCAGCAGCCGGTCGCGCTCCGTCGGGGTCAGCCGCATACCGGCGGCTCCGTGGATCTGCCCTGGGCGGGCTCGTGGGCGGTGGCGTCGTCGAAGTGCATGGTGGTGAGTCGCTCTCTGTGGCGGTTCATCTGGTGCTGACCTGAAGATGTCACTGACTGAAAAATCAGTCAAGGTGTCTGACGCGACTTCTGCGAGCATTCGCCGGCTTCTACGAGCATTCGCCGGGCGGGGCCGCGGGACGGCCGGCGCATGCGCGTCGGACGGGTCCAGCAGCCGTTCGTCAGGTGGTCCTGCGGTAGTGACGGACGGAGACCGTCACGGACTCGCTCGTCGTCGGGGCATCGATGAGATGCACGATCGCGATGTCCTTGCCGTTGGCGCCGCGGATGCAGAACGGACGCCATTCCTCCAGGTCATCGAACTTCAGCGTGGTGACCGGCTCGCTGTCGATGCCCTCCTCGCAGCCGCCGGGGGAGAGCGTGTCGTCGTAGGCGATGTAGGCGTCGCTGTCGTCGGGGAACTCGAATGCGTCGGCGGTGCGTGCCAGGTACCAGGCGGCGGTGGACTCGGGGGAGACCGTGCCGTTGCCGAGGTCGAACTCGTAGCTCGGGTCGGGGGAGGTCAGCTCGGTCTCGGCGTACACCTGCCGGTATCCGGCACCTGGCGAGGCGGTCGACTTCGAGGGCGGTGAAGAGTGCGGCCGTGCGGGCGGGGCCGAGCTCCGGTCGCGCCCGCCGGGGCCGTTGGCCTTCGACGGGCCCCCGTGCGAGTCGCTCAGGCGGTAGGCCGTCGCTCCGGCGACCAGGACGGCCACTGTCACCGTCGGCACGACCCAGCGCCGGCGCCTCCTGCGCCGGGCCGGCGCAGGAGGCGGTGCGGGCTGTGCGGTGACGGCGGTGTCCGTGCGGGCCGGGGCCGTGGGGGTGGCCGTGATCGTGGGCTGCGCGTGTGACGGCTGGAGTGGTTCGGGCAGATCGCTGCGGCCGGCTATGTCGGCTCGAATCGGGTGCGGCAGCCAGCCGTCGGTGAACCTCAGTTGCGCGCCCGCGGCCGGATGGTGGCGCACGGCCTCGATCAGGGCGCCGGTCGTGGGCCGATCCTCGGGGTTCTTCGCCAGGCACTGCCACAGCAGGTTCTGCAGTTCGGGCGGTACGTGCGTGAGGTCGGGCTGTTCGTGCACCACGCGGTACAGGGCCGCGGACTCGGGGCCGCTGCCGAAGGGGGGCGCGCCGCAGACCGCGTACACCGCGAGCGCGCCGAGCGCGAAGACGTCCGTCGCGGGTGTGGCGGCTGCGCCCAGGGCCTGCTCGGGGGCCATGAAGGCGGGTGTGCCGATCTGCAGGCCCGCGCTGGTGAGCGCGACGGCGTCGGCGGCTCTGGCGATGCCGAAGTCGATCACCCGTGGGCCGTCGGAGGCCAGCAGTACGTTGGCGGGCTTGAGGTCGCGGTGGACCACGCCGGCGGCGTGGATCGCCTGGAGCGCCTCGGCGATGCCGGCCATGAGCAGCAGCACCGTCGGAACGGGCAGCGGACCGTGCCGGTGGACCACCTCGTGCAGCGAGGGGCCGGGCACGTAGGCGGTGGCCAGCCAAGGTGTCGCGGCGTCGGTGCCGGAGTCGATCACCGGCGCCGTGTACAGGCCGTGGACGCGCTGCGTGTTCGTCACTTCCTGGGCGAACCGGTGGCGGAAGGCGGTGTCCCCGGCGAGCTCCGGGCGTACCGCCTTGAGGGCGACCGGCCGGCCTCCGGGTGTGAAGGCCAGGTAGACGTGGCCCATGCCGCCCGAGCCGAGCCGGGCGCACAGTCGGTAGCCGCCGATCTCGTGCGGATCGTCCGCGGACAGGGCCTGGAAGGCGGGTGGCGCGGCACGTCGGTCGGAGGTCATGCGGTGGCTCTCTCGGGGTGTGACGGACAGGGGGCTGCGTGCGGCGCGCGCGGGATAGGGGAGGGGATGGGACTGCATGGTGCCCGTGACTGAAGTTTCAGTCAATATGAGGTGAGGTTCAGCCGTCGAAAGCGGTTAGGGTAGGAATCGTGGGCGACCGTAGAACAGCGATCATGGAGGCAGCCGCGCGGGTCATCGCCCGCCGCGGAGTGCGCGGGCTGCGGGTGGAGGAGCTGGCCGCCGAGGCCGGGGTGTCCACCGCGCTCATCTACTACCACTTCAAGGACCGCGCCGGGATCCTGCGCCGGACCCTGGAGTTCATCAATGACCGCGCCGAGCGCTACACCACGGAGCGCGACGCGGACGCCGAGCCCTTGACCCCGCGTCAGGAGCTGGAGCGCACCCTTCTCCTGGAGCTCCAGGACGATCCGGTCGTACGCGAGAACAGCACCGCGTGGGGCGAGCTGCGCGCCAGCGCCATCTTCGACCCCGATCTGCGGGAAGACCTGGCCAGGGCGACGTTGGTCTGGGTGCAGGAGATCTCCGAACTGCTCGGTCAGGTACGGCCGATGGCCACCGTCACGACCCTCGCCACCTCCGCCGAGCGGCTGACGCTTCTGGTGGAGGGCATCAGCATGCGCTGGCTCAGCGGCATCCTCCCGCTGGAGCACGCCCGCGAGCTGATGCTCGACGCCGTCGACGCCGAACTGGGGCGGCTGGAACGCCGGTAGGTGTGGCCCGCCCCGGCGGTGTGCGTCGCGCCGGCGCCCTGACCTGCTCGTTACAGTACGGGCGTGAGTACTCGACGCGCCAAGCTGCTGGAAGCCACCTGCCGAGTGATCGCCCTGCGGGGAGTGAGAGGACTGCGGGTCGAGGAGGTCGCCGCCGAGGCCGGTGTGTCCAAGACCCTGATCTACTACCACTTCCGTGACCGGTCGGGCCTGGTCACGAGCGCGCTGGAGTACGTCAACGACCGCGCCGAAGGGTATGCGGGCGTCGCCGACGACGATGACGCCCCCGTCCGTGAGCTGCTGCTCCGGCTGCTGGTCGGGGAGTTCCAGGACGACCGGGCGGTGCGGGAGAACTCCGCGGTGTGGGGCGAGGTGCGAGCGGCGGCCACCTTCGACGAGGGGCTGCGGCCGGTCCTGGCGACGCTGACCGAACGCTGGCTCGTCGAGCTGGCCGAGGTGATCGAGGACGGTCAGGACGAGGGCGACATCCCGGCCTCGGTGGACTCGCGCGCCGCCGCGGTCCGGCTGACCTCACTGGTGGAGGGGCTGAGCGGGCGCTGGCTCGCCGGTCTGCTCACCACCGCCGAGGCCAGGTCACATGTGGCCGCCGCTCTGGAGCGCGAGCTGCTGCCCGATGCGCAGGGCTGATCCGCCGGGCTGATCCGCTGGACTGTACGAAGAGGCGTCGAGCCTCACCGATTCGCTGGGCGCGCGGAGCCCGGCATGGCTCTTTGACTGAAAATCCAGTCAGTGTCACAATGGGGGCATGGTGACACCGAGTCGCTCGGCTCGCTCCCTGCCCGGGTCGCGTCCTGCGCCCCGGGGGATACGGGTGAGTGCGGCAGCCGCCTAGGCGCCGCGGGCCGACGACTCCCGTCGCGACGTGGGGCGATCGGTGATCGCCGTCGAGGCTTCCGGCCCGTCCCATGTGAGGCCCCGGCAGGTTCCCTGTCGCCGACCGCCGCTCTTTGCGACTCCTGCGCCTCAACAGCCGCTCGATACACAGCACTTGATGTGGAGCCCCCCATGAACGAACCTCCCCTGGGCAGGCGTCTGCTCGACGCGGTCTTCGGGGCGAGCCCCTCGCGTCAGGCCGGCTACGACAACACGGCCGATGACGGATGGCACGTACCGGCGGACGACGTCCCGCACGTGCGGACCTGGATGTCCTGGCCGGCGAGCAGATCCATCTGGGGCCGCCAGTTGCGCGGAGTCCAGCAGGACATCGCTCTCATCGCCCGCACGGTCGCCGCCTACGAGCCCGTCATCATGTGTGCCCCGGACGAGGACACCGCCGAGGACGCCCGGACTGCCTGCGGGCGGGACGTGACCGTCATCACCTCGATCCCCACCGATGACCTCTGGATGCGCGACATCTGCGCCGTCTTCCGACGCGACGGCCGGGGAAACCGTGACGCCGTAGGTCTCAACTTCAACGGATGGGGTCACAAGCAGACCCATCGGGACGACGCCGCCGTGGCCGAGTGGGTCGCCGAATTCGATGAACTCGACTTCAAATGGGCGGACTTCGTCGGCGAAGGCGGGTCGATCGAGACCGACGGTGACGGGACGGTGATGGCCACCGAGAGCAGCCTCGTCAACAAGAACCGCAACCGCGGAATGAGCCGGACGGAAATCGAGGAGGCCGTACTGCACGCGTACGGCGCCGAAAAGATGATCTGGGTCCCCGGCGTCCGCGGCCGGGACATCACCGACAACCACATCGACGTCACCTCCCGCTTCATTCGTCCCGGCGTCGTCATGGTGCAGCTGCCGCCCGACGACAGGGGGGACGTCTGGGCCCGCGACGCGCGCGAACAGTTCGCGATCATGTCCGGTGCGACCGACGCCCGGGGGAGAAGACTCCAGGTCATCCAGGTCGACGGCCCCGACACCGTCCGCTCGCGCAGCTCTCAGTTCGTCGACTCGTATCTCAACTTCCATGTCGTCAACGGCGCTGTCGTCACAGCCCAGTTCGGGGACCGGGCGAAAGACCACGCCGCCCGCCAGGCCCTGGCCGACGCGTTCCCGGGGCGCGAAGTGATCCAGCTCGACGTCGACCGCCTCATGGGCGGAGGCGGCGGCATCCATTGCTCCACCATGCACGAACCCGTGCCGTAGCCCCCCATGCACGCAGGTATCCGAAATCGCATCCAGACCACCTGAAAGCGCGCCCAGACAGCCGAAACGGCAACCGGCGTCGGATATTTTCTGTCCCCAGGGCTCCACGATGCAGGATCCAGCAATCCTGAAAGTGGCCCGTCAGCTGAATTCCGGAGTTCTCAGTGCCCCATCCCCCCATGTCCCGTCGCAGCGTCCTGCGATCCTTCGCCGGCCTCGGTGCGCTCGCCCTCGGAGCCGCGGCCTGCAATCCCGGTGACGACCTGACCTCCTCCGCGTCCTCGCCCTCCGGGAGCGGGGCGAAGGCCTCGGGCCGCAGGTTCGGAGCGGAGTGGGACAGCCACACCCGCACGTTCATGTCGTGGCCCGCGCTGGAATCGGTGTGGTTCGAGGATCTGCCCGCCGTGCGTGCGGACATCGCTCGCGTGGCGCGGGCCGTGGCGGAGTACGAGGCGGTGGTGCTCATGGCACGGCCGGAGCAGGTCGACGCCGCCCAGCGGGCCTGCGGTTCCCAGGTCGAGGTCATCCCCCTCGAGGTGGACGACCTGTGGGCGCGCGACATCGTCCCGGTGTTCGTCGATGAGTCCGACGACCGACTGCTGGGTGTCGACTTCAACTTCAACGGCTGGGGCGGCAAGCAGGAGCACCGCAACGACGCGCAGGTCGGCCGGCTCCTGTTGGAGAAGTACGGCATCGCCCGCTCGAAGGCCCCGCTCGTCGCCGAGGGCGGCTCCTTCGAGACCGACGGTGAGGGCACCCTGCTCGTCACCGAGAGCTCGGTGGTCAACAAGAACCGCAACCCCGGGAAGAGCCGCGATCAGATCGAGGCCGAGCTCAAGAGCACTCTGGGCGTCGAGAAGGTGCTCTGGCTGGCCGGAGTCCGCGGACAGGACATCACCGACGCGCACGTCGACAGCCTCGTCAGGTTCACCGCCCCGGGGGTCGTCCTCGTGGACCAGGCGTTTCCCGGCAGCCCGCCGGACGTCTGGTCGCGCTCGGCAGACCAGGCCAGGTCGGTCCTCAAGAAGGCCACGGACGCCCGCGGCAAGCGCCTGGAAGTCATCGACCTGCCCCAGCCGGACCTCGACAGGATCACCGGAACCGGCGACGACTTCGTGTCGACGTACGCGAACTTCTACATCGCCAATGGCGCGGTGTTCATGCCGCGCTTCGGTGACACCCGGGCCGACGACCGTGCGAGGGGGATCCTCCAGGAGCACTTCCCGACGCGCGACATCGTGCCCGTGAAGATCGACACCATCGCGGGTGGCGGCGGCGGAATCCACTGCTCGACCCACGACCAGCCGGGCAAGCCGGCCGCGTAACCCCACGCCACGCACGGGGCCGCCAGGTCGGGGAGCGAGCCGTCGCATGCCGAGCGGCAGACGTCGGCTCGTTCCCTGGCTGGCGGCTCTGGCGGCTGGCGGCTCTCGTGTCTCAGGCCGGTCGGGCGGCGACGGCAGCTTTCGCGGGCGCCTCCGTCGTCGCGGTCCGTGAGGTGTCCTTCGTCCCGCGGGCGTCAGGGCCGAGGCGCCCGTCGGGGTCCGGGCGCGTCCTGAACATGGCGTATCGACGGTGCGGCTGCCGTTGTACCGCGAACGTATTTCCGGTGAACCCTTGACGTCTCGCGACCCTCCGCTATTAGATCTCCCCTATTGGGCATGCGGCCAATAGGGTCGATCGGTCATGCCGTGACGCTTCATGGGAGGACGCGATGGCGACCAGAGACCTGACAGCCACCGCCGGCGGTGACACGGCCACGGCCGTGGAACAGGCCGGACAGCTGGAAGCGCACGGGATCGACTACATCCCGGAGGAGGAGCGGCACGGCCGGCCCCGGGAGCTGTTCGCAGTGTGGGCGGCGCCCAACGTGAGCTACCTGAGCCTCGTCGTGGGCGCGGCGCTGGTCCTGATGGGCCTCACCCTCGGACAGGCGCTGGCGGTGATCGTCGCCGGCAACCTGCTGTGGGCGCTCACCGGAGTCCTCGCCGTCAGCGGGCCGGCCGCGGGCACCACGGGCTCGGTCGTCTCCCGGGCCATGTACGGAGTCCTCGGGAACAAGGCCGTCATCGCGCTCACGGGCTGGCTGATCTCCGCCGCCTATCTGGCGCTGAACTGGTCCGCAGCCTCGGTCGCCGCGTTCGGGCTCGCCCGGCGGCTCGGCGCCCCCGACAGTCCCGTGCTCGACGGCGTCATCATCTGCGCCATCGCCGCGGCCACCCTCGTGGTCAGCGTGTACGGCCACGCCACGATCGTGCGCCTGTACTCCGTGCTGAGCGTCGCCCTCACCGTCGTGTTCGTCGTCGTCAGCGGCTACGTACTGGGACACACCGACTGGTCCTACCGGCCCGCCGAGTCCCTGCACGGCGCGCAGCTCTGGGTGACGCTCGTCGGCGGCTTCGCGATCATCGCGTCCACCCCCCTCTCGTACAGCAACAGTCCTGACCTGGCGCGATACCTGCCGCGCGACAGCAAGCCGATGGCGGTGGCGGGATGGACGGCGCTCGGGGCCTTCCTGCCGAGCGTGCTCTTCACCGGCGTAGGCGCCCTGGCCGCCACCACGCTCGACATGAGCGACCCGGAGGCGGCGCTCGAGGGGATCCTCCCGAGCTGGTTCATCCCGGTGTTCGTCATCGCGGTCGTCCTCAACACCGTCGCCAACAACGGCCTGACCGCGTACAGCGCGGGTCTCACCCTCCAGTCCATCGGCGTGCGTCTCGGCCGGATCCCGGCCGTCCTGATCATCGGCATCCTGGCCACGGCGATGACGCTGTACGCCCTCCTCGTCTTCGACTTCCTGACCAGCGTGAACACCATGCTCGAACTCGTAGTCGTGGTCACTGGGCCCGCGGTCGGCGTGTACGTCGCCGACATCTGGATCTGCCGCAACCGTTACGACGGCCCGCAACTCCTCGACGAGCGGCGCGGCAGCCCGTTCTGGTACGACGCGGGCGTGCACCGGGCGGGAGTGGCGGCGTTCCTCGCCGGTGCTCTCGCCGGAGTCCTGTGCGTGAGTACGAGCTTCTGGACCGGCCCCGTCGCGTCGTCGCTCGGCGGCGCGAACCTGTCCCTCGTCGCGGGACTCGTGGTCTCCGCCGTCGTGTACGGGGTGTTGGGGCGCACCCGGCGTCGCGCGGTGACCCGTGAAGCGGGCGCGTGACCGACGCGCGGCAGCTACATCCCCGCGCCCCGACATCCCCCCACCCTGCGAGGAGAACGCCGTCATGATCGCCCGCCCCGCCGAACGCCTCCACGTCGAGGTCGCGTCGTCCGACCCGTTCGCGCGCGGAGCCGCCCGCGGTGAGCGACTGCGCGACACCCTTCCCGGAGGGATCGCCGCTTACGACCGCTTCTTCCGGCTCGGCGGCATCAGCCCGCAGGAGGTCCGCGACGACGCCGAGCGTGCGCTCGATGTCATCGACGCGTTCCGCCCCCGCGCGCGGGCGGAGATCGAGGGCATCGCACACGGCGCCGGTGCCGACGTCTGGCGCATCGCGGCGCTCAACGCACGCACCGAGATACTCGCTCGCAGCGCCACCGTCCCACCCGGCGAATGCTCGACGATCGTCCGCCGCACGGGTGGCGCAGCCGGCACCGTCGGCACCTTCGGCATCCAGACCTGGGACTGGCATGTCGAGCTCAACCCCTACTGGCACACCCTGGAGTCCCGCGGCGGCACCCACGACGTGGTCGGCCTCACCGAGCACGGCATCCTCGGCAAGATCGGCATCAACAGCGCAGGCCTCGCACTGCACTTCAACATCCTCGGCCACCGCCGAGACGGCGTCGGTGGCGTCCCCATGCACGTCCTGGCCGCCGTCGTCCTGGAGGAAGCCGGGAGCGTGGCGGAGGCCGTGGAGATCGTGCGCGACGCTCCGATCGCCTCGTCGGGATCGTTCGCCCTCTTCGACACCTCCGAGTCCGTACTCCTCGACCTGAGTCCCGAGGGTGTGTTCGCGGTGGATTCCGACCGGGGCACGCTCGTGCGCACCAACCACTTCCTCACGCCGGCCCCTGCGGCCGGGGAGAAGACGTGGCTCTACCAGCCCGATTCCGGCGAGCGCTACGACCTCATCCGCAAGCGCCTGGCGCCCACGGCTCTGCCGCAGTCGCCCGACGACCTTGTCGGTCTCCTCATATCGGGAGAGGGCGAGGCGGCTCTCACCTGCCTGCCCGACATGAAACTTCCCGAGGGGCAGCGGTGGGCGAGCCTGGCCACGGTCATCCTCGAACCGGCCACATGCGCGGCCCGCGTCCTGGACGGCACACCGGCCGATTCGGGTTCACGGCCCTGGCGCCACCTCGCGGCACAGTGTGGTTCGGACACCGCATCCGGTAGGCGGTGAACCCTTCATCGCACTGGACCCTGCTTCTCGCGCTCTTCTGATTGCATGGAGGCCCCGCTCGATGGCCTCCGTGAGGGAAGGGACCGGCAAGCATGGTGAAGACGACAAGCATGGTGAAGGCGAACAGCGCTCTGCTCGTGATGGACATCCAGCGGGACGTCGTCCGCATCGCCGACGACGGATCCGGTTATCTGGCTCGCCTGAAAGGGGCGATCGCGGGCGCCCGCGCGGCGGGCATTCCAGTGATCTACGTGGTCATGCGGCTACGGCCGGGTCAGCCCGAAGTCAGCCCGCGCAACAGAACGCTCGCCACCGTTCTGCAGGCGGGCCTGTTCACCGAGGGGGATCCCGGCACCGAGATCCACGACGACGTGGCGCCCCGGCCGGGCGACATCGTGGTCACCAAGAGACGGGCGAGCGCGTTCTCGGGCAGCGACCTCGACTCGGTGCTCAGGGCTCGCGACATCAACAGCCTTGTCCTGGCGGGCATCGCGACCAGCGCCGTGGTGCTGCACACCCTGTGCCAGGCCAATGACCTGGACTTCGGCCTCACCGTCCTGTCGGACGCCTGCCTCGACCTCGACCCGGAGGTGCACCGGTTCCTCATCGGGAAACTGTTCCCGCAGTGGGCGGAGGTCGTCACCGTCGAGGACTGGGTCGGTTCCCTGGCGCAGAGCGGCTGATGTCGCAGGTCGCATCTCGCTGGTCAACTCGCCGACGGCATCCCGCAGTCGGGCAGATGAAGCCTGTGGGGGTGTCACGCGCTACCGGGCGGTAGGGTGATCATGCTGCCCCGTTCGGGGTGGGCGGACGGACTCGGGGGAGTACGAACATGGCCAAGCCGGTACGCGCGTCGCTGGGGGAGATGTGGATCACCTGCCAGGTCTGCCGCAGCGAACTCTTCCGTGAGCGGGGCATCAAGCTCAACAGCACCGGCATGGAGTTCATGAAGCTGGCGTGGGCGGACGAGACGGCGACGGGCCTGATCTGCTGGAAGTGCGGATACGTGCACCTCTTCGTGAACCGTGAGATCCGGCTTCATCGCGCCGAGGACTGATCCGCCCGGGGAGTCGTACCCCTTCCCGATTTCGAGTCGTGGCCTTTCCCGGTACCAACACGACCGGATCCGTGCGAGATTCGGGCCGGAAGCGGGAACAGACAGCGGGGGCGGACCGTTCTTGGTGACAATGCAGTGTGCCGGCGATGAGGGAGGGCGGTCATGACCCAGGTGTCCCGCCTGTGTGCCCTGGTCCTTGCCCCGTACCGCCAAGTGCACCTGTACACCCGCGCCCACATCGACCTCCAGCGCGTCGCCGGCGCGCTCTGTTGTTCCTGATCGGATTCTTCGCCGTCGCACCCTCCGCCTGAGGGTCGCTCATCTCGTACGGTCGATCAGGAAGGCACCCTTTCGTGTCCTCGTCTTCTTTGCTGCCCTCTTCAACCCCCGTGCTGCACCTCGCCGTTGCCCTCGACGGCGCCGGCTGGCACCCGGCCGCCTGGCGTGAGCAAGTGTCCCGGCCCAGGGAGCTGTTCACCGCCCGCTACTGGGCCGACCTCGTCCAGGAGGCCGAGCGCGGGCTGCTCGACTTCGTGACCATCGAGGACGGACTCGGGCCACAGTCCTCGCACTTCACGGAGCCCGATGCCCGCACCGACCAGGTCCGCGGGCGCCTCGACGCCGTCCTCATCGCCGCCCGCGTCGCCCCGCTGACCCGGCACATAGGTCTCGTCCCGACCGTGGTGGCCACACACACGGAGCCGTTCCACATATCCAAGGCGATCGCCACGCTCGACTATGTGAGCTCCGGGCGCGCGGGACTGCGCGTACAGGTCTCGGCCCGCCGCAACGAGGCCGCGCACTTCGGACGCCGTACGTTTCCCGCCCTCCGTATCGAGGACCTGGACAGCCCGGAGGTGAAGGAGCTGACGGGCGACCTCTTCGACGAGGCGGCCGACCACATCGAAGTGGTGCGGCGGCTGTGGGACAGCTGGGAGGACGACGCGGAGATCCGGGACGTCGCCACCGGCCGCTTCATCGACCGCGACAAGCTGCACTACATCGACTTCGAGGGCAGGCACTTCAGCGTCAAAGGCCCCTCGATCACCCCCAGGCCGCCCCAGGGCCAGCCGGTCGTCAGCGCCCTGGCCCACAAGAGCGTGCCGTTCCAACTCGTCGCGCGTTCCACCGACATCGGATTCGTGACCCCGCACGACGCGGATCAGGCGCGTGCCGTCCTCGACGAGATCCGTACGGCACAGGCCGCGGCCGGACGGGCGGACGAGTCCGTCCACGTCTTCGGGGACCTGGTGGTCTTCCTGGACGACGACCCGGCCGCGGCGGCGGCACGGCGCGAACGGCTCGACGGCCTGGCGGGCTACACGTACACCAGTGACGCCCGCATCTTTGCCGGCACTCCCTCTCAACTGGCCGACCTGTTGCAGGAGTTGCAGCAGGCGGGCCTCACCGGATTCCGGCTGCGTCCCGGCGTCGTCGGCCACGACCTGCCCGCGATCACCCAAGGGCTCGTCCCCGAACTGCAGCGGCGCGGAGCGTTCCGGAGCGCGTACGAGGCCGACACCCTGCGCGGACTCCTCGGGCTCACACGCCCCGCCAACCGCTACGCCGCCACCGCCACCGTCTGAGCCGGAGGGACCACCGACAACATGCCTCGCAAGCAGATCCACCTCGCGGCCCACTTCCCGGGCGTCAACAACACCACCGTATGGAGCGACCCGAAGGCAGGCAGCCACGTCGAGTTCAGCTCCTTCGCGCACTTCGCGCAGACCGCCGAGCGGGCCAAGTTCGACTTCCTGTTCCTGGCCGAGGGCCTGCGCCTGCGTGAACAGGGGGGTGAAATCTATGACTTGGACGTCGTGGGGCGGCCCGACACCTTCACGATCCTCAGCGCCCTCGCCGCGGTCACCGAGCACCTCGGGCTGACCGGCACCATCAACTCCACCTTCAACGAGCCCTACGAGGTCGCCCGCCAGTTCGCCAGCCTCGACCACCTCTCCGACGGGCGTGCCGCGTGGAACGTCGTCACCTCCTGGGACGCTTTCACCGGCGAGAACTTCCGGCGCGGCGGGTTCCTCCCGCAGGACGAGCGGTACTCCCGAGCCAAGGAGTTCCTGACCACCGCGAGCGAGCTGTTCGACTCCTGGCACGGGGACGAGATCGTCGCCGACCGGGAGAGCGGTACCTTCCTGCGCGACGCCCGGGCCGGCGCCTTCGTCCACCAGGGACAGCACTTCGACATCGGCGGGCAGTTCAACGTCCCCCGCAGCCCGCAGGGCCGCCCGGTGATCTTCCAGGCCGGTGATTCCGACGAGGGGCGCGAGTTCGCGGCGTCGAGCGCCGACGCGATCTTCAGCCGGTACAGCACCCTCAAGGAAGGGCAGGCGTTCTACACGGACGTCAAGGGCCGCCTCGCCCGCCACGGCCGTACGCACGACCAGCTCCTGATCCTGCCCGCCGCGACGTTCGTGCTCGGCGAGAGCGACGCGGAGGCGGCGGAGCTGGCCCGTGAGGTGCGCCGCCAGCAGGTCAGCGGCGCCACCGCGATCAAGCACCTGGAGTTCGTCTGGAACCGTGACCTGTCCGGCTACGACCCGGACGGTCCGCTGCCCGACATCGACCCGGACCTCGGTGAGCACACCATCGCACGCGGCCGCGCCCAGGTCCGCATGTACCGTGACCCGCTGGCCACGGCCCGTGAGTGGCGGGAGCGCGCGGCCGCCAACAAGTGGTCGATCCGCGATCTCGTCATCGAGACCGGCAACCGCCAGTCCTTCGTCGGCTCCCCGGCCACGGTCGCCGAGACCATCGACGAGTTCGTCCAGGCGGACGCGGCCGACGGCTTCATCCTCGTCCCGCACATCACCCCCGGCGGCCTCGACGTCTTCGCCGACCAGGTCGTCCCGCTGCTCCAGGAACGCGGGGTGTTCCGCACCGAGTACGAGGGCAGCACCCTGCGCGACCACTTGGGCCTGAAGGAGCCGAGCGCTGTGGAAGCCGGGACCCGGCGAGTGGCGTCGTAACGGCCCGTCCACCACACGACGCGCACCCGTGCCGGAGACGGCGGTGGCCTTCCCGCCGCCGTCTCCGGCGCCGCCCGATACTCTGCACCGCGTGATCAACTCATCTGCGAGTTCTGACGATTCCGTGGTCGCGACAGCCGCCGCGAGTGCCGGTGCCGATGTGGTGCGCAGTCTGTACGGGCGACGCCTCACCCGCATCGACAAGGGCGCGGGGGACTTTGCCACCGCCGCCGATGTGGAAGCCGAGAAGGCAATGGTCGACGTCATCCGCGCCGCCCGCCCCGACGACGCGGTGGTCGGTGAGGAAGGCGGGCAGCAGGGTACGGCCGACGCCGCGCGCCAGTGGCTGGTGGACCCGCTGTGCGGCACGCTGAACTACGCCGCCGGCAGCATGCTCGTTGCCGTCAACGTGGCCCTGCGCGAGGGGGCGGCGGCGGTGGCCGACCCGTTCAGCGGCGAGGTGTTCTTCACGGACGGGGCGAGCGCGTGGGTACGGCGCGACGGGGTGGACGAGCCGCTGACCCCTTCGTCCGCCACCTCGCTCGTGGACGTCAACCTGGACCCGCCGTTCATCAACCAGCCCGGCTTCCGGGCCGTCGACCTACTGGCCCACCCCGCGTTCGTCGAGCGGTTCCGGCCCCGGGTCGTGTCGACGACGCTGGCGCTGGCCTGGGTCGCGGCCGGCAAGCGCGCCGCGTACATCACCGACGGCGCTGACCTCACCGGGAGTGTGCACTTCGCCGCAGGCATCGCCCTGTGCCGGGCCGCCGGCTGCGTCGTCACCGGGATCGACGGCGCCCCGCCCGGGGCCGGGGGGCGGGGACTTGTGGCGGCCGCCGACGCCGAGACCCATGGGCAGTTGATGTCGATGATCCGCAGCTGAGACAAGCCGCCGCCCCGGTGACCGTGGTCACCGGGGCGGCGGGCTTGTGGCGGGGAGTGGTCCCGGACGGGGCCGCACCGCGTGGGATCAGCCGCGTACCGGCTCCAGTTCCCGCTCCTCCTCGTCCTTGTCCCTGCCCTCGTCCTCTGCGGCCCGTGACGACGACGGCGCGAGCGACTTGTGCAGTTTCTCGCCCTCGACGTCCATGTTGGGCAGGAGCTTGTCGAGCCAACGCGGCAGCCACCAGGCCGACTTGCCGAGCAGGGCGAGGACCGCCGGGACGATGGCCATGCGGACGACGAAGGCGTCGAAGAACACCGCGATGGCGAGCCCGAAGCCCATCATCTTGATCATGTCGTCGTTCTCCATGATGAAGCCGGAGAAGACACTGATCATGATGACCGCGGCCGCGCCGACGACCCGTCCGCCGTGCTTGAAGCCGGTGACGACCGCCTCGGCGGGGCGGGCCCCATGGACGTACGCCTCGCGCATCCGCGTCACGAGGAACACCTCGTAGTCCATCGCCAGGCCGAACACCACGCCGATCATGAAGATCGGCATCATCGACATGATGGGGCCCGGCTGGTCGACGCCGACGACGTCCGCGAGCCAGCCCCACTGGAACACGGCGACGACGGCGCCGAGCGCCGCGGCGACCGACAGCAGGAAGCCCAGCGCCGCCTTCAGCGGGACGAGAACCGAGCGGAAGACCAGCATCAGCAGCAGGAAGGCGAGCCCGACGACGAGACCCAAGTAGGGCAGGAGAGCGTCGTCGAGAGTCTGCGAGAAGTCGATGGTCATCGCCGTCTGCCCGGTGACCAGGACATCGGACTTGGTGTCCGCCTCCAGACCGCTCGCCTTCGAGCGGATCGTCCTGACGAGTTCCTCGGTCCTGTGGTCACTCGGGCCCGTGGTCGGGACGACCGTGATGATCGCCGTGTCACCGGCCGGGTTCACCGAGGCGGGCGTGACCGCCGCCACGCCGTCGACCTTGGCGAGGGACGTGCCCACCGTCTTGGCGGCGGCTGCGGCGTCCTTGGTTCCGCCCGTGTCTACGGTGACCATCAGCGGGCCGTTGAAGCCCGCTCCGAACGACTCGGACAGCAAGTCGTACGCCTTGCGCTGTGTGGTGTCCGGCGCCGACGTCCCCTCGTCGGGCAGCCCGAGTTCCAGGCTCGTCGCCGGGACGGCGACCGCGCCCAGACCGAGTACACCGATCAGCAGCACGGTGACGGGGCGGCGCAGCACGAGGCGCGCCCAGCGGGTGCCGAGGTTGGGCTTGGTGCTCTCGGCGTCCGTGGTGCCGTGCGAGGCGCCCGGCTTCGTGAGGCCCCTGTCCTTGCCATCCTTGCTGTCCGCGCGGCTCTTGAGGTTCTTGCGATCCTTGCGGCGCAGGGCGCGCTTGCCCGCGAAGCCGAGCAGCGCGGGGATCATGGTGAGCGCGATGAGCACGGCGATGGCCACCGTGGCCGCGGCCGCGAGGCCCATCTTGGTGAGCATGGGGATGTTGACGACCGACAGACCCGCCAGAGCCACGATCACGGTCAGCCCGGCGAAGACCACCGCGGAGCCCGCGGTTCCGGCGGCCCGGCCCGCCGCTTCCTCCGGTTCTCGGCCCTCGGCGATCTCGGCTCGGTAGCGGGAGACGATGAAGAGGGCGTAGTCGATCCCGACCGCGAGCCCGATCATCATCGCCAGCGTCGAGGTCGTGCCCGAGAGGTTGAGGACGCTGCCCAGGGCGGCGATGCCGGAGACACCGATACCGACGCCGATGATGGCGGTCAGCAGCGGAAGTCCGGCGGCGATCAGCGAGCCGAAGGTGATGACGAGGACGACCGCGGAAACGGCGATGCCGATGAGCTCGGCCGATCCGCCCATCTCCTGCTCGGCCTGGACGGCGTCACCGCCCGTCTCGACCGTGAAGCCCTCCGCGCGGGTCTTGTCGGTGGCGTCCGTCAGCGCGTCATGGGTCTTGTCCGTGAGCTCCGTCGAGATCACCTTGTAGGTGACGGACGCGTACGCGGTGGTGCCGTCCTTGCTGACGGCGTTCGCCTTGTACGGGTCGGCCACGCCGGCGACCTGCGGCCCCTTGCCGAGCGCTGCGACAAGCTGGTTGACCTCCGCCTTCGCGGCGGGGTCGGTTATCTTCTCGCCCTCCGGCGCACGGATGACGACGCGAGCCGTCGCGCCCTCCGCGCTGGCGGCGGGGAAGCGCTCGTCGAGCAGGTCGAAGGCCTTCTGGGAGTCCGTGCCCGGCATGGAGAACGAGTCGGCGGGCGGCGCGGGCGCCGCCGAGGACGCGTATCCGATGCCGCCCAGGAGCAGCACCC
Source organism: Streptomyces longhuiensis (assembly GCF_020616555.1). Lineage (NCBI taxonomy): Bacteria > Bacillati > Actinomycetota > Actinomycetes > Kitasatosporales > Streptomycetaceae > Streptomyces > Streptomyces longhuiensis. The sequence goes on along the minus strand of NZ_CP085173.1, from coordinate 1,269,858 downwards.
ACAGGAGCGCCACATAGCGGCGCCGCCTGAAGGAAAGGCGCCCTAGTTTGTAAAGGAAGGTAGCCACGGCGAAAGAGACTCCCGTCGGGTGGAGGCGGAGGCAGGGGCGACCGCCCGGCGGTGCCCGTGGCACGTCAGGGAAGTCAGCAGGATTTCTCCCTCTATCGTCGCCGCATTCCGGAGCCCGGATGTCAGACTCCGGGACGGACTCCGGCCCACGCCTGCGGTAGTCGGACGCGGCCGCCGGTCATCCCCCGGTATGACCGGCGGACCCCTTTTGTAGAGCGATGGGTGCAGGAGGGGGGTGGAGGCGGGGACCTGAGGACGAGTCCGCCGCCGGCTCCGGGCCCGTGAACGACCTCGGTGTCTGCGCAGGTCAGGTGGGCTGTGGAGTCAGGCGCAGGCGAGTGAAAGGATCATGTCCAGCGACAGCGTGCCGTCCGGCCCGGTGAAGGGGCCGACGCGCTGGAACCCGTTCTTCTCGTAGAAGCGCAGCGCCCGAGCGTTGTCGGCGAGGACACCACCCCAGAGGATGACCCGCCTCCTGCCGAGCCGCCGCACGGCATCCATGACGGGCGGCAGGACGAGCGAGCCCACCCCGCTGCCCTGGTACGCGTCGCCCAGCGTGGGGCCGAAGCGGCAGTCGGTCTGCTCGGAGAGGTGGATCCCGGCCGCACGGTAGCGCGCGATGTCGCCGGCGGTGAGCGCGAGGCTCAGCTCGAACAGGCCGACGATGCGCTCGGAGGACCTGTCTTCGAGTACCAGCCGCAATTTGTCTTGACATGCTCCTCGGGTCGAAACGCGAGGATTCTGGCCGTCCCGCGGGTGGCTGTGCCGCTATGCGGCACGGCTTCCTGCCGGGATTCCGTGGCTTCCTGTTTCTTCGCGCTGTGCCAGAACGGGTTCTGGTCTTACCTTCGCTCCGCAGGCCGTTACCGCCAGTCCGGCGGCCGCTTTCACATTCTTGGCGGCGTTGACATCCCGGTCATGCCGGGTGCCGCAGGCGGGGCAGGTCCACTCCCTGACGTGCAGGGGTTTGGACCCGTCGCGGTGTCCGCAGGTCGAGCACACCTGGCTGGTGGGCTCGAACCGACCGATCTTGACAAAGGTCCGCCCGTACCGGGCCGCCTTGTAGGCGAGCATGGTCACGAACTGTGACCAGCCCGCGTCATGGACGGACTTGGCCAGTTTGCTGCGCGCAAGGCCCTTGACCGACAGGTCTTCCACGGCGATCGCTTGGTTCTCGCGGATCAACCGGGTGGAGAGCTGATGGTGGAACTCCTTGCGTGCATCGGCGACCTGCGCATGCGCGCGGGCAACCTTGAGCCGGGCCCTGGCCCGATTCTTCGAGCCCTTCCGCTTGCGGGACAGTTCCCGTCCGGCCTTCTTGAGTTTCTTCTCGGCCCGGCGCAGGAACCGCGGGGAGTCGATTTTCGTGCCGTCGGACAGCACCGCGAAGTGGGTCAGGCCCAGGTCGATGCCGATGGCCTGGTCGGTGGCGGGCATCCGCGCGGCGTCGGCGACCGGGTCGGTGTCGATGACAAAGCTTGCGAAGTACCGGCCCGCCGAGTCTTTGATCACGGTGACCGAGGACGGCACCACGGGCAGAGTGCGGGACCACTTCACCCGCACCTCGCCGATCTTCGGCAGGTTCAGCCGGCCGCCCAGGGTGATCGACCAGCGGGCGTTGGCCGTGAACCGGATCGACTGCCTCGAGTCCTTGCGCGACTTGAACCGCGGCGCACCCACCCTCGCGCCCTTACGCTCACCCTTGAGGGAGGCGAAGAACGCCCGGTAGGCGGCCTCCACATCCCGCAGGGACTGCTGGAGCACCACCGAGGACACCTCGCCCAGCCAAGACCGCTCCACGGTCCGCTTGGCCTGGGTGATCAGGGTCTGGGACAGCTCGGCGGCCTTCGGATACGGCAGACCCGCCGCGTGGGCGTCCTTCCGGGCACGCACCGCATCGTTGAACACGACCCGCGCGCACCCGAACGCCCGGCCCAACGCGAGGCGTTGACCCGATTCCGGGTAGAGCCGGAACGCGTACCGCAGCTGCATGAACGTCACCCTAGGTGCACCCTCACGGGCACCGGCCCAGAAGATCTGAACTGATCACGATCGTCCTCCTGTTTGACGCTCGCGCTCAAGTTCGACCCATCGTGCCCGCCAATGATCACTGGATGCGCGGGGCGAAGGCCGGGCGGGAGGCGAGCCAGGATGCTGCACACCAGCAGTCCACAGGACCACACGTCCCTCCCTGCTCCGCAGGGAGGGACGCCGTGACGCTCCGCGGCGCGATCGCCAGATTCGCTTCACGAGCGGGCTGAAGCCCGATGCACTGCAAATGAATCCCGGTGGCGCGTGATCGCTGCCCACAGTTCTCGGCCGCCGCGAGGTCGTATCCGTCGAAGGTGCTCAGCCGTCTCGACTCCGGGGAGAGTCCCTCGAGGAAGCCGGCCAGGCTCTCGACGTCGGAGTGGACGAGAGGGCGCAGTACGGCCTTCGAACCGTCGCGCAGACGCAGCCGGCTGGTCAGGACCAGCGGGTCCCCGGCGATGTCGGTGAGCGTGAGCACTGAGACATTGTGCTGCCGAGGGGGAGAGTTTCCTCCCAGGATGTTCCTCTCCCAGGACGAAAGTCTCCTCTTTGTGGGCGCGCGCAAGGGTGCCAATCTCGTTCCTGGCGCCACATTCATCGCCGCTATCGGCACCACGAGGAGCACGACATGGCAGAAAGGCAGTCCGCAGCGCGGAAGGCCATCGGCGACATCGCACCCAAGCTTGCCGACCTCACCGACCAGGTGCTGTTCGGCGACATCTGGGAGCGCCCGGGCCTGTCGCCGCGGGACCGCAGCCTGATCACCGTCACCGCTCTGACCGCCCTGTACCGCACCGACCAGCTCGGCTTCCACCTGAAGCTGGCGATGGAGAACGGACTCGGCGAGGACGAGCTGGTCGAGGCGATCACGCACCTCGCCTTCTACGCCGGGTGGCCCAACGCGATGGGCGCGGCCGGGCAGCTGAAGAGCATCGTCGAATCCGCGGCGCAGAGCGCGGACGAGAACTGAAACACCTGGACGTCGCCCACGACTACGTCTGGCCCGCACGACCGGCGCCGTCCGACCCGTACGACCAAGGAGCACGCCCCATGGAACTGCTGAAGCAGCAGGCCACCTTCAAGGCCCCCGGTGACCGGTTCACCGGAGACGTCTGGTTCGACGTCATCTACTCCGGCGAGGAGCCCTCGCGCATGCGCATGAACATGGTGCGCTTCTCGCCCGGTGCCCGCACCGACTGGCACCACCACGCAGTCGGCCAGACCCTGCACGTCGTCTCCGGCACCGCACTGATCGGCACCCGCGGCGGCACGATCCTCGAGGCCCACCCCGGCCAGACCGTCGCGTGCCCGCCCGGCGAGGAGCACTGGCACGGCGCCACCCCGGACCGCTTCATGGAGCACCTCGCACTGTGGGAGGGCGCCGGCGACGGCACCGAGGAGACCACCTGGCTGGAGAAGGTCTCCGACGCGACGTACAACGGCCCGCGCACCAGCGGCCGTTGACCCCCGCAGTCCCTTTGAACGAAGGAGCGCACACATGCCGAGGACGATGACCGCGCTGTTCGGCGGCACCGGCCCGGACTGGGAGTACCGGGAGGTGCCCGTACCCGATCCCGCCCCCGGCCAGGTCCTCGTACGCACCGAGGCGGTGGCGTTCAACAACGCCGACACCGCGATGCTGGACGCGGCCGACCCCGCGAACGGCACGGGCAAGGAGTATGTGGCGGGCTTCGAGTTCGCCGGTGAGATCGCGGCCGTGGGCGAGGGGGTGCACGGTCCGGCCGTCGGCGAGCGGGTGATGGGCACGACAGCGCGGAGCTTCGCGCAGTACGTACTCGCCGATCACCGGCACGTCCTCCCGATTCCCGACGGCGTCGGATACGACGAGGCGGCGGCCCTGCCGACGGGGCTGCTGACCGAGCACGGGGCCCTGAGAGCCGGCTCCTTCCAGGCCGGGCAGTCGGTGCTGATCACCGCGGCCTCGTCCGGCATCGGCCTCATCGGCGTGCAGATCGCCAAGGCGATCGGCGCGGGGACGGTCATCGCCACGACCCGTTCGGCGGCCAGGCGCGAGCTGCTGACGCGGACGGGCGCGGACGTCGTCGTGGTCACCGACGAACAGGATCTGACGCAGACGGTGCTGGAGGCGACCGGGCAGGACGGCGTGGACGTGGTCCTCGACCATGTCGGCGGACAGACCTTCGCCGACTGCCTGCCCGCCACCCGCGTCGACGGCCACGTCGTCAACATCGGCCGGCTGGGTCAGGCGCGGTCCACCATCGACCTGGACGCCCTGTCGTACCGGCACCTGCGCCTGCGCGGGGTGTCGTTCGGCTTCACACGCGCGGCCGAACTCGGTGCGGTCATGGCCGAGTTGACGCCCCAGGTGCTGCCCGCGGTGGCAGAGGGACGTATCCGCCCGGTCATCGACACCACCCTGCCCTTCGACCAGGCCAACACGGCGGCCGCCCGCCTGCGCACGCACCAGGCTCACGGCAAGGTCGTCCTGTCGATGCCCTGAGTCCGGACGCGCAGCGGGGGCCATGTCGGAGCGCGCGGGTCAGGTGTTCGGCTGGAGCTTGCCGAAGCGGCTGACGACCTCCGGGTCACGGTGGTCGAAGAACAGCGACTCACCTGTGTCCATGGCGTCGATGGACGCCATCTGGTCGTCGGTGAGCTCGAAGTCGAAGACGTCGAGGTTCTCCGCCATGCGGTCGGCGCGGACCGACTTGGGAATCACGACCACGCGCCGCTGAATGAGCCAGCGCAGCACGACCTGCGCCACGGATTTGCCGTGCGCGGCGCCGATCCCGCTGAGCACCGGATCGGTGAAGAGGTTGTTGCGGCCTTCGGCGAAGGGTCCCCACGACTCGATCTGGACCCCGCGCTCGCGCATGACTTTCTGGTCGGCGGTACGCCGGTTGAACGGGTGGGTCTCGATCTGATTGACCGCCGGAGTGATCTCGTTGTGGTCGATCAGGTCCACGAGCCGGTCGGGGTAGAAGTTCGAGACGCCGATGGCCCGGACGACGCCCTCGCGGTGCAAGGCCTCCATGGCACGCCAGGAGCCGTAGACGTCGCCGAAGGGCTGGTGGATCAGGTACAGGTCGAGGTTGTCGAGGCCCAGCTTTCGCAGCGACGTGTGGAAGGCGCGCCCGGCGTTCTCCTCGCCGGCGCTGGAGATCCACAGCTTGGTGGTCACGAAAAGGTCCTCGCGCGGGATGCCGCTGGCCTTGATCGCACGGCCTACGGCCTCTTCGTTGCCGTAGGCGGCCGCGGTGTCGAGGGACCGGTAGCCGGCGGCGAGGGCGTCGCTGACCGCCTGCTCGGTCTGCTCGGGCGGGATCTGGTAGACACCGAATCCGAGGATCGGCATCTCGACGCCGTTGTTGAGGAGGACGTTCTGCATGGGGGTTCCTTACGTGGGTGGAATTCCTCTCCTCGCCATTCCCCGGCGCGGCGGGTGCGCGCGCAACCGGAGGCCACGCGGCCGTACGGGGCAATGCCCCGGCACGCTCTGATGGACCTCGGGTCCATCTCGTCGACGACCGCACCTGATGCACGCCGACCGATACGACGGTGTGCCCGAGCCCGCCACGTACGCGGCAGGCTCGGGCACGCACCCCGCGCCGGCGGTCACACCGGCCTCTCCCCGGTCAGGAACTCGTCAGGACGACGAGCTGCTGCGTCGCCCGGGTCATCGCCACATAGCGGTCGACCGCTCCCTCGATACCGTCGCCGAACTCCTCCGGGTCGACGAGGACGACCAGGTCGAACTCGAGGCCCTTCGACAGCTCCGGGGTCAGGGACCGGACGCGTGACGACGCCCGGAAGGCGGGGGCGCCGATGACGCAGGCGATCCCGTCGTCGTGTGCGGCGAGCCACGTGCCGAGGATCGAGTCCAGGTCCGTGACCGGTCCGTGGACGACGGGGACGCCGCTGCTGCGGATGGATGTCGGCACGTTGGCGTCGGGGAGCTCGGCCCGGATGACGGGCTCGGCTTCCGTCATGACCTCTTCCGGAGTGCGGTAGTTGATGGTCAGAGAGGCCTGCTTGATCCGGTCGAGCCCGGCCCGCTCCAGACGTTCCTCCCACGACTCCGTGAACCCGTGCCTCGCCTGGGCGCGGTCACCGACAATGGTGAAGCTCCGGGACGGGCAGCGCAGGAGCAGCATCTGCCACTCCGCGTCGGTCAGTTCCTGCGCCTCGTCCACGACGATGTGCGCGAACGGTCCCGCGAGCCGGTCCGGGTCGGCGGTGGGCAGCGCGCTCTCGTCGATCAGGCTGTCCTGGAGGTCCTTCCCGCGCAGCATCCGCACCGCGCCCTCACTGTCGTCGCCGGCCGAGTTGAAGTCGGCCGCCGAGATGATGTCGTCGATGACGAGGGCCATGCGCTCGCGCTCGGCGGCGACCGCGGCGTCGTGCTGCCGCTTGCGCCGCGCGGCCTCCGGGTCACCGAGCCGCTGCCGCGCCGCGTCCAGGAGCGGCAGGTCGGACACCGTCCAGGCCTGGGGAGCGTCCTTGCGCTGCAGTTTGGCCACGTCGTCGCGGTCGAGCCAGGGGGCACACATGCGCAGGTAGGCGGGGACCGTCCACAGGTCGGAGACCAGGTCGGCGGCCTCGAGCAGCGGCCACGCGCTGTTGAGGGCGGCGACCAGATCCCGGTCCTGCCGCAGTGACCGCAGGAACAGATCGGGGGAGACGCCGTCCTCGTCCTCGTTCATGCCTTGCTTGTCCATGAGGATCGAGGCCAGTTCCTCCCAGACCTGCTCGCGCGCCTCGTTGTGCGGAGCGCCCGGCCCCGGCGCCTTGAAGGCCTCGGCCCAGTCGTCGGCGCTCACCCAGATGTCGGACCAGGCCGTCGTGGCGGTCATGCCCTGGGTGGGCGGCTCCTCGTAGAACCTGACGGCCTTCTCGATCGCTCGCACCATGTCCGCGGAGGACTTCAGGCGGGCCACGTCCGGGTCGGTCTCCACGGTCGCCGCGGCGCCCTCGGCGACGAGGTCCTGCAGGATGCAGGTCTGTACGCCGTCCTCTCCGAGGCTGGGCAGGACATCGGCCACGTAGTCCAGGTAGGGCCGGTGCGGACCGACGAACAGCACACCGCCCCGACGGTGACTGAGGCGCGGGTCGGAATAGAGGAGGTACGCGGAGCGGTGCAGGGCGACGACGGTCTTGCCCGTGCCGGGGCCGCCGTCGACGACGAGGGCGCCGCGCGAACCGGCGCGGATGATGGCGTCCTGGTCGGCCTGGATGGTGCCGAGGACGTCGCGCATACGAGCCGACCGGTTGCTGCCCAGGCTGGCGATGAACGCGGACTGGTCGTCGAGCGCGGCGCGTTGCTCCAGGCCGTCGGCGGTGAACACCTCGTCCCAGTAGTCGCTGATCCGGCCGCCGGTCCAGCGGTACCGGCGGCGGCTGGCCAGGCCCATCGGGTGGGCGTGGGTCGCCCCGAAGAAGGGCTCGGCGGCGGGGGAGCGCCAGTCGACGAGCAGTCGGCGCCCCTAGCTGTCGGTGAGGCCGAGCCGCCCGATGTAAAGGGGCTCGGCGGCGTCCGCGCCGACGACACGGCCCAGGCACAGGTCCAGGCCGAAGCGGCGCAGGGCGCGCAGGCGGCCGGTCAGCCGGTGGATCTTCGAGTCCCGGTCCATGGCCTCGCGGCCGATGCCGCCGGGGGCCCTGCGCAGGGCGTCGAGACGGTCGGAGAGTTCGGTGATCGTCTGGTCGAGGCTGCTCGCGATGGCCGCGAAGTGTGCCTCGTCGCCGGCGATCAGGGTCGCGTCGGCCTTGGAGGCGAGACGCTCGGGGAGTGCGAACGCACTGGTGGTCGTGGAGGTCAATGCCATCAGCTCCGATCCGAGGTCACGTCTGCGAAGTCCGACGGTGCGCACACGCGCACCTCGGCACCGAGCGTCCACACCGGCGACGCGGGTCCCACCACCGGCTCGGCGCCACCGCGCGACCCGTCGATCGACAACAACACATGCACTTCGTTGATCTCCCATTTCCGCAGGTTCGAGCCTCGGCCAGCGATTGTGCGGGATGGTGGGGGCCTTGCCGCAAGCCCCCCAGTGCGCTATAAGTTAAGAGTGGCAAGGAGTGGGAAGACCTCCTTGCCTTTCTTGTTCTCTGCTTTCTTGTTCTCTGAGGGCCTTTCTCGCTCTCCATGGACGAGCATTCCTTCAAGCGGTGGCGACGCGCCACGCAACGCTCCCGCGGCAGCGGTCGAAGCGTGCCGTGGGTGCTCGCGTACGTCACATGGGCGTGCCCGCCTTGATGACATGCCGGAGATGTTCCCGAGGCTTCGTCAGGACCGGGATGTCCTCGAGCGGGCTGCCGCCCTGGGACCAGCAGTAGGCCTGTGCGCCGACGGCGAGTGTGCCCACCCGGCCTTCCTCGCGCAAGAGGCGCGCGGCGGTCGTGGTGGCGGAGCGGATCAGGTCGGCGGCGGGCTGCACCTGGGCACGCAGGTCGAGCCGTTCGTGAAGGCGGCCAGGAGGTGGCGCGGGCCAGGAGCGCCGTCGGGCTGTCGCACCGGGCCACGCCCAGGGCGGGCCCACGAACGCGGCGCCACGGTCTGCGTCCTCACCGATGCTCGTCACGTCCATCGAGGGAGCCGAGGGCACCGTCTCCCTCACCGCCATGGTCGCCGCCACCCAGGCGATCACCGGCGAACTCACCGACACCGAACAGGTCGTGCCTCTCGGCAGGCCCAACAGGCTTGGAACGAACGGGAGAACGGACCTGATGGACAATCTGGCGGAGGTATCGGTTTTACGTACGGCGCCCGCCACCGGCGGGTTCTTGCGTCGAAGATTGCCGGACACAGGTAGTGCGGCAGGACTCACCGTGCGGGCATGCTGGTGCCTTCGGTAGAGACGGGGGAGTCAGTGGAAGCAAGCACAACTCGCAGCGTGGCGCGTGCGCGCGTGGGATCGGGACTGGTGGTGGCTGTCCTTCTGCTGCCCCTCGCCGGCTACGGACTGGCCCGTACCGGTGCAGTCCCCGAAGGGACACCGATCGTGCTCGGCCTGCTGTGCGGGATCATCGGCCCCGTCTTCCTCACCGAACTGTGCGAGGAACGAGCCCCGTTCCGGCACTCGTCATCGCACCTGACCGCACGCACGCTGACCGGCGAACGCTCCGTCGACCTGAACCGGATCACCACCGTCCGCCTGCTCACGACCTTTTCGTACGGCGGCCCGCACCGCACCGTGGTGGTGTGCGACGCCCATGGTGTGCGCCTGGGCATCACGACGACGAGATCCCGCGGGAAGCTGCGCCGAGCGATCGAGAAGGCCGACGCGAACGCCGCGCGAGGAGTCCCCCGCCCCCGGGTGAGCCGAGCAGCCCGGACATACCTGGACCTCGCCCCGGGACGAGGGCTCGTTGTCCACACGGCTCTCGCCTTTCTGCTTCTGACGACGTCCGCGAGCCTGTACGTGGTTGTTGCGGTCCGGCTCGGCGGGCAATGAGAGCTGCGGAGCACCTACGTTCCCCACCGCAAGAAGTGCAGAGACGGCAACTCGGCCCGGAGAAAGCGAGGTTCGCTCCCGAGGACCGGACCGTGCTCGCCGCACGCCTCACACCGCTGCCCCACGAGGTGCTGCACGGCATGCGCCTGCCGGTACGGCCGGACACGGTACTGCGGTGGCCTGTGCACATCTGAACGTCCGTTTTCGTAACCAGCGGAAAACCCCGTCTACCAGGACGCCTCCGGCCGTGGCGTCGTCGAGCCGCGGCTGGGGCCTGGGCCGGCCGCGAACCGGGCAGGCCTGCAGCCTACGAGCGAATCGAGTACCGGGCGTCACGTGGCAGCTGGCAGCTTGCGGCCTTCGCGGAAGCTCCTGATGTCCTATGTCATGATTGCGTCAGCGCTTGAGGAAACCCTTGGAGTGCTCCTTCGCGCCCCGCATCATTCCTCGTGCTTCGAGAGCGGCACCTTTTGCTGCAAGGGTTTCTTTGTGCGCTGCGTGAGCCGCCTTCCGCACGGACTTTCCGACGATCTGTTCGGCTTTTGCCTTGGCTCTCTCTACGGTAGTCATCTCGATACCTCCACGGAGCCTCACTGACCGTGTGCCCGTGAGACAGGGGACAAAAACACAAGCGCCGCGGGGAACAAGAAAGGGGCCAGGTGAGTCGCCCCGTATCATCCGCCCCCGATTATCGGCACGTGATAGTGCACCTTTGCTACCACGAGTTCGCCGCCACCCGGTCGGGGAACCTCACGTCACGAGGGTCGGAGTCACGTCCGCTCGTACGCCTTGACTGGTGAGGATCAGACCGTCGCGGTGGCCGGGATCGATGAGGAACGCCAGGTCTTGGTGGGCCAGTTGGCTGCCGGCGGTCCCAGTTGTATGTGGTGACTCACGAGAATGTCGGCGAGCGCCTGACCCAGTCGCTGCGCCGATGTGAAGACGGGGACGGCCTGCAGGTGTGGTGGTCGTCGATCAGGGGGAGGGGCAGCCGGCCGTCTTCCGGCTGGTCGTGAGTATTGGGCTCAGTCGGTTCAGGAACGAGAATGTCGCAGCCGGCCAGTGTGCCGGCGCGGTCCGGTCGTCGGGGGTTCGGTGGAGGTCGCGTAGGGCGTCCTGGGCGGCGGACGCGAACAGTTCCTTGGGGACGCTGTCGTCGCACGTCGTTGGTCCCCTCGTGGCTCCCGCTGGACCGCGCGGCTTGGGATCGCCGGGTGAGGGCCTGCCGTCCCGCTCTCCAGTGCCCAGGAGTGATTAGGCCATGCGGCATCTCAGTGTGCGGCGATGAGCACAGGCCGTCATGTCGAAGATAGCGGTGTGTGCTCCTCGCGGCGTCTCACCGGCCAACAGGTCGAAGGCCTGGGCCGTGGCCTGCCGCATATCGGCCTGCGGCCCGCTCTCACCGAAACGAGGACGTGAGGACCCGGCGTGTGTCCCACAGGCGTACGGCTGTCTTGTAGGTGGCGGGGGAAGTTCAGCCGTCGCGTCGAGAGGAGAGCCATGAGCATCGAGTTTCGGTAAGGCAGGGGCCTACGCAGCCAACACGCGAACGCCGTTGCCAGCCTGACCATCGGTGTCCGTTGTGCCATGGGTGACGTCGACGAAGGCGGAACCGATGGGCATCGACCAGGCGGACCCGTGGGGGATCTTCGTCGCCACGTGGCCGGCGACATGGTTTGGCCTCGGGCAGGCTCTGACCACGTACGAGTGTGCGCCATGTACGGGCCTGGCAGTGGTGCCCCGGCCCACCGCTTCTTGCAGCGGCACTGCAGGGGCTGAGTGTCCCGATGGCCGGAAGCGGCGACAACCGTCGCACCAACGGCGCCGGATGTACTGCTTGAAGCACCTGCGGTCTCGATGACTCGCCACTTGACGAAGCCGATCACGTCACCGAGGGTCTCGGCGAAGCCTGCAAGCTCGTAGTCCAGCCGGAGCGTGCCAATTTTCCTACACTGCCGACGGTCGTCCACGCGACGCGCTGGTCGGGTATCTGCTCAGTCATCGGCATCGCATTCCCGCTCGACCTCGGCGACCTTCGCCTCCCAACGATTGCCGGCGCAACCCCAACCGGCGATCTCGCAAGCCAGGTTGAAACCGGCTCAGCGTCGTCTACCGCCCGCTTCCGCACACATCAGCCGACATTCCGACGCTTCTCGCTTCCGATCCCACCTGAACCGTAGCCGTTGTTAAAGAATTCGGGGCTGTGAAAAGTCCGTGGAGCATCCGGTTTAAAATTGTATTTTGGGGTGACTCGAGAGATCGAACCTATTTCGAGCGAGGCAGGGTGTGAGTGGCAGTGGCTGGGGACGAGAAGGCTAAGGCTAAGGGCGAGCAGATCAAGGGCAAGGTCAAGAGGGCCGTCGGTGGTGCACTCGGCAACGAGTCCCTGAAGGCCAAGGGACACGCCGAAGAGTCCAAGGGTGACTTGCGTGCGGCCAAGGAGAAGACCAAGGACGCCATCAAGCCCAAGTAGACGCGCCGCTCATGGTTCCGGCAGCCGCCATGGCTGCCGGGGTTGAGGCTGCCCGCACCCGCAGCAGCGTGCTGCGTCGGCCATCCGGAGCGTGTCCTCCCATCCGGCCGGCAGGATCCGGCGATGACGAGAACCTGATTCTGAACGATCAGATACCCGGAGTGGTCGGTGAAGGCATCGGTTGCCGTGCCGACCGCCGACCATGCCCCCCCCGGGACGACATCCACCGCCAATGCACCGGCCAGAAGCACCGCCGGCACGGCGAGCATGCAGCCCGAGATGCCCCTCACTGTGTCTCCGCCTCTTCGTCCTTTCCGTCGTGGTCTGCGAGTCCTCGACCGGGCGGCCCCATCCCAGGAACGAAAGGGCTCTGGGTCAGCAGGGGGACCCAACAGGCGGGTCAGCTGCTACAGCGGCGTGCGTAGCGCGCTGCGCTGATCGCGCCAGGCTCCCAAGAGCTGTCGTCCGAGGCGTTCTTCCAGGAAGACGGTGGCTTGGACGCCGAAGGCGATGTCGGGCTCGAGCATGGGTTCGCTTGTTCGCAGCCCGCCGATGACATCGCGACGCACCACCTGTTCGTGGACCGCGTCGGCCTCCACGTGCTCGTCGTAGAAGCGGGCCGCGGCCGGTCCCGCGCCGGTACGCCGCATGGCCGAGGCCAGTCGCCGCGAGCCGGGGGGCGACGCTACTTCGACAGCGGCGAAGTGCCCCACCAGGGCACCGCGCAGAGCACGGTGGAGGCCGAACAGAGACATGACGTTGACGGTGGCCAGGGCTTCCGCCGGCGCCGTGTCGACATAGTGTCCGTAGGCGGTGCGCAGGCCGAGGTCCGCCATGAGGTCGGCGAAGAGCTGGGCGTGGATGTCCTCCGCGTGTCCCGCGCCGAACTCGTCGAACTCGACGGCCACCATGGCGGCTTTGGCGCGGCCGTGCAGACGAGGGAGAACCCAGGCGTGAGGGTCGGCTTCCTTGAGGTGATACAGCGAGCGCACGGCTGCGTACTCCCTGAGCTGATCCAACGTGCCGTCCCTCTGCAGGTAGTGGCTGACGCTCGACTCGTCGTGACCGACGGGTTCCACCAGAAGCGGGGCGAGGGACTCGTCGGCATCGGTCCGTGGCGGCACGTCAGTGCGCAGCGCCTCGAGGAAGCGCTGTTCGAGCAGACCGCGCAGGGCGAGCAGCGCCGGGTTCCACTCGTGTTCGTCGCTGACGCCGTCGAAGCCTTGGTAGTGCAGTTCGTAGAGAACGTAGAGAGCGAGCTGGAGATCGTCTCCGTATGGGTCGACAGCGCGCGGCAATGCGAGCGGCAGTGGCGTCGTGGCGGCACCGCCGAGCGCTTTGAGCACTGTGGCCGACAAGTCGCCCCGGGGCTGGGGGAGCGGGGGGCTGTGACCGCGTGGCTCCTGGCCGTCCGGATGCATGAGGCGGTCCTTCCTCAGGCCTCGGAGTCCGGTGCGGGCGCGTGGTCGGTCCGGGATTTCGTGCGGCGCCGGTGGCTGGTGTCGCACCACGGGTAGTTGCGGCTTCGCCGGCACGTGCAGATTGCGACGGTGAAGCGGTGCGAGACGCATACGGCGCCGTCGTCACCCACTACCTCTACGGGGCCTTCCACCAGCAAGGGGCCGTCTGGGTCTACGGTGACGTGGCGTGCGCGTTCAGAACTTTTCGGCACGGATGACCACCAGCTCTTCCCAGCTCTCCTCGCCCACAAGTCCTCGGCTGCGCAGCCATTCCGTCCGGGAGCGCAGGACTGGACCGAAGGGGATGCGGGCTCGATCGACGACCACAGGGTGGAGACCTGTGTCGGTGAGCCGCTCGAGCGTGGCCTCGGTGCCGGACAGTGCCGACTGCACGAGCAGCAGCACTCCGCCCGGCCGCAAGGCTGCGGGGGCGGCGTCGCAGATACGGTCCACCAAGGCGCGTCCGTCGGGTCCCGCGTCACACGAGCGGGCCTTGCCTCGACGCGGCAGGCCGACCGAAGGACAGGGCACGTACGGCGGATTGCTGACGATGATGTCGTATGAGCGACCTTGGAGCGCGCTGGTCAGGTCTCCGCGGCGGACGGTGACGTGACGCCGAGACAGGCGTGCGTTGAGACGCGCAGCCCACACAGCACGCCACGAGATGTCGACAGCGGTCACACGGGCACCCATGCGCGCGGCCTGGACGGCGAGCGCGCCGCTACCGGTCCCCAGATCCAGCACACCGGTGGTGGGGCCTATGTTCTCCCCGTGCAGCGCCTGGACGAGTATCTGCGTGTCGCTCTGCGGTGCGTACACCCCGGGCGGCGTGAGTATGCGGGGCGGACACGACGGAACCGGTGCTGACTGGGCCTCTGCGGTCATCGGACTCCACTCCGTGTGGACATTGTGCGTGACTGCTGTGGCACCGGGTGCCCTTTGGGGTGCGATCCACACGTGCGGCCTCTTGTGGCGGATGTGGTTGCTGCCGAAGCGGCGCTGTGCGGACACCCGGAGTAAAGCCCTCGAGCTCAGCCTGGACGGCATCGAGCGCCGCGTCGCCGCGCTGGAGACCAACACGGTGTTGGATGCGGCCACGATGATGATGCCCCGCGTGTACCCGGCGAAGGTGCGCCACGCCGTCCGTCCCGCGCGGCCCCAGGTGCCCCGAGCGCCCTCCGGCAGCAGATCCTGGAACCAGTACCAGTACTTGTCCCCGGAATGCATGAAGAAGAAGGAACAGAACAGGGCGAGCGCCCCTGCGGTGAGGACTTCCACCAGCCGCCCGGCGCCGCTGAGCGCTCTGCTGATGAGTTCCGAACGGTGCTGCGAGACGAACGTGGACACCTTGCCCTGCAGATCCGAGAGCACTGCGTGGTTCACGTGGAAGGGGGCACCCTCCAGCCACCGTTGGATCCGCCCGACCCGCAGCCGTCGCCCACTGCGACCGGAGCGGGGACGCGAGCCGGGCCCGCCCGGCTGCTGCCGCTGCGAACCGTCGGCCACCTGTGTGTCACCGCCTCCCGTCGTCGAGTCGCGCAGCTCCGTGTTCCCCAAGGGGCAGCTTCGAACAACGCCGTCGGAATCACGCGACTTGGCCAAAGTGGAGCGATGACAAGGGGCGACATGGACAGGGTGTGGCTGCAGAAGAGTCGTCGCAAGCCGGGGACGGGGGCGGCCAGCCGCATGCCCGGGCGGCCCGACACCCTCCGCTGACGTTCAGTTGGGCATCGGGCAGCACTGGGGGCCGGGGTCGGCCGCTGCGGCAGGATCAAGGACTTCTCAGCGTGCGTCCTGGGCGAAGGCGGCTTCCGCGGCACGGGCACGAAGGTTCTCGAGGGTGGCCGCCTGGCTGTCGGCCCGCTCCAGAAGGCTGTGCAGTTGGCGGGTCAGGTCTTCAGCGAGGTCGGGGATCATGGCCAGGCCTCGCCACAGGCACGCTTTGCCTTCCACTCCCAGTTGCAGGGATTCCAGCTCGACCAGGGTGTTGAGTCTGGTGCGGCCCAGTGCGCTGCCATGGGGCATGAGGCGGGCGAGTTTCTCGCCGAGCCAGCCGGCGCCGATCTTGTAGTGCTTCACCGGGACGGCCAGCTCGGACATGACGTCCAGGAGGGCGGAACGGTCCTGGTCGATCTCTTGAGCCAGATGGTCCAGCGTCTCGCCGAGGGCGTGCGGCGCCGAGCGCTCGGCCTCGGCCAGGTGGCGGCAGAGCGCCACACCGGCCGTGGCCCCGGCCAGGTGGTCATTGAGGTACAGAGCCAGCAGCGTCTCCCCGTCCTGCTGACCGTGTTCTTGCGGCGTCCCGGATTTGGCGAGGTCATTCACGGCTTCTCCTCTCATGCCAGGGCGTGGCCCGGGGCTTATGCGCACGGTGCTCCGGTGCCCATCTTCCGATCCCCGTGCCGTCGGCGCCCGCCCGAAGCCGCGGAGAGGCCTTCCAGAAAAGAGTCCTTCGCTGTTGTCAGCAAGAACCGGGGAATGACGCCGGTAGATTCTCTCCCTTGAGGTATTACGGTCCTCGGCCGTCGTACCTCGAAAGCGATTCTGGAGAGAAACGAGGCTTGTGCACTCAGGTCGGCCGAGCAGGCCAGACGTCTCCGCCGCCCCGCCTTCCCTCGGTCCGGTCCCGGGACCCGTCTGCCTGACGTTGGCGAAACTTGGCCTGGCCGCTTTGTGGAGTCACGCGGACGGCGGCAGCAATGTACCGAGTGGCCCCAAATCCAGATTGAGGTCTTCCATCGTCAGCCCGTACTCGGCACACAGACCAGCCATGCGTTCGTGAAGGACCAGGAGCGTGGCACCGAGGCGTTCCTCCTGCTCTTCTGTGAGGTCGCCCTGGTCGACCCGGTGGAGCGCCTGGCGTTCCATGAGCTGGCGCAACAGTTCCACAAGGGTGAGAACGAGCCTGACCAGGTCCCGTTCCACGGTGTCAGGGTCGGAGCTGATCCGGTGTGAGGGTGCACGTGCGGACTCGGTCCCCAAGGGGAGGTCACGGGGTGTGGCGGGCAGCATCCGGAAAGCGCGCGCGGCAGCCTCAGCGACCTCGGCCTGCCGCTGCGCGTGCCTACCGCGTTCTTCGGAGGTCATCGCTGTGTCCCGGAGGAGCGGGCGGAGGCCATGGCGCGGGATTGTCCGGGCCGATGGATACGATCAGGGCGCGCAGCGATATGCGCACGAGGTCGATGTCGGCGATGGAGAGCACCACATCCCCGGTGATGACCGCGCCTCCGCTGAGCAGCCGGTCGAGCAGGTCTATGAGGGCGACCTGTCGGTCCGGTAGCGGGGCCACCTCGGACGATCTGCCTGCCGTCATCATGCGCTTGGTCCGTCCACAGGAGGGTCTGACCCGGGAGAGGCCGCCGCGAACGAGTACGGAGCCCATGGGCCGGTGATCTCGACTCTCACTCCTTGAAGTCCCTCGGCAGCCCGTGCGGCCTCGGAGCGGAAGCTCTCAGCGCGGTCCATGGAGACGAGATACGCGTCGTTGAGGACGTTTTCGTCCCCCGTGGTAGCGAGGTCGCCCTGCTGGACACGATGACGTGCACGGCCGACCGCGAACTGGCGCCCGGCTGCTTCCACCCGCTCGGCAGCCTGCTGCGCAGCCCTGTAGACCTGGTCACGGACACCCTTCTGTGCCCTGCGCTGTAGAAGATAGGCCCGGCCCGGCGACAGAGCGCCGGCTTCGGCCGTGGCGGGGGCGGGAGTTGGAGCGGAGGGGTCTGCGTAGATCTTGACACCCCACTCGATGTGACCTGCGAGCCGAGTGAGCTGCTCGTCGAACACCGCCGCTCGATCGTCGAGCACCTCACGGGCGCGCGCGTTGTCGAGATAGACGGTTGCCAGGCGCAGAGGGAGAACGTCGGTTCGGGTCGCGAGGGCGTCGATGACGCTGTGATGGGCGCGGGCGACGGCCTCCAGCCACGCCATGTCCTCCAGATGCCGCTTGAGGGCCGACTCCTGAAAGTCGTCCGCTCCGACGCGGCTCACCACGAGGACAATCGATGCGTCGCGGTCGCTGGTCACGAGTGCGACGCTCTCGCCGACACCAGTGAGGGTGGCCGCGTATTCTGCGAGCCCGTCGGCGTCGCGGGCTACTGCGTAGGCGTAGGTGACCAGTTCACTCATCTGTCCGGCTCCGGGGATTGCGTCTCGCGTGCTGCTGTTCACCCTCGGGGAGCTCGGTGCCCTGGCGCAGGGCAGCGATCTCAGCCCTCAGCCGCCGGTTCTCTTCGGACAGCGACTGCTCCCCTCTGGCTCGGGACGAGAGTGACGGATCGTGCTCCCACCAGTCGATGCCCATCTCCTTCGCCTTGTCGACGGATGCGACCAGCAAGCGAAGTTTGATGGTGAGCAGCTCGATGTCGAGCAGGTTGATCTGGATGTCGCCGGCGATGACGATGCCCTTGTCAAGGACCCGTTCAAGAATGTCCGCGAGATTGGCTGACGAGCCTTGGGCGTAGGCCGGCGCGGCTCGGGTCGGATACGAGCCGAGCCTGTCGACGGGAGAGTCAGTCACAGGAGTGGCCTCGCGTTCTGTGGTGCGGCTAGGGAGCGCCGCGGTCGCGACGGGCTCTGATTTCATCGAGCCGGTCGAGCAGTTCGTCTTCGCGCTCGTCGAAAGTCGCCTCGTCGATCTCCCCGTCGAGCAGCCGACGCTCGAGTTCCGCCAATTCACGGTGGACAGGCGCAGGGTCGTAGTACTTGTCCTCAGCGGCCTCAAGCACACGGTCCGCGACCCAAACAACGCCGCGCACCGGTGCGAGGGGGAGGGTGAGGATTTGGGTGATCAGGCCCATGGTGACTCCTTAGACGAAACTGTAGGGAGGCAGGGGGCCGTTGAGTCGGAAGTGGACGTCCTCACCCAGCTGATTGGCGACGCTCAACTCCGTGGTGAGGAACATCTCCTCCTGATCGTGAGGGACGAGGAACGAGACATTGAGGAAGTCTTCGCCGGTCAGTTGGGACGACTCCCTGTCCCGAGAGTAAGGGCGAAGCGCCTCGACGACCCCGTGGGCGAGTGCCTGCTGGCGCACCTGGACCTCAGCGGCGACCAACTCGCCGAGTCTTACAGGAGCCTCGGGACCGGCGGTTCCGCTGCGGATCTCGTCGTTGAGCTGCCGTGCCTCCTGCGACGAGTCAAGAACCTGTCGTAGCAGAGTGTCTTCGTCCTGGGACACCTTGAGGTTGTACTCCACGGTGTCCTCAAGTGCCTCCAGTCTGGCCGTGTACTCCTCGGCGCGTTCCTCGAGCGCAAGTCGCACTGCCTCGTCGTCCGGGGCCAGAAATCCGAACCTCAGCGGCAGCACCGCACCGTCTCCCATGAGGCGGTCCTGGACCTGGTGATGCGCAGACAGATCACGACGCTTGGGGCGCAAGCCATCCGGCGCATCGCTGACGACGGCGCACAGTGTTCCGCCAATCACGGTACGCAGTTGGGTGGGTGGATCACCCACGCCATCGAGTCCGCCGAGTTGGAGGGGGTGCTGCTTGCTGGTGATCGAGTAGATGTATACGGCCATCGCTCATTCCTTCTTGCGGGACGAGCCTCCGTCGTGACGGGCTGTCCGCCGGGGGGGCCGCCGTCGTCTTTCAACGGGCTTTCTCTCGCGGGTGTCCTCCTCCTCGGGTTCGCTCTCTTCGCTGTCGTCCTCGTCGCCCCCGGTGACGCCTTTGATGGTGTCGGTGACCGCTTCCACGGCGCCGGTCAGAGCGCCTTTGGACTTTCCCTTGGCGCCGCTTTCGACCGTGTCTCCGACGATGTCGGTCAGTTGGGCGGGTGCCTTCCTTCCCGTCTCGAGATCAAGGCGGTTGCAGGCTTCCGCGAAGCGTAGATAGGTGTCGACACTCGCGACCACGATTCGGGCGTCGATCTTGAGGATCTCGATCCCTACCAACGAAACTCGGACGAACACATCGATCACGAGTCCGCGATCAAGAATGAGTTCCAGGACGTCGTAGAGACTCCCTGTGCCGCCTCTGGAAACGCTGTTGCCGCCCTGCGGCACCATGGTCATGGTGCCTCCCTTCACCGGCGGTGCCCTCAGCCCCGACGGTCGATCTGTCCACGTGTATAGCGCCGGACCCTCTCGTAACCCACCAGGTCGCCCTCCTTGTCCAGAGTGACGCGATAGCTGGCCATCACGCTCGTCGTCTCAGGGATGCGCTCGAGCTCCAGTACCTCGACATCCGCCACCCAGCCGTCCTCCGTCGGTTTCACCGCGGAGACCGATTCGGGGCGCCTGCCAAGCAACTCGTACAACTGCTCCGCCGCGGACCGCATGGCCTGCGCCGCGTTGCCCTTGCCGGAGCGGTGCCGAGCGGCACCGCCTCCCTCGCCGGCGCGGGCGCCCGCGCCGGTCTGGCGCTTGGGTGATCGTTCAGCGGGCATGGCGCCACCGTTGGGATAGGAGCAGAAGTCACATTTCATGGATGAACATATGATTCCATGGTATAGGGACATGTATCGCACCGCCGAAGGTGAGCTCCGGTCTGAGCGGCTGGATCGGCGAGTACCCGAGAGTCGTAAGCCGGCAGCGCCCAGTGATGCGTCGTCGTGTAATCCTGCGGTTCAACTGCAGGGCATGCAAAAGGTGTTCGCCTGACACGACGGCGACGCACTTCGCCCGTGGCGCGCCGAGCTTCCACGGACGACGGCCGCAATCTTCCTGCGGACCTATAAGGGAAGGCAGTTGTTGTGGTGGCCCCCGAGGCGGGCAGTTTCCCGTGGACGTCCGATGCGCTCTGCGCATCCATGACCCGACAACTGCGTGAGGCTTTCCTGTGGTGGTGGGGACAGCATGATCGGCAGGTCCCGTACGTGCACACCTCAGGCGTGCCACACCTCGTTCCACACGGCTGCGGCCCTGCCGACGATGCCGATCTCTCCGATGCCCGTCGACCCCATGGCGTTGACATGGGCGTCGCGCTCAGGAAGCCAGTGCGCCTCGATCTCGTCGACGTCAGCATTGGCCGTGATGTGGTGCATCGGCGTGGTCGCAGCCCTTCTTGGGGCTCGTCACGCCCAGCCGTTCGTGGAGAGCGTCGAGCAGCGTCGTGTGCGGTGTCGACGATCAAGCGACGCGGGGCGGCAGAGAGAGAGTGGGCGCGGCGCGAGCCGTGGGGCACCGTGGTGGGTGGCGGCGCCTCTGTCGGGTAGCCAGGAGGTCATCCCACCGACCACATCCGCCTGCGGAAGAACTCGGGTGCCGCAGCGACCGTCACTGGGAGGAGGCTCCCGACTCCGAGGCCGACAGCATGATGTGGTGCTCGCCCGACGGACTCACGGGCCACCACAGACTGGCGGGGGCCTTGCCGATGGTGGCCACCGGATTCGTCCGCAGTGCATCGGTCATGCGGTGGGGACATGTTCATGTGACAGGGCCCTGGTCACGCTGGGTGTGGAGGTCTGCTTCCCAGTCATGAGCGCTTGGTGGGGTGGGGGTCATGTCCGGGGCGGGGCGAGCAGCGCTCGCACGCCTTGGCCGGTGAGGATCACGCCGTCGTGGTGGCCAGGGTCGATGAGGAGCGCCAGGTCGTCGTCGGTGGGCCAGTTGGCTGCCAGCAGTCCAAGTTGGATCTGGTGGCTTGCGGCGATGTCGGGGAGTGCCTGGCCCATTCGCTCTGCTGACGTGAAGACGGGGACGGCACGGAGGCGTGGTGGATCGTCGATCACGGGGAGGGTCAGTCCGTCCTCTTCCGGGTGGTCGTGAGTGTCGAGTTCCGTAGGTTCAGGAACGAGAATGTCGCAGGCGGCCAGTGTGTCCAGCGCGGCCAGGTCGTCGGGTGCTCGGTGGAGGTCGCGCAGGGCGTCCTGGGCGGCGGCCGCGAAAACTTCCTTGGGGATGCTGTCGTCACACATCGTTTGTCCCCTCGTGGCTCCGAGTGGGCCGCCCGGCGCGAGTTCGCCGGGTGGGGGTCTGCCGTCTCCGCTCTCCGGTACCCGGGAGTGATCTAACTATGCGGCACCAGGGTGTCGGCGGCGAGGACGGGCCCGCGTGCCGGAGACGGGGAGGGGTGAGTGCTCTGAGCCGCGGCGATTGTGGTGGCTGCTGAGGCCGACAGCCGGCATCGGCTGCTGCGCGGGCGAGTGCGTACCTGCACTGGGTCACCGTTGGCGACATCGGAGTGAGGCGACGGCGAGTGCGAGGACATGTTCGCCCCACCGACGTCATCGTCGAAGACATTGGTGAGGGCAGCGATATGTGCTCCGGGGCTGCAGCTGCACCGTCGGGTATGTACACGCGCCAGTCTTTCTCGCCGCTCATGGCTCACCGCGCTCACGGGGTCGCGGCCGCCGAGGCCCATCTCGATGAGTCAGTCCCGCTTGTTCGACCACCCGATGAAGGCTGCATTCGCGCGTTGGGAAGTCTTGGCCTGGGTGAGCCAGATGTCGAGGTGGGACTGCGTGAGGCCGGTGAGCTCGATCGTCAATATCAGAGATTAATCATTGGCCTTTTCGTATGCTTCCTTAACGGAAGCGGGAACTCGACCCCGGTCATTCACCTCAAGGCCGTTTTTCTTGGCCCAAGCCCGAATCTGGGCTGTGTCCGAGTGGGCAGAGGGGCCTACGGCTCGACGCCTACCCCTCGTGCCGGCAGTGGTGACGCTGCCACGTACTCGACGGGCCCCCTCGGCGCTCAAGTAGGGGTGCAGAACTTCCAACAGACGATCGTGGCTCTCCGTGGAGAGGTCAATCTCTACCCCAGCCCCGTCGATGAGGATGGTGTGGGTACCGATCTCTTCGGCTTCTTCACCTGTGAGATCGTCCGTATAAGTGATTACTTCTCGCTGAGCCATGCGTTGATTGTAGGGCTAGGGCCTGCGCCGGCCCTCTTCACTCAGAACAGGGCCGGCCCTCGGGCTCAGCTTCGGCAGAATGGAGGTGTCGAACCATGGTTCGCACTTTCATGGCCACCCTGACCGGAATCGCTCACTTCTTTGATTTCAGTGACCGTCAGGCGACCTTTGGTTTTGTCCGAGTGATGCGGGTGATCGTGACGGTAACAGTGACGGTGTCCGCCGTGCCGTGCGTTGTGACCAGGGGGGTGAGGGACGCGCGGGTCCGGTCGTGGACGGTGCGGGCGACGTCTATGGCTCGATGTCCCTCGGCCAGGACGCAGCGCACTTCCACTTGCCAGCCGGAGCCGTCTGGGTCGCGGACGACACGGATGCCCGACAGTGGCGAGGCGAACCTGTTGTCTGCCGCGCCTGGAGTTGCGCGTGAGGCGGCTCGGGCGAGACGGCTGGCGAGGGTGGGCTGCAGGGCGAGGACCCCGCTGACCGCGAGGGCGGCCTCAGCGGCGGTGTGGCGGATGTCGGCAGGGTGACATGCGGTCATGGGATGCCGCCCGGTCCATTGCGGGTGGTGTCTGCGCGGTTCGGTGATACGGGTGCATGGCGCACGTCGATGACCGTGACGTCCACTGCTGTCACTCCCAGGCCCAGGGCATGGTCGGCGGCATCTACTACCGAGCGGCGCACCAGGTCAGCCGTCTCGGGCAGGGGGTGGTCCATGCCGGCAGCCAGGGTGATGCTCACACTTACGCCGGTGCCCTGGTCGGCTCGGGTGAGGCGGCAGCTGGCGGCGGTGACGCCGGGTATCGCGTCTGCTGCGCGCCGTAGCGCGGTGGCCGCGGTGTGTTCGGCGATCTGCAGGGTGCGCGTGGGGTCGTTCAGGGGCAGCATCGACCCCAGTCGTACCTCGTCCCGGACGCTGTCCATGACGCGGGCGATGAGGTTCTGTGTGCTGGGTTTCGTCTGTTCCCGCAGGGCCTGCGTAGCTGTGTCCAGTGCGGCCAGTCCTTCGACGGCGTCGCGGCAGTAGGGGCAGTCGGCGAGGTGGGGGTCGGCGGGCGGACCGGTGTCCCGGGCCTGTTCCCAGGCGTGGCTAAGGGTGCGCCCGCAGGTGAGCAGTTCGTCCCCGGCGTGACGGCGGACCTCGTCGAGAGGTGAGCCGTCTGGCGAGGGCGGTTGGCGTCCGAGCTCGGGAGGCTGGGGGGGATGGTCGTCTAGCGCCATGGGCCCAGTGCCTCCTTCAGGGATCGGCGTGCTCGGTAGAGTCTCCCGCGGACCGTCTGCTCGGTGGTGCCGGTCACGTGGGCGATCTGTTCGTAGGTCAGTCCGTGCAGTTCCCGCAGGATCCAGCAGACCCGCTGCTGCGGTTCCAGCGCGCCGAGCGCGTTGACCAGGGCTTCGGTGAGGGCGTCCTGTTCGGCTGCCTGCGCGGGCGAGCTGCGTGTGCCGGGGGCGGCGGGTTCGGCCACCGAGTTCAACGGTACCGGTGCCGGCCGGCGGCGCAGGGAGTTCAGGCAGCGGTTGACGGTGATGCGGTACATCCATGTGCTGAACGCCGAGGCGTGGCGGAATTCGGGAAGGCTCCTCCAGGCGCTGATGAACGCGTCCTGCACGGCGTCCTCGGCATCTTGGACGTTGCCCAGCGTGTGGGAGGCCAGGGCGAGCAGGGGACGACTGTGGCGCCGCACCAGGATGGCGAAGGCTTCCTCGTCGCCTTCGCCGGCGCGTGTCGCCAGCAGGTCGTCCGGCGCGGTGAGCAGCCCGTCGGCTGTGCCCGGGACAGGGGGGTCCGGGGGTGACCCGGGGCAGGCCGTTCTGCGCGGGGAAGGGCCGGCACTGTGCGTCATGACCGCACCTCCTCCCTGCGGTGTTGTGCCCGGCCTGAGGTATGTGATGCCGGTTCATGGAAATGTGTGACGTTTTGCCTATCGGGGGTGTCTCATCCTTGACGGGCACCGTGCCGGTGCCCGCAGCGACTGATCGAGGCGACTGCCATGACGGACACCACCGACCGTGCGTCCACCGGACAGGACGGCTCTGCCGGGACGGCGACCATGTTGAAGGGGCCGACCGGCGCGGGCACCTCACCCGAAACGAGGGGCCAGACCACCATCGCCGACGGCGTCGTTGCCAAGATCGCGGGAATGGCTGCCCGCGAGGTACCCGGTATCCACAATCTGGGCGCAGGTATGACCCGTGCCATCGGAGCCGTCCGTGAGCGCGTCCCAGGCGGAGGGACCGGCGGTGTCAGCCGCGGAGTGAAGGTAGAGGTAGGCGAGCGTCAGGCTGCATTGGACATCGATGTCGTCGTCGAGTACGGCTTCCCCATCGTCGAGGTGGCGTCGGAAGTGCGCGTCAACGTCATCTCCGCCGTCGAACGCATGACGGGCCTTGAGGTCGTCGAGGTGAACCTCGTCGTCGACGACGTGCACCTAGACGACGAAGACGACGCGGAGCCGAGCGAAGGCCGGGTCCAGTGACCTCCGGATGCGGGCGGTGACACCCGAGGCGGCACAGCACTCTCATGGGACAGGTGAGTAAGCGATGAACACAGCAACAGTGGGTCTGGCAGCCGGAATGGCGCTGGGATTCGCCGCCTACTTCGGCGGATTCTGGGCCTTCCTTCTCGTGGCAGTCCTGGGCGCGGTGGGCTTGGTGCTGGGCCTCGTCCTGCAGGGTGACGTCGACATATTCACCCGGCGGCAGCGGGACCTGTCCAGCCGGCGGCAACAGTGAGCACCACCACCCGCAGCGCCGGATCAGCTGAGAGTCCCCGCGGCGGGTACGACGCCGAGAATCCCCTGCCGCCTGCCGAGCGCGGCGCGACAGTGATACCCGACCGGGTCGTGGCCCGCATCGCCGCACGGGTGGCGAGCACAGCCCTGCACCGGCTCACCCGCCCGTCACCTGCCCACGCGGAGCTGACCGCACCCGGTGCTCGCGCGACGACGTACGACGGGACGGCACAACTGGCACTGACGGTGGATCTTCCCTACCCCACTGACATCGCCGCCACCTGCGGGCAACTGCAGCGTGAGGTCGCCGAGCGGGTGGCCCAGCTGACCGGCCTGGACATCAGCGAGGTGATGCTGACCGTGCGGCGCCTGGTCATCGCGGGCCGGTCGGCTCGCGTCCGCTGATCGCGCTCACCGCCGCAGCGCTGCCTCGCAGGCCGGCCATCAGCCCTGCCGATCCTCACACCAACGACGAAGGACGGCCACCATGACCCTCCCATCCGGGCCTGCCCCGCCTGCTCACGACGAACAGACGCCGGCCAAGGAGGCCCCTGAGACAGGCCACCCCGACATCCGCTCTCCCGCGACGAGGCCACCGCATGACGGCTGGGGGGCGAGGTCGCCCCGCCTGTGGTCCGCACGCCGCATCCCGGCCGCCTTGGTCGCACTGGTGACGCTCTGTGCCGCCGGGGTGCTTCTGTACGACGTGATCGCAGTGCGCGCCGGACATCGGGCCGGGGCATGGCGCATCCGCCTCGCCCACGAGCTGGCCACCCGCCCGGTCAACGACCCTTGGCTGCTGATCGCGGCCGCCGTCGCCGTCATCCTCGGCCTGTGGCTGCTCATCCTCGCCCTCACCCCCGGCCTGCGCCGACTGCTGCCGCTTCGGGCACCCGATGGCTGTGCCGACATGGGGGCCTGGCTGGACCGCAGGAGTGCCGCCCTGGTGTTGCGCGACGCCGCGATGCGTGTGCCTGGAATCAGCGGTGCCCGGGTCCGGGTCGGACGCCACCGCGTCACGACCCGCGCGGACGTCCGCTTCCGCGACCCCGCCACCGTCCGCGACGAGCTCACCCAGGCCCTGCAGGACCAGTGCCGTCAGCTCGCTGTGGCGCACACCCCGCGGCTGGCGATCCGCCTACGACACCGCACTCGTCGTTGACCTCACCCCGGGAGCGCGCCATGAACGGCCGATCCACACTCAACCGTCTCCTCATGGCCCTCAGTGGCCTGGTGCTGCTGGGCGGCGGTCTGCTGATCCTCACCGCAGGCCTCGACCTCTACCGCCGGCTCCACCTGGCCGCGCCCGCCGGCTGGCCCCTGACCACGCCCCACGACGTCCTACTCAACAACGCCGACCGCATCGGGTGGAGCGACCAGGGCTGGTGGTGGTGGCCCGCCGTCATCGCAGGCCTGGTTCTGGCCGCCGTTTTGGCCCTGCTCTGGCTGCTCGCGCAGCTGCGCCGTCGTCGCCCCGCTTCAGTGAACCTGGGCGGCACGCCTCCACCCGAAAGCGTCGAACTGCGGGGCCGCGCCCTCAGCAATGCGGTCACCGCCGAAGCGCGTGCCCTGCCCGGCGTCGAGCAGGCGAGCGCCCATGTCACCGGACGGGCGGCGCGGCCCTGCCTCCACGTGGCCCTCACACTGACGGATCACGGCACGCCCGCCCCCGTCCTGCAGGCGCTGTGCCGCGGCCCCGTGGCGCATGCGCGCGACTGCACCGGGTTGACCCACCTGCCCACCCAGGCACAACTGGACGTTGGCAAGCACAAGGCGCGCCGCGCGGAGTAGAGCGCGGTCAGCGGGTGCAGCGAAGGCCCGCGGATGGGTGCTCTCCCACCGGCGGGCCTGGGTCCCTGCTGGCTACCAGTAGTGGCGTCGTCCTGCGACGGCGTGGCCCATGGCGCCCAGAATCCAGAGAATGGCGCCGATGACGAGCACGATGATGCCGATGGTCCACAGGATCGAGAGGCCGGTCAAGAGCCCGACTACCAGCAGAATCACTCCGAGAATGATCATGGTGTCCTCCAATGAGGCGTGGTGCTATCTCAACTGTGAACCTTCCCGGCCCGGAGAGAAAGCGGGGCGGGCCGAGCCCAGCTGAAGGCCCGCGTTGCTCCTTCACTTCGTGGTGACACCTTCGGGTGAGCCGCCCGCAAGGCCTGACGGGCGCACTCCACGTGCCGAGTCCCGGGCCGTCCGCGCTGCAGTTGTCATGGGAGCCGGTGAATGCGGCGGCGATCGGCGCTCCCCCGGTCGGCAGCAGCGGTCTGCTCACGTTGAGTACCTCCGGGAGCAGGTAGAGCGGCTGCCGCTACCGTCGGTCAGCGAGACGGTCGCTCCCTTGAACACCTCTCAGCGATGCCTGCTTGCCCGATATAACCGCTCCGTCGGTGGATGGGAGAATTGGAAACCACCCGCAAGGCGTGTGCAGGCACCCCCACGGGACAGGCAGGTAGAGGGCATGCCCAAGCAGCCGAAGCCGTCCGAGCCGTCGGTCGCAGAGGCCGCTCACAGCGTCCCAGCGGATCCAGGGACGCCTCCGCGTCGAGTGGGGTGGACCCCCAGGACCCACCCGGCGCACGCAGTAAAGGTTAGGCAGCTCGACGAAACTGGTCGTGATCTTCGTAGTAGCGCGGAGCCCGATGCGCCAAGGAGGTCCTCGGGCGCTGGCACTGCACAAAGGCGCGCTGCTCGATGCCGCCTGACCGGTGCACTGCGCAGCGTGACGCGCGTCCTGAACAACCAACTTCACTGACCGTGACAGACCCTGTATGAGGATGTGTTCGCCCACAGGTTAGGGGCGATGACGATGCTGTCGTAGCCGGGGAGGGTTTTGGGTGTCAGCGGGGCGGCGCCCTCTAGCTCTGCGTGCGTCAGGTGCTGCAGCCGTCGGGCGCTCGCGCGGTAGAAGCGTTGCTGGGTGGGGCGTCCGAAGGCGGCGAATCCGGCGTGGATCAGGGGGTTGGTCAGCGGAGCTCGCCTCGAGTAGCCGGTGATACAGAACTCCACGGCGCCGGTCCGCAGTCGTTTGACGACTTCGTAGGTCAGTTCACCCTGTTCCAGGTGGCCTTCCAGGGTCTGATAGGACCAGCCCCACACGCGCGATTCCGACCCGCCACAGCCGCGCGTCTCATCGATCACGGAGGTCACTCGTACGCCCATGTCGAAGCGGAGCCCGGCGAACCGGCCTTCCAGGAGCATGTCGCGGCCCAGCAGGGCGCCGTCGCCGCTGTAGATGGAGCGCAGGATGGCCGGATCCGCGAACTGGTAGTCGCGGACCAGGCGGCAGGCGATCTCCCAGGCGCCGCCCTGTTCCGGATCGCCGGAGGGTTCGCAGGCGATCGGGTGGCGCAGGGAATCGAGGCTCCAGCACGCCTCCCGGGTGGGGCGGCTGCGGCTCCCGGGCAGAGGCTCATAGTTGACCTGACGGTCGGCCAATTCACGGAGGGCAGCCACGGCCTTCGGTCGGTGGAGCCGTCGCTCGCGCAGCATGTGTGCCTCACCGAGGCGGGGCGTGTACGGCCTGGTCGAGGTCGCGCAGTGACTGTGCCATGAGCCAGAGTGTGGGTGCCCACAGACCGACGAAGAGGGCACGTCTCTCGGCGTTGCCGCGTTCGTCCTGGTCGAAGCTCGCGGCGCGCATCCAGAAGACGGTGCACAGGCCCACTGAGCCCATTGCTGCAAGCTGCAGTTGCGCACTGCGCAACCCCCATCGGTGCATCATCTGTGCGACGTCGGCCATTCAGCCCTCCTGAATCCGCATCAGCATCGAGGACGCGCGGGCGGCGCCTCGAAGCGGCTCCCACCTCGTGCTGTCATGGAGAAATGTCGGGACAAAACGACAGTAGCAGTGTCACCACTCGCGATGGCCAACCTCAGCTCCGCAGACCGCCGCCGAGGCGGCGGCTGGGCACGTTGCTGCGCTTCCCCATGGGGGTACTGCTGGTTTCCTGGGAGTACATGTGGCGGGTTACCGCGCTGCACCGCACCGAGAGCAGCGGCGACGCCGGCGATCTGCCCCCTCCTCTGCCGGCGGCACATGTCGATGCGTTCACCAAGCCGCTGGCCGATGGAGTGGGCCCGATGTTCCATCGGCGCTTCAGCGTCCGAATCGAGGGCGCGGCGATGGGTCCCGAGGAACTGATCGACGCAGTGGCGGCGGATCTGAACGGGCCGGCGCCGTCGACCGTTGCGGTCTTCCACAGGACGCGAGGCAGGCAGGGCAGCTCCGCACGTCCCGGCGACGAGTACCGCGTGCAGATGCCGGGTCCGTGGGACGGTCCTGTCCGCGTGCTCGACCGCGATGCGCTCTCGATCAGGTTGGGCACGCTTCGCGGGCACTTGGAGGCGGGACAGATCCAGTTCTGGGCAGGGGCCGACGACGACGTGCTGGAGTTCGGCGTCGAGGCATGGTCGAGGGCGGGCGACCGCTGGGCCGATGTCCTCTACAGTCGGCTGCGGGTGGCCAAGGAGATCCAGTTCAACATGTGGGTGCATTTCTGCCTCGGTGCCGCCGGCATGGCCGGCGGACGCCCGCGGGGCGGCGTCACCATCGACACGCGTCGTGTTTCGCAGGATCTCTTGTAGACAGCCCGTGTGTCGTATTTCCGAGCGGGACAGGGTTCGCAACAAAGATCGCCAGTGTTGCAAGGAGCTCCGTGTGCTTGTCTACCCGTCAGCATCGACCTGTCGAGCCGGCACAATTCGCTTTCTGGCTGGCCAACTTGCGCTCCTAAGGCGAGAGATCGGTACGCGATGGCGGCGCCTGACGGCTGCCCGCCAAGCCCGGCAATCCGTCTACCGGCTTCGTCGTAGCGCAGGACTGTCCAACGTGCGGCCATCGCAGGTTGGAAAAGGGTCAATGTCGGCGCGGTTGGCTGCCTGAGGGTTGGAGGCGGGGTCCTGACCCCGCCGGAAGCCAACGTCATCCGCGGCGCCGACTCCGTCCTCTCCTCTTCCTGGCAGCGTCTGCCTCCTCGTCCTCGTCTTCCGTTCCCTCCTCGTCTGCGTCCTCGTCTTCGGGCTCGTCCTCCGCCGTCTCCTCGTCCTCGTAGCCGTCTTCGTCTTCAACCTCGTCCTCGTCTTCTTCCTCTTCCTCGTCTTCGTACGCAGAGTCGGCGCCCTCGCTCGCGTCGCCCTCGTCCTCGGGTTCCTCCTGCTCGGCTTCCTCTTCTTCCATGGCGTCCTCGTGCGACACGACGACTTCACCGTCACGGATTTCACCGCGCCAGCCTTCGGGTTCTTCGTTGGTGAGGCTGACGTACCGCTGGAAGTTCTTGAAGTCCAGTCGCATGCGGCGCCCTTGGGCCCGCCATAGGTTGCCGGTCTTCTCGAAGAACCCTGATGGGTAGTACTCCACGACGAGGACGATTCGGGTCAGGGTGGGTGCCAGTTCATGGAAGCTGACCGCGCCGCGAGTGGTGCCTTTGGCTCCTTCGGAGGTCCAGACAATACGGTCGTCGGGAATCTGCTCCTGAACAGTCGCTTTGAAGCTACGCGAGGATGGACCGACTTTGACCTTCCAGTCGCTCCCGACCTCGTCACTCTTCGAGACGTCGCGAACGCCCTTCGCGAAGCTGCTGAATTTGTCGTACTGCGTCCAGTAGTCGTAAGCGTCACGCAGGGGCACCCCTACATCGAGAACCTCGATGATGTTCATGACCTTGCCACCGCTGGACTTGCGCTTTCCCTTGCCTCCACCAAAGGCGTCCTTCACCTTCCCGACGACGTTGTCCTTGACGCCTTTTGCTTTTTCTGAGACGAACGCCTTCAGGGGTGAGTCGCCCTGCAGGATGCGGGATCCTATCGCCGGAAGCGAACCGGACTCGGACGCGTCGGTGAGCTTCTCGGTCACGTCGGTCAGTTTCTCTCCCGCCTTCTCGGCGAGATTTTCCACTTGCGCGGAGAGGAACTTGGACAGCTCTTCGCGGAGCTGGTCCATACCCGAGGCTTCCTCACCCGAAGCTTCTTCTGCGGGTTGGTCTTTCTCCGTCTTGGCCATCACTGACTACCTCCGACGATCGGCTCGCTTGGATGCTGCTCGCTTCGATGACGTCTTCTTCCTGGCCGCGGACTTCTTGGCGGGCGCGGACTTCTTCGCCGGAGTCTTCTTCGCCGCTGATTTACTGGCTGCGGTCTTCTTCCTGGGCGGCGCCTTCTTCGCTGCGGTCTTCTTGGCTGCACGAGGCTTCTCTCTGCCGGCAGAGGCCTTCTTTCCGTGTGCCGGACGGCGCGGCTGCGGCTTCGCTTCCGGCTCCTCTTCCTCCTCTTCCTCTTCTTCCTCTTCTTCCTCGTATTCGTCTTCCGGCTCTTCTTCCTCGGCCTGGTCCTCGTCGTACTCGGCCTCCGGCTTTTCCTCTTCCTCTTCCTCTTCCTCTTCTTCCTCTTCGTCCCCGTCCTCGGCGTCCTCATCGTCGGGGGCGTACTCCTCCTCGTCTCCCTCGCCCTTCTTCGCGCCGATCAGGGCCGTGCGCTCGCTGATAGCGCCGGCAAGCGTGCCCATGCCCCTTTCGGCTGCGGCAGTCATTGCCTTCCGGCCCGCGTCCAGGACCTCCCCCTGCAACTGCTCCTGCAGTTCGGCGACCTGCGGAATCTCCCCCAGCCTGCGCATCCCCTCGGCCGCAAGCTGGCGAGGTTCAAGACCGAACCGCCGACCCGCCAGATAGGTCGCAATGGACAGAGCCATCCGGCCCTTCTTCGTGCGGCCCAGCACATAGCCGCCCACTACAGCAGCTGCCAGAGCCACCTTTTCCTTGTTATCCATGAGGTCACCTTCGATCGTTCGGCGGAGGAACAACCTCGTGCGGTATGCAGCCGCTCGGTCAGCCGCTCCTCTTCTCGTTCGAACTCCTCCAGGCTGATGTCGCGGTCTCCGAGGTCCTGGTTTGGTGCAGCAGGCTGGGCCCGGAGCACTCCTGGATTACGCAACTCACCCTCGGCTGGGATATTCGGCTTCTCCGCCACCCACCCGAGGCCGCAGACCCGTGCCATGGGCAACGTGGGTAAACCGGTTATCAGTCCCATGTCACACTCCAGCAGTTCGAACAGGAGTACCTTCACCGGAGAAGAAGCTGTGGCAAGGCAGCGGACCAGTAAGGCGCAGCTCCACACGGTCAAGGGCCGCGCGAGCGCATTGCTTTGCCTCGCGTCGGGAAGCATTGCTGTCGCCGCGATTGACGAGAAAAGACGCTTGAGCGGGCATCCCCGTACTTCAGGTCCCTAGGCCACTGCTCGGGCCCTTGGTATGAGCCCGCGTCTCTACTGTCATGAACTCCAGTGTGATGGGAATCTGGCGCGTCGCACCTTGAGCGGTTAAGACGGGCACCCCGGGTGTCCCTGCCCGTAACTGTCTCCGTGATCGATTACCTGGTCGGCGGGGCGGGGGCCCGGGTCTCCTCCGTGCGTGTCCCGGCGGGCGGCGCGGGTGATGTCGAGGCCGGGGCCAAGGGTCGCCGGCCTTGTCGGGCATTTCGGTTTGAGGTGGCCGGTCAGGCAGGATGTGTGACCCGCTCCTGTCAACCTCATCCCAGTGCCTGTGCGCGATCACGAACACAGTCGCGACAGGCTTGGATGCCTGGTGATCCCTAGGCGCCGACGCGGAAATGCCGGAGGGGTGCTCTGGCCTGGTGGAGGCTTATGAGCGCCTGTCGGTAGGAGGTGATCAGGCCGGTCTCCAGGTAATCCACGCCCAGTTCCTCGCAGTAGCGCCGGACGAGGGCCCGGGCCTTGTGCAGGTTGGGGCTGGGCATGTTAGGGAACAGGTGATGCTCGACCTGTGGTTCAGCCCGCCCAGCGCGATGTCGGTGAACCAGCCGCCGTTGACGTTGCGTGAGGTCAGTACCTGGCGGCGAAGAAAGCCGGCCGAGCATTCCCTCATCCTTCACCAGCATTGCCTGCACCGGCTCGCGTTCATGGCGGCGGTGAAGTCGTCGGCGGCCACGCACCATGTCCTCGCTGACGCGCTCCTGAAGGTCCACGCCGTGGTGACGGTTCCCCGGTTCGCTGGCTGCGTATGCGCGTGGTCTGTACGGGTTCCTGCGCGAGCTCGATCAGCAGGGGTGCGACGCCGTCCGCCATCTAGAGGAAGGCCGCGGGGGAGTACGAGGTCACGCAGGGCTCTGGAGGCCTGCACGCCACCCAGGTCTGCAGCATCTGAGTGCCGCCCACAGATTCTCACCGACCCCGTCGTGACGTGGTTCGCACCGGTCTCCGGCCGCGGAGGTATCTGCCCGGCCTTCGCTGAACCGTGCCGGTTCATCTGTTCCTCGTATACCCCTGTATCGACGGGCAAAGGAGCGTACCGGCACGCGGCGGCAAGCTCCTTCAATGGAGTGCATTGCGAGCAGGCTGCGCCTGTCCCATGCATGCCTCGGGCAGGACTTTCGGTACAGGCGCCCGGCGGCCGTCGCTCACTGCCTTCGGGGTCGGCCCCGTCTACGAAAGGAGATCCCCATGACCGAAGTCCTCGGTCACAACACTGACCCGGTCAGTGCCCTGATGCATCTGATCAGCGCGGACAACGGACGATGGCTGAAGGACCAGCCACTGTCGAAGCAGAGGGAGATTGCCCGGCGGTATTTCGACACCACGGGCGTAGAGGTGGCCGACGTCATGGGGGGCCTGGCGGACCAGCCGAGCTCGCAGCAGAAGGCCGACCAGCTCATCGAACAAGAGAGGAACGCCGAGCAGGACTAGGGGCGTTTTCGACACCTTTGGGTCAGATGAAGACACCCACGATGGTCCAGTGTGGCCAGGCCAGGCCAGGCCAGGCCAGGCGAGGCCACGCCATCGCTTTAGCTTGATGCTCCGCTACAGAGCTGCCTAGCAGGCAGTTGTCGAAAGCAGGCGTCCTGCCGCCGATCAGCCACGGTTCTTGCATCTGGTGACCTTGTCGGCGTGTG
This sequence comes from Streptomyces longhuiensis, assembly GCF_020616555.1. Lineage (NCBI taxonomy): Bacteria > Bacillati > Actinomycetota > Actinomycetes > Kitasatosporales > Streptomycetaceae > Streptomyces > Streptomyces longhuiensis. The sequence goes on along the minus strand of NZ_CP085173.1, from coordinate 1,235,958 downwards.
TCGACCTGGCCGAGAAGGTCACCAGATGCTGGTGGTCCGGTTCCCCGGCAGGGGGCGCCTTCGCTCGAGGGGGCTCCTGCCGGGGATGGTGTGTGCGGGTGGTCGTGGCGTCGACGCCGCCCCGGCGTCGGCCTGCACGAGCAGGGATTCGGAACGCTTTCTCCTCTAGTGCCGTCAGCCGGCCACTTGCGCAGCCTGGTTGTGAGTGCCTTCTGCGACCCGAACGTCTTGGTCGGGTAGGCCCAAGACGTCCCTGGGCTGTGGTCGAGGGGCTGTGGTCGAGCGGGAGCGCGTCGATCACCCTTCAGTGTCCCCTCCACCGCCGCAGAGGCGGGAGATCCAGGTATGCCGCCGAGGCGTGCGCAGCGACACTTGACTAGGTCGCCGACGCGCTTCCCAGCGAACCGTTGGCGCCATGTGCTCAGCCCGCCGCCGACCCCTCGATGCGCCTCGTGGCAAAGCCGGGCTTCACCGCGCTTGAGCGGTTCGAGGGTGCGGCGCCAAGTAGTGATGTGCAGGTCACCGTCCGGCTGGGTTTTCTGGTGCCTCAGCTTGCCGTGAATGCGAGCCCATTGGGACCCGATGCGACGGAGATGCGGACAACCGCCCGCGGTCTACCGGTGTCCGCGGCAAACCTGTCGCCTCGTATCAGAGACGGCGATCTCGCTCTTCCTCGATGAGCGGAGCGGACGATGGCACGACGACCCGCCTGCGTTTGGCGATGCTGGTGAATGCCAGTACACCGATGACGCCGACGATCATCATGATCGTGCCGACCACATCGAGGTTGACGCTCCGCATCTGCCAGTCGGTGCCGAATGTGAGAATGGCGCCTGCGCCGATGAGCAGAATGCATCCACCTAGGCCCATGGAATTTCGCCTCCAGTGTCGGATGGTGATCGTGCCGGTCGCCTTCGAGTACCCGCGGCATTCGCCGCCATGCACGATCCTCCGGTCTGTTGACGACTACTCGGACGCGCACATGTGCCGGACCACGAGAGGAACTCCCGTACACCGGAGCAAGGGAGGGCACTGGGGGCGGGCACGCTCGACGCATGGACGTCGATTCAACTCTGTTTCCGCTTCCCTGATTCCAGCTATGTGCGAACGGGTTTGTTTAGCGGCTGGGAGCTCGGACAGTCGGAGGGTGTCGCCGGACAGGGCGCACGGTGCAGTCGGTGCCGCAGGGACGAAAGTGGCTGAAGTACGGAGGCACCACGGTGCACCTTCGACGACGCCCAGCCCTACGCCCGTGAGCGGGGCGCACGACAGGTGATCGCTGGCCCTCAACTGCCGTACTGATGTCGCGGGCACGGTGGTGCGTCATGCCACGTCGCTCGCCCGCACCCTCCGGTCCATGCGGGAGCGGCCGACGGCCGGATCGACATAAGGCTGGGATGGGCTTGAGTGAGCCGCGATCGGCGTGATGAATCAGGACGACCAAGGCCGCGAGCGGTGAAGACGCCAGGCCTCGCCGCTCTCGAACTCCCGCTCCCGCACCTGGCTTTGCCGTGCGCCGGACCGCGTCCCTGCGCGCTCCTCGCCGTCACTGTGGGCACCAGCCGCTCGAAGTTGGGTGTGGCTGGTGCCCGATCTGCTCAGTGCGGAGGCCTTGATGCCGGGAGCCATCCCGCCGGGCGGTCACCGCTCCGGCAACTCGTGTCCGCCGCCACGGCCACGGGAACGAGCCTGCACGCGCTCATTGGGTCGCGGCGACCTGGTCGGCTTCCGTCGGGTGTTCCGCACGGGAGGAGGTGACCACCTCCGAGCGTCGGGTGCCCCGGTCCATGAGGCCTCCGGTGAAGGCGAGGCCCAGGCCGGCCAGGGCGAGAGCCGCCCCGACCAGGTTGGGTGAGGTCCAGCCCCAGCCCGCCGAGATGGCCAGGCCGCCGAGCCAGGCACCGCCCGCGTTGGCGAGGTTGAATGCGGAGTGGTTGGAGGCGGCCGCCATCGTCGGAGCGTTCTGTGCCTTGGCCATGAGCAACATCTGGACGGGCGTGGTGATGAGGGAACCCATCGCACCGATGAAGGCGATCGTCACCAGCGCGGGCACGGTGCTGTGGACGGTGAAGTAGAACGTCACCAGCGCCGCGGCCAGCAGAGCGAGCCCCGCGTACAGGGTCGGCCTGAGGGCGCGGTCCGTGAGCGGGCCTGCGATCACCGTGCCGAGCGTCATGCCGACGCCGTAGAGCGCGAGGACCAGCGTGGTGGAGGAGTCGGAGATGCCCGTCACGTTCGTGAGCATGGGCACCAGGTAGCTGTAGACGGCGAAGAACCCGCCGAACCCGACGACGGCGGTGGCCAGGCCGATCGCGACCTGCTTGTTGCCCATCGCCCGCAGCTCGTGCCGGATGCCGGACTGGCGGCCACGTGGCTGGTGGGGAACGAAGAGGGCCAGGGAGGCGAGGGCGATGATGCCGATGACGGCGACCGCCCAGTAGGCGGACCGCCAGCCCAGGTGCTGCCCGAGGGCTGTACTGGCCGGCACTCCGACGATGTTGGCGATGGTGAGCCCGAGGAACATCTTCGAGACGGCACGTGCGGCTCGTTCGGGGGCGACCAGCCGGGAGGCGACGACGGCGCCCACACCGAACAGCGCTCCGTGCGGCAGACCCGCCAGAAAGCGCGCGGCGAAGAGCAGGCCGAAGTTGGGAGCGAGCGCGGACGCGATGTTGCCGACCACGAACAGTCCGGACAGGAGCAGCAGCAGTCGCTTGTGGGGAACGCGCGCGCCGATGCCCGTCAGTACGGGGGCACCGACGACGACACCGAGCGCGTAGGCCGATACGAGGTTGCCGGCATGCGGCACGGATACGTCGATGCCGTCAGCGATCTGGGGCAGCAGCCCCATCGTGGCGAATTCGGTCGTGCCGATGCCGAACGCGACAACAGCAAGGGCCAGCAGGGCCAGCGGCATGGTGCAGGAGACCTTTCGAAGACAGTGGTCTATGAGCGGATGTGTGTGGCATGGGACCGGGAAGGTCTCCGGCCAGGTGGTCTGTCGTGCTGAGCACCTTGACCCGGCGCCACCTTGGACCAGGGATGGACAGGGGTCTGCCCACAAGGCTCAGCAGTGCGGCGGGACCCGCGCATTCCAAGATCGACCAGAACGTGTCGGTGACCTCCGTCACCCGTTTTCGCCCGTCCTGTCGTACTGCTGCTGAGGCCTGTCACTGTTTGCTTGGCACTCCCTCCCGCGAGGAAGTGCGTGTGCAGGGAGCTGCCGTTTGGGGTCGGGTCAGCGGTGGCACGACACCGCACGGGGTTACCCGCACGAGGTCTACCAGGACGCCTCCGGCCGCAGCGTGGTCGAGCCGTACAGCATTTTACTTGGCATGTCCCTCGGGCAGGCCGTCGACCCCGGCACCGGGGTCACCCAATGCGGCGCGGCCGGCCGGTGCCTGCCGGACGTGAACATCTGTGCCTCGTGCTGGATCGGACACTTGTGGGGCCTCGACGCCACCGACGGCGCTGGTCCCTTGCCCGTTCTGTCCGGGCTCGGCGTCTCCGCCACCACCGACACCTCGGCGTCCTTGTCCTGGACCGCCGTCGACGGTGCGGCTTCCTGTCGGGTCTACGGCGCGGCAGCCAGGTCGGTCGCCTTCCTCGACCTCGTTCACCGACACCGGGCTCGCCTCCGGCGCGACGTACGGCTACACCGTGGCCGCCGTGGACGACTCAGGGGCCGTGGGCGCGTCCTCCACGTCGGCGCAGGCGACCACGACCGGTGCCTCCCATCAGTGCTACACCGAAAACAACTACCACCAGGTCGCCGCCGGACGCGCCCACCGGAGCCTCGGCCAGGCACCGCAGCTCACCTTCCTGCGCCCGGAGTGCGAGGTGTGGAACGTCCCGGCGGCGCCGCGCTCGCTCCGGGACGTCACGCGCAGCGGCATTCCCACGGTCGCCCTCTCGGGCGGGGTTCGACTCCTAGACCGGCGCGGACAACGGGCCGTACGTCGCCCGCACGCTGAGCAGGGCCAAGGTCGTCACCGTCCCTTGCGAACCCCACGTCGTGTTCGCCACGTCGAAGTGCGCGCAGCGGATCGCCGTCTCGTTCTTCGACGCCCCGACCGCCCCGAACACCGCAGGCCTCAAAGGCCTCAAGCCACCCCGCTTCGAGACCGGCCCTTGAAGGCCGAGGGCCCGCATCTTCCCCTGCTCACAGCAGCTCAAGGGCGGCGACCGGCCGCGGTGTGATGTCACGGGGGAGGCCGTCGGCGACGGCGCGGCCGTGGAGTGCGTGGCAGGGCCGGTCGGCGTTCTTCTCGTCCACAACGGAGATCAGTGATGGGCCTCGATCGGGGGCGAGGAGTCCGGGGAGTTTGTGCTCGGACGTGAGGCGGGCCGCTTGCGTGGCGTCGCTGTCGGCGTTCCCCGATGCGTGGGCGACTGCGAGGTCTCGTGCGCGCACGACCGCTCCTGTGTCGCGTGGTGTCGGGTTCAGAGGCGTGCTGCGAGGGCGTTGCCGCCAGAGCCTTGATGGACATGCGCGGGGCGTGCCCTGCCGTTCGCGCAGCTGCGGCCCTGCCCTCGACCGGAGCGGTGGGGCATTTGTGCGGGCCTTGTCCGCGGACCTCATGCGCGCAGCGTGGGCCTGGCGGGCGGGCGAACCGCCACGGCGACGAGCCTCTTGACCGGTGACCTTGTTGATATCGAGTGAGGGTTGCCGTGGCGCGAAATCTATAGCATTCTTTCGATCGAGCGCAGTTCCTATATGAAATGGATGGGCCGTGGGTGTGAGTGGAAGCGAGCCGACCGGTCCGGAACCGGTCGCGATCGTCGGGCCGGGAGCTGTCGGCCTGGCACTGGCGGCACGGCTGGCCCTGGAGGGGCATCCGGTCACACTGTGCGGGCGATCCGGCTCGGCTGCCGTAGCCGAAATCGAGCTGACCGATGATCAAGGCGTCCGGACCGTGGCGGTCGACTGGCAGGACGATCCGGCGCGGGTGAACTCCTTTCGCCGGGTCGTCGTGGCGACCAAGCTGCATCAGCGCGACGCGGCGCGTGCCTGGCTGGAAGGGCTGGTCGATCGCGACACGGTGGTGGTCGTCGCGCAGAACGGTGTCGAGCACCGGGACTGGGTGTCGCCGCACTCCACGGGCGATCAAGTGGCCCCCGCCCTGGTCCACTTCAACGCCGAGCGGCTGGGAAGGGGCCGGGTGGAGGTCCGGCAGGACGGGGCGGGTCTGGTGGTCGGTGACGACGCTCCCGGGCGGCGGGCTCATCCGCTCCTCGAACGGACCGGGCTCGGCGTGCAGATGGTCGCCGACTTCACCACGGCGGCCTGGCACAAGCTCATGGTGAACGCTGTCGCCAACCCCCTCACCGCCCTCACCTCCCGTCGCGTCGAGGTCTTCCGGGACTCGTCCGTACGGGACCTGGCGGCCGCCATGCTCGGTGAAGTGGCCGCCGTGGGCCGGGCCGAAGGCGCTCGGCAGCCCGACGACGCCGTCGACGACGTCCTGGCATGGATCGACGCCCGTCCGCCCGGGGTCGGTTCGTCGATGCTCGCCGACCGCCTCGCCGGCCGGCCGATGGAGTACGACGGGCTCCTCGGGGCCGTGGTCCGCAAGGCACGCACACACGGGATCGCGGTCCCACTGTGCGCCGCGGTCCTGGCGCTCGTCGCGGCGCTGGACGGCGCGGACCGCTGAGCCGCATCGCGCCATGAGGGCGGGCAGGGGCCCCGCTCAGCCGTCGCCTGCCGAACGGGACCACCCCGGCGACGCGACACAACGACTTCAAGTGACCTTATGTACAAGGCTGGAGAGCAGCAGTGGCGAAAGTGATCAAGGCGGAGGCCTACCTCGTCGACATCGAGGTGGAGACGGTGCGCACCGACGCGTCCCAGGCCTTCCTCAAGCAGGAGACGCTCTTCGTCGGAGTGACGACGGACGACGGCCTGACCGGCACCGGGTACTCGTACACGATCGGCACCGGCGGCCGGGCGGTGCTCGCGATGCTGCGCGACCACCTGTTGCCCTCGCTCATCGGCCACGACTCCCGCGAGGTCGAGGGAGCCTGGCGGACGATGTACGACAGCACGCGCGCCACGATGGTCGGCGCGATCACCGCACTCGGCCTGGCCGCGGTGGACCTCGCCCTGTGGGACCTGCGTTGCCTGCGGGCCGGGGAGCCGCTGTGGCGCGTGGCCGGCGGGCACCGGTCGGCCACGCCGGTGTACGACACCGAGCGCGGCTGGCTCCAACTCGACGAGGACGAGTTGGTCGCGGGCGCCCTTGAGGCTCGTGACCAGGGGTTCTCGGGCGTGAAGATCAAGGTGGGCAAGCCGTCGGCGGGGGAGGACGCGGCCCGCATCCGAGCCGTGCGTGAGGCCGTCGGGCCCGGCATGGACATCATGGTGGACGCCAACCAGGCCTTCACCGCCGCCGAAGCCGTGCGCCGCGCGGCGCACCTCGAACCGTACGACGTGGGCTGGTTCGAGGAGCCGCTGCCCGCCGACGACGTGGCTGGGCACGAGCGCCTGGCTGCCTCGACGACCGTGCCGGTCGCTGTCGGCGAGTCCATGTACTCCCTCGGCCACTTCCGTGAGTACCTCCAGCGCGGGGCCGCCGGGATCGTGCAGCCCGACGTGTCCCGGATCGGCGGCATCACCCCGTGGCTCAAGGTCGCCCATCTCGCGGAGGCCTTCGGTGTGGAGGTCTGCCCGCACTTCCTGATGGAGATCCACGTCAGCCTCACTGCTGCCATACCCAACGCCCGTTACGTCGAGTACATCCCGCAACTGCGTGCGGTGACGAACCGTCAGGTACACATCGCCGACGGGCTCGCCCATGCCCCCTCCGAGCCCGGTCTCGGCATCGCCTGGAACCGCGACGCCATCGACGACCGGCGAGTCGCCTGACCCGCATTGCCCCGTATCGCCGCTCCCCCCACGCCCAGCACGCCACCGGTCCCATCCCGCTGTCCGCTTCAGCACACCGGAGGACGACGATGTCCATCCTGACCACAGTCAAGCCCGCCCACACGGCTGTTGCGCACCGCCGCAGAGTCCTGTTGGCCTCGCTCGTGGGCTCCGCCCTCGAGTGGTACGACTTCTACCTCTACGGCACAGCCGCCGCGCTCGTCTTCAACAAGATCATTTTCCCGTCCTTCGACGCCACGGCATCGCTCCTCGCCTCGTTCGGCACGCTGGCCATCGGCTACTTCGTACGACCCCTCGGTGGCGTCATCTTCGGCCGCCTGGGCGACCTGTTCGGCCGCAAACGCGTCCTGGTCCTCACCCTGCTGGTGATGGGAGCCTCGACCGTCGGCATGGCGCTCGTCCCGACGTACGGGCAAGCGGGCGTGCTCGCCCCGATCCTGCTGGTCGTCCTGCGCGCCATCCAGGGCCTCGGCGCCGGCGCCGAGTACGGCGGAGCCGCCGTACTGGCCGCGGAGTTCTCCGAACCGCGACGGCGCGGCCTGTTCGGGGCGGCGCCCAGCATCGGCGTCTACATAGGAATTCTCATGGCGTCGGGCGCCTTCGCGCTGGTCACCCAGCTTCCCGAGGACCAGTTCCTCGCCTGGGGCTGGCGGCTCCCCTTCGCCGCCAGCGTGCTGGTCATCGGCGTGGCTCTGGTCATCCGGCTGCGCCTGACGGAGAGCCCCGCGTTCGAGGCGGCGCAGGAGCGCTCCGAGGCGTCGGAGGTCTCGCCGGTGCGGGACGTCGTGCGCAAGGAGTGGAAGGCCGGCCTGGTCGTCTTCGGCCTGCAGACCGCGCAGAACGTCGTCGCGTACCTGAACCTGACGTTCCTGGCCGCCTACCTCACGGGCACCCTCAAGCTGTCCAGCTCCACCGGACCCGTCGCGGTCACGGTGGGGACGGCGGTGACGGCCCTGTCCCTGCCGTTCTTCGGCTGGCTCACCGACCGCGTCGGGCGCAAGCCGGTGGCCCTGGCCGGCACCCTCTTCTCCGCCGCCTTCGCCTTCCCGTACTTCTGGGTCATCGACCACGTGCACACCTCGCTCGCCGTCACCCTCGTCGTCGTGGTGAGCATGGGCATCGGCGTGGGCTGCATGTTCGCCCCGCAGGCCGCCTACTACAGCGAGCTGTTCACGGCGCGCTCCCGCTTCACCGGCCTTGCCCTGTACCGGGAGCTGGCCGGCGCCGTCACGGGCGGACTGACCCCGCTCATCGCCGTCGCCCTGGTCGCCGCCGCGGGGGACCGCTCCTGGGGCGTCGCCCTGTTCGTCGTCGGCTCCTGCCTCGTCGGGGGCGCCGCAGTGGCCCTCGGACCCGAGACACGGGGCCGCGACCTGGCCGCCACAAGCGTCACCGAACTCCGTGCCTCGACCGGCACCTACCGCTGAACCCACTCTCATCAAAGCCGTCCTGGAAGGCTCCCAGGGAGCCTTCCAGGACGGCTTTCAGGAAAGGCATCATGCGTATCGCCCGCCTCGGCCGCCCAGGCCACGAGATTCCCGTCGTCCTCGACGGCGACCGCGTACTCGATCTGCGCGGTGTGACCGCGGACGTGACGCCGGAGTTCCTCGAACACGGCCTGCCCACGCTCGACGTGACCACCCTGCCCGAACTCCCGGAGCCCGCAGGCCTGCGCTTCGGCCCGCCGGTCACCCGCCCCACCGCGGTCGTCTGCGTCGGCATGAACTACGCCAAGCACGCGGCGGAGTCCGGCGCCGAACCGCCCACCGAGCCGGTCGTGTTCCTCAAGCACCCCAACACGGTGGTCGGCCCGCACGACCCGGTCACCATCCCCCGGGGCAGCACCATGACGGACTGGGAGGTGGAGCTCGGCGTCGTGATCGCAAGGCGCACCAGCTACCTCGACTCGCCCGCCGACGCCGCCGCCCACATCGCCGGGTACGTCCTCGTCAACGACGTGTCCGAGCGGGAGCTGCAGCTGCACACCTCGGGCGGCCAGTGGTCCAAGGGCAAGTGTGCGCCCACCTTCACGCCGGTCGGGCCGTGGCTGGTCACCGCTGACGCACTGGATCCGGCGACCGTACAGCTGCGCAGCCGGGTCAACGGGGAGAAGCGCCAGGACTCCAGCACCGCCGACCTGATCTTCTCCGTGCCCGAAATCCTGTACCGGCTCAGCCAGTTCATGACTCTGGAGCCCGGCGACCTGATTCTCACCGGCACTCCCGAGGGCGTCGCCCTGTCCGGACGCTTCCCCTACCTGAGCGCCGGGGACGTCGTGGAGCTGGAAGGCGAAGGGCTCGGACAGCAGCGCCAGACCATGGCCGCGGAAGGAAACCGATGACCGACGAGAGCACACCGATGACAGCGCCGACGCCGCACACCCCCGAATACGCCGGCCTGGTCGCCGTGGTGACAGGCGGGGCATCCGGGATCGGCCTGGCCACCGCGCGTGAACTGCGCGCGCGGGGCGCCGAGGTGGCCGTGCTCGACCTGGCCGAGTCGGACGAGCCGTTCCTGCACGTGCGCTGCGACGTGACGGACGACGCGGCCGTGCGCGCGGCCATCGACACGGTGACGGACCGCCTGGGCGGAGTGAACGTCCTGGTCAACAACGCCGGCATGGGCGCCCAGGGCACCGTCGAGGACAACGCCCCCGACGAGTGGCACCGGGTGCTCGACGTCAACGTCGTCGGCGTCGCCCGCGTGACAGCGGCCGCCCTGCCCGCCCTGCGCAAGGCGGCCGCCGGGGGAGAGGGACACGCGGCGATCGTCAACATGTGCTCGATCGCCGCGACTGCCGGACTGCCCCAGCGCGCGCTCTACTCCGCGAGCAAGGGCGCGGTCCTGGCCCTGACGCGGGCGATGGCCGCCGACCACCTGCGCGAGGGCATCCGCGTCACCTGCGTGAACCCCGGCACGGTGGACACGCCCTGGGTTAACCGTCTGCTGTCCGCGGCGGACGACCCGGAGGCGGAACGCGCCGCCCTGGCCGCCCGCCAGCCCAGCGGCCGACTGGTCAGCGCCGCCGAAGTCGCCCACGCAGTCGCCTACTTGGCGAGCCCGTTCTCCGGCGCCACGACCGGGACCGACCTGGCGGTGGACGGCGGCATGCAGGGACTGCGGCTGCGCCCGCGCCAGTGACATCCGGCAATCCCGCGGGCGTGCGCCTCGCCCGGCACGTGTCCTTTGCGAGCGTGCTTCAGGAGGTGCGCCCCCGCGGGTGCTGGGACGAGGTGTCCGGCCGGTGCCGTACGCGGCTGGAGCGCAGATGCGCCGCCATCGCCTCCGCGGCTCGTTCCGGATTGCGCCGCACCAGCGCATCCAGGATCTGCTCGTGCTCATCGATCGTGGTGCCGGCCGCCCCCGGCGCGCTCGTGAGGCGGAACAGGTGCAGATGGGCATGGAGACGAGTCACCGCGTCCGCGAGCAACGGCCGCCCCGCAGCCCGCGCGAGCGTGTCATGAAACTCCTGGTCCAGCAGGGCGAAGCGGTGGTAGACCGCGTAGCTCTCGCCGGTGTCGGGGTGGTGGCGCATCTTCTCGACGATGTCGCGCAGCAACTCAAGGTCCGCATTGGTCGCGTTCTCCGCGGCGAGCGACGCGGCTCGCGGCTCCAGAAGCAGCCGCATCTCGAACAGGTCGCGCAGGGCGTCCGGGTCGAGAAGGTCGGTCGCGCGGTAGCCGGCGTTCGGCCGTTTGACCACGAGACCCTCCGACTCGAGGCGTGCCAGAGCTTCCCGTACCGGTGTCGCCGACACATCGAGCTGACGGGCCAGCGCCTCGATGCCCACGCGGGCCCCCGGGGCGATGCCATGGTCCATGACCATCGCCTTGATGGCCTCATAGACCCGGCCGGTCGGCACATCCTGTTGAATCTTCTTCCCCATGCCCCCAATCATAGAGAATCCGCAGATCAAGGGCGACGTCTTGCCAGCCGGACTGAACCGACCGGCCCGACCGAAGCGCCCATGTACGTAATCCGTAGCCGAACGCATCCGTGACTGATCACATGCGCAACGAGACGAAGGGGCCGCGATGCGTGTCGCACTGTTCCTGACGTGTGTCAACGACACGCTCTATCCGGACACCGGCCGTGCGGTGGTGAAACTGCTGACCAGACTGGGTGTCGACATCGACTTCCCGATGGGGCAGACCTGTTGCGGGCAGGCGCACTACAACACCGGCTATCGCCATGAGGCGGAGCCGCTCGCCCGGAAGTTCTCCGATGTATTCGGTGAGTACGACGCGATCGTGACGCCGTCGGGGTCGTGTGGGGCGATGGTGCGCGAGCTGTACCCGCGCATGGGTGAGCGCGCCCGCGCGGAGGGCCGCGGCGACGGGCTCGCGGCCACTCTCGCGCCGGTCGTGCCGAAGACGTACGAGCTCACCGAGTTCCTCGTGGACGTGCTCGGTGTGACGGACGTGGGCGCGTACTACCCGCACACCGTGACGTACCACCCGACGTGCCACGGCCTGCGCTCCCTCGGGCTCGGCGACCGGCCCTACCAACTGCTCAGGGCGGTCAAGGGACTTGACCTCAAGGAGCTGCCGGGTGCCCAGGAGTGCTGCGGGTTCGGCGGCACCTTCGCCGTCAAGAACTCCGATGTCTCGGCGGCCATGGCCGAGGACAAGGTCCGCAACGCCGGCTCGACCGGCGCCGACGTCCTGTGCGCGGCGGACAACTCCTGCCTGATGCACCTCGGCGGCACGATGTCCCGCCTGCACACGGCGATGCGCCCCGTCCACATCGCGGAGATCCTGGCGAGCACGCAAGAGGAGCCCCTGTCATGAGCGGCACGTTCGTCGGCATGCCCGCCTTCCCGAAGGCCGCCCACGAGGCCGTCGGCAACACCACCCTGCGCGCGAACCTGCGGCACGCCACGCACACCATCCGCGACAAGCGTGCCAAGGCCGTCGCGGAGCTGGACGACTGGGCGCTCCTGCGCGAGGCCGGCAAGCAGATCAAGGACCACACCCTGCGCCATCTCGACACCTATCTCGTGCAGTTGGAGGAGGCCGTCACCGCGGCGGGCGGCGTCGTCCACTGGGCCGCCGACGCCGACGAGGCCAACCGGATCGTGACGCGCCTGGTCAAGGAGACCGGCGAGTCCGAAGTGGTCAAGGTCAAGTCGATGGCCACCCAGGAGATCGGGCTCAACGAAGCACTCGAAGCAGCCGGGATCGCCGCCTACGAGACCGACCTCGCCGAACTCATCGTCCAGCTCGGCCACGACCGCCCCTCCCACATCCTCGTCCCGGCCATCCACCGCAACCGCGGCGAGATCCGCGACATCTTCACCAAGGAGATGGGCGCGTGGGGCCGCCCGGCCCCCGAGGGCCTGACGGACACCCCCGCGGAGCTGGCCGAGGCCGCGCGCCTGCACCTGCGCGAGAAGTTCCTGCGTGCCAAGGTCGGCATCTCCGGGGCGAACTTCATGGTCGCCGCCACCGGCACCCTGGTCGTCGTCGAGTCCGAGGGCAACGGCCGCATGTGCCTCACCCTGCCCGAGACCCTGATCTCGGTCGTCGGCATCGAGAAGATCGTCCCCACCTGGCGCGACCTCGAGGTCTTCCTCCAGACGCTCCCCCGCTCCTCGACGGCCGAACGCATGAACCCGTACACGTCGATGTGGACCGGCACCAGCGACAGTGACGGCCCACAGACGTTCCATCTGGTGCTGATCGACAACGGCCGCACCGACACCCTCGCCGACGAGGTCGGCCGCCAGGCCCTGCGCTGCATCCGCTGCTCCGCCTGCCTCAACGTCTGCCCGGTCTACGAGCGGGCCGGCGGCCACGCCTACGGCTCCGTCTATCCCGGCCCCATCGGCGCCATCCTCAGCCCCCAACTGCGGGGCACGGCAAGCGAGATCGACGCCTCACTGCCCTACGCCTCCAGCCTCTGCGGCGCCTGCTACGAAGTCTGCCCCGTCGCCATCGACATCCCCGAAGTCCTCGTCCATCTACGCGAGCGAGTCGTGCAGGGAGGTGAAGTGACCAGGCGCGGCGCCAAGGTCACGCTCAAACCTGCCAAGGGACACGCTGGCGAACGCGCCGCGATGCGCGCCGCCCGCTGGGCCTTTACCCACCCGGCCGCCCTCGCCACCGGCCAGCGCCTGGCCGCACGCACCCGCCGCTTCCACCCGCGTATGCTGCCCGGCCCCGGCAGGGCCTGGAGCGCGACGCGGGATCTGCCGCAGGTCCCGGCGGAATCCTTCCGCGACTGGTGGCAGCGCACCCACGGCTCGAAGGAGAGCGGCAAGTGAGCAGCAGGGACATCATCCTGGCCCGGATACGGAGAGCGCTCGGCGCCCCGGCCGGTGCCCCGACGGCGTACGACACGGACATCGACCGCGACTACCTGCACGAACACGGCGACCGCACCACCTCACAGACCGTGGAGCTCCTCGCCGAGAACCTCGCCGACTACCGGGCGAACGTCCACCGCTGCAGCGATGGCGAACTGGCCGCGACCGTGGCCCGGCTGCTCGCCGAGCACGGCTCCCGGTCGGTGGTGGTCCCAGGTGGGCTGCACGAGGAGTGGCTGGCGCAGACCGCCCTGGCAACCGTGGCCGACGACGCGGAGAGCACCCCCGCCGCCCTCGACCAGGTCGACAGCGTCGTCACCGCCTGCGCCGTCGCCATCGCCGAGACCGGCACCATCGTCCTCGACGGCAGCCCGGACCAGGGCCGCCGCCGCATCACCCTGATCCCCGACCACCACATCTGCGTCGTCCGCGTCCCGGACCAGGTCGTCTCCTCCGTTCCCCAGGCCCTGGAGCGGCTCGACCCGACCCGCCCGCTGACGTGGATCTCGGGACCCTCCGCGACCAGCGACATCGAACTCGACCGCGTCGAAGGGGTACACGGACCACGCACCCTTGAAGTGATCCTGTTGAGCGAGTGAGGGAAGAGAGCGGAGCCGGATGAACTCAGGCCGGCCGATCGACCAGTCGACCGATCTACCGATCGGGGCAGAGCGTGAACGAGTGGTCCGCAGCAGGGAGCGCCGGGCTCACCGGTTTCCTCAGGAGCGGCCGAGATCCCGCAGACGCGCTGCGCCGTGCCCGACCCTCACCTACCGCCGCTCGCCCTCGGTGAAGGTGGGGGGCGGGTGGCGGACACGACATCGTCGTACCTTGCGGCGAGCGTGCTCACCAGCCGGCCGGAGCTGAACATGACTCGCCGTGGGCCGCACGCCCCGATGATCGACGGACAGGAGCGTGGCTGTTGTCGAGCGTCATCACAAGCTCGGGCAGGCGGTTGTCGTAGGCCGCCTCCGGTCGGGCCCGCGCGATCGCAGGACATCGAGGCTGATCCGGGCGGCCACCGTGGTCAGCCGGCCTGCGAGGTGTGGATGGTCGCTGTGTCCTGGCGGGAGAGGCGCAGTCAGGCCCCCTGGACCACGGCCTCGGCGTCGGCGCGCGATCTCCGGGCATGCAGTGGGCGATCGCTCCTGTGACTGGACGTACACTCCACACATGGGTCGCACATGCGGAGTGAGGGAGTGCCTGTTCCAGGCCGCTCGTGCCCTGTGCCCGTCCGCCGCATGCGCGTCGGCTGTCGGCCCGGTGAACGCACCGGCGGTTCGCTGTCGCGCGTTGCACGGCCACGGCTAGCGATTCCGGGCATTCTCTGTATTTCCCAGATCATTCCGCCCCTGCGGGCGGATCATCTTCTGCGTCTCCCCTCTGCGTCTCTGTAGCCGCGCGGCGACGGTCCTCGCTGCAATTTCGTGCCTTGTCATCCTTTGGCGCCCTTGGCGCCGCTTGCGCACCGACCGCCCGACGACTGGCAGTCGGGGCATCTTCGAGAGGACCCTTGTGAAGTTGAGTGAGCTGCTCGCCGGGCACGATCATGAAGTTATCGAGGGTGATCCAGAGACGAGGATCACCGGAGGCACCTGCCTCGACGCCCACCGTGCCGCTCCGGGATCGCTGTTCATCGCGGTACCCGGTCATCGCGAGGGCGGCCCTGAGTCCGTCGGACCGGCTCTCGCGCGCGGCGCGGTGGCTGTACTGATCGACTCCGCGACGGCGCAACTTCCGGTCGCGACCTGGGCGTCGGCCGCTGATGTATGCGTCGTAGCCGTCGCGGACACGCGCAAGGCCGCCGCGGTCGTCGCCTCCCGCTACCACGGGGAGCCAGGCCGGCAGATGAAGCTGGTGGCCGTCACGGGCACCAACGGGAAGACGTCGGTTTCCTCCATGGTGGAGTCGGTGCTGAGGGGTGCCGAGCACGCCAAGGTGGGGGTCATCGGGACGGGCGGCAGCCGGATCGGCGACGAACCGATCCCGATGCCGAGATCGGTACTGTCCACGCCGGAGTCGCCGGACTTCCAGTATCTGCTCGGGTACATGCGTGACCGCGGTGTCGGCACCGTGGCGCTCGAAGCCACGTCGATGGGCCTGCTGACCCACCGCCTCGACCACTCGTTCATCGACGTAGGGGTGTTCACCAACCTGACGCAGGATCACCTGGACGATCACGGCACCATGGAGAACTACCGGGATGCCAAACTGCGTCTGTTCCAGGGGCTGTGCCGGCGTGCGGTGGTCAACGCCGACGACCCGGTCGGAGCCGGCATCGCGGCGATGATGCCCGGCGCAGTCGTCACGTACGGCATCGACGCGGAGGCGGACTACCGGGCGACCGACCTCAGCATGGACGCCATCGGCACCCGCTTCACCCTGCACCACGCCGGCCACAAGTATCCGGCGGCAATCCCTGTGCCTGGACGATTCTCCGTCTCCAACGCACTGGCCACTGTCGCAGCCTGCCACCTCATCAGGCACAATCTGGCCGGCCTCGTCGCCGCACTTGAGCAGATGCCCCCGATCCCGGGAAGGTTCGAGCGCTACGAGACCCCGGACGGCACCTCCGTCATCGTGGACTATGCGCACTCCCCGGACTCACTGGAGAAGGTGCTGACCACCATCCGCGGCTTCGCCTCTGGCCGGGTCGTCACGGTCTTCGGCTGCGGCGGGGACCGTGACGTCACCAAACGCGCCCGGATGGGGGAGATCGCCGGCACCTACTCCGATTTGTGCGTGCTCACTTCGGACAATCCCCGGAACGAAGACCCGCGGGCGATCATGGATCAGATCGTGCCGGGCCTGCTCGCGAGCGGCACCCCTTTCGAGCGGTTCGCCGACCGCCGCCGCGCCATCTCCTTCGCCCTGGCCGCCGCGGGGCACGGCGACGTGATCCTGATCGCGGGCAAGGGCAGCGAGCCCTACCAAATCGTCAACGAGGAACTGCTGCCGTTCAGTGACATGGCGACGGTACGCGAACTCGCCACTCGGTAGGCGCACCGCGATGGTGATCCAACTCGTGGAGTCCGCCCAGGCCCGCGGACCAGCCGTGAACGCACCAGACCTTGTGGGCCGGTGCCCGGCTCGAACGCGGCCACCTCGTCGAACGCCACGAAGCCCTCGCAGACCGAAGCAGGTCAATGGCCCACAGAACCTGGCCGCTTCGGCGGTGACTGCCTCGGCAGGGCCTCACCCCGGATCCCGCAGGTCCATCAGCGCGAGCTTCGCCAGGACTGCACCACATCCCGGTCGAACGTCGCGGTCAGCGGCCGGCTCGCGGGGCAACGAGTCCTTGGACTACATCGTGGTGGACGGCCTGCCGGCGCCAGGTGGCAGCGCCAACGGCAACGACTGCCTGAAGGTCAACGTGAGCCAGGGACCACCGGCGGCGGCGCCGGATTCGGTGTCTGCCGCGTCAACACCGGCAAACCGCCCTCAAACTCTGAGTTCTGACGCACCCGACTGATGCTCGCCACCGCCAGCGGTGGCGAGCATCAGCGCTGTCACACGGCCGGCTTCGTGTGGACGTACTCCTCCATGCCCATCAGGGAGTCCAGGGCGCTGCTGCGTAGGCACAGGGACCGATGGCGTTCAGGCGTAGGCGTCCTCGACAGCGGCTCGTCGCACCGTCCGCAGCGTCGACTGGAGGCGTTCCATGTCGGTGGAGCCCAGCGCGAGGCGGATCGCCTGCGGTGTGTGGGTCGTGGTGGTGAAGGGCTCGGCTGTGGATACCGAGATGTGATGGCGCGCGAGGGTGGCGGTCAGGCGATCGGCGCGTGCGTCGTCGGGCAGCGGCAGCCATGTGAAGTAGGACGAGGGGTGGCTGATGAGTGGTAGGCCTGTCAGCTCTTGTTTCGTGAGTGCTTGGCGGGCCTTGGCGTCGTCTCGTTTCTGCGCTTCCAAGTGGTCCACCGTGCCGTCCTCGAGCCAGCGGCAGGCGATCGCGGTGGTGAGGGCCGGGGTGTTCCAGGTGGTTGCCCGAATCGCGCGTTCGAGCGACGGCACCGCGGATGGCGGCGCGACGACGAAGCCGACCCGGAGGCCGGTGGCGACGCTCTTGGACAGCCCCGAGACGTAGACGGTGATATCCGGCGCGGTTGCAGCCAGAGGCGGTGGAGGGTCCTCCACCAGGTAGGCGTAGGAGGCGTCTTCGATGATGAGAGAACTGTGCTGTCGGGCGATCTCGATGAGGCGGGTTCGCTCAGTTGCCGGCATGACCCAGCCCAGAGGGTTGTGCAGGGTGGGCATGGTGTAGATCGCGCGCACTGGGCGGGTCGCGCACAGCTTCTCGAGGGCCTCGAGATCCGGCCCGTCGGCCGTTACGGGTATGGGCTCCAGGTCGAGATGAAACGCATGCGCGAGGACCTTGAAACCCGGGTAGGTGAGTGCGTCGACCGCGACGATGTCGCCGGCGCTGAGCGCGGCCATGACGGTGATGGCCAGGCCGTGCTGCGCACCGTTGACGATGAGGACCTGATCCGCGTCGGTGGTGATTCCTCGACGCCTCAGGTGCCGTGCGATCGAGGCTCTGTCCTGGGGACGCCCTCGATGCGGTTGGTAGCGCAGCAGCGAGTCGATATCACCAGAGGTGGCCACTTCTCGCAGGGCCTGTCGAAGGAGTTCAGCTTGCCCGGGCAGCGACGGGTAGTTGAAGTTGAGGTCGACTGCATCCGTAGCGACGACCTGCTGATCGATGCCGTGACCGGCGGGAACCGCGATGTCACGCACGAAGGTGCCGCGGCCCTGTTCCCGGCTCACCAGGCCCATCGTTTCCAGCTCGGCGTACACCCGAGTCGCGGTCACCACAGCAATGCCCTCACGGGCGGCGAGCCCACGGTGTGTCGGCAGGCGTACGCCTGCGGCGAGCCGCCCCGTCCGGATGTCGGAGGCGAGCGCGTCGACCAGCATTTTGTACCGCGGGGCTGCCATGGCGCGGATTGTACGCATGACAATTCTTTGGCTGTCCTGTTCGTGGGTCCTTACCGTCGAGATCCACCCGCCGACCTCCCCGGAAGGGCAGCCGCTGTGCACATCGCCATCCTCACCTTCGACGGCTACAACGAACTCGACTCCCTGATCGCGCTCGGTGTGCTCAACCGGATCAAGTCCGACGACTGGCGTGTCACCATCGCCACCCCCAGCCCCAAGGTGACGTCGATGAACGGGGTGGTCATCGAGCGGATGTCCACTCTCGAGGAGGCGTGCGCCGCCGACGCCGTCATCGTCGGCAGTGGCGTCGCCACACGCGAGGTCGTCGAAGACCCAGCGATCATGAACACCCTGCGTCGCCTGGACCCCTCCCGCCAACTCATTGCGGCGCAGTGCTCCGGTGCACTCGTGCTGGCCAAGCTCGGCCTGCTCAACGACATCCCCGCCTGCACCGACCTGACCACCAAGCCCTGGGTCATCGCCGCTGGCGTCGACGTACTCAATCAGCCCTTCTATGCCAAGGACAGCATTGCCACGGCCGGCGGCTGTCTCGCCTCGCACTACCTTGCCGCATGGATCATCGCCCGCCTCAAGGGCAACGACGCCGCCGAAGCCGCTCTGCACTATGTCGCCCCCGTCGGCGAGAAGGAGGAATACATCAAGCGCGCCTGGCGCAACGTCACGCCCTACCTGCCCGCTCCCGCCCCTGCGCTCGCCTGAACAAGCGTGTGCAATCGGCGACCTTCGCCGGGAAGCCACGCCCCCGGAGGCGTGGCTGGTCGTCCGACGCCCCAACACACACATGATTCGGCGCCTCGACACTCGCCGTGAGATCGGCAACCTGGACCCGCCGGATCAGGAGCGTGTCCAGAGCGGGCAGGGTGACCTCATTCCCGCTTGCACCGCGGTCACTGCTGCCGACTAGAGTTCTTGATCGCGTAGGCGGCGGATCTGCCTTCGCGCGCAGGATGTGGAACGCGGGGGAGGACGCGGAGATGGGCTACACGATCCCGGGATGACTGGACGACGTTCTGGACTTCATCGGGATCAACTTCCCGAATGTCTATGAGGACGGCTACTGCGAAATGGCTGATGCCATGCGGGAGTTTGCAGAGAAGTTCGATGGTCGTGGCGGTGACGCGCCCAAGGCGGTCTCTCGGATCCTGTCCTCTTCCGAGGGCTGGGCTGGGCTGCCGATGGCGAGGGCCGAGGTCCTCAAGGACGAAGCGCGGATGACCCCCGAACAGGGCCCCAAGTGCAAGCTCTCCAGCGGGCGTTGGTACTCCGCCTATGACGATCAGTACATCGACGGGCCGTCCGGCCTCGACGTCGACCAACGCGTCCCGCTCGCCAAGGCCTGGGATTCCGGTGCCTCCGCCTGGAGTGTGGCTGAACGGCAGGCGTACGCCAACGATCTCGGCGACGAGCGCTCCCTCATCGCAGTGTCGGCGAAGTCGGACCGCTCCAAGGCCGACCAGGACACCTGCGCCACGGTCCGGTGATCCTCATCGGCCGCGAGGCGACGCAGCCTGCTCGCCCGCCGCGGTGTCACCTTCCAGCACACCAAGACCTGGAAGGAATCCCGCCGACCCGGACTGCGAGGCACAGCAGCCCGGATGGCGCCTCGATCTACGTCATCCTGGACACCTGTCCGCTCATCAAGGCGCCGACATCCGCCGCTGGACGAAGCAGCACAAGGTCGAGCTGTGCTTCACCCCGACCTACGCCTCGTGGGCAAACCCGATCGAGGCGCACTTCGGACCGCTGAGGCAGTTCACCATCGCCAACTCGAACCATCCCAACCACACCGTGCAGACCTGGGCCCTGCACGCCTACCTGTGCCGGCGCAACGCCAACATCCCCCACCGCGACGTCCTGGCCGTCGAACGCGAGGAACACGCCCATATTCGCAGCGAGAAGAGCATCCGCCGGGGCGGACGCCCTCCTCGCAGCCGCAGCCTGAACTCGAGTGAGCCCTCGCGTCACCTTCGCCAGAACAGGTGGTGCGTCACGCCGCTCGGGCTGGGCACGACCTCCAGGTGAAACCGGTCGAGGAGCTCATCGGGCGACTCCCACAGCCGTAGTCCGGACCCGAGCTTTACTGGCGAGACCGCCACATGCATGGTGTCGACGAGGTCGGCGTCGAGGAACTGCCGGATGGTGGTGACCCCGCCGCCGAGCCGGACATCCTTGCCCTGTGCCGCTTCCCGTGCCCGTTCGAGGACCGTGGCCGCATCGCTGTCGACGAAGTGGAACGTGGTGTCCGACAGCGTGAACGACGGACGCATGTGGTGGGTCATGACGAACACCGGAGTGCGGAACGGGGGCTCCTCCCCCCACCAGCCGAGCCATTCATGGTCCGTCCAGGGCCCGCGCTGGGGTCCGAACTTGTTGCGACCCATGATCTCGGCGCCGATGTTGCGCGCGAAGTCCCGCGTGAAGTAGTCGTCGAGACCCCGACTCCCCCCGGCATCCGTGCGCATGGGCCAGCTCGCCGTGGCCCCGGCCCATGCGAACAGCCTCTCGGGATGGTCATAGCCGAACGGCCGCTCGAGACTCTGGTGCTCACCGGCACCGATTCCATCACTCGAGACGTTGAAGTTCATGACTCTCAGCAGTTGATCCACGTGTTTCCTCGTCAGGTCCGGTCGCGCCATTGTGCGGCGAGGCGCCGCACATCATGACGTCGAACGGGACGTGGCCGGATCGACAGCCGGCCCACAATCTTTTCCAGCACGTGTCAGGAAGCGGCCCACGCGTCGCGCCTGACGTCACCGCCCATCCAACCGCTCCAACTGCTGGAAGCGGTACGAGAAACGACAGAAGGCTCAGAACCCACTCTCACGAGCCTCTGCCAAGTGCACCACTAGCCGTTCAGTCGGCGCACGGCCGAGATCAGGCCGCCGGGCCGTTCCTCCCGCTGGGGTCGCCGTCCGCCGCAGAGCCCCTGGCCCCCTGCCCAGGGGCCTCGCCATCTTTCCCGGCTCACCTGCGGCGATGCCCCAAGGTCCCGTCCCCGCCTCGTCCACGGCCCCGACACAGGCGACTTCGGGCGGCCTCTGGCTGCACACAAGCTAAGACCCCGGCCTCAGTGTTTCCCGCTGGTGACGGGCTCTTTGAGTACCTGATCCAAGGTACCCCCGCGGGATTCGAACTTGCGTTCACGCCCCGGAGGCCCCTTTGAGCCTGTGGCGTCGCTGCTGGCCGCAGGGCGCTTCTGCGTACTCGACGGCTGCCTGCCCGCGGATAGTCCACGGCACTGAGCCGACTCGCATGTGCCGACCGGTGCTGCTGGAGGAGTCGGGGCGGGGGCTGATGGTGGTGGAGGTATTCGCGGAGAGGCCGATCGTAGGGGAGGGCGAACTCGACGGGATTCAACGTCGTTGTTTCCCTATATAAGGTGTCCTTTGCATGCTGTCGGCCGCATAAGCACCCGCGGCTGGCCGAGATCCACGATCCGCTCGATGTCGACCGCAGGGATCTGGGCCCGCACACCGGTGTCGTGCAGGAGTTCAATGCCCGCCGGGTGCTGGACATCGCATGCAGGGACGGGTACGCGACACCCGCTATAGGAGTTCGATCAACCGGGAGCTACTGCACGTCGCGGTGAGGAGTGCGGTGGCGTTGCGGACTGCTGGTGACCGTGGACGTACGCCGTCGCTGATGTCAGCTGTGGATGTCAGACAGTCCGAGGAACGATGCTCACCGCGCGGTAGTCGTACCCGTCCTGCTTGAAGCCAGGGGCTTCCCATGTGAGGTCGACCTGCTGGCCGGCCGACAGCGTGCGGAAGCCGGTCGCCTGGATGTCGGCGTAGTGGCCGAAGCAGCCGCCGGGGGTCTCGGGTGAGTCGAGAACACCCCACCCTTCCTCGTCGTCCCACTCGCGGACAGTCGCAGTCACCATGGACGGAACCCTACGGCTTCCGCTGTGCAGACGCGTCTGGCACCTGAGCTTGGGAATCAGCGGTTCTCGAACGACTGAATTGGCTCTGACCTGCATGTTTGGTTGAGACGTGCGCGGTTGGAGTGGTCTCCGGGCCCCGTACATGACCGCTGTTGTCCGCTCCGCTGGGCACGGATGGGGCACGGGTGGCGACAGTGCACCAGAACCTGCTGAGGTTCATGCTCCGGGTGGCCTGGAGGGTCAGAGAGGGATGATACGGACCTGGCTGCCGCAGAGCTTGGTCATGTCGTCGCTGTCGGGGGTCAGCAGGGCGACGGGTTCGGCTGGCGCAGGGCGTCCTCGGCGTCGATGGCGTACTTGTGCCCGTACAGCCCAGCGGCCGCCACTCTCCGTGACGCTAGCCACACAAAGTGGCTGGGTGTCGCATGCCGCGACGTTGCCTCCCCTCCGGCCTCGATGTGCGGTGCGAAGCTGTATGAACAAGCTCCTGTCTACCCGGTGCGGTTGAGCCGTAGCTCACGGCTGGTTGGAGGACTGTGGGGGCCCAGCGGAGTCGCGGTGGTCGATTGGCCGTCGCCACCATTCCGTAGATTTGAAACAGCCCATCAGCCAATGCGCTTCCGCGATGTCAAGGATGACGTTGCCGACCCACGGGATTGGCTCGAAATGGAGCATCCCCTCCTGGATGCGCACCGGCTCCCAATCCAGGTCGTGGTGCAGGAGGACCGCATACGGCTCACCGCGACGCTGCCAGAAGACCATGGGTTCGTGGACTTCGTTCTCGAAGGGTTTGACGATGTCGTCCGGAGCGAACTCCACGTTCGCCATGTCCGCCCACTTGCCGACTCCCTCGCGTTCCCGTGCTAGATAGCACCGCATGACCTGTACGAACGCATCAAGGCTCGCGTCGTCAAGTACGGATTCCCGGGAGACGACGATCGATTTCACTTTCTTGCGTAGCGCCTTGCCCCGGCGGAGCTGACGAGTCGCATGAGCCCAGAAAAGCCCGCCGCGCTCGGGATCGTGGACCACGCAGAGAACGGGAAGGCTGCCATCGCGCCAGTTGTCCCCGTGATCGCCGACCGGTACGCGGTGCCCGCGTCTGGTTCGGGTCGAGATGCCTCCCTTCACCTGCACGGTCAGGGAATCCTCCGTACGCAGTCCGTTCTCGACGAAGGTGATGTGCAGATCCTCGCCGTGGTCGTTGCCGCCGTCTATCTCCTGCACGATGTGGCCGTGTCGTTCCAGCAGCGAACGCACCTCATTCACTGCCATGCGTCCGATACGCCTACTTTCGGGCACCTTCGGCATATAGCCCCCCTCACGAATATGCGGGGACCAGATTAGGGCCAGGCACTGACACGCATGTCGCCTTCGGAGAATGTGGCGGGACGTGCAGCCTCGTGGTTACCGAATCAGCTGCTGTCATCGTGGGAAGCCGTGTGAGCCGGGACGACAGAGCTTGGTCATGTCGTCGCTGCCGGAGAAGAGGTGGGTGACCGGTTTCAGCTGGCGGAGCGCGTCCTCGGCGACCGTGGCGTCGAGGACGCGATGGTGTTCACCCCGATGACGAGGTCAGCTCCCTTGCCGTGGAACACCTGCAGCATGGCGAGGAGCTTCTGTCCCTTCGCAAGGGGAGAGGCTTTCCGAGTCCAGGACGACGGTCTCGACACGCTCGCTCACCTGCCGCCTGCGCGCTTGTAGGGGCCGACACAGCCGAAGATCTTCGCGCGGCCCTCGTCGAGTTCCTTGTCGCTGAGGGGCCCGTCCCTCTCCTCGCGATAGCGGAGGGCGTCGCCCCGATTTCTAGGCAAGGATGGCTCGGAACCGGATGGAGGCTCAGTTGGAACCCACGATGCTGTTAGTTGGCCCTTCACGGGTATGAGGCCCGTCCGGGCTCACGATGCGTGACAGGGAAGATGGCACGGGCGGCGGGGGAGCCGCGGAGACTTGCTCGTCAGCCCCCGTCGAATCCCTCTGCTCCCTTGCCAAACCGTCGACCTGGGCCAAGAGATTTATTGTCGGAGTCCATTTGGCCAGGAGATCCATCAGGTCGGGCAGAGAAGCAGCGTAGGTGGTGAGTATGGATCCGTAGGTGTTGCCCGTCAGCACGATGACGAATCGGGGCACACGCGAGTGCCTCTCGTGCACGACCAAGTTCAGCGGCACATGACGATCGTGGGCGTATCGGCTGTCGGCCTTGTCCGCGAATCCGTCTGCGGCGAGCCAAGGATAGAATTCCGCCGCGCGGAGATCGTCATAGAAGTCGCCGGTGCCCGCGTCCGGTACAGGATCGTAAGCCAGGTCGACCCACTCCCCGCAGGAGTACATCTGTTCATGCGCCCCAAGCCTGGCTCCGTTCCGGACCGGAATCTGGCCTTCTCCAAACTGAACCTGACCCCCATGATCACAGGGCCGTGGAAGGTACCGCCGCTGGCCTCGTTGTTGGTTTGAGATAGCGTACTTTGCCGCCAGTGGTTGCGGTCTGCGCGGTGCTCTTCCACCACTCCACTTCCGTTCGCATCGTTCGAGACGACTATCGTGCATCAGGAGTGTCGGGGCGCGTGCGCGATTCGCCGCAAGATGTGAGGGACGCGACGGACCAGGCAGGGTGGCGGTACGTAGTCCCGCACCATGCCGTCACGGCGGGCATCGTGGTGAGCCCGATCCGTCTACCTGCGATCCGGCTTCTCAGTCCCGCGGGTCATGTGGAAGGTGAGGTTGGAGAAGTCGCGGCCTTGGAGCACCAGACCGTTCTGCGTGCCTCCCGAGACGCTGTTGTGCACCTCGCCACCGGCTGGCTGTGCCCTCTGCCACCACTCTTCGAGGCGGACGCGGAATTTTTCGTCTAGGCACTGTTTCTCGGATCTCCTGACATGAGTGGGGAGTTGGAGCCAGGCTGGCGGTATGGGCCGTGGAGATCTGACGAACGCGGAATGGGATCGGCTGGAGTCGCTCTTACCTCGTGGTGGTACTCGTGGGGGCAGGTGGAGCGATCACCGTCGGGTGATCAACGGGGGCCTCTACCGGGTGCGGACGGGTGTGCAGTGGCGGGACCTGCCGGAGCAGTTCGGGCCGTGGGAGACCGTCTATAGACGACATCGCCGCTGGTCAGCTGATGGAACGTGGGCGATGTTGCTGTCGAGGGTTCAGGCCGCTGAGGACCACGCGGGTCGGATCGACTGGGATGTGTCGGTGGACTCAACCGCGGTGCGGGCCCACCAGCACGCCGCCGGCGCCAGGAAGGCGCCGCCGGCCGTGGTGGTTCAAAAGGGGGCCGCCCGGGGGACGAACCAGGCCGATCCGGTGCTGCGGAAACTGGCCGACCGGCTGGAGGAGGTGGTCAGATCGGCGAATGCCTGGGACGCTCCCGCGGAGGATTCACCACCAAAATCCACCTCGCTGCCGAGGGACGATGCCGACCCCTCGCCCTCGCCCTGACACCCGGACACTACGGTGACGGCCCCCAGCTCGAGCGTGTGCTGGAGCAGATCTCCGTGCCCCGTACCGGAGTCGGACGGCCGCGCACCCGTCCCGATCGTGTCTTGGCAGACAAGGCCTACACGTCCCGGAGCAACCGCCGTTACCTGCGACGACGCGGAATCCGGCACACCATCCCCGAACGTCTCGACCAGCAGCAACACCGCCGCAACCGCGGCTCCCGAGGCGGTCGACCTGCCGGGTTCGACGGCGAGCGCTACAAGAAGCGCAACACCGTCGAACGCGCCATCAACCGGCTGAAGGGATTCCGAGCCGTCGCCACCCGCTACGAGAAACGCGCCTACATCTACCTCGGCACCGTCACACTTGCAGCACTCCTGATCTGGCTCCGCACATGATCCGAGAAACAGTGCCTAGAGCCGCCCGTACGTGAAGGGCTGTCACAAGTGCCTGCGCCCGGTTCAGATCGGTGCTGTCTTCCTGTAGCGCGGCGAGCTCCAGTTCGCCGGAGCTGGCCCGGGGCGGCCCATTCCCAGCCGGCTCCGGAACCGTCCTGCGCTGGAACGGGCGTCGCACCATGGCAGCCAGCCCTGCCCAAGCCTGGCGGCCGACCTCACTTCCCGCGCTCCCTGCCAGTGCTGCCGAAACAGGAAGGTCGGACGACCTATGGCTAGGGACTTTCCCGCCTCCATGCGGATCGCCGACACCGATCCGCTGTGGGTCTACGCCGTCAAACACGAAGTCGCCGAGATCTTCAAGGCCGCCTTGAAGCAGTAACGCGCCCCACAGCAACAACACGGGACACATCGCCAGACGCAACCTAGAAGCACCACCGGCGCCCCGCAATCAAGCGGGACGATGGCGGGCACCTCGGCACTGCCCCGGCTTGCAACGACGTCCTCGACGGCATCCGATCCGTGTCGACCGCCCTCGACTCCGGGCTGATGCGTATCCACCGCCCATGCACCGGGCTGCTCGACGAGCTACCGGGCTACGCATGGGACCCCGCAGCATCCGACCGCGACGAGGACCAGCCGATCAAGCGTGACGACCACAGCGCCGACGCGCTGCGCTACGTCGTGCACTCCAATGCGCACGAGTGACGCCACCGGCTCACCACATCCACCGATGCCGGGGAACTGGGATAGTCCGCCCCGCCCGGGCCCTCCACAAGAGCACGGAGCAGTGGACCCAGCCGAACAGGGAGATCAGCCCAAACAGAATACCCAAGGCGGCAACGAGCGCAGCGGAGGGAAACACGCGCAGATACCCCAGCGCCACGGCCAGACCCTCAACCAACAGCAACCACAAGTTCCAACGTCGCTTCCTGCGAATGACCCTGACGTAGTCTTCAAACCTGCGCTGCTCTGCCGCCTCTTTGGCGGTCTCTTCATCGAGGATGCGCCGCTGACGTTCGCTCCAACGTCGTTGCGTCTCCACTGCCTCCGGGTCCACCGGCGCGGCGGGCGAAGTGAACACAACGTCGCCGTGAATAGCACCGGACTGCACGACGTGGCCCCCGACGCTTCCACTCAACTCGTTGCGTATGGATGGCTGTTCGCTCATGAGGCGGAAGATACGCGCTTGACGCGCAAGATCACCATCGAAGCGGCCGATGCCAATGCCCGTGAACACACTTGGTGACCGCCCCCTTCGCCTTCCCGGAGAGCGGCGTACCGTGGCCGTCGCCGGCGTGGGCCCCGTACTGCCGCCAGGCTCAGGTCTGACCGAAAGGTGTCCCGAAGCTCAGCGAGCCCACGTTGCCAGCCTGAATCACTGGGCCGTGCTGCACGCCCCCGCTGATCGTGTTATGGACATCCGCGACCTGTTGATCACCCTTTGGGGGCGCCAAGTCATCAATCATTGACCGCAGTTCGGCAGCCGCGGCCGGATTTGCCAGCAAAGTGCGCCGCAATCGTGTACGCCACTCCGCCTGGACGTCCAAGGCGGTCTGTTCGTCGCTGGCCTCCATTGCCGCCGCCAGTTCTCCGCGCGAGGTCTCCAGCTCCCCCTCGATCACGTCTTCCTCACCACCACCGCGACGCGAGAAGAACGACACCATCCGGTCACGAGCTTGTGCCCAGGAATCCATCGCCATCTGCTGAACCAATGTCGTAGCGCCTGCGGCAGCAAGTGCCACCAACTCCGCTTCCATCGAACCACCTTTGCAGCATCTGAGGCAGCCACCGTACCCCCTGACACTCGACGACCACAGCGTCGACGCCCTGTGCTATGCCGTCCATGCCACGGCACACGATTGGCGCCACCTGCTCGCCCATCAGCTATGCAGGATTGGCCTCTTGTACCTTCCTGGTTTCGTCCCAGAACCTCGGCAACCGTTCGTACAACCCCTCTCGAAAGCGCTCGTGGTTCGACCGTCCAGCCTGCTGGAGATCAAAACCTGCAGCGCGTACCAGCTCGATGAGTGGCTCGCCGGTGTGCCGGACGAGCCGACGCCGAAAATGCAGTGGTACCTCGCTGTGGCCGGGTATGAGCAGGCGCACGTCGCTGCACTGCTCGGCGGGAACCGGCTGGTTGTGCACCGTGTCGACCTGCGTTCGTGGCACATCCGGCTCGACGACAACCCGAGCCTCTCCGCGGCCTACATCGACGCGCTGCGGGCCGAGTACGTCGGACTCTGGCGCCGCCGGATGATCGAGGGCACCTGGGTGATCGCCGAGGGCGCGGTCTACGACATGTTCGACGAGCAGCGGCACGTCGTCGACGAACTGCCGCCGATGCGCCGGTGCTGGGTCGCCATCGACTACGGAACCGCGAACCAGTTCTCGGCGATCCTGTACGGTCTCGGCGCCAACGACCGGCTGTACGCGGTCAACGAGTGGCGCCGCAACTCGTGAGCCGCACACCGACAGATGACCGACGCGCAGTTCAGCCGCGCCGTGAGCGCACGGTTCGACGAGCAGCAGGTCGTTCCCGAGTGGACGTTTATTGACCCGTCCGCGACGAGCTTTTCCACTCAGTTGTGGACAGACAGGCATCCCGTCGTCGCCCTTGCGAACAACGAGGTGCTCAACGGCATCGGCAGCGTGTCGACCGCGCTCGGCTCGGGGCTGTTGCGCGTACATCACTCATGCCGGGGACTCCTCGACGAGCTGCCCGGTTATGCCTGGCCAGAAGAGGCCACAGCACGCGGCGAGGACAAGCCGATCAAGTGCCACGACCACTCCTGCGACGGGCTTCGGTACGTGATCCACTCGACTGCGCACGTGTGGCGCCAAGTGTCAGACGTATTGAAGGACAGCGGTTGATCAGCTGCTCAATCCGGGACTCAGCGGTAGCGTCGAAGAGCCAACCAGTGCTTCGCCAGGAATCCGAAACCGATCACCACGTCGAACCACCCAATCGACGCCCACATCACTCGCGTGCTGTCGCCCCCGGATCCGTGACCACCGACAACCAGGAACAGGCCGAAAAGGATCCATACGACAGACCCGTAGATTCCACGACGTGCCTTCTTGAGGAATCTCTGTCTTTGAAACTGAGACTGGGCGTAGCGTGCTGCACGTTCTGCATCTTCGGCGTCCAGGATTCGTTTCGTGCGTGCCGACCAGCGAGCACGTAACTCTGCCTCCTCTGGGCTCGGCGTAGCAGGCAGGATCACATTGCCGTTGATGGATCCAGCCTGGACCACGGGCCCGTTGACATGGCCGCTCACGTCGTTACTTACGTTGTTGGTGACGTCCCGTCCCTCTCCCATGTTCCAGAAGGTACGGGAGGGCGCCACCACTCTCAATCGACTCATGTTGATCCATGCCTGGCTCGCTTGGTACGCGGAGAAGACCCCGGGCGGGTTGTTGTTCGTGGGCGAGCGGGGCAAGCCATTCCGTCGTTCGACCTTCGGCGGGGAGTGGCGCAAGGCCCGTAGCATGGTCGGACTGCCGGCCGATGTCCGGTTCTACGATCTTCGTCACACCGGACACACCCTGACCACCCGATTGGGCGCGACGCTCAAGGACACGGTGGTGCGTGTCGGCAGTCCACGGAGAGGGCCGCGCTCATCTATCAACACTCGGACACCGAGCGCCAACGTGAGGTCGCTTCCGGGCTCGACTCCCTGATGCAGGCCGAACGTCGGAAGGCTGCGGCCAAGGCCGATGAACAGGCATCGGGCACGGAGCGGGCACGAGACACCTAGACGGGTCTAGACAACAAACAGGCCCAAGTCGCTGACTTGGGCTTTCGTTGTGAAGCGGGTGACGAGAATCGAACTCGCGCTCTGAGCTTGGGAAGCTCGTGTGCTTGAGCCTTCGCTGCCTTGCTGACCCGAGGTGGAGCCGTCCCCCGGGCGGTCGGCCGCTGGCATCTTTTCCGTTGTTCCCCGCAATATCTGGCACGCCCGTGGCTGGCTCCGTGGCTGCGCTCTAGGGCCTGTCCGATGGGTTGCGTGACTGCTGAGCCCGCTGATCGTTCCGGTCGGCGTGGGGCGGGGTGACTTATCGAACGAAGGATGGGCTCGGCTGGGCCCTGCTTGCCGAAGAACGTTGGCCGGGACGGACGTTGGAAGAATCATCGCCAGGTGATCAACGGGATCCTGTTCCGTCTGAGAACCGGCATCCCATGGTGGGATCTGCCGACTCGATTCGGGAAGTGGAAGACTGTACACGACAGGCATCGCCGCTGGTCGGCGGATGGTACGTGGGACAGGATTCTGCGAGTCGTCCAGGGCGATGCCGACGCGGAAGGCCGCATCGACTGGTCGATGGTGAGTGTGGACTCCACCGTGTGCCGTGCTCACCAGCACGCCGCCGGCGCACGCAAGCAGGCGCCGCGAAAAGTCGGGAAGCGTCGACCCCAGCCCGCCCAACACCGTGCAGATGAAGCCCTCGGCCGCTCACGCGACGGGCTGTCGACGAAGATCCACCTGGCCGGTGAGGGCGGACTGCGGCCGTCAGCCATGCTGATCACACCCGGACAATGGGGCGACGCCCCGCAGATGATCCCCGTCCCGGAACGCATTCACGTGCCCCGTCCGGCCGGCGGCCATCCCCGCGCCCGGCCGGACCACCTAAATGGCGACAAAGCGTACTCGTCACGCCGCAACCGCCGTTACCTGAGGCGTCGACAGATCAAGCACACGATTCCGGAGCGGAAGGATCAGCGGGCCAACCGCCAACGCCGAGGCAGCGCGGGCGGCCGACCTACCGGTTTCGACCAAGCGATCTACAAGCGTCGCAATGAAGTTGAGCGAACGATCAATGCCCTCAAGGGGTTCCGGGCCGTGGCCACCCGCTTCGACAAGCGAGCGTACGTTTTCCATGGAACGGTGACCGTTGCCACTTTGCGTCTTTGGCTCCGCTCGTGACCTAAGGGCTGTCCCGCAAGTCGGGGCTTCTTCCCAGCGACTGGGCCTCGGTCGATATCCCCAGGCCCTGTAACCGCGTGCTGTGGCAGCCTGCCGTCATGCCAGCAGAGCTGAGAGAACATGCAGGACGCCACTACGCCATCCAGTTCCACTACGCCTTGCCCGACGACTCCTGGGCTGTGGAGCTGAGCGAGGCTGTGCCTGCGCCAGCCGCGTGGGCTGAGACGCCCAACGCGGCGACACATCTGCCCGGGCCGGCATTCCTGGTGGCGCTCATTCCCGACGAGGACCCTGATCTAGAGCCGACCGTCCGCGTCTATAGCCCTGCCGAGCACGTCATCCCCTACGAGATCATGCAATGGTTCATGGAGCAGGTCGCTGACCAGGTGGAACGCTGCCGCATCGCGTTCAAGCAGAGCGAACCCGATAGGAGTGGAATGATCACGCAGTGGCTGGTGTGATCACGGCGTCGGCGCCGTCCTGGATAGGTCCGTTTACCGGGCTGAGCCCGCGACAGTTCGGGAACCTGGTGACCGTACTGCGGCGTGAGGGTGCGGATGTGGTTCGCAAGGGCCGGCCGTGGAGCCTTCCGTTGGAGGACCGGGCACTCCTTATCGCGGTGTACTGGCGCACGAACTTGACGATGCGCCAGCTCGCCCCGCTGTTCGGGGTGTCCAAGTCGGCCGCAGGCCGCATCATCGAACGCCTCGGGCCGATGCTCGCGCTCCAACCCCGCAAACGGTTCGCCACGGACACCGTGCTCATTGTGGATGGCACTCTGGTCCCCACCCGCGACCACACCGTGGCCGAGCAGTCCAAGAACTACAGGTACTCCACGAACCACCAGGTCGTCATCGATGCCGACACCCGCTTGGTCGTCGTCGTGGGTCGGCCTCTCGCCGGAAACCGCAACGACTGCAAGGCATGGGAGGAATCTGGCGCCAAAGCTGCCGTCGGCACGACCATGACAATCGCCGACGGCGGCTATCCCGGCACCGGGCTCGTCATGCCCCACCGCCGACGCAAGGGCGAAGATTTGCCCGACTGGAAACAGGAACACAACAAGTCCCACAAGCAAGTCCGCGCCCGTGTCGAGCACGTCTTCGCCCGCATGAAGACCTGGAAGATCCTCCGCGACTGCCGCCTCAAAGGGGACGGCGTCCACTACGCCATGCACGGCATCGCACGCCTGCACAATCTCACGCTCGCCGGATAGTCCAGCGACCGCACAGCAACCGGACCCTGTCCTGGGGGACTCATAGATCATTTGCGGGACAGCCCTTAGAGGCCCTAACAAAGGCGTTGGACGTGACGGTGGGTGATGAGGCAGGTGGCGAGTCCGAGGAAGGCTTCATGGATGTCGTCGCGCCTTTCCCAGCGGATGCGTAAGCGGCGGAAGCCGTGCAGCCAGGAGATCGTCCGCTCGACGACCCAACGAAAGACGCCTAGACCGGTGCCGTGCGGCTGGCCGCGTTCGGCGATCACGGGGCGGATGCCACGTGCCCGCACCATACGCCGGTACTTGTCGTGGTCGTAGCCGCGGTCAGCAAAGAGCAGGTCGGGTCGATGCCGTGGCCGGCCGACGACGCCGCCGACGGCGGGGATCTTGTCGAGCAGGGGCAGCAACTGCGTGACGTCATTGCGGTTTCCACCGGTCAGCGACACCGCGAGTGGGATGCCCTGCCCATCGGTGATGACATGGTGCTTGCTGCCCGGACGTGCGCGGTCGACCGGGCTGGGACCGCTTTTGGGCCCCGCCGGGCCGCCCGGACGTGGGAAGAGTCGATCACCGCCCTCGACCAGTCCAGCTGGTTCTTCGACCGCAGTTCCTTCAGCAGCACCGCGTGGAGTTGGTCCCACACGCCGGCCTCGTTCCAGGCGGCCAGACGCCGCCAGCAGGTCATGCCTGACCCGAAGCCCAACTCCTGAGGCAGGTACTCCCATTGGATGCCGGTATGCAGGACGAACAGGATCCCGCACAACGCTTGCCGATCCGGCACCCGCGGGCGGCCCTCGACCAGCTTCGGGCCCGGCTTGGGCAGTAACGGCTCGATGAGCGACCACAGTTCGTCCGACACGATCCACGGCCGCGACTGACGCTTCCCCATGAACAGACCAACGAGCCGACAAGCCAACAGTCCCATGATCAACAGCTTTTGTTAGAGCCAGTTAGGGGACACTGTTAGGGATCTGGTTCGTACGAGCCCTGGCTATCGCGTCCGGCGGATCTGCTTGATCTTGATGTGGCCGGCTCGCGGGTGTCCGACGATTCTGAGGGTCGGGGAGGTCGGATCCTCTGGCGCGGTGGCCTTGTTGCTGATGTGAGCGGTATTGGTGCTCGACCCGTCGATCCGTACTGCCCAGCCCCGCGGGACGATCAACTGAATGGTGCCGGTTCCGCAACGTGCCTCGACGGTGACGTCCCGGTGAGCACAGACCGCCTCGGTGAAGTCGATCACGATGCTTAGCATTTTGCATTCGGCGATGATCTTCCGGGGAACTGTCCAGCGGCCGTTCTGTTTGATGTTGCTCAGGCTGGTCTTGAGGACGAGCGTTTCCTCGGCAGCGCCGGAACGCGAACCAGAAGGCTGCTCCTGCGTCAGGTCGGCCACCAACACGTCGAGTTCGCCGTAGGTCTTCGCGGCGTAAGCCCGATCGAGCCTCTCCTCCAACTCGGTAAGGTCGATCCGGCCTTCACCTGCGGCGACCCGCAGTTGCTCAGCAACCGACTCCCGGTCGGCGTCTCCTGCCCGCAGCTCCACTATGCCCTGCGACGTCAACTCCGGCCCCCGCTCCCCATCAGTCATGGTGCGACTGTATCCGCAGGGGCGAAGCACCTCCCGACCTGGCCTTGAGACGGGCATGGGGGCCATCGGACAGGCCCTAGCAGTCGTAGCGGTGCGCGTAGGGGAGTTCGGGACACTGGCGGCAGAGGAAGACATAGATACCTCCGAGGTCACCCATGACCATGTCGAGATCTTCCTCAGGGGTGACGCTGAGCAGGTGCTCCATGTGGTGGCCGCGCTGGCAGGCTGGCCAGTCGGGCGACTGGTTCCAGGCTGGATACCCCCCGACCTTGTTCTGCAGCGCACACGCCAACCGCGTGTATTCCATACCGAAGCGCTCTTCGAGCTCGTCGATACGGGGCTGCAAGGTCTGTCGAAGCTCCTGCGGCAGGTCCCAGTTCGGGTACTCCCTCACCGAGGTGGGGGACACTGTGCACGGACTGGGCATGAACTCTTCTTCGTACTCACTCTCCTGCGGGGCGGGGATGTCCCGGAGCACGCCGGTGGCGAGCACGTTCGTCCCGCTGCGCCAGTAGAGCTTCGGCAGTGCGGCGCCGGCCGGGTCTTGAGGGTGGATCAACGGGCACCAGACCAGCTGGAGTACGTCCATGCCTTCCGGGAACTGAAGCTCGGGTACGTCGCGTGCGAAGAGCTGTATCACCGGCACCATGGGGATCGTCCCGGCCGGGCTCTTCTCGTTGGGCCATGCCCAGTGTCCCGGTTGTCCGCAGGAGGGCCAAGGCTCGTCAACCGGCCAGAGCATGGGGCCGCCAAGAGAACTCTCCTGGACGCTGGGAGACCCGCTCTTCGGCAACAACAGCGTCGTCCGCCGGCCGAGAGCCGCGAGCTCGGGGATCAGGTCATCCAGGTCGAACGGTGGACCTGCAAAACTCTGCGCCACGGGCGGGCCTCCTCGGGTCAACAGCTCCAGCTTTTGGGCAAGCTACCTTCCGCCGCTCGAACCGATCGCTATGGGCTGCCTATCCACCGAGCGCTCCTTCTTGCCCTGGGCGTTCGATCCAGGCTTGCCGAGATTCCCTGCGCGGATGTTGGCCCTGAGCGTCGCGTAGGCATCGCGGGTCTTCTTGACCGACATAACGAGTCGAGTTGTCGATGTGTGTTAACGCCAGTCGCCGTCATTGGCGGCGTGCCCGCGTTGCGGTCGGGCACCTCTGCCCTCGAGGATCAGTAGGCTCAAGGGCATTGGCAGCCAGGTCATCAAAATTCAGCACGAGTTGGCCCGCCCTACCAGCACACTGGACGACATGGATGGACTGTATGTGGTCAGGCATGAGCCGACCTGGCGCGAGGAGCCGGAGTCGGACGACGAGTACGACAACGGCACGGATCACAAGACCCTGTATGCCCTCTTCGGGCTAGCCATCTACAAGGCCAACGTCCTCGAACACTCTCTCGTCAATGCTCTCGCGCTCACCAAGCTTGTCACGGCGAGGGAGCAGGGAGAGCAGCTCATGCGCGACCCCTGGGCTCAAGGCTTCAAGGACATGATGGGGAAACTCATCAAACGCGTCGAGGCGCACACCAGCGCCTACCCGGAGGTCGGCAATGACCTCACCAGGAGCTTGAAGCGGCGTAACGACCTGGTTCACAATTTTTGGCGCGAGCGCATCCAAGAGACGATCACCGAGGCGAGCCGGGCCAAGCTGTGCGCAGACCTGAAAACTGACTGCCAACTGTTCACTCAGACGGATGAACGCTTCAGCGAGAGGGTCCTCAACCCCATCATGGCGAAGATCGGGGTCACGCCCGAGGACGTCGAAGCCCAGTACTTAAAGGAGCGCCGCGAGGCGATGGCGCGCTACGAGACCGAGGCGTTCACGGCCGACGAGAACCCGACCTGACCTCGCGCTCCGCTCGCCCGACTCATCGGGCCGCCGAGTTGGTGGTGTGCGGCATCCAGCAGGCGTGCGTAGTCGGTCTCGGTGAAGCCCTTGGCGGGGCCGCGGTCGAGGTGGATGCGATAGATCAGCCGGGGCCGGTGGCCGGACTTGGTGCAGATCAGCGCGGCCATGGAGACGCGTTTGGTGCCTGCGGCGGTGACGCGCACGACGGGTGTGTGGCCTCGTCGGCCCCAGGTGCGGCCTTTGGGCGGCCTCAGCCCCTGGCCGGCTTCGTCCTCGAAGCAGAGCCAAGCGCCGAGGTCCGCCGCCGTCTTTTCATGACGGGCCATAGCTCGTCCTTCCGCGTGGCGATCTTCGCCTCGTCGCGCTCGGTGGCCTTGCGGGAGGGGGCCTGCACGCTCCAGCCGATGCGGTGCAGCAGCAGATCCAGCCCGGCCAGGATGTACTCCACCCTGAACCGGCGATGCACGACCTCCGCAATCCTTGCCAGGGTCCAGCACTGATCGCTCCAGCCCACAGCGACCGGGCCGGCATCCAACACGGCTACCAGCGTGTGTAGTTGACTCGCATCGAGTTTGCAGCGGGCGCCGCCGGGACCCTTGGAGACCAGGGCCTGACGCCCGCCCGCAGCCAACGCCCGCCGCCAGCGGTTCGCCGACAGCCGCATCACTCTGAACTGCCGGGCCACCTCCCGGTCACTGGCTCCCGCTTCGATCAGATCAGCGGCCGCCAACCGGACCCGCTCACGCCGAACCCGCTCCTCAGTCGTGAGCCCTCCGCCATCGGGATACCTCCTCCCTCCGGCATAGCGCAGCCCGCGACAGCCGTCACGCTCCCACGTAACCCACACCCTTAAAGATCTCTAGAGGCGACGTGCAAGGCCGGTCGGGCGCGGAAAGGTCCGGTGGGGGAGCATCGTCTGCGATGGGCTGTGGTCAATCGGTTGATCGGGATCTCGTTCACGATCTCGCAGCGGGCAGCGGGCAGCGGGCAGCGGGCAGCGGGCAGCGGGCAGCGGGCAGCGGGCACCACGATGTGCGCTCGCGGACGCTTGTTCCTTGTGGCCAGGCCAAACGACGTCAGCAAGTCACCAGTTGTCGAAGAGTTGATGAAGGCCAGTGACCACCTGTCGCAACCAGAGCTTCATCCACTGTGGCCAGAGGCCGGAAGGTCGTGGATGGTCGTTGTTGGTCGCTCTGAGCCAACCGTTGACGGCTCAGTGACGGCCCGGGGAACACAGGCGCTGCAGGAGGACAGCGCCGCTCCTCAGGCCCGTCGTTGAGTGTTGGCTACCTATCCATCGGCCGCTACATGCGCAAGATCGTGCAGCGGCCAGCCCTCCTGGCTACTCTGGGAATACGGGTACCTGAACGCCTCCGCCTCGGCCACGTTCACGAACGTCGCCTTCTACGACGCGAGCAAGAGTCCGGGATCCGTCCCGGGCGACAGGTTCTACGCGGGCCTGGTTGACGCGTTCGGCCGCTGGATGAACTCGTAAGCCGCTTTGGGTGGCGCCCCGTCGCCGGGGCGAACTGGCTCCTGCCTGGCGGGCGATCACGTTAACGGGTTCTCTTCGGTGCGCCTGTGACAGAGGCCGGCCGGTAGGGGCTGGCGCCGTCCTGAGACGTCACTGCACGATGCGGGCGGTGCGGGCGGCGGCCAGCCAGTCGGGGAATTCGTGGAGCAGTTGGTCGAAGAGCCGGTGGTCGGCAGTGGCCTTCGGGGCGCGGCCGGCGTGGAAAAAGCCGGCGTTGTCGACGACGCGGCAGGCCGGCACGGCGAGAGCATCCAGCTTCCGCAAGAACGTGAACTCGTTGCTGTCAGGGTCACCGAAGCCGACGAACTGCCAGAACAGGGGGAGGCGTGCTGCCTTGCATAGGTAGCGTTCGGCGGCGGGCTTGCTGGTGGGCCCGCCGTCGGTCTGGAAGATGACCAGGGCGGGGGAGCGGCGGCCGGACTTCGTGTAGTGGTCGATGACCTCGTCCATGGCCCAGTGGTAGTTGGTGCGCCCCATATGACCGAGGTTCTCGTGCAGCTTGTTGATGCGGCCGCGGTGCCCGCCGAGCGCCAGGTCAGTGGACCCGTCGACATCCGTGGAGAAGAACACCACCGGCACGATCCCGTCGTCGTCGAGATGAGCCGACAGCGACAGAACCTGCTCAGCCAGATGCTGCATGGTCCCGTCCCGGTAGTAGGGCCGCATCGACCCCGACCGGTCCAGCACGAGGTACACCGCGGCCCGCACACCCTCCAGCTCATGCCCGCGGATGCTGTCGCCCGCGGCCTTGTACAGGCTGACCAGGTCGGGCGCACGTTCTTGCACCTTGGACAGGCTGATGGCTGGTGCTCGCTGCGTGCCGTTCGTCGCGGTCATCCCCTCATGGTGACGCCTCGCTGCTGACCAAAAGCGGCGTTTACCCAATGCGAGCGTTGCAATCGAGATGAAGTGGCTCCGAGTACTGCCTGCCGACCCGCCTGATCTGGAGCCCATGGTGTCCTTGCCCGATCCTCCCCATCCTTTTACCGAACGGCTCCGTGCTCTTGTCACCGCCGCGGGCTCCGTCGCGGACCTGCGCCGTTACTTCGGCATGGACCGACCTCCAGGGGCCGCTGCTTTCACAGGAGCCCGATTCGAGGCCCTGGGCGGTGGAGGCGACCACCCAGCAGTCGCCGACACGGTCACTGCTGAGGACCTCATCGCAGTGCAGACCCTGTCAGTCACCGTTCCCGCGGCTGCCGCATTAGATCTTCTGGAAGGCCACGCTGGGACACAGCTTTCCACGCTGCTTCGTGCCATTCCCCGGGACCTGGACATGGCCGACGCCACGGAAGCCGACCTGGATCCGGACTCGCCGGCACACAAGGCATGGGACCTACTCCGTGACCAGCCAGGCATCGGATGGGTCACCGCCGGTAAACTCCTCGCTCGCAAGCGACCCCGGCTACTGCCCGTCTACGACCGCGTCGTGCGCTGCGCCGTTGGCCGGCCACGCTCCTTCTGGCACGCCATGCACAGCGCCTTACGCGCCGACGACTACGCCCTCCGACATGAGCTGCTCATCCTGAAGCAGGCTGCCGGACTACCCGAGGCGGTCAGCGTGCTGCGGGTTTGCGATGTCGTGGTCTGGATGCGGCATCACACCGATCACCAAGACGTCGGCTGCACCTGGGACTGATCGCGGCGGGCCAGGGCTATTCAATCCGGATCGAAGCCCCATCCGTTCGCCCGTGCCCCTTCAGGAGTACCTCCAGCGCCACGCGTTCGCGCTGTATGCGCACTTGATTCGCGCACCGCTGACGGTGGTCGTCAGGGTTCCATAATCGCTGATCCGGCAGAATTGTCTCGCCTCGTAGCCGTTGCCCGGGTGGGAGACGATGGACAGCCTGCCGCTGCTGCCAAGGCTGTTGTTGGCCCTGGTGGACTGGGGGCCTGGGGGACGGTGACGGTCGGGACAGGCGTCTGGACGGTCCTGGACTTGCGACCGTGAGTGAGGCCTCGAGCCGTGAACCGCACGGCTGGTACGGGGAACCCCTACGGCCTGGTTCTCAAGGGCGTTTGGTATTGCAGCAGTGCTGGCGCGGTGGGGACCTACCGGGTGTCGTCGATCCTCCGCTTGGGCTTCGGGGAGGACGGCTTCGGGCGTCTCGACGGTTGAGTGGGGCTGGTTACTCGATGTCGACTCCGTGTGCGCGGGCGAGTCCGTCGAGGCCGTCAGCCCAGCCTTGCCCGTCAGCCCGTAGTTTCCAGATGGGTTGGCCGTTTGTGCGGTGGTGGTAGAGCTCAGTGATGACCATGGCGCGGATGTTGGGATCCGCTGGGGGCCGGAAGGTCCAGGCGGCGCCGGTGGCACAGTCCATGTAGAGCTCCGCGTGCGTGAGGGCGGCACAGGTCAGGCCGGCATCCACGTCCATGTTGATGGAGACGACTACGCATTGGACGTGTTCCGGCAGTGCGGTGAGGTGTACGGCAGCCTTCTCGGTGACGTGAGGGCCTTCGGTCTGCTTGCCCAGGAGGCGGGGCGCGCCGTTGGCGGCAGAGGGCTGGTTGTAGAAGACGAAGTCCTGGTCGTCGGACACGCGGCCGTCCGGGCCGGTAAGGAAGAGGGTCAGGTCGGCGTCCGCGCCGGCGAAGGTGAACGCGATGACATGCAACGAGCACTGCGCCCAGAGTTCGTACGCGACCCGCTGCCCGAGGAGCACCCTGGCAGCGGAACGTCGTTCGGAACGGGCACTCTTCCCCCACTCTCAGTCAGCGCAGCAGTGACGGAGGCCGCGAGGCCAGGATTGCCTCGGCCTCTTCACTGATCGTCCGGACCACGTCCGCGGCAGGGCGGACGGCGTCGACGAAGGTCGCCGACTGGCCGTAGAGGATCTCGCTCGTGTCGGGGTCGGGTGTGGCCTCGAAGGGGTTGCTGTCTTCATCGGGCGCGAACTCCTCTTTGCGGTCCCGCAGTGTTGCCTCGCGTCCTGACCACTCATCGGTGAACCGATTGCGGTGGACGCGTGTACCGATGGTCGCCGGCCAGGGCAGCCCCGACGCGATGTCGTAGGTCCGCGTCCATACGGTGTCGCCGCCATCGCTCTCGACGATCAGGCGCTTGTGGACGTCGTGTACCTCGACTGCCTCTGGCGTGGCGAGAAACGCCGTGCCCAGCCAGGCGCCGTCCGCGCCGGCGGTGAGGACCGCCGCGAGTGTTCGGCCGTCGGCAATGCCCCCTGCGGCCAGTACCGGTACGTCCGGATAACGTCTTACGATCCCGGCCAGGAACGGCAGCAGGCCCATCGTTCCGGTGTGGCCACCGGCCTCGGTGCCCTGCACAACGAGGACATCGGTGCCCGCGGCGACAGCCGTCTCCGCGTCGTCGTAGGTCTGGACTTGGCACATCACCCGGGCTCCCGCGTCCTTGGCGCGAGCAAGCCACGGCTGGGGGTTGGCGAACGACAGCGCGATGATCTCTGGTCGCTCCTCCAGCGCGGCGTTGAAATGCGGCTCGCTGAATGAGAGGAACGGCGTGATGAAGCCGACCCCGAACGGTCGGTCCGTCGTGGCGCGAATGGTCGCGATCTGCGCGCGGATCCAGTCAGGTCCCTTCCAGGGATGCGTACCCCCGAAGGAGCCGATCCCTCCGGCGGCGGAAACCGCGGCGGCGAGAGTCCCGCCGCTGTGCAAGCTCATGGGAGCTGCCATCACCGGGTAGGCGATACCGAACATTTCGGTGAATCGGGTATGCAACACGGGCTTACGTTAGCGAACATGGCGATCCTGGCCAACGGGCAATGCGGCGGGCAGCCCGCCGGCTTGGCCCGCAGCGCTCGCTGGCGCTCCCCACTCCCTTGAAAACCGGACCGAGTGCGGCGGCGCCTCAAGAGGGACCGCTCATGATCCTTTGACGAGCTCTCAGGGAACCTGACTCTGCTTCAGGGGTAACTCGGGGAACCTCTTTTCGATACCCGGACGTAAGGAGTTCGGTGACCTGCGGGAAGCGCGGCGCCTGGCATGTTGACCCCTGGCTGTCCTTCGCGATGCCCTTTCGTAGCCTTCGAGATGACCAGGATTCCGCGCGGACTGGCCTGCGACACTTCATCTCCGTCGCGCCGTCACAGCTGACTACCAGGGTCCCGCGGTGCCTTTCGAACGACGCACCATAGTCAAGCCCAGGACCTCCTCACCTCGATCCGGCTCCTGAACGTCCTCGATGGCGCCCGCCCCAAGTGCGGAGTCACGGCAGCAAGCGTCCGACTGTGTGACTGTCCCTGCCTGGGCGGATCTTTGGCGGCCTGGCTCGATGAGGCCGGCTTCACCGTCGAGACTCACCCCGCGCTCACGTCGGCCGCGCGCCCCATCCCCTAGCGGAGTGCTCCTGGCCCGCCACTAGGGGATGGGGCGCTAGGGGGATGCCCGCGGTGAAGCTCTGGCCCGCAGGGGCGTGGACCGGACGGTAGCGATCACGTGCTGGCTCTGGCGGCTTCCTCGATCAGCCTTGCGGTGGTCTTCGGGTGACTGATCATCACGACGTGGGACGAGGTCGGCACTTCGACGACCTTGCGGAAGTTTGCTCGGCTGTACATCCAGCGTTCGGCTGCGGGCGGGATCGCCTTGTCCCGGCCGGCGACCAGCCCCCACGAGGGGATCGTCCGCCACGCGGCGGCCCTGGTCGGGTAGGTGAAGGAGTCCGCGTCGAAGGGCCGCTGGGTGGCCTGCAGGAGTCGGAAGTCAGCTGTGGACACGTCGGCGGCGAAGGCCGCTTGGCCGTCCTTGCTCAGGTAGAGGTCGGTTCCGGTGGTGCCGTCGGGCTTGGTGTACGGGACCGGCACGCTCACGGGCAGGACCTCGCTGCCCGGGAACTTGCCGATGAGTTCGCCCTGGGTCTCGCCCACATCGGGTGCGAACGCCGCGATGTAGACCAGCGCTTTGACGTTGCTCTTCCCGGCAGCGGCATTCGTGATGACGGTTCCACCCATGGAATGTGCGACCAGCACGACCGGCCCGCTGATGGAGTCCAGCAGGCTCCCGATGTACGGGGCGTCGGTGGGGATGCCCCGCAGCGGGTTCGATCCTGCGATCGTGGTGTAGCCCTTGCCCTGGAGCTCCCGGATGACTCCGTTCCAGCACGACGAGTCGGCGTAGCCGCCGTGGACCAGCACGATGGTCGGCTTGGCGCCCGGCGCGGGGCGGCTGCCGGTGGCGGCCGTGGCGCTGCTCGGGGTGAGGAGCGCGGCCGATGCCGCGGCGGCGGCGCCGGTGGCGATGACTCTTCGGCGGGTGAGGTCCGGTCCCATGAATACTCCTGACGTGATTGGGGCGCGGTGGTGAGGCCGGCCGCTGGGGCGACGGGATGGGCCGCGGCGGCCGGCTGGGCCCATCCCGTCCGGCCGCGGCGGCCGGCGGGGTTGTGCCCGTCTACGCCTGGCCGTTGAGTCCCTGGGCGGCCTGGGCGATGACCGCGGCAACGACGGCCGGGCGGGAGACGTAGACGGCGTGGCTGCCGGGGGTCTCGCTCACGGTCGCCCCGGCGCGCTCGGACATGGCGCGCTGGGCGGGCGGCGGGATCATGTGGTCGTCGGCTGCGACCAGGTACCACGACGGCTTGGTCTGCCAGGCCGGCTCGGAGACGGCCCCTTCCAGGGCCTCGACGCCCCAGGGGACCTGGGAGTCCGCCATGAACGCGGCCAGCTTCTCGGGAACGTCAGCGGCGAAGGACGCCGCGAACTTGTCCCGGTCCAGGAACAGGAACCCGTCCCTCGGCGGCAGGATCGGCGGGACCGGCGCGCCGGGCGGCGGGTCGGCGATCAGGGAGCTGACCGACTCGCCCTTGTCCGGTGCGAACGCGGTGATGTAGGCGAGGGCCGCGACGTTGGGGTGAGTGCCCGCTTCGGTGATGACGACCCCGCCGTAGGAGTGCCCGACCAGCACGGCGGGACCGTCGAGGCTGTCGAGGATCTGGTGGGTGGCGGCTACGTCACCGGCCAGGGACTGAGTCGGGTTCTGTACGACAGCCACCCGGTAGCCGTCGGCGGTGAGGTGCTCGTGCACGCCCTGCCAGCCTGATCCGTCCACGAAACCGCCGTGGACGAGCACGATGTTCCTGATGGTTGCCATGATCCCTGTCCCATCTGGAGAGACAGGCCCGGTGCCTGTCCGCCGGGCCCCATACAAGCCGGGCCAAAAGCGGCTGAACATGCGGAACAGCAGGCAGAGTTGCGAGGTGCCGGTATTCCACCACTCAAGGTTCGCCGGGCTCAGGGAACGGCGGTGGCCAGGGAGTGGCAGCGGTCGTGGGCTTCGGTGTCACCGATGGCCGCATTCACTCGCGCTGCCTGCGCGTAGGTGCGGCGGCTTTCGTCCCTGCGGCCCTCTTCGGCGAGCAGGACTGCCAGCCTCTCCAGGGCACCCGCGTGCAGATAGTTGGGATCGAAGTGCTCCATGAGGTCGGTCGCCTCGCTGAGGGAGGCGACCGCTTCTGCGCTCCGGCCGAGCAGCTCCTGGCACTGGCCGATGTGCGCGAGCGTGTAGGGCCGTAAGTGTGCGGCGATGCTCGGCGTCATCCCGGATGCCTCGTCGTTAACCAGGGCAAGTGCGCGGTGGTACTGCTCCAGGGCCTCGGCAGGGCGTCCAGCGTCGCGTAGGCAGAGGCCGAGGTTGGTGGCACAGGTGTAGGCGATGTGCGCGTCCTTGAGGGAATGGGTCAACTCGGTTGCCCGCGCGGCGGATTCGGTGGCCTCGTCGAGTCGGCCCAGGAGGCGGAGTGCGTGAGCGGCATACAGGTAGGCCCACACGACCTGTTCCGTGGCGTCGCTGCGGGTGGCCAGGTCCCTCGCTTCGGCCGCGCAGCGAAGCGCCGCTGTGTGGTCCGTCGGGGGCTGGCCGTGCACCCAGGCCAGATAGTTGAGCTGGGTCGCCTGCTGGGCCAGGTCGCCCAGGCAAGCGGCGGCTTGCGCACCCAGAGTGAAGACCTCGCGCCAGTGCGAGCCGTGGATCCACCTGTCGGAGAACCAGTGCATCGACTCGGCGCAGTCGAGGACGGCCGCGTGCCGGCCGTTGTCCGCCGCGGCGCGCAGTGCGCCCGTCCAGTTGTCCACATGGCTGCGCAACCACCGGTCGGCGTCCCGCTCGTCGGCCAGTACGGTGAGATCGGGGTCGGGCTGTACGGGCCGCCCGTAGCCGGGTTCGAACCAGCGTCCGGCCATCGTGGTCATGCGCAACAGCCACGACGTCACCGTGGCGGTCGCCGCCTCGCGTTCGGCCGGGGTCTCCTCTTCCTGAAGCCGGTCACGTGCGAACAGCCGGACCAGGTCGTGCAGACGGTAGCGGCCCGCAGACGAGTCCTGCAGGAGGCCGAGGTCCACGAGGTCGTCCAGTGCCTCCCAGGTGTCCCCGATCGGCATGCCGCCGGCGACCGCCGTGAGAACCGCGTCGAAGTCACGGCCGGGAATGACGGCCAGTCGCCGGAACATTCGCCGTGCCGCGGAAGGCAGTTGCTCGTACGACATGCCGAACGCGTTCGCGATCTTCAGATCCCCGGCCTTGAACTGCCCCAGACGGCTCTCCTCGCTCTCGAGCCGGGCGGCGAGTTCGGCCGGGTCCCAGTCGGGTCTGCTGGTCAGCCGGTTGCCAATGATCCGCAGCGCAAGAGGCAACCCCCCGCACAGCTCGGCGAGCCGGACCATGGACGGCTCCTGGTCGGATGCGCGACGCTCACCCACGATCCCGGCCAGCAGCGTCGTCGAGTCCGGCAGGGACAACGGACCGAGGGCGAGCCTGCGTACACCCTCCAGACCTGCCAGTAACCGACGCGTGGTGATCAGGACCCGGCCCGCACCCCCGCCCGGCAATAGCGGCCGCACCTGCTCCTCGGACGTGGCATTGTCGAGTACGACCAAGGCCCGCCTGTCGCGCAACAGCGATCGGTACAGCACGGCCCGCTCCTGGACATCACCCGGAATGTTCTGGTCCGCGACACCGAGCGCGCGCAACAGCAGGCGCAGCGCGTCACCGGCGGCCGCCGGTCGCTGGGACATGC
This sequence comes from Streptomyces longhuiensis, assembly GCF_020616555.1. Classification (NCBI taxonomy): domain Bacteria; kingdom Bacillati; phylum Actinomycetota; class Actinomycetes; order Kitasatosporales; family Streptomycetaceae; genus Streptomyces; species Streptomyces longhuiensis. Next base: position 1,190,990 of record NZ_CP085173.1, on the reverse strand, counting down.
CGAAGAGATCAACGAAGAACACTCCGCCGGGAAAGCTCGGACGCACGCTGTGAGCAGCTCGTACGGCAAAGGAGGTCTTCCCCAGCCCCGCCGACCCGGTGACGAGCCCCACCATGCCCACACCCGGCGCGCTCTCGACGTACACCAGCTGACTCATCCAGACCAGTTCCGCACTGCGACCGGTGAAGTCCTCGACCGTGGGCGGCAGTTCGCACAACCCCGACGGCCGCGCCCAGTGGTCACGCAGCCTGCCGTCGCGTGCCAGTTCGATCAGGTGTCGACGCGCATCCTCGTCCAGCGCGAGCGCATTCACCACCGCCGTCACAGTGCCCTGTTGAGGCCCCTTGCTGCGCCCCCGCTCCATGTCCGACAACGTCCGGACACCGACCCCGGACGACTCGGCCAACTGCTCCAGCGTCAGACGCGCCGCACGGCGATGAGCGCGCAGCACCTCCCCGAACCCGAGTTGTTCCGTCATGGGTCCCCACCCCTCCCAGCAGTCAACCCACGCTCCGCCCACCCAGCCCCCACCGCTGCTCGGCCCCAGCCGAAGACGGCGTGATGGAAGGCTACGGCGACAGCTCGGCCCGCATCCGCTAAACGGATAGATTCGTCCACTTAACCTACGCTGAGTGTCTACAGACGCCGGCCATGCACGACGAGGAGTCCGCATGCCCCGCAGAATCCGGCTCTCCCATGGGGTCGATCATCCTGCTGCTGAACGCAGCGCAATGGGTGGTCCTCGAAGCGCTCACCGCGGCGGCCTGGACCCGCTCGCCCTACAGCTAGGCCACGAACTACATCAGCGATCTCGGCGTACCCGTCTGCGGCACCCGGTTCCAGGGGCACGACCTCTGCTCCCCGCGGCATGCGCTGATGAGCACCTCGTTCATGCTCGAGGGGATCCTGTGCGCGACCGCAGGGGTACTGCTGGCTTGCCTGGTCGAGGGCCGCGTCCATCGGGTGATCATCAGCCTCGCGATCCCGCACGGCGTGGGCATGGTGCTGGTCGGCTTGTTCCACGGCTCTGCGGACGGCGCGGACCTCAGTCTGGCCCTGCACGTGGGGGCGCGGCGGTCGGCATTGTCTGCGCGAACACGATCGCGATCATCGCGGGATCGCTGCGCGGTCTCCGACTCCCCCTGGCCTACCGGGTCTTCAGCATCGCGGTCGGCGCCCTCGGCCTGCTCAGCGAGCTCCTTGTGGGCATGTCGGCGAGCACAGCAGGGATCTTCGAGCGCGGCGGTGTCTACTCCTGGCTACTGTGGAGCGTCGCAACGGGCGCCCTGCTCCTGGTCTGGCAAGTGGGCCGCCCGACGACGGTGGAGAATGTCTGATCGTGACCGGGGACACGCAACGCCCGCTGCGAGCGGACGCCGAACGAAACCGCCGCCTCATCATGCAGACGGCCGACCAGATGTTTGCGCAGCGCGGCGCCACCGTCACGCTCAACGAGATCGCCCGCGAGGCCGGTCTCGGGGTCGCCACGGTCTACCGCCGCTTCCCTGACCTCCAGACCCTGATCGATGCCCTGTTCACGGAACGCTTCACCACGTTTTTGCACCTCGCCAAGACGGCGGAACAACAGGAGGACCCTGGACAGGCACTGCGCCACTACCTGCTCGAAGCTGCCCAGTGGCGGGCCCGCGACCGCTCGCTGGAGTTCATCCTCGCCGCCACAAGCATCGAAACGAAGCCCATCGCCGAGATGCGCGACCGCCTCGGCACCCATGTGGACGGCCTGGTGGAACGGGCGCTGGCAGCGGGCGCCGTCCGGGGCGACTTCGCGAGCTCCGACGTCTACGCCTTTCTGTACATGATCGGTGCCGTCGCCGACCGCACCCACGACATCGCCCCCGAAGCCTGGCGCCGCTACGCCGATGTCTTCCTGCGCGGCTTCGGCCTGGGCCAGACCCCCGCGGCGCGGACGCCCGCGATGACCGACGCCGAGATCCGGCGGACCTGGCCCACACCGCAAGACGGATAGGGACGCGGAAGCGGATCAGGTGGACGCGGGCGCTTCCCCGGTCGCCGTCCATCTGACCTATTCCGCCATCTGACTTATTCCGCGCGGACCGGTGCCGGTGCGCTGGACGACGGATGCGGAGCGTTGCCGGGCCGCCGGGGTCCCCGAGGACACAGACTTCGCGACGAACGGCCCTGCGTCAGTGGTCTTTTAGTCCGTCAGGCCCTCGATGGCCACGGGCAGATGGCGCGGGCCGCGCAGCACGGCGTTGGCACGGTAGGGCGGTGGGTCCTCGAGCAGCCGGGAGAAATTGACCCGGCGGAAGAGTTCGGGCACAGCCACATGGAGTTCTATGCGGGCGAGCGGGGCGCCGAAGCAGTAGTGGATGCCGGTGTAGAAGCCCAGGTGCTCGTTGTCCTTGCGGTCGGGATCGAACCGGTCGGGGTCCTCGAAGCGCCGGGGATCGCGGTTGGCCGCGGCCAGCATGAGCCAGACCGGCGAGCCCTTGGGGATCGTGGTGCCGGCGACGTCGATGTCGGCCAGGGCGGTGGTCCACGGGACGAACTGGACCGGGGGCTCGTACCGCAGCACTTCCTCGACGAGGGGGACGGCCAGCTCCGGGTCCTTCTGGAACCGCTCGAGGATGTCGGGGTGGCGCAGCAGGGTGAGGGTTGTATTGGTGATCGCATTGACGGTGGTCTCGTGGCCCGCGACCAGGAGCAGCACTGCGGTGGCCTCCAGGTCTGCCGGTGTCATGTCGGGGGCGAGCGCGCTGAGAATCCCGGCGCCGGGGTGCCGGCGTTTGGTCTCGATCAGATCGGCCAGATAGGCGCCCAGCTCCTGGCGTGCCCGCTGTGCCTTTTCCGGGCCGCCGTCGTCGCCGGAGTGGGGATCGACTGACGACGCCAGGGCATCGGCCCAGGCGTGGAAGAGCGGTTCGTCCTCGCGCGGCACGCCCAGGACCTTGCAGATGGCGGTGACGGGAAGCGGGTAGGCGAAGTCTTCGACGATGTCGACCCGGTCCTTGCCTTCGAAGGCGTCGAGCAGCTCGGTGACGACCTTGGCCAGCTCTCCGCGCAGGCCGTCGAGGAATCTGGGGCTGTGCGGGGGACCGAACGGCCGGTTGATCGTGTCGCGCAGCCGGTCGTGCACGGGCGGGTCGGTGAAGATGAAGCTGGGCGGCAGGCCACTGTCCGCCGCCGGTTGCCCGGGGCGGCCATGGCCGGCGGGGCGGTTGCTCGTGTCGTTGCTCAGCCGTGGGTCGTTGGCCAGGCTCCGCACCTCGTAGTAGGTGCTGACCAGGTAGGTGCCGTCGTCCTCCCGTCTGACCGGAGTCTTGCGCAGCTCCGCGTAGAGCGGGTACGGATCGGCCCGATTGGCGTAGTCGGTGATCTGAGCGACGATGCTGCCGGACGTCATGGTGACTCCTGAGGGCTCCGCGGTACAGGGCCGGTGATCAGGCATGCGACGGAACGAACGTGACACGCCGCTCGCTCGGCGAGTGACCCGTCAGCGTGACCGTGGCCCCATGGGTGGGCAGATGAGGGTCGGGGAAGGCCGGGTCGATCGGATGCAGCGTCTCGGTCCGGCGGTCGACCGCGCGGTACTCGGGAGGGAAGGGGGCGCCGGACGCGATCTGCTGCTCGTAGAACCCCAGCCACTTGGCTCCGTCGAAGGCGACCGCGGCGATGACGCGGCCGCGGTACCCGTACACCGCGACGAACCGCTCCTCGGCGAGCGCCCCTTGGGCGACGACCAGCTGGTCGCCCAGCGTGGGAACACCCACCGACTTGATGTTGACGCCGAACTGGGTGGACCAGAACATCGGCAGCCACAGGTGCGGACGGCGATCCGGACCAGCACAGATCATGTTGTGGGCGGCGATCTCGGCCTGTTCGACCGCGTTACCCCAGTGCTCCAGCGCCAGGAACTGGTAGTCGAACAGCGGGTGGGGGCTGCGCGCGACATCACCGGCGGCGTAGATGTCGTCGGTGACGATGCCGTTGACGTCGAACACCCGGCACCCGGCGTCGCACGCGATGCCCCGGGGACCCGCGGCGACTCCCGAGCCGGCGAGCCATTCCGTGTTCCGCATGGCCCCGAGCGAGACGACCGCCACCTCCACGTCGATCACCGCACCGTCTGACAGATGGGCGCGCCTGAGCCGTCCCACATCGTCGCCTTCGAGGGCGGTGACGCTGACCCCACAGCGCAGGTCGACTCCGTGCTTGCGCTGCAGCCGATCCGCGACCGCGCCAATGACTCCGCCGAGTGCGCCCACCAGCGGCGCCGGACCGCGTTCGGCGACCGTGACCTCGAGGCCGCGCTCCCGGCAGCCGGAGGCGACCTCGGAGCCCGTGAAACCGGCGCCAATCACGAGCACCCGGGACACACCTGCGGTCAGCTTCCGGAGCAGGCGGGCGGAGTCGTCGCGGGTACGCAGCACGAACACCCCGTCCAGCGCGGCCTCTTCCGGGTGGAACCAAGGCCGCGCTCTGGTCCCGGTGGTGATCAGCAGGCGGTCGTAGGGGACGATGTCGCCGTTCGTCAGACGTACCTGCTTGGCGTCCCGGTCCAGGCTCTCGGCGGCGACGCCCAGACGCCACTCGGCGTCGATGTCCCGCCGCCGCGGAAGCGCGGTGTCCTCGGGCCGGGCCCGCCCGAGCAGTGCCTGCTTGGACAGCGGCGGCCGGTCATAGGGCTCGTACGGCTCGTCGCCGATCATGGTCAGCGATCCGGTGAAGCCCTGCTCGCGCAAGGTCTCCGCCGCGCGCAGACCGGCCAGCGAGGCACCGACCACGACAACGCGGCCCTCGCGCCGCAGGACTTCGACGTCCGTGTCAGCCGACATGGGGCTCCACCCGCTTCGTCGGCTCATCGGAGTAGTCGACGAGGATGGCCTGGACCGGGCAGGCGGCAGCAGCCTTCTCCACCCGGTCACGCTGTGCCTCGTCGAAGCGAGGAGAGAACAGCAGCGCCTCTTCCCCGTGCAGAGCGAAGACGTCCGGGGCGAGGAAGACGCACTGCGCGAACCCCTGGCACCGGTTGAGATCGACGACAAGCCTCATTGGAATCCGCTCCCTGCACGGGCCGCGGTCGCCGAGTCCCGCAGCCGTCTGCGCTCGGTCCATGTGGTCAGTAGGCACGCCTCATCTCCAGGTTCAACCCACCGCCCAGGTCTCGCAAGGCGAGGCGGCGCTCATCAGGTCCGCGACGTCTGACCGGCCCGTCATCCGCGATCCCGGCTTGATGCCCGCCTGGTCACTCCCCACGGAAGAGAACGTGTCAATGGGGTGGGCGGCGTCGGAACGTCAGCTGAGCCGGTAGTCCCACGAGCCGGCGCCCCGAGCGCGCCGAACGATCCCGGCCTCCTCGAGACGGCGCAGCTGGTACAGCGCCGACGAGGGGCTGGCCAGGCCGACAGCCGCGGCAATCTCTCGCACCGTGAGGGCCTCGCCGTTGTCGCTGGCCGTCCGCACCCCTGTGGACGATCTACACGATGAGATACGCGAAGCCGCCGCCGTGCGTGGGCACATGCAAGCGGCACGCATCCTGCGCCGGCGACTGCCGATGCTGTCTCCATCGCAGGCCCTCGAGTACGTGAGTGCGTTGCTGCAGGCCGATGCCCCGGCCCACCTTGGCTGTCGCCGTGGAACAACTCATCGAACCCATGAACCCAGTGCTCACTGTGCAGACCATCCACCAGGGAAGGCTCGGCTAGTGGATCTGACTTACGGCGGGTTGACTTCTCCATTGGGAAGCCAGTGAGCGCGACACCTGGCCGGTGGCGACCGGCAACCATGCGGCGCCGAGCGCCACACACCCCGCGTTTCCGTGTCCCGGTCACGACACGTAGCCTGACGCCGCTGAGCCGCGAAAAAAAGGGGGGCCTGACGGGTGGCAGGTGGTGCAGCGATCATCCCGCTCCTGTGGTTCGTTCTAGCCATTCCGCTGACGGCGCTGTCGTACGCGGTCGGCAAAAAGACGTCCCCGAAGCTGGGCCTGCTGTTCGCCTCGGTCTTGGTCGGCCTGCCTACGGTGCTGCTGATCGCCCCGCTCATCAGTCGAGGCGGCACCTCCGGACTGTCGCCCCGCATCATCTACGGGAACCCGTACGAGCCCGGCTCGATCGCGGACGCCGAATACAAGCGCGGCTACGACTTCGCCGCCGCTCTCGCCAAGCAAGGGGACCCGGCAACCGGCATGGCGGACGACGTCTCTCGCTGGTGCAAGGACCGGCTGACGCCAGCAGCAGGCTTCAAGGGCAAGGTCACTACGGCGACGATGCAGGGCTGTATCTGGGGATCCAAGCCGCGCTCCGCACCTCCGTCGAATGAGCCGTAAGACCAACTAAGGCGTTCAGTCCCATCGTGTGACTCGAAGCCTAACCATCATGCGCAACGTCGTTTTCGCAGGTCAGGTAGGCGAAGCGCCTACCGGGTCGCCGACAGGGCGCTTCCCGCGAAAGCCACGCAACAGCGAGGCAAACGAGCTACCGGTGCAGGTCGGACGGGGCGGCCAACTGTGATGCTCAGGTTGGCCACTTAAAGCGCTCAGTAACAGGTGTGAAGCGCCTTTGTCCTGTGCCGCTGAGCGTTAATCCTTGCCGCCGAAGTCTGACGGTCATCGGAATCGTGTCCATGAACTTGATTGGCACGAGTTCCTGGTCGTCAGGGCCGGCAGCAGCCGACGACACTGACCCTTTCCGCCGCCCGGTGCGCGCAGGGGGAGGTCGGTGTAGACAGGAGTCATGCCGCAGCGCCTCGGAGGACTTCGACGGCCGGTGCGAGCGGGTGGGGCGTTGCTCGCCATCCCGATCGCGTGGATTGTTGCGGTGTCCGTGATCGACATTCTTGCCCCGCCCGACATTCATCTGGGTCCGCTGCTCGTCGCGGCCCCGGCGATCACGCCGTTGTTCGGGGGGCCCTGGTCGGTGGGCCTGGTCTCTGCACTGGCGGTGATCGCGCAGACGGTCATCGGACTGGTTCGCGATTCCGACGCGATGCTGTCGTCCAACCACCAGGCGCAGATCATCGCCCTGGTGCTGGTCGGCACGAGCCTGGTGATCTTCTGTGTATTCCGGGAGCGTCGCGCAAAAGAGCTGGCGCAAGTGCGGTACGTGTCCGAGGCCGCCCAGCGTGTGGTCCTGCCGCCGCTGCCCAAGGAGAGCGGGCCGCTGCGCGTGGCTTCCCTCTACCTTGCGGCAGAGGCCGAGGCCCAGATCGGCGGGGATCTGTACGCGGCGGCGCGCACCACCTCCGGCACCCGGCTGATTGTCGGCGACGTGCGAGGCAAGGGGATGACCGCGGTCAATGACGCTGCCTTGCTGCTCGGAGCGTTCCGCGTCGCTGCCCACCGCCAGGCGAGCCTGGGCGAGCTGGTGAGCTACCTCGACCGGAGCGTGTGCTGGGACCTGATGGAGCCGGGCGAGACGGGCTGCTTCGGGGAAACATTCATCACCGCCAACATCCTGGACATCCCCGACCAGGACGGCCTGGTCCAGATGGTTGCCTGCGGGCATCCGCCGCCGGTCGTCCTGCGCAACGGCCGACCGGCGACGATGGACGCCCTTCATCCGGCACCTCCACTGGGCCTGGGTGCACTGGCGCATCCGCGCTACCACGTCGACAGCTTCCCGTTCGAGGCGGGAGATCTGCTGCTGTTGTACACCGACGGCGTCACCGAGGCCCGGGACTCCACCGGCACGTTCTACCCGCTCGCCGAGCGCATCACCGGCTGGACCGGGAACGACCCCGACGCCTTCCTCGGCCGCTTCCGTCGCGACCTGATGCACCACGTCGGCGGACACCTCAACGACGACGCCGCCATGATCGCCATAAAGCGCACCACCACGCCCCGGACCTGATCATCCCGCCCTCACCTGCACTACTCAGACTCCGGCGGCATGCACTCAAGGTTTGCTGTCACCGGGCAGACGAACAGAAGGAGTAATGGGCGTCACCTGCTACGGCGCGGCGGGCCGCACTTGCTCGGCGCTCTCCTGCGGGTCCACCATGCGCATGACCTGGCCGGGCTCGCTCAAGGTGTGTTCCTCGACAGTGTAGAAGCGCACCTCGTGGCCGTCGGGATCATGCACCAGTGGCAGCAGCCATCCGCGCAGGCCGCGCCAGACGCCGCCGTGCGCTTCACCAAGGCCCTCAAGGCGGGCGGCGAGCGCCTGGATCGCGGCGCTGTCGGGCACCGCGATCGCGAAGTAGTCGAAGCCTGCGGCGGCCTCGGCCCGGCCGGGGGCGAGCCGCAGCGCCAGGTGCGGTCCGCCGGCCGGATGGCTCAGCACGACTTCGATCAACACCCCCTTCTCGATGAACTCGGCTGCCCGCCGGTAGCCGAGCGTGCGCATGTACCACGCCTCGGAGCGGGCGAGATCGCGTACCGGTAGCTTCAGGTGGTGGACGCCGGCAAGGCTCGGGATGTCAGCTTCCACGTTCAAGGCTCACCTCGGGGCGGCTTGGCTCGGCACTTACGAGTCGCGGTCGATCGCGACCAGCTTGTCCCTCTTGTCCAGCGTCCGCACCCGCTGCAGCCTCGTGTCACCGACGAGTGCCTCCCGAAGTCGAAGTCGTGAACTTCGGCCTGACGCTGGTTGTCTCGTGGCTCCGCCAGCACGATGGGGCCCTGGAGGCATGGCCTCCAGGGCCCGGGGCATCATCGCCGTGAGCGGTCCGGATTCGTGATCCTGAACCGGGCTATGTGATGCTCGGTCACACCGACACGGCGATGGCGGCACACGGCGACGCCCCGAAGAACTCCCCGGCCGATGTCGCGGTGTCCATCGTCCGCGGGATCGAGGTCAGGCAAGCTGCCGAATTTTTGGATGCCTTTCCCAAACGAGGGGTTGTTTTGTAGCGCGCAGGACTGCAGCCAGTTAGCCCCTCGCTATTTGCCTCGGCGTGTCCCTCATGGAGGCATGCACCGGGGCTGTTTGACTCGACATATGACTAAGCGTGACAACGCGGAACTGTTCGGCAACAGATTCTTGACCGTGCCCGCTCCCTCGGAGACCATCCCCGAGGAAGGCATGGCTGCGACTGACGCAATGAGGCTGCTGGATGTGGATCTCGCCATGGAGGGCGACCCGCAGCGCAACCTCGCCACGTTTGTCACCACTTGGATGGAGCCGCAGGCGCAACGGATCATCGCCGAGAATCTCCACCGCAATTTCATCGACCATGCGGAGTACCCGATTTCCGCCGAGATCGAGCAGCGTTGCGTGCGCATGCTCGCCAACCTCTTCAACGCTCCGGGCAAGACGACCGGATGTCGGACCCAGGGCTCGTCCGAGGCGATCATGCTCGGGGCGCTGTCGCTGAAGTGGAAGTGGCGGGAGCGCCGCCAGGCGGCCAATCTGTCGGTCGACCGACCCAACTTGATCTTCGGTGGCGACGTCCACGTCGTGTGGGAGAAGTTCTGCCGCTACTTCGACGTCGAGCCGCGGATCGTGCCGCTTGCCGAGGGCAAGTACACGATCGGCCCGGAGGACGTGGAGCCTCACCTCGACGGGAACACGATCGGCGTCGTCGCTGTCCTCGGCACCACGTTCACCGGCCACAAGGATGACGTTGTCGGTATCGACAAGCTCCTGCGGGACGTTCGCAAGGAGCGGGACCTCGACATTCCGATCCACGTGGACGGGGCCAGTGGCGCATTTGTGTGGCCCTTCCTCTACCCGGACTCGAAATGGGACTTCCGGCTCGAGCAGGTCCGTTCGATCAACGTCTCGGGACACAAATACGGCCTGGTCTACCCCGGCATCGGCTGGCTGGTCTTCCGCGAGGAGTCCGACCTGCCCAAGGATCTTGTGTTCCATGAGAACTACTTGGGCAAGACTGACGCGACGTTCACGCTGAACTTCTCTACCGGCGCGGCGATGGTGCTCGCGCAGTACTACAACTTCGTCCGGCTCGGTCGCCAGGGCTACACCTACGTCATGAAGATGTTGCAGGAGAACGCCCACGCGTTGGCGGACAACCTGCGTAGCAGCGGTCGCTTCGAAGTGATCGGGAGTGACCTCGAGCAATTGCCGTTGGTGGCTTTCCGTCTCGACGGCAAGCACGCTTACGACGAGTCCGACGTCGCTTGGCAACTCGCGGCCGAGCGCGGTTGGATGGTGCCGGCGTACACGCTGCCGCCCAACGCGGAGCGGGTGAAGATCATGCGTGCCCTGGTCAAGGAGACCCTGAGCCGTGAGCAGATCGATCGCCTGAGCCAGGACATTGAGGACGCGTGCCGCACGTTGGACGACAAGGGCGCGACCCATGAGACCGAGCGGGCCCAGGTCAAGCGCGGCACCGGCTACTGACGCACCTCTGCTACCCGGTTGCACGCGCGCCGACTTTGAGAGCGTCTCACCGCGAACCCCTCGGGAAGGTCTGCTGCGTCTGGAGGTGAGGATGCCGGCCGTCACCGAGCAGTTTCAGGCCGAGCACGAAGAACAGGACCGCCATCACCGCGACATTGTGCTGAGCTGCCCAGTCCTTCCAATTGCCCAGCATGGACGGGCGGGTTCTTCCTCTTCGGTACTGCCTGGCGCATACTCGGCGCGCTGGGCGTCCTCGGTCCCTGAAGACAGGATCGGCAAGAGTCACGCCAGCTTCAGAGCAAGTGTCTGACTGCGTGACAACGCCGACGGACAGCGGCGTACGAGTGCGGATACCTGCGGACCATCGCAGCAGGTGAGAGACACCGCCACCCGTGGGAGAGCGCTGCGGCGAGTTGCTTCGGGACGAAAAAGTCCCCGTGCCACATCGTGCGGTCTGCCACGGTCAACGACGACTCGCCACGGGCGAGATGCGCTGATGGCCTGTATTGCCGCTGCATCCGGACTGGCCTGGGCTCCCCAACTTCCCGGTGAGAGTCAGGGAGTGGCAGGTGGTCCCGATTGCACGAGTCCCGACTGGTAGGCAGCAACGACGAGTTGGGCTCGGCCGCGAGCGTGGAGTTTGGTCATGGCGCGTTGGATGTGGCTGCGGACGGTCAGTGGGCTCAGGCAGAGGGTGTCCGCGATGTCTGTGTTGGACATACCGCGGGCGGCCGTGATCATTACTTCTCGTTCGCGTGCGGTGATAGAGCTGATTTGGTCGGGCAGCTCTGTGTCGGAGGCCGGCTCGGGCGTGACGAGAAAGCGGCTGACGAGCATTTTGGTGGAGGCCGGAGACAGCAGGGCGTCGCCGTCCGCGACGGTGCGGATCGCGTCGAGGAGGACGTCCGCTGTGACGTCTTTGCCGAGGAACCCGCTCGCTCCGGCGCGCAGCGCGCGGGCGACGTACTCGTCGGTCTCGAACGTGGTGAGGATGAGGATGCGTACGTCCGAGAGGGAGGGGTCGCCGCAGATGGCGGTCGTGGCGGCAAGGCCATCGGTGCCGGGCATACGGATGTCCATGATGACGATGTCGGGGTGGAGTGTTTCCGCGAGGGTGATGGCTTCCGCGCCGTCGGACGCTTGACCGACGACTTCCAGGTCGTCGGCGGAGTTGATCAGGATGCGGAAGGTGTCCCTGAGGAGGGCGTGATCGTCTGCGAGGAGCACTCGGATGGTCATAAGGTTCCCGGATCAGAAGTTGAGGGGGAGCTCGGCGGTGGCGGTGTATCCACCGTCGGGGCGGGGGCCTGCGGTGAACCGGCCTCCGGCGGACAGGGCGCGTTCGCGCATGCTGATGAGCTGGGCCGCCTCTGGACCGTGAAGGGTTGACCAACGGCGACAGAGGTCACCGGAGGGTGACAGGTCCCTCGTCCATCCGACCTGGGCGGCGCCAAACGATCTGCGATACCGGAAGCGTTATGCCTGCATCCGGAGATTGCTCATCGCTCGTGCTGCGACCGCATACCTTCGCCGGGTTGGGCGGGTGTGGGGCCATTAATGCCAGCTACCTGGCCGAGGCATCCGCCTATGCTCAGCTCGTGCAGCCGCTTTCCGACCGCAGTAATCCGTTGATCACGGCGTTCCCAGCCGAGCTTGCAAGCGATGCCGAGGCGGTCCTGGCGGTGATGCCTGATTCTCGGCTCCAGCCGCATGCCTCGTTCTCGGTCGCTGTCGAGCGCCAGCAGGTTTTGATCCCCGAGCGCCTCTACAACGACGAGCCGTCAACGGGCAGGGTGGCGTCGCTTTCGTCGCGCCAACAACAGCTTCTGCACTGCCTGTACTCAAGGCACAGCGACGGCATGGTCAGGCAGCGCCACCTGGAGAAGGTTGTTGGTTCCATGGACCCATGGGTGGTCCCCTTCGTCGTGCAGCTGGTTGGCGAGTACGTCTTGGAGATCCTGGTCGTCATCTGCGATGAGCTCCGTGATCTCGCCACGCCCGGCACCTGCGGCCACCTCGCTTACGGGGAGTTCCTCGTGGACAATCCTGCTTTCTTCGCACGCACTCAACGGCGGGTCGTGAGCTACTGGAGCTGCTACTACCGGGGCGCCTACGCGAGTTTTCGGGGCTACCCGGGGTGCACGATTCTTGACCTCCTACGGTCCGCTGCCTCCGACAGAGCACGGCATCCCTGGCCCAACCTCACTCCAGCCGGTGCCCGGGTGGACGGCTACTGCTAGGAGCCCGCCGGGCAAAGTCGCCGGGCTGGTCAAGCGGCATCGACGAGGGGACGTCCGCCCCATCGGATGCCCTTCTCGCTGCGGATGCGAGCGCGCTGGCGGCGCTGGGCTGCGAGCATGTCGGGGTGTCGGGGTGTCGGGGTGTCGGGGTGACGGGGTCAGAGCACTAGGCATACTCAGCGAGGAACTCCGGGCGGTACGTGGCTTGGTAGTCGTCGAGCGCCCGGCGAAGCATGGCGGCCCCGAGGGGAACGCCGACCGCGAGCTGATCCCAGCCGAGAAAGCGCACATGATCTGGGATGCTGACCAGTCCGGTGACTGCGTCCCAGAAGGCATCCCAGTTCATGCCATAGAACTCCGGGAAATCCAGCTCCCGCATCAGAAGCAGGTGGAGAGAGCGCTCGTCGCTCACCTCGCTGACATCGATGGTGATCACGGCGACATGCTTACACGGAGTTGCACCGTTCTGACATCCACGAGTGCCATCAACGACAGCGGACGGCGGCGGCAACCAGCAGTCGCGTGCGACACCGGCCCACGAGGCGGCCCCAGTTGGTCCGGGGCATTGACATCAACGCGGGTGGTCACTGACGACCGCGCCGCGTTCTGAGCAGCCGATTCATGTGACTCATGGCCTCGTGCTGGGTGTCCAGCGCATCAACAGGGGCCGACTGGCACGCGAGTGGCTGGCCGAGATCTACGCGATCCGGCTCCTTGACTCTCTCGACGGCGCGGGCCCGCACGTGCGACGCCATGACGGCAAGCGTCTGACGCCAGCGCGGTGGAACTTTTCCCCACTTCATCAAGGCCCGCGCACGGCGCCTGGGGGATGCAGGGGGCTCCATTTCCGGCCGCGGGTGCATCGTGGCGTGCGTTGAGGGCTTCCATCCCGTGCACCGTCGCCCCAGGCAGAGCCGAGCAGACGCGGCCTATGGCGTCCAGGTCGTTCCTACAGTGGCGCGCTCCACCTGGACGCCCTGAACCACGTCCGCTCCACGGTGTGTGGGTCGACTGCGTACGAGATGGGAGCTGGGGTGATTGAGGCGTGCGCGTGTGGACTGCCTCAAACACACAGCCAGCCGAGGCTCACGAACTGATCCTAGGCGTGCCGCCGAAGCCTCCGGCGCCCTCGTGGCCACCGCGGGCTTCGTTGTACCCGGCACGCAGTCACCTCGATCTGCGCCCACGCAGCGATCGTCAAGCAACCGCGAGTACGCTATGCCGGTTCGGGCAGGTGCCTCCCTCTGTTTATGTCGATCCGAACCGCCAGCAACCCTGATGGATCATGACTGCCGTTGAGAACAACCCCTCGCGCCGGACTGCGCAGTGGTGGGAGCGCCTCGGCGCCACACTCAGTGGTCCATGGGCTCCGCGGGCACGGCCCGGCGGTGGGTACGTCCACTGCGAACCTGACTGGTCCTGGCATCTTGTCCTTTCCGACCACGATCTGTGGTGCGTTCTGGACGGAGTCGGACGTGCCCGGCTCAACGGCCGCGATATCACTCTCACCGCCGGTTGCGTGCTGATGCTGCGGCCGGGGGACGAGATAGATGCCCATCACGACCCTCGCAATCCCCTGACCGTCGCTTACCAGCACTACTCCCACGACGATGCCGGCCAGGGCGCGGCGGTCGACGACGGTCCACCCGACCCGTTGCTCCCGCGCCAGGTGCACCTGGACGACCTGCCTGAGGTCCGACGCCACCTCGACGGCCTCGCGCGTATCAGGCGCCGCCCCGGCCCGGACACCTCCGCGCGGAGCACTGCTGCACTGGTGGCGTTGCTGCTGGAGATCCAAGCCCAGGCCGCCCGAGCCGTCGGCGACCTGCCTCCGCTGATGGACCGGCGCGTACACGACGTCGTGGAGTGGTTGGCTCGCCACCCGACCCGCCGCCTGGACCTGCATGCAGCTGCCGCGTCGGCCGAACTGTCGGCGGATCAGTTCTCCCGCCTCTTCCGCCGCGAGACCGGGCAGTCCTTCCGTGCCTACCAGGTCACGGTCCGGATCGATCGCGCCCGCGAACTCCTGGCCGAAAGCGGGATGACGGTGAGCCAGGTGGCAAGGGTCCTGGGCTATGCCGATCACCGCCTGTTCGTCCGCCAGTTCAAGGCCCGCACCGGCACCGCCCCGGGCATCTGGAAACGCTCCGCCTGAACGGACGCCTTCCAGACCGGTCCAGTGCCCGCAATCCACGACTCGCGCCCTCCCCGGCCGCCTTCCCCCGGGCCTACCGTCGGCCCATGACCTACACCGTTCCCGCCGACCTGTATCGCGCCGACCGCCTCGCTCCGCTGCTGGACTCGATCAACGACATCGGTGCCGCGGAGACCGGCGCCTACCGCGATCTCGGCTTCCTGGCCGTGCGCGGTCTCCTCACCGACCGCGAAGTGCGGGGAGTCCTGGACGGCCTCGCTGTCGTAGCCCGCCCGCCGTCCCCCGCAAGAGTGGAATTCGAGGAGTGGGCGCACCCGGAAAAACGGAACCGCGACGAGCTGCTGGACGGCGTCCGCAAGCTCCAGCATTTCTGCGCGCACGAGCCGCGCCTGGCCGAACTCGCCCGCCATCCCGCGATCCTGGCCACCGTCGCTCGGTTCTTGGAGGCCGAGCCCGTCCTCATCCAGGACATGGCCCTTCTCAAGCCGCCGGGCGGGGGACGGGAGAAACCCTGGCACCAGGACAAAGCCTTCTTCGACATCCCGCTGGGAACCCCCATCGTGGGTGTGTGGATCGCCCTCGACGAGGCCACGATCGACAACGGGTGCATGCATGTCCTGCCCGGCACCCACACCGAAGGCCCGGTGGTCCACTTCGCTCGCCGTGACTTCCAGATCTGCGACACCGAAGTCCAGACCCACCGCGACACCGCTGTCCCGCTGCCGCCCGGCGGCGCCCTGTTCTTCGACGGGCTGCTGCACCACGGCACCCCGCCCAATCTGACGGACACTCGCCGCCGCGCCGTGCAGCTGCATTACGTGCCGGCCGGAACTGTGCGGACTCCGCAGAAGGACCGCCTGGAGGCCTTCGGTGCAGACGGCAAGGATGCCACCTGCTGAGCTGCGCACGACGTCCGGTGTTCCGCCGCTGGCTGTCGTCGGGGTCACAGAAGTGCACCGTCACCTGGTTGAGTGGCCAGCCGAGTTGCTTCGGGAGAAGCGGCCCGGCTCCGCTGCGCGCTGCGCTCCTGCCTTGGGCCCGCCCCGCCCCGGCTAGGCCGACGCCCGCCCCCACATGGATAGGCCCGGATAGCATGAGTCGAGCGCCCGACGTACACGGCCACCGGTCACAGACGATGCCTCCGGCGGGGGATCGGCCGGCACTGGGATGGAGAGGGCGCCGTCCCCGGCCGCGGGCACATCGTGGCGTGCGTTGGGGGCTCCCATCCCGTCCACCGTCGCCCCAGGCAGAGCCGAGCAGACACGGCCCCTGGCGTCCAGGTCGTTCCTACAGTGGCGCGCTCCACCTGGACGCCCTGAACCACGCCCGCTCCACGGCGTGTGGGTCGGCAGCGTACGAGATGGGAGCTGAGGACGGTGGTGGGTAAAGGTAGGTGGAGGGGTGCGGCTCAGTCCACGGCCTGTTCACTGGCCGGGGCACAGCGCTGTCAGACTGCTCATGTGTCGACTTCTGCGCAAGGCGCTACTCGGGCTCGGATCGTCGCGGCGTTCCTGCGCGACGGCAACAGGGTGTTGTTGTGTCACCGATCTCCCCAGCGCCGCTGGTACCCGGACGTGTGGGACCTACCCGGTGGACATGTGGAACCCGGAGAGCTTCCCGGTGCGGCACTTGCCAGGGAGCTGCACGAGGAGCTCGGGATCGAGGTCGCGGTGCCTGCAGGCCCACCCATGCAGCAGATCCATACCGACGCTTTCGACATGCAGATCTGGCTGATCGAAAGTTGGACGGGAGCTCCGGTCAATGCCGCGTTGGACGAACACGATGCCATCGCGTGGTTCCAGGAAAACGAACTCGGAGAACTGCGCCTCGCTCACGACAGCTATCTTGTGATGTTCACCGAGGCACTCGCCGTGCGCTGAGCTTGACCGCCACCCCAGCGCACTACAGCAGCGAAGTCACAGCCCGTGCTAGATCCGTGTCAGGTTGGTCGGGGAGCCACGGGGAAGGGCGGGCAACGGGGGATCAGCGGCGAGGGCCCGGCGAGCTGTTCCCTCGCAGGTCGGGTGCCCAATTCCCCCTGGATCAGCCAGGCTTCCCAGGCTCAGCTGTTTCAACGTCAGGTCCGGGTGTCAGTTTCCATCGCTTCGGGGCGATCAGGAGGGGTAATTGTCGTGGGGGCTTCGAGTTGGAATTGCTCCGTTCCGTACCAGGAAGACCTGGATGCTGCTCTACAGATGTTGCGGCGAGAGGTGTTCCAGGCGGGGATTACTACTGGGTCAAGGGTGCCGACTGGCGGCCGGTAGAGGAGCGTGAGCCTCGGCCTCCGACGTTGGAGCAGTTGTGGCAGGACGAGTTGGTCCAACAGGCAGGAACCCATTCGATCCTGGACGTCTTCCAGGTACTGGGGCCTGACGACACCCCGGACTACAACACCGTGGAGCCTGTGACGGCTGCGGAGGCGCGCGAGCTGCTGGGGACGGACAAGCTGACCCATGCCCACATCGAGGATTTTGGCGTCTTCCCGAGGTCGCGGTGGGTGGGCCGATGCGCGGTACTGCATGACGATCAGGGAGCGCCTCACGAGATCTACTTCTGGGGTCACTCGGGCGATTGAAGGTGGGGAACGTCAACGGCGGATGTCCAGCCCACTCACCGGTTCCACACCCGCTGGAACTCTTCGGCCGGGATGGCCTCCAGCGGGTCCTCTTCAGGGGCGACCGCTTGATCTGTCAAGAAGCCGTGCTCGTCCTCCAAGTGCTCCCAGCTGTACCGGTGGAGCTGGCCGGCCGACGTCAGCTCGGCTTGCTTGAGGACGACCAACTCGCCACGGTCGGGGACCGCCTCGATGTACCAGTGGCCGCCCTCCTCGTCCTCGTGGCGGAAGTAGTGCCGTAGGGTGGCGCGCTTGTCGAGTGCTCGGTAGTACGCCACGATCTCCGCGATGCGCTCCAGGCCAGCCACGGAACCATCGTGCCAGCGTGCGACACATGGTTGCGCCGTTCTGACATCTACGACTGACATCAGCGCCAATGGTGCAGAGTCTGACGCGAGGTGCCGTGCCGGGCCGAGACCTAATCGATCGGAGGCCCGCCGAGCATCTCGCGGACGGCCCGGTAGCGGTACGTGGCCAACTGGTGCACGTCCACAGCCACCGACGGAAGCACCCCTGCCTTACGG
This sequence comes from Streptomyces longhuiensis, assembly GCF_020616555.1. NCBI lineage: Bacteria > Bacillati > Actinomycetota > Actinomycetes > Kitasatosporales > Streptomycetaceae > Streptomyces > Streptomyces longhuiensis. The sequence goes on along the minus strand of NZ_CP085173.1, from coordinate 1,173,171 downwards.
TGGCCGCGAAATGACGGACGTTCAGCCGAACGTGTCAACCATGTTCAGAGCTCCTGAGATCTCACACCGACGGCCTGACACCCAGCAAGGAAGGGCCAGGCGCGTCCGGTGCATGGGCGAAGGCCCGCAGCCTGATGGGCGCGGGGCGGGAAGGCTTCGGCCACAGTGGGGCATTCCGGATGGGTCGGAGATTTGGCCGCTGCGGCAGGAACCTACGCATGGGGAAGGTGATGTTCAGGGATCGGTCGGGCAGGTACTCCCGGGCAGACCGCTGTGAGCCCTCCCCAGCCGCCGCCTGGAAGTCCTCCTCCGGATGCTCGGGGAGAGGGCTGCCTTGCGAGATACACGGAGGGAGGAAGCCGTTTTGCGAGGCAGCCTGCGACCGGGAAGGCAATGCGTCTGGGAGTGACAGCCTCCGGCCGGGTCCGTCTTGCCCGGGCCGCGGGGGTGAGCGTGTATGGAACGGTGGTCGGCGCTGAGGTTGATCATGACCGTGGCCGGTTGTTCGCGCTCCTAGAATTGCGAGGGTGACGGCAAGAATCAGAGACATTGAGAAGGCGGCCGGTGTGCTGCGCGGCGGCGGCCTGGTGGCTCTCCCGACCGAAACCGTCTACGGTCTGGGCGCCAACGCCGAGGATCCCGCCGCCGTTGCGCGCATCTTCCAGGTCAAGGGGCGTCCGCCCTCCCACCCGCTGATCGTGCACATCGGTGGCGCGGAGCAGTTGGACGACTGGGTCGAGGACGTGTCCGAGACGGCGCGCCTGCTGGCCGAATGCTTCTGGCCGGGACCACTCACGCTGGTCCTGCGGCGCGGTCCCCGCGTGCCCCTCGAAGCGACCGGCGGTTTGGACACGGTGGCTGTGCGCGTGCCCGACCACCCCGTTGCGCTCGCGCTCCTGTCGGCCTTCGGCGGTGGTGTCACGGCCCCGTCCGCGAACCGTTTCGGCTCGGTCAGTCCCACGACGGCGGATCACGTCCGTGCCGAGCTCGGCGATGCGGTCGACTTCGTGCTGGACGGCGGTGCCTGCGAGGTCGGTGTCGAGTCGACCATCATCGATGTCACGGGCGATGCCCCGAGCATCCTTCGGCCGGGAGGGGTGACGCGGGAGGACCTCGAAGCGGTACTGGGGTGCCCGCTTACTGTGCCCTCGGCAAGTCGTGTTCGGGTGCCGGGCCAGCATCCGTCGCACTACGCGCCGCGTGCGAGGGTCATTCTCGTCGAGCCGGAGAAGGTCGTCTCCGAAGCGGAGCTGGCGCAGGAGCTGGGGCACCGGGTGGGCGTCTTTCTGCCTCCATCCTTCTCCGACGCGCCCCTGAAGCTCCACGCCGTGGTGACGGTCCCCGGATCGCTGGCTGCGTATGCGCGTGGTCTGTACGGATTCCTGCGCGAGCTCGATCAGCAGGGGTGCGACCTGATCTTCGCGTCCGTGCCCGTGGAGGAGGGCCTAGGACTGGCGATCGCCAACCGGCTCGGCCGCGCCGCGGGGCCCAGGCCCACCGTGTGACCGGCCCCGGCACTGTGCCCTTTGCTGCTCCCACGCTGTTGTCCTTCACCCGGAGCGGCTGAATCCCGGCGAACGCTCACAGGCGCCCCGTCACGCCTGGCAGGCTTGTGCGCATCCCGGCGTGACTGCGTGCGCGCCCTGCACCGTGCACGGTGCAGGGCGCAGGGGTGTGGCCTCGCCAGGCGGCGGCCCATCCGCGTGATCATCGAGAACTGGATCATCGCCTCGCTGGTCACGGGCAGTGTCCCGTAATCCCTTGCCAGACACCTCGAATGCATCAGCCAGCTCTGGGTGTGCTCAACCACCCACCGTCTCGGCAACATCACGAACCCCGCCCGATCGTCCGTGCGTTTGACGACCTGAACGGTCAGGGCGAGCGTTTCGCGGGCCCCCGGCGGATGAGGGCGCCGGTCGGCAGCCCAGATGACGCAGATGTCCCGGTGCAGCTCCGCCGGGTCAGCAGGCCGGTGGCCACGTCCCGTTCACCGATGTTCACGGCCGTCACGGTCACGACCAGCAGCAGGCCCAGACAGGCGGTCACGATGTGCCGCTTCCTGCCGTTGATCAACTTGCCGCGTCGAAGCCGCGTGACGCGGCTGGCTCCATCGCGGCGGCCTTCACCGACTGCGCGTCGATGATCCCCGCGGTAACTGTTCCACCAAGAAGACCGAAGGGCGGCGCCTGCACCACCTGCGGCATGGCGAGGCCGGCGCACCCGTCGTCCTGTGACATCAGCCACACAGGCTTTTGGCTCTGAGGCCATCGCTTAGTAGATCGAGGCTCGACGGCACGGCGCGTTTTATCCGCCTTGATGCAGAAATACTGCGAGCCAGATCGAGCGGTATTCGACCCGCTCCACGCTTTCGCCCGTTCGTGCGGCGAACAACCGCTTCTGACGGACCGACAGACTTCTTCGCCACCCCAGGAGCCCGACCAGCACGTCTGCGCGCCCGTTTCAAGAGCCGTCCATGGCTACGGGCCGGGGTAGTACTGCCGCCTGTTGCCGCACCCCGACAGCAGTTCCAAGAATGTCGGCCGCAAGGCGTCTCCGCGGCCCAGGTCAAGAACTGGGCAGAGCCGGACCCGCTGGAGGCGCTCCGCGATCACTGAGCGAGGTCACGCATGAGGAAGCACCGCAGGAAGACGAACTACCGGCCGATAGCCATCGCTGCCATCGCCGTAGGAGCCGTGGGTGTGCCCTCCGCCGCCATGGCCTGCCTGGGAACTCAGGGTGATGCGGGCGGTCGCCCCTCCGGCCACTGGGAGAAGGTGAGCGCCCACCAGAGGTGGTCGGGCTCGTCCTGGGGCCATGAGCCGGCTGCGGGAGCGTCGAAGAGTGCCACTGCGACTCCCAGTGAGCGGCAGGCCACTGCGACTCCCCGTGCACGCCAGACCACGGCGACTCCCCGTGCACGCCAGACCACGGCGACTCCCCGTGCACGCCAGACCAAGGCGACTCCCCGTGCGCGGCAGACCACTACCTCTCCCAGTGCACCCGCTACGACCGCACCGGCATCCGGGGACACGGCCCGCGTACTGACGCTCGTCAACAACGAGCGCAGCAAGGCCGGATGCTCTCCGCTGACCATGAACGCGAAGCTGACCAAGGCCGCTCAGGATCACAGCAAGGACATGGCATCCCACCAGAACATGTCCCACACGGGCTCCGACGGGTCGTCGCCCGATGACCGGATCACGCGTGCCGGTTACAGCTGGAGCTCCTACGGCGAGAACGTCGCCTACGGATACTCGACCCCCGAGAAGGTCATGGCGGCGTGGATGTCCAGCCCGGGCCACAAGCGCAACATCCTCGACTGCTCGTTCAAGGAGATCGGCATCGGCCTCGCGCAGCCTGACAGCTACTGGACCCAGGACTTCGGCACGGCCCGTTAGGGACACTGCAGGGATGGGCGAAGGACGACTTCGATGGCGACAACCCCTACGAAGTCGGCCAGACCGGTCTGATCGGCCATCCGGCCGCCGCGCACTCGATGGACGGAGCGGGCACCCTGTTGCTGCTCGGCACCGACTTTCCGCACCGGTACTGGTACCCACAGGGCAAGAAGGTCGTCCAGGTCGATCGGGCCCGTGCCAGGGGGCCCTTGCCGGCTCGACCCGCACATGTTCCGCCACCCGGACAGAGTCATGGTGACGCACCGCGAGCACCGGCGCCCGATCGGCGTGTCCCATCACAACAGGGCAGACGCTGCCTGATATGGCGCTAGGTGCCCGCAGATGTCATGGCGCGATGCGGTTTCGATGCCGCCGGTCCCGTGTCCGGCGGGCGCGCGGTGGCACACCTCAACCTCATGGAAATCTTCGCAGGGTCACGTTCGGTGTATGCCGGCCCTCGTCGAACCGGTGACGGCAGGCGGTCCGGCTGGTCGCCACCGCCTTGCGTTGATCGCGGGCATGATTGCCCGTCGAAACAGAGGTACTGCGAGTGGGGTATAGCCGGAAGGGAGCTTCGCTCTGCCTCGCAGCGCGCACCAGGCGCTGCACCTCCAACTGCCTTATCTCGGCGGCCGATCACAGGTCAGCGAACTCCTGCTGATCATCTGGTCGACGTGAACCGCCCCGGCGGCACTGTGGGGATGCCCATTGTGCCGCCGGGACGCAGAATCGGAGAACCTACTACCGTTGCCGGCTGGGCCGCAGTCCACTGGACCGGTCGTGCGCTATGGCAGTGGAAGGAACGGCAGGGGAACCCGTGGTCTCCACGCAGCACGGATCCACGCGGTATCGCTCAGAAACGCTTGGTGAGCTGGTCACGCTGGTCGAAGCCGCGCACGCCCCCGGCATGTGGACGAACCTGACTTTCGACCTGTCAGATCCGCAGCGCCAGCGGAACGTCAGCGTCACGCCAGACCTGCGAAGGATTGAAGTCCGGTTCTACGGAGCCGACACGACCTGGGTCTACGGACAGGACGCCCGACTGCGGGAATTGCTGCGCGATGAGGAACAGCCCGCGCCCTCCCTCATCGGTGGTACGGGCGTGGCACAGGCGCGGCGAGGTGCTACTGGCGTCCGCCACCTCGCAGGTCAGCACGTCCTGCCGGATCGGCCGGAGCCGGATGGGCTCTGCCCCGTAGCAGATGGCGTTGATGACCAGCTCGCTGAGCACCACTTCCGTAGTGAATTGCAGCTGCTCCAGGCTCCAGTCGGCGCGAGCCTGCGGACGGCCAGTGCGCGGGAGTCGGCGACGACGGCCGGGTCGCAGGCCAGATTCCAGGAGGCGACCTGGCCTGCGTCCAGGCCGTGGGTGCGGGCCAGGAGCAGGGCGCCGTCGTCGTCGGACGGTGGACCGGTGAGCAGGGCGCCCGTCACGTTCTCGCAGACGTCCTCCGACGTCGGGGCCGGGGCGGCCAGGGCCTCGGCGAGGCAATTCAGCCCGGGGTCGACGTCCCGGTCGCCAGCCCCGATGAGACCGTTGGTAAACAGAGTGAGGAGCGTGCCATCGGGCAGTTCCAGCTCGGCGGACTCAAACGGCAGGAACCCCAGGCCTGGCGGTGGCCCGGTTGGCAGTCGGGGGAGACGACAGTGCCGTCAGCCGCAACGGTGGCAGGTGGCAGGTGGCAGGTGGCAGGTGGCAGGTGGCAGGTGGCAGGTGACCGGCCCGGGCCAGCGTGCACCGCCGGGTGACCGGGTCGTAGACGGCGTACAGGCAAGTCGCTCCCAGCACGGAGCTGGCCACGGCCGGAGTGTTCGGGAGGACCGTGCGGCCAATCCTTCCGAGCCATCCACACCCGCCACCATGCACACGCGGTCCTCCCGGACCGCCAACCATTGTTAGGGACGCGCCATTGACTCCGCCCAACGCGCGACAGGCCGGAGCCTCCATCGCGCCCGGAGCGATTCAACCGCGCCAAGGACGCCGAGGTCCTGTCGCTGCGTCACCAGATCAAACGGCATGACGCGGCCTCCGCCGTTGACCTGACGCCCAGTCAGCGGTGTGGCGATCCGAACCGCCACAGGACGTGCACGACACGCAGCACCGCAAGAACGCCGCCCAAGACAGTCCCCGTAGCCAGCAACAACTGTTCAACGGCGCGAGGGAGGTGCCAGACGACGGTGGGACCGGCGATGGTCCCGAACGCGACACCACCGAGGAAGCACGCGCTGACCAGCGCATAGCCGATCTCGACGGTGATCGCGTCCCGCTCGGCCTGGCTGCGCCGCTTCGACCCCATGGGGGAAGCATCGCAGCCGGACCGACGGGCGGCCACGTACGTGCAGCTCTTCAGGTCGTGTCCGACAAATGATCTCTGCGACACCTCGGTGTCCGAGGTGTCGCAGAGTGTGGCCCATGGAGGCCCCTCAGTTCGTGGCCGCTGATGCCTCGACGTCCGACGCAGTGTGGCCGGCCTCGCTCTCGTTCGCGCCCTGCCGGGGATCGGTGGGGCGTGTGTCCCACGTGGCGAGGTCGACCACCTGGCCGTCCGGGAACAGGGCACAGGTGCGGTCCTCGGCGACGAAGACGCTGGACGGCTCGGCCCCCAGAACGGACGCGGCGACGAACGCGCCGACGATGCGGGGGAAGTCGCAGACCGCGCCGATCCGGAACAGCGACTGCGAGTCCGTCGTGACCTCGTCGCTTCCGGCGCGCAGGATGATCCGCTGGTCGGGGGCGACGGCCCGGGCCGCGACAGCGACAGCCATGTTCGCCAGACTGTCCGAGCCGACCGCGGCAAGACCGCGGGCCCGCAGGACGGAGAGGCGTTCGAGCAGGAAGCGGTCGCCGCCCCGGCCGAGGACGACGGGGATGTTCAGGGAGCGGGCCAGGGGCAGGCACGCCGCCTGGGGGTTGCGTTCCACGGCGACGACCTTGATGCCGAGGTCCTTCAGCCGCGCGGACAGCCGCAGGCCCACCTGTCCGAGGCCGACGACGATGACGTGGCCGCGGCGCGGGATGGAGCGGGCGCCCAGGATGCTCGTCATGCGGTGCCCGGTGAACCGGTCGACGACGCTCGCGGTGAAGATGGCCGCCAGCACCAGGACCGCGAGCATGGAGACGGCGGACAGGACCTTGTACCAGCCGGGTCCGTGCTCGGCCGCCGGCGAGGAGCCGATCGTGGTGAGGGCGCGGGCGGCGTTCCACACGGAGTCGGTCCAGTGCTCGTGCAGGACGAGGATGCCGAGCGCGATGTCCACCGAGAAGGCCACCGACAGAGCGGCCAGACTCGCGATGAGCGCCTTGGCCGAGGTCCCGAGGGAGCGCAGCCACGCACGGAAGGACGCCCGGGGGTGAACGGGTGCGTGGGCCGCGAGAGCACGTCCGTGCAGGTGCTCGACGGAAGTGGTCCCGTCTTCCCGCCGGACCGCGATGACGCCGCCGCCGTCGGGCTGGAGCATGGCGTAGCTCGGAGCGAGGCACTCGGCCAGGAGGCTCGGCACGATGGCATCGGTCATGCTCAGAACGGTGCAGTTGGGGACCGTACGGGAGACCTCGTCGGCGACCGTGCGGTCGAAGAGGGTCACGACCAACCGGATGCCCGGCTTGAGGTGTTCGGCCAGCAGGGCATAGCGCAAGGCGACGATGTCGTCGCGGGAGACGACGGCGACGGCGTCGACGGACTGATCGAGGTGCTCGCTCAGCGTGTCGTCATCGGGCCGCGGCAGGCGGTGCACCGTGCCGTACCAGCGGCCGATGTGGGCGGCGGCGGAGCGACCCAGTGCCTCGTCGTCCTCGATGATCACAATGCGCTGACCCGGCGGGGGTATGTGGGGAGGTGCCTCGTCCTGAAATGTCTGCGGGTTCAAACCGTCGGCCTTTCTGCACGGGTGGGGGCTGCTCTGAGCCGCCTGTTGATCAGTGCGCCCGGCATGCCTGGTCGAGGCTCGGTGCGGGGGCTTCGGCGCGGGCCGGTCCGGCCGGCACATCTGTCTCGTGAGCCGTGTCCGATGAGTGAGGCACGGTCGGGAGGAGCCGAAGACGTGTTCTTTGTACCAGGGGGTGAGTGGTTCGTATCTCGCTCCACAGGGGCGTCGGTTCCCCGGCCTGTCCGACAATGTGTACAAGAAGTCGAAGTCCTTTGTGCGGTACGGGAGTCACTCTTGTCCGGGACGGTGACCTGGCGAAGAAGTCGCAAACGTGGAGCAGTGTTTCCGGCGCGGTCGCGCGGCCCTCCGTCCGGGTTGGGCGCGGCCGTGGCTTAACCACTCGTGAGGCGATCCTCAAGCCCGCCTTAAGGATCAGTGTGAAGGCTCTGACCTGGCCTTCTTCACCCCTTCCCACCCCTACTGTGGCTGCGTGACGACCGAGGCCGCCAGCACATCCGAACTCTCCAGGTACCCCGCACTGAACGCGTACCTGCGCCACGTCGAGGGGCCGGGCGCGGAACTCCCGCCCGTACCCCCGCGGCCCACTCGCCGGCCCCGCATCGGCCGCCCCGCCGCGCCCCTGCGCATCTCGCCCCGCGCGCTGCGCGCCGGCATCGTCGTGGGCGGCATCGGCGTCGGCGCCCTCTGGGCCGTGCAGGCCGAACCGTCGGCGCGCCTGGACGCGCTCTTCGCGACCGGCGCTCATCTCACTGGACTGCTCGCCGGCTACGGCGTCCTCGTCATGCTCTTCCTCATGGCGCGCATCCCCGCGGTCGAGCACGGTGTCGGCGCCGACCGCCTCGCCCGCCGTCACGCCACCGGGGGCCGTCATGTCCTGGAGCTGTGCGCGGCCCATCTGGTCCTCGCGGTGTGCGGATACGCCACCCACGCCGGCACCGACCTCGTGTCCACCGTCGTGGATCTCCTCGGCTACCCGGCCATCGCGGCCGCGTTCGCCGGTACGGGCCTGCTCGTCGCCGTGGGCGTGAGCAGCGCTCGTGCGGTGCGCCGCCGCGTCACCCACGAGACGTGGCGGGCCCTGCATCTGCTCACCTACCTGGGCGCCGCGCTGGGCTTCGTGCATCAACTCGCGGGCCCGGACGTCGCAAGCGACGTCCTCACGCGGTGGCTGTGGGCCCTCCTGCACGCGGCCGTCGCCGTACTGCTCGTCTGGTACCGGCTGGTCGTGCCCGTCCACCAGGCGCTACGGCACAGCCTGCGCGTGGTCGCCGTCCATGGTGAAGGGCCTGGCGTCTTCTCCGTCGTCATGCAGGGCATCGGGCTCGACGGACTGCGTGCCGAGCCCGGCCAGTTCTTCCGCTGGCGATTCCTCAGGGGCGGGCTCTGGCACACGTCGCTCCCGTTCTCCCTCTCGGCGCCGGTGCGCGGCGACGCACTGCGTATCACCGTCAAGGCACTTGGCCGGCACACGCGCCGCGTCCGCAGGATCGCGCCGGGCACGCGCGTCCTGGCCACCGGCCCGTTCGGCGCGCTCACCGCGCACCGCCGCACCCGGCGCAAGGTGCTGCTCCTGGCGGGCGGCGTCGGCATCACACCCCTGCGGGCCCTGTTCGAGACGCTGCCCGGGGCGCCGGGCGACCTCACTCTCCTCTACCGCGCGAGCACGGCCGAACATCTCCTCCTGAGTGGGGAGTTGGAGGCGATCGCCCGCAGCAGGCAGGCGGCCCTGCACTATCTGCTCGGCCCGTCGGACGCCTCGTTCGACCCGCTCGCACCGCAGGCCCTGCGCAATCTCGTACCCGAACTCGCCGAGCACGACGTGTACGTGTGCGGGCCGCCCGGCATGACCTCCGCGGCCACGACGGCGCTGGTCCGGGCCGGGGTGCCCGAGGATCACATCCACGCAGAGTGCTTCACGTTCTGACCCGGCCCGGACCGAAACAGAGAGACCGACCATGGGACGCCACCGCAAGCCCGCAGGCCCCACGCCTCTCCCCACTCTCACGACCCGCCGCCGTCTTGCGGCGGGGCTCGCGGGGGCCAGCGCGCTCGTCGCGACGTTCCTCGTCCTCACCGTCGACCCGGCGGCCCCGCCCGCCCCCGACCGGACCACGGCGACGGCGCCGTAGCCACATGGCCGGAGGGAAGGAGGGGATCAGCTCGCCTGCCGGTACCGGTCGGTGATCGCGGTGCGCAGCTCCGGGGCCGAGGCGCCGAGCGCCGACAGCACCGAAGGCACGAGGCCGCTGGTCATGGTGACGAGGCTGAGGCCGAGGTGCTCGACGCCGATGTGACTGTCGTGCCGGGCCTGTGCCTCGCGGACGGTGTTCGCAAGGCTCTCCTTGGCGCGAGGGGAGAACCGGATGTGCCCGCTGGGGCGAGCGCCGGCTGCTTGGTACAGGCCCGTGGGGGCGGCGGCCGGTGCCGTGAGGACGGGGCGTCGGGCGGCGCGTCGGCGTCGCCAGTGGCGGGCGAGGGCCGTGGGCACCGCGCGACGCGGGCCGCGCCTCGACGGGCGGCGCCCATCGTGGACGGCACTGCCGGCGCGCGCGAGGGCTTCCGGTCCGAAGGACTCCTCGATCCTGGCGCGTACCGCGTCGATGTCGATCCCCACGGACGCCAGCGCGTCCCGGTCGAGGGTGCCGAACAGGCGGGACCCGCCCCCGAGTCCGACCAGACGCACGATCTCGTCCTCCACGCCCTGCGGCGTCACGCCGTGCTCGCGCAGTACGGCGCTCGCGGGCTGGTCCATGGAGACGAGGGCGAGCAGGAGATGCTCCGGGCCGACGTGGTGGTGGCCGAGCCGGCGGGCGTGTTCCTGGGTGTGGACCACCACGGTGCGGGCGTCCGGGCTGAAGCGTTCGAACATCATCGACTCCCCATCATGCGGCCGTACTTGCGGTGCACGGTCTGCTTGGTGACGCCGAGCCGCTCAGCGATGTCCTGCCAGGACCATCCCAGCTTGCGGGCGTTCTCCACCTGGAGGATCTCCAGTCGTTCGGTGAGTTCTCGTAGGGCGGCCACCGCGCGGAGCCCGGTGTCCGGGTCGCTGCTGGCTGCGCCCTCGGCGATTTCGAGTGTGCTCTCCATGGCCGTCAGCATATGCTGACGGCCGGGCTGGCGTCAACATATGCTGACGCCGGCCCGGGGTGAGCGAATCGAACGGACCACCAGATCAGGCCGGGACGCTCCGGGTCTTCCTAGCATCGGCATGTGGAACACCTCGCACCGGAGCAGACGACGGCCCGGCCGCCCGCCGCGGCCTACCGCAACCTGGCCGTGGCCACCGTCGGGTTCGCCCTCACCTTCTGGGCGTGGGCGCTCCTCGCGCCGCTGGGTGGCGACTTCAAAGACCGTCTGAACCTGAGCTCGTTCCATCAGTCGTTCCTCGTCGCGGTGCCCGTCATCGTGGGCTCCCTCGGCCGCGTCCCGGTCGGCGCGCTGACCGACCGCTACGGCGCCAAGCTGATGTTCCCGCTGGTCTCCGCCCTGACGATCATCCCCGTGCTCCTGGTCATCCCCGCCAAGAACTCCTTCGTCGCGATGCTCGGTGTCGGCTTCCTGCTCGGTATCGGCGGCACCACGTTCGCCATCGGCATCCCGCTCGTGAACTCGTGGTTCCCGCCGGCCCGCCGGGGGTTCGCGCTCGGCATCTTCGGTATGGGCATGGGCGGTGTGGCCCTGTCCGGCTATTTCACGCCGCGCATCTCCAAACACGGTGAGAACCTGCCGTTCCTCGTCGTGGCCGTCGCGCTGGCCGTGTACGCGCTGCTCGCTCTGTTCCTCATCACCGACCGCCCCGACCGGCCGATCCCCAGCAGCCCCCTCGCCACCCGGCTCGGGCAGGCGGGACGTCTGAGGGTGACATGGGAGCTGTCGGGCCTCTATGCGATCGGGTTCGGCGGCATCGTCGCCTTCGGCGTCTACCTGCCCACGTATCTGAAGACCTGGTACGAGCTCGACCCCACCGACGCGGGCACCAAGGCGGCCGGATTCGCGCTGGTCACGGTCGTCTTCAGGCCCATCGGTGGCTGGCTGTCCGACCGGATCCACCCCGCCACCGTCACCGCCTGCGCCCTCGCCGTCGTCGCGCTCTTCGCGATCATCCAGGCCTTCGACCCGCAGCTGAACCCGACAGGCACGGTCTGCTTCCTGCTGATGGCCGCCGGACTCGGCACGGCCAGCGGCAGCGTCTTCGCGCTCGTCTCCCAGGTCACTCCGCAACCGCAGGTCGGCTCCGTCACCGGCATCGTCGGCGCGATGGGTGGCCTCGGCGGGTTCGTGCCACCGCTCGTCATGGGTGCGGTCTACAGCGCCAAGAACTCGTACTCCATCGGATTCATGCTGCTGTCCGACCTCGCTCTCGCCGGCTGCGTCTACGCGTACGGCCGCATGCGGAACATCGGGGCGGAACGGCCATAGGGCGTGCGTCCCGCCGACACGTCACTCATGCGCCTCCCAGAACGGGCAAAACTCGTATAAAACTCCCTATCGTAGGCCGGGTGACTGAGCCACCCGCACCCCCCGTCGCCGACACCCTGGACGCGTCACCGCCCGCCGGCGCGGCCCGCAGGCCCGGACCGCGTTCGGTCGCGGGGCGGGCCACGCTCGCCGGCGTCATCGTGTCCGTACTCCTCATCCTGGCCATCGTGTTCGGCAGCCGGCTGCTCAAGGACTTCGACTCGGCACTCCTGCCGTACGCCGTCGCCACCGTGTTCCTGGCCTTCGGCGTCGCCTACCGGTACACCGTGTGGATCTCCGCCCCCGGCGCCCGCCGTCTGTTCAAGCAGGGCTGGCGCAGCCTGTTGTCGGTCGACAACTTCCGCAAGGCACCCACCGCGCTGCCGGGGATGATCGCCACCTACCTCGGCTTCCAGAAGTTCCTCGGCGCCCGCTCGCACGCCCGCTGGGCCGCCCACCAGCTGATCTTCTGGGGCTGCATCCTGGCCGCCCTGATCACCTTCCCGCTGACCTGGGGGTGGTTCACGTTCACCTCCCCGTCCGGCGCGGGCCCCGGCTACGCGATGCGGATCTGGGGCATCAAGGTCATCGGCTTCGACTCGCTGAACATCCTCGGCTGGCTGATGTTCCACGGCCTGGACATCGCAGCCGTCCTGGTGATCCCCGGCGCCTCGTACTTCCTGTGGCGGCGCATGAAGGACCGCGGCGCCATGACCGGCCAGCGTTTCGCCTACGACCTGGTCCCGCTGATCGCTCTGATCGTCATCTCGGTGACGGGCCTGCTCCTCACCTTCTCGTCGATCTTCCTGCACGGCGGTGGCTACGAGTTCCTGGCGATCCTGCACATGGTGTCGGTGGTCTTCACCCTCATCTACATCCCGTTCGGGAAGTTCTTCCACATCGTGCAGCGGCCGGCCGCCGTCGGCATGCAGCTGTTCAAGTACACGGCCCGCCAGGACCAACAGCTCTTCCACTGCAAGCGCTGCGGTCAGCTGATCGACACCGCCCCGTACGTCGAGAACCTCCAGGGCACCATGCGCGACCTCAAGCTCGACTTCGACACCTGGACCGAGTACTGCCCGCGCTGCAAGCGGGTGCTGCGCGGCACCGCATACCTCAGCGACGTGAAGAGGGGCTTCAAGTGACCCGGCAGTACATCCCGCTTGACCCCTCCATCGCACCGCCCGGCACCCGCAACTTCCGCGACGCGGGCGGTATCCCGGCCGACCAGTGGCACGCCGACCAGAACGGCGAGACCCTCGTCCCCACACACTGCTGCTTCTGCGGCGTGCAGTGCGGGATGTATCTGCGCGTCGACAAGGGCGGCAAGGTGTTCGGCGTCGAGCCCCGCAACCACGACATCAACCGGATGCGGCTCTGCCCCAAGGGCATCAACGCCTACCAGCAGATCAACCACCCGGACCGGCTGACCGCCCCCCTCATGCGCCGCTCCCGCGACGAACCCTTCCGCGAGGCGACCTGGGAGGAAGCCCTCGACTTCACCGTCTCCGAGATCCGCCGCATCCAGTCCGCCCACGGCAACGACGCGTTCGGGCTGCTCGGCGGGGCGAGCCTGTTCTCCGAGAAGACTTATCTGGTCGGCAAGTTCGCGCGCGTCGCCCTCAAGACGAAGCACGTCGACTACAACGGCCGCCTGTGCATGGTCTCCGCCGCCGGAGCCAACAAGCTCTCCTTCGGCATCGACCGGGCCGGCAACCCGTTCTCCGACATCCTCCTCTCCGACTGCCTGCTGATCGCCGGGTCGAACGTGGGGGAGTGCTTCCCGGTGATGACCCAGTACGTGTGGGGCGCCCGCGACCGGGGCGCCGTCCTCATCGTCATCGACCCGCGCGAGACGTCCATCGCCCGCACGGCCGACATCCACGTCGCCCTCAAACCGGGCACCGACTCCGCGTTCTTCAACGCCGTACTGAACGTCGTCATCCGCGAGAACCTCGTCGACGAGGAGTACGTGGCCGCACACACCACCGGCTGGGACGAGGTCAAGGCCACCGTCGCGACGTACACCCCGGATCGGGCCGCCGAGATCTGCGGGATCCCCGCCGCACAGGTCGTCCAGGTCGCCAGGGCCTTCGCGGGCGCCGACAACGCCATGGCCTGGCACGCCCGGGGCATCGAGCACCACTCGCAGGGCGTCGAGAACTGCCTCACCGTCATCAACCTCTGCGTGGCCACCGGCAACATCGGCAAGCCCGGCGCCGGCTACGGCACCATCACCGGCCAGGGCAACGGCCAGGGCGGCCGCGAACACGGCCAGAAGGCCGACCTGCTGCCCGGCGGGCGCTCCATCCTGAACCCTGACCACCGACGGCAGATCTGCGAGATCTGGGGCATCGAGGAGTCCGAACTCCCCGCCGCCGGCACATCGATGATGGAAATGGTCTGGCAGATGCAGCGCCAGGAGATCCGCGGCCTGATCGGCATCTGCAACAACCCGTTCGTCTCCCTGCCCAACTACAAGACGGTCAAGGACGGTTACGACACCCTCGAGTTTCACGCCCAGTTCGACTTCTTCCTCTCCGAGACGGCGGACAACGCCCACGTCGTCTTCCCCGTCACCACCTGGGCCGAGGACGAAGGCGTGATGGCCAACGCCGAGGCCAGGGTCGTCAAGCACAACAAGGCCCAGGAACCGCCGGAGGGCGTACGCACCGACACCTGGGTCATGTGCCAGCTCGCCCAACGCCTCGGCGTGGGCGACAAGTTCGACTATCCCGGCTCCCGCGAGGTCTTCGAGGAACTGCGCATCGCGTCGGCCGGCACGGTCATCGACTACTACGGAATCACCTACGACCGCCTGGAAGAGACCGGGGGCATCGCCTGGCCGTGCCCCTCCACCGACCACCCCGGCACCCCCCGCCTCTTCGAGGACGGCAAGTCGTACCACCCCGACGGCAAGATCCACCTCCAGACCGTGGAGTGGCACCCGCCGATGGACCCGTACGACGACGACCACCCCATGTCGCTCACCACCGGCCGCACCGTCGCCCACTTCCTGTCCGGCAACCAGACGCGCCGACTCGCCGGCCTCGTCGAACAGACCCCGCGCCCATGGGCGGAAGTACACCCCTCGCACGGCTTCAAGAACGGTGAACCGGTACGCGTCGTGACGCGCCGCGGCAGTGAGGTCTTCCCCGCCCTGGTCACCGAGGCGATCCGCCCCGACACCGTCTTCGTGCCCTACCACTGGCCGTACCCCACCGCCGCCAACGCGCTCACCATCGACGCCCTCGACCCCCGTTCCAAGATCCCCGAGTACAAGGTCTGCGCCTGCCGCATCGAGGCCGCCGAACAGATCGACGAGGTGCCTGCGCCCCCGACCGCGCCGGGCCAGGCCGCGTACCCGGAAGCCCAGGTGTCCCGCACCGACCCCCTGCCGCCCACGGCCCCGCAGGGCCGTGGCACCGCCGAGAGGAGCTGAGGTCACGCCATGATGGGCAGAACGATCTTCATCGACCCGGGCCGGTGCATCGGCTGCCAGGCGTGTGTGTCCGCCTGCCGGGAGTGCGACTCTCACCGCGGCAAATCCATGATTCACCTCGACTACCCCGACGAAGGCCACTCCGTGGCCTCCCTTCCCACGGTGTGCATGCACTGCGAGGACCCCGTCGCCCCCTGCGCCGAGGTGTGTCCCGCCGACGCGATCCTGGTCACCGCCGACGGTGTGGTGCAGCAGGCCGACACCACCCGCTGCATCGGCTGCGCCAACTGCGTCAACGCCTGCCCCTTCGGCGTACCGAAGATCGACCTCCAGGCCAAACTGCAGATGAAGTGCAACCTCTGCTACGACCGCACCGCCTACGGACTAGCCCCCATGTGCGCCACGGTCTGCCCCACCGGCGCGCTCTTCTACGGCACGCTCGAGGACCTCCAGGCCGAGCGGCCGGGCGTCCAGGTCGCGGACTCCTTCACGTTCGGCGACGTCGTCGTCAACACCGGCGTGGCGATGGTCGTCCCCGCCGACAAGGTCCAGTGGCCGGTGCCCGGAGGACTGCCGATCGTCCAGGTCAACGGGAAGGACGTGACCCGATGAGCGTCACCGAGCAGCCCCCGGTCCCCGAACACGGCACCGACGACAACACTGCCCAGGCGGCACTCGAGGACCGCATCTCCGCCGACTCCCTCACCACGCGCCGCGACTACCTCCGTATCGTCGCCACCGTCTCCGGCGGCCTGGCCGTCGGAGGCATCGCCGTCGCCGGGGGAGTGCTGCACCGGCACGGCGACATCGACAGCGCACCGGACGCCAAGCGGATCACGGACCGCCTCGCCCCCGGCGAGTCCATCGCCTTCCGCTATCCCGGCGAGGACGACCGCGCCGTCGCCGTCCGCCTCACGGACGGCAGCCTCGTCGGCTACTCCGCCGTCTGTACGCACCTGGCCTGCGGCGTGCTCTGGCGCAAGGACCGCGGCAGCGAGGGCGAGCTGTACTGCCCCTGCCACGAAGGCATTTTCGACGCCCGCACCGGCGAAGTCACCGCCGGCCCGCCACCGCGCGGCCTGCCCAAGGTGCTGCTCGTGGAACAGCCCGACGGCAGCGTCTGGGCGGTCGCCACGGCCCGCTCAGGAGAGAGCCCCCAGGACGCGGTGTGCCGCGAGTTCGCCGACGTGGGGCCTGAGGCGAGAGCCCAGATGGGCTGCCCCGTCGCGAACGGCGCCAACGGGGAGAGGAAGCAGCAGACATGAGCACCGAACAGCCCGAAGGCGTCCCCCCGAGGCCCCACTACACCCCTGGCAGCGCCCAGCCGCGCCTCAACCGCCCCGTCAAGGAGCGCTACCCGCAGATCCGCCCGACCAGCGGCTACGGCGACCCCAGGATCCGGCACACGGGTCCGGGGCCCGGCGCAGGCACCGACCAGGAGCCGGAACGCTCCTCGAAACTCACCGCCCGCCTCGTCCTGGCGATGACCGTGGTCATCGGCCAGCTCTGGGGCCTCAGTGTGATCGTCAACGAGTGGATGATGGGCGAGACCGGCACGGCCTGGTGGGGCGCGGGCTTCCTGTGCCTGTCGTTCCTGGTGGTCCTGGGGCTGTGGCTGCTCGACCCGAAGGACCGCTGAACTCCCGGCCAAGCGGGCTCGGTTACGGCCCACAGGTCCGGCCTGGACCCCGGCGGACGGGTGTCACTTACGGCACCCCTAGGTCTGGCCTGAACCCCGGCGGACCGGTGTCAGCCACGGCCCATAGGTCCGGCCTGTCCCCCGGTGGACCGGCGTCGCTCACGACTCCAGGTAGCGCAGTACGGCCAGCACGCGCCGGTTCGCGTCCTCCGACGCGGGCAGGCCCAGCTTGCCGAAGATGGCCGCGACGTGCTTCTCGACCGTGCCCGCCGACACCACCAGCGCCTGCGCGATCGCGGCGTTCGTTCTCCCCTCGGCCATCAGCGCCAGCACCTCACGCTCGCGTGCCGTCAGCGACTCCAGGTCGTCCCCACGACGGCTCGCACCGGCCAACTGCGTGACCACTTCCGGGTCGAGAGCGGTGCCACCGGCGGCGACGCGGGACAGGGCGTCGGTGAACTCGGCGACGTTCGCCACTCGGTCCTTGAGCAGGTAGCCGACCCCGGCCGAGCCCGCGGCGAGCAGCCTGGTCGCGTACTTCGTCTCGATGTACTGGGAGAACAGCAGCACACCCGTGCCCGGGTGCTCGCGCCGGATGCCGATCGCGGCTCGCAGGCCCTCGTCGGTGTGGGTCGGCGGCATCCGGATGTCGACAACGGTGACGTCGGGCCGGTGCTCGGCGACGGCGGCGAGGAGTGCGTCGCCGTCGGGCACGGCCGCGCACACCTCGTGGCCACGCTCGGTGAGCATCTGGGCCAGCAACTCCCGCAACACGGCGGCATCTTCGGCGATCACGATGCGCATGGGGGCATGCTCTCACGGGTCCGATCGGGGGACGACAGGCGCCGACGTGCTGCGCGAGACCCGTCCACGAGGTCACTCGCCTTGTCATCCATGCCTTCACTCACCGTGTGACTCAAGCGTGGAGCGGCAGTTCCACCGTCACCGCGGTCGGCCCGCCGCTCGGGCTCGACACGTCAAGGCGCCCGTCCACCGTCCGCACCCGCTGCTGAAGGCCCGTCAACCCGCTTCCGCCGCCGAGTATCGCCCCGCCGCGGCCGTCGTCCGTGACCCGCAGCCGCAGCAACCCGTCCTCCTGCGCCACCCGCAGCACCGCCCGGCGCGCGCCGCTGTGCTTGATGACGTTGGTGAGCAGCTCCGCCGCGCAGAAGTAGGCGATCGTCTCGATCGCCGGCGTCGGCCGCCGCGTCACGTCCACCGAGAGCTCCACCGGCACGGTGCTCCGCGCGGCCAGTGTCGACAGTGCGTCGGGCAGGCCGTCGTCGAGGGCCGGGGGGTGGATGCCACGCGCCAGGTCCCGCAGCTCGGCGAGGGCCTCGGTGGCGTTGCGGTGTGCGGTGTCCACGAGTTGCCGTACCCGGGCCGGGTCCGCGACCGGTTCTCCCTCCCCGCCCAGCCGCTCCTTCGCCATGTCGAGGCTCATCGCCAACGCGACCAGCCGGACCTGCGCCCCGTCGTGCAGATCGCGCTCCAGGCGGCGCAGCAAGGCCGCCGAGTCGTCGACGGCGAGAGCGCGGCTCTCCTCCAAACTCCGCACACGTTCGGCGAGTTGGCCCGGTCCGAGCAGCGCCCGGATGAGCCAGCGGTCCACGGCGACGACGCCACGCGTGAACCAGGGCGCCGCCAGCAGCGTCACCGCGCCGATCGCCGCCGCCGCGAAGGTCCCGGCGAAACTCGTACTGTGCGGGGCGCCACCGCCGAAGGGGATCGGCGTGATCGTCGGCATCCCCGCCTCGCCGGCGGCCGGGCGCTGGTGGAAGGCCGCCCAGCGCAGTGGTGCGGAGAGATTGAGCAGGGCGGTCAGCCACCAGCCGACGGCGTACAGGCCGAAGGCGGCGACGGGCAGCTTCACCAGGACGTACGCCACCGAACGCCACCCCGCCGCATCGCGCAGCCGAGCGTCCAGCCGCGCGAACGCCTTCCCCGTCGGTCGCAGCCGCGGCGGCGCCTCCACCCGCTCGCCCAGCAATCCCTGGGCGAGCCGACGATGCACGGCGGCGCAGCAGCGCGCGAGGCCGACCGCCGAGACGACGAGCGCAAGCCCGAGGACGGCGCCGACGAGGGAGGCGGTGAGACCGGCGCCGAGGGCGAGCAGGACGAGCACGAGGACGGTGCCGACGACGGCCAGGGGGAAGCCGATCAGACAGTACGCGGCCTCGGCCCAGGCCCGAGCCATGAACGGCGCGCGCAGGACAGTGCCCAGGGAGACCCGACGTAAGGGCTCGGCCCGCGCGCCTTCCGGCGGCCGGTCCCCGGCTGACTCGTACATGGCTCAAGTCTCCTGTACGTAAGCACCGATGCGCGTATGTCTTTGCTGAACGTCGCTGCCGTACGTCGCTGCCGTACGTCGGTGCTGTACGTCCCTGTCGTATGTCTTTGGTGGATGCCTTCATGCCCCGACGCTAGGCGCGCCTACGTCCCCTCCATAACGCGGTTGGCCTCCGTCTTGAGCTGGGGGATTTCCCCCAGGGGAGGGGTGTCCACTGCTGCGTGGTGAGGGCTTCAGTCGTGTCCCTCCGCGCGATGGAGAAGCATCAGCGTGCGCTCGAGGAGCTTGCCCACGTTCTGAATGCCCAGTTGAAGGTTCCGCTGGTGGACGAAGACGGTGAGGTCGAGGGCGACCTGGGCGAAGCAGTAGGCCAGAACACCGGGTCCGGCCACTTGCTCGCCGGCGTCGAACAGCAGCTCAAGGGCTTCGGGGGCGAAGTCGTGGGCGCTCAGGAGTGTCGCGTAGTCGAAGACTCTGGTGCCGCTGCCCAGTGCCTCGATGTCGATGACGCCACTGACGCGGTCCGCGTCGAACAGGATGTTGCCGGGGCGGAAGTCGCCGTGGACCAGGTCCTCCGTGGGCAAGGCGACGGGTCCGTGAGCGGCGAGAAGCCGCTCGCAGGCGTGGACGAGGTCCTGTCCGGTCGGTCCGGTCCCGGCCGTCTGCCGCCACAGGTCCTCACCGGTCATGCGCGTGGTCACGAACTCCGACCAGCATCGCTGCGGGTCGGGATCGAGACCGGCGTGCATCTCCAGGACGCCGATCAGCAACCGGGCCTCGGTCGCGGTCACTTGTGGTGCGGTGTGACCGGGTGCGAGTTCCTGGATCTGGTATCCGAAGCCGTCGGTGCTGGTGCCGACGGCGAGCCAGGCGGGGGTCGGATATCCGGCAGCGCGGATCTTGGCGACGCCCGCGGCGGCCCGTTCGATCTGAGGGGCCCAGGAGCGGTCCGGGCTCCACTTCAGTACGGCTTGGCGGCCGGTGTCGTGGGTGAGGAGCCAGGCTCCTGACTGGACCCCGTCGTCGAACCGTTGCAGTAGTCGGAACTGCTCGCCATGCACGTGGTTGGCCTCGCGCAGGACCGCCTGGGCGGTGCGCGTGTCACTTTCGCCGGACATGGTGTTCCCGGGCACGGGGACCTCCTGGTCAAGCCGAATACCGAAGGTGCGCAGGGGACACTACGAGGGACGCTCTCCGGAGCGCACCTCGTTTACCGGCTGTGGATGCCACCGGTCACCCTCAGCGCGGCGACCGCGGATGTGGCGTCTTCGGCGTAGAAACGGAAGGCGTGCGCTTCGGCGGGCTTGCCCAGGGCGCGTACGTACCGGACCGGTTCGGTGAGCTCGACCGTGATGGTCGTCTGGCCGCCGACGGCCAGGTCGGCGACGCCCTTCTCATCCACGGCGGCCAGCCTGCTCGTAGGGAACTTACGGTCCTGGCGGACAGAAGCTATGCGGTCGGCAGGGATGCGGATGTCCAGCAGTGCGCCGTAACGCAGGTGCAGCGAGCCGTCGGCCCCGACAACGTGCGGGCGCACCACGCACGAGGCGTGCAGGGCGATGACGAAGTAGCAGCCCCAGACGTCGAGTACGAGCGTGACGGCGTGCACCACAGGCCAGGGGATCAGGAACGCGAGGGCGACGGTCTCGACGATGCTGACGAAGAGGAAGCCGTACATGAAGGACGTCTGGCCGGGGGCGTAGGGGACGGGCACGTCGCCGTCGCCCACGCCGTGCGGGCCGCGGCGGGCGACCCAGCGCACGAAGCTGGTGGAGAGGGCGATCTCGTGGGCGGTCAGCTTGCGCACGGGTGCCGGTACGGAATCGGCGACCGCGGCGAGGAAGGCGCCGCGGCGGTCGAGACCGGTGCGGTGGTGCCGGAGGTAGTCGAGGCAGAGCAGGGCGGTCGCTGTTGCCATGAGCGCGAGCGCCGCCAGCTCCACGGTCGTCCGGGCGGCCGGGGGCGGCCGCACCCCGCCTGCCAGGCACAGGACGAGTGCGAGCTCGCCCGGTACGAGTGCGGCGAAGGACCAGCGCACGGCCCGTCTCAGCGCCTTCACCGCGCACGCTCCTGCAGCAGCTGGATGGCGCGGCGTACCGCGGCGGCCTGGGCGGGGGCGAAGTCCGAGAAGAGGGCGTCCGCGAAGCCGCCGCCCTCGCCCACGTCGCCCTCGGCAGGGATGTTCATCGCTTGTGCCGCCGCCTCGGGGATGCTGTCGACGATGGCCCGGGCCGCATCCTCCACCCGCGCGTCGTCCTCGGAGGCCTCGGCCAGCTCGTCCAGCTGGGCGTAGACCTCGTAGGCGCGTCGCATGGCGTCCGGGTCGGCGTTGAGGGTGTGCACCATGGCCTCGAGCCAGCTGCGGTCTCCGCCCGGCGAACCGGTTTCCAGCAGGGCGAGCAGTTGCCGTTCCTTGGCTGCCATCGCGGGCTCCGGCCCGGGCAGGCGCGCCGAGGCGCGGGCCATGTCCTCGAAGAGGGCGGCGAGTTCGGGGGAGACGGGGGCCTCGGAGGGCAACTGTCCGGTGTGCGCGGCCTGTTCGAGCAGCAGTCGCAGGCGGTCACGGCGCAGGCGGATGGCCTTCTCCTGGCGTGCCAGGTCGGCGTCCAGCTCGGTGAGGATCTCGACGAGGTCCTTGCCCACGTCGTCGGCCAGCACGTCCTTGACCTCGTCGAGGCTCAGGCCGAGCTCGGTCAGCCGGCGGATCCGCGCCAGCTCGACGGCGTCCCGCAGGGAGTACTCGCGGTACCCGTTGGGCTGCCGTGGAGGCTCGGGCAGCAGCCCGATGCGGTGGTAGTGCCGCACGGCGCGGGTGGTGATGCCGGCCATGCCGGCGAGCTCTCCGATTCGCATGGCACCAGTAGAAACGTTGTCGTTGCGACAAGGTCAAGCGGCGGACGGTTCTACGGCTGGTGGTCAGCCGTACGGGCGGCTGGGGCGGGCTGCGGGTGCTTGTCGAGACGTTGCTCCCGGAGATGGAATGCACGGCGAGCGGGGCATGAAAGTGATCTAGCATGCACATGACACGCGCCGCGCGATCGTCACGAGGTGGGGGACTCGTCGCGCTTCAGTCGCGCTCCCCTGGCACATCCATCAGGGGGGAAGACACATCATGCAGCGCCACTCGCGGGCCCTTTCCGGGGTCCTGGCCACCGTACTCGGACTCGCACTCACCGCCTGCGGTGGCAGCGGGCACCGGGACGAGTCGGGCGGCTCCAAGGAGCGCCGTGCGCACAGTGGGAGCGACCTGACGAGTGGCGGCCGCAAGAAGAGTCCGCGAAAGCCCGTGGAGTGGACTCCCGCGCTGACGATGGGCCAACCGCCCCGAAGCTGTTCGAGCCCGAGGTCTCCGGCGGCGGGCAGTTCCAGGTGGCCGCCACGAAGATCGTGAAGGGCACCATGGAGCAGATGCGCGAGGGTCACTACAGCGACGACGAACTGGGCGGCGGTACCCCGTACTTCGTGTTCGTGGCGTACACCCTCAAGTCGGGGTGCCGACAACTCCAATCCCGACCTCAACGCCAACGCCGCGATCCTCGACAATGACGGTGAACCCGCCGCGGAGCGTCCGGTCGTCCACGCGGGCACGGTCGAAGGTGGCTGCCCCGTGGGAGACGTTTACATGGGCTGGGATGTCGGTGAGACACACACGCTGTGCTCCGTCTTCATCGGCGACCCGTCGAAGCAGCCTGCCCGACTGGCCCGGAGCACGGACGCGGACACCCCCGACGAGTACAAGGAGGGCTCCTCCTGGGAGTGGGTCATTCAGTGATCGCACCTCTGGCCTCCGGTGTCCACCTGTCCTGAACGGTTCAGGGAACACCGGAGTGACACGACGTCAGCGTGTGGTCGTGCACTCGTGCACGACGTGAGGCAGCGGGCTGAGGACGGTCGTGCTGTGGTCGACATCTCCGACGTCGGTCAGCTCGAAGTGGGCCCCGCGCCGCAGCAGCCCGGGGATACTCGGCCCATGGCAAACCGGTGGGTGGGAGTGACCGTCGACTGCATCGACGTCGAACGGGTGTCAGCGTTCTGGAGCGTGCTGCTGGACCGCCCACGGGGACCGTCCGAGCCCGGCTGGGTCTATCTCGGCCGTCGCGACGACCCGCAGCCGCGCCTGGTCTTCCAGCCCGTGACCGAGCCGAGGGCCGGAAAGGTGCGCCTGCACCTGGACGTCTCGGTCGACGACATCGATCAGGGCATCGCCCAAGTGATAGGCCTTGGAGGCCGGTTCACCGGCGAGCGGCACGACTACGACGAGGGAGTGGTCGTCGTGATGACCGACCCGGAGGGGCACGAGTTCTGCCTGTCCCAGTTCTACTGATTCTCCGTGTCGAGCTGGTGGTCGGCCCACACGTAGGTTTCGGGCAGCAGGTCGGCGACGGGAACGCTCCGGAGGCGGTCGCCCGCACCGACGATGACCTTGAGGTCCGGGAAGTAGTCGAGGAGAACCTGGCGGCACCGGCCGCACGGGGGGACGACTCCGCGGTCGCGGTCGCCCACGGCGACGATCGTGTCCAGCTCGTAGGCGCCCTGGCCGGCCGCCGCGCCGATGACGACCAGCTCGGCACAGGGGCCTCCGGTGAAGTGGTAGGCGTTCACCGCGGTGACGATCCGGCCGTCCTGGGCGCGGGCCGCGGCTGCCATGGTGTGGTTGTCGCCCCGGCAGCGCGTGCGCGCGACATGGGCCGCGGCCTCGATGAGTTCGTGGTCGACGTGCTCGGTCTGCGTGGTCAATTTCCCTGCCTTCGTGAGGTGTTGGCCTGTGGTGCGGTCGGTCGGGACCGTCGGTGTTCAGGTTCGCCGTCATGCGGTGCGCCGCGGCGGACCGGCCTTGCTTGCGGTAGAGGGTCAGGGCGGTGGTCCACGCCTCGCGGGCATGAGCATCTTCGCCGCGCTCGGCGTGGATGTCTCCGAGCTCGGGCCATGTGTCGGCACGCTGAACCGGTGGAACACCTGGCGTCCACCGGCGCGGGGGCGACCGCATTCGGGACCAGCGACCTCGGTTCCGAATGCGGTCCGCGCGAGTGAAGCGGCGACACTCGGTGGCTACGGCGATGAGTGGCTAAAGGATGTTCTTGACGACGGCGCCGTTGCGCATGATGAGCAGCAGCCTGCGCTCGGGTTCGGTGAGCAGGGCGATGTCCTCCAGCGGGTTGCCGTCGACCACCAGCAGATCGGCGAAGGCGCCGGGCACGATCTCGCCGATGTGCCCCGTCATCCCGGCGATCTCGGCGCCGGTGACCGTGGCCGCGCGCAGGATGTCCGCGGGCTTCTGCACCTGGGCCCGCAGGGTGAATTCGGTCAGCTGTCGGTCGTGCAGCGCGCCGTGCAGATCAGTGCCGTAGCCGATCTTGAGCCCGGCGCGGTCGGCCAGCTCCAGCGCACGCAGCCCCGCGTCGATCACGTCGTGCAGCTTGCGCCGGCTCTCGTCGGACAGGGCGTGTGCGGCGCCCTGCTGCGCGAGTGCGAAGTACGTCGCCAGCGTGGGCACGTAGAAAGCCTCGTGCTGTTCGAAGAGTTCGACGCTGGCCTCGTCGATGAGGTTGCCGTGTTCGATGGTGCGTACGCCGCAGCGCAGAGCGCGGTTGACCGCTTCGGCCGTGTAGGCGTGACCGGCGACGTAACGCCGGGCCAGGCTCGCCTCGTCGACCGCGGCACGGATCTCCTGCTCCGAGTAGCCGAGCGAGTCCACGCGCATCGTGGAGATGATGCCACCGCTGAGCGTGAGCTTCACATGGTGCGCGCCGAGTGCCATCTGTTCGCGGATCGCGCGCCGCAGTTCGGTCTCGCCGTCGCAGATCCGGGTGAGGCTGTGGCCGCCTGTCGGCGCGATGATGGGCCCGCCGAACAGCACGCGCGGGCCGTCGAACAGCCCTTCCTCCACGGCGCGCGCGACGCCGTGGTCGGCGCCGCCCATGTCCCGGACGGTGGTGAAGCCGCGCAGCAGCATCTCGCGCAACACCTGGGAGACCCGTGCCGCGCTGTAGTACGGCGACCACGAGCGCAGCTCGGCGAAGTCGGCGCTCGCCTGCGTGGCATGCACGTGCGAGTCGATGAGACCGGGCATCAGAGTGCGGCCGCGCAGATCGATCGTGACGGCGTCCTTGGCTCGCACCCTGGTGTCGGTGACCTCCTCGATATTGCCGCCCCGAATCACCACCGAACGGTCGGGCAGCAGCGTGCCCGCGCGGGGATCGAGCACGGACGCGTTGAGCAGGATGGTCGGGTTCACGGGCGCGGCTCCTTCGCTCGGGCGTCGTCACTCTCGACAGCCCTGTGTTCGTCGGTGGTGGTGTGTCGTTCGGTCAGTTCCTCCAGCGTCCGGCCGCTGGTGTTCACGCCGAAGAGGAGAACGGCGGCGGCGCCCACGACGAGCGCGCCGGTCACCATCGTGAACACCCCGCTGAAGCCGACCGTGGCGTACAGCACGCCGATCGTGATCGGCGCCGCGATGCCGCCGATACGACCGAACGCGGAGGCCGCACCGGTGCCGGTAGCGCGGATCGCGGTCGGGTACGCCTCGGGGCTGTAGGCGTAGAGCGCTGCGTAGGTGCCGTTCATGAAGACCCGCCCGATGACCGTCCTGACGGATCGCGCCTACTCGTCCGGCGCGATCCGTGGACACCTTCGGCGTCGAGGCATCCGGGCTGTCATCCCGCAGCCCGGTGACCAGATCGGTCACCGTTTACGGCGCGGTCGCGCCGGAGCCGCCCGCCCGGCTTTGACTCCGAGGAATACAAGGAGCGCAATGCCGTCGAGCGGTGCATCGCCCGACTCAGGCAGTGGCGCGGCCTGGCCCTACGGACGGACAGACTCGCCATCACCTACCAGGCCGCACTACACGTCGCATCCATCTAGATCTGGGGTCCGGTGCTGAGCAGGTCGCTGGACCCTGACATTCGGATCGTCAGTTGCTGAGTGCCAGCCTGACACCGAAGACGCCGATGACGGTGCCGGTGATCCGGTCGAGCAGTCGGCGAGCCTGGGGCTTGCGGAGCCACCCCTGCAGGACGCGAGCGAAGCCGATGAGGACGGCAGACCAGAGCAGACCGATCAAGATGTGCACCGTGGTGAGCAGGAGGCCCATGGTGAAGTGGCCGGTGCCTGGGGGGATGAACTGAGGCAGGACGGCGACGTAGAAGGCGCCCATCTTCGGGTTCAGGAGGTTGGTGAGCGTCCCCTGCCGCCAGCCGCCGCTGACCGAGTCCGCGCCGGCGGCCAGAACAGAATCGTCCGTGTCTGCCGTAGGCAGCCCCCGGAAGGTGTCCCGGAGCATGCGGAACCCCATCCAGATCAGGTAAGCGGCGCCGATCCAGCGCAACGCGGTGTAAGCGAGATGGGAGGCCGTGAGAAGCGCGGTCACTCCGAGGGAGGTGAACGCACCCCACACCAGGGTGCCGGTCTGGATTCCGAGGACGACGCCCCAGGCTCTCCTGCGCCGGCCGAGGGCCGACGTGCGCAAGATCAGCGCTGTGTCGAGTCCGGGAGTCAGAGTGAGAAGCCCTACAACCAGGGCGAAGGACCACAGGGCCGAGCTTATTGCCATGGAATGCCAGCTTACCCCGCCAGATCACCTGCTTTGGTGGCGGGTCTGGTGGATCTTGAGCTGCTCGGCCACTACTCCAAAGAGACAGGCCCTGGCCGACGGCAGGGGTGCCCCGGTCGACTCGGTACGGAACGGCCTCAAGGCTTCCTGCTGTCAGTCGGACACGATGTGGAGGATTGCCGTGCCGTCCTCGCCGGTGGTCGCCTGGATCACGACCGCGTCGGGCTGAGGGCTCGGTCGGGTGGCGGCGTCCAGGCCACCGCAGGAGTTGCCTCCGCCGTTGCTGCGGAGGACCGTGACGCAACCTTGGCCCGGGCCGGTCGCGCCGCCCTTGGACCGGTCATTGCCCGACTTCACCGTGTACTCCACCTTGTTCGGGCCGACCTCGGTGACGGACAGGGTTGCCGGACCGGCCGGGCCCTTGAAGCGGAACGTCACCGGGCCGGTCACCGCGATCTCGCAGTTGCCGTCCGCGCAGGCGCGGACATCGCGTCCGTCCGCCGCCGACACGGAGGGCTGCGCGGAGGAGGGCGGCGCCGGTGCGGGCTTCGAGGTCTGACGACTGGGTGAAGACGTGTCATCGGCGTTGTCTGTACTGCCGCAGCCGCCCGCCGCCAAGGCGACCATCGCGGCGAACGCAAGCCCCGCCACCCGCCGATGACGCGAACGCCCTGCCCGCAGCCGCCCTGCTGATGCCGTCGCGGCCATGAAGTTCCTCCCTGTTCCAGCCTGCGTGCGTTTCGGTGTCCGGCAGCCATTCTTCCCTTTCGCCACGCGCTGCGCCGCCGGGGCGGATACCGTCCTCACGCGAACGTCAGTCGGAACAGTGCCCCTCCTCCCTGTGCCTGCTCTGCCGTCAGGTCCGCGCCGTGGGCCCGGGCGATCTGGCGGGCCATGGCCAGACCGAGGCCCGAACCGGGCAGGGCGCGGGCCGTTTCCGCGCGGTAGAAGCGGTCGAAGACATACGGCAGGTCCTCCGTGGTGATCCCGGGGCCGTGGTCGCGGACCGTCAGTTCGAGACGCTCGCCCGACCTCGACCTCGACCTCGACCTCGGCCCCGACCCCGATTCCGACCCCGACCCCGACCCCGCGTGCCGGGACGCGGTGAGTTCCACCTCCACCGGGAGCCCTTCCGGGCTGAACTTCGCCGCGTTGTCCAGCAAGTTCGTCAGCAGCCTGGTCAGTCGGGCGGGAACCCCCGGCCGTACGGTCTCGGCGGCATCCGGGGCGATGTGCAGGGTGAAGGGGGTGCTGGGCCAGTGCGCGCGGGCGGCCGCCACCGCGTGTTCGGCAAGCGCGGCGATCCGCACCTCTTCGAGCAGTGGCGTGGGCTCCTCGTCCCTGGCCAGTTCGATCAAGTCGTTCACCAGGCCCGTCACTTCGCGCAGCTGCCGTGCCAGCGCGCCCGCCGCCCGGTCGCGCTGCGCGTCGGTCAACCGGTCGGCGCGGGCGAGGAGTTCCGCGTTCGTGCGCAGCGCGGTGAGTGGTGTGCGAAGCTCGTGCGAGGCGTCCGCGACCAGGCGGCGCTGTGCCGTCACCGACTGCTCGAGTTCGCCCAGCATCGTGTTGAAGCTCGCGGCGAGGCGGGTCACCTCGTCCTGACGGCCCGGTGGGCCCGGTGGCAGTTCGATGCGGTGGCGCGGGTCGCGGGTCGACGCGATGCGTTCGGCGGTCGCGGTCAGCCTGGCGACCGGCGCGAGTCCGGTCCTGGACACCCAGTAGCCGAGCCCGGCCGCCAGCAGGACGCCCGCCGCACCGATCACGGCCAGCAGCCCGGCCGCCTGGCGCACCCCCTTCTCGACGCTGTCCGAACGGAGCGCGACCTGAAGGGCCTTGTCGTCGCCGAGGCGGGTCGTCAGCATCCGCATGGGCTTGCCGGAGAGCGTGATGTTGCTGAAGTACGGGGCACGATCGCCCGTGGCCACCTCGCGGACCGGCGCCGAGACGGGCAGGAGATAGGGGTGGGCAGGGTCCTCGGCCGGCAGGGCCGGCGCGATCTGCGCGCAGGCCGGCGCCGACAGGTAGCGGCACTCTCCCGCCACGACCTGTGGTCCGGCGTCCCGGTTCTCCTGGATCACCCGCGTCGCCGACTGTGTCAGGTTCAGGTCGAGCTGGTGAAACATCTCGTACCGGATCACGAAGAACGCCGCCGTGCACACGCCGACCGCGACCAGCGCCACCGCCGCCGAGGCCGCAACCGTGAGGCGGGTGCGCAGCGGCCGTTGCCGCCGCCAGCGGTGCCCGAGCCTGCGCACGCCGCTCATGCCACGTCCAGCCGGTATCCGATGCCGTGGACGGTGTGGACGAGGCGCGGTTCGCCACCGGCCTCCAGCTTCCGGCGAAGATAACCGACGTATACGGCAAGGGAGTTGGAGTCGGGGCCGAAGTCGCGGCCCCATACGAGTTCCAGGATCAGCTCGCGCGGCAGGACCTGTCCGGGGTGGCGCATCAGCAGTTCGAGGAGTGCCGCTTCGGTGCGGCTGAACTCCAGCGGGCGGCCGGCTCGCCGACCCGTACGGGTGTCGGGGTCGAGGACCAGGTCCGCGTACTCCAGCCCGCCCGCGGTGGGGGTCGGTGCGGTCCGCCGCAGCAGCGCACGTACCCGCGCCACCAGTTCGTCGAGCGCGAACGGCTTCACCAGGTAGTCGTCCGCGCCCGCGTCCAGGCCGTCGACGCGCTCGCTCACCGAGTCGAGCGCCGTGAGGACGAGTACGGGCGTACGGTCGCCCATCGCCCGCAGCTGACGGCACACCCCGAGCCCGTCCAGGACCGGCATCATCACATCGAGGACGAGCGCGTCGGGCTGCCAGGACGAGACCGCCGAGAGCGCTTCGAGGCCGTCGCGCGCGCCGCGCACCTCGTATCCCTCGACGGCCAGTCCGTCCTCGACGGCTGCCCGCACTTCCGGCTCGTCATCGACTACGAGGATCTTGGTCATGCCGCAAAGACTGCCAAACGGGACTCTTAGAACCCTCTTAAACCGCCCCACGAGTGTGGCCGCCATGCGCACACCACTCTCCGTCGTGATCGGTGCGGGCGGCACCGGCGGCCACATCTACCCCGGGCTGGCGCTCGCCGAAGCGCTGCGCCGGGCCGACCCGGACGCGGTGATCTCCTTCGTCGGCACCGAGCGGGGCCTGGAGACCAAGCTGATCCCGGGCGCCGGATTCCGCCTGCACACCGTAGACATGATCCCCTTCGACCCGGCCCTCGGCGCCAAGCGTTACCTGCTGCCCGCGGCCCTGATCCGGTCCGGGGCCCAGTGCCGCGGCATTCTGCGAGCCCAGAGTGCCCAGGTGGCCGTCGGCATGGGCGGCTATCCGAGTGCCCCCGTCATCGTCGGCGCACGCATGGCGGGCCTGCCGAGCGTGATCCACGAGTCCAACGCGGTGCCGGGCCGCGCCAACCAGTTCGCCGCGCGGCTCACCCCGCACATCACCGTCGCCTTCGACCGCAGCCGCGCGCACCTGTCCGGCGGCCAGGACGCCGACACCGTCGGCATGCCCATCGCCGCACAGCTCGCCACCCTCGACCGGACCGCCCTGCGCGCCGAGGCCCGGCAGGCTTTCGGGATACCCGACGGCGCGCGGGTCGTGCTGTTCAACGGCGGCAGCCTCGGCGCGGCGCGGCTCACCGAGGCCGCCGTCGGGCTCGCCGCGCGCTGGCGGCACCGCCCTGACGTCCATCTGCTGATCAAGACAGGACCCGCCGCGCTCGACGAGACCAGGCGGCGGCTCGGGGATTCGCCGGTCGCGCGGGCCGTGCCCTACCTCGACCGCATGGATCTGGCGTACGCGGTCGCCGACCTCGTCGTCTGCCGGGCAGGCTCGGCGACCGTCGCCGAACTCGCCACCACCCGAGTGCCCGCCGTCCTCGTGCCGTACCCGCACGCCCCCGGCGACCACCAGACGCACAACGCCCGCGTCCTGTCCGACGCGGGCGCCGCCCACCTCGTACCCGACGGCGAAACGACCGCCGAGAGGCTCGCGGCCCTCGTCGAGCCGCTGCTCGCCGACCCGTCCCGGCTCGCCGCGATGGGCCGGGCCGCGGACCCCGGAAACCACGCCCACGCGGCGGACCTGCTCGCCGCGAAAGTGATCAGGCTCGCCAGGACCCCCAACTCACCCGTCCACGAAATGGAGTTCACCTCATGACCGACCACAGCCACTGGAACAACCGCACCGTCCTCGTCACCGGCGCCGAGGGATTCATCGGCTCGACACTCGTCGACATGCTCGTGGAGCGAGGGGCGAGGGTCCGCGCGATGGTGCACTACAAGCCGTACGCGGAGAAGGGCAATCTGGCGCGCTACCTGAGCGACCCGCACAGCCCCGTCGAGATGATCGCGGGCGACGTACGCGACGCGGGCCGCGTGATGGACGCCGTGTCCGGCTGCGACACGGTGTTCCACCTGGCCGCGCTCATCGGCATCCCGTACAGCTACGACTCGCCCGGCGCCTACGTCCAGACGAACGTCGTCGGCACCGAGAACATCACCGAGGCCTGCCGCCGCCACTCCGTCCGCCGCCTGCTGCACACCTCCACCAGCGAGGTGTACGGGACCGCGCTGACCGCCCCCATCAGCGAGACGCATCCGCTCCAGCCGCAGTCCCCCTACTCCGCCTCCAAGATCGGCGCGGACATGATGGCGCTGTCGCACTGGCACGCCTTCGAACTGCCGGTGACGGTGGTGCGGCCGTTCAACACCTACGGTCCGCGGCAGTCCGCGCGTGCCGTGATACCGACAATTCTGTCCCAACTGCACGCGGGTGCAACGGAGATCAGGCTCGGCTCTCTCACCCCGACCCGTGACTTCACCTACGTCACCGACACCGCGGCCGGTTTCCTGGCGCTCGCGGACTGCGACCGGGCGCTCGGCGAGGCGGTCAACCTCGGTACCGGGCGGGAGATCTCCGTCGGGGACCTGGCGACGGCGCTGATCGCCGCGTCCGGCCGCGACGCGAAGGTGGTCGTGGACCCGGCGCGCCTGCGGCCGTCAGGCAGCGAGGTGGAGCGCCTGCTGTCCGACAACGCGAGGGCACGCGAGTGGGCGGGGTGGCAGCCCGAAGTGTCCCTGGAGGACGGGCTGAAGCGGACGTCGCAGTGGGTGGCCGAGAACATCGCGCTGTTCGCGCCGGGCCGGTATCAAGTCTGAGTCAGGGGGCCGGTATGCGGGCCTGAGCCAGGGGCCGGTGCCCAGGTCTGGGCCAGGGTGTGGGGGTGCGGTGTGTCCGGCGGTTGGGGGAGGAGGACTGCTCGTCGGGTGACCCGCCGCGTGAGGCGCGCAAGGCCGTGATCCCTTGCGCAGGAGGCCGTCGGGCAAGGGATCTTCTTGCGTCATAGGCAAGGCCTTATGCGCGGAACGAAATGGCGCGTACGGTCGATGTCATGACGCACCCCACGCCCGCACCGCACGGTTCCCCCGCACACTCCCAGCCGCACGGGCAGGGGTCCCACGAGAACGGCCACGGCGCCCATGACTCCCATGGTCACGGCACACATGCGCATGAAGGCCACGGCACCCATACGCATGAGCATGAGCAGGACGGCCTCGCGGAACTGCTCGACCTCGATGCCGAACTGTTCGCGCCCTACCTCGCTGCCTCGATGCGTTCCATCGCCGAAGCGGCCGGGGACGACGTCAAGCGGATCGTGGACCTCGGTGCCGGTAGCGGCACCGGGACGTTCGCCCTGCTGAAGCAGTTCCCCTCCGCCCAGGTGACGGCCGTGGACAGCTCCGCCCACATGCTGGAACAGCTGACCCGAACCGCCGCCGCCAAGAACCTGGACTCGCGCGTCCACCCGCTGGAAGCGGACGCCGGTACGAGCCTTCCGGGCGTCGCTGACGCGGACCTCGTATGGGCCTCCGCCTCCATGCACCACATGGACGACCCCACGGCGACCCTCGGCATCATCTTCGAGGCGCTGCGCCCGGGCGGAGTTCTGGCCATCGCCGAACTGGACGGGATGCCACGTTTCCTCGCCGACGACGCGGTACCGGAGCGCCCCGGACTGGAAGGCCGCTGCCGCGAAGCCCTCACGACGCTGCACGACGAAGAGCTACCCCACATGGGAGCCGACTGGGGCGCACTGCTGGCATCGGCCGGATTCACCCTGGAGGACGAACGCACGGAGAGTCTCGAACTGCGCCCGGAGCCGGGCGGCAGCGCCGGGCTCTACGCGCACGGCACGCTCAGCCGCATCCGCGGCCCACTGGCCGGCCGCATCGACCCGGCCGACCTGGAAGCGCTGGACACTCTGGTGAACGGGGGCCCCGCGGACGTACGCCGTCGCGACGACCTGGTGGTGCGCTCCACGCGCCAGCTGTGGATCGCGCATCGCCCCACGGACAGCGGCTCGTAGCGACCCGGAGGAGCGGGCGACGTGGTTGGCTGAACAGGTCGAATCACGCGATGCCGCTCCGACGTCTCTACTGGAGGCCACGGCCGATGGGAGCGGACGTGGCACGGAAGGTGCGAGCCGTTCGGAGGTATGGCCATGCAGACACTCACCGTCGATGTGTTCGTCTCGGTTGACGGGTATGCCGGCAGCGCGACATCGCCCGCCTACTTCGGCTACGACGGGCCCATGCTCGAGGAGTGGATCCGCGAGGAACTGGCCGGGCCGCAGCTGGTGCTCATGGGGCGGCGCACCTACGAGGCCCTCGCGGGCCTCTCCGGGGAGACGGATGGCGCGGGCACGGACCCGGTGCCCGGAGTGGACAAGGTCGTCTTCTCGTCGACGCTGAACACGGTCTCATGGCAGGACACACGCGTGTGCCACGACGACCTGATCGCCGAGGTCACCCGGCTCAAGAGCGAGGGCCATGTGCCCCTGCGGACCATGGGCAGTCTGTCCGTGGTCCGGCAACTCCTCGAAGCGGGCCTCGTGGACCGCCTGAGGCTGACGACCTTTCCACTGCTCGTGGGGGAGTCGGGCCGCGAGCCGTTGTTCGAGGGTGTGGGGTCGGCCGACCTGGAGCTGGTGAGCCATCATGACCTGGACGGCAGGGTGCTGGTGATGGAGTACCGACCCACGGGACGCGCCATTCCGCGGGCCTGACAGGCAGCCGATCCGACCGTGGCCATCCGACCCTGGCCATCCGGCCGTGGAGAGGTCGTCAGAGGTTGTGGGCCGTTTCGTGGCGCGGCTGGTAGAGGCCCAGCTCGCCGCCGCCCGGCAGCCGGATCCCGGTCTTGAGGCCCCAGCCGGCGTTCGTGACCGGGGCGCAGGTGACCCCTTTCGCCGAGAGCTCATCGACCGTCGCGTTGACGTCATCGCACATCAGGTACAGCTCGTGTGACGGTGCGTCGGAGGGGTGGACCGCCACCTCGGCCGGAGGCAGCTTGAAGATGAGCCAGCCGTCGCCGGCATCGACGTGCGGATACCCCAGAACATCCCTGAAGAAGGCGCGGTCCGCCTCCGCGTTCTGGCTGTAGATGATGACGTGAGCGCCGTTGATCATGCGTGCAGGGTACTTACCGCCGGGGACGGAGCCCGGATATGACGCCGTGTCCGCGACGGCGATGTTGGGGCGGAGGGAGATGCGGCCGGGGGCGGGAGCTCCCGCTACGCGGCGCTCCGGGCCCGGCGGCCGACGAGCCCGGCCAGCGGGCCATCGTCGTGCGCGGCGGCTGTCGCAGGTCGCGGTCCGGGCGCAGGACCGTACGGAACGCGACCCAGGCGCGTGCCCCGAGGGTGAACCCGTAGCAGGCGACCAGCCCGTGGCCGTTCTCCTGGGTGAGCCACATCGCCGGCCCGAGCACGGGCACGGCGAGCGCGAGCAGGCGGTTCTTACCGGCGGGCGTGCGGGCGGTCTTGCGAGCGATCCGGCGGGACGAGCCCTCGTCGGCTGAGCCCTAGGCGTCGGGTCCCGCGCCTTGGGAACCCTTGTCGGGCACCTCGTCGGCGCCACCACGCAGCAGCAGCGCCGCGGCGAGCGTCGCGCCCAGGAAGTACGTCGCGCCCGAGCTGCCCGCGAAGATACGAGGGTCGGTGCTGCGGGAGGTCTCGCCCCACAGCGCGTCGACCCGCTCGGGCAGCAGAATGCCCGCCGCGAACAGACAGAGCGTCAGCGGCTCACCCCAGAACCACTCGGCGAAGCCCGCGACGGCGGCGAGGGTCGCGATGTTCCACGCCGCCCCGCCGAAGCCTCCGTTCTGCATGAAGACCGAGGTGATCCCACAGCACATGACGTGGAGACGCAGGTCACATGCGGCCATGTCACAGCGCGCGGAGCCGTTTCGTCATAGGGGTGTAGACATCGGCAACGACGGAGGAGTTCACGATGAACGCCCGTTTGAACATGTTCGGCAACCCGACGGCCATGAAGATCTGGAAGCACATCATCGCGGCGAACCAGGTACTCGCCGAGTCTTCGGTGCCGCACGCGACGCTGGAACTGGTGAAGATCCGCGCCAGCCAGATCAACGGGTGCGGCGGCTGCCTCGACATGCACACCAAGGACGCCGCTGCCGCCGGTGAGACCTCGACGCGCCTCAACCTGGTCGCGGCGTGGAGGGAGGCCACGGTCTACACCGAGGCCGAGCGCGCGGCGCTGGAGCTGACGGAGCAGGGGACCCGCCTCGCCGATGCGGCCGGTGGTGTCCCGGACGAGGTCTGGGCGAATGCCGCCAAGTACTACGACGAGGACCAGCTCGTCGCCCTGGTGTCGCAGATCGCCATCATCAACGCGTTCAACCGTGGGAACGTCATCGTCCAGACGCCGGCCGGCGACTACCAGCCCGGCCAGCTGGGATAACCCGGTCTGGACGGACGATGAGGTGTGCCTGGCCCGGCGGTGCTCCCCGGACGACCGCCGGGCCGGACGACCGCTGGGCCGGACGACCGCCGGGCCCGCTGGCCGGCCCGATCCGGTTGGCCGGCCCGATCCGGCCGACCTGTCCGTCCAAGTGGCTGCCCGTTTCTGGTGACCTTGCTCGCAGGCCGAATGAGGACGACTGCGAGATGACGCGGGACATGATGGTGGAGAGTGTCCGCATGGAGTTCTTCTGCTACCACCGCGATCGTCTCGACTCCCTTGCGCTACGCCAAGAGTTGCTGGAAGAGCACTGGTCCTACATGGACCAGTACGCCAAAGAGCTGATCGCGCGAGGCCCGACGCTCAGCGGCGACGGTGAGGAGCCGACGGGGAGTGTGCACATCGTCGACCTGCCGGACACCGCCGCGGCACGCGCGTTCGCGTTCGACGAACCCGGCTATCAGGCCGGCGTGTACCGGGACGTGATGCTGCGCCGATGGGACAACAGGCTCGGGCGCACCATGTGGGACTACCCCGGCGGGCCGACCGAAGGCAACCGTTACCTGGTGCTCGGCCTTGGTGCGGGGCAGTCCGCCGACCTCGATGTGCCTGCCGAACAGGACGACTTGATCGCGTACGGGCCTCTGCTGTCCGACGACGGCGTCACCTGGCTGGGCACGGCGGCACTGGTCCGGGCGCCGGACCCCGACACGGCATGCGCGGTGCTGACCGTGGGTCTCTACGCCGAGATCGAAGTCCACAACTGGCAGTTCGGTGGCAGGCGGTGATGACGGCCGTCGCCCCGCCCCAGGAGTGGAAGATGGGCGAGTCGTGCAACGGTTCCGGCCCGGCGCGCGTCAGTTGTCCAAGAGCTCACTTCGATAATTGAGGGACGTAGATGCAACGCGAGTGTGTCTTCGGTGTCGCCGGGGCCGTGCTGTTGGCCACAGCCGGCATCACCGCCTGTCAGAGCGACGCCTCGGCCGCGCCGGCCGGGGCGTCGCGGGTCGTCAAGGACACCGATGACGAGGCGGTCGTCGAACTGTCCGACGGACGCCGCGTCTCCCTGCGCTACCAGGCCGGTAGGGGCCTGCTCGAACGGCACCGGAGCGCCGGCGGAAAGCCCTGGTCCAAGTCGAAGACGGTCTACACCACCAAGGCCGACCCCTGCCGAGGCATCGACCTGAAGGCAGAACGCACCACCGTCACCGTCCGCGCCAACTTCGGACAGTATTGCCGGGACGGCGAGCCGCCGACGGAGAGCGTCGCCGCCGTCGGCACCGGGGGACTGGGGAAGTGGGACACCCACATGGCCAAGAACTGGGACGGCTGGGACCGGGTCGACATCGCCCGGAACGGGAAGTCGGCGACGTTCTCGACCAAGTCATGGGCCGGCACGACGACGCTCGACTGGCGCGCGGGCAAGGGTTTCGGCGAGGTCGCGACCACGTACAAGAAGCTCGGCGAACGGTTCCTCGGCACCTGGCGCGCCGAGGACGGCAGCCACCAGGTGACCTTCCGGCAGAGCAGGCTCAACGTGCCCGCGTCGGCCACGGTCGAGATGCTCAAGGGTCCCCCGTGCAAGGTCCGCATGGACTTGATCAACATCTGGGAGGACCGCGTACAGCCCAGGGGAGCCAAGCTCCTGGAGGGCGAGAAGACCACGTACTGCCCGCCCGAGGAGTTCAATTCCGAGTACGTGGTGGCGACCGCGGACGCGCCGATGGAGCTCAGGAACCTCGGTGACGCCACACCGCTGGTGACGTACCGGAAGTCGTGACGTAGGCGCCAACTCGTGACGTAGGCGCCGACGGCCTCGTCCGTTTCCTGGCCCCCTGCCGGGCTTGCGTACCGGTGACGGGGAAGGCGAGGATCACCGGCATGGTCAAAGGTGTGATGTTCGATTTTTCCGGGACGCTTTTCCGTATCGAGTCGGTTGCGGAGTGGCTGGGAGCGGTGGTCGCCGAGGCCGGACTCGATATGAGTGCGGACGAACTCGCCGCGTGTGCCGGTCGATTGACCGAGGCGGGGGCTCTGCCCGGAGGCGGTCCGCCTCGCGCGCTGCCGTCGCATCTCGAGGGGCTGTGGCGTGAACGGGACCTCAGCGCCGAGCAACACCGTGCTGCGTTCACCGCTCTCGCCCGCGAGGCGTCCCTCCCGTCGGCGGAACTGGCCGAGGCGCTGTACGACCGGCACCGCGCTGCGGCCGCATGGCGCCCCTATCCGGACACCGAGGTGACTCTACGTGCTCTGCGCGGGCGGGGCGTTCCGGTCGCCGTGGTGAGCAATATCGGCTGGGACCTGCGGCCCGTCTTCCGCGACCACGGTGTCGACGGCCTCGTCGACGCGTACGTCCTGTCCTTCGAACACGGGATGCAGAAGCCGGATCCGGGGCTCTTCCAAGTGGCCTGCGACAAGCTCGGACTGCCGCCCGAGGAGGTCCTCATGGTCGGCGACGATCGCGTCGCGGACATCGGGGCCGCGGCGCTCGGGTGTCCCGTTCATCTGGTCGACCACCTGCCCGTCGATCGACGCCCGAACGCACTGCGGGCCGTTCTCGACCTCGTCTAGCACGTCCAGCTCGTCTGGAGGGCGCGTGGTCAGCGCCGACGGAGTGGCCGCGGTCCGGCTGTCCGCGGATCGCTGTCCGCGTTTCGTGCGGGATGACGGCTCGTAGGGGTGAGAGTGACCCGGGATCACTAGACTGGGTGCGCATGCTGAAGTCGCGACGAGGGGTAGGGCATGGCGAGCAGGGAACGCGACGAGGACTGGCTGGACCTGGCTGACGCCATCGAGGTGTTGCGTTCCCAGCTGTCGGAGGCGCAACGCCGCGGCCAGGGCTCGGAGTTGCGCTTCGTGCTGGGCGAGATCACCGCGGAGTTCGAGATCGAGCTGGTGCGCACGCGAAATGGCGGCGGGGCCCTGCGGTTCGGCGTAGCGGAGGCCAACGGCCGCCAGGAGCGGTCGAAGCGCTCCGCCCAGCGCGTGACCCTGCGTCTGAACCCGGAGCGCCGCGGCGGTGGAGACGTGGCCGTGGGCGACGTCGACTAGTACGGCGGTGGGCTGATGGAGGAGGAACAGGTCGTTCTTGTCCGCGGCGCCGGCATCGGCAGTGGCTATCTGATCGCGCCGCGGCTCGTCCTGACCGCCGCGCATCTGTTGCCGCCGCCGGAAGTGCGGGCCGACGTCACTGTTGCGCTGCGGGATTCGGCGCCGTTCCCGGTGGTGGTGCGGTGGCGACGGCTTGACGAGGCCGTGGACGCCGCCCTGTTGGAGGTCCCGGCCGATCACCCGGAGTGGTCCACGCCCACGACACTGCGCGGCGCCCTCGGCCGTCGCCCGCAACGCTGGGGCTGGTGCGTGACGGGCGGTTCCGAGCTGCGGGTCGCCGCCACGGGATTCCCCCGGCAGCAGCGTTCCGCGGACGGCGGCCGGAACCGCGAGCAACTGCTCGGCCGGGTCAGGCCGCACGGCGGCAGGACCTCCGAAATCATCGACGACGCGGGCCTGTTGGGATTCGACACCGCTGGGCTCGATCACGAGACCGCCGTGAACATCACCCCGTGGTCCGGGATGTCGGGCGCGGCCCTCTTCCAGGAGCGCGGGAAGCTGCTGCTCGGAGTGGTGCGCGCGGACCGCCGGCCGCGCCACGGCACCCGGCTGACGTACACCCGCAGCGAGGACCTGCTGGCCTGCGACGACTTCCGCGCCGTGGTCAGGGAGGCGACCTCCGTCGACCCGCAGCCCGAACCGGCCGAGCTCGCCGACCTGTTGGAGTCGGCGCCCAAACGGGAGGTGACGTCCCCCACCATGCTGTTGCGGGCCGACACCGAGGTCGTGTCGTTCCACGGCAGGGAGGACACCCTCGCCGACCTGGAGCAGTGGTGCCTGGCGGATTCCGACGGCGTAACCGCTGTCCGCGTGATCACCGCCCCGGGCGGGCAGGGCAAGACCCGACTGGCGCGGCAGGTGATGGCGCGGCTGAGGAACCGCGGCTGGGTGGCCGGGCAGGTACGTCATAAGCCACGCGGCCTGGACGCGCTGCGCACCGTCCAGCACCCCCTGCTCCTCGTCGTCGACTACGCCGAGACCCGGCCCGAGCTGGTCAGGGAGCTGCGGGAGCAGACCGAGGAGGCCAGACATCCGGTACGCCTGTTGCTTCTCGCCCGCTCCCTCGGTTCCTGGCGGACCAGGGCGACCGGCGCTCTCCCCGAGACCCGGCTGCACGCCCTCAGCACGGGTGCCGTGGACCGGGAGCTCGCCTTTCGGACGGCGGCCCGCGACCTCTCCGGCCACCTGGCCGAGGTGACCGGTGAGACGGACGTCGACTGGGCCCGGCTCCCCGACGCCCTCCCGGCAGCGGTCCGAGGTGCGGGCCCGCGGGTCGAGACGGCGCTGACCGTTCAGATGGCGGCCCTTGCCGCGCTGCTGCGCCACGTACGGGTCGTCCCCCAGCCGGCCGGGGACGCGCTGGAGTCCCAACTCCTTTGGCACGAGCAGAAGTACTGGCAGGACTCCGCCGAGGAGTGGGGCATGGGCCGGCGGGCGCAGCGGCTGCAGGCGCGGGCCGTGGCGGCGGCCGTGCTGTGTCCCGCGCAGGACGAGGGGGAAGCCCGTGCCACCATCGCCCGGCTGCTGCCCGACGAACCAGCGTGGCTGACCGCGGACATCGCCGCCTGGCTGCGCGACCTGTATCCGCCGCCCGAGGGCCGCTACTGGGGTCAGCTCGAACCGGACCGGCTGGCGGAGTACCAGGCCTCCGAGCAGGTCATCGACGATGCGGGGCTCCTCGGCAGGCTGCTCGCCGGAGCCCCGGACCATCAACAGGTGCAGGCGCTCACCGTACTGGCCCGGTCTGCCGTCGCTCACGTCAACGAGGGCCGCACGCGCGAGGCCCGCATCATCATCGACCGGCTCCGCGAGGCGGTGCGCCCGGCTCCCGACGGCGAGCCACACACCACCAGCGGGCCGACCTCCGACGCACCGCTGACAGTCGCGGCCCTGCGCGCGCACTCCGACGCACTGCCGGAACAGTCCCATGTGCTGCGCGAGTACGCCCTTGACGTCGCCCGCGAACTGAGCCGCCTGTGCCGAGCCACGGGCGACAGCCCCCAGGAGCTGCGCGACCGCGCGTGGGCGCTGCACAACCTGGCGGAGCGGCACATGGCGGTCGGTGACTGGGAGGAAGCCAGGGTGGCGGCCGACGACGCGGCCGCGATCCGCAGGAAGCAGGCGGACGACGGGGCGAGCACGCACCGAACGGAGTGGGCCGACTCGCTGCTGGCGCTCTCGCAAGCCCGGCGCATGACAAGGCACCTGATGGAGGCTCACGACGCCGGGGACCAGGCGCTGGATCTCTTCCGCACGCTCGCGGCAGAGGGCGGCGAGGACGGGGAGAAACGCGAGCGCGGTCTGGTGCGGGCGCTCATCAACCAGTCACAGGTGGCCTGGCGGCTCGACCCGAGCGCGATTCCCTTCGACCAGATCGCCAGGTCCGACGACCACACGGACGAGGCCGTCCGACGCGCCCGCACCCTGATGGCCCGGCACCCCGATCTGGATCCCCTCCTGCTCACCAAGGCGCTGGCGGAGCGAGGGGCGAACCTGTGGCGCCTCCAGCGGCATTCGGAGGCGCTGTCGCTGAGTGAGGAGGCGGCCGAGACCGCGCGCCGGTTGGCCAGGGAGAACCCCGACGCCTACACCGCCGACCTCGCGAGCGCGCTGATGGGCCTCGCGGTCGACTACAGCAACGCCACCCGGCCACCCGGCGAGGCCATGGCGCTGGTACGGGAAGCGATCGAACTGCTGCGCCCGCTGGCCGGGGATCTCCCCGGCGTCCACCGCTCCACTCTGGCGCAGATGCTGCACAACCTGGCCTGGGAACAGTCCGACGCGGGGGACGCCGCGGCGGCACGGGAGTCCATCGCAGAGGCTGTCGAGCACCGCCGGGCCCTGACGCGCCAACCGTACGGGACACCGGTTCCCGCTCTGGCCCAGTCGGTGAGCGCGCTCGCGACCTACCATGCGAGCGCGGGCGACCACCGGGCGGCGGTGGAGGGTTTCGAGGAGGCCCTGGCGACGTACGAGCTCACTGAACTCCCGCTCAGTGCGAGCGACTTGAAGAATCAGTCCGGGACGGCGCTCAGACTCGCCCACTCCTACGATGCCCTTGGCCGCTCGGCGGACGCGCTCACCGCTTTGAACCA
Organism: Streptomyces longhuiensis; assembly: GCF_020616555.1. NCBI lineage: Bacteria > Bacillati > Actinomycetota > Actinomycetes > Kitasatosporales > Streptomycetaceae > Streptomyces > Streptomyces longhuiensis. The sequence continues at coordinate 1,131,537 of NZ_CP085173.1, read as the reverse complement.
GGCTCTCGCCGTCCGGCACCGCCTCGGGGAGTACGCCCCCAGCCTCTACACGGAGGGGTATGCCACTGCCCTCCATGACCTCTCCGACCTGTACCGCAAGTACGACCGTCCGGTCGCGGAGCGCATCCTGCTGCGGCAGGCGCAACCCCTCTACCGCCGGCTGTCCCGCGTCACCGAGGAGGGGCGCGAGGGGCTGGCCTGGTGTCTGCACGACCTCGGCACGAGCTACGCCACCTCCGTGGTGACGGCCGACCGCGCCGTGACGTCCCTGCGGGAGGCGTACGAGCTGCGCGTACGGCTCTCGGCCGGCGACGCGAGACATGAGGAGGACCTGGCCGCCACCTGCGCGCAGCTGGCCCGCGTCCTGCTGATGACGAGCACCTTCCACGAGGCCGTCCGTATCGCGGAGCACGAGGTGAGCCTTCGCAGCCGCCTGCTCGTCACGAACCCGGACCGCCACGAACGCCCGCTGTGCTTCGCGCTCCTACGGTTGGCCGAGGCGCGGGCCTCGACGGGGAACGAGGCCGAGGCATGGCGCACCGCGCTACAGGCGGAGCAGGCCTGCCTGACGCTGGTGGACCGTCCCGGCGAACCGCCGGCCCAGCGCGCGCTGCTCCTGTGCCGACTGGCCAGAGCGCTGAGCCTGTGCGGTCGCCGCGACTGGCGCCGGGCCGCCCGTGCGGAGCAACCGGCGCGGCGGGCCGTCCGCATCTACCGCCGCCTCGTGGACCAGGACCCGAGCACGCGCCAGGCCGACCTGACCGGGGCCCTCAACACGCTCACCAGAGTCCTGGAACGCCTTGGCCGCCATGCCGAGGCAATCGACGTACAGCTGCGAAAGGGAGCATGACGCCGTGACAACATCACCGCCCGACGGGGAGAGGGACGAGTCGCTCGAGGACATCCGGATGGACGAGGAGAGCGCCACCCGGCCGGCAGAGCTGTACTACCCGAACGTGGCCGAGTTCGTGGCCGACCGGTTCATCTATTTCGTCCCCCGGCCCACCCCCGAATCCGGGCGGGTGTGGTGCCCGAGCTGGTTCAGGCACGCTCAGGCGCTGTCCCGGCTGGACTCCATGTGGCGCGCCTGGGAGACATTGCGGTGGGACGGTGCGCTGGGAATGTCGAACTGGTGGCTCCACCATGTCGACCCGCATCTGAGCGCCCTGCTGGACCCGGTCACGGGACCGTTCGCCGGTTGCGCCGACGGCCACCGGACGAGCGAACCCCTGCCGATCGAGCAGGTGCCGGACGGGCTGTTCGCTCCACACGCGACACCGTCGGCGAAGGACCCGTTCTCCCTGGACTGACCGGGCCCGTCAGGTGTCCCGCCGAGAACCTCTCATCCGCCCGGCAACGGAGTCGTCGGACCCCATGAAGCGAACGAACAGTCGGCAGCATCAAAGGCGTTCGCGACTACGCTCGTATGTCGTGAACGCCTACTTCACGACGGAACAGTGCCCCAGCTGCGGCTGCCACACCGACGGCCTGTCCAACAGATTCGCCTGCACTTCCTGCGACACGGTATGGACGTCGGGCGATCCGGACTCGGTCGTGAGTCCTCGCGCGAGCGTCATGTGACGGTCGGGCAGCGCAGGTCGGCCGAACCCTAAGGATTGGGCCGGGCGAGCCGGGCAGGCCCGCTCTTGTCGAGCTGGTCGGCCAGGTCGTCCAAGCCGTCGGCGTAGAGGTCGAATCGGTCCGCGGCGGTGGGCGGGTCGCCGACGGGGCGGGTGACGTAGGCGGTGCGCAGGCCGATGGTCCGGGCCGCACGCAGGTCCCAGGCGTGGGTGGCGACCATCAGCAGCCGCTCGGGCGGTCGTCCGGAGACCGTGACGGCCAACTGGTAGACCGCTGGGTCCGGCTTGTAGGTGCGGGCGTCCTCGGCGGACAGCGCCTGGTGCCAGCGCAGGCCGGCGTGGGCGTTGACTTCCAGCAGCGCCGTCCGGCTCGCGTTGGAGAGCCCGATCAGCGGGTGCCGTTCCGCGAGTCGGGCGAGGCCGGTCACGGTGTCGGGCCACGGCGGAAGCCGTCGGCCCGACCGGGCAAGCGCCGCGATGGCGGCCGGGTCGCCGACTCCGGCGGCGTCGGCGACGAGCCGGGCGGTCTCTCGGTCGAGCGCGTCACTGGTGACGTAGGGCCGACCGCCGTCGAGGATGCGACGCTGCTCGCGCTCGATGTGCTGCTGCCACAGCGAGAAGAGCCGTTCGACACCGAGGTCGTCGAGCGACGGGTCGAGTTCACGAATGCCGTTACGGATACCGGCGGGCTCGTCGACGAGGGTGCCGAGTACGTCGAAGACGACGGCATCGATCTCCAGCTGCGACATGGGCGAGGTCTCCATGCGAGGGGTGAAACGCCTGATGGTCGAACGTAGCGGGAGGGTCACAAGCGCGGCAAGCCGCGTTGGACGCCTACGCCTGGATGGCGGGGCCCGCTTCAGGAGGGCGGGTGACGGGTGTCGTACGCCGGGTGGCAGCGGCGTGGGGATGGTGAGAGTTCGCAGGTGCCGGAGTGCGGCGTCGCTTGCCGTCCTGGACAACTAAAGGCGAAGGCAGGGGAGTTGGGCCACGATCGTGTGTCGCAGGGGAGTAGTGGCCGGAACCGGTGAACGGCTCGATAGGTTGAGCGGATGTCTATGCTGCCTTCGATCCTGCTGCTGTCCGGAAGCCTGCGCGCCGGTTCCTCCAACGAGGCCGTGCTGCGCACCGCGCAGGCCCTGGCCTCCCCTCGGGCGCGCACGGTCATGTACGACGGACTGGCGGCGCTTCCGCATTTCAACCCCGACGATGACGCCGACCCGTTGCCGGTCCCCGTGGCCGCGTTGCGCGCGGCGATCGCGGAGGCGACGGCGATCCTGATCTGCACGCCGGAGTACGCGGGCACTCTGCCGGGTTCGTTCAAGAACCTGCTGGACTGGACGGTCGGCGGCACCGAGATCTGCGACAAGCCCGTGGCCTTCGTGAACGCGGCTGCCCCGGGCCGGGGCGAGGGCGCCGCGGCGACCCTGCGCACCGTACTCGGCTACACGGGCGCCGACATCGTGGAGTCGGCCTGCACGAGGATCCCCGTGGAGCGCCGGATGATCGGCCCGGACGGAGTGATCACCGATCCGACGGCGCGGGAGCAGCTCGGCAACGTCCTTGGCCTGCTTGCCGAGTTCCACGCACTGGCCGCGAAGCCCGACGAGGCGTAGTACCGGCCGGCGGCCTCCCGCGCGGTCGGTCGCCTACTCCGGCTTCGTCGCGATCTGGATCAGGTTGCCGCACGTGTCGTCGAAGACGGCGGTGGTGACGGGGCCCATCTCCACGGGTTCCTGGGTGAAGACCACGCCGAGGGCGCGCAGACGCTCGTACTCCGCCCTGACGTCGTCGACGGCGAACTGGGCGAGAGGGATGCCGTCCGCGACGAGCGTGTCGCGGTAGGGCTTGACGGCCGGGTGGCCGGCCGGCTCCAGGAGGAGTTCGGTGCCGCCCGGCTCGTCGGGCGAGACGACGGTCAGCCAGCGGTCCTTCTCGCCCACCGGGACGTCGTGCTTCTTCACGAAGCCGAGGACCTCGGTGTAGAAGTGCTCGGCCTTGGCCTGGTCGTCGACGAAGATGCTGGTCAGGTGGATCTTCATGAGGTGCTCTCCTCCGGTCCGGATGTGTCGGGCACGGGCCATCGTTCGGCGATGTGGCGCAACGGCGCCGTGTTGAGGTCATGGAACTTGTAGCGGCCCTCCCGCCTGGTCTCGACGAGTCCGGCGGCCTCCAGTACGGCGAGGTGCTGGGAGACGCCCTGGCGTGAGATGCCGAGCTGGTGCTTCATGCTCAGTCGCCCACAGATCTCGAACAGTGTCTGTCCGGACTGCTCCGCGAGCTCGTCGAGGATGGTGCGGCGGGTGGGGTCGGCCAAGGCTTTGAAGAGATCGTCGGCCATGGCCGCAGCATAGGCAACTCATCGCTTGCCTATCAAGTCGAGGTGCTCCGTGTCCTGTGTCCTGTCGGCGGCCTGCGCCCCAGTTCGGCCAGTTCGGCCAGTTCGGCCAGTTGATCCAGTTGCTCCGGTTCAGCCAGTTCGGTTGGGCGGCGGCGCAGGTCCATTTATCGCAGCGCTGTTATATTAGCGCTGTGACATCCACTGATCCCACGGCGCTGCCCGATCCCTGGCAGTCGCTGCACCAGCTGCTGGCCGCCATGGACGCCGAGATCGAGCAGGTCTACGTCGAGCGTGGCATCGAGGGGGTGCGGCCGCGGTTCGCGTATCCGCTGATCCGGCTCGCCCACACCGGACCCCTGACCATCCGCGAACTCGCGGAGTCCCTGAACCGCTCGCACTCCGCAATCAGCCAGACCATTGCCGCCATGCGCAAGGAGGATCTGGTCACCTCCGAACCGGGGCCCGACGCCCGCACCCGGCGGATCAACCTGACCGAGCGCGGACGTTCGCTGGTGCCTTTCCTCGAGGCCGAGTGGCGGGCCACGCACGCGACGGTCGCCGAGCTGGACGGCGAGATCCCGCATGCGATGACCGCTGTCGTCGACGAGGTGCGGCGGGCACTGGAGCACCGGTCGATGCGGGAACGGATCCTCCACCACCTCACGGAGCCACCACAGTGACCAGGCGTGTCCGGTTCCTCGACACCCGCCCGCTGCTCAGCAGTCGCCCCTTCCGCGACCTGTGGATCGGCACCTCGGCCTCCCAACTCGGCGGCCAGATGGCGACGGTGGCGGTGCTCGCCCAGGTCTGGGACCTGACCGGCAGCACGGTGGGCACCGGCGCCATCGGGCTCGCCACCGGCCTGCCGATGGTGCTGTTCGGGCTGCTCGGCGGCACGTTGGCCGACAGCGTCGACCGCCGGGCGCTCGTGCGGGCCACTACGGCAGGTCAACTGCTGGTCGCCGCAGGGCTGTGTGCTCAAGCCGCGGCGGGCAACCGGAACGTCTTCCTGCTGCTCGCCCTGGTTGCCGCCGGGACCGCTTGCGGCGCACTGGGTGCCCCTGCCCGGCGCACCTTCCCCGTCCGGCTGCTTCCGGCCGACCAGGTCGCGGCCGGTCTCGCGCTGACGAACATCTCGTTCCAGGTGGCGATGCTGGCCGGGCCCGCGCTGGCCGGGCTGATCATCGCCCGCTGGGACCTCCCTGCCGCATACGCCGCCCAGGCCGTGGCGACGGTGGCGTCGGTGCTCGCGGTGATCCGGCTCCCGGCCATGAAGCCAGAGGTCACCGACGCGACGGTCGCCGGGCGACGCCCGGAGCGCGGAGGATGGCGGATCGTCCTGCGCCGCCCGACACTGTGGGGCTCGATGGCCACCGACCTGTCCGCGACGCTGCTCGCCATGCCGATCGCGCTCTTCCCGCTGGTCAACGAGATCCGCTTCGGCGGCAACCCACAGACGCTCGGCCTGTTCCTCTCGGCCGTCGCGGTCGGCGGGATCGCGGCCGGCCTTGTCTCCGGCACGGTGACGCGCCGTCGCCGTGGCGGCCTGGTCCAGCTGTGCGCGGCCGCCGTCTGGGGCCTCGCGCTGGCGGGCTTCGGCCTGGCCGGGCCGCTGTGGTCGGCGCTCGGATGCCTGGCCGTGGCCGGCGCCGCCGACACCGTTTCCGTCATCACCCGCAGTGCGCTGGTCCAGCTGGAGACCCCGGACGCGTACCGGGGGAGGGTCTCCTCGGTGGAGCACGTCATCGGCGTTGCGGGCCCCGAACTCGGCAACTTCCGGGGCGGGTTGATGGCATCGGCCACCTCCGCCCCCTTCGCCCTGGTCACCGGCGGCCTCTCCGCCGCGCTGGCAGTCGCTGCGGTGGCGGCGACGAATGCCTCCCTCCGTGCGTACCGCACGCCGCCGACCCCCGACGAGCCGGCCGCGTCCGAGACCGTGGACGCGGCGACAGCCACTGGGTAGCCGATCATGGTGGACCTGGTCTGCCGTCTGTCCACGCCATGACCTCCGCGGCGCCTGTACGGACAGCTGCTACTGGATCCCGACCGAGCTGTCCGCAGACCGTTGCGACGCCCGGCGCACTGTCCGGCCCCACGAGCGCGTCATGCACTCCGGTCTCCAGCCAGTCGGCCTGGTTGTCGTCAGCCTCGGCAACCGCGAGAGCGAGGAGCCTGACAGAGGCCGTCGTTCCCACGCGGGCGAGGGCCTCTGCCGTCTGCCGGGTGACCGCCGTGTCCTCGACGTCCAGCAGCAGCCCCACCAACGCTTCCGCAGCCTCGGGAACATGGGCGAGCGATGCGAGGTCACGCCCGGCCCGAACACGTTGTGACCACGAAGGAGAGCAGGCCTCGACCAAGGCCGGCTCCAACCGGCTCGACATCTCTGACACACCCGGAGACTCTCACGCTCACGAGGAAGCCTGGACCCGGCCCCGAAGCCCGCTCGCGCCGGCGGCATCGGGGGCAGAATGAACAGAGTGAAGTACGTGCTGCTCATCTGCGACGACGAGAAGGTTTCGCCCAGCAACGAGGAACTCGAGGCGGACCCCGTACATCAGGCCTGGCTCGCGGATCTCGACCGGCGGGGCGCCATGCTCGTCGGTGCGCGGCTGCGTCCGGTGGTGGACGCGACCACGGTCCGGGTCCGGGACGGTGAAACCCTGGTGTCGGACGGCCCGTTCGCGGAGACCAAGGACTTCGTCGGCGGCTTCGTGATCGTCGAGTGCGCGGACCTGGACGAGGCGATCGCGATCGCCGAAGGCCATCCCTACGCGCGCTGGGGCGGCGTCGAGATCCGCCCGGTCTGGGGATGACCACGCCGGACGACCGGGTCCGGAAGGCCGTCGACGCGGCGTTCCGGGACGAGTGGGGCCAGGTGGTCGCGACCTTGATCGGGATGACGGGCGACTGGGACCTGGCGGAGGACTGCGCGCAGGACGCGTTCGCCGCCGCGCTGACGACCTGGACACGAGACGGCGTGCCGCGCCTCCCGGGCGCATGGCTCACCACCACCGCCCGCAACCGCGCGACCGACCGGCTGCGGCGCGACGCCGTCGGCGCGGCCAAGCTGCGCCGGCTCGCCGTGACCACCCCCGATCAGGGTGAACCGCCGGTGGAGGACATCCCGGACGAGCGGTTGCGGCTGATCTTCACCTGCTGCCATCCGGCGCTTCCCTTCCCGGCCCGGGTCGCGCTCACCCTGCGTACGCTGGCCGGGCTGAGCACGGCCGAGATCGCCCGGGCCTTTCTGACGGCCGAACCGACGATGGCGCAGCGCCTGGTCCGCGCCAAGCGCAAGATCGCCGAGGCCGGCATCCCCTACCGCGTGCCACCCGCCGACCTGCTCCCGCAGCGACTCGCCTCGGTCCTCGCGGTGCTCTACCTGATCTTCAACGAGGGGTACGACGACGTGGGCGAGGACGCCCGCCGGGCGCTGACCGCCGAGGCGATCCGGCTGGCCCGGGTCCTGATCCGGCTGATGCCCGGCGAGCCCGAGCCGCGCGGACTGCTCGCTCTGATGCTGCTGCACGAGGCGCGCCGCATGACCCGTACATCCGACGGCGTCCTCGTCACGCTGGAGAAGCAGGACCGGCGCAGATGGGATCAGGGGCTGATCGCCGAGGGCGTGGAGATGCTCGACCAGGCGCTGGCCGGACGGCGTACCGGGCCGTACCAGGTCCAGGCCGCGATCGCCGCCTGCCATGCCACCGCGCCCGACGCGGCGAGCACGGACTGGCCGCAGATCGCGGTGCTGTACGCGGAGCTGGCCCGGTTGGCCCCGTCCCCGGTCGTCGAGCTGAACCGTGCGGTGGCGGTCGCGATGGCGGACGGAATCCCGGCCGGTCTGGCGCTGGTCGACGAACTGGCGGCATCCGGGCGGCTCGACGGCTACCACCTGCTGCCCGCGACCCGGGCCGACCTGCTCCGACGCTCCGGCCGGAGGGCCGAGGCCGGGCAGGCGTACGAGGAAGCCCTGAAACTGGCGCCCACCGAGGCCGAGCGTCGCTACCTGACCAGTCGCATCAGCGAGCTGACCAGCGGAGACGGGGAGCTCTGACGACCTTTGCGCACATTCCGCGAACTTTTTCGCTCCCGATGTCGATCCGGCGGGGCGGCATTCGTCGGTGGGGTGACAGTCGCTCTGGAGATGAGCCAGAGAAGAGTCGGAGGAGATCCTCCGGACAGGCCCCCTGCGGACGGGCCCCTGCGGACGGGCTCCCTCCGGACAGCACGACATGAAGGGATGAATTCTCATGAGCACCAAAACGACCGCTCCGGCCCCCGAGGCCGTCGACCGAGCCGCCTACCAGGCGGAACTGGACGCGCTGCGGATCCGGGAGAAGGCGTACACCCGCGAAGGCGACGCGATCGCGGCGGCCCGTCGCCGGCTGCCCATGGTGGAAGTGGACGCCGGCACCCCACTGACCGGCCCGTCCGGTCAGGTCACGCTGCTGGACGCATTCGAGGGCCGTACGCAGCTCATCGCGTACTTCCAGATGTGGCACGCCGACCACCCCGCCGCCGAGCAGTGCGAGGGCTGCACGTTCTTCAACAGCCAGGTCCGCGAGCTGTCCTACCTGCACTCCCGTGACGTCACCTACGCGACGCTGTGCCAGGGCCCGTACGCGGAGAGCGTCCGCTACCGCGACTTCATGGGCTGGGACGTGCCCTGGTACTCGGCCCGGGAGTCGATCGACACGCTGATGGCGGGGCGTGGCCCGTTCATGCTGGCGTGCTACCTGCGCCAGGGAGACCGGGTGTTCGAGACGTACTGGACCACCGGCCGCGGTGTCGAGGCGATGGACCAGACGTACGGCCTGCTGGACCGGACGGCGTACGGGCGGCAGGAGCCGTGGGAGGACTCGCCCGCCGGCTGGCCGCGGATCAGCGACACCTACATGAGCACCGACGGACGGCCCACCGCCCAGTGGCCCCGTCTGCGGGCGGGACGCTCCGACGACCTCGAAGCCGCCGAGCGCTAGTCACCCGACTGGCTGATGGAGCAAGGGAATTCAGATCCATCCCCGGCGCGCCGCGATCACTCCCGCCTGGAAGCGGTTCGCGGCGCCCAGCTCCTCGTGCAGGCGGCTGATCCGGCGCCGCATCGTCCGTACCGACCAGCCCAACTGGCGGGCTATCGCCTCGTCCTTGAGGCCGCCGACGAGGAGGGTCAGCATCTGGCGGTCCTCCTCGCCGAGGGGGTCGTCCTCGGCGGGGGCACCCAGCGGGGTCGCGGTGCGCCAGCAGAGTTCCCAGTAGTCGATGAGGCCGTCGAGCAGGGCTGACGGGCGGATGACGGCGGCGCGCACCTCCGTGGTGAAGTCGAGGGTGAGCGGCATCAGGGCGAGGCGGCGGTCGGAGATGGCCAGCTTGATGCGCAGGCCCGGCAGTACGCGGGCCTGCTCGCCGTGCGCCACCAGCTCGCGGATGTCGCCCAGGACTCCGGGCCACTCCAGCGCCTCGGGGGCGTAGACGGCGCGGTAGCGGACGCCCCGGGTGAGGGCGGTCGCCTCGACCGGGTTGGACGTGGTCAGCGCGTACGGCGGGCGGTCCAGGGTGATGACCTCGTCGCGCGCTTCCTGCTGAAGCTGTACGAACCAGCGGCCCAACGCCTCGCCGCCGGTGATTACTTCGACCTGTTCGGAGCCGCCCTGCCGGGCCGCGGCGAACAGCCGTGACAGCTCGCCGGCCGCCGCCCGTACGCCGTCGAGATCCGCGGTCCGGGAGCGGACCAGTGACTCCAGGGCCGCGCCCGGCTCAATGGCCGCGTACCGGCGGCGGGTTCCGGCGAGCCGTCCGACCAGGCCGTTCTCGCGCAGTCGGTCGAGGGCGCGGGCGACCCGTTCGGTGGAGCAGGACAGGTCGCCCGCGAGGTCGGCGGGCGCGGCGGTGTGTCGGACGAGGATCGCGCGGTAGACGCTCTCGTCGAAGGCTTCGATTCCTGCGGCGGTCAGTTGGGGCATGTCCGGATCTTGGCCCGTGTGTGCCAGCGGCAGCAATGGGCCAGGCAAAAGCGTTGTCTGGACCACGCGCGTCCGATTAATTCGTCTGGCATGACCCCTCGAAGAACGTTCACCGCCGGGCTCACGGCCGCCGTCATCGGCGGCCTGCTGTCCGCGGTGCCCCAGTCCGCCACCGCGGACCCACACCAGGACCCCGAGCAGCGCGTCATCGTGACGCTGTCCGGGGCTGCCGCCGCGACGGGAAAGGGCACGTTGCGGTCCGCCGACGCCAGCGAGATCGGCGCCGACCGCGCCTCCCTCTCAGCCCGGCAGAAAACGTTCCTCGGTGATGCGAAGGACGCCGGTCTGCACACCGGCTCCCCGCGCAGGCTGAACCTGTTGCTCAACGCGGTCGCCGTGACCGTGAAGGCCTCTGAGGTCGCCGAGTTGAAGCAACTGCCCGGGGTGGCCTCCGTGGTCCCCGACGCCAAGATGCACATCCTCACCGACGACAGCGTGCCGCTGATCAACGCCCCACAGGTCTGGCGGCGCAAGGACCCGTCGGGCAACGGCGCCGACGGCAAGGGCGTCACCGTCGCCGTCCTCGACAGCGGCGTCGACTACAGCCACCCGGACCTGGGCGGTGCCCTCGGCAAGGGCCACAAGGTCGTCGGCGGCTACGACTTCGTCAACCGCGACGCCGACCCGACGGACGACAACGGCCACGGCACCCATGTCGCCGGCATCATCGCGGGCAGGGCCGCCGAGAAGGGCGGCGTCACCGGAGTGGCCCCGGGCGCGAACCTCCTTGCGTACAAGGTCATGGACGACGCGGGCGAGGGTTACACCTCCGACATCGTCGCCGGTATCGAGGCCGCGATCGACCCGGCCAATCCGCACCGCGCCGATGTCATCAACATGAGCCTCGGCGGCTACGGAGACGGCCGCGATCCGCTCGGCACAGCCGCAACCGCCGCCACCAAGGCGGGAGTTGTCGTCGTCGCCTCGGCCGGCAACGATGGCCCGGGAAGCGGCACCGTCGGCACCCCGGCCGCCGCCGACGGCGTCATCGCGGTCGGGGCCTCGGTCAGCGGGCTGCGCATACCCGCCGCCACCTACAAGGGCGGCGGGAAGATCCAGACGTACCGCGGCGTGATCTCCGCCAACCCGCCCGCGGCCCCGGTCACCACCGAGGTCGTCGACCTCGGCCAGGGCACCCCGGAGGACTGGGAGCGGGCCGGAGACGTCAAGGGCAAGGCCGTCCGCATCGACATGCTCGTCGCGGACACCCAGGAGCATCTGTCCGCCTGGGAGATCGAGATGGCCCGCGAGGCGGAGCGCCACGGAGCGCTCGCCATCATCGGAGGGAAGAGCGCGGGCGGCGGTCCGGTGCTCGCGGCGCAGCCGGATACCGGGGGACAGCCGCGCGCTGCGGGCCCGCCGGACACCGCGGGTCAGCCGCCCGCGAAGGCGGACGGCACCGTACCGCTCGCCCCGGCCACCTCCGTCAAGGAGTCCGGCGACTCGCTGCGCATGGACACCATGGTCATGCTGGGCGTCGACTCGACCCAGTACGCCGAGCTCGGCCGCCGCCTTGCGGACGGCAAGGTCGAGGTGACGATCAGCGGCACGGACGTCACCGACAAGATCGCCTCCTTCTCCTCGCGCGGCCCCGACCTGAACTGGGACCTCAAGCCGGACCTGGTCGCACCGGGATACGACATCCGCTCCACGATCCCCAAGTCTCTGTACGCGCCCGGCTATTACCGCCTCTCCGGTACGTCGATGGCGGGACCGCACGTCGCGGGAGCCGCGGCCCTGCTGCGCCAGCTCCACCCCGGTGAGACCCCGACGAAGGTCACTTCCGAACTCGTGGGCAGCACCAAGCAGTTGAAGGAGTACGAGGCAACGACCACTGGTTCCGGCCGACTCGACGTCGCCGCGGCCGCGGACCGGGCGGACGCCGCCATCACCACCACTCCGGCCACACTCTCGTACGGGCTCGCGGACCTCGCCAAGCACACCGTGGGCGGCAGCGAGAAGCTCACCGTCAACAACTCCGGCACGCGCACCCGCACCGTCCGTCTGAAGGTGAGCGGCGAGGCCCGGGTCAGCCCGCGCACCCTGCGCATCCCGGCGGGCGGGAGCGCCACCGCGACCGTCACGCTCGGCGCCGACCGCCCCGCGGGCGAGGCCGAGATCAGCGGCACGGTCACCGTCACCCCTGAGGGCGGCGCGGCCCTGCGCGTCCCGTATCTCCTGGTGGTGCGACAGCTGTTCGTCCAGGCGGGCCCCGACCCGAGCGACGGCAGGTCCACGGCGGTCGTCTTCACGCCGGCCCCGCTGGCGAAGCCGCCGGTCCTCACCGTGACCCCGCCGCGCGGCAGGCCGTACACGGTCACGACCAAACTCCGCTCCGGGAACGTCTACCAGGCGGAGATCACCGGCCGCGGTGTCGGCGCCCATCTGGTCTCGGTGACCGGTCGGACCACCGACGGCAAGACCCTGACGAGCAACCGCGACGGATTCGAGGTGACCCCCGAGGACAGCCGCGACTCCCGCTGGCAGCCCGTCGGACCGAACTCGGAGAGCGGCGACATCAGCACCGCGCAGAGCGACCCCGGGGCCGCCGTCCTCACTCAGTACAACAAGGCCGGTCCCTGGTCGACCGAGGACAAGGGTGCGACCTGGAAGCAGCACACCAGGTTGCCGCTCGGCAATGTGTCGGGCCAGGCCTTCACTGTCATCGACCCGACGAACGCCAAGCGCTGGTGGTACGCCGCGAACAGCGCCTCCGGCATCCCCCGCACCGGCTCGATCCTGCGCACGGAGGACGCCGGCCGCAGCTGGAAGACCCTGAACACCCCCGACACCCCCATCTACGACTTCCTCGCCGACGAGGCGACGAAGACCCTCGTCGCCCGCACCGCCACCGACCTGCTGATCAGCAGGGACGGTGGCGACACCTGGGCGGCCGAGCCCATCGGCCTTCCCGCCGACCACGTCTACGACCTGGCGATCGGCGGTGACAGCCTCTACCTCTCGGCGGGCACGTCCCTCTGGAAGCGCGACGGCCTCTCCACCGGCACGCTCGGCGCAGCCGTCAAGGTCCACGACTCGGTGGACGGCGGCGTCTCCGTCAATGTGGTCGCGGACAGCCAGGTCGTGGCGATCTACGAGATCGGCTCGGGCGTCGTCGGATCCTTCGACGGCGGCAAGACCTGGGCGGCGCTGGACAATCACGGATACGGCGCTTCCGGGATGACCCTCACCGGCGGCGACCTGTACGTCAGCTACGGCCGTGACACCCGGGTCGGCCGCAACCACGGCCGCGAGTGGACCACCATCCCCGGCGTCAACCGCGCCTCGACCGTCTCCGACTTCGACCGCTGGGCCGACGGCTCACTGACCGTCTCCGCGGACGCGGCCGGGGTGTACCGGGGCACGGCGGACGGCAAGGACTACCGGCGCCTGGGCGTCCAGGGCGGCACCGTCAACTCCCTGGCGGTCAGCGGCGACCAGGTGCTCGCGGCCGGCCGGCAGGGCACTCACCGCTCCCAGCTCCCGGTCTCCGGGGCCGAATGGGGCACCACCGGGGGCGAGGGCAGGATAGGCGTCGAGACCCGGCTGCTGCAGACCTCCCCCAAGGACTCGCGGATCGTCTGGCGAGTGCAGTACAACGCCTGGGGCGGCTTCCGCGTGGAGCGCAGCGGCGACTCCGGCGCCACCTGGCAGAAGAAGGGCGAGAGCGGCGGCACCGTGTTCGCGCTGGCCGTGCACCCGGCCGACCCCGACCGCGTGTATGTCTCGTACGGCAACTTGCTGGGCGTGGGCCTGTTCTCCACCGAGGACGGGGGAGCCAACTGGAAGAACCTGCTCAACGACCAGACGTACTTCACCGCGGTCGCGGGTGACCCGAAGAACCCGGACAGGCTGTGGCTCGGCGCCCCCGACGGCCTCTATCGCTCGGACAATGGTGGCGACGACATCACCAAGGTCGCCGACGGCCGCGTCGACACCATCGAGTTCACCGGTTCGCGCATGCTGACCGGCGGTGACGCCATCAAGGTCTCGACGGACGGTGGAAAGACCTTCCGCACCGGCGACACCGGCAAGCTGCCGACGCGGGTGAGCGACCTGCTCCAGGTGGGTGGCACGCTGTACGCGGCGACCACCAGCTACTGGGAGACGGCCCTGCCGCGCGGCGGCCGCGGAGTGCTGCGCTCCACGGACGGTGGCCTGACCTGGCAGAACATCTCCACCGGCCTGCAGAACCTCGACGCGACGAGTCTCGCGGCCCATGGCGGCCTGCTGTACGTGGGCACGGTCCAGGGAGGTGTGCACCGCCTGAAGCTCTGACCCTCTCCCGAATACGCGCCGCACGTGCCCCTGGGGTGGGGTCGCGTGCGGCGCTTCGTGGTGGCTAGGGGCGTTCGCCGACATCCGCAACAGGGCTTTCCTGTGGCGTCAGTTGTCGTGGGAGGGGAGCGGCGTCGATCTCGCCGCCCGCGTGCCGAGGCAGCAGGAAGGCCGGAATCAGACCGAGGAGAGCGAGGATGGCCAGGGGCAGCAGGCTGCTGCTCATCGTGGAGGCGGAGACGGAGGCGGCGGTCGAACGGGTCGCTCCCGCAGCGCCCGTCGCGCCGGCGGCGACGGCGATGCCGAGCGACGGGCCGATGTTCATCGCCGTCTGCTTGAGCCCTCCGACGACTCCGGCATACCCCGGCGGCGCGTCACCGACGACCGTCCCGGTGGCGGTGACCATCACCGTGGCGAACCCGGCGCCGAGCGCGGCGAAGGCGGCTGTCATGGACGGCCACGGGCCGGCCGGACCGAGCGACGACAGCTGGGCGATGCCCACCACGACGAGAGCCGTGCCCGCGATGGCGGTGCGCCGTGGACCGTACCGGCGCAGCGCGGCGCCGGCCACGGGCGCGCCGAGCACCATCAGCGCGGTGAGCGGAAGGACGCGCAGACCCGTGGCGAGCGGGGCGAGGCGCAGGGTGTCCTGGAGGTAGAACGTGGCCCTGAACAGGGCGCCGAACAGGCCCGCGCTGATGACCAGGAGGAGTGCCATGGCCGCGGTCACAGGGACGGACCGGGCCACGGCACGCGGCACGATCGGGTGTGCGGCGTGGCGCTCGTGCAGGACGAGAACCGCCGACAAGGCCAGGCCGGCGGCGAGTTCGAGCAGCGTCGCCCCAGCGGTCCAGCCGCGCCCCGGCACGCCGGCCAGAGTGTGGACGAGCACCGCGAGTGCCGCCGTGAGCAGGGCCGTGCCGGTGAGGTCCAGCCGTTGTGAACCGGTGCGTTCAGGCATCGGCGTACGGACGGCGAGGGTGAGCGCGGCGATCACCAGCGCGGCAGGCACGTTGACCCAGAACACCGCACGCCATCCGAGGTGTTGCACCAGGATCCCGCCGAGGACCGGGCCGAGGCCGGCGGCCACCGCGATCGCGCTGGTGCGGACGGCGATGGGCGTGCCGAGACGGTCGGGCGGGTACGTGAGCCGCAGCAGGGCGAGTGTCGCGGGCTGGAGGAGCGCGCCGAAGACGCCCTGGGCGGCGCGCAGTGCGATCACCCAGCCGATCGTGGGTGCGAGCGCGATGCCGGCCGACGCGACCCCGAACCCGAGGACGCCCACGAAGAGGAGCCGCGCGTGTCCGTACCGGTCGCCGAGGCGACCGGCGACGACGAGAAGCGTGGCGACGGCGATCAGATAGCTGGTGCTCGTCCACTGGACCTGGGCCACGCTCGCGTCGAGATCATGCCGGAGGCTGGGCTGCGCCACGAGCAGGATGGTCCCGTCCAGCGCCACGATCATCGCCCCGGACACGGAGGCCAGGAGGGCGAAGGGCCGCCGTGCGGCAGGGCTCATGCCGTCACCGGACCGAGGTGGGCGTCCAGGACTGCCGTCACGAGCCGGTCGCGTTCCTGATCACCGGGCGGGGGAGTGGCGAGGGCCAGTTGCAGGCTGCCCCAGGTCCACAGCTGGGCGATGCCGTGCAGCCCGGACCACAGGGCGGCGGCGGTCACCGCGGGAGGTACGGCCGAACCGCCGGGCGGGCCGGGCCGATGCACGGTGTCCGGATCCTCCCGGCACCGGCCGACCAGGGCGACCATCCGCTCGAACAGCGGGAGCGTGGAGGTGCGCAACTGAGGCCTGCCGCCGTCCTGTTGCGCACCGTCGAGCAGGTCGTGGCGGAACATCAGCTCGAACATGCCGCCGCACTCCAGCGCGTACCCGACGTAGGTCTTGGCAAGCCGCTCCAGCTGTACGCGTGGTGGAGCCGCGGGGTCCACGACGGTCTCGAAACGGGCCGCGAGGTCCTCGAAGCCGCGCCGCGCGATGGCCGAGAGCAGGGCGTGGTGCGTGGCGAAGTACCGGCGCGGGGCCCCGTGCGACACCCCGGCCCGCCGGGCGATCTCCCGTAGCCCCACGGACGCGGAACCTTCGGTGAGGACCAGGTCCACGCCGACGTCGATCAGCCGCTCGCGAAGAGAGTTCTCATCAGCCATAGACACTGTCTACCACTGGTGCGTAGACAGTGTCTATGTGTGGGTGAGTGTCTATGCGCGAAGGAGGGCAGGCGGGTCCCGGTCGTCAACGGGTCTGGGGCACCCGGAACCTGCGGCGGTACTCCGTCGGTGTCGTGTTCAGCCGTCGCCGGAACGCCCGCACCAGGGTGTCCGTCGTGCCGAACCCGCAGGTGGACGCGATGCGTTCGAGGGTGGCGTCGGAGGATTCGAGGTCGTGGCGCGCCTTCTCGACTCGGACGGATTCGATGTAGGCGTGAGGGGTCATGCCCAGTTCGGTCTTGAAGAGCCGGGTCAGGTGCCGGTCGCTGACATGCGCGTACTCGGCCAGGTCCACGACGGTCAGCGGCCGGCTGATGTTGCGCATGATGTGGTGGCGGAGATCCTCGATGCGCCGTGTCGTGGAGAGCTGTTCCAGGGGAACGCTGAACTGACTCTGCCCGCTCGGCCGCTTCAGGTACATCACGAGCTGCCGGGCGACGCGCAGCGCGACGGCCTCGCCGAGGTCGTCGGCGATCAGCGCGAGCGACAGGTCGAGACAGGCGCTGATGCCGGCTCCGGTCCAGACATCGCCTTCGCGGATGAAGATCGGATCGGCGTCGACCTTCACCGCCGGGTGGTCCGCGGCCAGTTGGGGCGCGGTCGACCAATGCGTCGTCGCCCGCTTGCCGTCGAGGAGCCCGGCCGCGGCGAGGAGGTGCGCGCCGACACATACGGACGTGACCCGGTGCGTCCGGCCGGCGAGGATCTTCACCCAGCTGACCAGCTCGGGGTCGACGAGCGCGCGTACGCGGCGCTCGCTGTCGACCTCCACCGAGCCAGGCACGATGAGGGTGTCGATGCCTCCCTCGGCGGCTTCCCGGAAGGTGATGTCCGGGAGGATGCGGACTCCGGCGGACGTGGTCACCGGGTCCATGTTCTCGGCGGCGAGGACGACGTGATAGCCCGCCGCGTCCTCGGTCTCGCGCCGGGCCAGGGAGAACACTTCCGGTGGTCCGGTGACGTCGAGCAGGTCGACGCCTTCGAAGAGGACGATGACGATGAGCCGTCTGGCGATGTCCTGCATGAGTCCCCCTGGCCGGCGCTCGGTACTCGGAGCTCGGAGCTCGGAGCTCGGCGATTGACGGTTGGCAGCTGACAGTTGGCAGTGGCGATCGATGCTGCGCCAGCTGCATGTCGGTATCTGCATGTTAGACGTCATTGTCGACACGCCTGCCGGGTCATAGCGTTCTAGTCGCAGCCCACCGCATCCCTCGGGCTGCCAACCTCACGCGAAGACCGAAGGCGGTACACCCATGTCCAGAACCACGCTGCGCGAGCTCAACGGCTTCGACGAGACGCCCGCGAAGCTGGCCGACTCGACGCTGATCCTGATCGACTTCCAGAACACCTACACCCAGGGCGTGATGGAACTCGACGGATGGGAGGCCTCGCTCGACGCCGCCGCGCAGCTGCTGGCACGGGCCCGCCAGGAGGGCACGAAGGTCGTGCACGTCATCAACGACGGCGGCGAGGGCACCCCGTACGACATCCGGGCCGAGATCGGCCAGATTCACCCCCGTGTCGCGCCGGTCGAGGGCGAGGCCGTCGTCGTCAAGCAGGTCCCGAACGCGTTCGTCGACACCGACCTGGGCACACACGTCCCGGACGGACAGGACGTCGTCATCGCCGGCTGGATGACGCACATGTGCGTGGCGTTCACCGCGCAGGGCGCGTTCCTGCGCGGCAACCGTCCCACCATCGTCGCCGATGCCACCGCCACCCGCTCGCTGCCGGTGGCCGGTACCGACCTCGACGCCTGCCAGGTGCACTACAGCGCCCTCGCCACCATCGCCGACCTGTACGGCGTCGTCGTACCGACCCAGAAGGAGATCGTCTGATGAAGCCGCTGCGTTCAGCCGCCGCGCTGAGCCTCGCCGCCGTTCTCGCGGCCACCGCCACGGCGTGCGGAGGAAGCTCCGAAGCCGCCGCGCGCACCGACCGCAAGCCGTCGCCCGCCGTGGACAACGCCGGTGGGAACGCCGGGGAGAAGAACGTCGCGAAGGACACGACGACGCTGCGGCAGCTCAACAAGCTGGACGAGACCCCGGCGAAGCTCTCCGACGCGACGCTGATCCTCGTCGACTACCAGAACACCTACACCCAGGGTGTGATGGAACTCGACGGGTGGCACTCCGCGGTGAACAACGCCGAAGCCCTGCTGAAGCGCGCCCGTGCGGCGGGAACGCCGGTCATCCACATCGTCGACAAGGGGTACGACCTGAAGTCGAAGGCGGGCCAGATCATTCCGGCACTCAAGCCGGCGAAGGGCGAGCCCGTCGTCGAGAAGACCGTCCCCAACGGCTTCCACCACACCGATCTCGCCGAAGAGGTCAAGAAGGCCGGGCGCAAGAACGTCATCATCGCCGGATTCATGACCAACATGTGCACCCTGTTCACGACCCAGGGCGCGTTCCTCAACGGCAACAACCCGACCGTGGTGGGCGACGCCTCCGCGACCCGGCCGCTGCCGCTCAAGGGCAACCCTAACGGCATCCCCGCGAAGCAGGTTCACGAGGCCGCGCTCGCCACGGTCCAGGACCTCTACGGAGTCGTGGTCCCCAAGCAGAGCTCGCTCAAGTAGCCGGCACTCGACCAGTACTCGCCTCTCTCGGAGTTCGGAGTTGTGAGTTCTGAGTTGTGAGTTCGGCGTTCGGCGTTCGGAGGGGGAAGGGATGCGCATTCCTTCCCCCTCCGCCCCCTGTGATCCCCCGAAGAGAAGAACCCCCACCCCCTAAGAGAAGAACCCCCACAAGTTAAGGCCCCCCACAAATGACTCACCCAACCAATGGACTTCCCCCCATGTCCCACATGCCCCCCATGCAGATGGTCCCCCCACTCACTCAACATTCGCGCACCGAACCGCTACGGAGAAAACGAAGATGGCTACGCGCAGAGGATTTATAGGCAGCGCTTCCGGTATCAGCACCGCGGCGCTGTTGGGTTACTCGGCGTCCCCGAGTGCCGCGGACTCTCCGCTGACGGACACGACGAGCGCGGCCGCGGCGTCGGTGACCCAGCAGCAGGCGAAGGACTCGATCTTCGCAGTCA
The DNA here is from genome assembly GCF_020616555.1 of Streptomyces longhuiensis. Taxonomy (NCBI): domain Bacteria; kingdom Bacillati; phylum Actinomycetota; class Actinomycetes; order Kitasatosporales; family Streptomycetaceae; genus Streptomyces; species Streptomyces longhuiensis. The sequence goes on along the minus strand of NZ_CP085173.1, from coordinate 1,112,047 downwards.
ACGCCGGAATGCGCTCCAACTACGCCACTCTCAAGGCGGAGTTGGTCAAGCACCTGTCACCGGTGATCGTGGTGCAGAACGACGCGAAGGGCGGCAGGTTCACCCTCGTGACGGCGAACGGCCAGGAGTCCGTCAATCCCGTGGCGGAGACGTTCGAGCTGGCGAAGTCCATCGCCCACGTTCCGCTCGGCTGCTTCTCCGTGATCGCCTCGTACCTCGCGGACAAGATCCCGAACCTGCCGAACGCCGATCGCATCGACCCGCACGACCTCCTGCTGGTCGCGTTCAACGACGACAAGTCCACCGCGTGGATCGAACCTCTTCAGGCCTACGCCGCCACTCTCACCACGGCGCGCAAGAACCTTCCCGCCGCCGGCCTGCCGGCCGCGCTGACCACGTCGTGCGGCAACATCCTCGACGCCGCGCTGAAGTTCATCAACGCCTCGGTCCAGGCGAAGGTGTTCGACATGAAGTCCTTCGAGGACTTCTCCGGGAGCGTCTACCCCGACATCCGCGTCAACATGGAGCACGCAGCGCAGGCCCAGATCAAGGGCGTGCAGGACACCATGAAGACCTGGCGCGCGAAGGTCGGCGAGGCGGCATGGGCGGACCTGTACTGCGTGGTGCTGTCGCAGTGGACGACCAGCGTGCTCAACCAGAACACCATCATCATCAAGGACTGCATGAACGCGGCGAAGGTCGCCACGCACCTGATCGACCTGCCGGGCCTCGAGACGCCGAAGGACCCGATCTTCACCGCGCTCGACAACCTCGCCCGGATCGTGCAGGACAACATCGCCGCGGAGATGGTGTTCCCGAAGGACACGAAGGTCGCCGACGCCCTGAAGGGCAAGGAGGACCTGCTGTCCGACGAGATCCTCATCCAACTCGGCGGCAGCGCGGCGACGACGCTGAGCGCGCCCACGTACAACACCCTCTCCGAGGGGATGTGCCCGGTCAGGAAGTAGCCGCGGGCACGGAGATGCGTCTATCTGTTGACCCATAGAACGCGCAGGTCAGGCGGCTCCTCCCGTTGACAACGACGAGCCGTGGGGGAGCCGCTCACAGCCTGTTCGCTGCCGTTCGCCGACGACAGCGGCACGACGTCTGCGCGACGCCCGTCAGTTGTGACCAGTGTCGATGACGCAGAAGCGGTTGCCGTCCGGATCGGCGAGCACAATGAAGTCGGCGTCGTCCGGATAGAGGTCCCAGCTAACCCGCTGTGCGCCCAGAGACACCAACCGCTCGACCTCGGCAGCCTGGTCGGGCGCGTCCCCGGCGTACAGATCCAGATGGATCCGCGGATGCTCCTGGACCGGCGTCTCGCTGAGGCCGAGCGACAGCTGGACCCCGGCGCCTTGTGCCGGCACCAACACCACCCAGTCGTCCTCCATCGCCTCGCGCGGGACGTATCCCAGGGCCTCCGTCCAGAACGCGGTCGCGCGTGGCACGTCCGAGACACCCAGCACAACCGATCCGATTCTCAGCATGCGCAGATTCTGGCGGACTACGGCACACCGCCGGCGTAGGCGACGCGCCGGAGTCACCTCGTGGGGAGCCTGGCGGCACTGCCCCCGGAGGGGAGTAGCACCGCCCGGCGAGGTCGGCCCTGCGCGTCAGAAGACGAACGGACCGGGTGCCTGGGCGGATGTGGCGTTGCAGGTCACGGTGATACCCATGACCACGACCTTCAGAGACTTGGCCTCCAGGCTGTCCCCGGCGGCGACGGTCCCGTTCAGCGGCCCGGTGGACACGGGGCTGCCGGCCGGGATCGCCGGGTTGGAGTTGCCCGTGAACGTCGATGTCCCGGTGCCGTTGTTGGTGAGTGTGAGCGTCGAGTCGACCGAGCCCGCCGCGACGTCGACGGGCGCCGAAATGGCCGGGGTCGACACACTGATCGTCACGGCCGTGCCGTCCTGGGTGGCCGTGAGCGTCGCCGTGCCCGACCCGTAGATTCCGCAGTCGAACGAGATGGTGGCCGCTCCGCAGGAGTCCGTTTCCTCCCCTGCTTGAAGGCCTGGACTGGCTGACCAATGAGTCGTTCACCCGCGCCGAACTGCACGGGATGTGCGTCGGTGCGCTGAAGGGGGCGTTGGGCGCTGTGCTCGATCTCGATGCGCTGACCGGTGCGGAGGGTGGTCGGTGACCTGGCGCGGACGGCGCGGCGTGATCGGTCGTTGCGTACGATTCGGCGCGTCGAGGTAAGCGGATTCGAATGTCGAAGTACGCAGGGGAGGCCCCATGGACGCCGGGCACCGGCACGCCGACAAAGGCGCCATGCTGGCCCGCTTCGCGGCCCGCATCCTCGTGGTGTGCCCCCGCTGCTCAGCGCGCGCCGTGGTCGTACCTCGGCCCGGAGGGCCCGAACTCCGTTACTCCGTAGACCTGTTGTTCCTGCCCAGGCGGCTGGCCTGCGCGCGCTGCGGGGTCACGGCCGAGTGGGAGCCGGAGCGGCGCGGCAACGCACGCATCGGCGCGACACTCGGCGGTCCGGCCGAGCCGTTCTTCGGCCGGCCGTTGTGGTTGCAGACACGCTGCGCGGGCCGGCTGCTGTGGGCGTACGACATCGAGCACGTGGACGCGCTCACGGCGTACATCGGTGCGCGCCTGAGGGAGCGGGGGAGTCCGTCGTCGTCTCTGGCGATGATCCCGAGGCTGCCCGACTGGATGACTTCGGCAGCCAACCGCAGTGAGGTCGTCGCGGGGCTCGCCGCGCTGCGTGCGCGGGCCGAACGCTCGGCGCCCGAGAGTCGCCCCGACACCGCCGACGGGAGCGCGGCCCGGTCGCAGCAGCGACGCGCGACGTACTAGCCCGAACCACGTCTCGGCCCCAACTCCCCATTGGTCCATACCCATTGACGAAAGGTCTGGACCTCTCTACCGTGCGTCGTGCTCACGCCAACCCCCACTCGCCCGGCGATCCTGCGGAGGCCCCCCATGTCCCGTCGCAGTCGTACCTCCCGTCTCCTCGGCGCAGCCCTCGCGGCGGCCGCGTCCCTCTCCACCGTCCTCGTCGCGGCGCCCGCCGCCCCCGCCGCCGACACCTGCGCGACCAAATCGCGACCGGCCGGCAAGGTCCTCCAGGGCTACTGGGAGAACTGGGACGGTGCGTCCAACGGCGTGCACCCGCCCTTCGGCTGGACCCCCATCACCAACCCCGAGATGGCACAGCACGGCTACAACGTCATCAACGCGGCCTTCCCGGTGATCCGCTCCGACGGCACCGCACTGTGGGAGGACGGCATGGACACGAACGTGAAGGTCGCGACCCCCGCCGAGATGTGTCAGGCCAAGGCATCGGGCCAGACCATCCTCATGTCCATCGGCGGCGCGGCGGCGGGCATCGACCTCAACTCGACCGCCGTCGCCGACCACTTCGTCGAGACGATCGTCCCGATCCTGAAGAAGTACAACTTCGACGGCATCGACATCGACATCGAGACAGGCCTCACCGGCAGCGGCAACATCAGCCAACTCTCCACGTCGCAGGCCAACTTGATCCGCATCATCGACGGCATCCTCGCCCAGATGCCCGCCGGGTTCGGACTGACGATGGCCCCCGAGACGGCGTACGTCACCGGCGGCAGCGTCACCTACGGCTCGATCTGGGGCGCCTACCTCCCCGTCATCAAGAAGTACGCCGACAACGGCCGCCTGTGGTGGCTCAACATGCAGTACTACAACGGCAGCATGTACGGCTGCTCCGGCGACTCCTACGAGGCCGGAACCGTCCAGGGCTTCACCGCCCAGACCGACTGCCTGAACAAGGGCCTCGTGGTCCAGGGCACCACCATCAAGGTCCCCTACGACAAGCAGGTCCCCGGCCTGCCCGCCCAGCCCGGCGCGGGCGGAGGCTACATGTCGCCGAGCCTGGTCTCGCAGGCATGGAACACGTACGGCGACGGCCTCAAAGGACTGATGACCTGGTCGATCAACTGGGACGGATCGAAGGGCTGGACGTTCGGGGACAACGTGAAGGGCCTGGAACAGTAGCCGAACCGAGTCGTGGGCATGCCCCCTTCACCCCACTGGGGTGAGATCCGGCCCTGCCGGTCAGGATCGGAGAAGCGCAGTCCGCCGGGCCGACACTAACGTGGTGCCATGGACATCACCATTCACACCACCTCGCTCCCGCACGACGACCCGGACGCTTCCCTGGCCTTCTACCGCGACGTCCTCGGTTTCGAGGTCCGCAGCGACGTGGGCCAGGGCAAGATGCGCTGGATCACGGTCGGTCCCGTCGGCCAGCCCGGCACGTCCATCCTCCTCGCGCCGCCGGCCGCGGACCCCAGCATCAGCGAGGACGAGCGCCGCACCATCGCCGAGATGATGGCCAAGGGCACCTACGGCTGGATCCTGCTGGCCACCCGGGACCTGGACGGGACGTTCGAGAAGGTGCAGGCAGCCGACGTGGACGTCGTCCAGGAGCCGACCGACCAGCCGTACGGCGTCCGCGACTGCGCCTTCCGTGACCCCGCGGGCAACATGGTCCGCATCCAGGAACTTCGCTGAGCCCCGCCGCGCCAGGTGGCCCCGGGTCACCTGGCGCGCGCGGACACCCATGAAGGTAGGTGTCGTATGTGCCATCCCGCCTGGGGGCGCGCGCTCGCCCAGGACCAGCGACTCAAAGACCTGGTGCGACTGCGCCGTGTCCGTGACCGGATCGACCGGGCGCACGCGCAGCCGCTGAACGTGGAAGCGCTCGCCCGTGGGGTGAACTGGCCGGCCGGACATCTCAGTCGGCAGTTCCGGCTCGCGTACGGCCAGTCGCCGTACGGCTTCTTGATGACGCGTCGTGTCGAGCGGGCGAAGGCGTTGCTGCGCGGTGGCGACCTCACGGTCATCGAGGTCGGTCTCCTGGTCGGATACGCGTCGCAGGGTGTCTTCCGCGCCCGCTTCACAGAGCTGGCCGGCGTGACGCCCGCCGCGTACCGGTGTGGTGCGGCGGCGGCCGCGACAGGGGCGCCGCCGATACCGGTCAGGAATGGAGAAGCATTCCTCACCGAGCCACAACTAGCGTGATGTCCATGACCTCCATCGAGTCCATCACCCTCGAGGTGGCCGACCCCACGGCCGCCCAGCGCTTCTACTCCGCCGCCTTCGGCCTGGACACTCAGGTCGGACTCAGCGCCTCGCAGGCGCCGACGGCCGGCTTCCGCGGTTTCTCGCTGTCGCTCACCGTGTCCCAGCCGGCCGACGTCAAGGCACTCATCGGCACCGCCCTCGACGCCGGCGCCACACCGCTCAAGCCCGTCACGAAGTCCCTGTGGGGGTACGGCGGCGTCGTCCAGGCACCGGACGGGACGATCTGGAAGGTCGCCACGTCCGCGCGGAAGGACAAGGGCCCGGCGACCCGGCAGATCGACAGCATCGTGCTCCTGCTGGGAGTGGCGGACGTGGCCGCGAGCAGGCAGTTCTACGTCGACCGTGGTCTCACCGTGGCGAAGAGCTTCGGCCGCAAGTACGTCGAGTTCGACACACCCTCCAGCCCGGTCAAGCTGGCTCTCTACGGGCGCCGCGCGCTGGCCAAGGATGTCGGCGTCCCCGTCGACGGCAGCGGATCGCACCGGCTCGTACTCGGCGGCGACGCCGGGACCTTCACCGACCCGGACGACTTCGCCTGGCAGGCCACCACGGTCGCGTCCGCGGCCTGACCCGAAGCCATCCTCGTCCCGCTCGTCCCGACCACGCGTTGCCCGAGAGGAACCTGCCATGACGAACACGCAGAGGACCACGAAGAGCGCCACGAAGAGTGCCAGGAGCACCACCGGTACCGCCGCGGCCGACAAGACGTACGACGGGTTCACCGAGGAGGAACGAGGCGCGATGAAGGAGCGCGCCAAGGAACTCAAGGCGTCCTCTCGTCGCGGATCGCGCACGGCCAAGGCGGACGGCGACAGCGAGGTGCGCGCCAAGATCTCCGAGATGCCGGAAGCGGACCGCGTCATCGCCGAGCGCATCCACGAGATCGTCAGGACCAGCGCCCCGGACCTGGCCCCGAAGCTCTGGTACGGCATGCCCGCGTACGCCAGGGACGGCAAGGTCGTCTGCTTCTTCCAGAGCGCACAGAAGTTCAAGAGCAGGTACGCCACGCTCGGCTTCAGCGACCTGGCGAAGCTCGACGACGGCACCATGTGGCCGTCCGCGTACGCCCTGACCGAGTTGAACGCCGACGGCGAGGCGCGGATCGGCGAGCTCATCAAGCGCGCGGCCGGCTGAGACCCGCCCGCCGCAAGGCCGGCGCCCGCCCCGTCTCCTTCATTTCGACACCCCTCAATCGCCTGACCCCACCGGGGACAAGCGTGACTTCGCCGTCCGCTACGCCGGGTCGCTCGGCCTTGCGCCTCAAGACCGCGCCGCCATCGGTGACAGCCGCTCGGATCTGCCACTGTTCCGGGAAGTGGGGCTGAGCATCGCGTTCAACGCCGACCAGCAGGCACGTGAGACAGCCGGAGTCTGTGTGGACGGTGAGGACGTCCGAGCCGTGATCCCCCTGCTGGAGGACTGGCTCAAGGTGCGTGGAAGCAGCCCAAAGTAACTTCTGGCCGCGGTGGTCTGCCGGTCACGCCGTGGGTGCGCGGCCCAGTCGTCTGCCGCTCAAACCGCGGGTGCGCGGCCCACGAGCCGTGAGCACGTGGGCAGTTGGTCCGTCAGCGGCGGCCCGCGCGGGTCAGTGCTTCCTCCGTCTGGGCGGCCAGGGTGGGGACGAGGCCGGCTGCCGAGGGGAGGTCGGTGATGAGGTCGACGGCTTCGCCGGCCCAGACCGGCAGCGGGGGCACCGTACCGCGTGCCACGTCGTCCTGGTAGTTCTGACGGGCCTGGGGGTCGGCGGCGAGTTCCGCCTCGCGGCCGCGCCAGTGGTCGAGATACGGGTGGCCGAGGGTGCGGGCGGGGTACTTCGCGGGCCATCGGGAGCCGCGGGCAATGTCCAGTACCGAGCTGCGCTCGGTGTCCCGGCCGCGTCCTTCGATGATCGCCTTGGTGATCGAGGGGTCGACCAGGGCCTCTGCGGTGGCCTGGAAGCGGGTGCCGATGAGCGCTCCGGCAGCGCCCAGCGCGAGTGCGGCCGCCACGCCGCGGCCGTCGGCGATCCCGCCGGCCGCCAGTACGGGCACCGGGTCCACGAGATCCACGACCGCCGGCACGAACGGCAAGGTGGAGCGCCCGCGCCGGGCTCCGTGCCCACCGCTCTCGGTTCCCTGGGCCACGATCACGTCGGCGCCCAGGTCCGCGGCCCGCTCGGCCTCCTCCAGATCCGTGACCTGAAGGATCAACAGCGCCCCCGCTCGGCGGACACGCTCCACGTATGGGCTGGGGTCGCCGAACGACAGCATCACGGCTCTCGGCCCGTACTCCAGAGCCCGTTCCACGGCGGCGACGTCGATTCCCCAGGTCAGGAATCCGACGCCCCACGGACTGCCGGTGTCCGCGACGATCGGCACCTCGCGCGCCAGCCACTCCGCGTCCCCGAACGCGCCGCCCAGCAATCCGAACCCGCCGCCGCGTGCGACAGCCGCGGCCAGCGCGCCGCCGGCCGACCCACCCATCGGCGCCAGCGCGATCGGGTGCCGCACGCCGAACATCTCCGTGAACGCTGTCTCTAACGCCATGGCCCCATGATGGCTCCCGTCGAGACCCTTCCGAGGTCGCGCCCAGCCGAGCCCGTCAAGAGCCTCGGGCCCGCGCGATTCCCGGTTCGTCACCAGGAGATCCACGCCGCCCGAATGTCCGCACAACGCCTGGTTGTGTTCTCATGGCGGGTCGGTTGTTTGATCTCGTCGTCTGCTCCTCGCTTTGATGTCGGTGGTCAGCGTGTGGTTGTCGGGGGCGGCGAGAGGTGCGGTGGGCGTGAAGGGCAGACGGGCGCTGGGGCGGCGGTTCGGGTGGTTGTGGGCGGCGTTCGCGGTCAGCTCGTACGGCACGGGGTTCGGGTTCGGCGCGTTCCCTCTGATCGCGATCCTCGTACTGCACTCCGGGCCGACGCAGGTGGCGGCGCTGGCCGCCGCGGGGCGGGCCGTGGGGGCCGTGGTCGCGGTGCCGCTCGGGCCGTGGATGGAGTTCCGGCGTAAGCGGCCCGTCATGATCGCCATGGACCTGATCCGGTTCGCGGCGCTGATGAGCATCCCCGCCGCATTCGCGTTCGGCTGGCTCAGCTTCGCCCAGCTCCTCGTCGTCTCCGTCGTCGTCGCCGCGGCCGACATCGCCTTCAAGGCGGCCAGCGGCGCGTATTTGAAGTCGCTCGTGCCGCCGGAGGACCTGCTCGTCGCGAACGGCCGGTTCGAGTCCACGACGTGGACCTCGATCGTGGTCGGGCCGCCGCTCGGCGGGGCCGCGATCGGGATGTTCGGCCCGGTGACGACGGTGATCGCCGACGCGGTCAGCTACCTGCTCTCGGCGCTCGGCATCCGTGCCATCGGAGGGACGGAAGCGCGCCCCGCGCGGGCCGCCGCACCACGGCTGCGCGCCGGTGATCTGCTCGAAGGGTGGCGCTACATCCTCGGCCACCGCACGCTGCGCCCGCTGTTCCTCAACTCGATCGTCGTCAACGGCCTCATCATGGCCTCCGAGCCGCTGATCGCCGTGCTCATGCTGAGCCGGCTCGGCTTCGCGCCCTGGCAGTACGGTCTCGCGTTCGCGGCCCCCTGCATCGGTGGACTCATCGGCTCACGTATGGCGCACCCGCTCGTGGCGCGGTTCGGGCAGCGCAAGGTGATGCTGACCGTCGGAGCCCTGCGTGCGTGCTGGCCCATCGGGCTGGCGTTCGTCCAGCCCGGGGTTCCCGGGATCGTGCTCGTCATCGCCGTCCAGCTCGGCCTGGTGACCTGCTGCGGCCTGTTCAACCCGGTGCTCGCGACCTACCGGCTGGAACACAGTGACCCCGACCGGGTCGCCCGCACGCTGTCCGCGTGGTCAGTGAGCAGCAGCCTGTCCATCGCGGCGCTGACCGCCGTGTGGGGTGTGATCGCCGCGGTCACCGGCCCTCGCACCGCGATCGCGATCGCCGGAGTCGTCCTCCTGGCCACCCCGCTGCTGCTCCCGCGCCGGGAGAAGGCGCCCCGGAACACGGGGGAGCAGGCCGCCGCCGGCATCACCTGACAGGCTCGTCCGTGGCGTCCGTGGCGTCCGTGGCGTCCGTGGCGTCCGTGGCGTCCGTGGCGTCCGTGGCGTCCGTGGCGTCCGTGGCGTCCGTGGCGTCCGTGGCGTTCTCGGTGTCCTCGACGTCCCCGACGTTCTCGGTGTTCTCGGTTTTCAGTACGGTCGCGCGGAAGGACGTGACGACCGGGCGCAGATCGATCTGGTGCCAGGCGGCCCAGAGGCGTACCGACCTTTGGAACCAGGGGAGTTCACGGACCGTGACGCCTGGGGTGTCGCCCCGCAGCATGCTCTCCTGGACCAGCGTCATGCCGAGGCCGGATGCGGCCAGGCCGAGCGCGGTCAGGGGTTCGGGGGCTTCGAGCCGGATGTCCGGGGTGAACCCGGCCGCCGCACAGGAGGCGACGAAGTCGTCGCGCCAGGCCGGCTGTTGGCTGTTCTCGATGGCGATCCACGGCTGACCGTCGAGGTCTTCCGGCAGGATCGCCGCCCTCCCGGCCAGCGGGTGGCTGCTCGGCACGGCCAGGAGCAGCGGGTCTTCCAGGAGGAGGGCGCCGCGCAGGTCGGGGTCTGCCGCGGGGGGCGCCTCCGGCACGAGGGCGATGTCCAGGCTGCGCTGGCGCAGGCCCTCGAACTGCTGGGCCGCGGTCAGGTCGTACAGGGCCACGTGGATGCCGGGCCGCTCGTCGTGCAGGGCGCGCAGGGCCTGCGGCAGGATCCCGGTGTGCATGGCATCGCCGACGTAACCCACGCACAGTCCGCCTTCCTCGCCGCGCCCCAGGCGGCGGCCGAGGTTCTCGAGCCGGTCCGCGTGCCGCAGCAGGGCCGTGGCCTCGGTGAGGAAGACGCGGCCGTCGGAGGTGAGGCGCAGGCGCTGCTGGCTGCGCTCGAACAGGGTCAGGCCCAGGTTCTTCTCCAGCTGGGCGATCTGCCGGCTCAGCGGCGACTGGGAGATGTGCAGGCGATCGGCGGCCCGGCCGACGTGTTCCTCCTCGGCCACGGCCACGAAATAGCGAAGTTGTCGCAGGTCAAGCATGTAAGACCTCTAGGGACTCAAGTGTGTCCAAGCAAGTCTTGGACAGTCTGACTCCTCGATCCTAACCTCGACAGAGCAAGAGCCGCGGAGCAGGGGAAACCATCCTGAGCTTCGCATCACCAGACAGACAGGAAGATTTCACTCATGGGTATCAAGTCCCTCCTGCCGGGATCCCTCGGCTTCGGCACCGCCCCGCTGGGCAACATGTTCCGCAGCATCCCCGACGAGGAGGCCGCCGCCACCGTCGAGGCAGCCTGGGACCAGGGCATCCGCTACTTCGACACCGCGCCCTTCTACGGTGCGGGCCTGTCCGAGCTGCGCCTCGGCGAGGTGCTGGCCGAGCGGCCGCGTGACGAGTACGTGCTCAGCACCAAGGTCGGCCGCGTCATCCTGGACGAGCTGGAGGACCCCGCCGACCGCGACCTGGGCGAGAAGGGCGGTCTCTTCGAGCACGGCCGCGCGAACAAGATGGTCGACCTCTACACCGCGGACGCCACCCTGCGTTCCATCGAGGACAGCCTCAAGCGCCTGAAGACGGACCGGCTCGACATCGTCTGGGTGCACGACGTCGCCCAGGACTTCCACGGCGACGACTGGCTCGCCGTCTACGAGACGGCCCGCACCGGCGCCTTCCGTGTCCTGCAGAACCTCCGCGACGAGGGCGTCATCAAGGCCTGGGGCCTCGGCGTCAACCGTGTGGAGCCGATCGAGCTCACCCTCGACCTGGACGAGCCCAAGCCCGACGCGTTCCTCCTGGCCGGCCGCTACACCCTGCTCGACCACAACCGCTCCCTGCAGCGCCTGCTGCCCGCCGCCACCGAGCAGAACGTCGACATGGTCGTCGGCGGCCCCTACAGCTCAGGCATCCTCGCCGGTGGGCAGCACTTCGAGTACCAGAAGGCCCCCGCGGACATCATCGCCAAGGTCGAGAGGATCAAGGCACTCGCCGCCGGGCACGGTGTCAGCATCAAGGCCGCCGCCCTGCAGTTCGCCCTGGCGCACCCGGCCACGGCCGCCGTCGTCCCCGGCGCCACCCGGCCCAGCCGTATCGCCGAAGACGTCGCCGCCCTCAAGGAGAACGTCCCGGCCGCCTTCTGGACCGCGCTCCGCGACGAACAGCTCATCGCCGCCGACGCCCCCACTCCCACCGCCTGAGCGCCGGCTTCACGACACCCGAAAGGAACAGCACATGGCCACCACCGCCACCGCCACCATCGACCTCCCCCGATCCGCCGACGACGTCTGGCAGCTCATCGGCGGCTTCGACTCCCTGCCCGACTGGCTCCCGTACATCCCCGAGAGCGAGCTGAGCGAGGGCGGGCGCGTACGCCGTCTGACGAATCAGGACGGCGGCGTCATCGTCGAACGCCTCAAGGCCTTCGACGACGACAAGCGCACCTACTCGTACGCCATCGAGCAGGCGCCGTTCCCCGTCACCGGCTACCTCTCCACGCTGACGGTGCGCGACGTACCCGGCACGCCCGGAACGTCGCGGGTGGAATGGACGGGCTCCTTCACGCCCGTCGGAGTCAGCGAGGCCCACGTCGAGGAGCTCTTCCACGGCATCTACGCGGACGGCCTCGCGGCGCTGCTCAAGACCCTCAACTCCTGAGGCCGACGCCGGTGATGGGCCGGTCACGTGAGGCGTCGGCCACCGTCACGTTGTTCATCCTGGGAGCCCCCGGCAGCCTTTGGGGGCTCCGGCAGTCCCGTCAGGTGCCGATGATTTTCGGGAGCGGGACCGGTCAAGAATGGTGGACGAGCCACCGTTCAGAAGGAGGCGCGGCATGCGCACCCTGGCGATCACCCAGAACATCACCGTCGACGGCTGTGTCGAGATGCTCACCGATTGGTTCGAACCGCAGGCCCAGGGCAGCGCGGACATGGCCGATGTCCTGGAGGAGGGCCGTCGTCAGGACAGCCGGTCGGACGCGCTGCTCGTGGGCCGGCGCACCTTCGAGGACTTCCGCGGCTACTGGCCCGGGCTGACCGACGACACCACAGGCATCTCCGACTATCTCGACCAGGTGCGGAAGTACGTGGTGTCCAGCTCGATCGAGGACCCGCGGTGGGAGAACTCGACCGTGCTGTCCGGCGACGCGGTCAAGGAGGTCACGGCGCTGAAGGCGCTGGAGGGCGGCAAGGACATCGTGCTCACCGGCAGCATCACCTTGGCCCATACGCTGATCGAGGCGGGCCTCGTCGACGAGTACCGCCTCTTCGTGTACCCGGTCGTCCAGGGCCGTGGCAGGCGGCTCTTCCCCGATGGTTACGAGGTCCCGCGACTGCGCCTCGTGGAATCGAAGCCGTTCCGGAGCGGGATCGTGCTGCTGCGCTATGTCCCGGCCTGACGGTGGGGAAGGCCTTACCGGCTGGGATCGGGCCGGCCGCTCCGTCGTTGTCGGGTCAGCCGGTGACGCTGACCAGCGCGATCGTGACGTTGTCGGGACCGCCTGCGGCCATTGCGGCCTTCCACAGCTCGAAGACGGCCCGGCCCCCGTCGTGCGCCCGAAGGATGTCGTCGATCTCGTCGTCGAGTACGGGGTCGGTCAGTCCGTCGCTGCACACCAGCATGCGTGTACCCGGGGTGAGCGGAGACGTGCTGACGTGCGGCGTGATCGCGCTGAACGCCGGTGCACCACCGAGCGCCTGAGTGATGATCGACGTGGTGCGCCGGCCCTGCGGGAGGGCCGGGCTGTCGTCCACGCTCAGCTGGTGGAGCGTGTCGTCCGTGGCGGCCCTGACACCGGCGGGGCCGTCGCTGCCGTCACCGGCCGGCCCCACTTCGATCACCCTGCTGTCGCCGACGTTGAACACGAGCAGTTCCTGTTCGAGGACCACGACACCCGCGACGGTCGTCCCCATCGTGGAGAGCTCGGGGGCGCGGTCGGCCGCCGCGTACACGGCGTGATTGCACATCCCCAGCGCGTCACGCACCGCTTCCTCGCCGTCCAGCGCAGGCCCGAACAGGGCGAGCCGGCGGACGACGAGGCTGCTGGCCACCTCGCCGGCAGGCTGCCCGCCGATGCCGTCGGCGACAGCGACCACGAGGGGACGGCCGAGCGGGAACGCCATCGTCTGCGGATTCTCGGTCACCGTTCCGCACAGTGTCCACGGGCCGACGACCAGGCTGTCCTCGTTGTGCTCGCGCCTGAGGCCGGGGTGGCTCAGCGCAGTGACCGATATGTACGGCATAGCCGGTGCCGCCTCTCCGCGAAGGAGCGCATCATCCGCACCACCATTGTCGCGCCGGAGAGCGGCTCGGGTCGCGCGGTGCACGCGTCCCGAGTTGCGCGGTGCCGCGAACGGGGTTAGCCCGGAGGTAAGGGCAGAGGCATCCCTGCCGTCATCTGTGAGGGGCTCCGAGAGGGGCGAGCGCCGTGCGGTTCACGGATCGTACTGATGCCGGGCGGCGGCTTGCCGCAGCGGTGCAGCATCTGCGAGATGAGGAGCCGGTCGTCCTCGGGCTGCCGCGGGGCGGTGTTCCGGTGGCCTTCGAGGTGGCGCGTGCGCTGGGCGCCCCGCTCGATGTGATCGTGGTCCGCAAACTCGGCGTCCCTTACCAGCCGGAACTGGCCTTCGGCGCGATCGGCGAGGGCGGCGTGCGGGTCCTCAACGACGACGTCGTGCGCCACTGCGGGATCGAACCGGACCACATCGCGGCCGTCGAGCGCGCGGAGCGACAGGAGCTGGAGCGGCGGGCACGCCGGTACCGCGCCGGGCGGCCTGCGTCGGCCGACGAGGACCGAACGGTGGTGAGGGGTGAGGCTCCCACGGCGATCGGCGAGGCCCATACGGTGATCGTGGTGGACGACGGGATCGCGACCGGCGCGACGGCGGCGGCCGCATGCCAGGTCGTACGGGCGCAGGGCGCCGCCCGCGTGGTCCTTGCCGTGCCGGTCGCGCCGCCCGACGCAGTGCGCCGACTGAGCGCGGTGGCCGACGACGTGGTGTGCCTCTCCGTACCGCCCCTGTTCGGTTCCGTCGGTGAGTGGTACAGCGACTTCTCGCAGACCACGGACGAGGAAGTGGCCGCATGCCTGGCGCGGGCCGTGGCCGATCCCGCACGCGTCCGGCCCGCACCGGTCACGACCGGCGTCGAGGTGGAGGCCGCCGGAGTCCGGCTGGCCGGGGACCTCGCGCGGCCGGAAGGGGCCGCGGGCCTGGTGATGTTCGCCCATGGCTCCGGCAGCAGCCGGCACAGCCCGCGCAATCGTGCGGTGGCGGAGGTGTTGCAGGAAGCGGGCCTCGGCACGCTGCTGTTCGACCTGCTCACGCCCGCCGAGGAGGCCGACAGGCACAACGTCTTCGACATCGGCACGCTCGCCGGCAGGCTGGCGGGAGCCACCCGCTGGCTGCGCGACCGCGAGTCGGCGCCGATCGGATACTTCGGTGCCAGCACCGGAGCCGCGGCGGCGCTCCGTGCGGCCGCCGACGACCCGGACATCGGCGCCGTGGTGTCCCGCGGCGGACGCCCCGACCTCGCCGGCCCGTGCCTCGACGACGTACGAGCGCCGACCCTGCTCATCGTCGGCGGGGCCGACACGATGGTGCTCGACCTCAACCGTGCCGCCCAGGCCCAACTCCGCTGCGAGAACAGGCTGGAGATCGTGCCGGGAGCCACCCATCTCTTCGAGGAACCCGGAGCGCTCGACCGGGTCGCCGACCTCGCGAGGCAGTGGTTCACCACGCACCTGACGGCAGGCAGCGACCCCCCGACGTCGGCGCACCGGGCGCCACATCACTGAGCGGCCCCTCACCGGGGCCGGAGAAGCGGAGCCGGGCACGTGCACGACGAGCCCGGCTTGCCTACTTGCTGATCCCCGTCTACCGGTTGCTCACGGCGAAACGCATCAGCGCCCGCTCGTCGCCCTGCTTGATCTTCCCGGTCTCGTTCAGCACCTCGAGCTTCCAACTGCCGTCGACCCGGATCGCCTTGGCGACACGGCAGCCGTTGTCGTTGGTGAGCAGACTCGGCCAGATGTCGGCGACCTGCTGAGAACTGCCACCGGTCGCGTCGTACACCTTAAAGCTGATGTTCCGCGCCTTCTGGAAGGAGCTGGACTTCTTGTACGCGGCGGCCACGAACACGATCGACGTGATGTTCGTCGGGATGCGGCCGAACTCGACGGTCACGGTCTCGTCGTCCCCGTCACCGCGCCCCGTCTGGTTGTCGCCGCTGTGCACCAAGGAGCCGTTGCCCAGCGGGTCCAGGGAGTCGAGGCCTGCGAGCCGTACCGGGTCCGCGCCCTGCAGCGCGATGGCGATGAGGTCGAGGTCCGTGCCGACGTTCCGGCGGAGCTTGCCCATCAGCCCGCCGCTGCTGCCGGCGGTGGGGTCCCAGGACACCCCGATCGACAGGTGGGTCACACCGTCGAGATCTGCCGGTCCGTCTTCCTTGGTGAGCGTGATCATGTGAATCCCTCGTGATGGTGGAGTGCAATGCATGAAGTCTGCCGATATCACTCGCCGCTCGATACACCAGGTCCGAAATTGGCGACGGCAAGGGCCCTTCGACAGACGTGGCCCCCGCCCGAACCGGGCAGGGGCCACATCGCGATTCCCGCTCCGGTGAGCCGGATCTCCACGTGTCAGAGGTACTTCTTCAGCTCGCGCCGGGCCAGCGAGCGCTGGTGGACCTCATCGGGACCGTCCGCGAGGCGCAGGGTGCGCGCGGCCGCCCACAGCTCGGCCAGCGGGAAGTCCTGGCTGACGCCGCCCGCTCCGTGCAGCTGCACGGCCTGGTCGATGATGCCGACGACCGTGCGCGGGGTGGCGATCTTGATGGACTGGATCTCCGTGTGGGCGCCCTTGTTGCCGACGGTGTCCATCAGCCAGGCCGTCTTGAGGACGAGCAGGCGCAGCTGCTCCACCGCGACCCGCGCGTCCGCGATCCACTCCTGCACGACGCCCTGCTGGGCCAGCGGCTTGCCGAACGCGGTACGCGCCACGGCCCGCTTGCACATCAGCTCGATGGCCCGCTCGGCCATGCCGATCAGCCGCATGCAGTGGTGGATACGGCCCGGGCCGAGCCGCGCCTGGGCGATGGCGAAGCCGCCGCCCTCCTCGCCGATCAGGTTGCTCGCCGGGACGCGGACCCGGTCGAAGACGACCTCGGCGTGACCGCCGTGATAGTGGTCCTCATACCCGTACACCTGCATGGCGCGACGGATCTCGAGGCCAGGGGCGTCGCGGGGGACGAGCACCATGGACTGCTGGCGGCGGATGTCGGAGCCCTCGGGGTCCGTCTTGCCCATCACGATGAAGATCTTGCAGTCCGGGTTCATCGCCCCGGAGATGTACCACTTGCGGCCGGTGATGACGTAGTCGTCGCCGTCACGCTCGATGAGCGTGGTGATGTTCGTGGCGTCGGAGGAGGCCACCTCCGGCTCGGTCATCGCGAACGCCGAGCGGATCTCACCGGCGAGCAGGGGCTCCAGCCACTGCTTCTTCTGCCGCTCGTCGCCGAACTGGGTCAGCACCTCCATGTTGCCGGTGTCGGGGGCCGCGCAGTTGAGGGCCGTGGGCGCCAACTGCGGGCTGCGGCCGGTGATCTCGGCCAGCGGCGCGTACTGGAGGTTGGTCAGCCCGGCGCCGTACTGAGCGTCGGGCAGGAACAGGTTCCACAGACCTTGCCGCCTGGCCTCGGCCTTCAGCTCCTCGACGACGGGCGGGGTGTCCCACGGGGAGGCGAGCTGCGCGCGCTGCTCGTCCGCGACGGCCTCGGCCGGGTACACGTGCTCGTCCATGAAGGCGAGGAGTTTCGCCCGCAGTTCCTCGGTGCGCGCGTCGAATGCGAAGTCCATTGCGGGTCAGCCTTTCTGAAGGGTCGTCAGGCCGTGGTCGATGAAGACGGGCACGAGCTCACCGATACGGTCGAAGCCGGCGCCGACGGTCTGGCCGAGGGTGTAGCGGTAGTGAATGCCTTCGAGGATCACGGCGAGCTTGAACCACGCGAAGGCCGTGTACCAGGAGACGGCGGACACGTCGCGCCCCGAGCGCGCGGCGTACCGCTCGATGATCTCGGCGGGGTCGGGGTGTCCGGCGGCCGCGGAGGTCGTGGAGACGGGGGAGTCGGGCACCTCCAGCTTCGCGCTGTACATCACCAGCAGGCCCAGGTCGGTGAGCGGGTCGCCGAGCGTGGACATCTCCCAGTCGAGGACGGCCTTGATCCGGTCGACGCCGTCGGCGTCCTCGTTGATCAGGACGTTGTCGAGGCGGTAGTCGCCGTGCACGATCGTGGGGGCGGGCGAGGTGGGCAGCGAGCGGCCCAGCGCCGCGTGCAGCTCGTCGACGCCGGCCAGCTCGCGGTTCCTGGACGCGTCGAGCTGCTTGCCCCAGCGCCGCAGCTGCCGGTCCAGGAATCCCTCGGGCCGCCCGAAGTCCGCGAGGCCCACTTCGGCGGGGTCCACGGCGTGCAGGTCGACGAGGGTGTCCACGAGGCTCAGCACGGCGGCGCGGGTGCGCTCGGGGCCCAGCTGCGCGAGCTGGTCGGTGGTGCGGTAGGGCGTGCCCGCCACGTACTCCATCACGTAGAACGGCGCGCCGAGCACGCTGTCGTCCTCGCACATCAGCAGCGCCTCGGGCACCGGCACGGACGTCGGGTTCAGGGCGCTGATCACCCGGTACTCGCGCTTCATGTCGTGCGCGGTGGCGAGCACATGGCCCAGCGGCGGACGCCGGACCACCCAGGTCGAAGAGCCGTCGCCGACGATGTACGTCAGGTTCGACCGGCCGCCCTCGACGACCCGTCCGGAGAGCGGACCGGCCACGAGCCCCGGGCGCTCCCGGTCGAGGTGGCCGCGCAACTGGTCGAGATCGAGACCTGGAGGGTGGCCGGCACTCATCTTTGCTCCTACGGGACGTCTGAACTGGACTGACTCATCATCCTGACTAGTCGGTATGTCGTCCAGTGGGCGCCACTAAAGTGATCGGAGTCTCAGCCGGTTTCGGACCTCCAGGGGCGTTGCCGCGGGTGGCTGAGGGCCTCGGCCGCACTCAGGGCCCCGAGGTTCTGGAGGCCATGCCCGACCAGGCGGGCGCGCTGCGCACCGCCGAGGCGCGCGGCGAGGTCCCGGCCGCCGTGAAGCGGGCGCTGACGTGCACCGCGGCCCGGACGGCAAGGGCTCAGGCCGCGCTGTTCCGCATCTCCGCCAGGCTGTCCTTGGTCAGGTGTCGGGGTGTGCTGTCGGGGTCGACGAGGACGACCGTGCAGGTGGCGGAGTGGGTGAGGGCGGTGGTGAGGCTGCCGTCGGCGAACTGGGTGACGGGGCCGCGCGGTGAGCGTCCGATGGCCACGGTGCGGGCGTGCACCTCCGCCGCGTGGTGGGCGAGGGCTCGGCCGGCGGCGGCGTGGTCGCCCACGCTCGTCAGGATCTGGCCGGTGGCGGCGATGCCGTCGGCGCTGAGGCGGTCGAGGTGGGCGGTCACGGCGGCGCGTGCCTGTTCGTCCGTCTCGGTGTCGACGGCCTGTTCCTCGACCACCGCGGTCTGCTGGACGTGGACGACCTCCAGTGGGCTGCCGGTGTCGCGGGCGAGCCGGGCCGCGGCGTCGACGATCGAGGCGGCCCTGTCGTGGGCGCCCACGGCGACGATCACGGGCGGTGCGTCCGTCGCGGTGGCCGTGCCGCCGACGGGGGTGAGTGACGGGGTGACGGGCTCACCCTCGCCCAGGTTCGCCTCGGCTTTGCGCAGCAGACCGTGGCCACTGGCCAGGACGGGGATGGCGAGGAGGAAGGTGGCGGCGCCCAGGTAGAAGGGGACGCTCAGGTCGGTGGCGTCGGCGAGCTTGCCCGCGACGAAGGGGGCCAGGCCACCGCCGATGAAGCGCAGGAACCCGTAGGCGGATGAGGCCACGGGGCGCTCGACGGGGGAGACGAGCATGACGGCCTGGGTGGTCAGGGTGTTGTTGATGCCGATGAAGGCGCCGCTGACGATGACGGCGACGATGACGACCGTGGGGGTGGCGACGCCGGCGGCGATGATCGCCATCACGATGCCGAGGCCGAGCAGGTTCGCGTACAGGACGGGGGCGGTGCCGAAGCGGGCCTGCAGGCGCGGGGCGAAGAAGACGCTGAAGGCGGCCACCAGCAGGCCCCAGCCGGTGAAGACCAGACCGAGTTCGTGCGCGTTCAGCTTCATCGGGTACGGGGCGTAGCCGAGCATCGTGAAGAAGCCCCAGTTGTACAGCAGGGCCATGATGCCCATGGTCAGCAGGCCGCGGTGGCGCAGTGCCTTGAGCGGTGCGATCGGTGAGGTGGGGCGCTTCGGCTTGGGCAGTGAGGGCACGAAGGCGAGGGTCGCGACCAGCGCGATGGCCATCAGGACGGCGACACCGAAGAACGGACCGCGCCAGCTGATCCCGCCCAACTCCCCGCCCAGCAGCGGGCCGACGGCGATGCCGAGGCCGAGCGCGGTCTCGTACAGAATGATCGCGCCGCCGAAGCCGCCGCTCGCGGAGGCGACGATGACGGCGAGGGAGGTGGCGATGAACATCGCGTTGCCCAGGCCCCAGCCGGCCCGCATGCCGACGATGCCGTTGACGGAGCCGGCCATGCCGGCCAGGGCGGCGAAGACGACGATGACGACCAGGCCCACCACCAGGGTGCGCTTGGCGCCGATACGGCTGGATATCCAGCCGACGAAGAGCATGGCGACCGCGGTCACGATCAGGTAGCTGCTGAAGAGCAGGGAGACCTGGCTGGGCGAGGCGTGCAGGTTCTCGGCCAGGGCGGGCAGGATCGGGTCGACCAGGCCGATGCCCATGAACGAGATCACGCAGGCGAACGCCACGGCCCAGACGGCCTTGGGCTGCTTGAACGGGCTGGCGGCCTTTCCATGCGATGCACTCATGTGCGGTTCTCTCCTAAGCGTCGAGAAGAGGGGGCGGTGACGGGTGAGCGGACAGGGGTCGGTGGGGGCGGTGGAAGGGCTGGCGGTGGTCAGTCGCGGGACTTGCGGGCCTGGCGGTCCTGGATGGCGCGGGCCAGAGCGGGCAGCGCGGTGCGCACCGCCTGCTGCTCCGGTTCGGTCAGCTCCTCGATGAGTAGGTCGAGGGCATGGGTTCGCTCGGCGCGCCGCTGCCGGAAGACCTCGAGGCCGCTGTCCGTGGCTTCCACGAGGACGGCCCTGCCGTCGTTGTGGTCAGCCACACGGCGTACCAGGCCCGAGCGTTCCATGCGGGTGACGAGCTGGGTCATGTTCGGCTGGGAGACGCCTTCGGCCCTGGCCAGTTCGCTCAGTCGGCAGGGGCCTTCGCGGACGAGCCGGCCGATCGCGGACGAGGCCGCTGTGCTCAGGCCGCCGGCGACGGCGCTCTGCCGCACGTAGCGGACCATCTGCTCCACGGCGATCATCAGGGCTTCGGCCCGGGCGTCGACTTCCATAACCCGCTTATCCATAAGCGCATTATGCATCTACGTGTAGCGTGAATCAATGACATGCGGGCGGGGCGATTGTGTCCTCGGGCAGTGCTTGTTCTGGACGTGTATCGACTTGGATGGACGTCGTCCGGGACGCAAGTCGCCCATTTGCGGCATGCGGCGTGTGCCGGTGTCGTGCGAATGTCGGAGGTGTGGTCGATCAAGGCGGGTCGGTCACCGACCACTCCGCGAGCACCTGACCGCCTGACCAGAGGAGAAGAAGCACATGCCCCACTCCTTCGATCCCTACAGCGTCCTGCCCTCAGTGCCCGCGTTCGGCTTGCACAGCACGGATATCGCGGACGGAAAGTCCCTCGATGTGGCGCAGTGCAGCAGCCTCTTCGGCGACCCGGGCGAGGACCGCTCCCCTCAGCTGTCCTGGGAGGGGTTCCCGGCCGACACGCAGAGCTTCGCGGTGACCTGCTTCGACCCGGATGCACCTACGGTGAGTGGCTTCTGGCACTGGGCGGTGTACGACATCCCCGCTTCGGTACACGAACTGGAGGCCGGTGCCGGGGCGCCGGGCGGAAAGTACCTTCCCGTCGGCGCGAAGATGCTGGCCAACGACGCGGGCGGGCACAGTTTCCTCGGCGCCGCACCCCCGCCCGGGCACGGTCCGCACCGTTACATCTACGCCGTCCATGCGCTGGACACGGCCGAGCTGGATGTGCCGCCGGCGGCTTCCCCGGCGTGGCTGGGCTTCCAGCTCTTCACCCATGCGGTGGCGAGGGCCATGATCACCCCGATTTTTGA
Source organism: Streptomyces longhuiensis (assembly GCF_020616555.1). Taxonomy (NCBI): domain Bacteria; kingdom Bacillati; phylum Actinomycetota; class Actinomycetes; order Kitasatosporales; family Streptomycetaceae; genus Streptomyces; species Streptomyces longhuiensis. The sequence continues at coordinate 1,090,744 of NZ_CP085173.1, read as the reverse complement.
GACTCCGGCCTGAGCGCACCGGGCCGCACGCCCGAAAGCCCAGGAGGTCGACCTGTCCTCCTGGGCTTTCAGCTCCGGCTCGTGGGTCGATGGGCGGCGACGCTCACCGTGAGCTCAGGACGCCGGACCCAGCGCGTTCCACAGGCCGTCTCAGTCCTTGATCTCGCAGATGGTGGCGCCGGAGGTGATGGAGGCGCCGATCTCGGCGTTGAGGCCCTTGATGATGCCGGTGCGGTGGGCGTTGAGGGGCTGTTCCATCTTCATGGCTTCGAGGACGACGACGAGGTCGCCTTCCTTGACTTCCTGGCCTTCCTCGACGGCGATCTTGACGATGGTGCCCTGCATGGGGGAGGCGAGGGTGTCGCCGGAGGCGGCCGGTCCGGACTTCTTCGCGGCGCGTCGTTTGGGCTTGGCGCCGGCGGCGAGGCCGGTGCGGGCCAGGGACATGCCGAGGGAGACGGGCAGGGACACCTCGAGGCGTTTGCCGCCGACCTCGACGACGACGGTCTCGCGGCCGGCTTCCTCGTCGGTGTCGGTGTCGGGGGTGGCCGCGAACGGTTTGATCTCGTTGACGAACTCGGTCTCGATCCAGCGGGTGTGGATGGTGAACGGGTCGCTGGTGAAGGCCGGGTCGGTGACGACGGCGCGGTGGAAGGGGATGGCGGTGGCCATGCCTTCGACCTCGAACTCGGCCAGGGCGCGGGCGGCGCGCTGCAGGGCCTGTTCGCGGGTGGCGCCGGTGACGATCAGTTTGGCGAGCAGGGAGTCCCAGGCGGGGCCGATGACGCTGCCGGTCTCGACGCCGGCGTCCAGGCGCACGCCGGGGCCGGTGGGCGGGGCGAAGCGGGTGACGGTGCCGGGGGCGGGCAGGAAGCCGCGGCCGGGGTCCTCGCCGTTGATGCGGAACTCGAAGGAGTGGCCGCGCAGGGCGGGGTCGTCGTAGCCGAGTTCCTCGCCGTCGGCGATGCGGAACATCTCGCGCACGAGGTCGATGCCGGCGACTTCTTCGGTGACGGGGTGTTCGACCTGGAGGCGGGTGTTGACCTCGAGGAAGGAGATGGTGCCGTCGAGGCCGACGAGGAACTCGACGGTGCCGGCGCCGACGTAGCCGGCTTCCTTGAGGATGGCTTTGGAGGCGGTGTAGAGCTGCTCGTTCTGCGCCGGGGTCAGGAAGGGGGCGGGTGCCTCTTCCACGAGTTTTTGGTGGCGGCGCTGCAGGGAGCAGTCGCGGGTGGAGACGACGACCACGTTGCCGTGGGTGTCGGCCAGGCACTGGGTCTCCACGTGGCGGGGCTTGTCGAGGTAGCGCTCGACGAAGCATTCGCCGCGGCCGAACGCTGCGACGGCTTCGCGTACGGCGGAGTCGTAGAGCTCGGGGACCTCTTCGAGGGTGCGGGCGACCTTGAGGCCGCGGCCGCCGCCGCCGAAGGCGGCCTTGATGGCGATGGGCAGGCCGTGTTCGCGGGCGAACGCGACGACCTCGTCGGAGCCCGATACGGGGTCCGGGGTGCCGGCGACCAGCGGGGCGCCGGCGCGCTGGGCGATGTGGCGGGCGGCGACCTTGTCGCCCAGGTCGCGGATGGCCTGCGGGGGCGGGCCGATCCAGATCAGTCCGGCGTCCAGGACGGCCTGGGCGAACTCCGCGTTCTCCGACAGGAATCCGTAGCCGGGGTGGATGGCGTCCGCGCCCGAGTCCTTGGCGGCCTGCAGCACCTTCGCCATGTCGAGATAGCTGGTGGCCGGGGTGTCACCGCCCAACGCGAACGCCTCGTCCGCCGCCCGGACATGCGAAGCGTCCCGGTCCGGTTCCGCGTAAACGGCAACGCTCGCGATACCGGCATCCCGGCACGCCCGGGCCACGCGGACAGCGATTTCGCCACGGTTGGCGATGAGGACTTTCTTCAGCATGCCGGCTCCAGCGCGGGGTGCGTGGTGGTCTCAGTGATGGCGGTCGTGTCAGTTGTGGTCAGCAGGCGGTCGACGGTCTCGACGATGCCGCCGATGCCCGCGCCGGGGGTGAACACGGCGTGGACGCCCAGTGCTTCGAGGGCTGCGATGTCGGCGTCGGGAATGATCCCGCCGACCAGGATGCGGACGTCGCCGGCATCCTCTTCGGCCAGCAGCTGGAGCACTCTCTCGACGATCGTCAGGTGGGCACCCGACAGTACGGAGAGGCCGAGGAGCGGCGCGTCCTCGGCGATGACGGTCGCGACGATCTGCTCGGGGGTCTGGTGCAGGCCGGTGTAGATCACCTCGTAGCCCGCGTCGCGCAGCGCCCGCGCGATGACCTTGGCGCCACGGTCGTGGCCGTCGAGGCCGGGCTTGGCGATCACCACGCGGGCGCGCGGGGCCGGTGCGTGACCGGCGCGACGCGCCCCCTGTTGCACGGTGTTCATGAATCTCCGTTCGGATGGTTGTTCAGCGCGGCCAATAGGTGCGCGCCCAGGCCGCGGGCCCGTGCTGAGGCAGGGAGTTGATGCGTGAGGGGTCGGCCCATGCGTCGCGGGTGTGTGCCGCGCCGGGCGGGGTGGTGGCCACCGCCGCGGCGCGGGCCTGGACCACCGCCAGTGCGGCGGCCAGCTCCTCGGGGGTCGGGTTGCCCCGTACGACCTTGATCATCATGACGGCTCCGGTGGGCTCTGCAACGGTTTCTAGAGCGGGATGTTGCCGTGCTTCTTGGGCGGGAGGGTTTCGCGCTTGGTGCGGAGTTGGCGCAGGCCGCGGACGATGTGGGCGCGGGTGTCGGAGGGCATGATGACGGCGTCGATGTAGCCGCGTTCGGCCGCGGTGTAGGGGTTGAGGAGGGTGTCCTCGTATTCCTGGATGAGGCGGGTGCGGGTGGCTTCCCGTTCGGTGTCGGGGGCGGCGGCGATGGTGCGGCGGTGCAGGATGTTGACCGCTCCCTGGGCGCCCATGACGGCGATCTGGGAGGTGGGCCAGGCCAGGTTGAGGTCGGCGCCCAGGTGCTTGGAGCCCATGACGTCGTAGGCGCCGCCGAACGCCTTGCGGGTGATGACCGTGATCAGGGGGACGGTGGCTTCGGCGTAGGCGTAGATGAGCTTGGCGCCGCGGCGGATGATGCCGGTGTGTTCCTGGTCGACGCCCGGCAGGAAGCCGGGGACGTCGACGAAGGTCAGGACGGGGACGTTGAAGGCGTCGCAGGTCCGTACGAAGCGGGCGGCCTTCTCGGAGGCGTCGATGTCGAGGCAGCCGGCGAACTGCATGGGCTGGTTGGCGACGATGCCGACCGGGCGGCCCTCGACGCGGCCGAAGCCGGTGAGGATGTTCGGCGCGAACAGCGGCTGTGTCTCGAAGAACTCGGCGTCGTCCAGGACGTGCTCGATCACGGTGTGCATGTCGTAGGGCTGGTTCGCGCTGTCCGGGACGAGGGTGTCGAGCTCGTCGTCGTCCGCGGTGCGGGCCAGGTCCGCTTCCTCGGGGAACGCCGGGGGCTCGGACAGGTTGTTCGAGGGGAGGTAGGACAGGAGGGTTTTGACGTATTCGATGGCGTCTTTTTCGTCGCCGGCCATGTGGTGCGCGACGCCGGAGTTGGTGTTGTGGGTGCGGGCGCCGCCGAGTTCTTCGAAGCCGACGTCCTCGCCGGTGACGGTCTTGATGACGTCGGGGCCGGTGATGAACATGTGGGAGGTCTGGTCGACCATGATCGTGAAGTCGGTGATGGCGGGGGAGTAGACCGCGCCGCCCGCGCAGGGGCCGACCACGAGGCTGATCTGGGGGATGACGCCGGAGGCGTGGGTGTTGCGGCGGAAGATCTCGCCGTACATGCCGAGCGCCATGACGCCTTCCTGGATGCGGGCGCCGCCGGAGTCGTTGATGCCGATGACGGGGCAGCCCGTTTTGAGGGCGAAGTCCATCACCTTGATGATCTTCTGGCCGTAGACCTCGCCGAGGGCTCCGCCGAAGACGGTGAAGTCCTGGGAGAAGACGGCTACCGGGCGTCCTTCGACGGTGCCGTAGCCGGTGACCACGCCGTCGCCGTAGGGCTTGTTGTCCTGCAGGCCGAAGGCGGTGGAGCGGTGGCGGGCGAATTCGTCGAGTTCCACGAACGAGCTGTCGTCCAGGAGCAGTTCGATGCGCTCACGGGCCGTCAGTTTGCCCTTCGCGTGCTGCTTCTCCACCGCGCGTGCGGAGCCGGCGTGGGTGGCCTCGTCGATCCGGCGCTGCAGGTCCGCGAGCTTTCCCGCGGTCGTGTGGATGTCGATTTCGTTCACTGAGTGCTCCACCGGGGCTGACTGGTCATCGGAATTATCGGACGGATCGGACGGATCGAAGGGGACAGGAGGAAGGATCAGAACGTGTCGTGGGGGACGTGAACGCCCCACACGTCGCGCAGAGCGTGCGAGACCTCGCCGACCGTGGCGCGCAGGCGCAGGGCCTCGCGCATCGGGGGAAGGACGTTGTCGGTGCCGCGCGCCGCGTCGCGCAGCGCTTCGAGGGCTCGCTCGACGGCGTCGTTGTCGCGATCCTCGCGCAGGGCCGCGAGACGTTCGCACTGGTCGATCTCGATCTGGGGGTCGACCCGCAGCGGCTCGTACGGCTCCTCCTCGTCGAGGGCGTACTTGTTGACGCCGACCACGGTGCGTTCCTGGTGGTCGATCTCCAGCGCGATCCGGTACGCGGACTTCTCGATCTCGGACTTCTGGAAGCCCTGCTCGATCGCCGCCACCGCGCCTCCGCGGTCCTCGACGGCCTGGATCAGTTCGAGGGCCGCCGCCTCGACGTCGTCCGTCATCGACTCCATGACGTAGGACCCGGCGAACGGGTCGACGGTCTTGGTCACGTCGGTCTCGTAGGCGATGACCTGCTGGGTGCGCAGGGCGAGCCGCGCCGCCTTCTGCGTGGGCAGGGCGATGGCCTCGTCGTAGGAGTTGGTGTGCAGGGACTGCGTACCACCGAGGACCGCGCCGAGGCCCTGAAGGGCGACCCGTACGAGGTTGACCTCGGGCTGCTGCGCGGTCAGCTGCACCCCGGCGGTCTGGGTGTGGAAGCGCAGCATCTGCGACTTGGGGTTCTTGGCCTTGAACTCGTCGCGCATGATGCGGGCCCAGATGCGGCGGGCGGCGCGGAACTTCGCGATTTCCTCGAGGAGCGTGGTCCGGGCGACGAAGAAGAATGACAGGCGCGGCGCGAAGTCGTCGACGTCGAGGCCGGCGGCGATCGCGGCGCGCACGTACTCCTTCGCGTTGGCGAGGGTGAAGGCGATCTCCTGCGCGGGCGTGGCACCCGCCTCGGCCATGTGGTAGCCCGAGATGGAGATCGTGTTCCAGCGGGGCAGCTCCTTGTGGCAGTACGCGAAGATGTCGCTGATCAGCCGGAGGGACTGCTTCGGCGGGAAGATGTACGTGCCGCGGGCGATGTACTCCTTGAGCACGTCGTTCTGGATGGTGCCGGTCAGCTGGTCACCGGAGATGCCCTGCTCGGCCGCGACGAGTTGGTAGAGCAGGAGCAGCGTCGAGGCGGGGGCGTTGATCGTCATCGACGTGGACACCTTGTCCAGCGGCAGGCCCTGGAACAGCGTGCGCATGTCCTCGATCGAGTCGATGGCCACGCCGACCTTGCCCACCTCGCCGCGGGCGATCGACTCGTCGGAGTCGTAGCCCATCTGCGTCGGCAGGTCGAAGGCGACGCTCAGGCCGCCCGTGCCGGCGCCGACCAGCTCGTGGTAGCGCTCGTTGGACTCCTTCGCCGTGCCGAATCCGGCGTACTGCCGCATCGTCCACGGTCGGCCGGTGTACATCGACGGGTACACGCCACGCGTGTACGGAAACGTTCCCGGGGCGCCCAGCTTGGCGTCCGCGTCGAAATCCGTCAGCGACCAGCCGTCGTAGAGCGGCTGGATGGGCAGGCCGGACTCGCTCTGTGCCGCGGAACCCATACCGGACCTCCTTCGGTACTCGATGTCCTATTGACGGTACTCAGTACCATCGACTCAGGCAAGTGGCTTCCGGGCAGCGACACAGGGAAGGATGGGCGGTCATGAGTGAGGATGGGTGGTCATGAGTAAGCCAACCGCGCGGATCCGCCTCGCGGACGCCGCCTTCGCGCTCTTCGACGAGCGTGGATACGAGCAGACCACCGTCGACGAGATCGCCGAGCGGGCCGGAGCAGGACGCACGACGTTCTTCCGGCACTACCGGTCGAAGGAAGACGTGATCTTCCCCGACCATGACCGGCTGCTCGCGCTGATCAAGGACAGGCTGGACACCTCCAGTCACAGCACGGGCCTGATCGCGGTGTCCGACGCGGTCCGTCTGGTGCTGCTGCACTACATCGACGAGGGTGACCTCGCGCGGCGGCGGTACAGGCTGACCAGCAAGGTCGCGGTCCTGCGGGACCGGGAGATCGCCAGCGTGGCCAGGTACCAGCGACTGTTCCGCGAGTTCATCGCGGAGTGGATGGGCGACCCGACGGAGTCGGCGTCGCTGCGGGCCGAACTGATGGCGGCGGCCGTGGTCGCGGCCCACAACCACGTACTGCGCCGCTGGCTCCGGGGTGAGACCTCCGATCCGGTGGCCGAGATGGACGAGGCGATGAGCGACGTGCTCGCGCTCTTCCCCGCGCCCTCCGGCACCGGTGATTCCGGCGACGGCGGCACCACCGTCGTGGCCTTCCGGACCGGACAGGACCTCGACGCGCTGCTCCCCTCGCTGAGGCGACTCGTCGAGGACGGCGCGGGGCGCTGAGCGCTCGCGGGGCGTGGGGGATTTCCCCCAACTCGATGGTCTGGCCTGTCGGATGGTGACGTGGGCGGGCCACCGGTGAAGCTTGCGGCATGGACACCAACGGCGACACCAAGACCAAGATGACGAGCAGGCGCCGCGTGCTGGCCGCGTCCGCGCTCGGCCTCGCCTGGGCGGCGACGGGCGGGCCCGGCGCGGCAGCGACGGCAGTGGCAGCGGACAGTACGCCCCTCACGGCACGTATGAAGCTGCCCGCGCCGACCGGGCCGTACGGCGTGGGGACGGTGTCACTGCGCCTGGTGGACCGGCGGCGTTCGGATCCATGGGTGGCCGGTCGCAGGCGTGAGCTGATGGTGGATGTGCGGTATCCGGCCCGGTCGGTCGTGTCGCACCCGCGCGTGCCGCAGATGACGAAAGGGGAGGCGGCCGGCTTCGACCGTGTGAACAACTTCGGCGACCTGCCGAAGGGCCGCGTCGACTGGAGCGGGACGGAGACCTTCGCCCACCTCGGCGCGCCGCCGGACCGGCGCGGCCCGCGGCCGGTGGTGCTGTATTCGCCGGGAGTGGGTGACCCGCGCACCCTGGGCACGACGCTGACGGACGAGCTGGCGTCGCACGGATACGTGGTGGTGGCGATCGACCACACCTACGACGCGTCGGCGGTGGAGTTCCCCGGGGGGCGGGTGGAGGCGACTCTGCTTCCGCAGGAGTTCGAACGGGCGCTGAAGGAGGGGCCAGCAGCGGTCGTCGCCCTGATGCGGAAGACCTCTGCGGTACGGGTGGCCGATACGCGGTTCGTACTGGACGAGGTGGAGCGGGCGTTCGCCACGGGCCGCCTGGAGCGTGCGCCGATCGGCATGTTCGGGCAGTCGGCGGGCGGCTTCGCGGCGCTGCAGACGATGCATGACGACGGACGCATCGCGGCGGCGGCGAATCTGGACGGGGTGCTCGCCTACGTGTCGGACGACCATGACGAGGGGGAGCTGTCCTCGGTGGCCCGCGACGGGGTGGACGGGCCGTTCCTCCTCATGGGAATGGACGGCGACGACCGTACGAACGTGCCGTCCTGGCGCGCGCTGTGGGAGCACAGCGACGGCTGGCACCGGGACCTGGTGCTGCGGGGCGCCCAGCACGCGACGTACACCGACGCGGCGTCGCTGATCCCGCAGATCGCCCGGCAGTTGGGGCTGCCGAAGGAGACGGTGACCGGCCTGGTGGGAACGGTGCCGGCGGCGCGGGCGATTGCCGCGCAGCGGGCGTATGTGACGGCGTTCTTCGACCGCTGGCTTCGTGGGCGCGCCGGCGGTCACTTCCTGGACGGACCCTCGTCGAAGTATCCGGAGGTGCGGTTCGTGTAGGACGCGGGGGCGCGAGGGTTGTGGGCGTTTTGTGATGTTCGCGGCAAGCGTCTGGGTGCGTGCGTGAACTTGCCGACCCGACGTGGCCCGTGCAGGCTCGGCCGAGAGTGCCCCTGCCGCGATGAGTTCCGGCCGTGTCGCGAGTCTTCTCCGGTGACCGTCGTAGAACGCCCTATGGCGCTGCCCCGCAAGAGACACCACGGAGGACACCATGACGACCACGCCGAGCGACCCGGCCGCCGAGCTGCCCGGCCGCCCGCCCATCGTCGACCTGGCCACCTGGCAGGCCGCCCGTGACGAGCTGCTGGTCCGCGAGAAGGCCCACACCCGCGAGGGCGATGCCATCGCCGCGGCCCGCCGCAGGCTGCCGATGGTGGAGTTCGACGGCAAGGTCGAGGTCGTCGGACCCGACGGCCCGGTCCCGTTCCTGGACCTGTTCCAGGGCCGCGACGAGCTCGTGGTCTACAAGCACATGTGGCACGACGGCGCACCGCCCCAGGGGCAGTGCGAGGGCTGCACCACCACGGCCTGGTCCATGAAGGACGCCGTCTACCTCAACGCCCGCGGCGTCTCGTTCGCCATCCTGACGACCGGCCCGTGGGACGAGGTGGCCTCCTTCGTCGAGTTCATGGGCTACACCCAGCCCTGGTACTCGGTGCGTGACGTGGCGGGGCCTGCCGGCGGACAGATGGGTTACGTCACCTGCTTCCTGCGCGACGGCGACCGCGTGTTTCTCACTTACTCCACGACGGGCCGTGGCAACGAGAGGGTCAACGGGTCCCTCGGCCTGCTCGACATGACGCCCTACGGCCGTCGCGAGGGGTGGGAGGACAACCCCGAGGGCTGGCCCGCGGCCGCCGAGGCCGGCTCGCCGGTGGGTGGGCATGGCGCGCCGATCTGCTGGTACTGGCGCTCGGACGCGGACGGGAACGCCACCTGGGGCCCGACCAGCCGCCCCGTGCCGCAGTGGACCCGCCCCGGCGCGACCCCCGTGGAGACGCTGGGGCGTCACGGCCGGCACCACTGACGCGCCTTCGCCGACGGGGTGGGGCGGTCCGCGGTACCTCCACCCCGCGGACCGCCTCATCGCTTACGCCCGGCTGGGCCGGCCCCGACCGCCAGGAAGGTCACCCCACGTCGGGCAGTCGGTCGCCCCCGGGAGGCGGAGCCGGTTCCTGGCGCCGAGCCTTCCGCTTGTTCTCGTCCCGCAGTGTCGTCAGCCAAGGCCACAGATCGGGCAGTCTCTGCCCGGCGCAGGCCAGCCGGTGCTCGATCCGGCACCGCTGTGTCCCGTCGACGGGACACACGCCGTACACAGCAACCCTGCCGTCGGACAGCTCGATCCACCGATGCTCGGCCGGCACCAGGTGTGCCGGCACCCGCATCCCGGGCTCCAGGAGCACCCAGTCGTGCTCGAGCGTCGCCACCCGATCCTGTGGCAGCCCGCACTGCGGACACCGGAACTGCCCGCCGTCGATCCTCGCGACCCCCCTGCCAGAACCCCTCATACTGCGAGCCTGCGGTCCACGGCGCCCCAACACACGTACGACTTAGGACGGGACACCTGCGCCCAGTGAGGCACCACATGCCACACGAGGCGACACCCGCCACGCCAGGCCGATCGCGCCCCAGAGGGTGAGGCCGGACAGGCGCCGTAGACAGGCAGCGTCTGAAGCACACGTCCCCGTTGGAACCAAACGCAACCCAGATGACTCGACGTATGGGGAGGATCAGTCGGACCGGACAGCGCGTCGTCGTGATGATGCGCAGGACACGAAAACGGGGAGATCGTGATGTTCCGAAGCAGGTTGCTGTGCCTGACCGTGCTGGCGGGCGTGGGCGTGGGCTTGCTGGCCGGGTGTGGCGAGGAGAAGCCGCCACCCCGGGTCAAGTTCGGGGCCGCCGAGCCCGCCGGAGACAAGCTCGGTCTTCAGCCGGAGCCGGGTGCCGCGGTCGCGCTCTCGAAGTGGCCGGACGCCTGCAAGCTGGTGACCGATGCGGAGCTTCGCGCGTTCCTGCCCCAGTCGAAGAGCGTGCAGCACAAGCCGGTCAAGGTGACCATCCTCAACTTCGATCCGCTCGCCGATGCCGCACCCGGCACCACGGGTGATGTGCCGCGCGGTGGCTGCGAGTTCGAGTTCAGCCTTCCGGGGAATGGCGGCGATGACGTGACGAACAGCAACTTCACCGTCACCGTGACCGCCCTCGCGGATCCCGCCCTCGTCGGACGCAAGTACCGTGAGGACAGAGGGAACGACGACTCGGAGAAGGGTTTCAAGGACCTGGCCGGCACGTGGGGCGCCCAGGACTGCTACTCCGTCGACGGCGTGCTCGGGGCCGAAGTGACGTGCATGCAGGGACCGTACGAGTTCGAGCTGCGCGGCTCGAGTCACGCCGAGGGTCTCGTCCCGCAGCCCGGCTCGGATGCGAAGCCGTCCGAGAATCTCGCGGCCGCGGCGAAGAGGGAACGGCTCTGGACGGACAAGGTCCTGTCCCAGGTCGCGCGTACCGTCGGCGCCCGCATGTCGTGATCCAATTCGGCACATGGCCTCACCTCAAAGCACTTTGACGCACTGTCACATGTCATATGGTGGGCTGCCGATACCAACGGCATCGACGACATACTGGCCCCGCTCGACCCCATCGATCCGCGCGAGACAGCCGGCTACCGGCTCCTCGCGCGGCTCGGTGAAGGCGGCATGGGCACCGTGTACCTCTCGCACACGCGGGGCGGGCAACCCGTGGCTTTCAAGGTGATCCGACGCGAGTACGGCCAGGACCCGACTTCCGGCGCCGATTCGAGCAGGAGGTGCGAGCCGCCCGCCGGGTGCAGGGCTACCACCTCGTACCCGTCGTCGACCACGACACCGTGGGCGCACTGCCCTGGATCGCCTCGGCATTCGTGCCCGGCCTCTCGCTCGTCGACGCCCTCGCCGCGTACGGGCCGCTGCCCCTGCCCGCCGTATTCCAGCTGGTGGGTTGCACGGCCCGGGCCCTCGGCTCCATCCACGCGGCGGACGTCGTCCACCGCGACCTGAAGCCCGGCAACATCCTGCTCGGCTCGACCGGTCCCTACGTCATCGACTTCGGCATCGCACAGGCCGCCGACGCCACCCAGCTCACCCGCAGCGGCGGGGTCATCGGCACGCCGCAGTACATGTCGCCCGAACACGCGCTGGGTGAACCGGTCACCGCGGCCACCGATCTGTTCTCGCTCGGCCTCATCGCGGCGGTCGCGGCGACCGGACGGCATCCGTACGGCGAGGGCGGCGCGACCGCCCTCGGGGTGCGCATCGCCAACACCGAGCGCACACCCCCGGACCTGAGCGGATACCCGGCGCCACTGCGGACGTTGCTGGAGCGCTGTCTCACCGCCGAACCCGCGGCCCGCATCACGACGGACGAACTCGCCGAGCTGTGCGAGCGGGAGGCCGGTCGGCCACTGCGGACGTTCGACGGCTGGCTGCCGGCGCCGCTCATGGAGCGCATCGCACGCCGGGAGGCGGCTGCCGCGCGGCCCCCTGCGCCCACGCCGACACCCACGGCCACGCCCACCCAGCCGGATGCCGCCGCGCACCTGGCCGGCCAGCCCACCGTGTCCGCCCCGCCGCCCCCGTCGATGCCCCCGCCCGGCCCGGCTCATGCGCCGTGGTCGACGAACACGCCGTCGCCCACGCCTCCCAAGCGCACCCGCACCCCGCTGCCGGCAGCCGCCGGCGTCGTCGCCGTGGCCCTTGCCGTGATCGTCACGTGGGCGATCGCGAGGCCCGACGGCGGTACGGACGGCGCAAGCGGCACCGGCGCGGACGGAAAGCACACCGGTACGCCGACCGACACCTCGTCACCGTCGACCTCGTCCTCTCCCTCGCCGCAGGACGCGTACACGCTCGTCTTCAAGGACAAGCCCCTCACCCTCCGGGCTCCGGCCTACAACACCGGCACACACGTGGACCTGGACGCGCCGAAACTGTTCCCCGACGGCGAGATCGGCCAGGACGACGGCATGGAACTCACCTACCAGGACTGGGGCGACTCCGACCTGCGCTTCCTCACCCCCATGGGCAGGAGCACCGGCACGACGCCCGAGGCATGCAGCAGCGGCGTGGACACCGACGCGCTCCCGGCCGCGATCTCCGCCGACGACCTGGACGCGGGGAAGACCCTGACCAAGGGCATGGTGTTGTGCACCGTCACCAGCGACGACAACCTGGCGATGCTCCGTATCACCGACGTCGTACCCGACACCAAGCAGGGTTTGTCCAGCGACATGCCCGACTACGTCACCACGCTGACCCTCTGGAAGAGCAACAAGTAGGGCCAGGCGCTCAGCGGGAGCCCGAGGCCAGCCGTTCGAGGAGGTCGGGGAGCGCGGCGAAGGAGTCGAGCACATGGTCCGGTGTGCCCTCGGCCGAACGGTGGGTCTCCGGAAGGTACTTGCCTGTCTTGACGAGGGCGCCGGTGATGCCGCTGCGCTGGGCGGCGAGCACGTCGGACTCGATGTCGTCGCCCACCATGAGCGTCGCGGACGCATCGGCCCCCAGGTGCGCGAGCGCGGCGGCGAAGAAGCCCTCGGACGGTTTGCCGGTGATGCTTGCCTCGACCCGGGCGGCCCGCTCGAGTCCGAGGAGGAAGGCGCCCGTGTCGAGGTCGAGCCCGTCGGCCGTGCGCCAGTAGAGGTTCCGGTGCATGGCCACGAGGTGCGCTCCGCGCTGCAGGTGGTGGAAGAGGCGGTTGAGGGCCTCGTAGCCGAACTCGTCCCCTGCGCCACCGACCACTACGACGTCCACGTCCGTCTCCGTGAGCGGATCTGCGTCGTCCTCCTGCTCGACAAGCGTCACGCCCGTCAGATCGTCGTTGATGTCACCGGCGTTGAGCAGCAGGCAGCGTGCGTCCGGGTGGTGCTCCCGAAGGTAGACGGCGGTGACGGCCGGGGCGGTGAGGATGTCGTCGACGGTGACGGGGAATCCCGCCTCCACAAGGCGTGAGCAGATGGAGGCGCGTGTACGCGAGGTCGTGTTGGTGACCAGCGCGAGCGGGAGCCCCGCGGCGCGCAGCCGCTCCATGGCCTCGACGGCACCGGGGAGAGGCTCCCAGGACACCGTGAGGACGCCGTCGATGTCGATGAGGACTGCGCGGATCGCGCCGGTTCGCTCTCGCTCCATAGGGCGACGGTAGTCGCGGCCCCGCCGGAATCAGGGGTGTCGGCCGTCCGAGTCGCGCGATCCCTCCCGCTCGGCGTGGGCCAGGGCCCGGCCCCACGGCCTGCGTCCTTCATGACATCTGGGCAGTCCGCGACGGCGGCGGTCGATGACCGCCGACGTGTCCGGTCGATCGCTCATTCGCTCTGCTCTGCCGGGCTCCCACTCCGTGGGCTTCGTGGTGATTCCATGCGGGCGATGATGCCGAGGGCCAGCTCCGTGGCCTGTGCCGTGTCGTGTCGCTCTATCGCGGTGTAGAGGGCTTCGTGCTCGTCCGTTCCCTGGCCCATCGCAGTGCCCAGGGTGTCGCGGAAGGGCACGTTGAGACTCTCGTAGAGGTCTGCGAGGAGCTCATTGTGCGAGGCGCGGGCCACCGACATGTGGAACTGGAAGTCCGCCTCGACGAAGGCTTCGAGGTCACCGTTGTCCGCGCCTCGCTTGCGTTGGTCGAGAGCCGCGCGCATGGCCGTGAGATCGGCCTCGGTGCGCCGTGCGGCCGCCAGCGGCACCGCTGATGCGTCCAGCCCGCGGCGGACTTCGAGCACTTCCGTGGTCTTGCTGCTGCTGACCCTGCGGTTGAGGGCGACCGCGGTCTCGTCCACCGCGACGACGTAGGTGCCGTCGCCCTGCCGCACAGCCAGCAGCCCTGCGTGCACCAGAGCCCGTGTGGCTTCCCGCAGTGAAGCGCGGCTGATGCCGAGTGTTTTGGTGAGTTCGGCCTCGGAAGGCAGCCGGTCGCCGGGGACCCAACGGCCCTCGCGGATCTGCGTGATGAACTCGTTGATGATCGCGTCGACTGCCGAGACCCGGTTGACCTTCAGCATGTCCATAGTCGCCCCTCCCTGTCGAATGCACTGCCTGGGTTCACGCTCAAGGTAGAGGGAACTGTCATCGTCCCTGCCGCGATCGCCGTGATCCGAGCGGCGGGTGGCCGCAGGGTGTGCTGCGGGACGGTGCCGGCGAAGGCGCCTGCCACCTGCTCGTTCCGGAGCGGACGCCGGTTCGCGAGGAGGTCTCGCCGCCTCACGGTTCGAGCAGGTGCCGGTGTCACCGACAGGTCCTGTGGACCCACGCGCCCTGGGCCGGCCGAGGCCTGCCGCGGTAGGCGCCCGGCGTGAAGCTTCTCCAACGCGACCCCTTCCGCAAACATCAGACGACTGATAATCCTAACGCATGACGACTACGACGTCGAAGGTGAACTCCAGCTCTCCTCAGGCCAGTTGCGGTCGATCCGAGCAGGTCGGCGCGGGTGATCGCCGTTTGAGGGTGGGGACGATGTGCGGCCGGCCGCAGGGGTTCGACGACGGAACCCCGGAGCAGGCCCTGCGGTTCGCCCATGCGCGTGGCTTCGAGGGGGTGCTGTTCGCCACGCCGCTGGCGATCAGTCCGGATCTCGACGAGACCGCGCTCAAGGCCACCGCCGAACTCGCCGCGGCACTCGGCCTCTATGTAGAGACGGGTATCGGCTGTCTCGGCCCCTTCGGTGATCGGGACACGCGGCTTGCCGAGCTCACGGCCCTGATCAAAGCCGCCACAGCGGTCGGCTGCCGGCAGTTCTTCGGCTACACCAGAACTGTCCGGGGGCCAGGCGAGGTTGCTCACGACCGGCAACTCGCCGTCGTTCGGCAGACCATCGAAGACCTGGTGCCGCTGCTGCGCGGCGAAGGACTGCGGCTGAACCTCAAGACGCACGAGGACCTCTCCTCGCACGAGGTCCTCGGCCTGGTCGAGGCCGGCGGCCCGGATGTCATGGGCGTGAGCCTGGACGTGGCCAACCTCGTGGTCCGCGGCGAGGATCCGGCGGAGGCGACCGAGCGGCTGGCACCCCACATCCGCCAGACACACCTCGAAGACGTGGCGCTCTACTTCGTAGAGCGGGGTCTCAGGCGAAAACTGCGACCGTGCGGGGCGGGGATCCTGGACTGGCACCGCATCCTGACGACGCTCATGGAGAAGTCACCGGTCGAAAACCTGACGCTCGAACAGCACCTGGGCCAGTTCGATGCGGACATCTTCGATCCGCGGTGGTTCTCCTTCGAACCGCATGTGACGGCACCCGAGTTGGCCGCCCTCGTGCAGGGCGCCGTGAGGTGCGAGATGCAGGTGCGGCAAGGCGAGATGCCTTCCCTCCAAGAGCTTGCGGACGACCCCGGTCCGCAGGCCCGCCGCGCCCAGCTCGATGACAGCGCGGCGTTCCTGCGCCGCACCCTGGCAACGGTCTCAGGAGGTTCCAGTGGCAGCGACAGCTGAAGCAGTACCCGTACCGACCTCGCGCCGGCGGCTGACGAACCGCGACCCGGTGCTCATCGCGGCGCTGACCGGGCTCGCCCTCCTGGTGGTCGTCCTGCTCGTCGGCCCCTGGCTGTGGGGACACGACCCCAACTCCGTCACCTTGGGCCAGCAGCTCAGGTCGCCTTCCGCCGCACATCCCCTCGGTACTGACAACCTCGGCAGAGACATGCTGGCGCGCGTCCTCAGCGGCGCCCGGACCTCCCTGGGGGCCGGACTGATCGTGGTGGTCGCCGGCGCGCTGCTCGGATGTATCACCGGCCTGCTCGCCGGAGCGCTGGGCGGATGCGTGGACACAGTGCTGACCTGGTTGACCAACTCCATCCTGTGCTTCCCCGCGATCATGCTCGCCATGGCCTTCGTCATGGCGCTCGAACCGGGCGTCACGGCGGTCGTCATCGGTCTGGCCATCCACTCCTTCCCCTGGTACATGCGCACCCTGCGTGGTGAGGTGCTGCGGATCTCCTCGCTGGACTTCGTGAAGTCTGCCGGTGCCATCGGCGCGTCACGCACGCGGACCCTGATCCACCACATCCTGCCGCACCTGATCTCGACCATCGTGCTGCAGATGGCCGCCGTCTTCGGCGCCTCCGTGCTGTCGCTGGCAGCCCTGGGCTTCCTGGGCATGGGCGCACAGCCACCCACGGCCGAGCTCGGGGCCATGATCACCGACGGTCAGCAGTTCTTCCTCACCGGGCAGTGGTGGCTCGCCGCGTTCCCCGGACTGGTGCTGCTGGTCGCGGTCACCCTGACCACCATCGTCGCCGACCGGGCACGTGAGCTGCTCGACCCCCGCGGCGAGTACGTCGCCGCGGACTGACAGGAGTCGCACATGCTCAATGTGATAGCGAAACGTCTCGGCGTGGCTGCCGCCACCGTCCTCGGAGCCTCGGTCTTCTCGTTCTTCCTCCTGCGGAAGCTCCCCGGCGATCCAGCGCGTCTGATCGGCGGAGAGCTCGCCGACGCCGCCACCATCGACAAGCTCCGAGCTTCCATGGGACTGAACCAGTCCCTCCCCGCGCAGTTCTGGCACTACCTCGCCGGCTTCGCGCAGGGACACCTCGGATTCTCCTACAGCAACGGGCAGCCGGTCACCGACCTGGTTCGCACGCGCCTGCCGGCGACCATGGAACTGGGCATCGCCGGCGTGGTCAGCGCCGTCCTCCTGGCCACCGTCTCCGCCGCCGTCGCGGTGTACACCAGGAAACGCGGAGCCGACATCGCGCTGCGCTCGGCGTCCTCCCTGGCGATGGGATCGCCGCCCTTCTGGCTGGCGCTGGTGGCCATCCTTCTGCTCTCCGTCAAGTTCGGTGTCTTTCCCGGGCCCGAAGGGCGCCTTTCCCCCGAGATCCCGCCACCGCCCGGTGTCACCGGCCTCTACACCGTGGACGCGCTCATGGCCGGGCAGTTCGGCACCTTCCTGGACGCCGCATGGCACCTGGTCCTGCCCGCGCTCATCATCGCGGTCGGCCCCTTCGCCTTCCTCAGCAGGCTGTTCCGCTCCCAACTGCGCAACACACTGCGGGAGCCGTTCATCACGGTGGCGCGAAGCCGCGGCATCACCAGGGGATCGGTCTTCCTGCGCCACGCGGTGCCGAACTCCATGCTATCGCTGGTGGCGGCCACCTCCATGCTGCTCGCCGAACTCCTCACCGGCAGCGTGCTGGTGGAGAAGGTCTTCGGGTGGCCAGGCATCGGCTCGCTGACCGTGGACTCGATCCTCCAGAAGGACTTCTCGGTGGTCCAGGGCGTCATCCTGCTCAGCGCCGTGCTCTACGTGTGCGTGAGCCTCCTCGCCGACATCGTCTACATGGCCGTCGACCCTCGCATCCGCGCAGGAGTGAAGTGACATGAAGGACGTGAAGGAAACCAGTGCGAGCACGACGACCGTGCCAGGGCGCGAACAGCCGCACACCGCGTCGGAGACGCTGCTGGACGTCCGAGGTCTGCGGACCGAGTTCGTCACCCCGACGGGACGGGTCGCAGCCGTCCGCGATGTGAGTTTCTCGATCCGCCGCCGCCAGCGACTCGCCATCGTGGGGGAGTCGGGCTCGGGCAAGTCGGCCATGGCCATGTCCGTCGTCGGCCTCATCCAGCCGCCAGGGCGGGTGAGCAGCGGCGAGATCCTGCTCGACGGCCAGAACCTGCGAGGCTTGTCGGACAAGGAGATGTCCCGGGTGCGTGGACGGCGCATTTCCCTGGTGTTCCAGGACCCGATGAGCGCCTTCGATCCCATCCGCACCATCGGCGCCCAACTCGTGGAGAGCATCCGGGCCCACCAGTCGGTGAGCAGGCGGATCGCCCGGCGACAGGCCGCGGACCTCCTCGGAGAGGTCGGGGTCGTCGACGCCGCGAACCGGCTGTCCGACTACCCGCACCAGTACTCGGGCGGCATGCGCCAGCGCGTTCTGATCGCCATGGCGCTGGCGAACTCACCCGAGCTCGTCATCGCCGACGAGCCCACAACGGCGCTCGACGTCACCACCCAGGCCCAGGTGCTGGAGCTGCTCGACCGCCTGGTCACCGACCGCGGTGCGGCGCTCATGATGATCACGCACAACCTCGGGATCGTCGCCGGCTTCTGCGACAGCGTCAAAGTGATGTACGCCGGGCAACTGATCGAGGAGAGCCACAGCGCGGAGCTGTTCCGCTCGGCCGCGCATCCCTACTCGCGCGAGCTCCTCAAGTGCGTGCTGCGCACGGACCGCCGACAGCAGGGCCTGCTCTCCACCATCCCCGGAGCCCTTCCGGACCCCACCAAGCCGATCCACGGCTGCTCTTTCGAACCTCGCTGCCCTCTGGGCAAGGGCAACTCCCGGTGTCGAAGCACCGAGCCGGACCTCATCGAGGTGACCACCCCTGACGGCCGGCAGCTCGCCAAGTGCCACTTCGCGGGCGCTCACGATCTGGAGGAGACCAAGTGACCACGGAGCCGGCGAAACCAGCGGAGCCCGAACGACCCCTGCTCGAAGTGCGCGACCTGTCGAAGTCCTATCGGGCCAAGGGCGCCGGCCTGCGCATGCGCCGCCGACCGGAGGTGACCGCGTTGCGCAACGTCTCCTTCGACATCATGCGCGGGGAGACCGTCGGGCTGGTCGGGGAGTCCGGGTCGGGCAAGTCCACCGCGGCCTCCTGCCTGTTGCGACTGATCGAGCCCGACTCCGGCTCCGTCCGTTTCGACGGCATCGACGTGCGCGGCCTGCCCCGAGCCGACCTCCGACGCCTGCGCGCCCGGATGCAGATGGTCTTCCAGGACCCCTACGGGTCCCTCGACCCCCGCTTCTCGGTGTGTGAACTCGTCGAGGAGCCCCTCCTGGTGCACGGCGAGCGCGACAAGGAGACCCGCCGGGCACGGGCCCTGCAGATGCTGGAGCGGGTCGGTCTGTCGGCCGAGCAGGCGGAACGCAACGCGCACGCCTTCTCCGGCGGCCAGCGCCAGCGCATCGCCATCGCGCGGGCCCTCGTGCTCCAGCCGGAGCTCGTGGCCCTGGACGAGCCGGTCACCGCACTGGACGTGTCGGTGCAGGCCCAGGTGCTCAACCTGCTCACCTCGTTGCAGCAGGAGCTGAACCTGACGTATCTGTTCATCGTCCACGACCTCGCCCAGTACCTCTGCCACCGGATCGCGGTCATGTACCTGGGAGAGATCGTCGAGTTGGCGAACTCCCATGAGCTCTTCGAGAACCCTCTGCACCCCTACACGGTCACCTTGCTGATGGCAGCGCCCGTGCCGGATCCCGACGTGATGGAAGCCCGGCGCACCGCTTTCCAGGACATGCCCGCCGTCGGCGGAGGGCGGACCGACCAGGGATGTCCCTTGCGGCAGCGCTGCCCCGTCGGCCGCCGGCGTCCCGAGTGCGCCGCCACCCGCCCGGTCCTGCGCGAGGTCACCGAAGGCCATCTGGCCGCCTGCCACTTCCCCGGCGAGATGCGCGCGTCGGTGGCCGTGCCCCTGTCCACCACCCCAGGCAGCATCTGAGAGAGGAACACTGATGCCGCGTCACACATCACGACGCCGGCCCGCCGGTCGGCGCACCGTCCTCGCCGTGGGGCTCGCCGCCCTGACCGCCGCCCTTGCCGCCTGCAGCGTCCCGGATCAGCCCGGCTCGGTCGGAACCACCAACCGGCCGTTCACCGTGAACTGGGCCAGCAGCATCAGCAGTCTCGACCCCGCTTTCGCCTGCCCCGGTGACGACAACAGCCTCGCCGCCAACTTCTACGGGCGCCTGGTCAAGCCGTCGACCACCGCGGACCAGGACGGCTTCACCACGGCCAACCCCGACCCCAGCAAGGTCGAGCCCGATCTGGCCACCGGCTGGAAGGTCTCGGACGGTGGCAAGACGTACACCTTCAAGCTCCGGCCCGGAGAGAAGTTCGCCGACGGCGACCCGCTGGACGCCGCCGCCGTCAAGTACTCGATCGACCGAACGCTGACGATGGGTGCCTGCGGCTCACTCTCGATGCAACTGGGCATGACGAAGCCGCCGCTGATCGTCGGCGTCGACGCACCCGACAGCACCACCGTGGTCGTACGGCTGCGTCAGCCGTACCCGGCGATCCTGTACAGCCTCGCCCAGAGCAGGGGCTCGATCTACGACCCGAAAGAGGTCGAAGCCCACGGCGGAGTGCAGCCCAACACCCCCAACAAATGGCTCCAGAGCCATACCGCCGGCAGCAGCGGCCCCTACGTCCTCGCCGAGTACCTGCCGAACAACCACGCCATCCTCAAACGCAACCCCAACTACTACGGGAAACCGGCGATCGAGCCCGTCGTGCGGGTCAACTTCGTCTCGTCGGTGTCCAGCCTGCTGGTGCAGGCCGAGAGCCGTCAGGCCGACGTGACCCTCGGGCTGCCCCCGCAGAGCGTGAGCCAACTGAGCAAGAAGGCTTCCTGCTGCAAGGTCGTCACCGCGGCCAGCGCCACCCCGGTGGCCGTCTCGATGAACTACCGGGGCAAGGTGACCGGCAACGCCAAGTTCCGTGAGGCCCTCACCTACGCGGTCCCCTACCAGGACATCATCAACAAGGTCGCCTACGGCTACGGCGACTCCTACTACGGCCCCGTCGTGCCGGGGATGGCCGGGTACAAAGCGGGGTTGGAACCCCCACGCCCCTACGACCCGAACAAGGCGAAACAGCTTCTGGCCGCTTCCGGAGTGAAGTCCCCGACACTGGAACTGATGGTCAACCCGACGGCGCCGGGGGTCTCCGACGTCGCCACCCTGCTGCAGTCCGCATGGCAGGCCATCGGGGTCAAGGTCACCATTGCGGCCAAGCCCCCTACGGACTTCTCCACGCTCTTCAACGACGGCAAGTACCAGGCGGCCCTTCTCTTCGAGAACAGCACTCCGATCGGCAGCTACGAGCTGCGCAAGAAGATGACCTGCGGCAGCCCGTTCAACAACCAGCACATCTGCATCCCGGGCACCACACCGCTGCTGCACAAGCTCGACAACACGGCCGACGTCGCCCAGCAGCAGCCCATCCTGGACGACCTGGTCCGCACATGGCTGCAGCAGTCTCCGACCGTCATTCTCTACCGGGCCCGGTTCACCGCCGTCGTCAGCCCGGACGTCAAGCACTTCGGATACGCGCCGAACCTGCCCTTCTCCGAGTGGGGACGGTGACCGTCGCGCCGCGGCAGGCCGGACCTCCCCTTTCCCACGCGACTGCAAGCACCCGAGCCGTCGGTGACGACGGCACCAAAGGAGCAGACATGAAGATCGGTGTAGATGGCCGCAAGATCCCCGGAGCCGGCGAGCGCACGCCTCTGGAGATCCTCGACCACGCACAGAGCCTCGGTATGGAAGGCGTCTACTTCCGCACCGTGCTCGACATCACCCCCACCCTCGACCGCGGCGTGCTCAGGGAACTGCGCCAGCACGCCGATCGCCTCGGCCTGTACCTCCAGATGGGACTCGCCAAGGTCAATCCCTACGCCGCCGCGGAAGCGCCCGAGATCCGCGTTCTGGGCGACGGCGACTACACCCGCGGCATGCTCAAGATGATCGAGGCGTGCCGGGAGGGCGCCGACTGCGGTGAGCTCTGGGTGGCCTGCGGCAGCTACAAGCCGGATCTGCCCGGCTACTACGCAATCGACCGGTTCCGCACCGATGCGCCCTGGCCGGACCAGCTGGTGGCCATCGAGAAGTTCCTGCGACAGTTGGCCCCCGCCGCGCGCGAGTACGACTGTCACCTCAACATCGAGACTCACGAGGAGATCACCAGCACCGAGGTCGTCCGCCTCGTCGAAGCAGTGGGCCCCGACGCGCTCGGCATCACCTTCGACTCGGCCAACGTGCTGGTACGTGGCGAGGAGCCCGTGGCGGCCGCACGGCGTGTCGCCCCCTACGTGCGGGCCACGCATCTGCGCGACTCGATCCTCGCACTCACCGACTACGGACTGACCCGCACCTTCTCCCCGTGCGGACTCGGAGTCATGGACTGGGCCGGAGTGCTGGAAGCGCTGGGCGCGGAGAACCCGGACCTGTGCGCCTCGATCGAACCCGCCGGGCCGACACTCGCGGTTCCCATCGGGCTGTCCGACGACACCTGGCTGGAGCTCCACCCCGACCTCGTCGATGCCGAGAAGCAGGAACTGCTCCGGGCGGCCCGGCGGTACGCCGAACGTGCGGAACGGGGCGAGGTCCCCACCATCGAGCAGTTCCGCTCCGAACCCTACGACGGCGAAGAGTTCGTCAAGCGCAGCGCCGACCACCTGCGGGCCACCCTCGCGGACCTCGGCACCCGCACGACGACCGTCGTGTAAGCCACAGCACCGTCGGCGGCCACGAATGCGGACAGCGTTGTGGCCGCCGACAGTGCGCGCCCGGTCGCAAAGCCGACTCCCATCCGCCGCCTGACGCGGCGGTCCGTGCCGACTGTCGAAAGACCTACCTGTCGAAAGGCCGACCCGTCGAAAGGCAGGACGATCCATCGTGAGAACTGCTCTGCACGCCCAGTGGATTCTGGGCTTCGAAGACGGCGACCATGTTCTCCACCGGGACGCGGACGTCGTGTACGAGGACGACCGGATCATCCATGTCGGCCCGGGCTGGCGTGGTGAGACCGACCTACGGCTCGACATGGGAGCAGCCTTGATCAGCCCCGGGTTCATCGACCTGGACGCTTTGGCCGACATCGACCACGCCCTCCTCGACTCGTGGGCCGAGCCCGGCCTCAAAGAGGGCCACCAGTGGTCCGAGGAGTATTTCGGCACCCGTCGACGAGACGTGTTCACCCTTGAGGAACGGCGCTTCATCCGCGAGTACGCACTGGCCCAACTGCTGCTGCACGGCATCACCACGGCCATGCCCATCGCCTCGGAGGTCCACAGCTCCTGGGCCGAAACCTATGAGGACGCCCTCGCCATCGCCGAGGCGGCCTCGCGCCTCGGCATCCGCACCTACGCCGGCCCCAGCTACCGGTCCGGGGTGAACCTCGTCCGTACCAGCGGTCGGCGAGACGTGCTCTGGGACCACGACCGCGGTGTGCAGGGCCTGGCCGACGCGCGGCGTTTCCTCGAGTACGCGGCCGACACGGCGAACCCGCTGGTTCACGGGGCGTTGCTCCCTTGCCGCATCGAGACCATGTCGATGGACCTGTTGCGCGCGACCGCCCGGCTGGCCCGCGAACACGACGTGCCCGTCCGGATCCACAGCATGCAGGGAACGCTGGAACTGCAACTCCTCCGACAGCGGTACGACGCGACGCCGCTGGAGATCCTGGAACGCACGGGACTGCTCGACTGCCGCCTGTTCATTCCGCATGCCATCTTCGGCGGGGACGAGGCGAACGGCTCGCCGCCCACCGATCGCGAGCTCAAGAAACTCGCCGAGGCCGGCGTCACCGTCGTGCACTGCCCGCTGACGTCGCTGCGCTACGGGATGGCCTTGAGGTCCTTCGACCGATACCGCGATGCCGGAATCACCATCGCCCTGGGCACGGACAGCTATCCGCCGGATCTGATCCGCGGCATGGATGTGGGCGGCAACATCGCCAAGGTCGTGGACGGCCGGATGGAGGCGGGCCGCGCAGCCGACTACTTCCGGTCCGCCACGCTCAACGCGGCTACGTCTCTGGGCCGTTGCGACATCGGAAGGCTGGCGACGGGGGCACAGGCCGACCTCGTCGTGCTCGACCTGAAAGACTTCAGGCTGGGCGTCGTGGACGATCCGCTGCGCACACTCCTGATGGCCGGTTCGGCCCGCGACGTGAGCATGACGGTGGTCGCCGGCCGGACGGTCGCGGCTGACGGCATGATCCCGGGACTCGACCTGATGTCCATGAGGGCCAGAGCGCAAGAGCTCTTCGAGCGCATGCGCTCGGCATACACGGAGCGCGATCTGCACCGACGTGCGCCCGATGCGCTGTTCCCGCCGATCTTTCCCGACGCGGGCTGAAGGGCCCGCCTCCGGTCGTGGTCCGATGCGACCTCCGGTGTGACCGAGCTCCGGCGTGTGCAGAATAATGCCGGCGTGAACCCTCTTCAGCTTCCCAATACCCCTGCTCCACAACATGCTTCGGTGGTCGTGGTGGGCGCCGGTCCCGCCGGGCTGACCGTCGCGAACATCCTCAGACGCGCCGGGGTCGGCTGCGTGGTCCTCGAGACCGAGACGCGGGAGTTCATCGAGCAGCGGCCGCGCGCCGGAGTCATCGAAGAGTGGGCGGTTCGCGCCCTGGAGGAACGGGGTCTCGCCGAGAACCTGCTGCGGAAGGCGCAGCGGCACACCGCGTGTGAGTTCCGGTTCGACGGCCGTCAACACCGCTTCTCCTACAGTGAATTGACGGGGCGACACCACTACGTCTACCCGCAGCCGTCGCTCGTCGCGGACCTGGTGCGCGAGTACGCAGACGTGCGGGGCGGCGACATCAGGTTCGGCGTCCGGGACGTGCAGGTGCACGACATCGACACCGATCAGCCATCGGTTTCGTACACATGCCCCCTCTCCGGTCAACGGCAGTTGGTCCATTGCGACTTCATCGCAGGGTGTGACGGAGCGCGTGGGGTGACTCGGCGCGCACTGCCCGCCGATCGATTCCCGGTCGCGCGCCACGACTACGGCATAGGTTGGCTGTCCCTGCTGGCCGAGGCGCCGCCTTCCTCCGACTGTGTGCTCTTCGGTATCCATCAGGACGGGTTCGCCGGACAGATGCCTCGCAGTCCCGAGGTGACCCGTTACTACCTCCAGTGCGCGCCCGGCGACGACCCGGAGAACTGGTCGCACGAGCGCGTATGGGCCGAGCTGCGCCGGCGGCTCGCTGCGGACGGTGCCCCCGAGTTGGTCGAGGGGCGGCTGATCGAGAAGCGGATGCTCGACATGCACGACTATGTCGTCGAGCCGATGTCTTCCGGGCGCCTGTTCCTGGCCGGTGACGCGGCCCACCTCGTGGCGCCGATCGCGGCGAAGGGCATGAACCTCGCTCTCCACGACGCCTTCCGGCTCGGGGACGCACTGGTCGCCCACCTCACGCAGGAAGCCGACGGCAACAGCGGAGGCCTGGAGGGCTATTCGGAGGCCTGCCTGCGTCGCGTGTGGGACTACCAGGAGTTCTCGCAGTGGCTGTCCGAGGTCTACCACGGGTCCGCCACGGGGGAGCCGTTCCGGACCGGTACCACGCTCGCCCGGCTGCGACGCCTGTTCACCTCGCCGGTCGCGGCGGCCGCCTTCGCCGAGCAGTACCTCGGCACGGCCGAGCGCTACTGACGAGCCGCCGCCGGATCCGCCGGATCCGGCGGCGGCTCGGTACGCGTACTGAGCCGTGTGTCGCTGCTCCGGAGGATCTTCGGTGGATCCATGGCCAGGGGCGTTCGCCGGCGCCCGTGCGCAATCCCTTGACCACCTACCGACTGGACGGTATGCCTGGGTCCGCAAGGGACCACCCGGGAAGATCCTCAAGAAGGAGCTGCGCTGATGGCCATGGTGGAGACCGTCCGGGGGCCGGTGGATTCGGCCGCGCTGGAGCGCACCTACATGCACGAGCACATCTTCGTGCTGACCCCGGACGTGCAGCAGAACTACCCGGGGGAGTGGGGCGACGAGGACGCCCGGATCGCCGACGCGGTGGACAAGCTCGGCGCGCTCAGTGCCCAGGGCGTCCGCACCATCGTCGACCCGACGGTGATCGGCCTCGGCCGGTACATTCCACGGATCCAGCGCGTCGCCGAGCAGCTTCCCGACCTCAACATCGTCGTGGCGACGGGCTGTTACACGTACGAGGAGGTGCCGTTCTTCTTTCACCACCGCGGTCCGGCGTTGAACGAGGCCGCGGGAACGGAGGTGCCGGACCCGATGGTGGACATGTTCGTCGGCGACATCGAGGACGGCATCGCCGGCACCGGCGTCAAGGCCGGCCTGCTCAAGTGCGCCATCGACCGGCAGGGCCTCACGCCGGGTGTGGAGCGGGTCATGCGTGCGGTGGCCAGGGCGCATCTGCGCACCGGCACCCCGATCACCGTGCACACCCACCCAGGGGCGCACACCGGGTCGGAGGTCAAGCGTGTGCTGTGCGACGAGGAGGGCGTGGACCCGGGCCGGGTCGTGCTCGGGCACAGCGGCGACACCACTGACGTGGACCACCTCGGCGAACTGGCCGAAGCCGGGTTCGTACTCGGGATGGACCGGTTCGGGATCAACCTCGAGACCACCTTCGAGGCCCGGGCCGAGACGGTGGTGGAGATGTGCCGACGCGGGTACGCCGACCGGATGGTGCTCTCGCAGGACGCCTCCTGCTACATCGACTGGATCGACCCGGCCGTCATGCCGCTGCTGCCGCAGTGGAACTACCTGCACATCGCGGACGAGGTGCTGCCGTACCTCGAACGGCGCGGGGTCGCCAAGGAGCAGATCGACACCATGCTCGTCGACGTACCCCGCCGCTACTTCGAGGCCGGCGCGAAGGACTAGAAGTCCAGCGGTCCAGCCGGTCAGCCCATCGTCTTGGCCCCGTCGAGGGACTCCCGGATGATGTCGGCGTGGCCGGCGTGCTGGGCGGTCTCCGCGACGATGTGCATGAGGACCCGGCGGGTCGACCACTGAGCGCCCGGCTCGAACCACGGGGCCTTCGGCAGCGGCCACGCGGCATCCAGGTCGGGCAGATCGGCGACCACGTCGTCGGTGCGGCGGGCCACCTCGGCGTAAGCGGCCAGCACACCGGCCAGCGTCTCGTCGGGCAGGAGCCGGAACCCGTCCTCGCGACGGGCCCAGTCGGCCTCGGTCATGGCGGCGAAGTCGGCCGTGGGGGAGGGGCCGTTGAGGATGAAGTCGACCCAGCTCCGCTCGACCTCGGTGACGTGCTTGATGAGACCGCCCAGGCAGAGCGCGCTCGTGGTGGTCCGCTTCCGGGCCTGCTCGTCGGTGAGGTCACGGGTGGTGAAGCGCAGGAAGTTGCGGTGCTTGTCCAGCACCTCCAGCCACTCGGCTCGCTCGCCGCTGACGGCCGGTGCCCCTGCAAGGTCTTGGGTGTCCAGCTCGTTCGCAGCCATGGTTTCCGCCTCCACGTGTTTCTGTTCCGTCGGACAAGAAACACGTTATGAGGCATTGAGGTCAGTTGCTGTCCTACATACGCCGGTGACGGGTAAAGACCCTGCCGAAACCGCCCGACCCAGTGACGCGTGGGCCCCGGGCCGGTCGCAGTGCGACCGGCCCGGGGCCCACGCCTTGAGAGATGCCGGTGCCGCAGTGGAACTCCCTCCCGGCATCTCTCAGTGACGCACAGGTCGGGCGCCGGGCGTCAGGCGAGTTCGATCAGCAGGTCGCCGCCCTCCACCTGCTGGATCGCGTTGATGGCGCGCCGGGACACCGTGCCGGCCTTCGGGGCCGTGATGGAGGCCTCCATCTTCATCGCCTCGATCGTGGCCACCGTCGCACCGGCCTCCACCGTGTCGCCCTCGGCCACCGCCAGCGTGACGACACCCGCGAACGGCGCGGCGACGTGGTTCGAGTTGGCTTTGTCGGCCTTCTCGGTCACCGGGACGTCGGATGCCACGGAGTGGTCCCGTACCTGGATCGGCCGCAGTTGACCGTTCAGCGTGGCCATCACGGTGCGCACGCCGCGCTCGTCCGCCTCGCCGATGGCCTCCAGCTCGATGAGCAGCCGGACGCCGGGTTCCAGGTCCACGGAGTACTCGCGCCCGGGGCTGATGCCGTAGAAGAAGTCCTTGCTCGCCAGCACGCTGGTGTCGCCGTAGGCCTGCCGGTGGTTCTCGAATTCCTTGGTGGGGCCGGGGAACAGCAGTTGGTTCAGCGTCGCCCGCGGGTCCTTCGCCAGGCCGGCGCGCTCCTCGGCGGACAGCTCGCGCATCGGCTCGGGGCCCGCGCGTCCCTGCAGCGCCTTGGTGCGGAACGGCTCCGGCCACCCGCCGGGCGGCAGACCCAGCTCGCCGTGCAGGAAGCCGATGACCGAGGACGGGAGGTCGAACGAGTTCGGTTCGGCCTCGAAGTCCTCGGGCGACACCCCGGCCCCCACGAGGTGCAGCGCGAGGTCACCGACCACCTTGGACGAAGGGGTGACCTTCACGAGGTGGCCGAGGATCCGGTCGGCGGCGGCGTACATCGCCTCGATGTCCTCGAACCGGTCGCCGAGCCCGAGCGCGATGGCCTGCGTCCGGAGATTGGAGAGCTGGCCGCCCGGGATCTCGTGGTGGTAGACGCGGCCGGTCGGTGAGGACAGCCCCGCCTCGAACGGCGCGTAGATCTTGCGCACGCTCTCCCAGTACGGCTCCAGATCGCAGACCGCCTGAAGATCGAGACCGGTCGGCCGTTCCGAGTGGTTGGTGGCGGCGACGATCGCCGAGAGCGACGGCTGCGAGGTGGTGCCCGCCATCGACGCCACCGCTCCGTCCACCGCGTCGGCGCCCGCCTGGATCGCCGCGAGATAGGTGGCCAGCTGGCCGCCCGCGGTGTCGTGCGTGTGGATGTGCACGGGCAGGTCGAACTCCCTGCGCAGCGCGGAGACGAGCTTTGCCGCCGCGGGAGCGCGCAGCAGCCCCGCCATGTCCTTGACCGCGAGCACATGGGCGCCCGCGTCCACGATCTGCTCCGCGAGACGCAGGTAGTAGTCGAGCGTGTAGAGCTTCTCCGACGGGTCGGACAGGTCGGAGGTGTAGCACAGGGCGACCTCCGCGACCGCCGAGCCGGTCTCACGCACGGCGTCGATGGCGGGCCGCATCTGACCCACGTCGTTCAGGGCGTCGAAGATCCGGAAGATGTCGATGCCGGTGGCGGCCGCCTCTTCCACGAAGGCGTTGGTGACCTCGGTGGGGTACGGCGTGTAGCCGACGGTGTTACGGCCGCGCAGGAGCATCTGCAGGCAGATGTTGGGCACGGCCGCGCGCAGTTCGGCGAGCCGGTCCCACGGGTCCTCGGCGAGGAAGCGCAGCGCGACGTCGTAGGTCGCGCCGCCCCAGCACTCCAGCGAGAGCAGCTGCGGAACCGTCTGCGCCACGGCCGGCGCCGCGGCGAGCAGGTCCTTGGTGCGGACCCGGGTGGCGAGCAGCGACTGATGCGCGTCCCGGAACGTGGTGTCGGTGACACCGATGGTGGGCGAGGCGCGCAGCCACCGGGCGAAGCCCTCGGGGCCGAGCTCGGTCAGCTTCTGCTTGGAGCCGGCGGGCGGTGCGCCTTCGGGCAGCCGCGGCAGCTTGGTCGCCGCGTCGATCAGCGGGGGCCGCTCGCCGTGCGGCTTGTTGACCGTGACGTCGGCGAGGTAGGTGAGCAACTTCGACCCGCGGTCCGCCGAGTGACGAGCGGTCAGCAGATGGGGCCGCTTCTCGATGAACGAGGTGGTGATGCGTCCGGCGGCGAAGTCGGGATCGTCGAGAACGGCCTGGAGGAAGGGGATGTTCGTCGACACACCACGGATGCGGAACTCGGCGACGGCCCGCCGGGCCCGGCCGACCGCCGTCTCGAAGTCCCTTCCCCGGCACGTGAGTTTGACCAGCATCGAGTCGAAGTGGGCGCTGATCTCCGTACCGGCGTGGGTGGTGCCGCCGTCCAGCCGGATGCCGGAGCCGCCCGGGGAACGGTAGGCGCTGATCTTGCCGGTGTCGGGGCGGAAACCGTTGGCCGGGTCCTCGGTGGTGATCCGGCACTGCAGCGCGGCGCCGCGGAGGCGGACGGTGTCCTGGGACAGGCCGAGGTCGTCCAGCGTCTCACCGGCGGCGATCCGCAGCTGCGCCTGGACGAGGTCCACATCGGTGACTTCCTCGGTCACCGTGTGCTCGACCTGGATCCGCGGATTCATCTCGATGAACACATGCTGTCCGGCGGGGTCGAGGAGGAACTCGACGGTGCCCGCGTTGCGGTAGCCGATCTGCCGGGCGAACTTCACGGCGTCGGCGCAGATCCGCTCGCGTACCTCGGGGTCGAGGTTCGGCGCGGGGGCCAGCTCGATCACCTTCTGGTGGCGTCGCTGCAAGGAGCAGTCGCGCTCGAAGAGATGGATGACGCGGCCCTCGCCGTCGGCGAGGATCTGCACCTCGATGTGCCGGGGCTCGACAACGGCCTTCTCCAGGAAGACGGTCGGGTCGCCGAACGCCGACTCGGCCTCACGGGCCGCCGCCTCGATCGACTCGCGCAGCGTCGCCGCGTCCTCGACGCGTCGCATGCCGCGTCCGCCGCCTCCGGCCACGGCCTTCACGAAGAGCGGGAAACCGAGATCGTCGGCGGCCCGGACCAGTTCGTCGACGTCGGTGGAGGGCTGCGAGGAGCCGAGGACGGGGACGCCGGCCGCGCGGGCCGCGGCCACAGCACGTGCCTTGTTCCCGGTCAGTTCGAGCGTCTCCGCGCTCGGCCCGACGAACGTGATGCCGGAACGCTCGCAGGCGAGGGCCAGTTCGGGGTTCTCGGAAAGGAAGCCGTACCCGGGATAGATGGCGTCGGCGCCTGCCCTGCGCGCGGCGCGGATGATCTCCTCGACGGAGAGATAGGCCCGCACGGGGTGCCCGGCCTCGCCGATCTCGTAGGCTTCGTCCGCCTTCATCCGGTGCAGGGAGTTGCGGTCCTCATGGGGGAACACCGCGACGGTTCGAGCCCCTAGCTCAAAGCCGGCGCGGAACGCCCGGATCGCGATCTCTCCGCGGTTGGCGACGAGCACCTTACGGAACATGCGCATGTCCTTCCGTCGCCCGGAATGGGCGAACTGTCGGGTTGCGGGGCGTCACGCTCCCGGATCATGCCACCTCTGCACTCCAGACATCCAGGTGCACTACGTCACACGCCGCAGCGTCGGGTGACGTCGCCCGGCGGCCCGCGGGCACGCAACGGACAGGGCGGCTGCCTGCGGCGTCAGGGGTGCCCCGACTCGGCGGAAACGCGGGGCTTCACGGGCGCCGAAACGGTTGGTACTGCTTATGAGTTGGCCCTCGAAGAAGATCGCCGAATCTAGCCATACCCCGTAACGTGAACAGTAAGCGAGGTATTCACATGAAGGCATCACGAGGAACACACGAAATGGGCACACTGGCGCGGGGTATTCGCCGGTGAAATGGATCCCCGGCTCACATATTTAGGCAAGTTGCCGATCACCTGACCATATTTGGGATATTCCGATGGCCGAGTAACGCGACGGAGGTTGCGTGACGCAGAGTTGTACAGGCCCCCCGCGACGCCTTGTGCGCGTGGTGCGGCAGGCGATTGCCTGAGAGAGCCAGAGGTGATGTCCGCCCCTGCCTCGGCCTGCGAGAGACGCGTCAGATTGGATTCCCGTGAGCTATAACGACCCGATGGCCGGACCGCCTCACCCCTACGACCAGTACCAGCAGCCCCCACAGCCACCTCAGCGCCCTGAGCGGCGCGAGGGCGGTGCCCGGCGGGCGGGGCTGGTCATCCACAGCATCGCTGACATAGCCGCGGTGTTCCTGGGTCTGTGGATTCTGCTCTATCTGCTCGAGGCCAACCAGGGCAACGTCTTCGTCGGATTCGTGCACGGAGCGGCCGACTGGCTGGCCTGGTGGTCACAGGATGTTTTCACCATGGACACAGAAGGCCTTCGCGTTCTCCTCAATTACGGTCTGCCGGCTGTGATTTACCTGCTGGTCGGGCATGGGATCGCCGCGCGACTCAACCGCGTGTGACCGCGATCGAGCCCGTATTACCGCACGGCCGCCCCAGATACCGAGAAGGACCAGCCCTGTGAATCACAGCTCAACCGGAAACGACCATCTGCCGGTCTACGAGAGCCTGGTGCGTGAACGCGGTGACGTCGTGGCGGAGGCCCGCTTGGTGGCCGCTGAGGCGCAGTACCAGGCGGCCGCTGCGCTCAACGGTCACGGTGGTGTCCGGCCGGCGCCCGGTCCGGCCGGACACCCCGCGGGACCGCACGGGCACGTCGGTGGCGCATAGGCGGTGAGGGCGTCGGCACGCCCCTGATTCAGCTCACGAATTCCCTGTCGCCGTAGTGCACTTGGGCCGCCTGCCAGTCGACACCGAGCTTGGCGGTGAACTCCCGGGCCAGTGGCAGGTCGGCGAGCGGGGCGATGAGGACGAGCCGGCCGTCGACGGTGACCGAGCCGCCGCCGAGTTTGTCGCGGGCCACCGGGTCCGCGACCAGCTCGTCGTGCAGCCGGTTCGCGCTGACGCCGGGCGCCTCGATCTCGAGTGCGTCCGTCTCCGGCGACGTGCGCGGCAGGCAGCGGAAGGTGAGCACGGACTCCTGACGGTACGTCTTGGCGATGACACCGGCGATGTGGTGGAGCCCGTCTCGGCCGACCCTGTTGATGTCGAACGCGCGTGAGCGCTCATAGGTGGCCTGCTTGAGATCGCCGGACCAGAAGACTCCCTCCAGGAGCGTCGAGGCGACGGGCGTGGCCCCGTTGGCGCGGATGATCCCGCGCACTTCGTGGTCGAAGCGTGTGAGACGGGTGAGGAGTCTGGGGTCGTTCGGGTCAGTGATGACCGCGGTGTTGTTGGTGGCGAAGAGTTCCGCCGTGGGGCAATGAGCTGCGGCGGAGCTCGCGGCCGGCGCGCTTACGGCGCCCGTAAGTCCCAGTGCCAGGGCGGCGACTGCTGCAGCCATGAGGCGCAGCTGTCGCCGCGCGATGGTGATCTTCATGGGTTGATCAACGACGCGGGCGGGGCTTCGATGCGCCGGCTGCCGCCCCATCACGCAGGGCGCAGACGCTACGGGGCAGGGCGCGCGTGCTCAGGTGTCGTACGACGCATCCGCCGGACCAGGTAGACACCCGCGGTCGACACCAGGACCGCCATGACCGCGATGAACACGAGCCCGGCACCTTCCAGGCCGATCGGCCCGGTCAGCAGTCCGACACCGATGACCGGCACGGAGATGCCCGTGTACGCCACCACGAACAGCGTGGAGATCACCGACGCGCGATGGTCCGGGGGAGACGCCTCGGCCACCGCGCCGAGCGCCGCACGAAATGCCAGCCCCTGCCCGATACCCCCGACGAGCGCGCTCAGCACCACCAGGAGCATCAGGTCCCATCGCAACGCTCCCGCGAGCAGCGCCAGACCGGCGAGGAGTCCGGCGGAGCCCAGCGGCAGTGACCGCTCCATCCCGACCCGGGTGACGGCCAGTTGCCCCGCGGTCGAGGAGAAGAAGGCGAGCGCGACGACCAGGCCGCTCACGGCGTGGTTGTCCACGTCCAGGGACTCGGCGAGGAACGCCGGACTGACCGAGGTGAACACCCCGAACAACGCGAACCCCACGAACGAGGCGATCGCGGCGGGCACGAACACCGGCCGCACCTGCGGGGGCAGGCTGGGCCGCTGCGGCCGTACGGTACTCAGTGCCCGCCGCTCGGCCACGGTCTCCGGCAGCCACAGCAGCACGGCGGCCGAGGCGACCACCAGCGCGAGGTGCACGGCGAAGGGCAGGTACAGCGGCCAGGCGGCGTACTGGGCGAGCAGTCCGGCGAGCAGCGGACCGCAGCCCAGCCCGCCCATGTTGGCGGCGGTCGCCACGAACGTGGCGCGGGGGACGCCGCCGTGCGGCGCCAGCTCGATCACGTACACGGTGGCGGCCCCGGTGAACAGCCCGGCGGCGAATCCGGAGAGCAGCCGCCCCGCGTACAGCCACTCCAGTCCGGTGGCGCTGAGGAAGCAGACGGCGCTGGCAGCCGCGAACCCCAGGCCCCACAACAGCACCGGCCGCCGCCCGACAGCGTCTGACGCGTTGCCGGCCAGCAACAGCACACCGATGACCCCGAAGGCGTACACCGCATAGACGACGGTCACCGTCAGCTCGGAGAACCCGAACTTGTCCTGGTAGAGCCCGTAGAGCGGGGTCGGCAGGGTGGTCCCGGCCATACACACGGCAAACACCGCGCCGGCAAGAGAACACTTACGCCATGTTCCGCGATCACCGTCCATGCGGTCGACAGTAGTTCCGCAGGCTGTCCCGCCCCGGTACGGCGTGCGCCGACGCGCCGCGGGCACGGGCGGCACGGTGCGCGCAGGGGGTGGTGTCGTCGCCTGCGTGGGGCCTTTGGAGGTGGGGTGCGGTGTCCCACCCCCCCGGGCTGTGATCAGGCCAGCGTGAGGAAGAGTTTTTCCAGCTCGGCCTCGTTCATGGCGGGGGTGCCGCCGTCCTCGGTGGCGGTCAGGCACTCGCGCATCCGGCCCGCGATGATTTTGAAGCCGGCGCGGTCCAGCGCGCGGCTCACGGCGGCGAGCTGGGTGACGACGTCCCGGCAGTCGCGGCCTTCCTCGACCATCGTGATGACTCCTGCCAACTGCCCCTGGGCGCGGCGCAGGCGGTTGAGCACGGCGCGCACGGAGGCTTCGTCGTGAGCGGTGGTCGCAGTGTCCTTGGGGGCCGGGTTCGGCACGGTCGGGGTCATCCGTTGGGCTCCTTGGTGAGTTGGACGAGCGCGTGGTCCAGTCTGCCCGCTGCCTCGTTCGCGGCCGGGGCACGGTGTCCGTACTCCCCGAGTCCGTATGAACGGGGCGAAATCTCCTCCGAGTATACCCCCGGGGGTAATCTGTTACGGTGACATCAATACCCGGGGGGGTATTCATCTGAGGAAGTGAACGGCAC
Source organism: Streptomyces longhuiensis (assembly GCF_020616555.1). NCBI lineage: Bacteria > Bacillati > Actinomycetota > Actinomycetes > Kitasatosporales > Streptomycetaceae > Streptomyces > Streptomyces longhuiensis. Next base: position 1,056,199 of record NZ_CP085173.1, on the reverse strand, counting down.
ATGTTCTTCGTCGACACCATCGAGATCGAGGGTCTGGGCAATCGGCACTACCTGGCCGGGGGAGCCCGGGCCGCGGTGGCGGTCGATCCGCCGCGTGACATCGACCAGGTGATCGCGGCGGCCGCGCGCCGCGGCGTGCGCATCACGCACGTCGTTGAGACGCACATCCACAACGACTACGTGACGGGCGGCCTGGAACTGGCCCGGGTCACCGGCGCCGCCTACCTGGTGCCCGCCGCCGCGCAGGTCGCCTTCTCCCGTGTTCCGGTCCACGACGGCGACGTCATCGAGATCGACGAGGAACTGTCCTTGCGGGCCCTGGCGACCCCCGGCCATACCCCGCACCACACCGCGTACGTCCTGGAGGAAGCCGGGACGCCGGTCGCCGCGTTCACCGGCGGATCCCTGCTCATGGGCACCGTGGGCCGCCCCGACCTGGTCGAACCGCGCCTCACGGAGAACCTGGCCCGCGCCCAGCACGCCTCCGCGCACCGGCTCGCCACCGAGCTGCCCGATGACACCTCGATCCTGCCCACCCATGGCTTCGGCAGCTTCTGTTCCTCCGGGCAGGCCGCGGGCGAGGCGAGCACCATCGGCCGGGAGAAGGCCGTGAACGCGGCCCTGATCCAGGACGTCGACTCCTTCGTCGCCGGTCTGCTCGCCGGCCTGGAGGACGTCCCCGCCTATTACGCGCACATGGGCCCGGCCAATTCCGCCGGTCCGGACCCCGTCGACCTGACCGCCCCCCGGCGCGCGGACGCCGCAGAGATCGGTGTGCGGCTCGCGGCCGGCGAATGGGTCGTGGACCTGCGCAACCGCGTCGCGTTCGCCCAGGGGCATGTCGCGGGCTCGTTCAACTTCGAGGCCGACGGCAAGATCGCCACCTACCTCGCGTGGATGATCCCGTGGGGCAAGCCCGTCACCCTGCTCGCCGAAACGCCCCAGCAGCTCGCCGACGCCCAGCGTGAACTGGTCCGGGTCGGGATCGACCACCCCGCGGCCGCCGCCACCGGCAGCCCGTCCGACTGGCTGCGGCCCGGCGAGGTCCCGGCGTCGTTCCGCCGTGCCGCCTTCGCCGACCTGGCCGCCGAGCTGTCCCGGGCAGAGGTGCCGCCGGTGGTCCTGGATGTGCGCCGCGACTCCGAGCGCGCCGACGGGTACGTCGAGGGCTCGGTCCACATTCCCGTACACGCACTGCACCAGCGGATCGACGAGGTGCCCGCCGGGCAGGTGTGGGTGCACTGCGCCGGCGGTATGCGGGCCGGGATCGCGGCCTCGCTGCTGGACGCGGCCGGGCGCGACGTGGTCGCCGTCGACGACGGCTTCGACCGGGCGGCAGAGGCCGGCCTGACCGTCCGCGCTGCCGCCTGAGCCCCTTGATCGACACCAGTAGGAGTCCTGGTCCCGCCATGTCCCTTTTCTGTCCGGGCCTCAGCCCCCGTCCCGGCCTCGGTCCCGATGCCGGCCCCGACCCCCGTCCCGATCACATATGAGCGTGCTCATCCTTGCCCTGGTGGCAGGCGCGGTGGTCGGTCTGGCGCTGGGCGGACTCGGCGGGGGCGGCAGCGTCCTGGCCGTGCCCGCACTGATCTACCTGCTCGGCTTCACCCCCGTCGCCGCCACCACCGCGAGCCTGATCATCGTCACCCTGACATCCATCAGCTCACTGGCCGCTCACGCCCGGGACGGCAACGTCCGCTGGCGGTCCGGACTGATGTTCGCCGCCGCGGGCATCGGCCCCGCCATGCTCGGCGGCCTCGCGGCAGGCCACATCCCCGCCACCGCACTGACCATCGCCTTCTCGGTGATAGCCGCACTCGCCGCCTGGCGAATGCTCCGTCCCGGCCGCCCAGCACAAGACGGCCCCGTACAAGGCAGTCCCGCAGATGGCGACGCCGTACACGACAGTCCCGCGGAAGACCGCCCCGTGCGCCCGCCCAGAGCGGCAGGATCCGGAGCCGGGCTCGGCGCCGTCACGGGGGTGCTCGGCGTCGGCGGGGGGTTCCTCGCCGTACCCGCCCTGGTCGGCGTCCTCGGCCTGCGAATGAAGACCGCCGTCGGCACCAGCCTCCTGGTCATCGTCATCAATTCGCTCGCCGCACTGGCCACCCGCACCGGCACCGCCGACGGCCTCGACTGGGCCGTCATCGCCCCCTTCACCGCAGCCGCGATCCTCGGCGCCTGGGACGGCAAGCGCCTCGCGGCGAAGATCTCCGGCAACCGCCTGCAGCACGTCTTCGCCTACGTCCTGCTGGCCGTTGCCGCCTTCATGCTCCTCGACAGCCTCATCTGACCCAGCCCCGCCGAACCGAAGGACAGAAACCCATGAATACGACCACCCTCACCGCCGGCACCGTCCGGGAACGTCTGCACACCCTGGTAGTCATCGACGTACGCACCCCCGGCGAGTACGCCGGCGGACACCTGCCCGGCGCCCACAACATCCCTCTCGACGACCTCGAACACGCACTGCCCACCCTCCGCGAGGTGGCCGACCGCAGCGACCTGCTCGTGGTCTGCGCTTCCGGCGCCCGCTCGCAGAACGCGAGCGTCACCCTGTCCCGTAGCGGCATACCCGCCGCCGACCTCGAAGGCGGAACCGCCGCCTGGGTCTCGGCGGGAGGGGACCTGCAGCGCCCCGCCGCCACCGCGGCACCGAAGTGGGCCATGAACCGCCAGGTCCGTCTGACCGCAGGTTCTGTCGTCCTCCTCGGCCTGCTCCTGGGCCTGGTGATCCACCCCGCCTTCCAGCTGCTCTCCGCAGGCATCGCCGCCGGCCTCGTCTACTCCGCGCTCTCCAACAGCTGCGCCATGGCCACCCTGCTCGGGAAGCTCCCCTACAACCGCACGGACCGCACGGACCTGAACGCCACCCTCGCCGCCCTGCGAAACAACTGACCCGACGGGCGGCGTCGGATCGGCCCAGGGCACGGGAGCCGTCGTTCACCGGGCCCACCCACGAGAAGCAGAAAAGAATTCTCGGCCGCGATGTCGAGAATCCGTGGCCCGCTCCGTCCCTGGGGTGAACGCGACCACAATGGGGCGCACCACCACCGAGGAGAACACGATGGCCAAGTACCTGCTGCTGAAGCACTACCGGGGAGCTCCGGCCGCGGTCAACGACGTCCCGATGGAGAAGTGGACGCCCGAGGAGATCTCGGCGCACATGCAGTACATGCGGGACTTCGCGGACCGGCTCGAGAAGACCGGCGAGTTCGTCGACGGCCAGGCGCTCGCACCCGAAGGCGCGTGGGTGCGGTACGACGGTGAGGGGCGCCCGCCGGTCACCGACGGACCGTTCGCCGAGACCAAGGACGTCATCGCCGGCTGGATGGTGATCGACGTCGACACCTACGAGCGCGCCGTCGAGCTGGCCGGGGAACTGTCGGCCGCCCCCGGGGCGGGCGGGAGGCCGATCCACGAGTGGCTCGAGCTGCGCCCGTTCCTGACCGAGCCGCCCACCATCACGGAGTGACCTCCCACGTGACCTCTCAGGTGAACGAGGCCCTGATCCGGAGCCTCACGCCGAGCGTGCTCGCGATCCTCGTCCGCCGCGGAGCCGACTTCGCGGCGGCCGAGGACGCCGTGCAGGACGCGCTGGTCGAGGCGGTCCGCGTCTGGCCCGGCGAGCAGCCGCGGGACCCGAAGGGCTGGCTGGTCACCGTGGCCTGGCGCAAGTTCCTCGACGCGACCCGGTCGGACGCCGCCCGCCGCCGGCGTGAGGACCTCGTCGACGAGGAACCGGCGCCCGGCCCCGTGCCCGCGGCCGACGACACGCTCCAGCTCTACTTCCTGTGCGCCCACCCGTCGCTGACGGCGTCCTCCGCCGTCGCGCTCACCCTGCGCGCCGTCGGAGGGCTCACCACCCGCCAGATCGCCCAGGCCTACCTGGTGCCCGAGGCGACGATGGCGCAGCGCATCAGCCGGGCCAAGCGCACCGTTTCCGGCGTGCGGTTCGACCGGCACGGCGATGTCGCCACCGTGCTGCGCGTCCTCTACCTGGTCTTCAACGAGGGTTACTCCGGTGATGTGGACCTCGCCGCCGAGGCCATCCGCCTCACCCGGCAGCTGGCGGCCGCGATCGACCACCCCGAGGTGAGAGGGCTGCTCGCGCTCATGCTGCTCCACCACGCCCGGCGCGCCGCCCGCACGGCGCCCGACGGCAGCCTGGTGCCGCTGGCCGAGCAGGACCGCGCCCGCTGGGACACCGAGTCGATCGCCGAGGGGGTCGTGATCCTCCAGGCGGCCCTTGCCCGCGACCGTCTGGGCGAGTTCCAGGCCCAGGCCGCCATCGCGGCGCTCCATGCCGACGCGCCGGCAGCCGAGGAGACCGACTGGGTACAGATCGTCGAGTGGTACGACGAGCTCGCGCGCTTGACGGACAGCCCGGTCGTCCGGCTCAACCGCGCAGTGGCCGTCGGCGAGGCCGACGGACCACGCGCCGGTCTGGCGGCGCTCGCGGAGCTGAACGACTCGCTGCCGCGCCACACCGCGGTGGCGGCGTATCTCCACGAGCGCGCGGGCGACCTGGCGACGGCGGCACGGCTGTACGCGGAGGCGGCCAGGAAGGCACCCAACCTCGCCGAACGTGACCACCTCACACGCCAGGCCGCGAGGCTGAACGCATCTCGGCTGAAGCGGCTGGAGGGGGACACGTAGCGGTCCGGGGCGAGTTGGGCTGCCAGGTGTGCGGGGTCCGGTCCTGGGGGCGATCGGCTGCGCCCCGGCTCACGGCGGCCGGTGCGAACGGGCTGGTCCGCACGGGCAGTCGTGGCCTCGTACCACCAACGCCCGCTCCCCGGCCGCCGTCCTCACCCGCACGGTCCGCTCTCACATGCGGCGGACGCCCGCCTCACCGATGGTCGGAAGAGCATGATCCGGCGCGGAACAGGGGGACGGTGTGGGACAGGCGGGCACGCTCATCCTCATCATGGCGGCCGCTGTCCTGGCACCGCTGCTGGCGCACGGCGTCGGCCGGTGGGTCCGCATCCCCGTGGTCATCTTCGAGATCGTGCTGGGGATCCTCATCGGTCCGGACGTACTCGACTGGGCGCACGGAGGAGAGGTCATCGACGTCCTCTCGGACCTCGGCCTGTCGATGCTCATCTTTCTGGCCGGGTACGAGATCCAGTTCGCCGCCATCCGAGGCGACACGCTGCGCCGATCCGTATGGGCCTGGGTGGTCTCCCTGGCTCTGGGGCTGGGCGTGGCGCTGGCCCTGACGGGCCTGGACTGGGCGCGCGCCGTCATCATCGGCACCGCGCTGACCAGTACGGCGCTGGGCACGGTGCTGCCGATCCTGCGGGACAGCGGGGATCTGGAGGGCCGGTTCGGCACGGTGATGATGGCGTTCGGGGCGGTCGGCGAGTTCGGGCCCGTCATCGCCATGGCGGTGCTGCTCAGCGGCCGCAGACCAGGGGCGGCCACGGCGGTTCTCGCCGTCTTCGCCGCCATCACGGCCGGCGCCGTGTTCCTGGCGATGCGCCCGCGCCGGCCGTGGTTCAGCCGGATCATCCGCAGCACCCTGCACACCAGCGCGCAGTTCGCGGTCCGGTTCGTGATGCTCCTGCTGGTGGCGATGCTGGCGCTGTCGCAGGAACTCGGCCTCGACGTGCTCCTCGGCGCCTTCGCCGCCGGACTCCTCACCCGGCTCGTGCTCCAGGGCTCGGCGCCGGAGAGCAGCGAGGAGATTCTGACCAGGGTGGAGGCGATGGGTTTCGGTTTCCTCGTCCCCCTCTTCTTCATCGTCACGGGCATCGAGTTCGACCTCGCGTCGCTCCTCGACGGCGGTCGCGCACTCCTGCTGGTGCCGGTCTTCCTCGTTCTCTTCGTGGTCGTACGGGGACTGCCGACGTACGGACTCGCGCCGCGTGACCTGTCACCGCTCGGCCGCCGGGCGCTGACGATCTACTCCTCCACCTGCCTTCCGCTCGTCGTGGCCGTCACGGCGATCGGCGTGGACGACGGTGTCGTGAAGAAGAGCGAGGCGGCGGCCCTGGTCGGCGCGGCGATGATCTCGGTCCTCGTCTTCCCGCTGCTCGCCCTGCGCCTGCGGGCCCGGGAGCGTGACATCACACCCCGCCTGCCGCAGGCGCCCGAGACGGAGGCCTGGTGATCGGAACGTGCTCAGCCGCGCAGGGCCGACGCGAAGATGCCCGGCAGCCTGCTCGCCCTCGGGTCGGTGGCGTAGGCCGTGAGGCGTGCCATCGTCGTGCGTCCGGTGCGGTTGGTGACGAAGTACGGCGGGCGCGGCGACAGTGAGGGCGAGCCGGTGAACAGGCCCCGCGGAGCAGGTGCGAAGGGGGCCCGCAGCACGGTCTTCTCGACGTCCTCCAGGAGGAACGCGTTGTGCACGAACCCGATGCCGCTGCCGATGTCCTGGCGGGTGTGTCCGGGGTGGGCGCCCCAAGGTGTGTAGCCCAGGAGGAAGCCGAACGCCGACCAGCAGTTGACGCCGAGCGTGCCGTAGCGCAGCGCGGCGACGGCCTCGTCGACGGCGGCGCCGTGGGCGCGTTCGGTACGGGGGTGCACGAGCAGGGTGGCGCCGAGTGTGCCGGGCAGCTTGTCGTTGGCGAACGCGGTGGCGGCGCGCAGGAACTGGGGTGCGTCGTCGCCCGGCAGGCGCACCACGCCCAGGGCGCTGGCGAACACCTCGTCCGTGAGCATCGGGTCGTCGGCGTCGGTGATGTCGGGAACGAGGAGGCGGCACGTGTCGTCGTAGGCCTCGGCCTCCGGGTGGGCGCCGGTCACCGAACCGAGGCGGTCGGCAGCGCCGGGGTAGTAGTCGCCGCGCTGCGGCAGTTCACGCAGGACGTGCCGGATCTCGGTGAGCAGCCGCTCCGTCCCGCTCCAGTGGCGGGGCACGAGCAGAATCTGGCTCGCGACGCAGTTGTGGCCGGAGTTGTTCAGCTTGCTGGTCACGATGTGCTCGGCCTGGAACCGGAAGTCCGCTGCGCTCCACGGGCCCGGCGTCACGATGCAGGGGCTGACGCCGCCCAGCTCGCTGGTGAACGGCTTGTCGTTGAGCGGGGTGTCGGCGCGCCGCCGCTCCTCGGCCTGCGCGCCGGTGCCCCACACGATGGCGTCATGGGTGCGTTCGCTGCCGGTGACGTGGATGGTGTCGACTTCCTCGTGGGTCGTGAGGTACGCGCCTTCGGCCGCGCCTCCGTCGACGAAGCGGACCCAGCCACGCTCCACGAACTCGGCGAACACCTTCTCGAAGTGCGGGCGGAGATAGGCGTTGACCGGGTTCATCTTGGCGAGGACGACCTGGCCCTGCGCGTACAGCTTGTGCAGGATGTCGAGCGGTGTGATCGCCGCGACGTTCCCGGCGCCGAGCACCAGCGCGACGGCCGGCTCGCCCGGCCGCCCGCGGTACTCGCCGGCCGCGCGGGCCAGGACCTGCTCGCGGGTCGTACCCGGCAGGGTCCACACCTCGGCGGTGAAGCCGTTGAGCAGCAGGCGGTCCGTGGCCGTGGCGGGGAAGACGTCGACGACGGTACGGCCCTCGCGGGTGCGGACGGACTGGGCGGGCACCGGGGCGTGCCCGGCGGCCAGGCGGCGCAGCACATGCAGGTACGCGCCCACGGTCTGCGCCAGTGCCCAGGGTGCGGCGACCCAGTCCTCGGCGGCCCAGTCGGAGTCTGCTTCGTACCCCTTGGCGCGGGCGGCGTCGGCGACCATGCCGGGCGCCCCGTCGGCGATCCGCGGAAGCATCCGCTCCAGCAGGGCGATCCGCTCGGGCAGCGGAACGGCGGTCCAGGAGGCGGCGCTCTCGCGCAGGTCGCCGATGGCGAGGTCGAGAGGTGCGGCGTCGAGTGCGGGTGCGGCGGTCAAGGGTCAACTCCTGTGAGAGCGTGTGCGGTTGGGGTGGGTGCCTCGCGTCAGCCGGTCAGCCGTGGGATGTCACGCGCGGGGTCGACGAGCAGGAAGGAGGCGGCGGCTCCGACGGCCAGGAGCAGTCCGGACAGCAGCACGGAGTGCTGGTAGCCGTCGGTGCCCTGCGCATCGACGAGGGCGCCGACGACGGCCGGCGCGCCCAGACCGGCCGCCGTCACGACCGCGTTCATCGTGCCCAGGGCGCCTCCGTTGCGGGAGAGCGGGGCGAGCTCGGCGACGGTGGTCGCCGCGATCGTGGCGTACGAGCCCCCGAGGCCGAAGCCGAGGGCTATCAGGACGGTCTTCGCGCCCGAGCCGTCGACCAGTGGCAGGGCCAGACAGCAGGTGGCGCCCAGGGCGAGCAGCCAGCCGCCCACCCAGCCGCGGGCGCGGCGGCTGCCGGCGCCGCGCCGCATCAGCCGGCCGGTGATGCCGGCCTGTGCGAGGAGAGCCACGGCACCGATCGTCCACGGCGCGACGACGAGGGTGCCCGCCGCATGGGCCGAGTATCCGAGGGCGTTGCGCAGGTAGGACGGCAGCCAGACCAGCATGAGAGCCACGGTCCAGTAGCTGGTGAAGTAGGCGAGGGTGGCGCCGATCCAGGTGCGGCTGGCGAAGATCCTCCGGTACGGGACGGGCGCCCGCGTCTCCTGCGGTCGCGCCCCGGTGGCCGGAACGACACCGTGGCGCCCGTCGGCACCGAGTACCGCCCAGGCCACCGCCCACACGAGACCCGCGCCCGCGAGCACCCACAGCGCCGATCGCCACCCGTGGTGCTGGATCACCCACGACAGGCCGGGCGCCGAGACGATCACGCCGAGGGTGACGCCGAGCGTGATCAGCGCCCCGGGCAGATTGCGCCGGTGGTCGGGGAACCAGGCCAGCGTGGCCTGTTGGGCGACGGGGAAGGCGGGTCCCTCGGCCGCCCCGAGGAAGACGCGCGAGGCGACCAGGACGGCGAGGCCGCCGCCGATCGCCGCGGGCACCTGGGCGACCGACCACAGGACGGCCATCAGCAGGAGCAGCAGTTTCGGCGACATCCGGTCGGCGGCGAGCCCGACCACGATCGCGGCCACGGAGAACAGCAGGAAGAACGCGCTGTTGGCCAGACCGAACTGAGTGGCACTCAGATGGAGGTCCGCGCGGATCTCGTCGGCGGCCAGGCCGAGGACGGACTTGTCCGCGAAGTTGACCATCATGAAGACCACCAGCAGCACGGTCACCGTCCACGCGCGCCGGCTGCTGCCGGTGGCTCCGGTGGTCCGTGTCGGGTGCTGGGGCACGGTCGGTACCGCGGTCATGCGTACTCCTGAGGGAGAAGGGGGAGAGCCGTTCAGGACAGCGGGACACCGGCGATGGCGATGCGCTCCATCACCCGGCGCTGCGGGAAGTAGTCGTTGACCGCGTAGTGCTGGACCGCGATGTTGTCCCAGACGGCGATCGAGTCGGGCTCCCAGCGGAAGCGGATCTGGAACTCGGGGATGCGCGCCTGGAGGACCAGGATGTCGAGCAGCTCACGGTTCTCCGCCTCGGACAGGCCCTTGATGTAGCGGGTGAACGGCTCGTTCACGTACAGGGTCCTGCGGCCGCTGCGGGGGTGGCGCACGACGACGGGGTGCTCGACCTGCGGCCAGCTCTCGCGGAAGGACGCCTTCTGCTCGTCGTTCATGAGCGCGCCCCAGCTGGCCTCCCAGTCGTGGACGGCGGTGAGGCTCTCGATGCGCTCCTTGAGGCCATCGGGCAGGTTGTCGTAGGCGGCGCCCATGTCCGCCCACATCGTGTCGCCGCCCGCGGCGGGCACCTCCACGGCGCGCAGGACGGCGCCGAGCGAGGGGTTGACCATGAACGAGTGGTCGCTGTGCCAGATGTTCTTGTTGCCCGCGGCCTTGGCGTCCTTGGCGAGCCGGGAGATGCCCGGGGTCCCGGTCTGCGCGAAGAACGGGTTCGCCTCGGGCGGGCCCCAGACGCCCGACAGCGCGAGCTGGTGCTCGGCGGTGAAGCCGGTCTGGCCGCGGAAGAAGATCACCTTCCACTCCAGCAGCGCCTGCCGCAGCTCCGTGGCGAGCTCGTCGGAGATCGGCCGGGTCAGGTCGACGCCGCCGAGCACGGCGCCGAAGTGCGGGGTGAGCGGGTCGATGTCGATCAGCCGGTACGCGGACTGCTCGGCGCCGGGGGCGAGTCGGTCCAGGACGCGGCGGCCGTAGTGCATGAGGGGCTTGTCCATCACGGGCTCGGGGTTGGCCACGTGGGTCGACGCGACGGCCTGCATGCGGTTCCTCCTGACGGTGAACACTAATTACGTAACCGGCAGTATCGATATTGAATCGCGCCGGTGCAAGAGGTTCGGAGGTGTTGTCTTTTCCGGTGCCGGCTGAGGGAGTCCGGGGCCGTCGAACCGGCATCCGGGCATGGCGAAGTGCGCGCGGGCACGACGAAGTGCCCTGCGCGCAGGGGGCGACAGGACGTCAGTCCACGGTCAGGGCCGGGCGTCGACCGCCCGGCCGATCAGGTCCACCACCGACTCGACGAGCGACTCGTCCGGCATCTGCTGCTCGCCGACCATCCGGAAGACCAGCGACGCCGCCACGAGCGTCGAGGCGGCGGACACATCGACGTCCGGCCTGACGTCGCCGCGCGCGACACCGCGCTCCAGCAGGTGCCGCGTCTCGCTCATCACGCGGGCCGTGTAGGCGCGATAGGCCCCCGGCTCCGCTCCCGCCTCGGCCGCGGAACCGATCACCCCGGCCAGCAGCCGGTCGATCCCCGGCTGCCGGTAGGCCTCCATGCGTGCCGTCAGGACGGCCCGCAGCTCGGCCCGGAAGTCCCCCATGTCGGGCACGGTCAGCGGCCCGATCCGTGACTCCGCGGCAGCGATGACCAGGTCCTGTTTGGTGGACCAGCGCCGGTACATGGCCGGCTTGCTCACCCCGGCGCGGGCCGCGACGGCGTCCATCGTGAGGGCTGCCATGCCGCTCTCCGCCACCAGGTCGACGACGGCGTCGAGCACGGCTCGCGTGACGTGTTCCTGGCGAGGCCGCCCCGGACCCCGGCGTGCCCGCTCCACCTGTTCCTCCGCCATGCGGCGACCCTACGCGGACCGTGACGCGTGACGCGCACGGGCCCGCGGTGCGCGGACGCTCAGCCGCTCACCGCCCGCGCCGGCTCGACGGATTCGGTCAGCTGGGCCCGCAGCACATGCTTGGTGATCTTCCCCGACGGCGTACGCGGCAGCTCGCGGCGCAGCACCAGTTCGCGCGGGATCTTGTAGCGGGCGATCCGCGACTCGAGCCACGTGCGCACGCCCGCCACGTCCAGGTCCGCCCCGTCGCGCGGGACCACGACGGCCACCACGGTCTCGCCCCACTGCGGGTGCGGGCGGCCCACGACGGCGACGTCGAGCACGTCCGGATGGCCGCGCAGCACGCCTTCCACCTCCTGCGAGGCGACGTTCTCGCCGCCGGTGATGATCACGTCCTTCATCCGGTCCACGATCGTGACGAAGCCGTCCTCGTCGACCCGGCCGAGGTCGCCGCTGCGGTACCAGTCGCCCGCGAACACCTCGGCGGTGGCGGCCTCGTCGTCGAGGTAGCCGACCATGCGCGTCTCCGAGCGCAGCCAGATCTCCCCGGTCTCGTCCGGACCGGCGTCCGTGCCGTCGGGGCGTACGACCCGCAGATCGACACCGGGCATGCCGCGGGACCCGATCGATCCGGCCTTCGTCACCTGCTCGGCGGGGGAGAGCGAGGTCCCCGCGGGGCCCATCTCGCTCATCCCGTACACCTGGTGGAAGTCCTGTGAACCGTATGCCTTCATCAGCCGGCGCGCGGTGTCCGCGTCCAGGGGTCCGGCGCCGTAGATCCAGGCGCGTACGGACGTCAGGTCGAAGTCGGCGAAGTCGGCGACGGCCTGCACCGGGGCGATGAGCGCGATCGGCGCCCCGAACATCGCGGTGACCCGCTCGCGCTGGATCGTCTCCAGCATGCCGCGCGGGTCGTACTCGCGCTGCAGCACGACCGTGGCCCCGCGCAGCAGCGTGCCCAGAGTCCAGTTGTTGAGAGGGGACGCGTGCCAGATCGGCATGCAGATCAGGAACCGGTCGTCGTGGACGAGGGGGATCGTGTCCGCGGTGTGCCCGGCCGTCAGGGCGATGCCGCGGTGCGTGTGCACACAGCCCTTGGGGGTCCCGGAGGTGCCCGACGTGTAGAGGATCTGCGCGATGTCGCTGTCCGGGCCCGGCTCTGCGCGCCATGGCGCGGCGCGCGCCACAAGGGACTCGAAGCAGTCCGCCGGGCGCGTGTGCGCGTCCGCGTCGGGATGGCTGACCAGCCACGGCACCTCCACGTCGGCCGCGGTCGCGCGCTCGCCGATCTCCGCGTCGACGAGCGCCAGCCGGGCCCCGCAGTGCCGCAGCTGGCGCGTCACCTCGGCCGTCTGCAGTTTGTGGTTCACGGGCACCAGGGTGGCGCCCGCGTACCAGGCGCCGAACGCCGCGAACAGGAAGGCGGGAGTGTTGTACGTCATCACCGCGACACGGTCGCCCGGCCGCAGCCCGGCCTCGCTCAGTACCGTCGCGGCGCGCCGGGCGGCTTCGTCGAACTCCCGGTAGCTCCACCGCTGTTCGCGGTAGACGACCGCTTCCTTGTCGCCGGCCGAGCGAACCACGCTGTCCAGCAGGGCACTGAGGTGCATCACGTTCTCCTGACGAGCCGGGCCGGGGAAGCCAACCGTGGCGGGAAACTCTGAATCATGGTTCACTTCTTTCATGGCCTACCGCAAGACCCCAGCCGAAATCAGTCGGCTCGAAGCCGCGAGAGAGCGCCTCATCTCCTGCGCGACCTCGGTCGTGGCGGAAGTGGGCTGGTCACAGGCGTCCGTGACCGCCGTCGCCGACTCGGCGGGCATCGCGGCAGGCTCCGTGTACCAGCACTTCCCGTCCAAGGCGGCGCTCGCCGTGGAGGTGTTCCGGCGCGCCGCGGGACGCGAGGTCGACGTCCTGGGCGAGGTGCTGCACGGTCCGGGAGACCCCGTCGAACGGCTCCGCCGCGGCGTCGAGGTCTTCGCCCGCCGCGCCCTGGAGAACCGCGGCCTCGCCTACGCCCTGCTCGCCGCCCCCGCCGAACCCGCGGTCGGCGCCGAGCGGCTCGACTTCCGCCGCCGCTACCGCGCGCTGTGGGCCGAGGTGGTGCGCGAGGGTACGGACACGGGCCGGCTGCCCCCGCAGAACGCCGAGATCACCGCGGCCGCCCTGACCGGAGCCATCGGCGAAGTGCTCGTCGACCCGCTCGGCACCCCCGACGAGAACGCCACCGAGGAACTCCTCGCAGACCTCGCCGCCGCAGCGCTGCGCTGTGCGGGCGCCCCGACCGTCTGATTCCCACGCTTTCCCCTGGAGGAGGCCCCATGCCCAGCAATCCCACCGCCGTGACGCACGAAGTGACCAACCAGGTACCGCCGTTGGCCGGCCACGACATCGCCGACGACCCGGTCCTCCTGGAGGGTGTGCGCCGCGAGGGTGCCGCATGGTCTCTCGACGACCTCCACCGGATCGGCCGCCGCGCGGGCAGCGAGGAGGTGCAGCGCTGGGCGGACGAGGCCAACCGCTTCGAGCCGGTGCTGCGCACCCACGACCGCTACGGCAACCGCATCGACGAGGTCGACTTCCACCCCTCCTACCACGCGCTGATGGACGTGGCGGTCGGCGAGGGCCTGGCCGGCAGCGCGTGGGCGGACGAACGGCCCGGCGCGCATGTGGCGCGGGCCGCCGCCTTCATGGTGTGGAGCAGCACCGAGGCCGGACACGGCTGCCCCGTCTCCATGACGTACGCCGTCGTCCCCGCCCTGCGCCACGCCCCCGACCTGGCCAAGATCTACGAACCCCTGCTCACCAGCCGTGTCTACGAACCCGGTCTGCACACTCCGGGCGGCAAGCGGGGCCTGCTCGCCGGCATGGGGATGACGGAGAAACAGGGCGGCACCGACGTGCGCGCCAACACCACCTCCGCCACCGAACAGGCCGACGGCACCTGGCGTCTGCGCGGACACAAGTGGTTCACCAGCGCCCCGATGAACGACCTTTTCCTCGTGCTCGCCCAGGCACCAGGCGGCCTGTCCTGCTTCCTGGTCCCGCGCGTCCTGCCCGACGGCAGCCGCAACACCTTCCGCATCCAGCGCCTCAAGGACAAGCTCGGCAACCGCTCCAACGCGTCGAGCGAGCCCGAGTTCGACGACACCGTGGCCTGGCTCGTCGGCGCCGAGGGCAAGGGCGTGCGCACCATCATCGACATGGTGACGATGACACGGCTCGACTGCGTACTCGGCTCCGCGGCCGGCACCCGCGCCGCCCTTGCCCAGGCCGCCCACCACGCCCGCCACCGCTCGGTGTTCGGCGCCAAGCTCATCGACCAGCCGCTCATGCGCAACGTACTGGCCGACCTCGCGGTGGAGTCCGAGGCCGCCACCACGCTCGCGCTGCGCCTGGCCGGCGCCGCCGACCGCGCCCAGCGCGGCGACGAAGGTGAGCGCGCCTTCCTGCGCCTCGCCACGGCGGTCGGTAAGTACTGGGTGTGCAAGCGGCAGCCCGTAGCGGTGGCGGAGGCCCTGGAATGCCTCGGCGGCAACGGATATGACGAGGCATCAGGCATGCCGCGCCTGTACCGCGATGCCCCGCTCAACGGCATCTGGGAGGGCTCCGGCAACGTCAACGCCCTGGACATGCTGCGTGCGTTGGCCCGTGAGCCCGAGTCCCTGGAGGCCTTCCGTACGGAGATCGAGGCAGCGGCGGGCCGCGACGAGCGGCTCGACACGGCCTGGCAGGAGCTGCAGGGCGAACTCGTCCTCACCGAGGACGCGCCGCTGCGCGCCCGCCGGGTCATCGAACGCGCGGCTCTCGTGCTGCAGGGTGCGCTCCTGGTCCGGCACGCCCCGGCCGCCGTCGCGGACGCGTTCTGCGCTTCGCGGCTCGCCGGGGACCGCGGACTCGCCTTCGGAACGCTGCCGCCGGACACCGATTTCGCGGCGCTGCTGGAGCGACTGCCTGCATGACGCTCGCAGGCCTCCGCCCGTGCTGAGCGAACGCACGGGCGGGGGTGGCCTGCACCGGGTGGCCGCGTCGAACAACAGCTTCGCGGCCACCGTCGCCCCGTCGATTCGGACTGACTGCAACCTGGCGCCGTATCCGCTGTGCGTGCCGGGCAGGCCGCACCGCTGATCCCCTCACGCCCTTGGGCTGCGTGCGTCCTCTCGATAGAGGTCGGCCAGCAGGGCTACGGCGGCGTGGGTGGCGGGATGCGGGCTCTGCTGGGGCCAGATGAGGTGGACGGGGACGGGTTCGGTGTCGCGCAGAAGGCGATAGGCGATGCCGTCGCGGCGGTACTGGGTGGCGGTCGACTGCGGAGTGATGCCGACGCAGCGGCCGGTGGCGATGGCGGCGAGCCAGTCGTCGACGTCCTGGATGTACTCCACGTCGGGGCCGGCCCCTTCGGGCCACAGGTCCAGGGTGGTGGTGCCGGTGCGGCGGTCCACCACGAGCGTGCGCTCGCGGATCTCCGACAGGCGGATGCCGCGGCGCCTGGCCCACGGGTCGTCGGAGGCGAGGGCGACGTAGCGGCGCTCGTGCCCGACCAGGGCGTGAGCGTAGCGCCGGGTGTCGATGGCGGTCCGGATGACGGCCATGTCGCACAGGCCCTCGGCGAGCCCGCCTGTGGGGGTGTTGTGGCGAATCAGGTGGAGTGCGACGTCGGGGTAGCGGTCGCGCCACCGACGCTGGAACTCGGCGGTGTGCCGCCCCATCGCGGACCAGGCGTGGCCGATCCGCAGACGCGTGTGACCGGTGGTGGCCCGGCGGACCAGCTCGTCGGCATCGGCGAGCATGTGCCGGGCGCGGGCCAGGACCTCCACGCCGGCGGTGGTGGGGGAGACGGTCCGGCTCGTGCGGTGCAGCAGCTGTACGCCGAGGATCCGCTCCAAGGCCAGCAGGGTGCGGGACACGGACGCCTGGGACACGCCCAGTTCGATCGCGGCGTCGGTGAAACTTCCGGTGGCGACGATCGCGACCAGGCAACGCAGGTGCCGCAGCTCCAGACCTGTAGAACCATCCATACGTCCAGCGTATAGGTCCGGCGTCGAATGCATTTTGCGTATGAGCCCGTCAGGCGGAGGGTCGCGGCATGAAAACCGATGCTCGCCCGGAGCCGACCCTGTCGACCGCACCGCGGGTCGCCTCACCTCGCTGGTCCGGGGTGGCCCTGATGCTGGGCAGCGGCCTGTCCAACCAGCTCGGAGCGTCCGTCGCCGCACTCGCCTTCCCGGTCCTGGGGCCGGCGGGTGTGGTCGCGGTGCGCCAATGGGTGGCCGCCGGCGTGCTGTTGAGTGCCGGTCGGCCGAATCTGCGTGGATTCACCGCGAAACAGTGGCGGCCGGTGTTGGGACTGGCCGTGGTGTTCGCGACGATGAACCTGACGCTGTACACGGCGATCGACCGGATCGGGCTCGGCCTGGCCGTCACCCTGGAGTTCCTCGGGCCGCTCACCGTCGCGCTGACGGGCTCCCGCCGTCGCGTCGACCTGGTCTGCGCGCTCGTCGCCTGCGCGGCCGTACTGGTCCTCACCCGGCCCCGGCCCAGCACCGACTACCTGGGCATCGCACTGGCTCTGCTCGCCGCCGTGTGCTGGGGCTGCTACATCCTGCTCAACCGCACCGTGGGGCAGCGCCTGCCCGGGATCGAAGGATCGGCGGCCGCCGCACTCGTCTCCGGCGCCCTCTATGTGCCGGTCGGCATCGCCGCATTGTGGCTGCACCGGCCCACCGCGACCGCACTCCTGTGTGCGCTGACAGCCGGAGTGCTGTCCTCCGCGGTGCCCTTCCTCACCGACCTGCTCGCGCTGCGACGCGTCCCCGCCCACTTCTTCGGAATCTTCATGAGCGTCAACCCGGTGTGCGCGGCACTGGTGGGCCTCCTGATACTCGGCCAGCACCTCGGCCCGGAATCCTGGACGGCCATCGCCGTGATCGTCGCCGCCAACGCCGTGGCCGTGGGCACTGCCGCGCACCGCCCTGCGGCCCCTCACGGCCACCCGGATGCTGGGTGAATAGAGTGGGCGGGTGGATCTCAACGCTGTGCGCACCTTCGTCGCGGCTGCGGACGCAGGCCAGTTCCAGGAAGCCGCCGCCGCACTGTCGATCACCCAGCAAGCCGTCTCCAAGCGCATCGCCGTGCTGGAGAAGGATCTGGGAGTGCGCCTGTTCACGCGCACCCCGCGCGGCGCCGAGCTCACCATCGACGGGCAGGCGCTCCTGCCCCACGCCCGCGAACTCCTCCGTGCCGAAGACCGGGCCGACGCCTCCGTGCGCCCCGGCCGGCGCCCCCTACGCGTCGACGTCCTCAACCGGCGGATCGCTCCGGCCGTGCTCCTCCAGGACTTCTACCGTACGCGTCCCGAGATCGAGCTCGACGTCGTCACCCTGAACGCCGACGTCGACACAGCGATGGCCGCCGTCGAAGCCGGGACGATCGACGCCACGTTCCACGCGATCACCGTCCCCGAGCATCACCTGCCGGCCTCGATCAAGACCGCCCGAGTGATCGACGACCCGCACGAGCTGCTCGTCGGGCCTTCCCACGCGCTGGCCGACGCCGACAGCGTCACGCCCGCCCAACTCGCCGGACACCGCATCTGGATGCCCGGCATGGCACCCGGCACCGAGTGGGCCGACTACTACGACGAGTTCGCCGCCGCGTTCGGGCTCACGATCGACGTCGTCGGGCCCGTCTTCGGGAACGAGGCGCTGCTGGACGAGATCGCCGACTCGGCCGACCTGGCGACCCTCGTGGGCGAAGGATCGCGCTATCTCTGGCCCGACAGCTACGACCTGAGGCGCATCCCGGTGCGGAACCCGACGCCGGTCTACCCGATGTCACTGATCTGGCGCGGCGACAATCGGCATCCGGTGCTCGACGCGTTCCGCGCCCACCTGGAGGCGACACGAGAGCGAACCCCGGACGTCGAGGTGTGGGAACCGACGTGGAGGCAGCGGACAGCCAGAAGGTCGTGAGCCCCACGGCAGGTGGCCGGCTCTCAGCAGCCGTGCCCCTCTGCCCCTCTGCCCCTCGCACCTCCGCCCCTCAGCGGAGCACCACCGTGCGTCTCCCCTGGACGAACACCCGGCCTTCGCAGTGCCAGCGGACGGCCCGGGCCAGGGCCGCCGATTCCGCGTCGCGGCCGATCGCGGCCAGGTCCTCGGGGGTGTGGCTGTGGTCGGCGCTGATGACCTCCTGGGCGATGATCGGGCCTTCGTCGAGGTCGGCGGTGACGTAGTGGGCCGTCGCGCCGACGAGCTTGACGCCGCGGTCGTGGGCCTGGTGGTAGGGCTTGGCGCCCTTGAAGCTCGGCAGGAACGAGTGGTGGATGTTGATCAGCCGGCCGGGCAGCCGGGTGCACAGGTCGTCGGAGAGCACCTGCATGTAGCGGGCGAGGACGACCAGGTCGACGTCGAACGAGTCGATGAGGCCGAGGAGTTGAGCCTCGGCCTGGGGCTTGGTCGTGGCGGTGACCGGCACGTGGAAGAAGGGGATGCCGTGCCAGGTGACGAGTGCCTCGTGGTCGCGGTGGTTGGAGACGACGGCCACCACGTCGATGGGCAGGTCACCACTGCGGGTGCGGAAGAGCAGGTCGTTGAGGCAGTGGTCGTAGCGGGACACCATGATCAGCACGCGTCGGCGGGTGCCGACCGGTTCGAGGTGCCATCGCATGGCGAAGAGGGCTGCCACGGCGGCGAAGTCGTCGCGCATGGCCTGGGTGGTGTTCTCGCCGCCGGCTGCGGCGAAGTGCACCCGCATGAAGAAGTGGCCGTCCCGGCGGTCGCCGAACTGCTGGTTGTCGATGATGTCGCTGCCGTGGTCGACGAGGAACCGCGAGACGGCGTGGACGATGCCGGGCGCCTCGGGGCAGTCGAGGGTGAGGACGTGCTCGACCGGCGCTGGGGCGGGGCCGGTCGGCGAGAGGGCGGAGGACGCGGCGGAAGCCGGGGAATCAGCCATGGTGTCAGCTCAGCATTCGGTGACGTGGACGGCGAGGCAGCCGCGGGCGGCGGCCTCCTGGCATGTGGCCTTCATGTCCCGGCCGGTGTCGCGCATGGTTCGTGGTCACGCAAGGTCGTGATGACCTTGGCGAGGCTGTCCGTGTACGTGGGGTGACCGGCCCGGCGACTGGCGAAGCGCCGGGCCGCCCGCATCCGCCCCACCGTGCGTGAGGAGGGGCCGACGCGGGCCGACTGCGGGCCGAACGCGCCCGGCGCGGTCAAGGCAGCTCGGGGCCGCGGTATTCGCTCATCGCGTCGATGAGCCAGCGCGCCAGGTAATCGGCGAACGACGACCGCGGCAGCAGCCGGTACGTCGGCTCGTCGTCGACCTGCCAGAGCAGGACCGCGATCGGTCCCACCGTGGTCGACACGGCCCGGCCCGGACCGAAGACCCGAGGATGCAGGTCCAGCGGGCAGCCCTTCTCCAGCACCTGCCGGGCGACCGGGCCGCTCAGTTCGAGAGTGGTGCGGTTCGCCGAGACATCGACGACCGAACCCGGATCCGCGGCGAGCGCGGCCCTCAACTCGGCGACCACAGAGCCCACTTCGGCCTGGGACAGCACGAGCCACTCGTCGGGGCCGAGCCAGCACACCGTGTGGCCGCCGGAGGTGGTGGTCTCGCCGTGTTCGCGGGGGAGTGGTGCTCCCAGGGTCTTCTCGATGCGGGTCGCCGCCGCGGAGGCGGGGTCGACGCGCACGTTCACCATGCTGACAAAGGGCCACTCGGTCAGCGTGACGCCGCGGGCCCCGGTGACGGCCGCGTCCCGCATCCGCTCCGCGAGATGCGCCAGAGGGCTCACGCGCCATGCCGACAGGCCGGTGCGCGCGTCGTTCGTGGTCTCAGCCATCGCGCTTGGTCCCTTCCGGGTCGTAGAGGACGGAGTCGGTGACCTCGACGGGCACCAGGTCGTCGCCCACCGGGGCGAGCAGGGTCGAGCCGATCCTGGCCCGCCCGCCGGCGACGAGGGCGAGGGCGAAGGGGCGGCCGAGTGCGGCGCTGTGGTAGCTGGAGGTGACGTGGCCGAGCATGGGAACCGGCCCGGTCTCGGGGGTCAACGGCGTTTCCTGCGCGATGAGTTGGGAGCCCTCCGGCAGTCGCGTCGTGCGGTCGGTGGGCAGCAGGCCGACCAGCTGCTTGCGGTCGGCGCGCGTCGTGTCGGCGCGGGAGTAGGACCGGTTCCCGATGAAGTCCTTGCGCTTGGAGACCACCCAGTCCATGTTCGCGTCCTGCGGGGTGACGGTGCCGTCGGTGTCCTGGCCGACGATGATGAATCCCTTCTCGGCGCGCAGGACGTGCATCGTCTCGGTGCCGTAGGGAGTGATGTCGTACGGCTTCCCGGCCTCGTACACCTGCTCCCAGACGGCTCGGCCGTACCAGGAGGAGACGTTGATTTCGAAGGCGAGCTCGCCGGAGAAGGAGATCCGGCAGACGCGGGCCGGGATGCCCGAGGCCAGCGTCGTCTCGCGGAAGGCCATGAAAGGGAACGCCTCGGCGGAGACGTCGAGTTCGGGGGCGAGCTTCGCGATGACGTCACGTGACTTCGGGCCGACGACGGCGACCGTCGCCCACTGTTCGGTCACCGAGGTGCAGTGGACGTCGAGCTCGGGCCACTCGGTCTGCAGCCACTCCTCCAGCCAGTCCAGGACCCCGGCGGCGCCACCCGTCGTGGTGGTCATGAAGTAGCGGTTCTCGTCGAGGCGCAGCGTCACGCCGTCGTCGAAGATCATGCCGTCGGGCTTGCACATCACGCCGTAGCGGGCCATGCCGGGCTTGAGCTTCCTGAAGGCGTTGGTGTAGACGCGGTTGAGGAACTCGCCCGCGTCCGCGCCCCAGATCTCGATCTTGCCGAGGGTGGTGGCGTCCATGAACGCCACGCCTTCGCGGGCCGCGCGGCACTCGCGTGCGACGGCCGCGTCCATGTCCTCGCCGGGCCGGGGGTAGTACCAGGGCCGCTTCCACTGCCCGACGTCCTCGAACTCGGCGCCGTGGGCGACGTGCCAGCTGTGGATGGGCGTGGTGCGCTCCGGGTCGAAGAGGTCCCCGCGCTCACGCCCGGCGAGGGCGGCGAAGGCCACCGGCGTGTAGGGCGCCCGGTAGGCGGTGGTGCCGATCTCGCCGGGTGACGCGCCCGCGCCGAGGGCCTCGGCGATCACGCCGATGGCGTTGACGCCGGACGTCTTACCCTGGTCGTTCGCCGTGCCGAGGGAGGTGTAGCGCTTGACGTGCTCGACGCCGCGCATGCCGGCGCCGGTGGACCGCCAGACGTCGGCGACGGTGACGTCGCGCTGGAGATCGACGAAGTGGGTGTCCCAGGTGCCGGGTTCGCCGGTGGGGGAGGGCACCAGCCACAGGGCGCGGACGTCGGGCCGTGGGTCTTCGGACGGTGCGGCGGGCACCGGAACGGGGAATCCCGCCTTGGTCGCTGCCAGCGCACCGGCTCGCGCGCCTTCGGCCAGAGCCCCGCCGAGACCGTACGTCCCACGCGCCGCGCCGACGATCTGCTGGTCCCGCACTGTGCCGTCGGGTACGAACGCGACCAGGTCGTCGTCCCAGCGCAGCTTGCCCTGGCGCTGGCTGTGCAGGTGGACGACCGGACTCCAGCCGCCCGAGACGGCGAGCAGGTCGCAGTCGAGCTCCTTGACCTCGCCGGTGAGTCGGCTGTCCGCGTCGAGAGTCTGGACGGTCACGCCGGTGATCCGGGACTCGCCCGTGGTGTCGACCACTGCGCGGCCCGGTAGCACCCGTACCCCGGTCGCCGTGGCGATCTCGGCGGCCCGCTGCGACAGTTCGGGCCGTGCGTCCACGACGGCGGCGATGTCGATCCCGGCTGCGCGCAGATCGGCGACCGTTTCGTACGCGCTGTCGTTGGTGGTGGCTACCACGGCTCGCCTGCCCGGGGCCACGCCGTACCGGTTGACGTACGTGCGTACGGACGCGGCGAGCATCACGCCGGGGCGGTCGTTGCCGGCGAACGTCAGGGGACGCTCGTGCGCTCCGGTCGCCAGGACCACCTGGCGGGCGCGGATGTGCCACAGCCGTTGGCGCGAGACACCCGAGGAAGGGTCGGGTGCGTCGGCTCCGAGGTGGTCGGTGCGCCGCTCCAGGGCGAGGACGTAGTTGTCGTCGTACGACCCGAATGCCGTGGTGCGCGTCAGGACAGTGACTTCGGGGGCCGTGTCGAGCGCCGCGCGGACCTCGGCCACCCACTCCGGCCGCGTGCGTTCGGAGAGCAGTGCGCCACCCAGTTCAGGCTGGTCGTCCACCAGGATCACGCGCGCGCCGGACTCGGCTGCCGCGGCGGCAGCCGTGAGCCCGGCCGGGCCCGCGCCGACGACCAGGACGTCGGTGTGGACGTACTTCTTGTCGTAGACGGCGGGGTCGGGGGTCGGGTCGAGTCGTCCCATGCCGGACAGCGTGGTCGCGGACAGGCCGTCGTACAGCTCCACCGTCGTCGCCGGGAGCATGCCCTCCGAGCATGAACCGCCGAGCTGTACCAGGGCGTTGGCCTCCTCGACGCCCGCCGAGACGATGCCGCGCGGGCGGCCGCGGTAGAGCGACGGGGCGGCCTCCACGATGCCGTTCGCCAGCATGGCGGAGGCGAGGGTGTCGCCGGGGTGGCCGGTCAACTCCCTTCCGTCCAGGGTGAAGTGGAGGAAGGTGGTGCGGTCGACGCGGCCTTCGTCGCCGAGCCGGAACTGCTGGTCGGTCATCGCTGGTCTCCGGCCGGGTCGGTGACGCGGGGTTCGGGGCGCGGCTCGTCGAGCCGGTAGGTGGCGAGCACCTCGTAACTGACGGTGTCGCGCAGGGCGTTGAACCAGCGGCGGCATCCGTGGCTGTGCATCCACCGCTCGGCGAAGGGGCCCTTCGGGTTGTCCCGGTAGAAGACGTACTCGGCCCACTGCCGGTCGTCGAGGTCGGCGGGGTTCTCGGGGTACGGGACGTGGGCCTGGCCCCCGTAGTGGTATTCGCTCTCGTTGTGGGGACCGCACCATGGGCAGTCGATCAGCAGCATCGCAGCAGCGTCCTCTCAGTGGGCCACGGCCGCGGCGCCGTGTTCGTCGATCAGTGCGCCCGTCGTGAAGCGGTCGAGGGCGAAGGGGGCGTTGAGCGGGTGCGCCTCACCCGTCGCGATGGTGTGCGCGAAGGTCCAGCCGGCGGCCGGGGTGGCCTTGAAACCGCCGGTGCCCCAGCCGCAGTTGACGAAGAGGTTCTCCACGGGAGTGGCGCTGATGATCGGCGAGGCGTCCGGGGTGACGTCGACGATGCCGCCCCAGGTCCGCAGTACGTGCGCCCGCGCGAAGATCGGGAACAGTTCGACGGCCGCGGCCATCTGCTCCTCGATCACATGGAAGGAGCCGCGCTGCCCGTAGCCGTTGTACGAGTCGACGCCCGCGCCCATCACCAGTTCGCCCTTGTGTGCCTGGGAGACGTAGACATGGACGTGGTTCGACATGACGACGGTGGGGTGGACGGGCTCGTGGAGCTCGGAGACGAGCGCCTGGAGCGGGTGGGACTGGACGGGGAGGCGGACTCCGGCCCGCTCGGCGAGCACGCTGCTGTGCCCGGCGGCCGCGAGGCCGACCCGGCCGGCGTTGATGCGGCCGAGGTTGGTCTCGACTCCCACGATCCTCTCGCCGTCCTTGACGAAGCCGGTGACCTCGCAGCCCTGGATCAGGTCGACGCCCATCTCGTCGGCGCGGCGGGCGAGCGCCCAGGCGACGTGGTCGTGCTTGGCGATGCCCGCGCGGGGCTGGAAGGTGCCGCCGAGCACCGGGTACCGGGTGTGCGGGGAGACGTTGAGGATGGGGCAGACCTCGGCGACCTGGTCCGGGTCGAGCCATTCGGCGTCGACGCCGTTGAGCCGGTTGGCATTGGCGCGGCGCATGCCCTCGCGCACGTCCTGGAGGGTGTGCGCGAGGTTGAGGACGCCGCGCTGGCTGAACAGGAAGTCGTAGTCCAGCTCCTCCGGGAGTCCTTCCCACAGCTTGAGCGCGTGCTCGTAGATCGCCGCGCTCTCGTCCCACAGGTAGTTGGAGCGGATGATGGTGGTGTTGCGGGCCATGTTGCCACCGGCCAGCCAGCCCTTCTCCAGGACCGCGACATTGGTGATGCCGTGTTCCTTCGCGAGGTAGTAGGCGGTCGCCAGGCCGTGGCCGCCCGCGCCGACGATGACGACGTCGTACGAGGAGCGCGGTGCGGGGTTGCGCCAGAGGAAGTCCGGGTGTTCCGGCAGCGGCTGCTGCGGCTGGGCGGTCATGCCGCGTCTCCGTTCAGGCGAGGCAGGTGGGGGTACAGGGGGAACGCGTCGGCGAGCTTCCCGACCCGGTCGCGCAGCAGGCTCGCCTGCTCCTCGCCGAGGTGTTCGGGCGTGAGCGTCCCGGCGATGATGTCGGCGACCTCGCGGAACTCCTCGGTGCCGAAGCCGCGCGTGGCCAGCGCCGGCGTGCCGATCCGCAGGCCGGACGAGACCATCGGCGGGCGCGGGTCGAACGGCACCGCGTTGCGGTTGACGGTGATGCCGACGCGGTGCAGGCGGTCCTCGGCCTGCCGCCCGTCGAGCGCGGAGTTCCGCAGGTCGACGAGGACCAGGTGGACCTCGGTGCCGCCGGTGAGCACGGTGATCCCGGCCTCGGCCACATCGTCGCTGAGCAGTCGCCCGGCCAGGATGCGGGCGCCGTCCAGGGTGCGCTGCTGGCGCTCCTTGAACTCCTCGCTCGCCGCCACCTTGAAGGCCACCGCCTTCGCCGCGATGACGTGCTCGAGGGGCCCGCCCTGCTGTCCGGGGAAGACCGCGGAGTTGATCTTCTTGGCGAGGCAGGCCCGGCTGAGGATCACTCCGCCGCGCGGACCGCCGAGGGTCTTGTGGGTGGTGGTCGTGACAACGTCCGCGTAAGGAACGGGACTTGGGTGCAGGCCGGCCGCGACGAGCCCGGCGAAGTGCGCCATGTCCACCATCAGATAGGCGCCCACCTCGTCGGCGATCCGCCGGAACGCGGCGAAGTCGAGGCGGCGGGGGTAGGCCGACCAGCCGGCGACGATCAGCTTGGGCCGGTGCTCGCGCGCGAGCCGCTCGACCTCGTCCATGTCGATACGCAGGTCGGACTCGCCTACGTGGTACGGCACGACGTTGTAGAGCTTGCCGGAGAAGTTGATGCGCATGCCGTGGGTGAGGTGGCCGCCGTGTGCCAGGTCGAGGCCGAGGATCGTGTCGCCCGGGCTGAGGAGTGCGAACATCGCGGCGGCGTTGGCCTGGGCGCCCGAGTGCGGCTGTACGTTCGCGGCCTCGGCGCCGAACAGGTCCTTGACCCGGTCGATGGCCAACTGCTCGATGACGTCCACGTGTTCGCAGCCGCCGTAGTAGCGGCGGCCGGGGTAGCCCTCGGCGTACTTGTTGGTGAGGACCGACCCCTGGGCCTCCATGACGGCGGCCGGGGCGAAGTTCTCCGACGCGATCATCTCCAGCGTCGACTGCTGGCGGTGCAGCTCGGCGTCGACGGCGGCGGCGATGTCCGGGTCGAGCTCGCTGAGCGCAAGGGTGTGGAGCGAAGCGGGGGTCGTAGGCGCGGTGATCGACTGGGCGTCCGTTGCCATCTGCACACCATTCTGAGAGCCGACTAATGAGCAACTGATATATCAGTCTGTGCGGTAAGGTATGGGACCTCGATGGACGGGTCAAGGGGGCCTCATGCAGCACGTGGCGACCGAGCCGACGGTCGGTGGCGAGGAGCTGTCGCTCGCCGAGCGCGCCTACCGCGCCATCCGCGACCAGCTCGTGATGCTCGACATTCGCCCGGGCGCGCCCATCAACGAGGACCAGCTCGCCCAGTCCCTCGGGGTCGGCCGCACTCCGGTGCGCGAGGCTCTCAAGCGGCTCCAGTACGAGCGCCTCGTCACGACCTACCCCAGGCGCGGCACCTTCGCGACCGAAGTGAACATCACCGACCTCGCCCATATCTCCGAAGTCCGCCTGGAACTCGAGCCCTTGGCCGCCGCCCGTGCGGCGAGGCGGGCCACGGCCGAGGATCGTGCGGCCCTGGCGGCCGTGCGGCGTGAGCTGGCAGGCGTGGATCCCCGGCACGGCGACGCGGCCGAGCTGATGCACCTGGACCTCAAGGTCCACCGTGCCGTGTACGCCGCCACGCACAATCCGTAC
The DNA here is from genome assembly GCF_020616555.1 of Streptomyces longhuiensis. NCBI lineage: Bacteria > Bacillati > Actinomycetota > Actinomycetes > Kitasatosporales > Streptomycetaceae > Streptomyces > Streptomyces longhuiensis. The sequence goes on along the minus strand of NZ_CP085173.1, from coordinate 1,030,091 downwards.
CTGGAAGACACCCTCATCCGGCACGACAACCTGGCCACGCGGATCTGGTGCCTGTTCATCGACCGGCTCGCCGACATGGCCGGCCACGTCGAGGAGCACGGACCCCTGATCGACGCGATCGTCGCCGGTGAGCCGGATGCGGCGGCCCAGATCGCCCGCGCGCATGTCGAGGGCTTCGAACGGGCCGTGCGCGACGCCATCTGACCATGGCCCGTGGCCCTGGCCGCGGGTCCAACTCATGTGTCAGGGCAGCGAGTCGACGAATTCCTGACGCGCCGGAGGCTCTCCGCCCGGTGGGTCGGCGCGCGGCGCCCGGCGAGGTCTTGGGGTGTAGCCGGGGCCTGCACGCGACCTGCGAGGACATCGCCCGGGCGGTCGCCGCCAGGAGCTCTTGGGCCCGGCCGGGCCCCACGGGTGCCCGCCTTGCCGGGCAGTGGGGCGTGGACATGACCCCCGTAGCCGGCAAGGGAGGGATGCCGAAGTCTCACCCTAAAGTTGAGGTAGAGGGAACGCTCGATGAGAGGGAGTGGCCAGGGCGCCACCACTCACCGCTCGGCCCTGTTCACCCGGATCAGTGTCTGCTGCCCGTTGGCCACGAGCTTGCGGGTGCCGTCGTCCTGGGCCGCGAAAACCTCCAGTTGGCACACGGTCAGGGTCCGTCCGGCCTTGAGGACGGTTCCCACGGCCTCGAGGTGGTTCCCGAGGGCGGGTGCGAGCAGGTTGATCTTGTATTCGACCGTGAGCACCTCGGTGTTCTCGGGGAACAGCGTGAAGGCCGCGTAGCCGCCGGCGCTGTCGGCGACGGAACTGGTGGCACCGGCGTGGAAGTAGCCGTGCTGCTGGGTCACTTCGGGCCGGGCCGGGAGCACGATGTGCACGACGCCCGGTGCGATGCGCGTGAGCCGCGCACCGAGGTGGGCCATCAGTCCCTGTCGGTCGAAGCTGGCCCGCACGCGCTCCCGCACCTCGGTGCTCGCCTGTTCCTGCTGCTCGTTGCCTTCCACGTGTTCTCCTTCGTCGGACATCGGGTTCTGTGGGTGAGCGCTGTGAGGCCGCCTTCGTCAGACGGCCAGGCGTTCGGCCAGAAGGAAGCCGCCGATGACGATCATCATGGCGCCGGAGGCGCGGGTGACGGCCCGGGCTGCCGAAGGCCGGGTCCTCAGGACGGTACGGGCGAGAACACCGACCGAGAGGTAGACGACGCCGCACGCCGTCATGTGGAGTGCGCTGAGCAGCCCCGTCTGCGCGGCGACCGGCCAGCCGTCCGCGGGGTGGACGAACTGCGGGAACAGCGAGAAGTACAGCAGCAGCGCCTTGGGGTTGAGCCCGCTGATCCCGGCGCCCTTGAGCATGATCTGCCCGCGTGAGGTGGCCATCGGCTCGGTGGACGCGCCCAGCGCCGCCGGCCTGCGCAGAACGCCCCAGCCCAGCCACATCAGATAGACGGCGCCGGAGATGGTGAGCGTGGTGAGGACGGTCGCCGAACTCGCCACGATCGCCACCAGCCCCACGGCGGCGAGCAACGTGTAGCCCACGTATCCGGCTATCAGCCCGGTGACCGCCGGGACGACCGACCGGTCCCGAAGGCCGGCCGAGATCGCGTAGGCCCAGTCCGCGCCCGGTGTGAACACCAGCAGAAGATCGACCGCCAGAAATGCCGCCACCGTTGTCGTGTCCATCAGTCGATCCCTCTCGCTTTCCGTGCTTGAGAGGGAAGATTAGGTGCGATGTGTCCGAAAGTGTTTCTGCCTTTACTCCATGATCGCGCGATCTGGGGGAGAATCTTCTCCATGGACGCCATGGACCGGAAAATTCTTACCGAGCTGCAGCTGGACGGCCGCCTGACCATCACCGAGCTGGCCGCCCGCGTGCAGCTGAGCGTCTCGCCCTGCCATCGTCGGTTGCGGGACCTCGAACGTGAGGGCGCCATCCGCGGCTATCGCGCCGTCGTCGACCCTGCGGCCGTCGGCCTGGATTTCGAAGCCCTTGTCTTCGCCACCCTGCGCTGGGAGAACCGCGACACCGTCACCGCCTTCGAGGAGGCCGTGACCGCGATCCCTCACGTCATCCAGGCGCAACGCCTCTTCGGTGATCCGGATTACCTGCTGCGCGTGGCCACCGCGGACCTCGCCGCCTACCAGCAGCTCTACGACCGGCAACTGGCCCAGCTGCCCGGCGTGCAGCGCCTGACCTCCACCCTCGTCATGAAGAACGTGGTGCAGGACCGGCCCCTGCCCGAGTAGCCCTACAGGTGAGGCGGGACCACGGCGTCGATCAGATGGGGGCCCGGTTCCGCGAACGCGCGGCGGAGCTGCTCGGCGAGTTCCTCGCAGCTGGTCGCCCGTGACGACGGGACACCCATCCCTTCCGCGATCTTGGCGAAGTTCAGGTCGGGCGAGGAGAGGTCGAGCAGTGTCTTCGCGGCAGGGCCCGAGAGGTCGGCGCCGACCCGGAGCATTTCGAGACGCAGTACGGCGTAGGCGCTGTTGTTCAGGATGACGGTGGTGACGTCGAGGTTCTCGCGTGCCTGGGTCCACAGGGCCGAGATCGTGTACATCGCGCTGCCGTCGGCCTCCAGGTTGACGACCGGCCGGTCCGGTGCCGCGATCGCAGCACCGGTGGCCACCGGGATGCCCTGCCCGATGGCGCCGCCGGTCAGCGTGAGGACGTCGTGCCGGGGCGCGCCGGCCGTCGCCGCCGGCAGGGCCGCGCCGGAGGTGTTCGCCTCGTCCGAGATGATCGCGCCGGCGGGCAGCAGGGCGCCGACGACTTCGGCCCAGTTGTTCGCGGTGAGGGGGCCGCTCGGGAGCGACGGGAGGGCGGGCTCGGCCAGGGTCGGGGGCGTGTCCGCGGCCACCTGCTCGGCCAGCGCCTCCAGGGCGGCCACCACGTCCTGGGACGGATCGGCGAGGGTGTGCACCTGGGCGCCCTCCGGTACCAGGTCGCTCGGCTTACCGGGGTAGGCGAAGAACGACACCGGGGAACGGGTGCCCGCCACGATCAGGTGCTTGACGCCGTCGAGTTGGCGGACGGCCTGCTCGGCGAGGTAGCGGAGGCGCTCGATGGCGGGCAGGCCCGCGCCGCGCTCCAGTCGGGCGGGGAAGGTCTCCGCCAGTGCGCGCACGCCGGTGGCGTTCGCGATCCGGCTGGTCGCGAGGAGGCCGGGCTCGCGGCAGGCCGGACCGCCGATCAGCAGCGCGGCGGGTTCGCCGCTGCGCAGGATGTCGGCGATGGACGACACCGTCTGCGGGTCGGGGGCCGCGGGGGCGGGCGAGGGCAGTGGTTCGGCGACCTGACCGCCCTCGTCCCAGGACGCGTCGGCGGGCAGGATCAGCGTCGCGACCTGTCCCGGCGCCTCCGTCGAGGCCGCCACCGCGGCCGCGGCGTCGGCCCCGACCTCGGCGACCCGGTCGCTGCGCCGCACCCAGCCGCTCACCGAACCGGCCACCGGATCGATGTCGGACTCCAGCGGAGCGTCGTACTTCTTGTGATGGGTGGCGTGGTCACCCACCACGTTCACGACGGGGGTGTGGGCTCGCCGCGCGTTGTGGAGATTGGCCAGCCCGTTGCCGAGGCCGGGGCCCAGATGCAGCAGCGTGGCGGCCGGCTTCCCTGCGATACGCGCGTATCCGTCGGCGGCCCCGGTGACGGCACCCTCGAACAGGCCGAGCACGCCCCGCATTTCGGGTACGGCGTCGAGCGCGGCGACGAAGTGCATCTCCGATGTGCCGGGGTTGGCGAAGCACACGTCGACACCGGTACGGACGAGAGTTCGGATCAGCGACTGCGCGCCGTTCATGGGCGGCCTCTCCGTCGTGGCCGTCCGCGCTGATTGCCAGGGCTGACGGCCGGCGACTGTCTGTCGTGGGATACGCGAGGGTTGCCTACGCTGCCTGCGGATACTAAGCGGTCGGTAACCTCGTGTCGAGGGATCGGCCTTGGCCCCGCGCGCCCATCGCCCTCGTCGAAGCGCGGCAAGGAGGCAAGGAGGCAAGGAGGACGCTCCGGCACCGGACCGGACCGATCAGGTGGCCGCCCAGGCCCCGTTGGCGGACTCCAGGAGCGTTTGCTGCTCCTTCAGTGCCTGCTCGGTGAACACGCGGTAGCCGGTCTCCGGCCGGTATCCGTGGATCTCCCGGGTGTCGAGAGCCCGCATGTAGTCCAGTACGGCGTCGTTGACGACCTGACCGGGGACCAGCACGGGGAATCCGGGCGGGTACGGCGTCACGAAGGTGGCCGAGACGACGTCCCGGCCACCGGTCATGGCCTCGGTGACCTCGTCCGCGGACAGGTACTCGCACTGGGTCTCGTCGTAGGCCAGGTAGAAGGCCCGGCGGATGTCCCCCTCGGGCGTACGGCCTCCCGGTCGGAAGGCGGGATGGAAGGAGCTGAAGTTGGGCAGGGCGACGACGGTGTCCCGGGCAGTGTCGGCGTCTTGCCGGCGCAGCGCCGGCGGGCCCAACTCGTCCTTGCGGTCCTCCAGTTCCTCGACGATCTTGAGGAGTACCTCGATGAGGTAGGCGACGGCGCTGCGGGTGGTGCCGATGTTCGTCATGAACAGCAGCGTGTTGCGGGTGCTCTTGTTGACCTGCACCCCGTAGCGGTCCATCAGGTGCTCGTGCTTGAACGTGTCCCCGTCGATGCCCGTGAGGCCGATGTGCAGGGTCGCCCGGGTCGGGTCGAGCACGAACTCGTCGTCCTCCCACGCGGTCGACATCCGCGCCAGGCCCGTCCGCAACGGCTGTTCCACGCCGGAGGCCCGGAACTCGCCAGGGATCAGGTCGGGCGTCGTCAGGAAGCGCAAGTACCGGCTGAGCACGGGGTGTTGGTCGATCGCGTCGCGCAGTACCCCTGCCTGTTCGAGCTGCTTCTGCACCAGTTCGAACCCCTCCAGCGCGGCCTGTCTTCGGCCCAGGTCGAGGGAGGCGAGGATCTGGTAGTTGGGGGAGGTGGAGGTGTGCGTCATGTACGCCTCGCGGAACGTCTCCGCCGTGCGGTGGCTGAAGTCCTGGTCGAAGACGTGGATCATGGAGCCCTGGCGCAGCGACGTGAGCGTCTTGTGCGTCGACTGTGTGGCGTACACCCGGATCCGGGCCTCGGCGGGGTCGGGGACGAGTCGGCGGTCGAGGAGTGTCTCGTCGTCGGGGTCGTCGCCCAACTCCTGCTGCTGTAGGGCGTATCGCTCGGCGAGCTCCTGGCCGCGCAGGCCCTCCGTGAGCGTGCGGGCCGCCGCCATGGCGGTGCGCCGGCGGTAGACCGGGTGGAAGCGGGCGAAGGCGAACCACGCCTCGTCCCACAGGAACGCCAGATCGGGCTTGAGCGCCAGGCACTCCTCCATCACCCGCGTCGGGTTGTACACGATGCCGTCGAAGGTGCAGTTGGTCAGCATCAGCATCTTGACGCGGTCGAGGAGACCGGCCCGCCGCAGCTCCAGCAGCTTGCGCTTGATCTCCTTCACCGGCACGGCGCCGTACATGCCGTAGCGGTCCAGGGGATAGGCGTCGAGGTAGACCACCTGGGCGCCCGCGAGCATCAGCCCGTAGTGGTGGGACTTGTGGCAGTTGCGGTCCACCAGGACGATGTCGCCCGGCCGCACCAGGGCCTGTACGACCACCTTGTTGGCCGTGGAAGTGCCGTTGGTGACGAAGTACGACTGGCGCGCTCCGAACGTCTTCGCGGCGAGGTCCTGGGCCTCCCGCAGCGGGCCCGTCGGCTCCAGCAAGGAGTCGAGGCCGCCCGAGGTGGCGGACGTCTCGGCGAGGAAGATGTTCAGCCCGTAGAACTCGACCATCTCGGGGATCCAGTGCGAGGTCAGCAGCGATGTTCCACGGGAGATGGGCAGCGCGTGGAAGACACCCGTCGGACGTCTGCTGTGCGCTCTGAGCGCGGTGAAGAACGGTGCGCGGAAGCGTTCGCGGACGCCGTGCAGAATCGACAGGTGGAGTTCGAGCAGCCCTTCGCGCGCGTGGAAGACCCGGGCGAATCCGCTGCTGAGCACACCGGCGATCCGCTCCACCGAGCCGTCGGTCATGAGATAGAGGTCCATCTCGGGTCGCAGTTCGAGCAGCCGCGCACCGAGTGCCTGCGCCCGCTGCTCGTAGGGCCCGTCCTGCGTCGACGGGTCGGCCTGCGGCTCTTCGACGAGACCCGCGACGACACTCAGGTCGTACGGGGAACGGTCGGCGAACCTCCGGTGGATGACCACGGCTTGAAGGCCGGGGTTGACCAGGACCGCCATCACCGCGTCCTCGAAGCTGGGCGCGACGACGATCTCGTACACGAACTCGTCCTCGGCGCGGCGCCGGCCGCGCAGCGAGATGCGCAACGCCTCCTCCTCCGCCGCGGTCAGTTCGCCGACGACGAGGACCTCGAAGTACGGCTTGGGCGTCGTCCCGCCCGGAAGCGGTTCCTCCCCGGCCGGAGCGGTCGGTTCGGCCTTGCGGGGTGTCGCGCTGCGGTACGACTCCGTGCCCAGGGCGCGATGCAGCTCCTCCGTGCGCCGGGCCAGGCCGTACCGGTCCTCGGCCGTGCGCAGGCGGCGCAGCTCCGTGAAGGCGGACCTGCCGGGGAAGGCCCAGCAGTTCTCGATCGGCAGCAACTGACGGAAGAGTTCGTCCAGCCGCTCCTGCGTCGCCTGCCGGCGGGCCGCGCTCGAGGTGTCGGACGCCCACCGGCGCGCGAGTTCGGTCAGTGAGCTCCAGGCGTCGGCACGCAGCTGACGGACGCTGCTGTAGACGCCGGCAGGCGGATTGGCGGGTGTGTCACCCATCGTGTGGCTTCCTCGTTTGTGACGTCGTGTCTCGGGAGGGCGGTGGTCGAACGGGGGTGGCGCGCGTACGGGGCGGCGCGTGGCATTTCTCAGGCGGTCCGGCCGGTGCGCCAGGAGTGCGAGTCGACGCACCCGGGACCGGCCGCCCGGCCCTGGGCGTCGAAGCTGCGGTCGGTCGCGGGCGCCTCTGCTCCAGGGCCCACCCAGGCGCCGTCGGTGCCGGAGATGACCAGCGCGGTGTCGGTGATCAGGCCGAGCGGCCCCGTCCCGCGCGTGGCGTCGTTGGTGACCAGGGCGCCGATGTTCGTGATGAGCGTGGAGGCGCCGGGCAGTTCGGCACCTGCGCGACCGGCTTCGGCGAGGGGCTGGGGGACTGGCATGTGAATCTCTCCGTGGATGCTGCGGCCAGGTCCTGGCGGCGCGGCGTGATCCGTGGGCACACGGCCGGGCAGCGGATGAGTGAGTGCCCCGGTGCGGACGGCGTTCCGTCGCGCGTCAGCACCGGGGGCTTCCATCAAGCACCAGATGCCGTGGGCGGTGCCAGGGCCGCCGCTCGCATTGCGTCTCGTATCCCAGACTTCGTACGGGTGGTCCGTGGCGGGACCGACGGGCGGACGTAACCTCCCGGTATGTCTCCCGTTCCCGCCGCCGCCCAGGTGCTGGCCATCCTCCGCTATCTCGCGGGCCAGGCAGGGCCCGTTCCCGCCGCGGCGATCAGCCGTGACGTCGGGCTTCCCCGTTCGACGACGTACCACCTGCTCGACACCCTGGCGCGCGAGGGCTTCGTCGTGCACCTGCTGGAGGAGCGACGCTACGGACTGGGCGTCGGCGCCTTCGAACTCGCCTCCGGATACAGCAGGCAGGCGCCCTTCCAGCGCCTGGCACGTGTGCCGCTGGCGAAGCTCGTCGACAGCACGGGCCACAACGCGCACCTCGCTGTACTCCATGGCCGCGAGGTCATCTACGTGATCGAGGAACGGGCGCCCGGACGTTCGCCCCTGGTGACCGAGGTGGGGGTGCGGCTGCCGGCCCACCTCACCGCCAGCGGCCGGGCGGTCCTGGCCCGGCTGCCGCAGGCGCAGGTGCGGGCCCTGTTCCCCGACGCGTCGGCCTTCGTCCTGCTCAACGAGTCCGGTCCCGGTTCGCTGACCGCGCTGCGCCAACTCCTCGTGGAAGCACGCCGACGCGGGTACGCCACGGAGGACGGCGAGGTGACGCCCGGCTTCGCGTCCGTGGCGGCCGCCGTCCTCGACCACGGCGCACACCCTGTCGCCGGTGTGGCGGTCACCTTTCCCGGCGACGAGGTCGGGGCCGAGCAACAGCGGCGGATCGCCGCGCAGGTGACCCGCACGGCGAACCAACTGAGCCGGCGCATCGGCGGGGTGGCCGACGCCCAGGCGCATACGCGGACGGCGGGACACCTCACCTAGAAGCAGTGCGCGTGCGCGTACGCCTCACGCAGAAGCCGAACTCCCGCCGCCGGACGGACCGGCGGCGGGAGTTCGGCTTACTCGGACCAGGCCCGAACGGTCACGGGAACCAGGTGCGAACGGTTACAAGGACCGGGCCCGATCGGTTCAGCCCAGCGGGCCGGTCACCGACTCGGCGGCCGCGAGGGCGCCGCCGGTGGCCACGAACTGCACGGCGGCCTCGATCTCGGGAGCGAGGTACCGGTCGGTGCCGGGGCCCTCGACATCGCGGCGCAGTCCGGCCAGGACGGCCGCCGTGGCGGGCGCCGGGGCCAGGGGGCCACGGAGGTCGAGCGCGCGGGCCGCGGTGAGGATCTCGACGGCGACCACGCGGGTCAGGCCGTCGATGGCGCGGCGCAGCTTGCGGGCCGCGGCCCACCCCATGGAGACGTGGTCCTCCTGCATGGCGCTGGAGGGGATGGAGTCGACCGAGGCGGGCGCGGCGAGGCGCTTGAGCTCGGAGACGATGCCCGCCTGGGTGTACTGGGCGATCATGTGGCCGGAGTCCACGCCCGGGTCGTCGGCGAGGAACGCGTTCAGGCCGTGGTTGCGCGCGACGTCGAGGAAGCGGTCGGTACGCCGCTCACTGACGGAGGCCACGTCGGCGACGGAGATGGCCAGGAAGTCCAGGACACAGGCCACGGGCGCGCCGTGGAAGTTGCCGTTGGACTCGACGCGGCCGTCCGGCGTGACGACGGGGTTGTCGATGGCGCTGGCCAGCTCACGCGCGGCGACCGTCTCGGCGTGCGCCAGCGTGTCGCGGGCGGCGCCGTGGACCTGCGGGGTGCAGCGCAACGAGTACGCGTCCTGGACCCGAGTGCACTCCGGACCGCGGTGGCTCGCGACGATCTCCGAACCCTTCAGAAGGGCGGTGAGGTTGGCGGCACTCGAACCCTGGCCCGGGTGCGGGCGCAGGGCCTGGAGGTCGGCGGCGAACACGGCGTCCGTGCCGAGCTGGCCCTCGACGCTCATGGCGGCGGCGATGTCGGCGGTGCGCAGCAGCATCTGCAAGTCGTGCGCGGCCATGACGAGTTGGCCGAGCATGCCGTCGGTGCCGTTGATGAGGGCCAGGCCCTCCTTCTCGTGCAGCGTGACGGGGGAGAGGCCGGCGGCGGCGAGCGCGTCCGCGGCGGGCATCAGGTCGCCCTTCGCGTCACGCACCTGGCCCTCGCCCATGACGGCGAGGGCGCAGTGGGCGAGCGGCGCGAGGTCGCCGGAGCAGCCGAGCGAGCCGTACTCGTGGACGACCGGGGTGATGCCGGCGTTGAGCAGGTCGGCGTAGGCCTGGGCGGTGTCGGGGCGCACACCGGTGCGGCCGGTGGCGAGCGTCGACAGACGCAGGAGCATGAGGGCGCGGACGACCTCGCGCTCGACCTCGGCGCCGGAGCCGGCGGCGTGCGAGCGCACGAGGCTGCGCTGGAGCTGCGCGCGCAGCTCCAGCGGGATGTGGCGGGTGGCCAGGGCACCGAAGCCCGTGGAGACGCCGTAGTGGGGCACGACGTCGTTGGCGAGGTTCTCGACCACCTTGCGGCTCTGGGCTATCTCGCCCAGGGCTTCGTGGGTGAGGGTCACGCGGGCCCCGTGCCGGGCGACGGACACGACATCGGCGACGGAGAGGGGGCCGACCCCTACGAAGGTTTCGTTCATGACTCCATGAAGCCCGAAAACGGAACGTCTTCGTCAGTGGCTGCGGAGGGTTACTGTCTGGGATCCCAGACAGTTGCGCATGCAGCGGGATCTCGCCCTGATCACGGGCTCGGCGGCGGCCTCCGCCTCACGCAGAAAGGGCCGGCGGAACCGTCGCTCTCGCGGTTCCGCCGGCCCTTTCTGTCGCCGTTATCGCTGGTGCACGGGCTCCGTCCCGGCCCTGGCGTCATCCTCGTCCGAGGGCTCCCGGCCTTCGGCGGACTCGTTCTCGTACGGGACCTGCGGTGCGGTGTCGGCCGCTGCCGCCCGGCGGGCCCGGGGGCGCAGCCAGAGGTAGTACACGCACGTCATCAGGGCCAGCCACACCCCGCCGACGACCAGCGCGATCCGGGTGCTGTCCGAGAACGCGAGGAGCACCACGACGCAGACCATGAAGGTGATGGTGATGATCTGGCCGTAGGGCCAGAACGGCGCCGGGTACTTCAGCGCGGCGACCTCCTGCGCGGACATCCTGCGGCGCGCGCTGACCTGGGACAGCAGGATCATCAGCCAGACCCACACCGTGGCGAAGGTCGCGATCGAGGCGATGACGAGGAACACCCGCTCGGGCATGAGGTAGTTCAGGAGCACGCCGAAGAGGAGTGCGCCGATCATGATGACGACGGTCATCCACGGCACGCCGTTGCGGGACAGGCGGCGCATGACGGACGGCGCCTGGTTGCGCTCGGCCATGCCGTACATGATGCGTCCGGCGGCGAAGATGTTGCTGTTGATCGCGGACAGGGCCGCGATGATGACCACGACGTTCAGCACGGTGGCCGCGGAGGCGACGCCGATGCCGGCGAAGATCTCGACGAACGGGCTGCCCTTCGCGCCGATGTGCTCCCACGGGTTGAGCGACATGAGGACCGCGAGCGTCAGCACGTAGAAGAGCACGATGCGGATCGGGATGGAGTTCACGGCGCTCGGAATGGTCTTCTCCGGGTTCTGCGCCTCGCCGGCGGTGACGCCGATGATCTCCGTGCCACCGAAGGCGAACATCACCACGGCGAAGGACAGGACCAGGCCCCGGACGTCGTTGGGCATGAACCCGCCGTTGCTCCACAGGTTCGAGACGCCCGCGTCGCCGTTGCCGCCGAAGCCGAAGACGATGATCGCAAGGCCGGCGAGGATCATCGCGATGATGGCGACGACCTTGGCGAAGGAGAGCCAGAACTCCAGCTCACCGAAGACCTTGACGCTGAACAGGTTCATCGCGCCGATGATGCCGACGGCCGCGAGGAGCCAGATCCACCGTGGCACGTCCGGGAACCAGAAGCTCATGTAGACGCCGAGCGCCGTGATGTCCGCGAGACAGACGAAGACCATTTCGAGGGCGTACGTCCAGCCGGTGAGGAAACCCGGCAGCGGTCCGAGGTACTTTGTGGCGTATTCGCCGAAGGATCCGGCGCACGGGCTGCTCACCGCCATCTCGCCCAGCGAGCGCAGGACGAGGAAGACCGCGGCGCCACCGATCAGATAGGCCAGCAGGACGGCGGGCCCCGCCGCCTTGATGGACTCCGAGGAGCCGTAGAACAGGCCGGTCCCGATGGCGGAACCCAGGGCGATGAAGCGTATGTGCCGGGACTTGAGTCCGCGTTGCAGGGACGTGGTGTCGGTGGACAAAACAGGTCCTCCTTGGGAACGCCGGGTTCCGGGTGAGGTGGCGGGGCTGAATCACATGCCGGTCGACGGCGTTCGTCAGCACTCCCGCATGACGAAGGCCCTTGTATATTCCTGTATATACAGATGAGTCAAGAGGTGGACCAATGGGTGAACGGACAACGGCGTCCAGTGCCTCGCCCGCCGTCGGACGCGCGCTGGACATCCTGCTGCACCTCGCCGGACGCTCGGGTCCCGTCCAGGCCGCGGCCCTGGCCCGCGAACTCGACATCCCCAGATCGTCCGCGTACCACGTCCTCTCGGTCCTGGTGGACCGCGGCTTCGTCACCTACCTCCCCAAGGAGCAGGCGTACGGTCTCGGGGTCGCGTCCTTCGAGATCGGCTCGGCCTATCTGCGCCACGAACCGCTGGAGCGCCTCGCGCGCCCCATCCTGCGCACCGCCTCGGCACGTCTGGGCCAGACCGTGCACCTGGGCATCGTCCACGGCGCGGAGACCGTCTACCTGCTCAAGGAACGGCCGCCGTCGAACCGGTCCGGTGACGCGGACATCTCCCTCGTCACCGACGTCGGCGTCCGGCTGCCCGCCCACCTGACGGCCAACGGGCGCGCCCTTCTCGCCCACGTGTCCCCGGCACAGGTGCGGGCTCTCTTCCCCCGGCAGGCGGATCTCATCACGCGTACCGGCAAAGGACCCCGCTCGCTGTCGGAACTCCTCGACCTGCTGGCCCGCGACCGCGCCCGCGGCTGGTCGGAGGAGGTCGAGCTGGTCTCCGAGGGCTTCTGGTCGCTGGGCGTCGCGGCCTTCGACCACAACGAACGGCCCGTCGCCGCACTCAGCAGCACCTGGCAACGGCACTACAGCAGGCACGACACCGACCACGTCCGCGAGGTCCTGGAGCAGGGGGCCGCACGACTGACGGCCGCGATGTCCGGCCGACGCCCGACCGCGAAACCAGCCCCCACCCGGGCACGTTGACGGCAGCCCGGCTCAGTGGGCGTCGAACGTCCCCACCAGGCGGTACCGGGACCCGGGGTGGATCAGCCGGGCGACGCTCACGACGGCATCCCCGGACCAGGTGCGGCGCTGGATGAGCAGACACGGTTCGGACGGGCCGATGCCGAGGATCTCGCACTCCTCGGCGGACGGCAGGACCGCCTCGACGATGTGCTCGCCCTTGCCCAGCGGGGCGACCTCGGACAGGAACGTGAACGGCGTACCCGCGGTGAAGTCCTGGTCGAGATAGCCGGGGGCGAAGTCCGGGTGGACGTAGCGGTCCTCCAACTGGACCGCCGCACCGTCCTCCAGGTGCACGACGCGTGAGCGGAACGCGCTGCGCCGCCCGTCGAGGCCGAGCTGTGCGCTGATCTCGGGGTCGGGGAGCTCCTCGCGCAGGGACAGCACCCTGGCCGAGTAGCCATGCCCGCGGTCCCGGACCTCGTCGGCGATGTTGTGCACCCCGGCCAGCGCGGAACTGCTCTTGCGCCGCGCCACGAACGTGCCCACGCCCATGACGCGTCGGAGCAGCCCGTCGGCGCTCAGCTCGCGCAGGGCGCGGTTGACCGTCATACGGGACAGGCCCAGCGACTCGACGAACTGGCTCTCCGAGGGAAGCGCCTCACCCTCGCGCCAGCGCCCACCCGCGATCTCCGCGGCCACGAGGTCCTTGATCCGCTGATAGGCCGGGGCGGAACCGGGCGTCTGCCGCGCATAGAGCCGGGCGATCTCCGCAGCCTCCACGACCAAGCCGTCCACCGTCCTCGTACCCCATGGATCCGTCGCGCCACATTCGCGAACACCACGGCAATCCTAGGCGAGGCGGCCCGCACGGAACCCGCGCCCCTGAGCGCCCCACGTCACCGGCAATCAGTGACGTTCTCGGATCCGAGAATGTCGGCGGCCGCTGCTGGAACGCGTCCGGCGCCTCGCCTGTCATGGAACACGCAACCGCTCCGCCATCGACCAGGAGAGAACATGACCGGCGTTTCCCCCGAGTCCCGCCACATCCGCGCCCCCCGTGGCAGTGAACTCAACTGCCTCGGCTGGCAGCAGGAGGGCGCCCTGCGCATGCTCATGAACAACCTCGACCCCGAGGTCGCCGAGCACCCCGAAGACCTGGTCGTCTACGGCGGAACCGGCAAGGCCGCACGCGACTGGGCGTCCTTCGATGCGATCGTGCGCACCCTCAAGACGCTCAAGGACGACGAGACGATGCTGGTGCAGTCCGGCAAGCCCGTCGGCGTCATGCGCACCAGCGAGTGGGCGCCGCGCGTCCTGCTCGCCAACTCCAACCTGGTCGGCGACTGGGCCAACTGGGAGGAGTTCCGCTCCCTCGAGGCCCGCGGCCTGACCATGTACGGGCAGATGACCGCCGGCTCGTGGATCTACATCGGCAGCCAGGGCATCCTGCAGGGCACCTACGAGACCTTCGGCGCGGTCGCCCGCAAGAAGTTCAACGGCACCCTCGCGGGCACCATCACCCTGACCGCCGGTCTCGGCGGCATGGGCGGCGCCCAGCCCCTCGCGGTGACGATGAACGACGGCGTCGCGATCTGCGTCGACGTCGACCCCACCCGCATCGAGCGCCGCATCGCCCACCGCTACCTCGACGTCGCCGCCGACGACCTGGACCACGCGCTGAGCCTCGCCATCGAGGCCAAGGAGGCCCGCCGCCCGCTGTCCATCGGCCTCACCGGCAACGCCGCCGAGGTGTTCCCCCAGCTCCTCGAGAGGGGCGCGCCGATCGACATCGTGACCGACCAGACCTCCGCGCACGACCCGCTGGCCTACCTCCCCGTGGGCGTCAGCGTCGAGGAGTGGCACGAGCAGGCCCGCAAGGACCCCGCCGACTTCACCCGCCGTTCCCGCGAGTCGATGGCCCGCCACGTCGAGGCCATGGTCGGCTTCCTCGACGCCGGAGCCGAGGTATTCGACTACGGCAACTCGATCCGCGACGAGGCCCGCAAGGCCGGCTACCAGCGCGCCTTCGACTTCCCCGGCTTCGTCCCCGCCCACATCCGGCCGCTGTTCGAAGAGGGCCTCGGCCCCTTCCGGTGGGCGGCCCTGTCCGGTGACCCCAAGGACATCGAGGCCACCGACCGCGCGATCATGGAGCTCTTCCCCGAGAACCAGCACCTGCACCGCTGGCTCAAGATGGCCGCCGAGCGTGTCGAGTTCGAGGGCCTGCCCGCCCGCATCTGCTGGCTGGGCTACGGCGAACGCCACCGCGCCGGCGTCAAGTTCAACGAGATGGTCGCGAGCGGCGAGCTGTCCGCCCCGCTCGCCATCGGCCGCGACCACCTCGACTCCGGCTCGGTCGCCTCGCCGTACCGCGAGACCGAGTCGATGCTCGACGGCTCCGACGCCATCGCCGACTGGCCGCTGCTCAACGCCCTGGTGAACACCTCCTCCGGCGCCTCCTGGGTGTCCATCCACCACGGCGGCGGCGTCGGCATGGGCCGCTCCATCCACGCGGGTCAGGTCTGCATCGCCGACGGCACCGAACTCGCCGCGCAGAAGCTGTCGCGCGTGCTCACCAACGACCCCGGCATGGGCGTCATCCGCCACGTCGACGCCGGCTACGAGCATGCCGCCTCCGTGGCACAGGACCGCGGCGTGCGCATCCCTATGGCCGAGGGGGACGACCCCCGGTGAGTGCTGTCGCCGCGGTCGAACTCACGGTGGACGTGCCTCCCGAACGCTGGCACGGCCGGGACGACGGCCCCGGGAGCGAGCACCTGCGCTGGCACCACGCGATCAGCACCGGCACCGGCGCCCCGGGGCCGTGGGACGCCGCGTTCGTCGGCTTCCGCTCCGACGAGGGCGTACGCCGCAACAAGGGCCGCCAGGGCGCGGCGAACGGTCCACGCGAACTGCGGGCCGCCCTCGCCTCGATGGCCCTGCCCGCCCCGCTGACCGCGCTCGACGCCGGAGACATCGAAGTCAGCGACGGAGAACTGGAGTTGGGCCACCACCGCCTCGGGCAGGTCGTCGGCCCCCTCGTCGACCGAGGTGTTCCCGTCGTGATCCTCGGCGGCGGCCACGAGGTGGCGTACGGCACGTACCTGGGCCTCGTCTCCACCCGGGCCGTCCAGGCCGGCGGGCGGCTCGGAGTGCTCAACCTCGACGCGCACTTCGACCTCCGTGACGACGTGCGCGCGAGCTCGGGAACGCCGTTCCTGCAGATGGCGCAGAGCGAGGAACGGCGCGGACACCGGCTCAACTACCGGGTCCTCGGCATCAGCCAGCCGAGCAACACCGCGCATCTGTTCCACACCGCCGACCGGCTCGGCGTGCGCTACCTGCCGGACACCGAGTGCGGTGTGCTCAACCTCCCGGCGGTCGACGCCTTCACGGACGAGTTCATCGACAGCCATGACGTGCTGCACCTCAGCATCGACCTCGATGTGCTCCCGGCCGCAGTGGCCCCCGGCGTCAGCGCCCCGGCCGCCCACGGCGTGCAGATGGAGATCATCGAGCACGTCTGCGCCAAGGTGGCGGCAAGCGCAAAGCCGCTCGTGGTCGACGTCGCGGAACTCAACCCGGACCTCGACACCGACCACCGCACCGCCCGAGCGGGCGCCCGCCTGATCCACCGCATCCTGACGACACACCACGCGAGGACCACGAAGGTCTGACGACACACATCACCGACCGCACGGCCAGGGCCCGTGGCAGGGGGAGCATTGCGCACCCTCGGCCATGGGCCATGGGCCACGGGCCAGGGGTGCTGGGCGCGAGGGGTCGGTGTGCGGTGTGGAGGGCATCGACACCGCCAATATCCGGCGGCCGATATTCCACATGCGCGGCGACACTCGATGCTGGGAAGATCCCGGCATGCCACTTGTCGAAGTCTCGCCCGGAATGTCCCTCGCGTACGAGACGTTCGGTGATCCCGCCGACCCGCCCGTCCTGCTGGTGATGGGGTTCGGCGCCCAGATGATCGCCTGGCACGAGGACTTCTGCCGTGCGCTGGCCGACCGGGGCCGTTACGTGATCCGCTACGACAACCGCGACTGCGGGCTGTCCACCACGTTCGACGAGCACCCCGTGGACATGGGCCGGTTCATCGCGGCTGTGAGCTCGGGAGACATTGCCTCCGCGCTCGCCATGATCCCGTACACGTTGACGGACATGGCAGCCGACGGCCTCGACCTGCTCACCGCGCTCGGCATCGAAGGCGCCCACGTGGTCGGGACCTCGATGGGCGGAATGATCGCCCAGAAGATGGCCATCACCCAGCCCACCCGGGTCCTGACCCTGACGTCGATGATGTCCTCGACCGGCGAACCGAATACGGCCGGTCCGACCCCGAGGCCCAAGCGGTACTCCTGAGCCCGAAGCCGGCGGACCGCGAGGGATACGTCGCAGCGGCGGATCGCGAACTGGTGTGGGCGTCCAGGCGATACGGCGACGCCGCACTCCTTCGCGAGCTGGCTGCCGAAAGTTATGACCGCGCCTACTGTCCGGCGGGTGTCGGGCGCCAACTCGGAGCGATGATCCTCGACGGCTCGCGTACGGAGGCGCTCCGGACCCTGGGGGTGCCAACCCTGGTGATCCACGGCTTGGACGACACGCTGATCGCCCCGAGCGGAGGCGAACGCACCGCGGAACTCGTACCCGGAGCGAAGCTCCTGCTGATCCCCGACATGGGCCACGACCGCCCGCGCGAACTCTGGCCCGAGATCATCGACGCGGTGGAGGCGCACACGGCCTGAGCGCCGCGGACTGGCGCCTCGAACAGGGGCCCGGGCGCTTCCCGGGGTCGGGAGACCGGAAGGCTTGTGCCGTCTCCCGCTCTGTCATCCATCCTGGGCCCGCCCAGGGCCCGGTCCCGTCGGCCCGGGCCTCAGCTCCGCCGTCGCCCGAATCCTGATCCGGCAGACCGGCGAGTACCGTCCGGCGATGTTCCAGCCGCCACCGCACGGAATGCGCCAGGCGAGCGAGTGGGGATGTCCGCCTCTGGACAGCCCTCTCAGGTGGCACGGCGTATCGGCACTGAGTGACCGATGGCTTCAACAATCGCGACAGGTCCAAGATGCATCCCTTGGGCCGTCGGCGTTTACTGATGTCCACTGCCCCAGAACCGGCTGATCGCTGGAGGACGAGCGTGGCCCCGCTGACCGTTTCGAAGTTCGACGCGTCCCGCAGCGCCGAAGCGGTCGAGGCCACGCTGCTGCGGTTGCGGAAGCAAGAACTGACCAAGGTTCGAGACGCGACGGTCGTCAGCCGGCCGCAGGACGCGATGAAACCGAAACCACCCCGTGCCAGACTCGCGATCAGTACCCCCTGACACCGCTCCGGGGCTGTCGCCCGCACGGTGGCTCCTCAGGGCGACACTCCACGATCCGGAGTGCCTTCCCGAGACCCTGGCCGCCTTCGCGGTGCGGCGGTTCGGGCCGACCGCCGCTCGCTCGGTCGCCCGTATCAAGAAGGACCACCCGGACATGGATGCGACGGGGCTCCGCGCACTGGTGATTGCCAAGGGGTGGCGTGCCACCGTGTCCGAGGGCGCCTTCGTCGGAGGACCGTTCCTGATTTTCGTACCGGTCGCGTTCTGCGCCGCGCTGCTCCGCCAGGCCCGTACGGTTCTGGAGCTGGCCGCGCTGAAAGGCGGCGATCCCACGGCCGACGACCGCGCCGCCGAACTCCTCGTCCTCCAAGGCGTGCACGAGAACGTCGGCCAGGCCCGGGACGCCCTCGCGGCCTGTCACCGGAAACCGGCGGCGACCGGCAAGCGATCCGCGCTACGGCGTCCCGCTGTGCTGTGGTACCTGACCCTGCGCATGGCTCGCGTGCTGGGACTGCTCACCGCGTCCGAGCGCACCGGCTGGTCACACAGGCTGGTGCAGGCATGTCGATGGGTCCTGTTGGGGCTGGTGTTCGTGGTGGGGATCGTCGCCCCCCTGATCTGGATGCCCTACATGGCGATGTCGTACCACCAGGCCACCACCCGACTGACAGACCGGGCCACAGCCTTCTACTTCACCGATTCCGCGCCGGTCTCCCGGCGGCGGCCGCACCTCGACCCCTCCCTGATCGCCGGCGCCGCCCGCACCCTTCTCTCTCTGCTGGTGCCGGTCGTCCTGGTCGTGGCCACCCTCTTGACGGGCGTGCGGATCGCCGACAGCAGCTGGCCGGTCGTGGGCATCGTCCTGTTCATCGCTTCCGTCGCGGTCGGCGCGGTGTGGCACTGGCGCCGGCGCGGCCGCAGGAAATCCGGCGGATGACAGAGGGCGGGAAGCCGTCCTGAGCGCACTGGTCCTGGCTTCTCTTCGGACGCCGACCGAAGCCTCAGCCGCGTGCGCGGAGGTACGCCTCCAGCTCTGCGGCTCCGGTCAGCATGGCCCGCCCGCGGGCTGACAGCCGGCCGTGCCAGTCACGCAGTGCGGCCTCCAGCGGCTCAAGTCCGCCGGCCGCCCGAACCTGGGCGATCAACGGGGCGATCTGCTCCAGCAGGTAGCCGCCCCGCCTGAGTTGATGGGCGAGGCGGGCGTCCCGTACGTCGGCGTCGTCGTAGACGCGGTATCCGGTTCGCGGGTCGCGGCGCGGGCGCACCAGCCCCGCGCCCTCCCACTTGCGCAACGTCGCGGGGCGGATTCCCAGCTTCCCGGCCAGCGGCCCGATGAACGTGCCGTCGGGCCCGGATACCGCGGCCGACTCGGAACCCGCACCGGGCCCGGGCGCCGTGGTGGGCTCCAGGTCGCCCAGTGCGCGTTTCACGGCCTGGAGGGTCCGGCGGTCGTCGAGGAGCTGGGCGTGGCTCTCGTCGATGAGGCGGAACGCCTCCTCGTCCGTGCCCTGATTCACCGCCCGCATGATCGACGTCGCCGTCCGGTGGCCGTGGCCGGGCAGCAGGGCCAGGAACGCGCGCAGGGCTCCCGCGTGCAGTGACGTGTAGGTGCGGTAGCCGTGAGGTGTGCGACGGGCGGCCGGAAGGATGCCGGCCTCCTCGTAGTTCCTGATCGCCTGTGTGGACAGACCGTGCTCGCGTGCCAGATCGACCGGCCTGAGCCGCACACGGCTTTGAAGGTTCGGTCCCATGAGCCCGCCAGCTCCTGCAGATATCGCGGAAAAGTTTCAATCGGAAGTACAACGATAGCGTTTAAGGCATGGCTACTGACATCAAGGACACCGCCCACCCCCTGGAGGCGACTGCCCTCATGGGGCTGCTCCCGGCCCGGCCGCGGATGCTCGCTCTGGGGGAGCCCACCCACGGTGAGGACGCGCTGCTCGACCTGCGCAACGAGCTCTTCCGGCAACTCGTGGAGCAGGAGGGCTACCGGACGATCGCGATCGAGAGCGACTGCATGATGGGCCTGGTCGTGGACGACTACGTCACCACGGGCCGGGGCACCCTCGACGAAGTCATGGAGCACGGCTTCAGCCACGGCTGGGGCGCGTCAGCGGCCAACCGCGAGCTCGTACGCTGGATGCGCGCCCACAACGACGGCCGGCCCGCGGCCGAGCGGCTCCGCTTCGCCGGCTTCGACGGCCCGCTGGAGATCACCGGCGCCGCGAGCCCCCGGCAGGCCCTCACCGCACTGCACGGCTGCCTTTCGGCCCGGGTGGAAGGCGACCTGCTTCCGTGCACGGCGGAAACGCTCGACCGCCTGCTCGGCGCCGACGACCGGTGGACCAGTCCCGCGGCGATGATGGACCCGGCCGAGTCAGTGGGGCGGTCTGCCGAGGCGAAGGAGCTGCGGCTGCTCGCCGACGATCTGGTGGCGCTGCTCGACGAGCAGACGCCGCACATCATCACGGCGACATCGAAAGACGACTGGGACCGGGCGCGCCTGTACGGTCGCACCGCAACGGGCCTGCTGCGCTACCACTTCTGGATGGCCGACACCTCACCGAGCCGCATGACACGGCTCGTCGGCCTGCGGGATTCGATGATGGCCGCCAACCTCCTCGCCCTCGCCGAACGGGACCCGGCACTGATCCACGCCCACAACGGCCACCTTCAGCGGGACAAGAGCTCGATGCGGATGGGCGGCCGGCCGGTGGAGTGGTGGAGCGCCGGCGCGCTCGTGAGCTCTCGTCTGGGTGAGGGGTACGCCTTCGTGGCCACGGCCCTCGGCACGATCCGGCACCAAGGGGTGGACACCCCGCCCACGGACACCGTCGAAGGTCACCTCTACGCGCTTCCCGAGGATCGCTACGTCGTCGACGCCCACCGGCTGGCCGCCGCCCTCGGCGACACACAGCCGGCCCCCCGCGTGTCCCCCTACTACGGCTACGCCCCACTCGACCCCGCCCACCTGGCCGCATACGACGGGATCGTGTACGTCAGGGACGTCCCGCAGAGCTGACGTCAGCAACGACAGGGCCGGCGTCAGCACGGACCCGATCGAGGCGGCGGCGCCGACAGTCGGTTCGGACGCCTCGAACGCGGCATGAACGGCCGGTTCGAACTCGGCCTGACTGCACGGCCGGTGGCGATGACCACGGCACGTTGCCCTGAAACAGGGCCACTGCGGCCACCGTGTGCCCGGAACCGGCCCGTGTCACCCCAGCGCGGTCAGCTGATGGTGGACCGCCGCGGTGGTGCGCGCGGTCTCGCCCGTGGCGAGCAGGTCCAGCATCGCGCCCCGCAGGACTGCGAGTACGACCGTGCGCTGGGTGCGAGCGGCCTCGGTGTCACGTAGCGCGGCGGCTTGGCCGGAGGCGAGCAGGGCCAGCCAGTCGCTGACCGTGTCGCGGGCGAAACCGGCCCACGGCCCGTCGGGTTCGATGAGGGAACGGGCGTAGCTCTCGACCCACAGCGTCAGGAGTCCTCGGTGGGCCTCGTCGGAAAGCCATCGCCACAGCTCCCGGGCGATCGGCTGGAGCCCCACGGACTCGTCCCGCGACTCGGCGACCTGCTGCATGTGTGCCAGTTCGTCGGCTCTGGCCCGGGCGAGCAGGGCGCGGATCAGGCCGTCCTTGCTGCCGAACAGGTAGAGCAGTACGCGCGGGCTGGAGTGGATCTCTTCGGCCAGCGGACGCAGGGACAGCTCGCCCAGGCCGCTGCGCAGGGCATAGGCGTACGCCGCTTCCAGCAGTTCCTGCCGGCGCGGGGAGGGGGTTGGTTCGGATCGGCTCACCGGGTTAGTCTACTGAAACAGTCGTTTCAGTCGGCGAAGGTACCGGGAGTGGGTCGACATGGCAGAGCATGAAGTGGCGATCCGGCCGCTGGACCGACCCGGCGACCTGGGCTGGGTGGTGATGGCGCACGGCGAGTTCTACAACCGGGAGTTCGGCTGGGACACCGGCTTCGAGGCGCTGGTCAGCCGGATCGTCGCCGACTACGCCGAGGGGAAGGAACCCGGTCCGCAGGCGGCCTGGATCGCCGAGGTCGACGGGGTGCGGGCCGGCTGCGTCTTCTGCGTCCGCCACGACGACCGGACGGCGAAGCTGCGCCTGCTGCTCGTCGACCCGAACGCGCGCGGCCTCGGGCTGGGAGCCCGCCTGGTCGATGAGTGCCTGCAGTTCGCGCGGGAAGCCGGATACGAGGCGATCACCCTGTGGACCAACGACGTGCTCGGGTCGGCCCGGCGCATCTACCAGAAGCACGGCTTCGAACTCGTCGCCGAAGAGCCCCATCGCAGCTTCGGCCAGGACCTGGTCGGCCAGACCTGGCAGCGCGGTCTGTAGGAAGGCGTCAGGGGTTGGACTTGGCGTTCTTCATGGTGAGGTGGGATTCGAGCCGGAGAACGCAAGGCAGGCCGCTGAGCTTGCCGGTGAGGAAGCCTTCGTAGGCGGCGTGGTCGGCCACGGCGACGCGGAGGAAGTAGTCGGGGCGGCCGAACAGGCGCCGGAACTCGATGACTTCCTCATACCACGAGCCGGTCTCCTCGAACTCCTCGAACGTCTTGTGGTCGGTGGCGCTGACCTCCACGTCGACGAGGACTTCCAGCCCGCGGCCGAGCGCTACGGGGTCGATGACGGCCCGGTATCCGCTGATGACGCCGGCCTCCTCCAGCCGCTTGACCCGGCGCGGGCGCGGGGTGGGGTCAGGCGTCATGGCCGCGGTCCTCGGCGGCTTCGCCGCCATCGCCGCAGCCGGCACCCTCGTCCTGACCGTCCTCGACCGTCGACGTGAGGTGGGTCTGCCTCGGTTGTCCGGCACCACCCGGGGCCAGGTGCGGAACATGATGCGCTGGGAAGCGCTCCTGGTGGCCGCCACCGGTCTCCTGCTCGGCGCGCCGGCATCGCCTGGACCACGCTCACCCCTCACCCGCGGCCCCTCCGGCGCCCGCACTTCGTATCCCCGCCGGCGCGGCGGTCGCCTTGGTGGCAGGCACCGTCCTCCTCGGCCTGGCCGCCACCGGTCTGCCCACGCGTGCGCTGCTTCGCAGCCACTCCACGGAAGTTGGCGGGCCGGACGCCAGTAGCCGCTCACGTTCGGCCCGGGGCAGCCGCGTTGCTCCGGGCCGGGTTCGTCGGCGTGCATGAACAGGCCGCCACGGATTCGTCGGCATGGACCAACAGAGGTGCCTGATCCCTCTCCTAGGGTCGCACTGGAGACCAGCTGGTACTCCGGTGCGTCCTCGACGAGGAGACGAAAGCATGCAGACACTTTTGCGTGGCGGCCGTGTCATTGATCCGGGAACAGGGTTCGACGGCATCGCCGACGTCCTCGTGTCCGACGGCGTGGTGAGGGCTGTCGCCGCGGGGCTCGACGCGCCACCGGGATGCGAGGTCATTGACGTCACGGGGTTGGTCGTCGGTCCGGGCTTCGTCGACCTGCACAGCCACGTGCACTCCATCGCGGGGCAGCGGCTGCAGGCCATGGACGGTGTGACGACGGCCCTCGACCTGGAATCGGGCCTCATGCCCATCGGGCGTGCGTACGCCGAGGCCGCCGCGGACGGACGCCCGCTGCACTACGGCTTCTCCGCCTCTTGGGGTGGCGCCCGGGCCCAGGTGCTCGCCGGCATCCAGCCCGACGCACAGATCGGGAGCGGCCTCGCGGTGCTTGGAAACCACGCATGGCAGCGCTCCTCCACCGATCGTGAACTCGCCGCGTGGCTGGACCTGATCGAGGGTGAACTGGCCGCCGGAGCGCTCGGTATCGGAGTCCTCCTCGGGTACGCGCCGCACAGTGAGCCGGCCGAGTTCCTCGCCGTCGCCCGGCTTGCCGCGAAGGCCGGTGTGCCGACGTACACCCACGTCCGTGAGCTGGTCGAGGTGGATCCCGGCACTCCGGCAGACGGCTCCGAGGAGATCGTCATCGCCGCGGCCGAGACCGGCGCCGCGATGCACCACTGCCATGTCAACAGCACGTCGGGCCACCACATCGACCGGGTACTCCGAGCGTTGGACGGTTCACGGCGGTCGGGATCCCGTGTGACGGTCGAGGCCTACCCGTACGGGGCGGGCAGCACGGCGATCGGTGCGGCCTTCCTCGACGCCGAACGGCTGCGGATGAAGGGCCTGTCCCCGTCCAGCGTCGTGATGCTCGAATCGGGGGAACGCATCGCCGACGCGGGGCGCCTACGGCAGTTGCGCAACAGTGACCCCGGAGCGCCCTGCATTCTGGAGTTCCTCGACGAGGGCAACCCGCGCGATCTCGCGATGCTGCACCAGGCGTTGACCTTCCCGGACGCCATCGTCGCCAGTGACGCGATGCCGGTCTACTGGCCCGACGGCAGCAACGACACCACCGAGTGGCCGCTGCCGCCCGGGGGAACGACGCACCCGCGCACCGCGGGAACGTTCACCAAGACGCTGCGCGTGATGGTGCGGGAGAGCGGCGCCTGGGACTGGCCGGAGGCGTTCCGGCGCTGTGCCCACCTGCCGGCGCGAGTCCTCGACGACGTGGCGCCGGGCGCTCGGGCGAAGGGACACCTCGGCGTCGGCGCGGACGCGGACATTGTCGTACTCGATCCGGTGACGATCACCGATTGCGCGACCTATTTCGACTCCACGCGGCCGTCCGTGGGCGTGCGGCACTTGTTCGTCGGTGGTGTCCCGGTGGTCAGCGCGGGGGAGCTTCAGGCCGACGCGCTTGCCGGACAGCCGCTGCGAGGTGAGCCGCGATGACGGCGACGCGTGCCGAAGCGACGGTGGAGGCGCTCCTCGCCGACGTCGAGACCCTGGTGCGGTGCGAGTCGCCGTCGTCCGACCACGAAGCCGTCGCTCGCAGCGCAGACGTCGTGGCGGCGCTGGGGCGCAGGCTGCTGGACGCGGAACCGGATCGCGTGGTGATCGACGGGTGTACGCATCTGAGGTGGCGGTTCGGCGAGGCGCCGCGTGTGCTGCTGCTGGGCCACCACGACACCGTGTGGCCCACCGGATCGCTGGAGACGCACCCGTATTCCGTCCTGGACGGAGTGCTGCGCGGGCCGGGCTGCTTCGACATGAAGGCGGGCATCGTGATGGCGTTGCACGCCGCCGCGGCCGCCGGGAACCGGTCGGGTCTTTCGGTCCTCGTCACCGGTGACGAGGAGATCGGCTCCCCGTCGTCGCGGCGCCTGATCGAGGAAGAGGCTCGCGGCTGCGACGCGGTCTTCGTGCTGGAGGCATCGGCCGACGGCGGAGCGCTCAAGTGCCGTCGCAAGGGTGTCTCCCTGTACCGGATTGACGTGGACGGCCGGGCCGCGCACGCCGGGCTCGAGCCGGAGAAGGGTGTGAACGCCGGGGTGGAGGTGGCGCACCAGATCCTCGCCGTCGCCGCACTCGCCGATCCCGAACGGGGTACGACCGTCGTGCCGACGGCCCTGTCCGCCGGCACCACGACCAACACCGTTCCCGCCCATGCCGGCGTGGCGGTCGACGTACGTGTGTGGTACGAGGCGGAACAGCGGCGGGTCGATCAGGCCGTGCGGGACCTCCGGCCCGTACTCGACGGCTCGCGGATCCGGATCTCGGGTGGAATCAACCGCCCGCCGCTGCAGGAGGACGCGTCCTCGGGGCTGTTCGACCTCGCCGCGACGCTCGCCGGCGAACTCGGCCTCGGAACCCTCACCGCCGCCGCTGTCGGCGGTGCCTCGGACGGAAACTTCACCGCAGGCCTTGGGGTCCCCACCCTCGACGGCCTCGGCGCCGTGGGCGGCGGCGCGCACGCGGACGACGAACACGTCGTCGTCGCCGAACTGCCGAGGCGCACCGCCCTGCTGACCGCCCTGATCGACGCCGTGTTGGCGAAATGAGCTCCGTGCGCCACGACGAACGCGGCGGACCACCCTGGTGCGGCACCACGGTGGCCCGCCCGGTAAGCCCGGAAAGGACAGTCCCGTGACCGATCTTGCGACACATGAGTCAGGTCTGGTTTCCCCGGCCGTGAGCGCAGCCGCGCTGGGCGCCGCGTCCGCCGCGGCCGCCGCCTCACATGTGGACATCCGGGCCCTGACCGAGGTGTCGGACCTGACCGAGGTCTGCCGGCTCTTCGCCTCGATCTGGCAGCCGGGCGCCGGTGCCCAACCGGTGACGACCGAGCTGCTGCGGGCGATGGCCGCGGCAGGGAACTACGTCGCGGGGGCGTATGAAGGAGACGAGCTTCTGGGAGCCTGCCTCGGCTTCTTCGGCAGCCCGGCCAAGGCGAGCCTGCACAGCCACATCGCCGGGGTCGCGCCGCGAGGTCTCGGCCGGGGGATCGGGTTTGCCCTCAAACTGCACCAGCGCGCCTGGGCGTTGCGCCAGCACGTCTCGCTGATCACCTGGACTTTCGATCCCCTGGTGCGGCGGAACGCGCATTTCAACCTGGCCAAGCTCGGCGCCGATCCGGCGCGCTACCTGCCCGACTTCTACGGGCCGATGCGCGATGGCATCAACGGCGCCGGTGACACCGACCGGCTGATGGTCCGTTGGAACCTTCCGGGCCCGGCGGCCTCCGCCGCTTCGCTCGGCGAGCCCGCCCGGCTCGACGCCGCCGCGCTGCGAGAGCGCGGTGCGGCAGCCGCCCTGTCGGTCGCACCTGACGGGGGACCGCTGACCGCAGTGGCGGACGGACCGGTCGTGCTGGTCGGCGTGCCGCCGGACATCGAGACACTCCGGCGTACGGACCCGAGTCAGGGCCAGGCGTGGCGCGTGGCGCTGCGGGAGGTGTTGGGAGGCCTGATGGCGGAGGAAGCCAGGGTCATCGGATTCGATCGTGCCGGATGGTACGTGGTCTCAAGGGAGAAGTCGTCATGAAGCCCAGTGGTGTGGAACTTCTGCGTGTCCAGATGCCGTTGGTGGCACCGTTCCGGACGTCGTTCGGTACGCAGAACGTACGGGAACTGCTGCTCGTACGCGTCGTGACGCCGAACGGTGAGGGCTGGGGCGAGTGCGTCACCATGGGAGGGCCGCTCTACTCCTCGGAATACGTCGACGGCGCCGAACACGTGCTGCGGAACTTCCTGGTCCCGGCCCTGATGGAGGTGGGTGAGGTCACCGCGAGCCGAGTCGCGCCCCTTTTGGCCAGATTCAAGGGTCACCGGATGGCGAAGGCCGCGCTCGAAATGGCCGTGCTCGACGCCGAACTGCGAGCGCACGACCTGTCCTTCGCCGCCGCGCTCGGGTCCACACGGGACTCCGTTCCATGCGGGGTCTCGGTCGGCATCATGGACTCAGTACCCCAACTCCTGGACGTCGTAGGCGGCTATCTCGACGCCGGCTATGTGCGGATCAAGCTGAAGATCGAACCCGGTTGGGACGTCGAGCCGGTGCGAGCGGTGAGGGAGCGCTTCGGCGACGATGTGCTGCTTCAGGTCGACGCCAACACGGCGTACACCCTGTCCGACGTGTCCCAGCTCGCCCGTCTGGACCCCTTCGAGCTCCTTCTCATCGAGCAGCCCCTGGACGAGGAGGACCTCCTGGGCCACGCCGAGCTGGCTCGTCGCATCCGCACGCCGGTCTGCCTCGACGAGTCGATCGTGTCCGCCCGTTCTGCTGCCGACGCGATCACGCTCGGCGCCTGTCGCATCGTGAACATCAAGCCCGGCCGGGTCGGCGGATACCTCGAGGCACGGCGGGTGCACGACGTCTGCGCCGCCCACGGGATCCCCGTGTGGTGCGGTGGCATGATCGAGACCGGGCTCGGGCGGGCGGCCAACGTCGCGCTCGCCTCGCTGCCCGGGTTCACCCTGCCCGGAGACACCTCGGCGTCGGACCGGTTCTACAAGACCGACATCACCGAACCGTTCGTCCTGCAGGACGGACACTTGCCGGTGCCCCAGGGGCCGGGTCTCGGTGTCACGCCGATTCCCGACCTACTGGCGGAGGTCACCACCTCGACGGTGTGGCTCGGTTCGTAGTACGCGACGAATTCGCCGTGAAATCCGGTCGGATCGGACCAACAGGTTCCGGTGCGACCGGAGTTACCTTTGTGCGGTGCTGACACCGACGTCTGGCAAGCCACACACAAGCCTGGCGCGCGTTCTCGAGGACCTCGGGGACGTGTTGCTGGAGTCGATCGCCGGCGGCGGGAGCACGCGCCGGCAACTGAGCGGCGTAGTCATCCACGACCCGCTCGACGAGGCGCAGTTCCCCGCGCAGGCCGTCGTCCTCGGTGTGGGGATCCACGAACCGGACGACGTGGTCCGCCTCCTGTACGACCTCGGCCGCAAGGGCGCGGCGGCGCTCGTCGTCCGGTCACCGTTCACAGCGACCGTGGAAATCCGGCGGGCCGCCGACGAGTCCGGCGTCGCCCTGCTCGGACTCACCCGCGGAGCCTCCTGGGCGCAGGTCGCCGCCATGCTCCGCACCCTGCTCGTCGAGGGAGACATCGGCGACATCTCACCGCAGACGCTGGGCGGCATGCCGTCCGGCGATCTGTTCGCGCTGGCCAATGCCGTGGCCGCGCTGCTGGACGCGCCGGTCACCATCGAGGACCGCAGCTCACGGGTGCTCGCCTTCTCCGGCCGCCAGGACGAGGCCGACCAGTCCCGCGTGGAGACGATCCTGGGCCGCCAGGTCCCGGAACGGTTCACCCTCGGCCTGGCGCGCAACGGCGTCTTCGACCGACTTCATCGCGGCCATGCGCCCGTGTACGTCGATCCGCTCCACGACGAGTCGATGACCGTGCCCCGGGTGGCGCTCGCGGTACGGGCCGGCGACGAGATCCTCGGCTCGATCTGGGCGGCCGTGCCCGGGCCCTTGTCCAAGGAGCGGACGCAGGCCCTGATCGACGCCGGCAAGCTGGTCGCACTCCACATGCTGCGTCTGCGCGCGGGCGCCGACGTCGAACGCCGACTGCGGGCCGACCTGGTGAGCACCGCACTCGAAGGCGGCAAGGGAGCACCGGAGGCGATTGCGCGGCTCGGGCTCGTGGGACAGCCCGCGATCGTTCTGGCCCTGGGGCTGTTCGGCGGTTCGGACGCCGATCCGTCGACGGAGGACGGTCTGCGCCGGGTCGCGGACCGCCAGCGGGTCGCGGACGCGCTGGCCATGCACCTGAGTGCGGTCCAGGCGCGCTCGGCCGTGGCACTGGTGGGCGACGTGGCCTACGGCATCGTGCCGATGCCGGGGAGCCAGGCGGACTGCCAGGAACGGTCGATCCGCGTCGCGTCGACCTTCCTCGAACGCACCGGGCAGCGCGTGGACGCGGCGATCGGCATCGGCCCGCCCGCTCTCGACGGCTCCGTGCTCAGCCGCTCGCGTGACGGCGCGGACCGGGCACTGAGAGTGCTGCTCGCCCACGGGGGCGCCCGGCGCGTGGCCACGGCGGAGGAGGTCCACGTCGACGCACTCATGCTGGACCTCGCCGATCTGGCCGCCGCGCGCGGGGACGTGGCGACCGGGCCCGTCGCCCGCCTGCTCGACTACGACGCCCGCCACCAGTCGCAGCTCGTCCACACACTCTCGTGCTGGCTGGACGCCTTCGGTGACGTGGCCGCCGCGTCCGCCGCGGCCTACGTGCACCCCAACACTTTCCGGTACCGGCTGCGACGGGTCGCGGAGGTCGGTGAGATCAATCTGGACGACCCCGGTGAGCGGTTCGCGGCGATGCTGCAACTCCGGCTCCACCCGGCCCACCACTGCGAGTAGAAGCCGGACACCGCAACGGGACAACGTTCGTCCGCCTCGCCCGAACACCACCTCAAGGTTTGTGGAACTCCACGAACCCGCTGCGTCACCTGATGTCCAGGATGGGCCATCAAACCCGACGCAGCCGTACGGAGGTAACCATGACCGCGGTGGTCACCGAGGACACCTGGACACCTAAGCGCGTCAACCGGACAGCAACGATCACGATGGTGGTCATGCTGTGCGCCTGGTCGATCGACTACATCGACCGCTTCTCCATCAGCATGGCTCTGCCGTCGATCGGAGAGGAGTTCCATCTCGGCAAGACCGCGCAGGGCTCGCTGGTCACCGTCTTCGCGCTGGTCTACATGATCTGCCAGATACCGGCAGGCTACCTGGCCGACCGGTACGGCTCCCGCAGACCGATGCTGATCACGCTTTTGCTGTGGTCGCTGTTCACCGCGCTGACCGGGATGGCCGGCACCTTCGGTCTGCTCCTGCTGTTCCGTGGCCTGTTCGGTGCCTGTCAGGGCGCCTTCCCGGCGGCGTCGTTCAAAGCCATCGCGGAACGGACGACACCGGAGAGACGGGGGACCGCCACGAGTGTGATGCTGTCCGCCAGTGGGATCGCCGGCCTTGCGCCCCTGCTCGTCGCCCCGCTGCTGACGGGCATCGGCTGGCGGCACACCTTCCTGTGGATGGCGGGTTGCGGCGCGGCCATCGGCATCGGTCTGTGGGCGCTCCTGCCCAAGGCGTTGCCGGACCGGCTCAGCCGGCTCCCGCGAACGACGGTGACGACGCCCGAAGTCTCGCGTGGACAAGTACTCAAAT
Source organism: Streptomyces longhuiensis (assembly GCF_020616555.1). Lineage (NCBI taxonomy): Bacteria > Bacillati > Actinomycetota > Actinomycetes > Kitasatosporales > Streptomycetaceae > Streptomyces > Streptomyces longhuiensis. The sequence goes on along the minus strand of NZ_CP085173.1, from coordinate 999,780 downwards.
CCTCGGCGGTGTGGAAGTTCGCGGTGCTGTTCTGCGCGATGAACATGCTCAGCTACGGCCTCGTCACCTGGGTGCCCAGCTATCTGCTCGAGGCCAGACACCTGTCGCTGAACGAGACCGGGGTGCTGTCGGCGATCCCGAGTCTGGTGGGCTTCGCGACGACCATCTTCGGCGGCTGGCTGTTCGACCGGTACTTCCATGACAAGGCCAGGTGGTACCTGGTGTCCATCGCGACGGTGACCGCGGTCCTGCTCGTCCTGATGGTGTCGGCGGACAGCGCGGTGACGTTCACTCTCTACGAGACCTTGGCCGTCGGAGTGTTCGGGATGGCGACGATGTGCGTCTTCGGCCTTCCGCTGCGCGTGCTTCCCACGGCGGTGGCCGGCCTGGGCTCCGGGATGACGAACTTCGGCGGCCAGGTCGCCGGCGTGATCGCGCCGCTGGCGATGGGCTGGCTGGCGGACGCGTTCTCCTACACCGCCGCGTTCGGCTTCCTGATCTGCACCACGCTGCTCACCGCGGTGATCGCGTTCTGGGTCCCGCAGCGAGCCGAACAGTTCAACTTCCCGCCGACCGCCACGAAGTAGCCGGCCGGCGCACCCGACGGACAGATCCAGTCCGGACAGAAACTCCACCCTCGACAGACAGAAGGTATCGCCCCATGGTCACCGAATCGGAACTGGTCGGGACAATCACCGGCCGGGCGGCGGAAGTCGGCGTCCAGGTCCGGCTGCACGCGGCGGATCTGGACAGCCCACGACAGGTGGGCATCGACGCCGACGAGCCGGTGGTCACCGCGTCCGTGTTCAAGGTCCCCGTAGCGGTGGAACTTGCCCGGCAGGCGGCCGACGGTGAACTCGACCTCGCCGAGCGGATCACGGTGCCGCCAGGACATCCGACCGCCAGTCCGTACGGCCTCGCGACGTTCCTCCACGACGTCACGATGTCCTGGTACGACCTGGCCGTCCTGATGATCGGCATCAGCGACAACGTCGCCACGGACCTGATCCTCGGGAAGGTGGGAAAGGCCGCGGTGGCCGAGACGCTGCGTCGACTCGGCCTCCCGCAGACGGCCGTCCCCCATGACTGCGGGGACCTGTTGCGCACGATCGGGGAGGACCTCGGGATCGACTACCAGGACGACGAACGGATCCTGGCCGCGATGCCTGCCGAACAACTCGCCAAGCTGCGCGCGTTGACACCCGAAGAGACCTGCCGGACCACCGCCGCGGAGAGCACCCGCCTGCTGGGCCTGATCTGGCGTGACGAAGCGGCGCCCGCGGCGGCATGCGCCGACGTCCGGCGCTGGCTGGAACTGCAGGTGTGGCCGCACCGGCTGCGCTCCGGCTTCGCGGACGACGACGTCACGATCAGCGGCAAGACCGGCACGCTGCCCTCACTGCGCAACGAGATCGGCGTGGTGGAGTACCCGGACGGTGGCCGGTACGCGGTCGGCGTCTTCACCAGGGCCGTCGACGCCCGTTCGAGGGTTCCCGAGCGTGACGCCTTCATCGGGTTCGCGGCCGCCCAGGCGGTGGACTGGCTCAGGCGGTAACCGATACCGGCGGCCCGGTGTTTCGTCGGCCACGATGAAGGTTTCGCCAGTTCTCGTCGTTTCTCACGAATCGGCCATGAGCGCGCAGGTCATACCCTCCCGGAATCACCCGTTCTCCCTCGCCGAGACAAGAGGTGCACATGTCCGAACTCAATGAACTCTGTGGCTGGTTGGAAAGTCGCCTTCCCGAGTTGCTGGCCGAACACAAGGTGCCGGCCGCGTCGATCGCCGTATACGCGCACGGCGAGACGATCGACCGTGCGGCCGGGGTGCTGAACAAGAACACCGGTGTGGAGGCCACTGCGGACTCCGTCTTCCAGATCGGTTCGATCACCAAGGTCTGGACGACCACGCTGGCGATGCAGCTCGTCGACGAGGGCGCGCTCGACATCGACGCCCCGGTCCGGGCGTACCTGCCCGCATTCGCCGTTGGTGACGAGACGGCCTCCGCGCAGATCACCGTCCGCCAACTGATGTGCCACACCTCGGGGTTCGAGGGCGACATCTTCCTCGACACCGGACGCGGGGACGACGCGGTGCACAAGCTCGTCAGCCTCCTCGGCGATGTGCCCCAGCTGTTCGCGCCGGGCGAGATGTTCTCGTACAACAACGCCGCCTTCTGCGTACTCGGTCGCATCGTCGAGGTGCTGCGCGACACGTCGTACGACGACTGCCTGCGCGACCACCTGTTCACGCTGCTGGGGCTGACCCACGTCGCCCCCAGCCCGTACGAGGCCGTCAGGTTCCGTGCCGCGTCGGGGCACCTCACGCCGGAGCAGGGCGTCGAGCCGCAGCCCGCGCACGTCTGGGCACTGCCCCGGTCGAACGCGCCCGCCGGATCGATGCTGGCGATGCGGCCGCGGGACCTGGTGACATTCGCGCGGATGCATCTCGACGGGGGCAGGGGGCCCGACGGGACGGCGGTGCTCGCGCCGGAGAGCGCGCTCGCCATGAGGCACCGCGAGGTGGAACTGCCGGATCTCGGTCTGATGGGCGACGCCTGGGGACTGGGCTGGTCGCTCTTCGACTGGCCCGGCGGCGCGGTGGTCGGCCACGACGGAGGCACGCTCGGCCAGTCGGCCTTCCTGCGCGTGGCTCCCGAACACGACATCGCGGTGGCACTGCTGACCAACGGCGGCAACCCGCTCCCGCTGTACGTCGAACTCGTCGGACGCGTGCTGCGCGAGCTGGCCGGAATAGAAATGCCGGCGCTCCCGGTGCCGGACGCCAACGCCCCATGTGTCGAGACAGCGAGGTTCGTGGGCGCGTACTCGTCGTCCGTCAGCGACACCGTCGTCAGCGAGGACGCCGACGGCCGGCTGTGGGTCGAGCGGACCCCGAAGGGAGTGTTCGCCGAGCTCGACGGCGGTCCGCCGGAAAGGATCGAACTGGTCGCGTACGACGGCGACAAGCTGATCCCGGTGAAGCCGCAGCACGGCATGCACCCGGTGCACGCGTTCGTCGGAGACGATGGGACCGGGCGGGCGCAGTTCCTGCACACCGGCCGGGCCGATCGGCGGGTGAGCCGGTGAACGCCATCGCTGACGAGATCGCCGCGGTCTTCGCCGAGGCAGGTGCGCAAGGGTTCCTGCACGCCCGTGAAGTCGGCGTGACCGACGGCCCCGAGGTCGCCGTCGGCGCGGACGCCCCGGTGGTCCTGGCGTCGGTCTTCAAGATCCCGGTCGCGGTCGCCTACGCCCGCGAGGTGGCCGCCGGACGGCTGGACGAGACCGAACGGACACGGGTCACCGCGCGCTACCGCATCGGCGGGATCGGCTCGGCCGGGTGCGCCGACGACGTGGAGATGAGTTGGCGCGACCTGGCGCTGTTCATGCTGACCATGAGCGACAACGCCGCCACCGACGTCGTGTTCCACCGGATCGGGCAGGACGCCGTGGACCGCGTGCTCACCGACCTCGGACTGTCCCGCACGCGTATCCGCGGCTGCTGCGAGGACCTGTTCGCGTCGTTGCTGTCCGACCTCGGTGTCGGTGAGGACGACGACGTGGAGGCCGCGCTCGCCGCGGCCGCCCCGGAACAGCTGTGGAAGCTGGCGGTGCTCGACCCGGCCAGGACGACGTCGTCGACCCCGCGGGAGATCACCCGGCTGCTCGACGCGATCTGGACCGACCGCGCGGCCGATCCTGAAGCTTGCGCGAAGGTCCGCGCGATCATGGGACGGCAGATCTGGCCGCACCGGATCTCGTCCGGCCTCGACACCGGGGTCCAGGTGGCGGCCAAGACGGGCACGCTACCCGCGGTCCGCAACGAAGCAGGGGTGCTGACCTACCCGGACGGTCGGCAGTACGCCGTCGCGGTGTTCACCCGCGCGGACTCCCTGGAGGACCGCAGGCCCGCTGTCGACACCTCGATCGGCAGGGCCGCCCGGCTCGCCGTGGACCATCTCCGCCACGGAGTGACGTCATGAGGCGCCGGGTCGTGCTGCTCGGCGCGCTGGCGCTGACGGTGAGCGCGTGCGGGGGAGTCTCGCAGTCCACGCAGGGGCGGACCGCACACCAGAAACTGGTGGAAGGCAGGACCTTCACGCAGGCGATCGCGTCCGACCCCGGAAGCCTCGACCCGCAGATGACTGTCCTCTCGGTCGCCATCCAGACCGACCGCTACCTCTATGACTCGCTGCTCAACGTCGACCCGGCCGGAAAGCCGGTGACGGGTCTGGCGGACAAGTGGCACGCCACGACGACGAAAGCCACCTTCAGCCTGCGGCACGGCATCACCTGTGCCGACGGCTCGCCGCTGACCGCCGCGGACGTCGCGGCGAACATCAACTTCGTGGGTGACCCGGCGAACAAGTCCCCGTTCGCGGGGGTGACCATCGCGCCCGGAACGAAGGCGACCGGCGACAACGCGAGCCGCACCGTCACTGTCACCAGCGGAGCGCCGGACGCGTTCCTGCTGCGCAACGCGGGCCGGCTGCCGATGGTGTGCGCCGCGGGCCTGCGGGACCGTTCGCTGCTGGCCAAGGGCGGGGCGGGCACCGGCATGTTCACCGTCACCGAGGCCGTACCCAACGACCACTACACGCTCACTCGGCGCAAGGACTACACGTGGGGGCCGGGCGCGTGGAAGACGAACCAGCCGGGGCTGCCCGACAAGGTGGTCGTGCGGGTGGTTCCGAACGCCACCACCTCGGCGAACCTGCTGCTGTCCGGCGGCCTCAACGCCGCCGCCACGGTCGGGCCCGACAAGAAGCGGCTCGCCGCCCAGAAGCTGTTCCACGCCGACTACCTGGCCCCGATGGGGGAGTTGTTCTTCAACGAGGCTCCCGGCCGGGCCGTCCAGGACGAAGGCGTCCGCCGCGCCCTGGTCCAGGCACTTGACCTGACGCAGCTCGGCAAGGTGCTCACCAGCGGCACCGGCACACCGGCCACGGGGATGGTCACGGCCGAACCCCGGGCCTGTACGGGCGACACCGTGAAGGGCAACCTTCCCGCGCACGACCTCGCCGCGGCCAGAGCTGCGCTCGACGCGGCGGGCTGGCGCGTGGGCCCGAGTGGCGTGCGCGTCAAGGACGGCAAGCGGCTCGCCCTCACCATGATCTACGCGACGCAACTCGGGCCGACCATGGCGCCCACCGCCGAGCTGGCGCAGCAGACCTGGAAGAGCATCGGAGTCGACGTCAGGCTGAAGGGCGTCGACAGCTCCGGGCTCAACCAGGCGCTGTTCACCACCGGAGCGTGGGATGTCTCGATGGCGCCGTTCGGCTTCGAACTGCCGAGCCAGGCAGTGCGGTTCGTGTCGGGCAAGGCGCCGCCGCAGGGCACCAACTTCGCGCACGTCGAGAACGCCGGGTACGAGTCTCAGGTGCGTCGGGCGGCGGGGCTGGTCGGCGACGACAGCTGCCGCGCTTGGGTCGCGGCCGAGACGTCCCTGATCAAGCGCGTCGACGTCGTCCCCTACGTCCACTCGGTCGTCCCGTTCTTCGGCACTGGAGCGCGGTTCGAGGTCAGCGCTGGTTCCATCACGCCGTCTTCGATACGGATGTACGGCTGATGGCCACCGCTGCAGTGCCGGCCGCCCTGCGTGCCGGAATCCGGGGCGGCCCGTGGCTGCCGTTCGCACGGCGCAGGCTGCGGCGATTCCTCGTCGCGCTGTGGGTGCTGCTGACCACGGCATTCCTGATGATCCACCTGGTCCCGGGCGACCCGGTCCGGGCGGCGCTGGGAATGACCGCACCCAACGAGCTGGTCGAGGCCCGGCGCCAAGCACTCGGCCTGAACGACCCCTTGTGGGTGCAGTACGGCCACTACCTCGGCAACCTGTTCACCGGCGACTTCGGTACGTCGATGACGAGCAACCTGCCGGTGGCGCAGGTGATCGGCGACCGTCTGCCCGCGACGCTCGCGCTGGCCGTGCCGGCGTTCGTGGTGGTGGCCGCCCTGGCGATTCCGCTCGGCGTGCTGTTCGCGGTGTTGACCAGGGGCGGCGGACGGCGGGGCGTCGAGCTGGGATTCACCTCGGTGAGCGTGTTCCTGGCCGCCGTCCCTGAGTTCCTCGTCGCCGTCGGCCTTGTCGCGTTCTTCGCCGTGCGCCTCGGCTGGTTCCCGGTCGCCGGGAGCGGCGGCGCGAGCACGTTCGTGCTGCCGGTGACGGCACTGGCGACCGGGGCGACGGCGGTGCTGGCGCGGATCGTACGGGTGGAGACGCTGTCTGTGCTCGGCGACGACTTCGTCCGCACCGCCCGGGCGAAGCGGCTGCCCGCCCGGCTCGTGTACGTCCGGCACGCCCTGCCGAGCGCGCTGACCGCCACGCTGACGTTGGGCGGGCTGATGCTCACCGCGATGGTCGCCGGGACGGTGCTGGTGGAGAACGTCTTCGCCTGGCCCGGGCTCGGCTCGACGATCGTGCAGTCGATTCTGGCGAAGGACTATCCGACGGTGCAGGGCATCGTGCTCGTCTACGGCATCGGGGTGCTGCTGGTGAACCTGGCGGTCGACGTGCTGCTGGCGCTGCTCGACCCGCGCTCGACCATCCGGGAGAGCTGATGACGTCGACATCGCAGTGGAGAAGGCGCGGCTCGGCCTGGTCGGCGGCCGCGCGCACCCCGATGGGGGCGTGCTCACTGGCGCTGTTGGTCGCGTTGGCCGCACTCGCCATCCTGGGACCGGTGCTGTGGGGCGAGCAGGCGGCCGCGGTCGACACGAACGCGATCGGCCAAGGCCCCTCCGGGGCACACCTGTTGGGCACCGACTCGCTCGGCCGCGACATCTTCTACCGCACGCTCGTGGCCACCCGGTTCTCGGTCGAACTCGCGGTGATCGCCACGGCGCTCGGCGTCACGGTCGGTCTCCTGCTGGGTACCTTGCCGTCGGTGCTGCCGCGCCGGGCCGGCAGGCTGATCACCTCCGCAGTGGACATCGCGGTGGCGTTCCCGGGGCTGCTTCTTGCGTTGTTCTTCGCGGTCATCTTCGGCGTGGGCACCCGAGGCGCGGTCCTTGCGATCGCGTTCGCGACGGCGCCGGGCTTCGCCAGGCTGGCGCAGACCCTCGCCGCGTCGGTGGCAGGGCGGGACTACGTATCGGCGGCGCGCATCGCGGGCGTCGGCCGGCTCCGGTTGCTCGTCCGGCACGTCCTGCCCAACATCGGCGAACCGCTGATGGTGAACGCCACCATCAGCGCGGGCGGCGCACTGCTCGCGTTCGCCTCGCTCTCCTTCCTCGGCATCGGCGTCCAGGCACCCCGATACGACTGGGGGCGGCTCCTGGGCGAGGGACTGGACGGCATCTACGTGAATCCGGCGGCCGCGCTCGCTCCCGGTGCGGCAGTGGTGCTCGCCGGTCTCGCGTTCAACCTGGTGGGGGAGACCGTCGCCGCGGTGGTCGGCGTGCGCACCCCGACCGCGCGGATCCCCGCCCGGCCGGCGCCGCCCGCCCGTCCCGCCGCGGCCGAGGAACCCACGGCGAAGCCGGTGCTGTTGGTGGAGAACCTGCATGTGGCGTTCCCGCGTGCGGACGGGTGGACGGTCCCGGTGCGCGGCGTGAGTTTCACCGTGCGCGACGGTGAGGCGATCGGTGTGGTCGGGGAATCCGGATCGGGCAAGAGCCTGACCGGACTGGCGGTTTCGCGGCTGATCGAGACGCCGGGTGTCGTGACCGCGGACCGGCTTGAGTTCGCGGGGACTCCGCTCCTGACGACCCCGGAGCGGGAGTTGCGCGAGTTGCTCGGCACGTCGCTGGCGATGGTCTTCCAGGATCCGACGAGCTCGTTCAGCCCGACCCGGCGGATCGGCCGCCAGCTGGCTGAGGCATCGGAGCAGCACCACGGCCTCAACAGGCGCGAAGCCTTCGCCAGAGCCGTGGACCGGTTGCGCGAGGTGCGTATTCCCGCCGCGGAACGACGTGCCCGGCAGTACCCGCACCAGTTCTCCGGCGGGATGCGGCAGCGCGCGATGATCGGCATGGGGCTGATGGGCGAGCCGAAACTGATCATCGCCGACGAGCCGACGACGGCGCTGGACGTCACAGTGCAGCGCCAGGTGCTGCGCCTCCTCGCGCGGACCAGGGAGAGGGAGAACGCGGCGATCATCCTGATCAGCCATGACATCGCGGTCGTCGCGCAGACCTGCGACCGGATGCTCGTCATGTACGCAGGGCGCGTCGTCGAGGACCTCCCTACCGCCGACCTCACGTCCGTACCGAGACACCCCTACACCCGGGCGTTGCTGGCCGCGACGCTGGAACTGGACACCGACCGCGACGAGCCGCTGGCCGTGATCCCCGGCCGCCCGCCCGAGCCGGACCAGGTGCCCGAGGGGTGCGCGTTCGCCGCCCGCTGCCCGGCGGCGACGGACCGGTGTCGGAGCGAGGACCCGGTCCTGGAGCGGGTCGACCGGGCACACCGGGTCGCCTGCTGGCATCCGAACGGCGCCGTCGCGCCGGCGTCCGGCCGGGAAGCCGCCTACGGAGGTGCCGAATGAGCGCGCTGGTGTTTGACGAGGTGAGCGTGCGCTACGGCGCCCGACGCGGCGGCCTGACCGCGGTGGACCAGGTCAGCCTGACCGTGCCCAAGGGACAGGTGGTCGGGCTGGTCGGGGAGTCGGGATCAGGCAAGTCGACGCTGGCACGGGCCGCGGTGGGCCTTGTACCGGTCGCCGCGGGCCGCGTCCTGCTCGGCGGCGTGGACGTGAAATGCCTGCCGCGAAGGCGTCCGCTCCAGATGGTGTTCCAGGACCCGTACTCCTCGCTGGACCCGCGGATGAGCATCGGTGAGTCGATCACCGAGGCCCTGCCACGCGGTGCGCACGCCGGGGCGGCGGGCAGACGGGCCGAGGTGGCGAGGCTGCTCGAACTGGTCAACCTCGACCCGGACCGGGCGGGGATGCTGCCGAAGCACCTGTCCGGCGGGCAGCGGCAACGTGTCGCGCTCGCCCGCGCGTTGGCCGGGGAGCCGCAGGTACTGATCGCCGACGAGATCACGTCCGCGCTCGACGTGTCGGTGCAGGGCGCCGTGCTCAACCTGGTCCGCACACTGCAGCGGCGACTGGATCTGTCGATGCTCCTCATCTCGCACAACCTGGCCGTGGTGCGCTATCTCAGCGACGTGATCGCCGTGATGTATCTCGGCCGCATCGTGGAGACGGGCCCCGCCCAGCACGTCCTCAACGACCCGCAACACCCCTACACGCGCGACCTGCTCGCCGCGGCCCCGTCCGTCCGTACCGGCCTGTTCGACGTCTCCGGTGACGGCATCGGCGACACGGAACCGCCCGACCCGCACCACCCACCCACCGGTTGCCGCTACCACCCCCGCTGCCCGATCGGCCCGCTCACGCACACCGAGCGCACCGTCTGCCTCAGCTCCGACCCGGCCGGCGACGCGGTGACCCGCCGGCACCGAGCGGCCTGCCACTTCTCCCCGAGCGTCAGCGAACAGCCCGCAATCCCACGAGGAGGCCTCCTGCGATGACCCGACGCCTTGGCATTGATGATCTGTACGAGTTGACAGTCCCCGAGCAGCCGAGCGTTTCGCCGGACGGAAGCCGGATCGTGTACGTGCTGCGCGCCGCCGACCGTGACGGCGACCGGGACGTGCGGGCGCTCTGGCAGGTCGCCGCCGCGGGCGGCGAGGCGCGGCAGCTCACCCGGGGCACGACCGACACAGCACCGACATGGTCGCCCGACGGCACGCGTATCGCGTTCCTGCGTGCCCGGGACTCGGCCCCGCAACTGTGGTTCCTGCCCACCGCCGGGGGCGAGGCCGAGCAGGTGACACAACTCCCGCTGGGCGCCGGCGCGCCAGCCTGGAGCCCGGACGGCAGCAAGATCGCCTTCGCGGCGCCGGTCGACCTCGCCGCGGCGGACGGCGAGGACGCAACCGCACGCGCACGCCGGGCGCATGCCCCGGTCGTGGCGGACAGGCTGGACTTCAAAGCCGATGGCACGGGCCTGCTGCGGACTGTGCGCAAGCACGTGCACGTCCTCGACGTGGGCACACGGGAGATCCGGCAGGTCACGTCGGGGGACTGGAACGCGGGCGATCCTGCCTGGTCACCCGATGGCACCCGGCTGGCGTTCCCCGGCGCCCGAGAGCCCGACGCAGACCTCACGCTGCGGTCAGCCGCTTACGTCCTCGACCTGACCGAGCGCGCCGCCGAGCCGCAGCTGACGGGCTCCGGCGACGGCATAGCAGCCACGGTCACATGGACTCCTGACGGTCAGACACTGCTGGTCGTCGGGCGGGGGGACACCGAGATCGGGCACACCAAATTGCTGCTGGTGCCGCTGGACGGCGGTGACACCGTCGACCTGACGGCTGCTCTTGACCGGAACGTGATGCCGGGCGGCCCCGGCTATCCCGGCGCGGCGCCGTGCCCGACAGCGGACGGCCGGGTGCTGTTCTGCGTGCGCGAGCGCGGCTGCACCCACCTCTACTCGGTCGGTCTCGACGGCAAAGCGCCGCGGCCGGTCGTGGGAGGCGCGGGGAACACCGTCGGCGACCTGGCCGTCGCGGGGGACACCGTGGCGATCCTCCTCGCCACGCCGTCCTCGTTCGGCGAGATCACGACGGTCGACCTCGCCGACGGGACGGTCGAGCCGCGCACACACCACGGCGAGAGCGTCGCCGACGCCGAGCTGTTCGCCCGTGAGGAGCGGGAGTTCACGATCTCCGACGGCACCGTGGTCCATGGCTGGCTGGTGCGCGACCCGGCCCGCACCGGTCCTTCGCCTCTGCTGCTGGACATCCACGGCGGCCCGCACAACGCATGGAACGGCACGGCCGACGCCACCCACCTCTACCACCAGGTGCTGGCCGCGCGCGGCTGGGCGGTGCTGCTGCTCAACCCACGCGGCAGCGACGGCTACGGCGAGAAGTTCCTCACCGCGGCGCTCGGCGCGTGGGGCCAGGCGGACGCGCCGGACTTCCTCGAACCACTGGATCACCTCGTCGCCGAGGGAATCGCCGACGCCGACCGGCTGGCCGTGTCCGGTTACAGCTACGGCGGCTTCATGACCTGCTACCTGACGAGCCGCGACAACCGGTTCGCGGCTGCGGTCGCGGGCGGGGTGGTCAGCGATCTGACCAGCATGGCGGGCACCTCGGACGCCGGTCACTACATGGGCGTGCGCGAACTGGGCGGCACCCCGTGGGCCAGGGAACAGCAGTACACGAAGCAGTCGCCACTTACCCACGTCGACCAGGTCCAGGTACCGACGCTCATCGTGCAGGGCGCCGACGACGTGCGCTGTCCCATCGGGCAGGCGGAACAGTGGTTCACCGCGCTGCGCGAGCGGGGCGTCCCGGCCCGGCTGGTGCTGTACCCCGGCAGCTCGCACCTGTTCATCCTTGACGGCAGGCCGTCGCACCGGGCGGACTTCAACCGACGCGTCGTCGACTGGGTGGAACGGCACGCAGGGCACAAGAAGAGCGTGGCGGGGGTGCCGATAGACGCCGCGCACTGGCAGCGGCGGCTGAGCGAACTGGCGTGCGCACATCGCGTACCCGGAGCGGCGCTCGGCATCCTGCGCACCGGCCCCGACGGCGCTGACGAGCTGGTGCAGGCGAGCCACGGCGTCCTGAGCACGAACACCGGCGTCGACGTCACCGACGACTCGCTGTTCCAGATCGGCTCGATCACCAAGGTGTGGACGACGACCGTCGTGATGCAACTGGTCGACGAAGGGCTGCTCGACCTCGACGCGCCGATAGCGGACGTCCTGCCCGAGCTGCGACTGGCCGATCCGGATGTGGCGAGGCAGGTGACCATGCGCCATCTGCTGACCCACACCAGCGGCATCGACGGCGACGTGTTCACCGACACCGGCCGTGGCGACGACTGCCTGGAGCGCTACGTCGACCAGCTCGCGGGAGTCGGACAGAACCACCCGCTCGCGGCGACCTTCTCCTACTGCAACTCGGGATTCGTCCTCGTCGGCCGGGTCATCGAGAAACTGACCGGCAAGACCTGGGACAGCGCGATGCGCGAACGGTTGTTCACCCCGCTCGGCCTGAGCCACACGGTCACGCTCCCCGAGGAAGCACTGTTGTTCCGCGCGGCGGTCGGCCATCTCTCGCCCGGTGGCGGCGAGCCGACGTCCGCTCCCGTCTGGGGGCTGCCGCGCTCGGTCGGTCCCGCCGGTCTGGTCGGCGCGGCGACCGCGGACGTCCTGGCGTTCGCCCGGCTGCATCTGACCGGCGGGCTGGCACCGAACGGCGAGCGCGTGCTCGCCCGGGCGTCGGTGGACGCGATGGCCGACAAGCAGACCGACCTGCCCGACCCGCACAGCATCGGCGACTCATGGGGCCTGGGCTGGATACGATTCGATTGGGGCGGGCACGAGGTCATCGGCCACGACGGCGGCACGATCGGCCAGGCGGCGTTCCTGCGGCTGCTCCCCGAGCAAGGACTCGCGGTGGTGCTGCTCACCAACGGCGGCAGTCCACGCGACCTGTACGAGGGGCTGTACCGGGAGATCTTCGCGGAACTGGCCGGAGTGGCCGTGTCGCGCCCGCTCGAACCGGCCGCCGAACCTCCCGTCGTGGACGCGCGGCGGCACGCCGGTGTGTACGAGCGGGCCGGGGTACGCGCCGAGGTTCTGCTGACCGGGGAAAGGCTGCGCCTGCGCCAGACTCTCACCGGTCCACTGGCCGAACTCACCCCGGATCCGACCCAGGAGTACGACCTGGTACCCGTCTCCGACAGCCTGTTCGTCTTCCGCGCGCCGGAATCCCGGACCTGGACCCCGGTCACGTTCTACACGCTGCCCACCGGCGAGCCGTACGTGCACTACGGGGTGCGGGCGGCCCCGAAGGTGTCCTGAACGGTTCGCGGCCGGCGTCTCCGGCTGCGGTGGGGAAGGGCCCGCTCGACCAGCCGTCCGATCAACTGGTCGAGCGGGCCCGCGCGTTCGGCCCGGGATGGGAACTCATGGAGAGTCCGCTCGCACGATGCGGAGTTCGAGCATCGCGGCGAAGCGCTTCTCGGGGTCGTTCAGGTCCATCCCGGTGATCTCCGCGGCCCGCCGCAGCCGGTACCGGAAGGTATTCGGATGCACATCGAGAGAGGTGGAGGCGCTCAGAACATTTCCGAGACTGTCCAGCCAAGCGGACAGCGTGTCGACCAGGGTGGTGCCGTTCTCCTGGTCGTAGGTGCGCAGATGCTGGATCGGCCCGTCGAGAAGGCCGCCCTCGTTGTGCAGCAGATCCCCGAGTTCCAACAGCAGTGCGTCGACCTGGACTTCGGAGTACCGGGCGACACGACGTCCGGGGCGCCGGCGGAGCACTCGCAGGGTCCGGTCGGCGTCGTGTCGGGACCGGGCCAGGTCAGCGGGGCCGGCCGAATCGACGGCGCGACCGATGCCGAGAACCACACCTGTCAGCCCGTCCGAGGTCCGACGCAGGAAGTCCCGCACAGCCGACTGCGCCTTCTCGGGCAGATCGTCGGAGTCGGCGTCCGGTGCGGAACTGGGGACGATCGCGTAGCACACGTCACCGACCAGGGCTGCCACGGATCCCGGGGTCACGACCGAGAGATGGGACGAGAGCGCGTCGGCAGTTCGTTCCAGCAGTTGGCGGCTCGTCGGTGCGCCCGCAGCGGAGTCGGCGGTCATCTCGGAGACGGCCATGGCCATCACGGTGACCCGTCGGCGCGCGAGCCGAAGACGCTCGATCGCCTCCGGCGCCGCGGGGCCTTCGGCGAGAGCCGTGGCGATGAGATCCGCGCGAACCTGCCGATCCACATCGACACCCACCCGATGACGGAGCAGGTGAAGCGCCACGACTTTCGCCGCGTCGACGAGCATTTGCTCTTTCTCGGGATTGAGAGGGCTCGGCACCGCCACCCAGATCGAACCCAGCACCTGATCACCGGCACGCACGGCCATCGCTACGCGTGGCAGCCCCGCCACTCCTTCGATGAGTGGTGTGTCGACGAATATCGGCTTCTCGCTGGCGTAGAGGCGTTTGAACACCCCGGCACGCTCCTGGGCATGCCGGGCATGCTGGGGCACGACGCGCCCCAGGACCGTCTGGATGCGGGTTTGATCGGCTTCGTCCTGGCGGCCGGAGAACGCCAACACCTGCGAGTCCCGGTCCTCGATGGTGATCGGTGCGTCGAGAAGTGCACCGATCGCGTTGGCCAGGGCGAATGAATCCCCTGCGGGAAACCCCGCGAGCAGTTCCGCGCCGGCCCCGCCGATGCTGCTGCTGGACAGCAACGACCGCAGGAGCACCACGAGTTGTGCCCAGCTTGCCCCACGCGTCAGGGCGAGCAGGACGAGCCCGCTGTTCTCGACAGCCCCGCGGGCTCCTTCATCGAGGTCGAGCGGTCCACGCAGGACCACGGCGGCGGCCCCGCCTGCGACTGCTCGCTCGATCAGCGCCGGAACATCTCCCGCGTCGGCGCCGGCGCACAGCAGTACGGCCCCGGGTCGAAGTGGGTCGTCCCCATGGCGCTCATCGATGACGACGTCGGTGACGACGACTGCCGGATCGACGCGCCCCGCCACTTCCTCCAGCAGCGTGCCGCCAAGGTTGCTCAGGATGCTGTCGAGCCGGGCTCCGTGGCCATTCATACATCGAAACCGTTCAGTTAGGTCAGGGACGGGAGAGACAGGCATTCGCCGCACCCTCATTCCCAGCCTATCCCGGATCGGTTCGCACTTCTGAACGAAGTCGCCGGGTGAAACTGGTACGGAATGACGATGAATTCCCAGGTGATGTTCATGAGGATTGCCGTCGGAGTTTCGATGTGACCGAACTCCGGCAGTTTTCGCCGAGGCCTGGCCGTACGCGGGACAGTGCACCGATCTCAAGGAATTCTCGTGGTCTCAGCCGCATATCCTCAATTGCGCCTCGACGCCGAAGCCGTCGATCACAACATTCGCGTCATGGCCGCCTGGTGCAGGTCCCGAGACGTGGAACTCGCCCCCCATGTCAAAACAACGATGTCCGCACCCGTCATCGAGCGGCAGCTCGCCGCGGGTGCTTCAGGAGTCACGGTCGCGACGGTGGACCAAGCGCAGACGATCTTGGGCTGGGGGCACGGCTCGGTGCTCATCGCCAACCAGGTCGTCGACCGTTTCGGGCTGCGGCGTCTGAAGTGCTTGCTGGAGGAGGATCCGGCCAGAGAGATCCGATGCTTCGTCGACTCGACGGAAGGTGTCATCGCGGCGGAGCAGATCTTCGCCGGGCACGGGCCCGCCCTCAAGGTTCTTCTCGACGTCGGAACGCCTGGCGGTCGCACGGGGATCCGCGATCCCGGGGACGCACGCCGGCTGGCAAGGCTGGTCAGCCAGGCGCCAGGCCTCAGCTTGGTGGGAGTGGCCGGATACGAAGGCGTTGCCCCCAACACCCGGAGCGACGACACGATTGCGGCCGTCGACGAACACTGTCGCCGGGTGCGCGACGTCTATCTCGACGTCGCCGATCTCTTCGAGACCGACACCCCCGTGTACTCGATGGGAGGGTCGGCCTTCCCGGACCGAGTTGTCGAGTTCCTGCCGACCACGAGCGACGTCGCCGGCACCGTGCGGCTCCTTCGGTCCGGCTGCTACGTGACCCACGATCACGGCGCCTATCAGCGGGTGAGTCCCATTCCGCAGCTCATTCCGGCCGTGTCGATCCGAGCCGTCGTCCTGTCCGTTCCCGAGACCGGGGCGGCTGTCGTCGGAGCCGGAAAGCGTGACCTGCCCTACGACGCCGACCTGCCGGTACTTCTCTCGGCCCACAGTCCCGGCGGATCTCCGAGGCACGACATCTCAGGGCAGTTCCGCAGCCTGTACGACCACCACGCCGTCCTCACCGGAGCAACCGGCCTCGAGGTCGCCGACCTGGTCGATGTCGGAATCTCGCACCCCTGCTCCGCCTTCGACCGCTGGCCCGACTACTTCGTCACCGACAAGACAGGCGAGGTGATCGACGTGTGGCAGACGGACTTCCGTCGAGCCTCGATCGCGGGCGCCGGCCGGTCCCGCTGAGCGCGCTGCCCACCCTTCGTACCTGTCCACCCTTCGTACCTGTCCAACGCGTCGGTCGACGCCCATCGAGCGAGGGCCGACCGGGCACGGCTCGGGTGATCGCCGCTTCGGCCTGTCCGGCCCAACTCACCTCTCGAAATCGGAAGCAAGCAAGCAATGTTCACCAAACTCGCTGCTGCCACCCAGCGCCTGGGCAGCTCACGCCGACTGCGGACCCGAGCGGCGGTCGTCGTCGCGGCACCGACCGTGGCCGCTGTCACGCTGCCGGCGTGCACCACCGGATCCGGGCATCGATCAAGCTCGCCTTCGCCGAGCGCTGCTGGGGTGAGCTGCTGATCAACAAACGCGACCGGTTCGTGGAGTTGCTCAACCGCTTGCTGGATCATCACGCCGGGCCCTCCTGACCGCGCGTGGCAGGGGGAACTCCCGGGATGCCAGCGGTCCGCTGCCGTGGTCCCCGGGCATCGCGGCATAGCCTTCTCGTCAGGCGGAGCCCGCCGGGCTCCCTTCAGCGGAGGAGTTCGCCATCTCCGAGTACATTCCGGCCGCGCCAGTGCTGGAGCAGGCCGCCGCGGAGTTCGCGGCCGCGACCGCGAAGCCGCCGTTCCTCTTCGACCTCGGCCCCGAGGAGGGCCGCAAGACGGTCGACGAGGTCCAGTCCGGCGAGATTGCCAAGCCCGCGGTCGACGAGGAGTGGATCACCGTCCCCGGCGGCCCCACCGGCTCCGTGCGCGTCCGGATCGTCAGGCCCGCCGGCGCCACCGGCACCCTGCCCGTCATCCTCTACATCCACGGCGCGGGCTGGGTCTTCGGCAACGCCCACACGCACGACCGCCTCGTCCGCGAACTCGCCGTCGGCGCGAACGCCGCCGTGGTCTTCCCCGAGTACGACCTCTCGCCCGAGGCCCGCTACCCGGTCGCGATCGAGCAGAACTACGCGGTCGCCCACTGGGTGACCACCGACGGAGCGGGCAAGGGCCTGATGGCCACCCGCATCGCGGTGGCCGGCGACAGCGTGGGTGGCAACATGTCCGCCGCACTGACACTGATGGCCAAGGAGCGCGGGGGTGTCCAACTGCTCGGGCAGGTGCTGTTCTACCCGGTCACCGACGCGAGCTTCGACACCGCCTCCTACCACCAGTTCGCGGAGGGGTACTTCCTGCGACGCGACGCCATGCGGTGGTTCTGGGACCAGTACACCGCCGACGCCGCCCAGCGGGCCGAGACCACCGCGTCGCCGCTGCGCGCCACCGTCGACCAGCTCCGCGGCCTGCCGCCGGCCCTCGTCATCACCGGTGAAGCGGACGTGCTGCGCGACGAGGGCGAGGCGTACGCGAACAAGCTCCGCGAGGCCGGAGTTCCGGTGACGGCCGTTCGCTACCAGGGCGTCATCCACGACTTCGTGATGCTCAACGCGCTGCGCGGCACCCAGGCCGCCGAGGCCGCCATCACGCAGGCCGTCACGTTCCTGGCCGGCGTCCTCGGCACCAACTGATCCATCGTCAACTCAACACGTCAGAGGCGCACTTGCTCAGTGGTGGGCGACGTGCCCGGTGGTCGTACGGAATCAGACGATGCCCTGGGCGAGCATCGCGTCGGCGACGCGGATGAATCCCGCGATGGCCGCTCCGGCGACGTAGTCGTCCGGGTCACCCGTGTACGCCTCGGCGGTGGCGCGGCTGTGGGCGTGGATGTCGCTCATGATGCTCTCCAGCCGGTCCGTGACCTCGTCCCGGCTCCACGCCGCCCGCGCGGCGTTCTGGCTCATCTCCAGGGCCGAGGTCGCGACACCGCCCGCGTTCGCGGCCTTGCCGGGGCCGAACAGCACCCCGGCCTCACGGAAGCGGGCCACAGCACCGGGGGTGCAGGGCATGTTGGCGCCCTCCGCGACCGCCAGCACCCCGTTGCGGATCAGCGCGCCGGCGTGGTCCTCGCCCAACTCGTTCTGGGTGGCGCAGGGAAGCACCACGTCGCAGGGCACGTCGTAGACCGATCCGAATGCGTGGTGTTCGGCGGACGGCCGCTCGGCGGCGTAGGCACTCAGCCGCTCCCGTCGCACCTCCTTGATCTCCCGCAGGAGGGCGACGTCGATGCCGTCAGGATCCACGACATGGCCGGCGGAGTCCGAGCAGGCGACGACCTTCGCGCCGAGGCGGTGGGCCTGCTCGATCGCGTAGATCGCCACATTGCCCGAACCGGACACCACGACGGTGCGGCCCGTCAGGTCCTGGCCGCGGGTGGCGAGCATGTCCCGGGCGAAGAACACGGTGCCGTACCCGGTCGCTTCGGTCCGGCCCTGTGAGCCGCCCCATCCGACGCCCTTCCCGGTCAGCACCCCGGCCTCGTGGCGGTTCACGATCCGCTTGTACTGGCCGAACATGTAGCCGATCTCGCGGCCGCCCACGCCGATGTCACCGGCCGGCACATCGGTGTGTTCGCCCAGGTGCCGGTAGAGCTCGGTGATGAACGACTGGCAGAAGCGCATGACTTCGGCGTCGCTGCGGCCGGCGGGGTCGAAGTCCGCGCCGCCCTTGCCCGCCCCGATGCCCTGGCCGGTGAGCGCGTTCTTGAAGATCTGCTCGAAGCCGAGGAACTTGATGACGGACAGATCGACGGTCGGGTGGAAGCGCAGGCCGCCCTTGTAGGGGCCGAGGGCGCTGGAGAATTCCACGCGGTAGCCGCGGTTGACCTGAATCCGGCCGCGGTCGTCGACCCAGGGAACCCGGAACATGATCTGCCGTTCGGGTTCGCAGAGGCGCTCGAGGATGTGCGCGTCGGCGTACTCGGGATGCCGGTCGAGGACCGGGCCGAGCGTGTGCAGGACTTCCTCGACGGCCTGTTGGAACACGACTTCGCCTGGGCTGCGACGGCGGACCGAGTCGAGGACGTCGTCCAGATGCGAGGGAACGGCTGAGGGCGAAACGGTGGTCATCATCTTCCTCTGGCGGGGGAGCGGACTTGGTAGGGAGGAATCGGACGGCACGGTTACGTTGTGTCTGGTCAAGTGGGAAGGGCCGAAGTAGTACGCAGTGCCATGCGGCCCACTTGGCGGCGATGCGTGGCGCTGGGACGAGCCGACGGGCGGCTCATCAGCGTTGATCCAGATCGACACTACGGCAATTGGACCGCACGGCGCTTCGCCGGGGCGGCGATGCCCAACAGGTGGAACACCGCTGTCGCTGCCTGCCGATCCAGCCCAGCGGGCAGCGGCGGTCCGAATGAGCATCACCGGGTTCGGAACCCTCCGTCCACGACCAGTTCGGTGTGTGCGTGCCGGATCCCGGCATCGGTGGGGCGTCACCTTGCCTGCGGGGCGATCACTTCGCCTCGGCGAGCCGGACCGCGTCGGGGCGGGCCGGGAACCGCAGTTGGCCGGTTGTGTCGTGCTTCGAGGCTTGTACGTACATGGCGGGACCATTGCGCAGCACGATTCCCAGGCGCGCGAGGACCGTGCAAGTGCGAGAGGGCATCGCTCTACGTCTCCGCAGGCCAGGGGGGCTGGACCGGGTGACGGTTCCTCGGTGGGCAGCCAGGTTCCGTGCAGGCCCGGCGGGACCCGTACCGGGATGCAGACCTGTGCCACGGGGCCGGACGCCGGGTCGTCCGCCGGGATGACGAGGAACCAACTGGTCCCGTCCGTACGGTCGGTGGCGAAGGTGAGCCAGTGCCCTAGCCGTCGCGCCGTCCCGTGTGGGCGCGAACACCGGTTCCCCGACGGGCAGATCGCCGGCCGGCCACAGCTCGTTGCCCCTCGCCCGCGACGTCGTACCAGCGCGGGGTGTCGTGTTCGCCGGGAAGCAGGTCCCGTGCGCCCGACCCCGACCCCGACGCCGCGGCCGGCCGCCGGTGATGGTGCCCGATGAGCCGGTCGTCGATCCTCGCCAACTTGATGGCGGCGTCGTCGAGCTCGCCGGGTCACGGTCTCGTAGAGCGGCTCGCCTTTCGCGCTCGGCCACGAGCGCGTGGCCCGAGCGGCCGATGCCGGTCAGACGCCGACGCGGCTTCGGCGGCCGGGACGCCACGTGCGGTAGTGGCGAGCGATCGCGTGGACCGCTCTCTCGGCTCAGGTGACGGAGTCGGCGCGCAGGGCGAGGTCGAGGAGGCCGGGGAAGCGGTCGTCGAACTCCTCCCGGCGCAGCCGGTTGAGCCGCTTGGGGCCCTGATCGCGCTGTTCGACCAGGCCGGCGTCGCGCAGGACGGAGAAGTGATGGCTCTTGGCGGCCCGGCCGACCGGCACGTCGAAGTTGCTGCAGCTGAGCGTCCAGTCGGGTTGACCGGCGAGATCGCGAATCAGCTGGATGCGTACGGGGTCCGCCAGCGCGGAAAGGGCGGTCAGGAGTGGAACGTCGTCGGGGTGCGTGTGCACGGGTGCCGGACGGTACCCCGCACCCGCACGTTCTGACTTTGCCGCCATCCCGATTCCTCCCGGCGCCCCATGTGTCCGCGTCTCCGCTTGCCAAGTGTTCGATGTTCATCTTACAGTCCGAGTGTTCGCTTCTCGTTGAACACTCGCGGAGGGCAGGTTCACTTATGCGTGCGGTCGAGTTCCAGGAGTACGGCGGCCCCGAAGTGCTGCGGCTCGTACAGGCCGATGCGCCCGAGCCGGGGCCGGGCCAGGTGAGCGTTGATGCCGCATGGGCGGGAGTGAACTTCGCGGACATCAAGGCGCGCGCGGACGGGTACCGGGTGGCCTCGCTGCCCTACCGGCCTGGCCTGGAAGTGTCCGGACGGGTCCGGGCGGTCGGCGAGGGCGTCGAAGGGCTGACCGTCGGGCAGGAGGTCGCCGCGCTCGTCGACGGGGGTGGCTACGCCGAGGTCGTGCTCGCCGAGGCCGCGTCCGTCTTCCCGCTGCCCGGCGGGCTGGACCTGCGTACCGCGGCCACGCTGCCCACGGTGCTGCCGACCGCTTACGGCCTGATCCACGAAGTGGGGCGTCTTCGGGCGGGAGAGAGCGTCCTCGTCCACAGTGCGGCGGGAGGCATCGGCACGGTGGCCGGGCAACTGGCCCGGGCGGCCGGTGCCGGCGCGGTGTACGGCGTGGCGTCCACCGGCGCCAAGGCCGAGTACGCCCTCCAGCACGGCTACGACCAGGTCTTTCCGACCGAGACCTTCGACGAGGACGTCCGAAGTGCCACCGGCGGCAGGGGCGTCGACCTGATCCTCGACCCGGTGGGCGGCGACACGCTGCGCCGCGGTCTCGACGCTCTGGCGGTCTTCGGGCGCCTGGTGTCCTTCGGCAACGCCGGCGGGCAGCAGCCGTGGCAGGTCGGGCAGCCCGATCTGTACGCGATGGGCCGCACTGTCGCGGGCTTCTCCATTCTGGCGCTCGCGAAGGCAGCCCCCCAGGTGGTGCGCACGCTGACCGAGCGCGCCCTGCGCACCGTCGCCGACGGCACGGTGTCGCTGCCGGTCACCGCGGAGTTCCCGCTCGCGGACGCCGCCGGCGCTCACCGGCTCGTCGACTCACGCACGTCAACGGGCAAGCTGCTGCT
Source organism: Streptomyces longhuiensis (assembly GCF_020616555.1). Lineage (NCBI taxonomy): Bacteria > Bacillati > Actinomycetota > Actinomycetes > Kitasatosporales > Streptomycetaceae > Streptomyces > Streptomyces longhuiensis. Next base: position 978,298 of record NZ_CP085173.1, on the reverse strand, counting down.
GCGCATCGGCGACTGACCGCCACCAACGGCATCGGCGCAGTCGCGTGGCTCGGTCACCACGGCATGGATGGGTCCGACGGTCGCCGGACAGCGCCGTGCCACGGCGACACCGTCGGCGACCGCCGCTCGGGCCTGCCTCTCTTCAGGTCTTCAGGGAGGCAGGCCTGACCCTCACGGCAGCAGCCGAGGCCGTCGCTTCGCCGCGACGTCCTCCACCCATCCCACCAGCGGGATCGCCACGGCGATCAGCACCCAGCCGACACCGAACATGAACCACTGGCTCTCCAGCGGCAGGTACTGCGCGAACGCGGGCACGTTCCAGAACTGGTCGATCAGCGGCACCGCGAGGATCAGCGCGATCTCGTGCCAGAGGTAGATCGTCATCGCCCTCGCGTTGAAGACCGACACGGTCCGGTCGAGCCGTCTGAAGCGGGCCAGCCACGCGAAGTCGACCTTGAAGTACGCCTTCGAGTACATCAGCAGCGTCACGAACCCGGCCGACCAGAAGGCCTGCGCCATCGGGATGTCGTCCAGGTCGTAACTCCCGTACTCCGCCTGGTGGGTGAGAGCGAACCAGGCACCGTAGGCCAGGGCCACGAGAGACAGCACGACGACGGGTCCCGGACGAAACCGGGCCAGGACGCCCTCACGGTGCGCGATGCCCACGAGCCAGCAGAACAGGAACGTGGCGAAGTCGAGGAGGCAGCTGCCGAACCGGTTGTCCGGCGCCTGCCACACGAACTGGAGCACCACGATCGGCGCGAGCGAGGCGAGAAGCACCGCCAGTGGCGCCAGCCGGAACACCTTCAGCAGCAGCGGCGACAGGAGCACGAACCACAGGTAGGCGCGCAGGTACCAGAGGATCTCCCAGGCCTGCATGCCCCAGCTGTTGCCCGGCGGGTCGCCGAGGGGCACCACCCAGTAGACGACCTGCCACCCCGGCATCCAGCCGTGCAGCAGCATCGCGAGGACGACGAACAGCCCCCAGAGCCAGAAGGGCGGCAGCAGCCGTCGTATCCGGCTTCTGATCACCGAAACGGCGGGCCGTTCAAGTGACTTGGCCATCAGTGACCCGGCGAGCGCGAACATGACGCCCATGGAGGGGAAGACGAGGCCCGCCCACATCCAGCCGAACGTGTGGTAGGCCACGACGCGAATCAGCGCGAGGGCACGAAGCGTGTCGAAGTACCGGTCGCGCCCGCCTGTCCGGGCTGTCGGAGCCTCGGGCACGGGCTCTCGGTCCCGCCCGATCACCCGGAGAGGCGTGGTGTCCTGATCCAGGCCCTGCATGCCTGCCGTACTCGGCGTTCCTGGCGTACCAGGTGTTCCGCGCGTTCGCCGAGCGGCTCCGTGACGATTCCCCTGTGCCTCCGAGGTCACCGCCCCACCCCCGTCGGCGTCCCGACCTCGCCGGTGCGCTTGAGCTTCTGCCAGCGCAGCCGGCCGCCCGTGAGGGCGGTGATGGAGGAGTGGATGAGGACCAGGTACATCATCTGGCGGTAGGCGATCTGCTGGAGCGGGAGCATCCACAGGTAGCGGTACTTCTCGCCGTCGAGGCGGAACGCGTAGGCGGCGCACACGAGTTGGACGGCGAGCACGGCCAGCCACGCGAGCAGGGACGCCTTGAGGTCCACGAAGATCATCGAGTAGACGGTGAAGAGGTCGATCAGCGGTGCGAAGACCGGCGTGACGATCTGGAAGAGCACCACGAGCGGCATGCCCACCCGCCCGAAGCGGCCCGAAGGCCCCTTGTCCACGAGGGACTTGCGGTGCTTCCACAGTGCCTGCATGGTGCCGTACGACCACCGGTAGCGCTGGCTCCACAGCTGCTTGAGCGAGGCCGGTGCCTCCGTCCAGGCCCGCGCATGCTCCTGGTACACCACGCGCCATCCGGCGCGGTGCATGGCGACGGTGATGTCGGTGTCCTCGGCGAGGGTGTCCTCGCTCATGCCACCGACCTCGAGGACGGCCTGACGCCGGAACGCTCCGATCGCTCCGGGGATGGTGGGCATACAACGCAGGAGGTCGTACATGCGGCGATCCAGGTTGAAGCCCATCACGTACTCGATGTGCTGCCAGGCGCCGATGACCGTGTTGCGGTTGCCGACCTTGGCGTTGCCCGCGACCGCGCCGATCTCCGAGGCGGCGAACGGCTGCACCAGCTGCCGGACGGTGTCCGGCTCGAAGACCGTGTCACCGTCCATCATCACGACGATGTCGTAACTGGCATTGCGCACACCGTTGTTCAGCGCCGCCGGCTTTCCGGCGTTCTCCTGACGGATCACCCGCACGTTGGGCAGGCCGAGAGATTCGGCGATCTCCTTCGTGCCGTCCGTCGAGCCGTCGTCCACGACGATGATCTCGATGGGATGCGTGCTCTGTGCAAGGGAGTTGAGGGTGTTGGCGATGCACTCCTTCTCGTTGTACGCGGGCACGATCACGCTCACCGGCCTGGTCACGGGCGGTCCCCAGCTGAAGCGACGCTTGTTCCGCTGCCTGTAGTGGCGCCGCGCGAGGACCAGCATCATCGCGAATCGCGCCATGACCGCGACGCCGACGACCGCGAGGAAGACGGCCAGCGTCGGCACCGTCCACTCGGCGATCGCGACCGCCGCGATGAGAGCCTTGCCTTCGTAGAGGATGGTGCCGGTGGCTTTGGAGTGGGCTGCCTGGCCGACGTTCTGAGCGCCGCCGCCCGGAGCGTTCGTGCCGGAGGAAGGAGGGGTCCCCTGTGGGGCTGCCGCGCCACCCGGCGCCTGATCGGACCTCTGCGCCCCACCGGCCTGAGCGCCGGCGTCCTGAGTCCCGCCGGCCTGCGCGCCGCTGTCCTGCGCCGATCCGTTCTGGGCGGATCCGTTCTGCGCCGAGCCGCGCTGCGCCGCGGACTTGGCCATGGCGCCGCTGACCGTCGTGAAGGTGTAGCCCTTCGCCTTCATCTTCTTGATGTACTTCGGCAGCGCCCTGAGCGTCTGGTCACGGTTGCCGCCGGCGTCGTGGAAGAGCACCGACGCGCCCTTGTTCTTCTTCGGCGTCGCCCACTGGACGATCTTCGAGACGCCCGGCTTCTTCCAGTCGTCGCTGTCGGTGTCGACGAAGACGCTGGTGTAGCCCATGGCGCCGAGCTTCTTGTAGACCGGCCAGCTGTAGTTGTCGATCGCGGAGGCCTCGGACGAATAGGGCGCTCGCACCAGCTTCGTGGTGATGCCGGCCGCTCCCGCCAGGGCCAGCTGGGTCTGTGTGAGTTCACGCTTGACCCGGGCGTCACTCTGGTAGGAGAGGTCGACGTGGGTGAAGGTGTGCAGGCCGACCTCGTTCCCCTGGGCGACCATGTCCTTCACGATGCCGGGGTGCCGGGCGATCATGGACCCCACGAGGAAGAACGTGCCGTCCACATCGTTGTCCGCGAGGATCTCGAGGACCTTCTCGGTGTACGTGGCGTCGGGACCGTCGTCGAAGGTGAGCACGACGGTCTTCTTCGGAACGGACTGCGTTCGCATGGAACCGTTGGTCGAGGTCAGAATCGGGCCGCCGTCGAGGATGCGCTGCGGCACCTTGTCGTAGGCCGCGTCGGTGCGGACGCGGTGGTCGCCCAGGACCTCGGCCCGCAGATATCCGTCGAGCAGCATCACGCTGACGAGTCCCAGGACGAGAACGAGCGCGAGGACGACGCGCGGCCGCTGCAGAGCGGCGGCTCGGCGCCCGGCGCGTTCGAAGCGGGAGGGAGCGGCGCGGCGACGGCGCCGCGCGGAGGCGTTGCGAGTCATGGTTTCCCTTTACTGCGCGTCAGTGGCGTCGGCGGTGGCCGACGCAGAGGGGGCGGGCAGCGAAGGGCTGGGCGAGAGGGAGGGGCGGGTGGCCGGAAACGTTCCCTGCCGGCCGGCGCCGCCAGGGACGCCGTACCCGGCGTCGGCCGGACCACGACCCGTGCCGGCACCGCCAGCTCCACCACCGAAGGGCAGCAGGTCGGTCGTGCTCACGGACACACCCCACCCCATGAACGACAGGCCGAGGACGACCGCGTAGCCCAGACAGGCGACGACCACGGTGAGGCCGAACCTGCGCAGCAGCTTGGCGCGCCGCCCGGAGCTGTCGACGAAGACGGGGCCCTCATCGGCCCCTTTTCCACGCTTGCGGTGGCTTCCGCGCCCACTGGCACGGTTTTCGACGGAGGAATCGAAATGCATTCTCGGGACGCTATGGGATCTTCATGTGGCAACTCACAGTCATTCCTGTGCGCACCCTGAGAAGGCCCTCAGTTCGCTGTGATTTGCCTTATGACACCTGGATCACAGGCTTCCGTGTTTCAGTTCCGGGACGGGACCGACAAGAAATGGGTGCATGCGCGATGAGGAATCTTCTGGGGAGGCCGGCCGCCGCGATCGTGTCGCTGGTGGCGGTAGCGACCTGCGCGGGGTGCTCATCGGGGAGCCCGGGACCGGGCGCGGACTCGGCGGCCGCGTCACCCCACGGAGCACCCTCGCCGGCTGCGACGGCATCCGCGTCGTCGAGGCCGTTCGCCCCCTACGCCAGCGCCACGGACGCTTCGGACCTGGACGCGGCCGCGTCCCCCTCCACGTACAACCTTGCCTTCACCATCGCGGACGGCAGCTCCTGCACGCCCACGTGGAACGGCACGCACGGCATCGGTGACGCGACGGTGAAGAAGCGGATCTCGGCACTCAAGGCGTCCGGCGCGACCGTGCGCGTCTCCTTCGGCGGGGCGTCCGGCAAGGAACTGGCCGAGACATGCGGCAGCGCGTCCGCGCTGGCCGACGCCTACGCAGCCGCGCTCGACGCCGCCGGCGCCACCCAGGCCGACTTCGACATCGAGGGCGATGCGCTCAAGGACTCAGACTCGGTGACCCTGCGCTCGAAGGCGATCGCCCTGTTGCAGAAGAAGCGCACCGACCTCACGGTGTCCTTCACCCTTCCCGTGATGCCGTCGGGCCTGGACTCGGACAGCGTGGCGCTTTTGGAGTCGGCCAACGACCAAGGTGTGAAGGTGTCCAGCGTCAACATCATGACGATGAACTACGGCACGTCCTACACCGGCGACATGGGTGATTACGCCATCACGTCGGCCAAGGCGGCCCACGCCCAACTCGCGGACATTTTCGGGCTGTCGGACAGGAATGCCTGGCGTGGACTCGCCGTGACGCCGATGCTCGGCACGAACGACGTCGACAACGAGACGTTCACCCTTTCCGACGCCGCCCGACTGCGTGCGTTCGCGGAGAAGAACGGCCTTGCGTGGGTCTCCATGTGGTCCACGTTCCGCGACCAGCAGTGCTCCTCCGCGGACACTTCGGCGGACGACGCGCTCAGCAATTGCAGTGGGGTTCAGCAGAGTTCGGGAGCCTTCGGCAAGGCTCTGTCCGGCTGAGGCGACGTGTTCGGGGACAGGGGTGATGCTGACGCCTGGGCCCGCGACTGCGTCGTGACGCGCGCGAGGGGGAGAGCGAGAGCGACAGCGAGACCCGCGAGAGCAGCAGCGACCGTGATCGACGCACCTCAGGCGCCGGTCCCGCGTCAGTCAGCTCGACGCGCACCCATGCGGCATCATGCTCAGCATGAGCGACTCCCACCACACCCACAGTGCCGGCGGCAACCTGGCGCACAGTCGGGTGCCGATGACCGGCCGCGATCCGGAAGAACCCGGTCGGGTCTCCTCGCCGCTGGAGCTGCTGTTCGACCTGACGTTTGTGGTCGCGGTGGGAACCGCCGCCTCCCAGTTCGCCGACATGGTCTCCGAGGGGCATCCCGGACAGGCCGTCACCGCGTTCGTCCTGGCGATGTTCGCGATCAGTGTCGCGTGGATCAGCTTCAGCTGGTTCGCGTCGGCGTTCGGTACGGACGACTGGCTCTACCGGGCTCTGACGATGGTGCAGATGACCGGCGTCGTCGTGTTCTCGCTCGGCCTGCCCGCGATGTTCCACTCGGTCGACGAGGGCGGCCACCTCGATCTGAGGGTGATGGTCCTCGGGTATGTGGTGATACGGATCGCGATGGTGCTGCAGTGGTGGCGCGCCGCGCGGGAGTCCCCCGAATTCCGGGACGTCGGCATGGCGAACATCCGCTGGACGGTGATCGTCCAGGCCGGTTGGGTCGCGGTCGGGTTCGCGCATCTGCCACTCACCGCGGCGTTCGTCGCCTTCATCGTGCTCGGCGCGCTCGAACTCGTACTGCCTGTCCTCACCCAGGGCGGCGCGGGCGGCACTCCCTGGCACCCTCACCATGTCGCCGAGCGGTACGGCCTGTTCGCCATCATCGTTCTAGGGGAGGGTGTCGTCGGGACCGTCGCGTCCTCCGGCGACCTTCTCGGCGGTGAGGCCGGGACCCAATGGAGCGGTAACGCGATCGCCGTGGTCGTCGCCGGCGTCGGACTGACCTTCGGCATGTGGTGGGTGTACTTCTCCACCCCCTTCGGTGACATCCTCGTGCACCGCCGCAGCCGCGGCTACCTCTTCGGCTACGGGCACATCCCGCTCTTCATCGGAGTGGCCGGCGCCGGAGCCGGTCTGCACGTCGCCGGCCTGCACCTGGAGCACCACTCGGAGATCAGTGACGTCGCCGTCGTGCTGTCCCTGGCGATCCCGGTCGGCCTGTACCTGCTGATGGTGTATCTCCTGCACACGCTGTTGCTGTCCGCGGCCGACTCCTTCCACGTGCTGCTGATCTCGCTCACGCTGGCGGTACTGCTCGCGGCGGTGCTCCTGTCCGCGGCCGGCGTCGCCACCGCGGCGTGCCTCCTCATCGTGATGCTGGCCCCCTTCGTCACCGTGGTCGGGTACGAGACGATCGGCCACCGCCACCAGCGACGGATGCTGGATGGGCTCGGCAAACGCAGAACCCCTGACAACTCCCTTGGGTGCAGGGGAGATGGGCATGGGCCGGACGATGCGGAGCCCGTTCAGTACAGGGGACATGGCATGCGCCGGACGATGCGGAACCCGTTCAGCCCACTCAGTCCCCGGGGCGCGAGTCGTACTGGACGATGGCGCCGCGGCTGAAGTTCGCGTCGCCGTGTGCCTCCACTGTCAGGGAGCCGACGCCCCAGACCCGGTCGGTGCCGGGGATGGCTGTGATCTCCACCAGCCGGAGCTTCTGCTTGCGGTCGGCGGCGGTGACTTTGCCGCTTCGGCCCGCGGCGGCCGGCGGGAGGCCGATCCTACGGGGCTCGCCGTGCGTGGCGCGGTGGCGAATCGAGCTGAGCAGCATGCCGCTCCCGGCGTTGTCCCCTTCCATCCCCTCGGCCGTGATGACGCCGTCACCGGCAGGGACCCCACAGCGGCGACAGGCATCTCCCTTCCCACCTCCGCAACCGGCGACGACAAGTGCCATCGCCGGCGCCGAGATTGCCGCATGCCACCGCCGCATCCCGATTTCCCCTCCGCTTCGTGACCGGGGCCCTACAGGCCTGGCGTGGCCCTCCGGGAGGCAGCGCTCGACGGTGCATGGGTTGAATTCCCAAGACCACGTTGGGTGATTGGAGGGTCGCCCGGCCGGCTTCTTCGTGTCATCTGCCAGTACGGCGGCCGGTACAGGGCGGAGGAGACTCTCTGCCACAGCGGCGACCCGGCGAGCCTCTGAATCCCGAGGGCCGGCGTTGCCACATACAGGACGAAGCGCAGAAGGGGGACGCACATGACTGTGCAGCAGTACGACGAGATCGGCGAGGCATTCGAGGGGTTCAAGTCCCTGCCGCTGATGCGTTACGGGGAAGTGCCGAGCTTCCTGGAAACGGTCGGGGACGTGAGCGGCAAGTCGGTTCTCGACCTGGCGTGCGGCACCGGTTTCTACAGCAGGGAGTTCAGGCGGCGCGGTGCCACGGATGTCTTCGGCGTCGACATCTCCGGCGAGATGATCGCCGCCGGGCGGGAGAGCGAGCGGCGTGAGCCGCTGGGTGTGCGCTACGAGGTCGGTGACGTGGCCGAACTGGCGCCACTCGACCGGCGGTTCGACATCGCGCTGGGAGTTCAGTGCCTCAACTATGCTGCGGACATCCCGGAGATGGAGCGGATGTGCCGCAACATCCACCGGAGTCTGCTGCCGGGCGGAGAATTCTTCGTGCTCGCCCAGAAGCCCGACTACGGGTTCGACTGCGCATCCCTGGACAAGTACGGATTCCGCTGCGAGCCGACGGGCGAGGAGACCGAGACGGGTCCGCGTGTGCGGGTCACGGCTCTCCTCGACCCTCAGCCGATCACCATCGTCACCACGGCCCCGCGCCGCGAGGTCTACGAGGTGTGTCTGCGGGCGGCCGGGTTCAGCGCGGTGGAGTGGGTTCCGCTGCAGGTGTCCGAGGCCGGCATCCGTGAGTACGGAGAGGGCTTCTGGGCGGACCTCCTCGCGAACCCGCCGCTGGAGATGCTGCGCTGCCGCGCCTGAAGCGTCGCCGCGTGACGTGGCGGGTGACCGCGTCACGCGGCGGAACTCCCGCGCTCTGTCAGCCGGTGTGGAGGATCCGGAAGCGATCGGATGCCGCCGGATCCCGGTCGACGACTTGCACCGGCGTCCAAGCCCATTGCCAGACGCTGATGCCCGGCGTGCGGGAGAACTGGATCTGTCCACGGGTGCCTTCGACTGCCACCCGCGACCAGGATTCGGCGATGTGTGCCCGGTCCGTGCCGTGAGAGCGCAGCACATCGGCGAGGACGGTGACCGTGTCGTAACCCTCGAAGGCCACGAAGGAGGGCGCTTCGCCCAGACGCTCACGCAGGGCCGTCCCGACTCGGGCGCCGAGTGGGCTGAGGCGCTCGGGCAGATAGCGCAGGAAGGGGATCGCGGCGCCGTCCTCGCCCAGCGACTTCGCCCATTCGGTGAACTCCGGCTGCCCGGCCGGAGCGCCGATCAATACCTCGGCGAGGCGCCGGTCGTGGCGGACGGACTTGACGATCGACACCGCCGGTTCCGGGTGGCCGGTCAGAAGAAGGAGGGCTGTCGCGCGATTCTCGACCAGTCGGTCGCACACGGTCGCGGGGTCGAGCTCACCCATGTCGAGTTCGATGACGGTGCCACCGCGCGCAGCGAGGCAGTCCCGCAGAATGCGGGTCCCGGATGCCCAGTAGACACTCGGCTGCGTCGCTACGGCGATGCGGTTGTGGCCGGCGCCGAGGAGGAAGTCCGCGTAGATCTGCCAGCCGTGGGACTGCGCCGGGGCGAGACGCGCGACCCATTCCGTCGGCTGGTCGGTGAGCGCGTCGAGAACCGCCGACGAGCAGAGGAACGGCAGGCCGAGGGCGTCGGCCCTGGCGGCAGCGGCCCGGGCGACGACGCTGTGATACTCGCCCGCCAGGGCCGCCACGCCCATACGAGTCAGTTCATCGACCGCCGCCGCGGCCTTCTGTGGATCGGCTGCGGTGTCCCGGACGACCAGCTCGAGTGGGCGTCCGCCGATCCCGTCGGCGTCATTGACTTCGCGAACGGCCAACTCGAGTCCGGCGAGCAGGTGTTGGCCTGCCTCGACCCAGCCGGGCCGGGTCAGCGGTGCGAGGGCGCCGATCCGGACGGATGACCGGTTGGACGATCCGCCAGTCCGTTCCACGGCAAGTGGCGATGGTGGCGTATGCATGTGCTGGCGTCTCCTGAGTAAGGTGCGGTGGCACTTTGTCCGGATCGACGGATCGCAGAGTGATCACCAGTGGCGCCGAGACTAGCCGAGCAGAGTACGGACACCTTCGGCGCCCCATCTGGGTACGGGCCCACCCCCGCTCTCCCCGGGGAGTCTCCGCCAGCGGGACGGAGTTGCCAACTGTGGCAACGATGACAACGGGTGGACCGTGCTCCACCGCGGGAAGTGACGGGAGCCGATGAGTCTTCGTCAGTACGAGTACGCCCTGGCCAGTGCCGAGGCGTACTCGGTGACGGCGGCTACGGAGCTTTGGACGTCGCTCAACCGTCGGTGTCCCGGCAGATCCGAGGCCTGGAGCGGGAACTCGGCGTGGAATGTTCGCCCGCAGGCCGACCGGACTCGTGCTCACTGTGGTCGGCCGCGCGTTCCTGCGGGAGGCGGAGGTCGCGGTGAGCGCGTCGCGGCGGGCCAGGGCGACGGCGCGAGCCGGCGCCGGTGAGCTGGTGGGCGAGCTGGTCGTCGCGGTGCGGATGGGTTTCGGTACGCGGCAGCTGCCGGGCGCTCTTGGCGCGGTGCGGCGCCGCTTCCCGCGGCTTGAGGTCACCGTCTTCGAGGAGCCGAGCTCCGCCGACCTGGAGCGGCTGTGCCGCCGGGGCGTCCTCGACCTCGCCCTGATGACGGTGTGCGAGCGGAGCCCTGCCGATGCCCACCACCTCGGCGACGAGGAGTTCGCCGCAGTGCCGGCCGACGGGCATCGACAGCTCGCTGCGGACCGGGTCGAGCTGCGTGCACAGGGAATTCCTATGGCGTCCCGGCCCTACGTGCCGAGCGCCGGGCCCCCCGCGAAGTACCGGTCCTGTACTTGTTCGGGACCGGCCCGACCTGGCAGCCGCGCACTCCAACGACGGTTCGCCGTACCGAAGTTCGGGGCGGCGAGCCGTCGTTCGGTCGACCCCGTCAGTGGTGGTGGCCGTAGGCGCCGGCGTGGTCACCATCACCACTGTGGTGGTGGTGGTCGTCGTCGCCGACGATCGTCCACGGGCGCATCAGGTCGTCGTCTTCGTGTTCGAGGATGTGGCAGTGCTGGACGTACGTCGCCGGCAGCTCGGTGCCGCTTCCCGGCAGCCCCGCGATCCTTTCCGTCGGCGGGTCGAATTCATTGATGACGATTCTGGTCACCGTCTCCGGATAGGACTTGACCGTGTCTTTGCGGGACAGTGCCTCATCCGGGTCCGGCGGAATCGGCGGACCGGTGAGATAGTTCGCCAACACCGGCTTGTCCTCCGGTTTACGGCCCCCGGAAATCCACTTCTCGTATTGTTCCTGGTAGCCGGCCGCGTCGATCGGCTGCCTGTTCAACACCTGGAAGTTGACGAGGTGGACATGCATCGGGTGGCCGTCGTGATTGGGATTGATGTACTCCCAGATCTCTGTCGAGCCCGCCTTGACGAAGTCCTCGGACGGCTCCATGAACGGCACCGCGTTGAACGTCATGGTGCCGAAGAGTTGGTGCTGGTAGAGGACCCATTCCCGCCGGCGGGTGTGCGCCGTCACCTTGATGGGTTCGACCTTCGGCAGCTCGAGCTTCATGGGCGGCGTCGTCCTGTCGCCACCACCGGACGGCCGTTTCGTGACATGGAATTCCATGACTTCCGAGATTTCCGGACCGTCGCCGCCGGGGAAGTGCACGGGCGCGTTGTAGTTCGTCAGCGTGACCTTCGTGCCCATGGGCACCTTGCTGAAGTCGACGATCAGGTCGTACCGCTCGGCCGGCGAGATCAGGAAGTTCAGCATCTGCAACGGGGTGCGGAGACCGCCGTCGGTGCCGATCAGCCAGAACGGCAGGACGGGCTGAGGCATTACTTTCTCGGGAACGTCGAACCTCAGCCGCCAGAAGCGCTCGTTCGAAGCGTTGAGAACGCGCAACCGGTAGCGTCGCCGCTCGACCTCCAGGAAGGGGTATGCCTTCCCGTTGACGACCGGGGTGTCCTCGCCTTGCTGCAAGGTCATGGTGTAGGCGAGCGAGCCGTCCGGGTGGAAGGTCCGGTCCTGCAGGATCAGGGGGACCTCGAATTCGCCTCGCGGCAGTCCGAGCCGATCGTCGGCGGGGTCACCGACGCGGTAGAGACCGGCCAGGCCCGCGTAGACGTTGACGCTGGTCATCCCCATGCCGTGGTCGTGATACCAGAGCATGCACGAACGGTCGTGGTTGGTGTAGGCGCAGATCTGCTCGTTGGGTTCGACCCGGCTCGGGTCCAGGCTGCTGTAGGACTCGGCGTGGATGCCGTCCGGGCTGAACGACTGCAGAGGCATGCCGTCGGACTGTGGCGCGGTGAAACCGCCGTGCTGGTGTACGACGTTCCACACGTTGACGTTCGCGGGAAACGGCTGCACGGGCTTGTAGGGGGGCGGAGGGGTCGGGGTGAGCTGCGGGTCCCCATTGCGAATCTTGTTGATCACGAACTGGAACAGGTGGGTGGTCGGCAGGTGGTTGCGGTACTTGACGACCGTCGGATGGTCTCTGGTCACGTCGAGGGTCGGCCCCAGGTAGCCCATGCCGATCGGCTTGCGAGGGTCGTGCGGGTTCGCGGCCCAGTAGCCCCACACCTTGGCCGGCCCGAGGTCGCGGTGGAAGTGCCATGTGCCCGGCCGCATCGTGATCTCGTAGTAGTCGGCGCCCGGATAGACGGAGGGATCCGAGATGGCTGTCCTCGGAATGGGCAGCGGGTCGACGAACTTCGTCAGCTTGGGGGTGTGCGGAATCTTCGTGTTCGCGGACGCCGACCCATGACCGTGACCGTCCGCTGCGTATGCCTGCTCTCCCGCACTCCGTGGAAGCATGGCCGCACCGCCCATGGCACCGGCCATGAGGAATCTCCGTCGCCCAACCATCGTCTTCAGCCCTTCGTCGTCTCGCGTGACGTTGAAGAGATACAGGGCTGGTCAGAGCCGTGGACGCAGCGCGCCGGTCCAATTCGGGAAAGGCACTCATTGAGTCGATCTCGGCAGTAATTCGGAAGGTATCGGTATCGGGATCGAATTATCACCGCCGATCCGAAAGTGCGGTTCGCCGCTTTTCTGTGTGGCGAATTGAGACTATTGCACATATTCAATACTGTGGCCCGTTCGGGGCACGGAGGTGGGCGCTCAGTGCCGCGCCGACAGCCTCGGGCTGCTCGACCGCGAGATGCCCGATGTCGCATGCCTCCAGGGTGGCGTCGGCGATCCCGTCCGCGAGTTCCCGGGCGTGATCGAGAGGGGTGGCGAGGTCGAGTGAGCCGCCGACGACGAGAGTGGGAGCGGTGATGCGGGCCAGGTCCGGTCGCAGGTCGTAGGCGGCGAGTGCGTCGCAGCAGGCCGCGTAGCCGACCGGATCGGTTGCGGCGAGGTCCCGCAACAGAGCGCCGAACAGCCGGAGCGCCTGAGCACGCCCCTCGCCGAACTCCTGGCGAGCGGACGCGAGATCGCCGAGGCGGACAACCGCAGCGCCCTCTCGTTCCGCCACCGGGCGCGCACCGAGACCCTCTCCCTGCTCACCGACGTGGACGCCATCCTCGGCCCGGCCGCACCCGCCGCGGCCCCGAAGGGACTCACGGCGACGGGCTCACCCACTCTCAGCCGCCCGTGGCAGCTCCGGGGACTCCCGGCCCTCACCGTCCTGGGCCGGACGAACGACCAGGACATGCCGCTCGGCCTCCAACTCATCGGTCAACCGCACCGGTTGGACCATCCCTTCGAGTTCGGCCGTGCCCTTGAGGCAGCCGCACGTGCGCGGCGGGCGGACCGATCGCCAGGGACGGAGGACACATGACCTGGGAGTGGCCGTCGAAGAGGGAACTCAACGGATGCCGCGGATCCGGTACCCGCCCGCCAGCGCGGCGATGCTCAGGGCTGCGACAGCCATCAGGTAATAGCTCGGCGAGATCTGCGAGCCGGTGGCTGTGACCAGTGCCGCGGCGATCGTGGGAGCGAACCCTCCGAAGACGGCGACCGTCGTGTTGTAACTGAACGCCAGCCCGGTCGCGCGCGCCTCTGCCGGGAACACGTCGGACATCACCGACGGCAGCGCGCCGAAGTACGTGGCCTTGAGCATGCCCAGGACCGTCATGCACAGCGCGAGTGTCAGGAAGGACGGTGATGTGGTCAGCCAGAGGAACAGCGGGACGGCGCACACGCCGATCGACGCCGCGGCCGGGATCATGATCTTCAACCGGCCGAACCGGTCCGCGAGCAGACCGACCACCGGGGTGCCGAGGGTCAGGATGACACCGGTGATGAGCAGCGCGGCGAACGACAGTGAGTCGTCCACCCCGAGGTCCTTGATGGCGAAGGTGGGCAGGTACTGCAGGAGGAAGTTGAGTGCGGTCGAGACCACCATGGCTCCGCTCGCGATCAGCAGCCCGCCCCAGTGGTCCCGGAACACCGACCGGATCGGCGAGGGCTTCTCCTCGCGGTTCCCCGACGCGGCCGCCCGAGTCGTAGCCGGCGCCTCTTCGGCGTAGCGGCGGATCAGGTAGCCGGCCGGGCCGACCAGGAGGCCGAACACGAACGGCACCCGCCAGCCCCAGGAGGTCATCTGCTCCTCGGACAGCGTCGCGGTCAGACCGGTGGCGAACCCGGAGGCCATCAGCGTCGCGAGCCCCTGACTGGCGAACTGGAAGCTGCCGAGGAAGCTCTTGCGCCGTTCGTTCTGCTCGACCAGGAAGGAGGTGGCGGCGCCGAACTCTCCGCCGGCTCCGAAGCCCTGGATCAGTCGCGCTATCACGACTCCCACCGGCGCGACGAACCCGAGCGTCGAGTAGCCCGGCATGAAAGCGATCATGAAGGTGCCGAGGACCATCAGCCAGATCGTCAGCATCAGGGCCTTCTTGCGCCCGTGCCGGTCGGCGTACGAGCCGATCAGCAGGCCGCTGAGGGGCCGGATCAGATACGTCACGCCGAACACCGCGTACGCCTCGACCAGTTGGACGCCGGGATTGTCGGCGGGGAAGAATGTCCGACCGATGTAGACCGCCATCAGGGCATAGACCGCGAGGTCGAAGAATTCGAGTGCGTTGCCTATGGTCGCCGCCGCGACCGCTCGCTTGGTGGACACCCGTCTCGGGGGTGGGGGTGCTTCGGTCGAGTTCCCTTGCGGGGTGTGCTGACGCGAGATGGCCGTCATCGCGGGGTTCCTTCCGGTGGGCGCGGGGCTGGTGGGCGTCAGGCGGAGTGGTCGGCGGGGACAGGCTGGTCGAGCCCGGCGCGTGCGGGGAGCGGACGATCGGCCGAGGGATGGCCGAGGGCGTGGAACAAGGTGGCCGCCAGAACGACGCCTTCGCGGGCGATCGAGGAGAGCATGTGCTCGTCGGGCGCGTGCTGGAGGCACCCCGGGTACGAGTGCGGCAGCCACAGGGTCGGCAGGCCGAGGATGTCCGTGAAGACGTGGTTGGGCAGGGAGCCGCCGATGTTCGGAAGGACGGCGACCGGCTTGTCGGTGACCTGTTCGAGCGCTCCCTTGGCCCAGCGCAGCCACGGGTCGTCCAGCGCTGTCCGGCTGGCGGCGAAGCTGCCGAGGACGGTCACGTCGACCATCGGGTATCCGTGGTCGGAGAGATGCTCGGCGACGATCTCCCGGGCTCGGCTCACATCGGTACCCGCGACGTACCGCAATTGCAGGACGGCGCGTGCGCGGCCGGGGATCGCGTTGACGGGGCGGTCGATGTCGGCCGCACCCAGTGACAGGACCTCAAGGGTGTTCCAGCCGTAGAGCCGCTCGGCAGCGGTCAGCGTGGTGTCACCCCAGCCCTCGTCAGGCGCGGGGTCACCGGGGCTGCCCGCGACCACGACATCGGTGAGCGCCTCGCGGACGGGGGCCGGGAGTTCGGACGGCAGCAGCGCGGGTACCTGGATGCGGCCATGTCCGTCGACGAGGCTCGCGATCGCGCCGGCCAGGGTGGTGGCGGGATTGCGGATGACACCACCCCAGTTGCCCGAGTGGTACGCGTCGGGGCGCAGGTCGACGTCGAGCATGATGCCGACGCCTCCGCGCGACCCGAGGAACAGCGTCGGCGTCGTGGCGTCCAGACGTGGACCGTCCGAGGCGATCAGGACATCGGCCCGCAGCTCCGCGCGGTGCGCGGCGGCGAATTCGGCGAGTCCGGGCGAGCCGATCTCCTCGCCGGTCTCGAACAGGAAGGTCAGGTTGAAGCCGAGCGACCCCTGCTCGGCGAGCAGCAGTCGCAGTGCCGCGATGTTGGCAAGGTGCTGCCCCTTGTTGTCGGCTGACCCGCGGCCGTACCACCGGTCGCCCTCCGCGGTCAGGGTCCACGGATCCCGGCCCTCGCTCCACCGGCCGGCCTGGCCGTCCACCACGTCCGCGTGGCCGTAGCACAGCACTGTCGGGAGTTCGGGGGACTCGACGCGTGTGCCGACGAGGAACGGGCCGCCGGAGGAGTCCGGATTGGCGTACTCGGTGACGGAGCAACCGAGTTCGGTCAGGGCTGGTACGAGAACCTCATCCAGGTATGCCTTAATGGCAACGTGGCCCTCAGGTCGGCTGCTCTCGGTGGGGTAGGCGACCATCGCGCTCAGGTCGGTGAAGTAGACGCCCGAGTCGACGTACTCCTCGGCCTTCTCGACCAGGCTGTTGGGAATCACTGAGGCTTCTCCTGATGGTGGGGCGGATGAGGGTTGATGTGCTGGCTCAGGAGCGTAGGGCGGTTTCCGGGCGGCGACTATTGCCGTTTGTGGCACCCTGCGTTCTATTCTTGGCAAACCGGCGTCCACGTCAAAGGGTGCGGCGCCACCCAGCTGTCCTGGAGGAACGATGCAGCTCATGCCGGTGAGCCTCGCGTACTTTCTCGAGGTCGCCCGGACGGGATCGGTGACCGAGGCCGCCCAGAAGCTGCAGGTTGCTCCCTCCGCGATCAGCAGGCAGATCGCCAAGCTCGAGTCCGGGACGGGAGTGGCTCTCTTCGTCCGGCATCCCCGAGGGATGACGATGACCGACGCGGGATCCCGGCTCCTGGCCCACGCCCGCCGCAGCGAAGCCGAATCCGCCGCGCTCGTCGACGAGTTGAGGACCGGACGCGGGGCCGATGCCCATCACATCAACGTGGTCTGTTCGGAGGGATTCGGGCGTCGTCTCCTGCCGCGCGCGATGGCATCCTTCCGACAGGACCACCCGGACGTGACCTTCCGACTCGACGTCGTACCCCGGCAGGAGGCGACCCGCCGCGTGGTCGAGGGCATCGCCGACGTAGCCGCCACCTACACGATGGGCCCGCAACATGACGTACGAGTGGAATGCGCCGTCGTGATACCCCTGGCCGCTGTCGTACCCCTGGACCACGCACTGGCCGGGCGGGATCGGATCAGCCTGGCGGAACTGTGCGAGTATCCCCTCGGTATCGGTTCGGTCGGAACCAGTCAGCGTGAACTCTTCGACATCGGAGTGCAGTTGGAGGGCCTGACGGCTCGTCCGGCGCTGGTGTGTGACGGACTCGCGCCGCAGTATGAATTCGTCCGCTCCGGAGGTGGCGTCGCACTGGTCGGCGACCTCGGCGACCTGTACCAGGACGCGGTGACGGAGGGGGTCACCCATGTACGCGTCGATCACCCGGTCTTCCGCCAGCGTGAGGCGCAGGTGCAGACCATGCTGGGCCGACGGCTGCCGTGGGCGGCAATGGAGTTCACCGGATTGCTGGTGTCACTCTTGGACCCGCCGAAGCCGCGGGGCTGACCGTCGCCCGACGTGCACAAGCCCGCGACGCGGGGTCGGCCGAGGCCCATCCGCCGGTGGGCAATGGGTGGATCCACGGCTACGAAGCCGAGCGGTCTGCCACCGTGTGAACGGCGACAACGCCGACGAGCAGGAGGAGCCGCTCCATGTCCGCGCCGCAGAACGCAGTAGATCCCTCAGGACATCACACCGTTGGTCATTCCGACTGCCCTCCCACGGCCGGGCCCCAAGACCAGGCCCAAGGCGGTTCCGAAGACCGCACCGTCGTGCCGGAGCAACAGTGCCAGGTAGCGGACGAGTTGATGGATACAGTCCTGGCGTCGTTCCGTGACACGCCGGACCGGCGTCTCAAGGAGCTGATGGAGTCACTGGTCCGGCACCTGCACGGCTTCATCCGTGACGTGCGGCTGACGGAGGCCGAATGGCAGCAGGCCGTCGACTTCCTCACCGCGGCCGGGCGCATCACCACCGACCGGCGTCAGGAGTTCGTGCTCCTGTCCGACGTGCTCGGGGCCTCCATGCAGACCATCAACGTCAACCACGAGGCCGCCGGGAGCGCGACCGAGGCGACGGTGGTC
Source organism: Streptomyces longhuiensis (assembly GCF_020616555.1). Lineage (NCBI taxonomy): Bacteria > Bacillati > Actinomycetota > Actinomycetes > Kitasatosporales > Streptomycetaceae > Streptomyces > Streptomyces longhuiensis. Next base: position 960,426 of record NZ_CP085173.1, on the reverse strand, counting down.
GGCCCGTTCTTCGTGGACGGCGCCCCGGAGATCCCCGTCGGCGGCGACCTGGCGGGCGGAGCCCCGGGAGAGCCCTGCTGGGTCGAGGGCACCGTCACCGACACCGACGGAAAACCGGTCGCGCGAGCCCGACTCGACGTATGGGAAGCCGACGAGGACGGCCTCTACGACGTGCAGTACGGGCCGGACCGCACAGCGGGCCGCGGCCATCTCTTCACCGATGACCAGGGGCGTTACGCGTTCTGGGGACTCACCCCCACCCCGTACTCGATCCCGCACGACGGGCCGGTCGGTGAGCTCCTGGAGAAGACCGGACGCTCCCCCCTCCGCGCGTCCCATCTGCACTTCAAGGCGACCGCCCCCGGCCACCGCGCAGTGGTCACTCACATCTTCGTCGAAGGCGACCAACTCCTCGCGCAGGACGCGGTGTTCGGCGTCAAGGACTCCCTCGTCAAGAGGTTCGACCGGCAGGCACCCGGCACCCCCACTCCCGACGGCCGTGCCCTCACCCACCTGAGCTGGACCCGCGTCCGCTTCGACATCGTATTGCGGCGCGCGTGACGCGACCGTCGGAGCAGGAATCGAAGCGGGATGCGGAGCAGGAATCGGAACCAGAAGGGGAACGACCCATGCGATTCGAGCACGAGACGCTGCCGCAGCGCGTCCACTTCGCCCCCGGCGACGCACGCGCGGCCGTGCGCACCGAGGTCGAACAGCTCAGCGGCACCCGCGTGATGGTCATCGCGACGTCACGCGAAGCCGAACGGGCCAAGTCCGTCACCGCCGACGTCCCGGTGGTCGTGCACCACGACGACGTGGCGATGCACGTCCCGCTCGCCACAGCCGAACGGGCCCGGGAGGCAGCGGCCCGGCACGATGCGGACGTGCTGGTCTGTGTCGGAGGCGGCTCGACGACCGGCCTGGCCAAGGCCGTCGCGCTCACGACCGGGCTGCCGATCGTGGCCGTACCCACCACGTACGCGGGGTCGGAAGCGACCAGCGTGTGGGGACTCACCGAGGGCGGCCGCAAGACGACGGGCGTCGACGCCCGCGTGCTGCCGCGCGCGATCGTCTACGACGCGACCCTCACCCTCACCCTTCCCGCGCCGATGAGTGTCGCATCCGGCCTCAACGCCCTGGCCCACTGCGTCGATTCGATGTGGGCCCCGCGCGCCGACCCGGTCGACCGGACGCTGGCCGGGGAAGGTATCAGAGCGCTCGCCGCCGGACTGCCCGCAATCGTCACCGACCCCTCCTGCATCGAGGGCCGCGAGCAACTGCTGTACGGGGCGTACCTGTCAGCGGTCGCGTTCTCGTCGGCGGGGTCGGGCCTGCACCACAAGATCTGCCATGTACTCGGCGGCCGCTATGCCCTGCCACACGCCCAGACACACGCCGTCGTCCTGCCGTACGTGCTCGCCTTCAACGCCCCCGCCGCACCGCACGCCGAGCGCAGGATCGCGGAGGCCTTCGGCACGGGCTCGGCGCTCGAAGGGCTGCGGCGGTTGCGCCGGGCCGTGGACGCACCGACGGCATTGCGGGACTACGGCCTCACCGAGCCGGACATCGACGACGCGGTGCCGGCGATCCTGGAGGCGGCGCCGGCGGACAATCCGCGTCCGGTCACAGCCGACGCCCTACGAGGGTTGCTGCGCGCGGCATGGAAGGGCGCGGATCCGGCGACAGTGGGCGAGTGACCTTGGTCAAGACACACAGGCGCCCCTGAGCGACCGGGAGTTCCCGACCCCCGAATCGAATAGGGCACTTCGATGAAGAAATTCCGAAATGAGCTAGTCTGTCGGCATTATCGACTTGGCCCGTGGCTGGCGGAGCGCTGAGCGTGAGAGGTGGTCGCCCATGGTGATCCATGTCCTGGTCGCCGACGACAGCGAGATCGTCCGCCGGGGACTGAGCGACATTCTTTCCTCCGCGGACGACATCCACGTGGTGGACCAGGCGTGGGACGGACGCAGCGCCGTCGACGCGGCGCGCCGCCTCCGCCCTGATGTGGCGCTTCTCGACATTCGGATGCCGGGCATGGACGGCATCGCCGCCACCCGCGAGCTTCAGGCGCTCCCGGATCCGCCCCGGGTTCTCATTCTCACCATGTTCGCGGAAGACGAGTACGTGGATGAGGCGGTGAGCGCGGGAGCCAGCGGATTTCTGCTCAAGGACACGCCCCCCGAGGAGTTGCTGCGGTCGGTGCGTCTTGTGGCCGCCGGCAAGTCGACCCTCGACCCCTCGGTCACAGGGCGCGTCATGGAGCAGCTCGCCCAGCACGCAGTCCGGCTGACGACTCGGGAACAGCGGGCCCTCGACTCGTTGACCGCGCGGGAGCGGGAGATCCTCGGCCTCATCGGACGGGGCATGTCCAATGCGGACATCGGCAAGGAACTCCACGCCAGCGAAGGAACCGTGAAGAACCAGGTGAGCCGCATCCTGTCGAAGATCGGGGCGGACAACCGGGTCCAGGCGGCCCGCCTGGCGTACCGGGCGGGAATGGAGCGCTGAACAGCACGTCCGGGCGGGCGGCGCGGAGGGAGCAGGGCCCCGTGCCCAGGTCCGTGTGGCAGGATGCGACGCCGTCGTCCTTGCGGCGGACGGACGCGACGGTGGCGGCAGTCGCCGCGGTCGTGGGGTTCGGAAACAGCTGGGTCAAGCCCTCGAACGGCCTTCTCACGGGGGCTCCCACCGTGACGGTCGCATTGCTCTCCGGCGCCGTCGGACTCCTGCTGTGGTGGAGACACAAGCGGACCGTCGTGATCGGGTGGCTCGTCGTACTGTGCCACCTCCTTCTCTTCACCCCCACGGCCCTTGCCGTCGCGTTGTACACAGTGGGATCCACGTACCCGAACCGATGGAGGCTGCTCGCCTGGTTCGCCGGCCTGGGTTGTCTGTCGGACGCAGGAGCCCTGTGGCTCGGTGGAGCGTGGGACTTCCGGGGAGCCGCGTACTCGCTGGCGCTGGTCGTCGGGCCGCTGGTCGTCGGCTACGCCGTCGCCCTCCGCCGCGACCTGGCCGTGGCCGCGCAGGCCGAGCTCGCCACGAGGGAGCGCGAGCACGTGCTGCTGGTCGAGCAGGCGCGGGTCAACGAACGGAGCCGTATCGCCCGGGACATGCACGACGTGGTGGCCCACCGGGTCGGGCACATCGTGCTGCTGGCCGCAGCGCTGCGCGTAGGAGCCGGGTCGGCGAACCGCGAAGTCGCGGACGACGCGGAACAGATCCGGTACGAGGGGCGTCGTGCCCTTGAGGAGTTGCGCGCGATTCTCGGAGTGCTCACCCCCGACCGTGCGGGTCGGTCCACACCGCGCGCTCCGCAGGTGGACGCCGGCGACCTCGACGACCTGGTGCGCAGCGCCCGACGGGCCGGGCTGCACGCTGACCTCAGCATGGAGGGGGAGCCGGGGTCGCTGCCCACGCTGGTGCAGCAGACCCTCTACCGGACTCTTCAGGAGTCGCTCACCAATGCGGCCAAGTACGCTCCGGGAGCGGAGGTCGGGATCGAATTGAGGTGCGGTCCTGACACGGTGGACCTCACGGTGACCAACGGTCCGGCTTCCGGGCCGCCCGCCGACGAACTCCCCAGCGGCGGCAACGGCCTGCTCGGCCTTGACGAACGTGCGTCCTTGCTCGGAGGGGAACTGACCGCCGGCCCTGAGGGCGAGGGATTCCGGGTGGAACTCCACCTGCCCATCGCCCCGCCCGACACCATGTGACGGCTCCGATGCGGCCGTTGCTCCGTTGCAACCGTCGTCCCGCCTCGCCAGGAGTGTGGCGAGGGCGGCCCTGGGGGTCATGTCGCGGGGACCTGGAACCACACCCACTTGCCGCGGTCTCCCGCCGTCGCGACGCCCCACGCCTGTGAGGCGGCGTCCAGGAGGTCGAGCCCGCGTCCGGACTCCATGTCCTGGTCTTCGTCGGCGAGGCCGGCCCGGTCGCCCGAGGTCATCCCGGGTTCCCTGTCGAAGACAGCACCAGTGATCACGTCGGCGGAGGGGTCGAAGCCGACAGCTACCCTGATCGCCGTTCCCTTGCCATGGCGGACGGCGTTCGAGACCACCTCGGTCAGCAGGAGGGCTGCCGTGTCCGCCCCGGAGGAACCGGTGGGTGCTATCTCGTGCAGCGCGGTTCGGGCCTCGGCGGCTGCGCGAGGATGTCGGTACAGAATGGCGATGCCGCTGGATGCGTGCATGGGATCTCCGTTTGTCTATTTTCCGGCGAATGCAAGCCCCTGCCTACGTAATCCAGGGTGACCCTGAAAAAGGGCCGAATCCGTATGCCTTTTCTCCGCACTCCCATGTCCCGGACGTCACCGGACCGAGTGACGATCGTCATGGGTCGACCGCTGCGTACGGGGAGGGCCGCGCCCGGAAGCGAGCAGTCGGCAGCGAAATGCGACGCGACACCATGTTTTTTCGGAGGGGTGGGACGGTGTCGCGCCGCATATCCATGATGCGACCCTGATGGGCTCGAATTCGGTGGAGATCTTCCCTTGGCGCTACGACTGAAGGGACCGTCGATTTTGAAAGAGAAGGAGCGATCTCCGTGACGGGTACCGAGCCGTCGCCCTCTGCGTGATGGGTGAGGAGGAGAGTGTCCAGCCGGCGTCGCTGAGCGCTGCGCCCGCAGATTCGGCGGCGCAGTGCGCCGTCCGCAGGGGGTTGTCCGTCCCCGTTCGTAGGATCACCGCATGCCTGACGCCTTCACCGTGCTCTGGACCCATGACACGTGCCGTGCCCTGCGCAAGGCCGACCGCGTGGGTGAGCGGCCGCCGGTCGCATTCAGCGGCATCCATACCTCCCTCCCTTCCTGGTCGGCTGCCCGTGCCGGGGACGAGGTGTTCGCGGTGCATGTCCATCGCGGGGAGGTGTTCGTGGTGAGCCGATTGAAGGTGCTCGACATGGAGCGGAGGGCCTGCTGCGGCACTGCACCCGTGACGTGGCAGGACCCGGCGTTCCCCGGGCACGGAGACTGGTCTGCGCTTGGGGCGGGCGGCTGTGGTGCCTCGGCGGTGCACGTGGACGCGACGCCCGTCCGCTTCGATACACCGATCCCCGGCGAACTTCTGACGGTGCTCACCTGGCGCAACCGCCGAGGGCGGACCCGGAATCTGAAACACGTGGTGGACGGCCGACTCGAGCGCTCGATCGGCCTCCAGGGGTTCTACCGTCTCACCCCGGAGTCCGCCGGGGAGTTGGCGCAGGTCGTGCACAACGCCGGGTAGGCACCCTGGGAACCAGGGGTAGGTCCCATCCAGAGGTGCAGCGGGCGATGGTGTGGTGCCTGCCCGCCCGATCGCCCGTCCTGGCAAGATGGCGGCATGGAACGTGTGCTTGGTATCGGTGGGTATTTCTTGCGGGCCGGCGACCCGGCGGCCCTGAGCGCTTGGTATCGCGACTGTCTGGGCCTGGACGCCGATGAGCACGGCCTGTGGCGTCAGGGAGCCGGGCCCACGGTGTTCGCGGCGTTCGAGTCGGGGACCGACTACTTCGGGTCCCGCACTCAGCAGACCATGCTCAACTTCCGGGTGCGCGACCTGGATGCGATGCTCGCGCAATTGCGCGCCAAGGGCGCGGACGTGGCCGAGGGAACGCAGGACATGGAGGGTGTCGGTCGATTCGGCTGGGTCACCGATCCTGAGGGCAATCGGGTCGAGCTGTGGCAGCCGGCCTGATCACGTCTTCGCGCAGCTGGTGACACAGGGGTGGACCAGGGTGTCCTGACCTCGATCCGGAGGGCTCGGGTTCCTTCATGGTGGGGGAGTGAGCGGGGCGAGGGCGCTGGGTTGTATCGCATGGGCCGCGGTGGACCCGCGGAGTAGTTCGGTCAGGTCATGGGGTTGTGCTTGCTCGCCGGTTGAGGTGGCGGCTGTGATGCGGTCGAGTCGGAAGCCTCGGCCGGCTTGCCGGGTGCGGCACCAACCGATGAGGTACCAGTGGCCGCTGGCGGTGAGCAGTCCGGCGGGTTCGACTGCGCGGAGACTTTTGTGTCCGGCGGCGTCGGTATAGGTCAGCTGCAGCACCGTGTTGGTGGTGAGGGCTTGTTCGACGGCGGTGCGGACCGTGGTGTCGGTGGGGGCCGGGAGTGTGACGATGCGTGCGGCGAGTTCCTGGGCTGCCGTCGAGGTGGGGCCGGTCATGGTCGCGGCGATCTTCTGGGCTGCCGCGCGGGCCGCGCCCGCGTAGGGGGCGGTGGCGTCGGCTGAGGCAAGGGCCACGGCCAGAGCCGCGGCCTCGGCGGTGGTGAACCGGATCGGGGGAAGAGTCATCTGCGGGTCGATCGACCAGCCGCCGCCGCGCCCGGGTATGGCCCGTACGGGGACGCCGGTCTGCATCAGGACCTGAAGGTCGCGCTGCACGGTGCGTGTGCTCGTCTCGAACCGTGCGGCGAGCGCGGCGACCGTCAGCGGCCTGGGCGCCGCCGCGCGGAGCTCTTCCACCAGTGCGTAGAGCCGTGCAGTGCGGTTCATGACGTCGACGCTACCGTCCCGCTGTGGTCAGGAAGTCCCGCTGGCGGCGCAGTTCCCGTTCGGTGATGGTCAGGGGGAAGAGGGTGAAGCCGTGCATCGCGCCGGCGACGACACCGAGTTCCACGGCGGCCCCGGCCGCCTGCCAGCGCGCGGCAAGAAACAGTGAGTCGTCCAGCAGCGGATCCTCGGTGCCGACCACGATCCGGGCGGGTGGCAGACCGGCCAGATCTGCGAACAGGGGCGAGATCTGTGGGTCGCGGCGTTGCTCCGTTTCCATCCCCGGTGTGAACAACTCGTAACTGCCCCGAATTGTTTCGGAGTTGCTCAGCAGGGGTCGGGGGCCAAACGACCGCTGGCTTGGTGTCATCGACAGGTCGTAGGGGCCGAAGAGCAGGTGGGCGGCCCGGAATGCGCCGGTGATGTGGTGCCGGTCGCGCAGGCGCAGCAGTGTCATGACACTCAGGTGGGCGCCGGCCGATTCGCCGCCGATCAGCAATCGCCCGCTACCGAACTCGGCTGCGGCGTGGTCCACCAGCCACCGTGCAGCGGCTTCGCAGTCGTCGGGCCCTGCGGGAAAGGGGTGTTCGGGGGCAAGGCGGTACTCCACGCTCACGACGGCCAGCCGCGCCTGCTCGGCCAGCTGCCACAGCCTCTCGTCCTGGCCGCCCGCTGAGCCGAACGCCCAGCCTCCTCCGTGGATGTGCAGGTATACGCCATCGACGTGGTCGGGCACGAACGTCCGAACTCTCACCCCGCCCGCAACGACATGGTCCTGCCCCTGCGGCAGCCTCACCGCAGGCGCGTCGCCGCCGAGCCGATTGCGCCGCAGGGTTTCCAGCATGGCAGCGTCGGGCGTTCGCCCGCGGGACGGGCGGCTCGCGGCAGCGGCCTCGAACTGCTCGTTGAAGGCCAGGGTCTCGGCGAGGCAGTCCTCATCTGTGGTCGTCATGCCGACGACCGTCGCAGCAGACCGCGACAACCCCATGTCACCGTTTCCTGGTGAACTGGGTCACAGGCCGGTCGCCCTACCCACCGTTCACCCATCCCTACTGATCAAAGGCTGACCGACGCATCGGCCCCAGTCGCAGTCATTCACTCCTACGACCTGATCCGGAGTCAGGCGCGGATCGTCGCCAGTACCTCGTCTCGCAGGGCGCACATCGCCGACTGCGTCGGGGCTTCCACGTTGAGTCGCAGCAGCGGCTCTGTGTTCGAGGGGCGGACGTTGAACCACCAGTCGGTTCCGCTGACGGTCAGGCCGTCGAGGTCGTCGAGCGTCACGTCCGGGTGCGTGTTCCACGCCGCCCGCACCGCCATGGTGCGCGCGCTCGGGTCGTCGACGGTGGAGTTGATCTCGCCGGAGGCGGCGTAGCGCTCGAAGCCGCTGGTCAGGTCGGACAGCGGGGCGCTCTGTGTGCCCAGGGAGGCGAGGACGTGGAGGGCCGCGAGCATGCCGGTGTCGGCGTTCCAGAAGTCGCGGAAGTAGTAGTGGGCGGAGTGCTCGCCGCCGAAGACGGCGCCGGCGCGGGCCATTTCCCGCTTGATGAAGGAGTGGCCGACGCGGGTGCGGACCGGTGTGCCGCCCGCTTCGCGGATCACCTCCGGCACCGCGTGGGAGGTGATGAGGTTGTGGATGACGGTGGCCCCGGGGTGCCGCGCAAGTTCGCGTGAGGCGACGAGCGCGGTGACCGCGGAGGGCGAGACGGGGTCGCCGTGCTCGTCGACGACGAAGCAGCGGTCCGCGTCGCCGTCGAAGGCGAGGCCGATGTCGGCGCCCTCGGCGCGTACGCGTGCCTGCAGGTCGACGATGTTGGCGGGGTCCAGCGGATTGGCCTCGTGGTTCGGGAACGTGCCGTCCAGCTCGAAGTACATCGGGACGACGTCCAGCGGCAGACCGGAGAGGACCGTCGGCACGGTGTGTCCGCCCATGCCGTTGCCCGCGTCGACCACGACCTTGAGCGGGCGGATCGCCGACAGGTCCACGAGGGAGCGCAGATACGTCGCGTAGTCGGCGAGGGTGTCCCTGGTGGTGACGGCGCCCGTTCGGTCGGCCCTCGCCGGGGCGCCGTTGTCCGTCCACTCTTCGACCAATGTGCGGATCTCGGCGAGGCCCGTGTCCTGGCCGACCGGTTCGGCGCCGGCGCGGCACAGCTTGATGCCGTTGTACCGGGCCGGGTTGTGCGAGGCCGTGAACATCGCGCCGGGGAGGCCGAAGGAGCCGGAGGCGTAGTACAGCTGGTCCGTGGAGCAGAGGCCGATCTCGGTGACGTCGGCGCCCTGCGTGGTCGCGCCGCGGGCGAAGGCGCGGGCGAGGCCGGGGGACGAGGGGCGCATGTCATGGCCCGTCACGATCGCGTCCGCGCCGGTGACCTGGACGAACGCGGCGCCGAAGAGCTCCGCCGTCGTTTCGTCCCATTGGTCGGGGACCACGCCGCGCACGTCGTACGCCTTGACGAGTCCGGACAGGTCGGTGCGGTGCGTCGCGTCAGTCGCGCGTGTCATCGGTGTCGCTTTCGGCGAGATGGGCGGGGGCGGTCGGGTCGAGGGGCCACAGCGCGGTGTCGGGCGGCAACGTGTCGCCGTCGAGCGGTCCGCTGCCGAGCGTCGGCCGGCCGGGCAGGCCAAGGGGGGCGAGTCGCAGGGGTTCGGCGCCCAGGTTCACGACGCAGACCAGCGCGCCGCGGCGGAAGGCGAGGTAAGGGGCGTCGGGTGAGGACAGCCAGGTCGGCGGGGCCGCCGGGTCCGGTGCCGGATGGGCGCGGCGAAGGCGCAGGGCCGCCCGGTACAGGGCGAGCGTCGAGTCGGGGTCCCGCCGCTGTGCGGCGACCGTCAGGCCCGACCAGTCCTCCGGCTGTGGCAGCCAGGTGCGGTCGGGCGCCACGGTGCTGAATCCGTACGGTGCGTGCTCACCGGTCCATGGCAGCGGCACACGTGCGCCGTCGCGGCCGCGCTCCGTGTGGCCCGAGCGTTCCCACAGCGGGTCGAGGATGCGGTCGATGGGCACGTCGACCTGCGGCAGTCCCAGTTCCTCGCCCTGAAAGAGGTACGCGGAGCCGGGCAGGGCCAGCATCAGCAGGGCGGCCGCACGGGCGCGCGCCACGGAGCCGTACCGGGTGACCGGGCGGACCGCGTCGTGGCTGGAGAGCAGCCAGGTGACGGCGCTGCCCGGCACGGAGAAGGAGCCGTCGACGACCCGGCGCAGCTCCGCCGTCTCCCAAGGTGCTTCCAGGAAGGCGAAGTTGAAGGCCTGGTGCATCTCGTCGGGCCGGATGTAGCGGCTGAGGCGGGCCGGGTCGAAGACGGCGGACTCGGCGACCATCACCCGGTCCAGGGGTGACACCGCACCGGCGGGTGCGGGATGAGTGTCGAGCAGGGCCCGCCATTCGCGGTAGAGCGGGTGCAGCTCCTCCTGGTCGTAGTACGGCATCAGGTGGTTGCGCAGGGGGTCGGTGTGCTGGCCGGGGCCCGCGTCGGGCAGCCCTTCCGCCTTGAACAGGGCGTGGGCGACGTCCACGCGGAAGCCGTCCACGCCACGGTCGAGCCAGTACCGCAGTACCTCGGTGAAGGCACCCTGCACCTTGGGATTGCGCCAGTTGAGGTCGGGCTGCTCGGCGGCGTGGAGGTGGCAGTACCACTCGCCGTCCGCCACCTGGGTCCAGGCGGGGCCGCCGAACGCCGACTGCCAGTCGTTGGGCGGCAGTTCGCCGTCCGCGCCCCGGCCGGGCCGGAACAGGTACATCTCCCGCTCCGCCGAACCGGGCCCCGCGGCCAGCGCCTCCTGGAACCAGGGGTGCTGGTCGGAGGTGTGGTTCGGCACCAGGTCGATGATGAATTTGAGGCCCAACTCATGTGCGCGCGCGGTCAGTTGGGTGGCGTCGTTGTCTGTCCCCAGATCCGCGGCCACACCGGTGTGGTCCGCGATGTCGTAGCCGCCGTCGGCCAGCGGTGACGGGTAGAACGGGGTGCACCACACGGCGTCCGCGCCCAGATCCTTGATGTGCTCAAGGCGTGCGGTCAGGCCCGGCAGGTCGCCGATCCCGTCGCCGTCCGAGTCGGCGAAGGCGCGCGGATACACCTCGTAGCAGACCATGTCCTGCCACCAGCTCATGCGGAGGCTCCCTCGGAGACGGCCAGGTCGGGGGAGGGGACACGCTGTTCGGTGCCGGTCGAGGCGGCGAGGGTGGCCGCCTCGGCCACGGCGACCGCCGCGAATCCGCTGACGGCGTCCGCGACCGGCGGCGTGCCCTCACGGACAGCCCGGGTCAGGTCGGCCATCGCGGCGCGCACGCTCTGTGCGTACACGTACGGTTTGCGGGCCTCGCCGCCCAGGTCGAGCACGGCGGTGACGTGGTGCGGGACCGTGCGCTGCTCGCCGCGCCCGCGGGCCGGGGTGGCGGGGCCGGCGTCCCGCTCGACGCGGACGGTGATCCGCTCCTCGCCGTGCGGCCGGAAGCCGTCGACGGACAGCAACTCGCTCAATTCCTCCGGTAGTTGCTCCCAGCGGCGGGCGCCCGCCTCGTCGGTCCACGCCGAGATCTCCGCCCGCACAGGGATCCAGCCGCTGACCCGCGTTTCGGCGAACCCGTGGTCCAGACGCATGAGTTGACGTTCGGCGCGGTGGGCGTGCGTGAAGGAGTGCAGGTGGGAGGCGAGGGCGCCGCCGGGGTGGACGACGTCGGCGCTGACCATGTCGACCGGGCCTCCCGGCCGGGCCACGGCGGTCGCCCTCACGGTGAGCGGGTCCGAGCCCAGGAGTGCGCGGGCGGCGTCGAAGAAGTGGACGCCGTGCTCGACGAAGATGCCGCCGCTGTGCGCCGGGTCCCAGAACCAGTGGCCGGGGTCCAGGTCTTCGTCGGAGGCGTCGTTCTCGAACAGGAACCGGCGCGGGGGCGCGAGCAGCCCTCGCTCGGTGAGGTGCCGCACGGCCCGCAGCAGCGGGTTGTAGCGCAGCACGTGGTCCACGACCAGGACGCGCCCGGCGAGCCGGGCCTCGTGGGCGACCGCCGAGGCGTCCTCGGCCGTGGTGGCGAGAGGCTTCTCGCAGAAGACATGGCGCCCCGCACGCAGCGCGGTGATGGCCATCGCGGCGTGGGTGGCCGGCGGCGTGGCGATCAGCACGGCCGCCACGTCGTCCCGTTCGAGGAGCTCGTCGAGGGAGGCGAGCGCCGGGACGCCGTGCCGCGCGCCGAGCCGCTCGGCGCGTGCGCGCGAGGGGTCGGCGACGGCCGCGAGGCGCAGGCCTGGCAGGCCCGCGACGGCGTCCAGGACGAACTCGGCGAAACCGCCGCAGCCGACCAGGCCGACTCCGAGGGGTGCGAGGGCGCCGCCGGTCATGCCGTGCGCTCCAGGAGGGCGACGCCGATGTGCGCGTCGGCCATGCCGTAGAAGACGTAGAGCCGGCCGTCGATCTCCTCGATCGCCGTCGGGAAGACGACGTTCGGGACGGTGCCCGAGATCTCCTCCTCGGTCTCCGGGGCCATGAGCGGCTTGTCGGAGCGCGCGAGCACCTTCGACGGGTCGGCAGGGTCGAGGATCATCGCGCCGGCGGCGTACGACACCTTCTGGTTCTGCGCCCACGGGTCCTCGATGGAGCCGGAGACACCGTGGTGGATGAGCAGCCAGCCCTCGGGCACGCGGATGGGGGCCGGGCCGCCGCCGATCTTCAGCGACTCCCACGGGAACTCGGACAGGGCCAGCAGACGGTGGTCGCGCGGGCGGGTCAGGGCGCGGATGTCGGCCTCGACCTCGGCGACCGGCACGTACGAGATCCAGATGCCGGGACGCTCGTCGGTGACACCGGCGGGCAGGTGCACGCCCTCGCCCGGACGGAACCAGCCCAGGTCCCACATCGGGCGGTGCAGCATCGCGTACGCCATCTCGCCGTCCGGGCCCGGGACGGGCTCGGGGAAGTGGACGACGTCCTTGTTCGGGAAGAGGTTGAGGTCGGTGTCCAGGTCGGCCTGGTACTGGAACTGGATCGGCCCGAGGCGGGTCCAGTCGGTGAGGTTCTCGGAGACGGCGAGCGCCGGCTTCGGACCGAGCGGGCCGTAGGCCACGTACGACATGACGTGCTTGCCGAGCGAGGGGACCCAGGTGATGCGGGGGTCCTCGACGCCGGCGTTGTTCTTGCCGCGCTCCCAGCCCTCGTCGGGGGAGAGGACGACGCCACGGCGCTCGACGGCGCTGGGCACGCCCGTCTCGTCGAAGGTGAGCTCGGCGAGGCCGACGCGGGAGACGTTGCCCTCGGCGACCAGGCGCGGCAGCAGGTGCAGCGTGCCGTCCGGGGTGCGGCCGGAGGCGGGGTTCAGGACGCCCTCGACCTCGTTCGCCTCACCGGCCAGGGGGGACATGACCACGCCCTTGCGCACCATGCGGTAGGGGATGTCGGTGGCGACGGTGGTGTTGCTCATGGCGATCAGCCCTTTACTCCGGAGTCGATGTCGGTAGAGGTGAAGTGGCGCTGGAACAGGAGGAACAGGGCCACGGCGGGGACGGCCAGCACGCATGCGCCGGCCAGCAGGGCACCGGCCGGGTTGGCGACCGTGCCCTGAAGGTTGGAGAGGAAGCTGGCCAGTGAGACGGCCAGCGGCTGCATGTCGGCGTTCTTGGTGACCAGGAACGGCCACAGGAACTCGTTCCACGGCCCGATGAACGTCAGCAGCAGCGCGGTCAGCACCGCCGGACGTGCCATCGGCAGCGCGATCTGCCACAGGATCCGCAGCTCGCTCGCCCCGTCGATCCGCGCCGCCTCGAAGAGGGACTGCGGCAGCTGGGAGAAGAACTGGCGGAAGAGGAACACGGCCGTCGAGTTGATCGCGAACGGCAGGATCATGCCGAGGTAGTTGTCGCCGAGCCCGTAGTCGCGGACGACGAGCACGTACAGCGGCAGCGTGAGCAGCTGGAACGGGATCATCTGTACGAGGAGCAGCGCGGCGAAGACCGCGGCTTTGCCGCGGAAGCGCAGCTGGGCGAGCGCGTATCCGGCGAGTACGCCGAAGACGAGCGTGCAGACCAGGACGCCGATGGTCATGATCCCCGAGTTGAGCAGGGAACGGCCCAGCGAGATCGCGCCGTTGACGGCCGTGTAGTTGGCGCCGGTCAGGCCGGACGGGACCGCGGCGGACAGGTCACCGACCGTCGTCCCGCGCAGCGAGCCGACGACCATGTAGTAGAAGGGGAACAGGAAGGCGACCGCACCGAGCGACAGCAGGATGTAGCGGACCGCGCTCCCGCCGCGGTGGCGGTTCTCCGGGGTGTCACTCATGTCAGTTGCCCCTCTCGGTGAGCTTGCGGGCGGCGAGCGAGACGACCATGACGAACGCGACCAGGACGACGCCGAGCGCGGCCGCGAAGTCGGGGTGCCCCTGCTCGATGCCCTTCTGGTACATCAGCAGTACCGGCGAGGTGGAGGCGTGGTCGGGACCGCCGCCCCCGGTCAGCAGATAGGGCTCGCTGAACAGGTTGGCGCCGGTGATGATCGCGTAGATCACGACGAGCGTCGTCGCCGGGCGCACCCCGGGCACGGTCACCGAGAAGAACTGCCGCACGCGGCCCGCGCCGTCCATGGCGGACGCCTCGTACAGCTCCTTGCCGACGTTCTGCAGCGAAGCCAGGTACAGCATCACGAAGAAGCCGAGCTGCTTCCAGGTCACGAAGACGGCGATCATCGGCATCGCGAGATGCGAGTTCACGAGCCACGACGGGTCGGGAGCGTGCGAGCCCAGCAGGTGGTTGACGAACCCGTCCGAGCCGAACAGGAACTGCCACACCGCGACCAGGGCGACGCTCGCGGTCACGTACGGGAGGTAGAACGCGGCGCGGAAGAACGCGCGGCCCCGTATCTTCGCGTTCAGTGCCGTGGCCAGGACCAGCGAGACGCCCACGGTGAGCGGCACGTTGATCACCAGGAAGATCACGATGTTGAGGAACGCCCGGCCGACCACGGGATCGGTGAAGACGTCCTTGTAGTTCGACAGGCCCACCCAGGGCGAGTCGACGTCGGTGCCCGGAGCCGTGAAGTAGAAGCGGTGGAAGGAGATCCACACCGTGTAGACCAGCGGGACGGCGAAGACCACCACGAGGAACAGCACATAGGGCGACACGAACAGCGCGCCGACACGGGACCGGCCACGGGCCTTGCGCGGGCCCTCCCGCCGGGCGGGAGCGCTGTCCCTGACGGCGGCGGGCGCTGACTGGAGATTCACGCTCATGACGGGTCCCCGTACTCGTTCAGCAGGTCGGTGATCTCGGACGAGGCGTTGCGCAGACCCGCCCGCGTGGACTCCCGGCCGAAGACGACCGACTTCGTCCACTCGTCGCGGAAGGTCTGCCAGATGTCGATGGAGCCCGGCACGTTGGGCACCTCGACGACGCGCTCCGCCTGGTCGGCGAAGGCCTTGTACGTAGGGTGCGCCTTGAAGTAGCCGGCGTACTTCTCGGTCAGGTGCTCGCGCATCGGCATCTGCCCGGTCGTCTCGAGGAACTTCCCGTCCTGGCCGGCGGAGCTCGCGAATTTGAGCACGTCCCAGGCCGTGGCCCGGTTCTTGCAGGAGCTGAACATCGCCGCGGACTTCTCGTCGCTGAACGAGTGCTTGTCCGAGCCGCCGTCCGCGGTCGGCACCGGCGCGACACCGATGTCCACGCTGTTCTTGTACGCGGCGAGCGCCCAGGGGCCGACCGTGGCCATCGCAGCCTTGCCGTCGTTGAGCGAATCGCCCGGGTAGGCCTCCTGCGGCGCCAGCTTCTCGGCGTAGAGCTTGCGCCAGAACGCCGCTACCTGGCGGCCCGCGGACGAGTCGAACTGCGGCTTGCCGTCCTCGATCAGCTGCCTGCCGCCGCTCTGCGCGGCGAAGGCCGGGTAGAGCGGCGCTGCCGCCGCTCTGCGCGGCGAAGGCCGGGTAGAAGTCGTACCAGGGCTGGAAGAAGTCGCTGCTGGGAGACGGCCAGATCGCCGCCTTCGCGGCGCCGCTGTGCACGAGCTTGCGCGACGTGTCGAGGAACTCCTCGTACGTCGCGAGCTTCGGGTGCTCCGGATCCAGACCGGCCTTCGCGAAGAGCTTCTTGTTGTAGAGGATCATGACGGGGTTGCTCTTCCAGGGCAGCTGGTAGAACTTGCCGTCCGTCGACCGGTACTGGTTCGTGAGGGCGCCGCCGCGCTCGGTGATGTACTTCTCGCCGTCGGGGAAGTCGCTGAGGGACACGAGCCCGTTCTGCTTCTGGAACGTCGGCACCGCCGCGGGCGAGGTGTTGAAGGCGAGACAGGCCGTCGTCCCCGCGATGATCGAAGCGCTGATGGCCTCCTCGGACGTCTTGCCGGCCGGGATCTGCTGCGCGGTCACGTGCTGGTCGGGATGGCGCGCGTTCCACGAGGCGACCATGGCCTTGCCCCACTGGACCTCTTGCGCGTTGTTGGAAAGCCAGACCGTGATCGGACCGCGCGCGTCAGCGGCGGCGGCCGGATCCGGAGCCGACCGGCCGCAGGCTGTCGCCGTGCCCGCGAGTGCGAGCACGAGCAGCGCGTACGCCGTTCTCCTCAGCATGATTGATCTCCGAACTGTTCACGCGCGGCCTCGTCGCCGAGCGGAATTTCCGGTCGGCGCCAGCGCGACCGGTGCTTGGTCCCTGCGTGCGGGGGTGCGGTCCCCGCGTCACCCGCGGGGCGCGGGCCCGATCGACGCGCGGGGCACGAACTGGGCGGGCGGCAGCTCCACGTGCGCCGCGCTGCCGACGGCGATCACCGCGTCCAGGGCGCGGGCCGCCGCCTCTCCCCAGCCGCGGGCGTCCGCGCGTGCGGAGGCGAGCGGCGGGTAGCTGTATCGCGTCAGGGGAGCGTCGTCGTAGCCGACCACCGACAGCTGATCGGGGACGCGGACGCCCAGCTCCTGGGCGACCGAGAGCCCGGCCATCGCGGCGAGGTCGTTGCCGTAGACGATCGCGGTCGGGGGCTCGGGGAGCGTGAGCAGCTCCCGCGTGGCCCGGGCGCCGCCGTCGGGGCTGAAGCCGCCGGGCAGCACCGGGCCGTCGGGCAGACCGAGCGTGCGCAGGGTCTGCTCCCAGGCCGTCCGGCGCCGGTGGGCGTGCCGCAGTTCCTGAGGGCCCTCGACGTGGGCGATGCGCCGGTGTCCGAGGTCCGCGAGCCGGCGGATCGCGGCGGCGTAGGCGGGTTCGTCGTCCAGGCTCACCGCCGTCAGGCCGCCGCCCCACTCGGGCTGGCCCACCACGACGGCGGGCAGACCGAGTTCGCGCATGAGCGGGGGGCGCGGGTCGTCGCGGCGCAGGTCGGTCAGGAGGACACCGTCCACCTGCCGCTGCGCGGCAAGGCGTTCGTACACGCGCTGCTCATGCTCGGGCGTGGTCAGATGCACCATGAGCCCGTCGCCACGCTGCCCGATGACGGCTTCGACGCCGGCGATGAACGCAGGGAAGAACGGGTCCGCCCCGATCTGCTCCGCCTCGCGGGCCAGGACCAGGCCGAAGGCTCCGGCCTTGCCCAGCGAGAGACCGCGTGCCTGGTGGCTCGGCGTCCAGCCGAGATCGGCGGCGGCCGCGAGAACCCTGGCCTTGGTCTCCTCCGCGATGCCGGGCCGGTCGTTGAGCGCGAAGGAGACGGTGGCGCGCGAGACGCCCGCACGCTGTGCGACATCCGCGATGGTGGGCTTGCGTGCCATGGTGCTGGACTCCCTGGGTGCGGCCTTGGACGAGCCGGAGCGCGACGAACCGTCCAGCCGACACGGAACGTGAAGGTCCGTAACCAGTCCTTAAACCGGTTTGAATCGCTGAACGACGCCGACTAAACCGGTTTGAACGTCGGAGGTCAAGGGGTCGGCGGGTGTGATCTGTGTCGTTCCTCCGGGCTCTCGCGCTGCCTCTGGAGCGCAAGCCGTCCCGGCGACCGTCCTCGCGTACGCGTCCGTCGCGGGGTCACACTCCGCGGAACGCTCCCGGGGTCATGCCCGTCCGCAGCCGGAAGAACTTCGTGAAGTCGCTCGCGTCCGTGAACCCGAGCCGGACGGTGACCTCCTTCGCTGTGAGGCCACTGTGCCGCAACAGGCGCTTGGCCTCCAGAAGGACCCGGTCGTCGACGTACTGCTTGGCCGTACGTCCCGTCGCGGCGAGCGTGGCCCGGGTCAGCGTCCGCGGGCTGTAACCGAGCGCCGCCGCGTAGTCCTCGACGCGCCGGGTCACCGCGTGGTCCCGCTCGACGGCCGCGTGAAAGCGACGGAACGTCTCCGACGCGGCGGTCGGCCGCGGCGCTGGACCGCGTGCCTGCGCGAGCCGCACCACGAGGACGGACAGCAGCGCGCGCAGCACCTCGGTGTGGGCCCGGAGAGGGAGCGAGGCCATCGCCCCGTACTCGTACACGAGATGGTCGAGTGCCCGGCGCACGCCTTCCGCGTCCGGGCCCTCGAGGACCGACGGGCGCTGTTCGTACGGCGGATCCATGTGTGCCAGCGAAACGGTCGCCGGTGGCAGGAAACCGGGCTGGAACAGCACGATCACCCCGTCCGCCGCCACCAGGTCGGGGCCGAACCGCTGCACCTGCCCCGGCCGGATCCACAGCCACGACCCGGGCCTCAGCTCGTGCTCGACGAAGTCGACCCACATGCGCAGCGGCCGTTCGCGGGCGCCGATCAGCTGGTGGAAGGCGGGGCGCAGGGGCGCGTACGGGTCATTGCCGTGGCGCCGCGAGCGTTCGAGCAGGTCGGCGAGTTCCATCACCTCGACTCCGGCCGGTGCGCCCACGGCCGGGGTGTACTCCAGGTCCCTGACATCGGGGCGCCTTGCAGGGTGTCCGTTTTTCCCCATCGATGGTCCCGAGGGTACCGCTGCCGCGTCCAGATCGCTCCGTAGCGTGAAAGCACAGGTCAGCGACGTGTTTGAGGTGGTCCTATGCGGTTGGTCGTGGGAATGACCGGGGCGACGGGTGCTCCGTTCGGTGTCCGTCTGCTGGAGAATCTGCGCGAGCTGCCGGGTGTGGAGACGCATCTCGTCCTGTCCCGCTGGGCGCGCACCACCATCGAGCTGGAGACGGGCCTGTCCGTGGCCGAGGTGTCCGCCCTCGCGGACGTCACGCACCATCCCGAGGACCAGGGCGCCACCATCTCCTCCGGTTCGTTCCGCACCGACGGCATGGTGATTGTGCCGTGCTCCATGAAGACCCTCGCCGGGATCAGGACCGGATACGCCGAAGGGCTCGTCGCCCGGGCCGCCGACGTGGTCCTCAAGGAGCGACGCAGGCTCGTCCTCGTCCCGCGCGAGACACCGCTGAACGAGATCCACCTCCAGAACATGCTCGAACTCGCCCGCATGGGTGTGCAACTGGTGCCGCCCATGCCCGCCTTCTACAACAACCCGCAGACCGTCGACGACATCGTCGACCACGTGGTGGCCCGCATCCTCGACCAGTTCGACCTGCCCGCGCCCGCCGCCCGGCGCTGGGCCGGGATGCGCGCCGCCCGTGCCGCTTCCCGATCCTTCGGCGACGCCGCCTGAAGTCCCCTGCCCCGTAAAGGAATTCACCATGGCCTACGACGACTTGCGCAGCTTCCTCGACACCTTGGACAAGGAGGGGCAGCTGCTGCGCATCACCGACGAGGTACTGCCCGAGCCGGATCTCGCGGCCGCCGCCAACGCGACGGGCCGCATCGGCGAGAACGCCCCCGCCCTGCACTTCGACAACGTCAAGGGCTTCACCGACGCCCGGATCGCGATGAACGTGCACGGCTCCTGGGCCAACCACGCGCTCGCGCTCGGGCTGCCGAAGAACACGCCGGTCAAGGAGCAGGTGGAGGAGTTCGCGCGGCGCTGGGACGCCTTCCCCGTCGCGCCCGAGCGCCGCGAGGACGCCCCCTGGCGCGAGAACACCCAGGAGGGCGAGAACGTGGACCTGTTCTCGGTGCTTCCCCTCTTCCGCCTCAACGACGGAGACGGTGGTTTCTATCTCGACAAGGCCGCCGTCGTCTCCCGCGACCCGGAGGACCCGGACGACTTCGGCAAGCAGAACGTCGGCACGTACCGCATTCAGGTCATCGGCACCAACCGGCTCGCCTTCCAGCCCGTGCCCATGCACGACGTGGCCCAGCATCTGCGCAAGGCCGAGGAGAAGGGCGAGGACCTCCCCATCGCCATCACCCTCGGCAACGACCCCGTGATGGCGATCGTGGCCGGGATGCCGATGGCGTACGACCAGAGCGAGTACGAGATGGCGGGCGCCCTGCGCGGCGCGCCCGCGCCGATCGCCACCGCGCCGCTCACCGGCTTCGATGTGCCCTGGGGGAGCGAGGTCGTCATCGAGGGCGTCATCGAGTCCCGCAAGCGCCAGATCGAGGGACCCTTCGGCGAGTTCACCGGTCACTACTCGGGCGGCCGCCGCATGCCCGTCATCCGCGTGGACCGCGTCTCGTACCGCACGAACCCGGTCTTCGAGTCCCTCTACCTCGGCATGCCGTGGACCGAGTGCGACTACCTCGTCGGACCCAACACATGCGTGCCGCTGCTCAAGCAGCTGCGCGCCGAGTTCCCCGAGGTGCAGGCCGTCAACGCCATGTACACGCACGGCCTGATGGTGATCATCTCCACGGCCAAGCGGTACGGCGGCTTCGCCAAGGCCGTCGGCATGCGCGCCATGACGACGCCGCACGGGCTCGGCTACGTGGCCCAGGTGATCCTCGTCGACGAGGACGTCGACCCGTTCAACCTGCCGCAGGTCATGTGGGCGATGTCCGCCAAGGTCAACCCGAAGGACGACGTCGTCGTCATCCCCAACCTGTCGGTCCTGGAACTCGCGCCCGCCGCTCAGCCCGCGGGCATCAGCAGCAAGATGATCATCGATGCGACGACGCCGGTCGCCCCGGACGTCCGCGGCAACTTCTCCACTCCGGCCAAGGACCTGCCCGAGACCGCCGAGTGGGCCGCCCGCCTGCAGCGCCTCATCGCTGCCCGCGGCTGACGCCCACCGATCCTCGTCGAAAGGACAACTCCCGTGAACCACCTGCCCGTTGAATGCCCTCGCTGCGCCTTTGAGGAGATCTCCCTGCTTGCCACGTCCCCCGTCCCGGGCGTGTGGGACGTGGTCCAGTGCGGTCGCTGCCTCTACACCTGGCGCACCATCGAACCCGCCCGCCGCACCCGGCGTGACGCCTACCCGGACAGCTTCAAGCTGACGGCGCAGGACATCGAGAACGCCATCGAGGTGCCCGCGGTGCCGCCGCTGCTCAAGTGACATACCTGGCACGCCCGGAGGACGCGTCCGCCCGAACCTGAACGGGCCCGGCGTGGAGCTGCCGGCAGGGGAGCGAGGGTAGATGATGCCCAACTTCCCCTCATATGAACGTAGTTGATTTCCCACTCGCGCTCCATCTCGCGCAGGGAACGTAGAAAATGTTCGGTAGTAGGTAGTGCAACGCAACTCATTAACGCGCTACCTTTCGCCTGCCCCGTCACGGCAGGCACACCAACGGTGTTGGGCCCCGTCCGCTGACCGGGTCGAAGGCGCACAGTCCTGTCCAACCCAGAGACTGAATCTGGAGTGCCATGACACCGCTCCGTTCCTCGCGTGCGCGACTGCGCAGCGCAACCACCGTTCTGGCCGTGCTCGCGACACTGGGCACATCTGCCGCGGTCGCCGCCGCGTCGCCGGCCGCCACCAAGGACGTCTCGTTTCGCGGCTATCACGTACGCGTGCCCGTCAGTTGGCCCGTCGTCGACCTGGCCGCGAACCCCGACACCTGCGTGCGCTTCGACCGGCACGCGGTCTATGTCGGTCATCCCTCCGATGCCGGGCAGGCCACCTGCCCGCCCGGCATCGTCGGCCGCACCGAGGCGTTGGTCATCGAGCCTCTCGACGCCAAGAGCCGTCAGAGGATGGACAGTTCGACGCGCGTGGCGCCCAAGGGCTCCGCGACGGCTGCTGCCGACGGGACGAAGAGAGAGTCCCCCGGGCGCATACGTGAGGCGGTACCCGCCGCAGGAGTACTCGTGACCGCCTCCGTCGGCGCTCACGAGAGCACCGTGCAGGGCATTCTGGACAGTGCCCGTCTGGACGACGACGCGAAGGCGACGGCCACCACACCGGACACTGCCGGCTCCGGTCAGGAGACAACCTCGGCCGCGGCAGCTGTGGCGGCGCAGCCGGGCACATACACAGGGCTGGGATTCGACCCCTGCGCCGCACCCTCCTCCTCGCAGATGTCCGCATGGTCCGCCTCGCCCTTCCGGGCCGTCGGGGTGTACATCAGCGGTATCAGCGCGGCGTGCGACCAGCCGAACCTGACGGCGTCGTGGGTCCAGACGCAGACGTCGGCGGGCTGGCACATCATCCCCATCCACGTGGGCCTCCAAGCGCCGTGTAACAACTTCAGCCACAAGGTGTCGTACACCCTGTCCACCGCCGCCGGTCAGGGACGCAGCGAGGCGCAGGAGTCCATGGCGGCCGCCGCGTCGCTGGGGCTGCCCGCGGGCAGCGTGCTCTACAACGACATGGAGGCCTACGACCAGACCAACACCGCATGCAGCGATGCGGTGATGACGTTCCTGAGCGCGTGGACCGAGGAACTGCACGCGGGCGGCTATCTGGCCGGTGTGTACTCCTCCGCCGCGTCCGGAATGGTCGACCTGGCCGGGGAGTACACGGCAGGTACGTACACCATGCCCGACCACATCTGGTTCGCCCGCTGGAACGGCGCCGCCGACACCGACGCCACCCCCTACGTGCCCGACGCGTACTGGGCCGACCACCAGCGCATCCACCAGCTCTCCGGGGACACCGACGAGACCTGGGGCGGCGTGACCATCAACATCGACCGGGACTACCTGGACGTGGACACGGGGCCGTTCGCCGGATCCTGCTCCGCGAACCTCGACTTCTCGCAGTACACGTCGATCTCCGCCGGCTCCTCCGGCGGACTGGTCAGCGCGGCGCAGTGCCTGCTGCTGCGTCAGGGACGCTACAACGGCGCGGTGGACGGCGTGTTCGGTTCGGCCACCACGACCGCGGTGCAGTCGCTCCAGGGTGCCGTGTCCCTCCCGGTCACCGGCACGGTGGACTCCCACACGTGGACCGCGCTGCTGTCGGCCGGCTCCAAGCCGACTCTTCAGTCCGGCTCCACCGGTGCCGACGTCAAGCGGCTGCAGCGGGCGCTGATCGCGGCCCGAGGGCAGAGCCTCACCATCGACGGCGACTTCGGTCCCGCGACCACCTCGGCCGTCAAGGCCTACCAGACCGCCCAGGGCCTCACCTCCGACGGGATCGTCGGGAACGCGACCTGGTCGGCCCTGCAAGCCGGCAAGTGACCCCCGGTCCACGACGAACCAAGGGAGAACCATGCCTGTGCACTACAGACGTCACCGGGCCGTCCGCGGCCTGGGGGTTGCCCTGGCGGCGGGACTGCTCGCGCTCGGCACTCTCGTGCCCGCGGCAGCGGCGACCGCGCCCGCGCGCATCATTCTGGTCTCGTCCGACTGCCCCAACACCGTTCAGCAGGGGCAGGTGAGCGGATGCGTCACGGAACTCCAGACCCTGCTCAACGCCCACGGCGCCTCGCTGACGGTCGACGGCGACTTCGGGCCGGCCACCACCACGGCGGTCAAGGCGTACCAGACCTCCCAGGGGCTCACCTCCGACGGCCTGGTCGGGCCCGCCACCAAGTCCGCGCTGTACTACGAGGATCCGGCCGTGCCGATCGACCTGCGCTCACTGCGCTGCCCCGTGCAGCTGGAGGCGGGCGAGAACGACGGCTGCGTCACGGAGCTGCAGAACAAGCTCAACTCCAACGGGGCCGGTCTGACCGTGGACCACGATCTGGGCTCCGCCACCGTCACCGCGGTGCGCACCTACCAGTCGTCGCACGGCCTGGCGGCCACCGGGCTGGTGGACCCGCCGACCAAGGCCAAGCTGTATGGCGATGCGGCGCCGCAGCAGCCGGCCGATCTCGGCTCGGGACGCTACGCCGCGGTCGTCAGCTACGCGCAGCAGGCCACCGGCCAGAACATCCAGTACGTCTGGGGCGGCGGTCACGAGGACGGCGCGTTCTCGTTCGGCCCGTCGATCGGCATCTGCGACGACTACGGCGGCTCGATCCAGCCGTGCCCGGCGGACCGGGAAGTGGGTCTGGACTGCTCGGGCTTCACGCGGTGGCTGTACTGGCGTGCGGGAGCCGGCGACATCGGCCAGACCACACGGGACCAGGTGGTCAACCCGAAACTGGCACAGGTCGGCGCGGCCGGCGCGATCCCGGGCGACCTGGTGTACTTCGGTGACTCGGCGTCGACGGTGCATCATGTCGGGGTCTACATCGGCAACGGATTGATGATCAACGCCTCGCACACCGGAACCTACGTGCGGCAGGACACCATCGCCTCGCACACCGACCTGCTCGGCTACTACCACGTCACCGGTGTCACCTCGGCGGCCCTCGCCGACTCGCTGGCCGGTGCGGCACCGCACAACGCGGGCTGATCGCCGACGGATGAAACCGAACGGCTGCCGGAGTCCCGACAGGGGCTCCGGCAGCCGCATTTGGCGCCCGCGCAACCGGAAAGTCGTCAGACGCCCGCCGGCTGGATCTCCACACCGACCACGCGTCGTGGTGTGGGGTGGAAGCAGGCGTGGTGCCGGCCGGCGTCCCCGAGCGGTTCGAGTGCCGGTCGGGCGGCGGCGCACCGCTCATCGGCGAAGGGGCAGCGAGGAGCGAAGAGGCAGCCGTCCGCCTGAGCCTTCTCGTCCAGCGGGGCGAGCGGCTCCAGCCGGTCGGGGCCGGGCTCCTCGCGTCCGCGCATGATGGGGACGGCGGACAGCAGACACTGGGTGTAGGGGTGCACGGGCGCCTGGATGACGTCGTCGGTCGGTCCCCGTTCGATCACCTGGCCCCGGTAGATGACGTGCAGTTCGCCCCCTGCGCCGATGTAGCGCGCGGTGGCCACGTCGTGGGTGATGAAGACCAGGGAGATCCCCAGCCGGGTGCGCAGATCGTGCAGCAGGGCGAGGATGCCGAGCCGCAAGGACACATCGATCATCGACACGGCTTCGTCGGCGATGAGCACTTCCGGGTCCACGGTCAGCGCGCGGGCGATGACGACGCGCTGCCGCTGGCCGCCGGACAGCTGGTGGGGGTACTTGGACAGGACGCCGTCGGGTTCCAGGCCGACCAGTTCCAGCAGTTCCGCGGCCCGCCCACGGACCCCCGACGGCGCGGCACCGGTCACCTTCGCGCGCATCCGCAGCGGGTCGCCGAGGATCTGGTCGATGGTGCGGGTGGGGTTGAGGGCGGAGTACGGATCCTGGTGGATCATCTGGACACGGCGGAAGTACGGCGCGCGCCTGCGCGGCGACAGCTTCGACAACTCCCTTCCGTCGATGAGGAGTTCCCCGCCGTCGAAGGTCTCGATCCCGGTGAGGATCTTGCCGAGCGTGGTCTTGCCGCAGCCCGACTCGCCGATGAAGGAGACGGCTCCGCCCTTCGGCAGGGTGAAGTCCACCGCTCGCAGGGCGTGGACGGTGCGCTCTCCGGTGAAGGAGCCGCGGGTGCGGTAGGTGCGGGTGAGGCCGCGTGCCTCGATCACGACGCGTCTCCCTTCGGGGTGGCGGGGGCTGAGCGGACGAGGGCCACGTCGGCATGGCATGCCCGACGGTGGCCGGACCGGAACTCCTCCAACTGCGGCTCCGAGTCGGTGCACACGTCCGTGGCGAACGCGCAGCGCTCGCGGAACACGCAGCCCGTCTTCGGGATGGTCGTCAGGTCCGGCGGCCGGCCGGGCAGCGCCCGGGCGCTCGCGAGGTCGCCGGTGATCCTTGCCGTGGCCCGGATGAGGGCTTTCGTGTACGGGTGGGAGGGGGCGCGCAGCAGTTCCAGTGCCGGGCCGTGCTCAACGATGCGGCCGCCGTACATCACGGCGAGGTTGTCCGCGATCTCCGACACGACGCCCATGTCGTGGGTGACGATCAGGGTGCTGAGGTGGTTCTCCTCGTGCACCTCGCGGATGATCTTCAGGACGGCGGCCTGGGAGAGCACGTCCAGGGCAGTGGTCGGTTCGTCGAGGATGAGGACCTTCGCGTTGAGGACGAGGGCGAAGACGATGCCCAGGCGCTGACGCATGCCGCCGGAGAGTTCGTGCTGGTAGGAGTCGAGGACGCGCTTGCCGTCCAGGCCCATGCGCTCGGCCAGTTCGCGAGCGCGGTGGAGGAGGGCGGGGAGGTCCTTGACGTCGTGGGAGCGGCCGAGGTCCAGGATCTGCCGGCCGATGGTGCGCAGCGGGTTCATGGAGTTCTGGGACGCCTGGAACACGTAGCCGAGTGCCGAGCCGCGTACGGCGCGAAGCTGCTTGGGGGAGAGAGCGGTGACCTCGCCCACGCCGTCGACGTGGACGGTGCCGCCGCTCACCCGGCCCGGTTCGGAGATGGCGTTCATGAGGGCGAGGGCGAGCGTGGACTTGCCGGAGCCGGACTCGCCGACGAGGCCGGTGATCCGGCCGCGGGGCAGGTCGAGCGTGACGCCCGCGATGGCCGGGTACTCGATGCCCTCGATGCGGTAGTGAACGGTCAGGTCGCGCACCCGGACCTCTGCCTCGGCGGTCGCCGTGGGGGTGTTGTGGGTCATCAGCGCTCCCTCAGACGCGGGTTGAACAGCTCGTCGATCGCGTCGAGGAACAGCACGACGCCGGTGATCAGCAGCAGGATGCAGACCAGCGGGGCGAGGAGGTAGACCAGCGCCTCCGGGCTCTGCAGCGCGCCGCCGGAGAACACCGCCTGGTTGATCATCACGCCCCAGTTGGTGGACGTGAACGGCACGATGCCCAGGAAGAACAGGCCGACCTGTGCCTCGACGAAGCTGACGACGGCCAGCAGCAGGTTCATCGCCACGTACGGGGCGAGGTTGGGCAGGAGTTCCTTGACGAGGATGTGACGGTTGGGCAGGCCGAGGCTCCGGGCGGCTTCGAGGAAGCCGCGCTCGCGCAGGCTGAGCGTCTGGGAGCGCACGGCGCGGGCGATGCCGCCCCAGCCGACGATGCCGAGCACCAGGCCCATCTCCAGCGGGCTGCCGAAGGCCCACACGGTGGAGAGCACGACCAGCACCGGCAGGCCCGGGATGGTGAGGATGAAGTCGGTGGCGCGCATCAGCAGCGAGTCGGCAAGGCCGCGGTGGAAGCCGGCCAGCAGGCCGACGGCGGTGCCGGTGCCGACGGCGAACAGTCCGGCGATCGCGCAGGTCAACAGGACGTAGCGGGAGCCGACGACCAGGGCCTGGAAGACGTCGGACCCGGCGAAGTCGGTACCCAGCCAGTGCTCGGCGCTCGGCGGAGCGTAGACGGCGTTCGGGTCGACGGCGAGGTTGTCGGAGTAGAGCATCGGGCCGAAGACGCCCATCAGGGTGAAGAACACCAGGATGACCAGACCGGCGACCCGGCCCGGTTTGCGGGTGAGTACGCGTCGGATGCCGGTCCAGTAGCGGCGGCGCGGCGAGACGACGGCGGGGCGCGGTTCGGCGGTGAGAGGTGCGGTTGTCATCGTCTCAGCGCCTCACTCGGGGGTCGATCACGGAGTAGAGCAGGTCCGCGAGGATGTTGGCGAGCACGACGGCGATGGTGATGATGAGGAACGCGCCGGTCATCAGCGGGTAGTCGCGGGAGCCGATGCTCTGCAGCAGCAGTCGGCCCAGACCTGGGTAGTTGAAGGCGTTCTCGATCAGGATCGCGCCGCCGAAGAGATAGCCGCAGGCGATCGCCAGGGTGGTGAACAGCGGCAGGATGGCGTTGCGGCCGATGTAGCGCAGCCGGGTGCGGGGGGCGATGCCGCGCAGTTCGGAGGCGAGGATGAAGTCGTCGCCGAGGACGGAGGCGACCGAGGAGCGCATGGAGAGCATCCAGCCGCCGTAGGAGATGAGTACGTAGGTGGCGACGGGCAGGATCGCGTAGTAGGCGACGGAGCCGATGTACGCGGCGCTCCAGCCGGACTCCACCCAGGGGTCATTGGTCTCGCCGTACGGCAACCAGCCGAGCTGGGTGTGGAAGACGGTGGTGAGCAGGATCGCGAGGACGAAGGACGGGATGCCGGCGATCAGTGAGGCGGACAGGCTGAGTGCGCCGCCCCAGCGGGAGGAGCGTTTGACCGCCGCCACCACGCCCGCGGTGGTACCGATGGCGAAGCTGATCAGCAGGCCGCTGAGGATGGGGATCAGCGTCCACGGCAGGGCATTGCCGATCACTTGGGAGACCGGGACGCCGCTGTAGGAGATCGAGAGGCCGAGGTTGCCGTGCACCAGGTCGGACACGTAGTTCACGTACTGGGTGGCCAGCGGGTCCTGCGAGGTGTAGCCGTAGATCACGGCGACCTTGGCCATGGCCTCGTCGGGGGACATGCCCTGGCTGAGGTAGCCCTCGTAGGCAACCTTGCCCGGGCTGCCCGGCAGCGCGTGGACGAGGAAGAACGTGAACGAGGCCACGACCCAGACCATCACCGCGCCACCGGCCAGCTTGGTCAGGACGGCGCGGACGAGTCCCTTCACGTTCATCACCTCCTTTCCGGGGGTGTGATGGGGTGGGTGGACGACACAGGCGGACAGGGCGGCGGCTGTGCGGCTGCCGCCCTGTCCGATCGGCTGGGATCGCCTACTTCTTGGGCTGGATGTAGCCCTGCGCCATCCACATGCCGGGGAAGTTGCCCAGCAGGTCGTCCTGCCCGTTCTTGGGGAAGTTCGTGAAGTTCTTCTCGTTGTAGAACTTCACGTTGGTGTAGTCCCAGATCGGGATGACCGGAACTTCCTGCGCGGTGACCTGGGCGAGCTGGTTGATGATCGGCTTGGCCGACTCGTTGTCCAGGCCGGCCAACTGGGCGGTCAGGGCACCGGGGTTGACGCGCTTGCCGCCCACGGTGACGTTCACCGGGCCGTGCATCCAGTTGCCCGCGCCCTTCTTGTCGGTGTGGGAGACCTTGTCACCGTTGGCGGTGAACCCGTCGGACTCGCCGTACAGGCGCTGGAAGTCGCCGCGCGCGGTGGAACCGACGGCGGTGAGCCACCACCCCACGTCGAACTTCTCCGCGGCCATGTCCTCCTGGTACTTGCCGAAGTCGGCGGACAGTTGCGGCTTGGTGTCGATGCCGGCCGAGGAGAGCTGGTTGGCGATGACGGTGGAGGCGGAGATCCAGTCGCTGAAGCCGTTGACGGTCTGCAGCGTCATCTTCCACTGCTTGCCGTTGGCCAGGTACCACTTGCCGCCCTTCTTGGTCAGGCCGGCCTTCCTGAACAGCGCCTCGGCCTTGGCCGTGTCGTGGGCGTAGGGCTCCAGGGCGGAGGACTGGTCCTTCGTCAGCCAGGCCTGGGTCATCTGGCCGACCATGCCGGTCGGCGCCGCGGCGGCCTCTCCGCCTACCGGCTGGCCCACCTTGGTGGCCGCTGAGCGGTCGAGGAGGTACGCCAGTCCCTGGCGCACCTCCTTCTTGTCATAGGGGGCGCGGCTCTGGTTGAAGGCGAGCGACGCCTGGACGTAGCTGACGCTCTCGGTGCGCTGGTAGCCCTTGCTCTCGATCTGCTTGAGCACGTTCTCGGGGATGGCGGTGAACGGCGCGGCGTCCAGCTCGCCGTTCTTCATGAAGCCCCAGATCTGTTCGTTGCCCGAGTAGTGGCGCACGACGACCTGGCTGGGGCCCACCTTCTTCGCGGCGTAGAAGTTCTTGTTCTTGTCGAGGATGACCGAGCCGGGGTTGAGCTTGCGCACCACGAACGGGCCCGCCGAGATGTCCTTCTGGGGGGCGAAGGCCGAGACCTGCTTGCCTATCCCGGTCAGTTTGGCGGCCGCGTCCTTCACGCTCTTCGCCTTGGCCGGATCGACCTGCTGGCTCGCGTGGATGATGTCCCACATGTCGGCGGGGACCAGGTGGCCGTAGACCTTGGCGTTGACGATGACCTGGCCCAGGATCTGCTTGGTGAAGGTCACGTTCTTGGTGCCGGGAGCCTGCTTGAACTCGAAGGCGCCTGCGCCGGCGGACTCCACCGAGGCCACGTTGAGACCCTCGGTGAGACCGCGGGCCCCGACCGCGGCAGCGCTCTGGGTGTAGCCGAGGGCCATCGACAGCCTGAGGTCGTCGAGGCTCACCGGGGTGCCGTCGGACCACTTGGCGCCGTCCTGGAGGTGGACGATCAGGGAGTCGCCCTTCATCTCCCAGCTCTTGGCCAGGCCGGGGAAGTTGTCGTTGGGGTTGAGCGGGTTCTTCTTGTCCCACCCGAGGCGCATCGTGTTGAAGCTGACGAAGCTGTTGCCGTTGGCGTTGTAAGGGTTCATCGGCGCGCCGGGCGTGATGGGGTTGTTGGCGTCGATCGTGGTGAAGACGCCGCCCCGGGCGCCGTTCTTGGCACCGGAGTCCGGTGCGCAGGCGGCGAGCGTTCCGAGCGTCGCCAGTGCGGCGGAGGCTGCGACGAAGTGCTTGAACCGGACCATACGCGTGGTCTCCGATCGGATGACAGAACAAGGCGGAAGGAAGGCCCTGAAGGTGAGCAGACCGTAGGAGCGACCATGTGGGCATGTCAATAATTTGCGTTGGCTGAATTCAGTTCGTAACTTCCCGCCCTTTGCGCCGCACTGACGGGTCGTCCGGAGTGACCGCCGAGGCTGATGGGCGATGCGGGAGACGCTTACGTGAAAAAGTTACGTACAGCTGGCAACCCTTGTGGCAAAGTTGCGCCGCGCTGATCCCCCGCTCGCTGACCGAGAGGACTCCACGATGCGCCCGCCGCGTGCCGAACGTGTCAACGCTCCTACAGAGACCCGGAATCCCCGCACCCGTGAGATCGACGACATCCCCACCCTGGAGGCGTTGCGCCTGCTCAACGCCGAGGACCGGATCCCGGCCCAGGCCGTCGCCGCCGTGCTGCCCGACCTGGCCGGACTGGTCGACGAGACGGCACGGCGGATCCGGGCAGGCGGCCGCTTGCACTATTTCGGCGCGGGAACGTCGGGCCGGCTCGCTGTGATGGACGCGGCCGAGCTGATCCCCACGTTCGGCATGCCGCCCGACGTCGTCGTGGCCCATCACGCGGGAGGGCCCCGCGCGTTGGTCGAGCCCGTCGAGGGCGTGGAGGACAGCCCGGACGCCGGCGCGAGCGATGCGGCGCAGGTGGGCGCCGGGGACGTCGCCATCGGCGTGGCAGCGAGCGGCCGCACCCCCTACGTCGGCGGAGCCCTGCGCGTCGCGCGGGCGGCCGGTGCCTTCACCGCCCTGGTCAGTGCCAACCCCGCGGCGGAACTCGCCGATGAGGTGGACGTCCACCTGGGAGTGGACACCGGACCCGAGGCCATCGCGGGCTCCACCCGGCTGAAGGCGGCGACCGCGCACAAGCTGGTCCTCAACAGCCTGTCCACGATGGTGATGGTCGCGCTGGGCCGGACGTACTCGAACCTGATGGTCGATGTGACCGCCACCAACGGCAAGTTGCGCGGTCGCCTCATCACCATCCTGGTGGAGGCCACCGGACTGGATGAGGAGACGTGCGCCGCCGCTCTCGCCGCCTCGGACGGGGAGCTGAAGACCGCTCTGGTCGGCCTGCTCGCCGCGTGCTCACCGCAGCAGGCACGAGCGGCGTTGGCGGACAGCGGCGGACGCGTGCGTGCGGCGCTGCGTCTCCTGGGCTGAGGCCCGCGCGTCACACCGGACGTTCCCGCCGGGCCGGACCGGCGGGAATGCCCCGTTCACCCCTTCGAGCGCCGCCGGTGCACCGCGCTGTACGTGCGTTCCAGCGCGCGCGTCGTGCGGCTGCTGTTGTGCTGGGCCACGCCGACGAACAGGCAGTCCACCAGCGTCAGCGCGGCGATCCGGCTGGACATCGCGCCGGTCCTGAAGGTGGTCTCGCGCGCCGCGGTGACGAGGACGTGATCGGCGACCTGGGCGATCTCGGAGCGCGGGAAGTTGGTGATCGCGATGGTGGTGGCGCCGTTGTCCGACGCCTCCCGCATGGCCGTCACGGTGTCGGCGGACTCGCCGGTGTGCGAGATGCCGATCGCCAGATCGCCCCGCCCGAGCAGGGCCGCCGACGTGACGGCACCATCCCGGTCCGGCCACGCGGTCGCTCGGTGTCCGATGCGGTGCAGCTTCTGCTGGAGGTCCAGCGCGATGAGCGCGCTGGCACCGACCCCGTACAGGTCCAGGGCGCTGGCGCTGACGACAGCGTCGATGGCCCGCTCCAGGACGTCCAGGTCGATCTGGGCGATGGTCTCCTCCACCGCCCGGGCGTCGGCGAACCCCAGCTTGCTCACCACGTTGGCCAAGGAGTCGTCGGGCTCGATCTCGCTGCCGGCACTCGACCAGACCCGAGCGCCGTCCTTGCTCCCCGCGGCCGTGGCCAGCGCGATGCGCAGATCCGGGTACCCCTTGAGGCCCACGGCCCGGCAGAACCGGATGACCGTCGTCTCGGATGTCCGGCATTCCGCGGCGAGTTCGCTGATGGTCCGCCCGGCCACTCCCACCGGATCGGCGATCGCCGCCTCGGCGACGCGCTGCTCCGACGGCGGCAACGAGGGCAGGAGCGCACGGATCTGCACCAGCACGGACTGTGTGGGTGCGGTGCGTTCCGCGCTGGGGGCACGACGAAGGTTGTCGCCTCGTACGTGGTTCCGGGGACGTGAAGCAGCCATGTGGGAATCCTACGGTTTCGGTGAGGGACGGGGAGCGGGCCGAGGGATTCGTCTGTCGGAGTCGGGTTCGTCCGCTGCGTGCACGGCTGGTGCGACGGGGGCGTCACGGCAGTCAACTGCCGTGGGAAAGGGCCGACTCGGTCCGGGCGACGGCCTCGTGGACGGCGCTGCGCAGCGTCTTCGCCCGCGCGCCGCGTCCGAAGTGCACGGCGTTGGTCAGCAGCACCACCCAGATGCCGCTGACCGGGTCGAGTGCCAGGCTGGTCCCGGTGAACCCGGTGTGCCCGGCACCGGACGTGGGCCAGTGCGGGGACATGTGGTCCCAGTGATCACCGGGCAGCGTCCAGCCCAGGCCCCGGGCGCCGTTCAGACCGGGGGTCTGGAGGTTCAGTGCCTCGGTGCGCATCCGGCGCGAGAGCACCGATTCCTCGGAGAGCCAGCAGGCTCTCAGGTAGTGCGCGAGGTCGGGCGCGGTGCCGAACAGGCCCGCGTGTCCGGCGACACCTCCCAGACTCTCGGCGTTCTCGTCGTGGACGATGCCCCTCTTGGGCTCACCGCCGGGCGGGGCCTCGGTCGCAGCGGTGTGCGCACGCCACTCGGCGGGTGGCAGGTAGCCGACGGTGCCCAGGCCGAGCGGGTCGAGCACCAGGTCCCGTACGGCGCTGTCGAGCGGATCGTCGGCGACTCGGGCGACGATCTCACCGAGCAGGATGAACCCCACGTCGGAATACTGCACGACCTTGCCCGGCGCGTGCTCGAGTGGCTCGCGCAGCACGGCGCTCAACCGGTCGGCAGGATCGCCGGGAAGCCGCCAGTAGTCCCGGTGTGGGGGCAACCCCGAGGTGTGCGACAGCAGATGACGAATCGTCACCTGTTCCTTGCCCGCCCCGTCGAAGTGCGGAAGGTGACGGCTGACCGGGTCGTCGAGGTCCAGGTCCCCGCGATCGGCGAGCCGCAACACGGCCGGCAGGGTGGCCACCACCTTGGTCAGCGAGGCCAGGTCGAAGAAGGTACCGGCGGTGACCGGACGGCCCGAGGGTCCTGAGGCCGTGACGCCGTAGGCAGAGGTGTGCACCTCACCCCCGGCCCCTCGCCCCGTGATCAGGACGGCGCCGGGCACCGTACCGTCCTCCACGGCACGCCGTACGAGGTCCGACGGAGCGGTGCTGTCTGCGACGCGTTCAGCAGCGGGCATCTTGGTCCTGCCTTCCGGTTGGGTACGGGGGGCTGACAGGCCGATCATCCCGCTGGTAATTTTTCGCCGCAACAACGAACTCAAACGTTATTGATTTACGTGCGGTGTCTCCACCGACCCCCGAGGTGAGCAGCGATGACGAACCCTCACTCCATCAGGACCGCAAGCGAGAGCGACCTCCCGGCGCTGCGTACACTCGTCCAGGCAGCGCTCGTGCACGATCAGGACGCCGCTGACGTGCTCGACCTTCTGTGGACGCAGGCCGCGTCCCGGCCTCAGCTCCGGCTCCTGGCCGAGGCCGACGGGCAACCCGTCGGCCTCGTCGTCGGCGCGCTGGGACCGGCAACCGCAGACGCCCCCGCCACCGGACACATCGACCTGATCGCCGTACACCCCCAGGCGCAGAGCCGGGGCATCGGACGGACCCTGCTCGCCCGCGCCGAGGAACTCGTCACCGCCGCCGGTGCCACCCGGTTGATGATGCGAGGCAGACCGCCGTACTACGCCTGGCCCGGCATCGACATCCGCTACACGCGCGCCGTCTGCCTCGCCGAGTCCAGCGGCTACACCCGTGGCCGCGAAGGCCTCAACATGAGCGTCGACCTGCGCACCGCGCCGCTGGACACGGCCGCCGACGAAGCGCGTCTGGCCGCCGCCGGAGTGCAGGTCCGCCGCCTCACCGCGCAGGACGAGAAGCCGTTCCTCGCGTGGATGACCCGGTGGGGCGGATCCTGGGACGGCGAGGCCGCACGCGCCCTCACCTATGATCCGCCGCGCGGCCATGTCGCCGTCCGGGAGGGTGCCGACGGAGTCGAATACGTGGGGTTCGCCTGTCACGGCGTCAACCGCCGCTCCTGGTTCGGCCCGATGGGCACCGACTCCGCCCTGCGCGGCATGGGGGTCGGCACCGTACTGCTGCGGCGCTGCCTCGCCGACCAGCTCGCGGCCGGGCTCGACGAGGCCGAGATCGGCTGGACCGCACCCATCCACTTCTACGCGCGCGGTGTGGAAGCGCGGCTCGGCCGGGTCTTCTGGACGTACTCCAAAGACATCTGAGCCCCACGACCAGACCCGAGAGGATCCGTCATGCCGTCCGTCCGCACCGGCCAGCCCTCCAGCACGCTGCTGACCCTCGCCGACCAGGTGCTGCAGCCCGGCTTCCACGGCACCACCGCCCCCGACTGGATCCGCCGTCGGCTCGGCGACGGGCTGCGCTCGCTCCTCCTGTTCGGCCCCAACATCCGGGACCGCGCGCAGACCGCCGCGCTCACCGACGACCTACGGGCCGAAAACCCCGACGTACTGATCGCCGTCGACGAGGAAGGCGGCGACATCACCCGCCTCGAAGCGACGACCGGCTCCTCCTACCCGGGCAACCTCGCCCTCGGCACCATCGACGACACCGCAGTGACCACTGCCGTCGCCCGCTCGATCGGCGCCGAACTACGCGCCGTCGGCATCGACATCGACTACGCACCCGACGCCGACGTCAACTCCAACCCCGACAACCCGGTCATCGGCACCCGATCCTTCGGCGCGGACCCGGCACTGGCCGCCCGGCACACCGCCGCCTGGATCCGCGGACTGCAGAGCGCGGGAACCGCCGCGTGCGCGAAGCACTTCCCCGGCCACGGAGACACCGACAAGGACTCCCACACCGACCTGCCCGTCGTCGCCATGGACGCCGACCGGATCGCCGAACTGGCCCTGCCCCCCTTCCGCGCCGCCCTGGCCGCCGGCGCCCGTGCGGTGATGACCGCTCACCTCCTCATCCCCGCCCACGACGCCGAACACCCCGCCACCGTGAGCCCGCGCCTGGTCACGGGACTGCTCCGCGAAGAGCTGGGATTCGACGGACTCGTCGTCAGCGACGCCGTCGAAATGCAGGCCGTCCGCGCCCGCTACGGACTGACCGGCGCCGCCGTCCGCGCGCTGGTTGCGGGCGTGGACCTCATCTGCCTCGGCAACACATCGGGCGACGCCGAGTTCACCGCCCTGCGCGCCGCCATCGCGCAGGCCGCGGCGCGCGGCGAGCTCTCGGAGGACCGCCTGGCCGAAGCCGCCCAGCGCACGGCCGACTTCACCGCCTGGCAACGCGACCTCGCCAAGACCGCTGCCCTCGTGCCGCCGGACCGGGAACTGGGCCTGGCGGCCGCCCGCCGCGCCCTGCGCGTCACCCCACCCGACGCGCCCGTACTGCCCCTGGAGAAGGCCCCGGTCCTGGTCGAGTTCGGCATCCCCGGCACCGTCGTCCAAGGAGACGGCGTTCCGTGGGGCCTGGGACCCGCCCTCTCCTCGCTCCTGCCCGGGACGGTGCGCGTCGCCCTGCCCGCAGACGCCCCGTACGACGCGGCCCGGACCCATTCGATCGTCGCCCAGGCCGCAGGGCGGCCGCTGGTCATCGCCGTTCGCGACGCACACCGCCGCCCCGCCGTGGGCGACTGGCTGCGCGCGCTGCTCACCCGCCGTCCTGACGCGATCACCGTGGAACTCGGCTTCCCACGCCCCGGCTCGGACGGAGCCGTCCGCATCGACACGCACGGAGCCGCCAGGGTCTGCGGACAGGCCGCCGCGGAGGCCCTCGCCGGACGGACACTGACCTACGCCTGATCGGCCGACGGCGCGGCGACCGGGACGCGACCTGACAGCGGACTGCCCGTACCCCTCAGCGAAGAGATTCCACCGAGCGTTCGCCCTGGTGGCTGGAGACCTCGACCTCGACATCCTCCGGGCTGGAGCCTTCCCAGACCCGGCAGTCGACCTTGTTGCCCACCTTGACCTCGACGGAGACCGGGCAGGTCACGCCCTGAACGGACGCCTGCTTCCAGCCGCGGACCTCCTCGGCCACCTGCCGCTCCGGCGCGTCCTGGTTCAACACCCGAGGGTGTTCGACGGCCATGACGTCGGTGGCCATCACCTTGAGCGTCACCGCCACCGCGCAGCAGGCGATGACGGCCGAGGAGATCGTCAGGACGGTATGCGCGAAGTGTCGTCGATCTGCCACGCGGACAGT
This sequence comes from Streptomyces longhuiensis, assembly GCF_020616555.1. Classification (NCBI taxonomy): domain Bacteria; kingdom Bacillati; phylum Actinomycetota; class Actinomycetes; order Kitasatosporales; family Streptomycetaceae; genus Streptomyces; species Streptomyces longhuiensis. The sequence goes on along the minus strand of NZ_CP085173.1, from coordinate 924,129 downwards.
CCTGTCGATCAGGCAAAGAGCTGACAAGGCCTTCCGCTCCTGCGCCAGTTGCCATGGGGAAGCCCGGTGGGGCCGTTCGTGACCATCGCGCCGTCATCGACCCGGCCTCGGGTCGTGGCTAGCATCACGACCATGCCATCCGACACGGATCCGTCGATCACGAACCCGCTCGAACAGTTGACGATCGACCAGCTGCGGGCCCGGACCAGCATGAAGTGGACCACCTTCCCGGCCGACGTCCTGCCGCTCTGGGTGGCCGAGATGGACGTGCCGCTCGCCCAGCCGGTCGCGGCCAGGCTGCACGAGGCGATCGATGCCGGTGACACCGGCTATCCCAGCGGCCGCGCCTACGCCCGCGCCCTGCAGTCGTTCGCCGCGGACCGCTGGGGATGGCGGGACTTCGAGGTCGAGCAGACCGCCATCGTCCCCGACGTCATGATGGGCATCGTCGAGGCGCTGCGGCTGATCACGTCTTCGGGCGACGCCGTGGTGGTGTGCCCGCCCGTCTACCCGCCGTTCTACGCCTTCGTCACCCACGCCGACAGGAAAGTGATCGAAGCGCCGCTCGGAGCCGACGGGCGGCTCGACATGGAGACGCTCAGGGCGGCGTTCGCCTCGGCCCAACACGTCGCGGCACGAACCGTCCTGCTGCTGGCCAATCCCCACAACCCCACCGGAACGGTGCACACAAGGGCCGAACTCGTGGCGGTTGCCTCTCTGGCCAGGTCCTTCGGAGTGCGAGTCGTCTCGGACGAGATCCACGCACCCGTGGTCCTGCCCGGTGCGGAGTTCGTCCCCTACCTGACCGTCCCCGGCGCCGGGGACGCGTTCGCCCTGCACTCCGCGTCGAAGGCATGGAATCTCGCCGGTCTGAAGGCGGCCCTGCTGGTAGCCGGACCGAACGCCGTCGACGACCTGAACCGACTTCCGGAGGAGGTCAGCCACGGACCCAGCCACGTCGGCATCCTCGCCCACACCGCCGCCTTCGAGGACGGACGGCCCTGGCTGGACGCGCTGCTGCGTGGCCTCGACACCAACCGGGCCCTCCTCGCCGACCTCGTGGCCGAGCGACTTCCCGGGTTCTCCCTGATGTGGCCGGAGGCGACGTATCTGGCCTGGCTCGACTGCCGCAGCCTCCGTCTCCATACGACGTCCCCGACGGCTGCCGTTCCGGTCGTCAGTGACATCGCCGGACCCGCCCGGCTGTTCCTCGACCGGGCGCGCGTCGCGTTGAGCTCAGGGCACGCGTTCGGCAGCGGGGGCGCCGGATTCGTACGGATCAACTACGCCACCTCATCGGCGATCCTCCGCGAGGCGGTGGACCGCATGTCCGCGGCGGTGTCCGGCCTCGAAGCCCCCTGACCAGCCGGGAAAGCACCACATGCCCAGGTCCGTGACCGACGGCGAGAAGTCGGCCACGGTGCCGGCTGGAAGACCGCACTGTCCGTCAGAGAACTGTCAGGGTGCCGCGGGCCTGCGCCGTCGAACTCGTCCCCGCGTACACGTCGACGCGGCCGCGCTCCAGGAGGTACGTCCCCGCCGGGTCGTTCGTCCAGAAGCCGAGGTCCTCGGCGCCGAGCCGGAAGCGGACCGTGGTGCTCTCGCCCGGCTCCAGCGTCACCCGCTCGAAGCCGCGCAGCCGGCGTACCGGCTGGGCGATGCTCGCCGCGACGTCGTGGATGTAGAGCTGGACGACCTCGTCGCCGACGCGGTCGCCGGTGTTGGTGACCGTCACCGTGACCTCGAGCGTCTCGCCCGCCGCCAGCTCGTCGCGGGTGATCGCTTCGCGCCCCAGCTCCGGGGCGCCGGTGGTGAACGTCGTGTAGCTCAGGCCGTATCCGAACGGGAGCTGCGGAGTCTCGTCCAGGTCCAGGTACTTCGAGACGAACTTCGGGTCGGCGCCGGGGGCATGGGCGGGGCGGCCGGTGTTCTCGTGGTTGTAGTAGACCGGGATCTGGCCCACGGCCCGCGGGAAGGACACGGGCAGCTTGCCGCCGGGGTTGACCGTGCCGAACAGCACGTCCGCCACGGCGTGCCCCGCCTCGATGCCCGGGTGCCACGCCTCGAGGACCGACGGCGCGGTGTCCAGCCAGCCGCCGATCGTCAGGGGCCTGCCGTTCAGGAGCACCACGGCGTACGGCTTGCCGGTCGCGGCGACGGCGGCGATCAGCTCCTCCTGCCCGCAGGGCAGTGAGATGTCGCTGCGCACGGCCGCCTCGCCGCTGAGCGCGGGGGGTTCGCCGACCACGACGACGGTGACCTCGGCCTCCTGCGCCGCGGCGACCGCGGCCGCGATGTCGTCATCGGCGTGGGAGACGCGGGCGCCGGGCGCCGCGGCGCGCACCGCGTCCAGGATGCTCACGGACGGGAGGTGGAAGCCGCCGGGACCGGCCCACGTGCCGTGCAGGTCAGTGGAGTTCGCGAGCGGGCCGACCACCGCGATCGAGGGCGTGGTGCGCTCCAGGGGGAGAACACCGTCGTCGTTCTTGAGCAGCACCATCGACCGGGCGCCCGCGGCTCGCGCCGCCTCCCGCGCGGCCGGCGTCGGGCCGGCGATCTCGGCGGCCTCGTCGGTGTACGGCTGGTCGAACAGTCCGAGGGCGAACTTGAGGCGCAGGATGCGCGTGACCGCGTCGTCGAGGCGGGACTCGCCGATCAGGCCGTCGGCCACGAGCCGCTCGCCGTGCTCGGTCACGTTGGTGGAGACCATCTCCATGTCGAGCCCGGCGTTGAAGGCGAGGCGAGCCGCGTCGGCGCCGTCCTCGGCGAAGCCGTGCGCGATCAGTTCCTCGACACCCGTGTAGTCACTGACGACGAAGCCGTCGAAACCCCACTCCTCCTTGAGGATCGTGTTCATGGTGTGCGGATTGCCGTGCGCCGGCACGCCCGCCACCGTGTTGAACGCGGCCATCACGGTGGCCGCGCCCGCGTCCACGGCGGCCTTGAAGGGCGGCAGGTAGTGGTTGCGCAGCCGCTGCTCGGAGACATCGACCGTGTTGTAGTCGCGGCCGCCCTCCGCCCCGCCGTACGCGACGAAGTGCTTGGCACACGCGGCGATGCGCTCCGCGTCCGTCAACTCGCTGCCGTCGTCCGCGCCTTGGTAGCCGCGGACCTTGGCCACCGCGAAGGCGGCGTTGACGTACGGATCCTCGCCGCAGCCCTCCGCGATGCGGCCCCAGCGCGGCTCGTGGGTGACGTCCATCATCGGTGAGAACGTCCAGCGCACACCGTTGGAGCGGGTCTCCGCCGCGGACACCTCGGCGTCCCGGCGGGCCACCTCCGGGTCGAAGGACGCCGCCTGGGCCAGCGGGATCGGGAACGTGGTCCAGAAGCCGTGGATGACGTCCAGGCCGAACAGCAGCGGGATGCCGAGCCGGGACTCCTCGACGGCCATCCGCTGCAGCGCGTTGGTGTGCGCCGCGCCGTGGATGTTGAGCACCGAGCCGAGCAGGCCGGCGCGCGCCGCGGCCTCGATGTGCGCGGTCTGGCCGCCGCCGGGCCCTGTGTCACCGGTCCAGGTCAGCTGCTGCAGCTGCCCCAGCTTCTCGGCGGTCGTCATCTGGTCGAGAAGTACCTTGACCTGGTCCTCATACCGTCGAAGCATGCGAGCCCCTCACCGCTCTATTGCCGCATCGCCCATGCGAAGTTAACGTGTGCGCCAGTCATGTAAGCGCATTCAGGAAGCGCATACAAGTGGGTGGAGGTTTCTGATGGCCGACCTCGGGATTCCGACGGCCCGGGACGGACTGCACGTCATGAGTTTCAACCTGCAGGTCCACTGGGACAACCCGCCCCACACCTGGCCCGAGCGCAGACAGACGGTCGCCGACCTGCTGTGTCGTGCGCGTCCCCACCTCATCGGCACCCAGGAGGGCCTGCGGCACCAAGTGCGCGATGTCGAGGCCGCCTTGGGCGAGTACGGTGGAGACTACGGCTGGATCGGCGAGGGCCGGGAGGGCGGTGACGACGGCGAGTTCATGGCCATCTTCTACGACCGTCGGCGCCTGGTACCCCTGACACACGGTCACTTCTGGCTCTCCGGCACACCGGACGTCCCGGCCTCCAACACTTGGGGCGGCGGCTGCCCCCGCATGGTCACCTGGGTCCACTTCCGCGACCTGGCCACGGGCGGAGAGCTGTACGCCGCCAACACCCACTTCGACCATGCGAGCGCCCACGCCCGGGAACGGTCCGCGGCCCTGCTCGCCGAGCGGCTGAGTACTCTCGCGCCGGACGTCCAGGCCATCGTCACCGGCGACTTCAACACCCCGGCGGGACCGAACAGTCCGCCCTACACCCGCCTGCTCGCCGACGCGGCGCTCGTGGACACCTGGGACGCGGCCGAGGAACGCGGCCCGGACCTGGGCACCTTCCACGACTACCGGCCCCCGGTCCCCGACGGCGAGCGCATCGACTGGATTCTCGTCTCACACGGCGTCCGGGTCCGCTCGGCACACGCCAACACCTTCGCGCCCGGCGGCCGCTTCCCCAGCGACCACCTGCCGATCGAGGCTGTCCTGCACACCGCACCCCGACCGTCCTCGGAGGACCCCACCCCATGACCCCTCGCCGCCCCGCCACCGAATGGCTCGCCGACGCCGTCCTCTACCAGATCTACCCGCAGTCCTTCGCCGACTCCGACGGCGACGGCATCGGCGACTTCGCCGGTGCCGAGGCCAAGCTGGACCACCTGGCCTGGCTCGGCGTGAACACCGTCTGGTTCAACCCGTGCTTCGCCTCGCCGTTCCGCGACGCGGGCTACGACGTCAGTGACTACCTCACCGTCGCCCCGCGCTACGGCACCAACGACGACTTGGCCAACCTCGTCGACGCCGCCCGGAGCCGCGGCATCCGCGTGCTGCTCGACCTGGTCGCGGGCCACACCTCCGACGAACACGCCTGGTTCAAGGCATCGGCGGACGACCCCGCCGACCAGCGCTACATCTGGGCCGACACCGAAACGGCGCCCCCCGGCTTCGTCGCCTCGCCCGGCACCCGCCCCGGCTTCTACCAGCCCAACTTCTTCGAGTCGCAGCCCGCCCTCAACTTCGGCCACGCCCGCACAAACGCGGACGAGCCCTGGCGCCTGCCCGTCGACGCCGAAGGACCCCGAGCCAACCGCCGCGCCCTGCGCGACATCATGGACCACTGGCTCTCCCTCGGCCTCTCCGGCTTCCGTGTCGACATGGCCGCATCCCTGGTCAAGGACGACCCGGGCCACGTCGAAACCGCCAAACTCTGGCGCGAGCTGCGCGGCTGGCTCGACGACAGCCACCCGCACGCGGCACTCCTGTCCGAGTGGGGCGACCCGGCGGTCTCCGTCCCGGCCGGCTTCCACGCCGACTTCTTCCTCCAGTTCGGCTCCCAGAACGACGGCCTGTACCTGCGCTCCCTGTGGAACAACTTCGCCGGCACGGTCAGCGAGCCCTGGACGCCGCAGACCCCGTACTTCGACGCGTCGGGCGAAGGCTCCGCGCGGACCTTCCTCGATGGCTGGAGCGCGGCCCGCGACGCCATCGGCGACGCCGGTTTCATCGCCCTGCCCACCGCCAACCACGACTTCTCCCGCCTGGCCTGCGGTCCGCGCACCGCCGAGCAGCTGCCCGCCGCCTTCGCGTTCCAGCTCACCTGGCCCACGCTGCCCGCGATCTACTACGGCGACGAGATCGGCATGCGCTACGTCCCCGGCCTGCCCGACCACGAGGGCAGCCGCCTCGGCCCCCGCTACAACCGGGCCGGCTCACGCACCCCCATGCAATGGGACGACACGCCCAACGCGGGCTTCTCCACCGCCCCGGCCGACCGGCTCTACCTGCCCGTCGACCCCGACGCGAACCGGCCCACGGTCGCCGCCCAGCAGGCCGACCCCGACTCCCTGCTGAACCTGGTCCGCCGCCTCATCGCACTGCGCAGCGCCACCCCGGACCTCGGCCCCGCGGGCAGCACCGAGGTCCTGCACGACGGCTACCCACTGGCCTACGTCCGCGGCGGCCGCTACCTCGTCGTCGTCAACCCGCGCGGCGAACACGCGGACACGGCCGCACCGAAGGACACCGCCACCCCGGTGGTGACCTCCGGGGTCACGGTGAGCGGGGGCAGGATCAGCGCCGACGGCTTCGGCTACGGCATCTTCGAGCTGTAGCCCGACCTTCGACCGGTGACCCACACCACAGGGGCCGCACCGCCGTCCGGCGGTGCGGCCCTCGTGCGTCGACGGCGTCAGCCCTCGCGGACCGTGAACTCCCGACGTCGTACCCGCAGGATCGTGCGCCCACCCTCGTACGAGGACTTGGCGCCCTCGCACCGCGCCCGGCCATCGACAGCCACGACCGCCTCGTCGCCGAGAGAGCGGAAGGTGACCCTGCCGTCGGCGATGCCGGTGATCTCGGCGGTCGCGTACGCGATGTGCAGACCGCCCGCCGCCAGGCCGAGCGGCAGCATCGCCGCGCTCGCCCCCGCCAGGTACAGCCGCTCACCGCCGAACAGCGCCTTGCCCCTCTCGGCGACCGTGCACGACTCGGCGTAGCCGGAAGTGACGTTGAAGGCGTGCAGCAGACGGCCGCCGTGCTCGTCCTTCGTGGTGAGCATGAACACGCCCGCGTCGGTCGAGCTGTGGGTGATCGCCGGCGCCGCGCCCAGGACCTTGAACGCACTGAGCCAGAAGTCGAGGTCGCAGCGGTACGCCGTAGTGATCACGACCGCCCGCCCCTTGCCCACAGGAATGTCGAAGCCGCAGCCGTCGCCCGTGGACACCTCGCGCAGCACCGTCTCGCCCCGGCTCGCCGAGCACAACTGGGCCTTGGGGACCCGGATCTCGGCCCGCGGCGCCGCCCACCCGTGCGCGGTCGCGGACAGCCAGAACTGGTTCGCGTCCGTGAGGGTCTTGCCCGGCGTCAGGCCCAGCGCGTCCCGCAGCACCGTGCAGGACGCGCCCGTCATGTCCTTGCCCGGCACCTGACCCGACAACAGCAGCCGTCCGCCCGCCCGCAGGTACCGCACAAGTCGCTCCTGCACCACGCGTGCCAGGTACTGCCCCGTGGCCAGCGCGAGAACCGGCTGCTTCGCCGGATCCAGGTCCCCGGCCTGCAGATCGACGCTCCGGTACCGGAAGCCGCCGAGCAGCATGGCCCGCGAGAGTGCGCCACGCGGGCCGAAGCCGCGAGTGCCCGTCACGTCGTCGACCACGGCCTGCACGGCGTCGCTGTCCGGCGGCCGGTACTCGGTGAGGTAGTGGTCGGGCACGAAGCCGAGCACCACGTCGTCGTACTCCGCCCTCATCGGCGCCAGCGCCGCGGCAAGCCCGCGGACGGCCTGCGCCGTCTCCTTGGTGGGGGCGAAGCTCACGCCGCGCCTGCCCTCGGGGTCGACGGGCGCGGCGAAGCCATGACGTTCGCCGGTGATGCCGATGCGGTCGTTGCCGTCGCCGACCGGCTTGTCGAGCTTCGGGTTGAAGCCCCCCGCGAACAGGTAGTAGTTGATCATCTTCGCGCCCTGGGCGACACAGAGCCGCGTCTTGAGCCCGACCGCCCCACGCCCTGTCTCATTGCTCAGGTCGTCCCCGTAGTCGGCGTGCCCGGCATCGAACTCCAGGGCCGTCAACGGCTGATCACCATCATTGACCGCGTCCATGAAGGCATTGACCAGATACAGGTCCGTCACGTTGCCGAGGGTCAGATCGCCGAGGTAGAAGTCCGCGCCGGAGATCATCCCGGGCTTGCCCGCGTAGGACTCCATCAACTGGCTGACACCGATCGGGAAGTTCTCCGCGCTCCCGCCGCCCGTGCCATGGATGTTGATCAGGAACGGGATGCCGCGGACCCCGCCCGCCTCCGCGTACGCGCGCAGCCGTGCCGCGTAGTCGGCGATGACGCCGCGCATGTACGTCCCCAGGTCGTGCATGAGGGCGGATGCGTAGCCGTCTTTCGGGGCCCGGATCGCGGCGTCGCGTTCACCGGCGCTGCCACCCGCGAACGGATAGCGCTCGGCCAGACCCTTCCCGTACGTCGTGTCCAGCCAGGCGTTGAAGTCCCGCAGACAACGATCGGTCAGGATGGGCCCGTTGCTCACCCAGGGCAGCATGCCGATCTCGTTGTCGAGCTGGCAGGCGATCACGCCGGGCCTGCCCCTGCGGTGCAGACGCTCGGCGATGACCGGCATCACCGCGTCGTACCAGCGCCTGGCCTCCTCGAGGTACGCGGGGGCCAGGTAGTCGACGGCGGCCGTGGTGGCCTTGTCGCCGTTCCAGCCCGTCGGCACGACCTCCGGATGGTCCGTGCGCACCCGCTGCGGGACGCCCTCGCCCTTGAGCTCGGCCATGGTGAACGGTCCTGGCCTGGCGATGACATGGAAACCGTTGTCCCGGCACAGATCGAGAAACGCGCCCAGGTCCCGCTCGGGCCTCGTCCGGCCGGTGACGTCGATCGAGCCGTCCGCCGTCTCGTGCCACATCCACGGGATGTACGTGGCGATGGCGTTGAGCCCGGCTTCCTTCGCCCTGTCGAGCCGCGACTGCCAGTCGGCGCGCTTGAGGCGGAAGTAGTGGATCTCACCGGCGAGGACCACGGCCGGTTCACCGTCGATGAGGATCTGTTTGTCGCGACAGGTGACGGAGGCGGGGGAGTCGTCGCTCGACGACGACGTCTCACCGGTCGCCGCCGCGGAGTTCAGCGACCCGGAGACCGCCGCCAGGGCCACCCCCGCGCCCAGGCCGCCCAGGACGGTTCTGCGCCGCGGAGCGGAGGCGGTGGTGGTGACCGGCTCGGACTGCTGAGTCATCGCGGCTCCTCGGTGCTCACGTGCTCCGGTGTGTCCAGGTAGTGCAGTTGCAGCGCGGTGAGCCGCGCTGTGAGGTCCTCGACGACCTGCGCGTACTCGGGGTCGTCGTACCGGTTGTGCAACTCGTCGGGATCCCGTTCCAGATCGAACAGCTCCCACTGAGGCGCGCGGATCTGCGGCGACGCCCCCACCTGCCCCGAACCGTGGCCCGGGTAATGGATCAGCTTGTGCGTCCGGGTACGGATCCCGTAGTTGGCCTGCACGCCGTGGCACACGTCCAGATGCTCGAAGTAGCGGTAGTAGACCGCGTCACGCCAGTCGTCCGGCCGCTCACCCCGCAGCAGCGGCCGCAGACTCCTGCCCTGCATCCGCTCGTGCGCCGGCACGTCGGCCAGGTCGAGGATCGTCTGCGCATAGTCGACGTTCGCCACCAGCTCGTCGCACGACGACCCCGCCTCCACCACCCCCGGCCAGCGTACGACCAACGGGATCCGCAGCGACGGCTCATACATGAACCGCTTGTCGAACCAGCCGTGTTCACCCAGATAGAAACCGTGGTCGGAGGTGTACGCGACCACGGTGTCGTCGGTCAGCCCGCCGACATCGAGATAGTGCAGGACACGGCCCACGTTCTCGTCGAGCCCCGCGATCACCCGCAGGTACTCCTTGATGTAGCGCTGATAGCGCCACTCCCGCTCCTCCCGCTCCGAAAGCCCCTCGGGCACCGGCACCTTGAGGTCCGACGGCAGCAGATCCGACATCCGCATCCGCGCCTCGGCCGCCGCGCCCGCCCGGTTCGCGTAGTCGTCGTGAAGCGTGGCCGGAGCCGGAATCTCCTCGTGCTCGTACAGATGACGATGACGCTCGGCCGGCTCGAAGGCGCGGTGCGGCGCCTTGTGCTGGATCAGCAGCGCGAACGGCCGCTCCGGATCCCGCCGGTCCAGCCAGTTCAGGGCCAGGTCGGTGATGATGTCGGTGACGTAGCCGCTGTACTCATGCTCACCGTCGGCGGTCAGGAAGGTGGGGTCGTGGTACTGGCCGTGCTCCGGCAGGATCTCCCAGTGGTCGAAGCCGCACGGGTCGCTGACGCCACCGTGCCCCAGATGCCACTTGCCGACGATCGCCGTCTGGTAGCCCGCCGCCTGCAACATCTCGGGGAACGACGGCTGACGTGCGTCGAACTTCTGCCCGGACTGCTCCAGCGTCGTCATGCCGTGCACATGGCTGTACGCGCCGGTGAGGAGCGTCGCACGGGCGGGCGAGCAGATCGAGTTCGTACAAAAGGCGCTGTCGAACCGCATGCCTTCGGCCGCGAGCCGGTCCACCGCCGGGGTCCGGTTGATGACACTGCCGTACGCGCCGATGGCCGGCACGGCATGGTCGTCGGTCATGATCAGGATGATGTTGGGGCGCCGGACGGGGCGGCGGCCCTGTCCGTGTCCAATGTCCGTCATATCGCGAAGTTCTCCTTCGCCAGCAGCGGCCGCACGCGCCGCGCGAACCCTCCGCTGCGGAACGGGCGCTGCAGCAGCCCCGGCTTGAGCACTTGGGCGAGTGCCGCCGCGATCATGCCCTGGTCCAGCGCGAGCACGTGGTCGCTGACCCGGCCCGTGTTCACGTCGACCGAGTCACGGAAGCCCAGGCCGTCCTCGTACGCCCCGAAGTCCTGGGCGATGCGCCGCAGGTTGGTGACCGCCTCGTCGCGTGCGAACGGCATCGCGAGGAAGGACGCGTGCGGAGTGACCACGCCCCCGGACGTGTAGCCGTCGACCGCCATGCCGAGGGCGTCCACGCCGTATGTGGCATAGCCGCCCGCCGGGACGTCGGCAGGGGAGAAGCCCCAGTAACCGTACGCCGCCTCGACCATGCCGTGCTCGATCTGACTGCGTACGTAGCGCTGGTGGTTGAGCCCCCAGGCGCCGGGCGACCACGCCGCCTCGGGAACGAACAGAGGCACCATCAGCGCCTCGAACATCGACCCGCCCCAGGAGGGGACGATCTTGCGGCCTCGGTATGTGTAGTGCCCGCGCCACAGCCGCACACCGTCGACCGTGACCCACTCGCCCTCGGGCTGCTGGTCCTGCTCGGCGCCCGGCTCCAGGGTGCGGAAGGTGTGCCAGTAGTGCTCGCCGGGCAGCGAGCCGTCGGTGATACCGAGGTAACTGGCCATGCGCGGCTCGGTGTTGAGCGCTCCGTACCAGTGCGAGGTGAAGGAGTCGGTGGCCGTGGAGTAACCGCCGTGCAGTTGGCCGGGGCCCGCCGCCGGGTCCGCGGCGTCGTACGGCGTGTAGTAGAACGACCAGTCGGCGTCCGCGAGCAGTCGCGCCACGCGGGGGCGCAGTTCCGCGTCGGCGTCGGCTGCGATTCTCAGGCCCGTGACCAGCCAGGCGTTGTCGACGGACGACAGGAACGGATCGACCGGGTCGCCGCTTCCCGGCCAGGTCGTGAGGGTCTCGCCGGTGTAGGCGTCGTACCAGTTGAACCAGAAGCCGTGGGCGCGCTCCAGCCGCTCGACGGCGGTGACGGTGCGGGCGAGGCGGCGGTGCATCGTCGTGGCGTCGATGACCCCGAGTCCGCCGGCCGCGACCGTCGCCCACAGCCCGCAACCGATGTTGGTCGGCGAGGTGTTGACGGACGGTGTGAGTCTGCTCGCGGTGACGTCCATGGTGTCCGCGGCCAGCCCGAAGTCCGTGGTCAGGGCTTCGATGGAGCGGTACGTGTCGCGGAACCAGCGGCGCAGCAGGGCGTCCGTGTCGGCGCCGGTGGCCGTCGTGGCGGTGCCGAGAGCGAGGGCGGTGGAGGCGCCCGCGGCGGTGGTGAGGAAGGTGCGGCGTTTCATCCGGTTTCTTTCCCTTGAGGTGGGGGGTGGTCAGATACGGGACAGGCGGAGCGAACGCAGGCCAGGCAACGGGACGTCGAGGGACAGGGACGCGGTGCCGTCCGGTGTCGTCGTCAGCGGCGGGAGCGGCTCGTGGGGAAGTGGGCTGCTGCATGTGCCGGGGGTCGCGAGCAGGGCGTCGCCGCGTGCGCCGCAGGCCCTCTCGGTGTCGGTGGCAACGGTGTCCGAGCCGTGCAGTGAGGCTGCGTACGAGGTGTCCGGGGCGAGGCCGGTCACCCGCACCACGGCCGTGCGGTCGAGTGCCGGCGACCCCGACGACGTACCGGTGCGGTCGGCGGCGGCGTTCCACACCACGACGTGCACGTGCGCGCCGTCGTCCGTGTGCCTGGCAGCGGCGCGGACCAGGGCCTGGGCGCCGTCGCCGGTGACGAGCGGGGGTGCGGTACCGGTGGCGTCGACCATGACGGTCACGGTCGCGAGGGCGATACCCCGTGCCTTGGCGCACCCGGGAACGGGCGTCGGGGTCGGCGCGCCGGGGCCGCCGTCGGCCCGGGCCGCGACCTTGTACCAGTAGCCCCGGCCGGGCTCCACCCGGGTGTCGGCGTACGAAGGGTGAGAGAGAGGCCCCCCGGGCAAGGGCGTGTAAGGGCCCTCTGCGAACGGTGAGCGGTGCACCACGTAACCATCGGCGCCCGGCACCGGCTCCCAGGTCAGGAGCACATGGCCGGTGCCGTCCTCGGCGCGCAGTCCGGCGGGCGGTGGCAGGGTGACGTCCTGTGCCGGGTGCGAGGTCCGGTGGGGGGCGTGCCGCGTGGCGATCCTCGGTGGCATGGTGGTCCGCCTTTCGAATGGATGCGCATACATTCTTGGCGTACGGGTCCACCGGTCCCCGCCCCCGTGGCACGGGGCGGGAACCGGCCGATGGGAAGGGCTACTTCAGCCCGGCGGTCGCGATGCCCTGGGTGAAGAAGCGCTGGAGCAGGACGAACACGAGCAGCACCGGCAGCACCACGAGGAACGCCCCTGCCATCAGGACGCCGTTGGAACCGTCCGCCTGGGTCGGGTCCGTGGCGAACGTGGCGAGTGCGACCGGGAGCGTGTACTTGCCCGGGTCGTTGGTGGCGACCAGCGGCCACAGGAAGTTGTTCCAGGAACCGAGGAACACGAAGATCGACAGCGTCGCCAGTGCCGGCTTGACCAGCGGCAGCACGATCCGCCAGAAGATGTACCACTCGCGGGCGCCGTCCATCCGCGCCGCCTCGAGCAGCTCGTCCGGGATGGCCTGGATGAACTGCCGCATGAGGAAGACGCCGAAGGCCCCGGCCGCGAACGGCAGGATCAGTGCGGCGTAGCTGTCGATCAGCCCCATCGCGCTCATCATCACGAACATGGGCAGCAGCATGAGGTTGCCGGGCACCATCAGCGCGCCGAGCACGATGCCGAAGATCGGCCGCTTCCCGGCGAAGTTCAGCTTCGCCAGGGCGTAGCCGAGCATCGAGCAGAACAGCAGATTGCAGACGGTCACGAACACGGCCACGAGCAGGGAGTTGAAGAGTGCCTGCCCCACGTCCATCCGGTCGAGCAGTTCCCGGAAGTTGCCCAGGGTCCACTCGGACGGCCACCACACCGGCGGGCTCGCACCCAGCTCCCGCTGCGTCTTGAACGACGAGAGTGCCATCCACAGGAACGGCGCGACCGTCACGATCAGTCCGGCGGTGAGCAGGACGTAGACGAGTGTCCGACGGGCCCTGGCCGCCGGGTCCCGCCGCGCCTTGCTCGCCGGGGCCGCGAGCGGGGCCCGGGTCTCAGTCGTGCTCATGACGTCTTGTCCTTCAGGAGGCGGAGCTGGAGCGTGGTGATCGCGAGGACGATCACGAACAGGACGTACGCCATGGCGCTGGCGTAGCCCATGTGGAAGAAGTCGAAGCCCTCGCGGTACATGTGCAGCGAGATCGTCAGGGTGCTGTCGTTCGGACCGCCGTCGGTCATCACGAACGGCTCCTCGAAGACGTTGAGGAAGCCGATCGTGGTCATGACGGCGACGTAGAGCATGGTGGGCCGCAGCAGCGGCACCGTGATCCTGCGGAACTCCTGGAAGATCCCCGCGCCGTCGATCCGTGCCGCCTCCCGCACCTCCGTCGGAATGGCCTGCAGACCGGCGAGGAAGAGGACCATCGCCGAGCCCATGTTGCGCCAGACCGCCATCATGATCAGTGAGGGCATCGCGAGCGTCTCGGAGCCGAGGAAGTCCGGTGTCTGGATGCCGAGTTGGTGGCCGAGGCCCGCGATCAGGCCCTCACTGGGGTCGAGGACGAAGCGCCAGATGACGGCGACGGCCACGATGGCGGTGACGACCGGCGCGTAGAAACCGACGCGGAAGAAGGTGCGCAGCCGGTCGATGCCCGAGTTGAGCAGCACGGCGGCGGCCAGGCCGCTGCCGATGGTGAGCGGCACGCCGAGGATCACGAAGTACCCGGTGTTGAAGAGCGCCTTGACGAACTTGTCGTCCTGGAACAGCTTCGTGTAGTTGTCCAGGCCCACGAACTGCGCCGACAGCGGATCAGTGACGTTGCGCAGACCGAAGTCGGTGAAGCTCATCAAGAGCGTGGCCACGATCGGGAACGCCATGAAGGTGAGGAACAGGACCAGGAACGGCGTGGAGAACAGCCAGCCGGCGAGATTGTGGCGGGACAGTCGGTCCCGGCGGCGCCGGTCGGGCCCGGCGCCGTCGTCCTGGGCCTTCGGCACCACTGCGTCCTGTCCGGCACCAGGCGTACCGGCCTGTGCGGTGGTGGTGCTCATGGGGTCAGCCCACCAGCCCCTCGGCCGTCTTCTGCAGCGTCTTCGCGGTCGCCGCAGGGTCCGCGCCCTGCGAGATCTTCGACAGGGCGCCCTCGACGGCCGCGGCGAACTCGTTCCACTTCTCCAGCGGCGGGATCGCCTTCGCCGTGTCGAGCGAGGTCTTGAAGGTGGCGAGCGAATCGCCGCCGCCCTTGAGGGCGGGCTCGTCCCAGGCGGCCTTGTTGGCCGGCAGCGCCTTGTCCGCCTCGTACCACTTGGCCTGCGTCTTCGGCGTGGTGAGGTACTGGGTCAGCTCCTCGGCCGCCGCCTTGTGCGCGCTGTTCTTGAACGTGACGAGGGACGCGCCGCCGACCCAGGAGGTCGAGGTCTTGTCCGCCGGGACGGGCACGACCTTGTACTTGCCCTTGATCTGCGGCTGCTGGTCGTCGATGTTCGCGACCATCCACGGGCCGGACTGGAACATCGGCCGCTTGCCGGAGCCGAAGTCCTTGGTGACGTCGTATCCGGGCGTGAAGGTCTTCTTGGCCAGCCCCTTCTTGAAGTAGCTGGCCCACTGGGTGAACGCCCGTATCGCCGCGGGGGAGTCGAGGGCCGGCTTGCCGTCCTTGCCGATCAGTTCGCCGCCGGCCGAGTACAGGTACTGCACCCAGCTCTGCCAGGCGCCGGTGCTGCTGGGCTGCAGGTCCGTGCCCCACTCGGCGCCCGCCTTCTGGTAGGCGGCGGCGAGGGCCTGCTGGTCCTTCCACGTGGTGGGGGCCTTGTCGACGCCGGCCTTCTCGGCGAGGTCGGTGCGGTAGTAGAGCGCGCGGGTGTCGGCGTACCAGGGAACGCCGTACGCGGTGCCGTCCTTGACGTTGCTGTCCCAGGTGGCGGGGAAGAAGTCGGACTTCTTGAACGTCTTGGTGTCCACCGGCTCCAGGGCGTCCAGGGCGATGAACTCGCCCATCATCGTGGAGCCCATCTGTGCCATGTCCGGCGTCTTCTTGGCGGCGATGGCGGACACCAGCTTCTGGTGCACGACGTCCCAGCCCACCGGGGTCACCTTGACGGTGATGTTCGGGTGCTGCTTGGTGAACTCGTCGGTGACCGCCTTGAGGCGGGTGCCCTCCTCGCCCATGGCCCACACCGTGAGCGTTTGCTTCTTGTCCGCTGCCACCCGCTCGCCCCCGCTGCTTCCGCAGGAGGTCAGGGCGAGCGCCGTCACCACCACGGTCGCGGCGACGCTGACGGACTTGGTGCGTGTCATGGGGCCCTCCAACACATTCATGTATGCGCTGTACGTAAGCGCATACATGACCTTGTAGTACGAGACGGAGCGACTCAAGGGGTCTGGAGGTAACGCTTCCGTAAACGTGCGGAAATCCGCGAACGCGTAGCCGGCGAAAGGCGGTTACGCCCCGCTCAAACCGGGCCTTCCTCCGCGCATCCGCAACTTGCCCTGCGCGTCACCGTCACCGGCAGCACGCGTACCTCGGCCGCCCGGTCGCGCTGATGGAGCCGGGCGATCAGCAGTTCCACGGCCACCTCGCCCAGGAGCCCGGTCGGCTGCCGTACGGTCGTCAGCGTCGGCCGCACCAGACGACTCAGGGGGATCCCGTCGAAGCCGGTCACGGCGATGTCGTCCGGGACGGCGACACCCCGCGCCTCCAGGGCGTGCAGCGCGCCCACCGCCATCTGGTCGTTGGCGAACACCAGGCCGTCAGGCAGGGTCTCGTCCCGGTCGAGGAGCTCCAGCGCGGCCTTGCGGCCCGCGGCCTGGGTGAGGTCACCTCTGGTGTCGGGCGCTTTCGGCAACGGCAGCCCGGCCTCCAGATGGGCGGCCTGGAAACCGCGGAAGCGCGCCTCGCCGTCAGGTGAGTCGGCCGGTCCGCCGGCGAAGGCGAGACGGCGCAGCCCGTGGTCGACGATCAGATGCCGCGTCAGCTCCAACTGGCCGTCGAAGTTGGCCACTTCGGCATGGTCGTAGCCGGTGTGCCGCTCCCCGGCCAGCAGGACGACGGGCTGCCGACGCCCCACGACGTCGAGATCCTCTTCGGTCAGCGACTGCGCGAGCACGGCCAGACCGTCCACGCGCCCCGCCACCTCGGCGAGTTGCCGGCCGGCTTGGTCGGCGTGCGCGGCCGAGATCAGCAGCGCGTAGCCCTGGCGCCGCGCCGCGCGTTCCATGCCGCGGATGACCTGGTCCGAGTAGAGGACCAGCTCGGCGTCCTCGGCGCCCGGCGCGTGCTCCGCCTCGGTGTCGTGGAAGTCGGGGAAGCAGAGCCCCAGCACACCCGTCGCGCGGCTGGCGAGCCCGCGGGCGCTGCCGCTCGGCACATAGCCGAGTTCGCGCGCCGCGGCCAGGACCTTGTCGCGGGTCGCCGCCCGGACCGCGTCGGGGCTGCGGTAGACACGCGACACGGTCGCGATGGAGACGCCCGCCTGTTCGGCTACGTCGTACACCGTGGGAGTGGTCATCTTGCTGTCTCGCCTCGCCCCTTCGCCCGGCACTCTGTGGTGTGCCCGGCTGCCCGCTGTCGTTGCTGAAAGCGCATTCAGCCTACGGTCGGGCCGGGTGCCGGGGCAACATACCAGGTGCTGGTGCTGGTGCTGGTGCTGGTGCTGGTGCTGGTACTGGTCTGGTGACGGTGGCGGTAGGGACGGTAGATGGTGGCTGGCCGGTGGCGACGGCCGCCGGCCAGGGTGCCTGTGGGTGCGGTGGCGTCAGTGGCGCGCGTCGAAGAGCACGGGGTTGAGCCGAGTGTCCGGGACCTGGCCGATCGCGGTCCCGGGCATCCAGCCGCGGTCCGCGGCCTGGTGGTCGTTCGTGGGCTCGGCGACGCGGATGTCGGCGTCCATGTAGATCACCGTCATGACGCGGCGCGGGACGGCGGCGTGGTTGGGCCCCGCGTGGTGGAAGGTCCACCCCCGGTGAAAGCTCGCGTCGCCGAGCGCGAACGGCTCCACGACGTCCTCGAAGTCCTGCTCGCTGACGGCCTGCTTGAGACGGGCCTCGGACTCGTCGGAGATGGGCAGGTCGCGGCCGTACGCGAAGTGGTGGCTGCCGCGGGCGAAGGCGAGCGGGCCCATCTCCATGGGGGTTTCCTGCAGCGGCAGCCAGACGGTCAGGCAGCGGTCGGAGGACAGCGGCCAGTAGTACTGGTCGGCGTGCCAGGGCGTGATGCCGCCGTTCGGCTCCTTGTACAGCGCCTGGTCGTGGTAGAGCCGCACCGCGTGCACGCCGAGCAGCTCGGCGGCGATCCGCGCGAGACGCCGGGAGAACACCAACTCCTTCACCTTCTCGTTGTGCTCCCACAGGTTCGTCACCTGAAGGAACGCCTTGCCGTAGGTGTCACGCTCCGCCAGCGGCAGGTCCTGGGTGTTGAGCCGGATCACCTCCGAGGTGATCGTCGGCTCGTACGCGGCGATCGTCTCGGGCGTGAGCACGTTCCGCAGATGCGCGAACCCGTCCCGGTCGAAGTCCGCCACGGCGTTCGACGGTAGGCCGTCGTAGGGGCGGTCGAGTTCCGGGATCGGCGACGTCGCCGTAACGGTCATGGCGGACTTCTCCTCGCTGTGTCGGCGTGGCGCTGGTTCTGCGGGAGGCGGGTCTCCACCGTCGCAGCGGAGGCTCGCGGGGGCTACGCCGCCGATGCCCCGTTCCGGTACTCAGTTGCCCCGTAAGCGCGGGCCCGCCTGCGTTAGCCTGCACGCCGTGAAACCGCGCCACGAACAATGGAGTCTCCCCGAGGACACCACCTTCAAGAGCTTCATCCGGCGTGAGAGCGCCTTCGGCTTCGGCTGGCACTATCACGCCGAGTACGAACTGGTACTGATGACCGAGGGATCGGGCACGCGCTACGTGGGTACCACCGTCGGGCCGTACGCGCCCGGGGACCTGATGCTGATCGGCCCCGACGTGCCCCACACCTTCGTCGCCCGGCCGCACCCCGACGGCGTCGCCGAGGCAGCCGTCGCCCAATTCCGCTACGACTTCCTGGGCCCGGACTTCTTCGCGCTGCCGCAGTTCCGCGCCGTGAGCGCGCTGCTGGAGCGATCCGCCCGCGGCCTCCTGTTCACCCGGACCTCCGACGCCGTGCGCGCGCGGCTCACCGGCCTGCCGGAACGGCACGACAGCGCGGCGGCCACGGTCGCCCTGCTCGACGTCCTGGGCCGCCTCGCCCACCAGGCCGACGACGCCGCCCCGCTGACGAGACCGGGGTACGCACCCGCTCCCGACACCGAGGCGCGCCGCCGCGTCGACGACGTATGCCGCCACCTCCAGCGGGCCCACACCCGACCGATCGAGCTCGCCGAGATCGCCGCGATCGCACACATGGCACCGACCTCGTTCAGCCGCTTCTTCCGCCGCACCATGGGCCGCACCCTCACCGACTACGTCAATCAGCTCCGCACGGAGACCGCTTGCCGACTGCTGGCGACGACCGAGTTGCCGGTCACGGAGGTGGCGACCCGCAGCGGATATCAGAACCTCTCCAACTTCAACCGCCGCTTCCTGGAGCTTCAACACATGCGGCCCAGCGAGTACCGGGCGGCGCATCTGCCCAGGTGAGCCGAGTGCTGGCTTCCCGACGAGAGGGTCAGGCACCTTCCGCCAGCGTGACGACTCCGGGGCCGTGGAGATCGTCGAGTCCCACCCGGCGCCCCATCACGGCGAGCAGGAGGGAAAGCGCAGGCCCCTTGACCTCTGGCCCGGATCCGATCGTCAAGTCGGCGTCCGTCGCCATGAGTTGAATGCGTGTCACCAGCTCCTTGGCGCCGCCGAAGGACCCCGGGGTGCGTGTCTGCAGGCGGAGTGACCTGACGACGGCCTGCGCGGGGTAGGTACGGGTGAGGCCGAGAGGTCGGCGGATGTCCTCGCCGTGGACGATCTCCTCGACGAGCCGGCTGTCGAGGGGCGCCGGAGGAGTCGATGTGCGCGATGCCACCTGACGGAACCGCTCCAGGGTCTCCTGCGGTGTGCTCCGGCGTTCGCGTTCCACGCCACGGGCGTTCTGACGATCGAAGTCGAACCGTGCGAGGGCCAGATCCTTCACGAAGCCGAGGCGCGTTGTGCGGGCCGTGTCGACCAGATGGGCGAGCACGTCGTGCACGGTCCATCCGTCACAGAGCGACGGCTTCAGCCACTGATCGTCCGCGAGGTGCGAGCGCGCGAGGTCGTCGATCAGCGCCGCACGCTCGGCGTGCACGATTGCCCAGACATCGTCCGTCACGGCTTCTCCTTCATCGGCCCGGCGTTTTCATCGGCCCGAGGTTCGTTCATCGGCCCAGCGTCTGCAGCTAGGACTTCCGGGACAGCGGGAACTCATCGTCCGGCGTGCAGGGCATCCGTTCCGCGACGAACGCCCCTGCGGTGTGTCCCGTCCCCCTCTGCTCGCAGGTGCTGTCCCGGCGGCTATTCTCTGACTAAAGTCAGAGGTATGGACGGGACGCAGGTCGACGCGGTGCGGCGGTTCAACCGCACGGTCACTGAACGTGTGGGCGTGCTGCACGACCACTACCTGGGCCTCGACCGGCCCGTAGCCGAGGCGCGGTTGCTCTGGGAGATCGGCGTACAGGGCCGAGACGTACGGTGGCTGCGCGCGCGCCTCGGGCTCGACTCCGGGTACGTCAGCCGGCTGCTGCGCTCCTTGGAGACGGACGGCCTGGTGACGGTGGAGCCACAGCCCCAGGACAGGCGGGTGCGGACCGTACGTCTGACCGATGCGGGCCGCGCGGAGTTCGCCGTGCTCGACCGGCGCAGCGACGAACTGGCCGGCTCTCTCCTGGAGCCGCTCAACACCGACCAGCGCGCCCGGCTGGTCGCGGCCATGGCTGAGGTCGACCGGCTGCTGACGGCCGGGACGGTCACGCTGGACGTGGTCGACCCGGACCGCCCGGACGCCCAGCACTGCCTGCGGTCCTACTTCGCCGAAATGCGGGAACGCTTCGAGAGCGGATTCGACCCCGCGCGGAGCCTGCTGCCCGACGCGGGCGAACTCCGGCCGCCGCACGGCCTGTTCCTGGTCGCCCGGCTGCACGGCGAGCCTGTCGGCTGTGCAGGTCTGAAGCTTCCGGCGGGCGCCCCGGCCGAGATCAAGCGCATGTGGGTCGATCCCCGCACCCGGGGCCTCGGTCTCGGCCGCCGGTTCCTGGCCGAGTTGGAGGCGAGCGCCGCCCGGCACGGCTGCGAGGTACTGCGCCTGGACACCAACAAGGCGCTCACCGTCGCGATCGGCCTGTACCACGCCTGCGGCTTCCAGGAGGTCGCCGCCTTCAACGACGAGCCGTACGCCCACCACTGGTTCGAGAAGCGGATCAGCACACCGCGATCGGGTTGAGGGCTCCGGCGAGCCGGCAGCCGGCGGGCTGACGGATTGCGTGCCGGAAGTGGAAAGCGCCTGGTGCGCGCGAGCAACTGCGACGTCTGGGCCAACCGGGCGTCTGCCGGTTGTAGCCTCGCTCCCATGAGCTGGCTCCCGGATGACTTCGTCCACCCCGTCCATGTGCCTGTGCCCTTTACCGCACTGCACCTGCGGCCGATCCGCGAGGCGGACACCGCAATCGACTACCCGGCTGTGATGGGCTCCCAGAAGCGGCTGTGGGAGATCTTCGGTCCGGCCTGGGCATGGCCGAACGAGACGATGACCTACGAAGAGGACCGCGTCGATCTGTTGCGCCACGAGAAAGAGATAGCCGCGCACCAGTCCTTCAACTACGCGCTGCTGGACGAAGAAGAGACGGCGGTCCTCGGCTGCGTCTACATCGACCCGCCCGAGCGCACCGGCTCCGACGGCGAGATCTCCTGGTGGGTGGTGGACGATCTCGTAGGCAGCGAGGCGGAGCGCGCGCTCGACGCGCTCGTGCCCGAGTGGATCGCCACCGACTGGCCCTTCCGGAAGCCCCGCTGTCTGGGCCGGGACATCACCTGGCAGGAGTGGCTGTCTCTGCCGCCCGCCACTTGACCGACCTGATGGTCCAAAGCGGTCCGGATCGCTCGGGGGGACTGCTTCAGGGAGGCCGGCGAGGGAACCGGACAGCCGCGTACGGGGCGAGCCATTGCCCGGCCCCGACGCCGACCAGGCGCAAGGGAAGGCGGGTGTGGCTGGTCAGGAGTTGGACGACTGTTGTGCCAGACGTCGGTGCAACTCCTTGACGGCGGGCACGAGTTCGTCGACGGGGCCCTCCACCTCGACCGAGGGGGCTACCTCCTGGATGCTCAGGCTGCGCACGGGTGCCTGAGGGCGGCCCCATTCGGCGAGCCACCCGGACAACTGGACCGAAGACGCCACGTACACGATGCGGCCCAGCCCGACCCAGGCGTGCGCGGCCGAGCACATCGGGCAGTGTTCACCCGAGGTGTAGACGGTGGCGGCGGCTCGCTCCTGAGCCGAGAGGTTCCCGGCTGCCCAGCGGGCGAGTTCGAACTCGGGGTGGCGGGTGGCGTCGCCGTCCGCGACGCGGTTGCGGTCCTCGGCGCGGACGGTACCGGAACCGTCCACGAGCACCGAGCCGAAAGGCTCGTCCCCGGCCTCCAGCGCCTCGGCAGCCAACTCGACGCACCGGCGCAAATGGTCCAGCTCACGTGTGTCCATCAAAGCCCTTCCGGCGCTCGACACCGATATGCGCACGCCATGCTCACACAGACCCCGGAGCGAGGCCCGCACCGGTGCCGCACTCGGCGGGTCCGCGGGTCCGCGGGTGCGCGGCGGGCCACCGAGCGACAGATGCAGCGCCGTCGTCGGCACGGAGCGGGGAGGACGTCAGGCACGGTGGGGGTGGCAAAGAACGGGTAGAGGACCAGGGGGATTCCCGCCTGGACACCGAAGACCATCAGCAGCGTGACCGAGCGGCCGGCCAGGCCACGTTCAGGCCGGACACCGAGGCGATGACGGCCATCAGAGCGATCGAGACGGCGATCAGGATCGCGCGCAACTGACCTGCGTCGGGGGTGCCGTGGTCGCGGGCGCCGTCGCTCCTTTCGGCGGTGGCCACCTGGGGAGGCCGGTTCACCGTCATGGATTCCTCTCAAAAAAGGCATACGGGATTGGTGAAGGGCAGGTCGAGTCGGCGCCGGAGCATGGTCAGTCGCCGGGTGTGCGGGGGTGGTCGCGAGGCTGCCGGGCGCAGCCCTTGATGTGCGGGGGCCCCTGCGGGCCCCGGGTGTCAGGCGGTGATGGGGGCGCCGCCCTGTGCTGCCTGTGCTGCCTGTGCTGCGGCGAAGGCCGCGTCGGTGTCGGCGGTGGCCAGGTGGGCGTTGATATGGGCGCCGGCCAGGGCGCCCGCCGCGGCGGAGGCACCGACCTTGGCCGTCAGATCGGTGGCGTTGCCGGCCACCCACACGCCCGGCACCTCGGTGGTGCCGGCCGTGCCGGAGGCGAAGTGGCGGCCCATGTTGTCGGGCAGGTCCTCCATCGGCAGCTTCAGGCCGTCGAGGCCCTCGGTGCGGGCCTGCATCCTGGTGGCGACCGCGAGGACGCGGCGGGCCGCGAACGTGCCGTCGGTCAGGCGCACTCCGGCGATGCCGCCGTCCTCGCTCTTCACGACGTCCTGCACCGGGGTGTCGACGATGAGGATGGCGCGGGCGGCGAAGCGCGCGCGGGTGTCCTCGTCCAGCTCGTTGCCGCGGGTGAAGTAGACCAGGTCGTCGGTGAGTTGACGGAACAGCAGAGCATGGTGCACCGAGGCGGGGCCGACGGCGAGGATGCCGATGGGTTCGTCGCGCACCTCCCAGCCGTGGCAGTACGGGCAGTGCACGACGCCGCGCCCCCAGTGCTCGGCGAGGCCGGGCACGTCGGGCAGCACGTCCCGCAACCCGGTGGCCACCAGCACGCGACGCGCCGTCAGGGTGCGGCCGTCGGCCAGGGTGAGTGTGAAGCGCGGATCGCCCCCGCCGTCGGGGGTGGCAGGCTCGGCGGAGGTCACCTCGCCGAAGACGACCCGCCCGCCGTAGTGGCGCACCTGCTCCCGGCCCTGCTCGAGCAACTCGGCGGGCGGCATGCCGTCCAGCACGATGAAGCCGTGCATGGCCTCGGCGGGCGCGTTGCGGGGTGTGCCGCTGTCGATCACGACGACCGAGCGGCGGGAGCGGGCGAGCATCAGCGCACCGTTCAGACCCGCGGCACCGCCGCCGATCACCACGGCGTCGACAGTCGTCCGGGGCAGGGCGTCGGTCGCGTACGCAAAAGCCGTCACAGTCATGTTCTCGCGCCCTTTCGCTCATGCGGTGACCCCACCTGTTCCGGGTCACCGCATGAGCGAACGTAACCCCTGCTTGCATAACAGGCATACGATGTTGCCTATGACGCAAAATGATGGCGAGCTGGACAGCCTCGTACGCAAACGGATCCGCGCCCTGCGCGTGGCACAGGGCTGGTCCCTGGAGGAGCTGGCCACCCGCGCCAACGTCAGCCAGTCCACGCTCTCCCGCATCGAGAACGGCCAGCGCCGCCTCGCTCTGGACCAGCTGGTCACGCTCGCCCGCGTGCTCGACACGTCTTTGGACCAGCTCGTGGAGACCGCGTCCGACGACGTCATCATCAGCCCGAGGACCGACGCGGCCCACGGCCTGATGCGCTGGCCCGTCAAAGGCGACCCGGGAATGAGCGTCATGCGTCAGCGGATGACCGAACCGCCCCCGGACAACCCCTCACGCATGCGCGCGCACCCCGGCCGGGAATGGCTCGTCGTCCTGTCCGGCACCGCGACCCTCATGCTGGGTCACCGCCGCTTCCGGATCGAGACCAACCAGGCCGCGGAGTTCCCCACCATGCTCCCGCACGCCATCGGCGCCGAAGGCGGCCCCTGCGAGATCCTGGGCATCTTCGACCGTGACGCCCGCCGCGGACACCAGCGCGACAGCGACAGCGATGGCAAAAGCGACAGCGGCAGCAAAGGCGTCGGCGACGACTGAGGATCTGATGGCCCCTGCCCCTGACCTTGCGCCGCGGTGGGAGATCCGTTGCCTCTCCCACCAGCGATGTCGTCCTCAAGATGACGTGTGGCGGATACGGAGTAGCGTTACCAATGAGAGCCGCAACCCGGGACGCGTCACCTTGGCGAAGTCTTCTCGCGGTGGGCAGCGCGACTGCTGCTGCGGGGCTCGCGCGTGGAGCCGGACACACCCGGCACGGCCACTGTAGGCCACGGCGCGTATCTCAATTTCCAAAGCGGTGTCTTATCGACCGTGCGCCCTGACCTTCTTGCGTGCGCGGCCATCCACCTCGCGCTCGGGTGCGCGAGACGATGGAAGGGAGAGAGGTCTCATGCGAGCTCTTCGTGTGAAGCGCATCTTCGCGGTGACTGCTACTGGCGTTCTGATGGCCGGTGGCGCCGCGATCGGCGCGGCCGGGACGGCGTCGGCGAACTCGGGCAACCACTCGAGCCGCCACGACTCCGGCTACAGCGACTGCAACAACAACCGCTGGGGTTGGTACAACAACGGCGATTGGTACAGGGGCCACAACTACAGGCACCATGACCGCGGTTACGACCGCGGTTACTTCGGACGGGGCTACGACCGCGGTTTCGACCGTGGTGACCACGGACGCGGCTACGACCGTGGTGACTTCGGGCGTGGATTCGACTACGGCGGCGGTCGTGGAGGCCGATGACCGTCTGTGTGCCTGACAGCGGGGTGTGCGGACCCGGCCATCGCCGGGACCGCACACCCCGTCACGCGCAGCACACCCGGCCTGACGTGACGGGGCGCCGGGGCGTTGCGGATTCGCCTTAGCGCTCCGCCTTCGCCCATGGTCTTACCCCGAGCTTTCCGGTGGTTCCGAGGTCGAGGTGCGGGGTTACGGTCACGGGGTCGGCACCGGCCTTCGCCCGGACTCGCACATGGGGGACGTTCACTGCCGTACCGGCCTCGGTGGTGTTGCGCCACACCAGGCTTGCGGTTGCCGACTCGCCGGGCTCGAGCGTGACGTGCCGTGGCGGCTCGTCGGGCCCGGCGCCAGTGGTGATGCCGCCGCTGCCGTCGAGGATTTCGATGCCGTCCACGGGGTCGAGGCCGTCGTCCAGGAGTTCCAGCAGCGGGTAGCCGTCGACGGTGTAGTCGCGCTTGCCGCAGTTGTCGAGGTGCAGGCCCACGACGCGCAGTCCCATGGCCGCGTCGCCCTTGTCGGCGCTGACCCGGATGCCGGAGGCGGGGCACGTGCCCGGCTCCGCCGGCGCCTCGCCCGCGGGGACCGTGGTCGCTTCGAGGACCTTGGCCTGCGTCACCCGCGGGGCGGCGGGAGGTAGTTCACCCGCGTGGACCGTGCCCCGCACGGTCTTCCCCGGGCCGACGTCACGCACCGTCGTGGTCTGGTTGGCCACCGCTCCGCCGTCACTGCTCATGAACGTGAACACGACCGAGTAAGTCAGGCTTTTGGCAGTGTTGTTGGTGACCTCGTAGGCGGCAAGGATCCCCGAGTCCGCGGGCAAGCTGTCGGCGGAGACTGACGTGGTGCGCCTGGGGGAGGGGGAGGCCGAGGGGAGCGTCAGCGATGTGATGCGTACGCCGTTCTTGCCCGGGTCGTCGACCTGCTTGCGGGGCGGCGGTTCCGCCGCGTCTGCGGTGGGGTTCCCGGGGCCGGCGTGCTGCGTCCCGCAGGCCGTGAGGAGCAGCGCGGTCGCGGCCAGAACAGGCAGAAGGCTAGCGGGTCTTCGCATCTGATCACCTCAGCAGGGCGTGGACCATCCGTGTGTGACGGAGGCCATAGTTCCAGTCACGAAAGTGCTACAAGTGGGCTCTAGCTGAAGCATTGTTCTACGGCGTCGCAGGCCGCCGTTCAGTCGGCGACGGGGCGGTGCGCCCGCCGCGGGATGCAGAAGAGCGCAAGGATGGCGGCCGTCAGGTACGCGGCAGCACCGATGGCCATGCTGGTTCGCAGCCCGGTGGTGAAGTTGCCTGCGGCGGCCAGCAGGGAGCCTCCCAGCGCGACGCCTGCGGCACTGCCGACCTGACGGGTGGTGTTGAACAGGGCGGAGGCGGTGCCGGAGTAGTCGTCCGGGGCGGCTGCCATCACGGTGCTGGTCGCCCCGGTGAGGGCGAAGGACGTGCCGAAGCCCGCCGCCATCATCGGCGCCACGAGCAATGCGTAGTCCGGGTTCTGGCCGGCCGCGGCCCAGCCGGCCAGCCCCGCCGCTCCCACGAGCATGCCGGTCACCACGAGTGGGCGGTGCCCGGTACGGGGTGCCAGCCGCCCGGACAGGACAGAGGCGAACATCGTCATGGCCACCGCCGGGAAGAGGGCGAACCCGGTGCGCAGCGCCGTCAGGCCGCGCTGATGCTGGAAGTACAGGCTGGCGGTGAAGATCATGCCGTAGAAGGCGAAGTTGAACAGCAGGCCGATGACCGCTCCGCCGCTCATCGGGCGGGAGCGCAGCAGCCGCAGGGGCAGCACGGGGGTGCGGGCCAGGTGCTCGCGCAGGACGAACGCGGCGGCTGCCAGCAGGCACAGGCCGGCCCCGGCCAGAATCAGCGGGTCCGTCCAGCCACGTCGTCCGGCCTCGTTCAGCACGGCGGTCAGCAGGGCCACCGTCGTGATGATCGCGCACTGGGCCGGCCAGTCCACGGGGCGGTCCGTGCGCCGGACCGAAGGGGGCACGCGGCGCAGTGTGAGCAGCAGGCAGACGCATCCGACGGGCAGGTTGATGAAGAACACCCAGCGCCAGCCCACGGTCGTGACCAGGAGGCCGCCCAGGAGGGGGCCGGCAGAGGCGGCGATGCCTGCCATCGAGCCCCACAGACCGAAGGCCCGGGAGCGCTCGGCGGGTGAGGGGTACGCCTGTTGGAGGAGAGCGAGGGAGGCGGGCACGATGAGTGCCGCGCCGAGTCCTTCGACCAGCCGGGCGGCGATCAGGGTCCCGGTGCTCTGGGCCAGTCCGCAGCCGGCCGAGGCGGCGGTGAACACCACCACACCCGTGCAGAAGATCCGGCGGTTGCCCAGCCGGTCTCCCAGCGCGCCGCCGGTGAGCAGCAGGCCGGCGAAGATCAGGGTGTAGCTGTTGGTGATCCACTGGATCCCGGTCAGCGAGGCCGAGAGTTCCCGCCCCATCACCGGAACGGCGACGTTGATGACGGTCACGTCCAGGATGACCATGAAGTAGCCCGCACAGACCGCGAGCAGCGGGGCCAGGGACCGGCGCGAATCCGCGGACCCGTCCGAACCACAGGCCTTGGGACCACCGGCACGCACCATGGCAACACGTTAGTTCAGGAACACGTCTCCCTCGGGAGCCCGGCGCCGTGTCAAGCTTTCACGCTGAACTGCGCCCCGCATCGGACCACGATCCACCCGATGCGGCCCGCAGACGGACCGCAGGCAGAGTTACGCCATGCCGCATCAGAGCCCAGGTTCCCTCACGCGGGCTTGTTCCCCGCAGGGCCCTTGACGCACTGGGCCGCAGGCCCCAAAGTCGGGCAGTGGCTCCGCCCGGACGCAGCGACGCCAGGATCCCCGGCGTCCCGGGCCGGGCCGTGTGACGCCCGCGTCGAGGCGTCCCCCACCGGTACACACCACTCCGCCGGGGCCTTCGACCTGTCGGCGCCGACCCCATCCATGAGCCCCGGTTCCGTCCGGCCTGCGTGCATGGGGACCTTCACCATCGATCCGCGCAGCCCGGGGACCCGCGACGGCTGACGTCGTCCCGCGCGCCCTACGTGGGCCGGTCACTCGTTCCTGACCGTGGAGCACCGTCTCCGCGCCTGCCGGCGCGCGTACTCCTCACTTCCCGTTCCGCTCATTCCCCCTGGAGAAAAGGTGGTATCAGGGCATGACCGGTCAACAACCCGCCCCCGTCACCCGCACACCTGGACCCGCAGCACCGTGACCGCGTCTTCCGGCGCATCGTCCTGCGGATCGTCCCGTTCATCGGTTTCCTCCGTGGATACCCCTGGCTTCAGCCAGGGGAGGATTCGGACTCCTGCGGAGCAGGGCAACGGGCTGCGATTCGCCCGCAGGGCTGATCGCAGTGCTCTGACCGGCAGATTTGGGCTTGCCTATTGGCAGCGCTAGTTTGTGTGCATGACCGGGGGGCATGTGAAGCGGGCGTTCAAGTACCGCTTCTATCCGACGGATGCGCAGGCAGCGGAGCTGTTGCGTACGTTCGGATGCGTGCGGAAGGTCTACAACCTGGCTCTTGCGGCGCGCACGGAAGCGTGGGCGCGTCAGGAGCGGGTCAGCTACAACCAGACGTCGGCGATGTTGACCGTGTGGAAGAAGACCGAGGAACTGGCCTACCTTTCCGAGGTGTCGTCGGTTCCGCTCCAGCAGACGCTCCGGCATTTGCAGGTGGCGTTCACGAACTTCTTTGCCAAGCGGGCCAAGTACCCGCGCTTCAAATCCCGGAAGAAGTCCCGGAAGTCCGCCGAGTACACCACCTCGGGTTTCCGGTTCCGGAGCGGGGAGCTGACGCTGGCGAAGATGTCCGGGCCTTTGGACGTCGTATGGTCGCGCCCCCTTCCTGAAGGGGTATCGCCCTCCACGGTGACCGTGTCCCAGGACAGTGCGGGCCGATGGTTCGTCTCCCTGCTGTGCGAGGACCCGGCCGTGAAGCCGCTTCCCGCCACGGACACGGCGATTGGCATCGACGCCGGCCTGGACCACCTGCTGACCCTCTCCACCGGTGAGAAGATCGCCAACCCCCGGCACGAACGCCAAGATCGCGCCCGTCTCGCCCTGGCCCAGCGCCGTCTGGCGAAGAAAGCCAGGGGTGAGGGAGCCAATCGGGCCAAGGCGCGCCGCAAGGTCGCCAGGATCCACGCCCGGATCGCCGACCGCCGCCGCGACTACCTGCACAAGCTGACCACTCGACTCGTGCGCGAAAACCAAACGCTCGTGATCGAGGACCTGACCGTGCGCAACATGGTCAAGAACCACAGTCTGGCCCGGGCCATCTCGGACGCCGGGTGGCGCGACATGCGCGCCATGCTGGAGTACAAGGCCGCCTGGTACGGGCGCAACCTCGTGGTCGTGGACCGCTGGTTCCCCTCCTCCAAGCTGTGCTCCCACTGCGGCATGCTGGCATCCAAGATGCCTCTCGACGTTCGCACTTGGACGTGCGAGGGCTGCGGTACGGGTCATGATCGGGACATGAACGCGGCACGCAACGTGAAGGCCGCCGGGCTGGCGGTGACAGTCTGTGGAGCTGGTGTAAGACCTCAACGGAGAACTCCGGGCGGGCAGCCGGCGACGAAACAGAAACCCCCACGGCGCGAGCCGTGAGAATCCCCTTCCTTCAGGAGGGGGAGAAGTCAACACCGTCGTATATGTCATCGCGTGGATGGACCGGGTCAACGTCGGATTCGCGAAGCTGACCATGCTGGACGACCTCTCGTGGAGCGAGACGGTCTATGGCGCAGGCGCCGGAATCTTCTTCCTCGGTTACTTCCTGTTCGAGGTGCCGAGCAACCTCCTTCTGGAGAGGATCGGCGCACGCAGGACCATCATGAGGATCGCCGTGGGCTGGGGCGTGGTCTCCGTGCTCATGGCCTGGGTCTCCCAGCCGTGGCACTTCTACGCCCTGCGCTTCCTGCAAGGCGCGTTCGAGGCCGGACTGCACCCCGGCATCATCCTGTACCTGACGTACTGGCTCCCGGCGCACCGCCGGGGCAAGGCCGTGGCAATCTGCATGTCCGCGTCGCCGCTGGCCATGCTGGTCGGCAGCCCTCTGGCCGGATTCCTCATGAAGCACACCGACGGGCTGCTCGGAAAGGCCGACTGGCAGTGGCTGTTCATCATCGAGGGGATCCCGTCTGTCGACCTGGGCCTTCTCGCGTTCTTCCTCCTGACGGACCGGCCGCAGGATGCGAAGTGGCTGAGCGGGGAGGAACGGGCCTACGTGGAAGCAGAGTTGAGCCAGGAATCCTCCCAGCTCAGCGGCCGCGAACACTCCCTTCGGGCCATCCTGCGTCTACGGACGACATGGGTTCTCATCCTGAGCCTGTTCTGCATCATCACCGGGAACGCGACGCTCTCCTTCTACGGGCCCAGCCTCGTCGCCGAAGCGGGCTTCACCGACCTGGCCGACCTCGGCTGGGTCATGTCGGGCATCTTCGCGCTCGGCTGGGTCGGCATGCTCGTCAACGGCTGGTGGTCCGATCGTCGGCGCGAAGCGCGCCGGCACACGGCGTGGGCCGCGGCGGTGGGGGCACTGGGCCTGATCCTGGCCGCGGTCGCGCAGCAGGCGGGCAGCTCGCTCGGTCTCCTCGCGGCCCTGGCCCTCTCGGCGGCCGGAACCATGGGATCGATCCCCGTGTTCTGGAGCCTCCCGCCGCGCTTCATGTCGGGAGCCGCGCTCGCCGCGGGCGTCGCGCTCATCAACTCCTGTGCGAATCTTGCCGGTTACTTCGCACCGCAGTTCCTCGGCGGCATGAAGGAGAGCACGGGCTCCTACGCCCTCGGGCTGTTCGTCATCGCCGGCGTGGAACTCATCGGCGTAGGCCTCATCTTCGTGTTCATCCGGAAGGAGCCGTCGGCGGTCGTCGCTACCGCGTCGGACTCCGGGAAGGCCGACGCCGCACTGTCCTGAAGTGACGTACACGGGGCGCTTGTTGAGGTAACGGGAGTGCCGGGCTGCGGTATACCGAAAATGGGATCCCAAGTATTGACCCTCTCGATCCCGCCGGAGCAAGATGGGATCCCAAGCGGGGTCGGAATGCTGCTTCCACACCGCGGAACGGTTGTGTTCAGCGAGCCGGGCAACCCCTGGCCGCTCCACACCAGGACCACCCCCTTCGACGGCTCCGGGCTCACGGCATCGCTGAACAGGCCGCCCGGAGCCCAAGGTTCGCGACACACGACTCGTGCCCGGCGCTCAAAGGAGTTCGCCATGACGCACTTCCGCTCGGAACCAGAACCACCCGTAGGTATCCCCCCGTCGAGCACACCGGCCCGGCGACAACCCGGGAGGCCCCCGCGCCTCCCACCGGCCATGCGCCGGTGAACGACCAGCGCACGGCGCAGCTTCTCCTGGCCTCGGTCATGGACCGCATCGGCACCAACCGATGTCACAAGGTGATCCTCGCGATCGTCGTCTTCGGCGCGTTCTTCGACGTCATCGAGCAGAACACCGTGGGGATCGTCGGACCCTTCCTCAAGGAGCAGTGGGGGGTCTCGTCGACCGGCATCGGCTTCCTCGCATCGGCCACCTTCGGGTCGATGTACGTGGGCGCCGCACTCGCGGGGTGGCTCAGCGACCTCAAGGGCCGCAAGACCATGTTCAACTTCAACCTCGCGCTGTACAGCCTGGGCGCCCTGGTCTGTGCCCTCGCCCCGAACTTCGAGGTGCTCGTCACAGGACGCGTCATCGTCGGACTCGGGCTGGGCGGCGAGTTCGTCGTCGGTCTCACCTTGCTCGCGGAGATGACCTCGACACAGTTCCGCGGCACCGCCATCTCCCTCCTTCAGGTGGGGGCCGGCGGCCTCGGCAATCCGGCCGCCTACCTGTTCGGCTGGGTGACCGTCGGGATCGTAGGCCCGCATCTGCCGCAGTTCCTGGGCGGTCCGGACGCCGGCTGGCGATGGGTCTTCGTCCTGCTGTGCCTGCCGGCCCTGCTCGTCCTCTACACACGCCGCCACATGCCGGAGACCCCGCGGTACCTCGTGTCCAAGGCGCGTACCACGGACGCCAACCGGTCGCTCAGCGTCCTCGCGTCCGGCCGGATGAACCCGCGCGGCCTCGTGGTGACCGACTACCTGCCCGACGGTCTGCGGCTGACCGAGGAGAAGGCCCGCTGGACCGAGATCCTCAAAGGCCGGCTGGGGCGCAACTCGGCCGTGCTCGGCTCCTGCACCGCCGCGCTCTTCGGCGCCCAGTTCGTGCTGCTGACCTTCTGGCCGACGATCCTGGTGGACCGGGGCTACCCGGTCGCCACCAGCCTCGCCTTCACCATGATTATCTTCACCGGCGCCGTCACCGGAACCCTCTTCGCGACGTTCCTGAACACCAGGTGCCGCCGCCGGCCGACGATCGCCGTGGCCGCCGCGCTGTCCTGCGCCTCCGCACTGGCCTTCCCTTTCCTGGCCAACGGGGCGACAGCCATCCTCGTCCTCGGCTTTCTCTTCGAGTTCTTCTCCTGGTGGGCCAACTGCTCGATCTCCACATGGTGCCCCGAGCTGTACCCGACGCGCGTACGCGCCTTCGGTATCGGCGTCATCTCGAACCTCGGCATGATCGGCGGCGCGCTCCTGCCGCCGGTGGCGGGCGCCCTGCTCGGCTCCATGGGCTCCACCGCCCTGCTGAGCCTCGTGGCCGTCATGTGCGCGGTCGTCCTCGTGGCGGTCCCCTTCGGCCCCGAGACCTTCGGCCGCTCGCTGGAGGAGCTGCACGACGAGAACTGACGGACACGCGGCCACGTTCCCGGCAACGCGGCCCGACGCATCGATCGACGACCACCGGATTGGACGTGACTGTGCGCATCGGAATTGACGGACTGAAGATTCCGGAGTCCGCGAAGCGGGGCCCCGGCGGCACCCTCGCCCACGCCAGGGAACTTGGCCTGGAAGGTGTCTTCTTCCGCTCCGTCCTCGGGCTGAGCCCCACCCTCGACCCGGTCGAGCTCCGCACCGTGCGGGCCCGGGCCGACGACATGGGGATGTACCTGGAGACCGGCCTCGGCAAGGTCAACCCCTTCGCCATCCCGGAGGCTCCCGAGCTGCGGGCCGTGGGGGACGGCGACACCCTCCTCGGATTCCGCCGGATGATGGAGGCATGCGCGGCGATCGACTGCCGCGAGCTGTGGGCCTCGACGGCGATGGTCAAGCCGATGTTTGCGGGCCGGCTCGCCTGGGACCGCTTCCGGACCGACGTCACCTGGGAGGAACAGCTCGTCGCCATCGAGCGCTTCCTCGGCCGTCTTGCACCGTACGCCCGCGACCTCGGCATCCACATCAACCTCGAAACCCACGAGGAGATCACCTCCTTCGAGCTGGTGCGCCTGGTGGAAGCCGTCGGCCCCGACGTCATCGGGATCGTCTACGACACGGCCAACGCCCTGCACCGCGTCGAGCACCCCGTGTGGACGGCCCGTCGCGTGGCCCCCTACGTCCGCCAGACCCACATCAAGGACGCCCATGTCGCACATGGCGAGGACGGGCTGTACTACCAGCTCAGGCCGTGCGGCACCGGCGTCGTCGACTTCACCCAGGTCATCCCGATCATCACCGGAGCGAACGCACGGGTGAACCTGACCCTGCAGACCTACGAGTCGTACGAGGACCGCCCCCGCAACCCCGAGAAGTGGCTCCTGGAGATCTACGACGAGGAGTTCCTCCGGGCCCACCCCGACCTGACCACCGCCGAGTTCGCGGCTTACCTCAAGACGGTCCGCGACTACGAGCAGCGCATCGCCGCCGGTGAGCTGCCGGACCTGGACACCTACGCGCGAGCGCCCTTCGGGTACGCCGAAGCGGTCCGCTACATCAAGGACAGCGCCGCCCACATCCGCGAGATCTGCGCGGCAGGGTCGACCAACCGAGCTCATCCGCACGAGAACTGACTGTCCCTCACGTACTTCCTCCCTCACCCCTCTCCACACGACAAGGAGTCATCCAAGTGACCGCTCTGTACGAGACGTCCGACGACAGGTCGATGGAACTTCCCGACGAGCTGCTCCGTGGGACGAGCGACGTGCACGTCCACAGCGGACCGTGGCTCAAGTCGTGCCCCGGCCGTCTGGACCCGTTCCAGATCGCCGAACAGGCCAAGGCCGCGGGCATGAAGTCCCTCGTGTACTACGACCACACCATGGGCATCAGCAACGGCACGTCGATGCTCGTGAGCCGGCAGGTCCCCGGGATCCAGATCTTCGGTGGGATCATCATGACCTCCGTCCTCGGCGGCCTCAACCCACGCGCCGTCAAGACCGCGCTGCACTACGGGGCCGGGGCCAAGTTCGTGCACTTCGGCGCGCACTGCACCCACTTCATGGCCAGCCACGAGGGGAGCTACGTCGACGGCAAGCCGGTTCCGTTCAAGGATCAGTACCCGAAGTTCGCCGAGCAGGAGCTCTCCCGTTCCATCCGCATCCCGCTGGACGGCCCGGTTCCCGACGCCCTCGCGGAGATCCTGGGACTGATCGCCGAGCGGCCCGACGTCCACCTCAACACCGGGCACCTGTCGGTCGAGGAGGCCTTCAGGCTGGTGGACCTCGCCATCGACGCCGGGATCAGGAAGATCGTCGTGGCGCACCCCTGCCGGGGACGCATGACGACCGAGCAGCAGAAGCAGCTCGCGGCCAAGGGCGTGCTCCTCGAGGGCGCGGTCAGCGACTGGATGTTCCACCGCGGCCTGCCGAGGACCAACTACTACGTCGAGCGCGAGTGGGCGGACGAGATCGCAGGCATCGCCAACGCGCCCGAGTTCAGCGGCATCATGCCGTGGGCCAGGCAGATCCGGGAGATCGGCATCGAGCACTTCATCCTCGGCACCGACTACGGCATCCGGTCCGGCCCGACGCCGGTCGAGGGGATGCGCACCCTCATCAGCTCGCTCCTCGATCTCGAGTTCAAGCCCGAGGAGATCACCACCATGATCAAGGGAACCCCGGGGCGCCTGCTCGACCTCGAGTCGTAAACCACGCCGCGCCTCGGAGGCCGGGCCGGGCTCGTCGCCCGTGCCGGGCCCGGCCTCCCTGCTCGCGACCGACATCATGGAACACGCACGACCAGAGACGCCTGAGCGCGCTCGGGCACACAACGAAAGGGCCCAGCTGGTGCCCCAGCCTTTGCCGAACACCGGAACCCGGACCGTCGTCCTCGTCAACCCCAACACGAACCGGGGCACGACGGCGATGATGGCCGAGCTGGCGCGGAAGCACCTGACGCCCGCGGGACTGACGGTCGAGAGCCTCACCGTCGGGCAAGGCCCCTCGATGATCGTCGACCCCGTCACACTCAAGGAATCCGCACAGCACGTCGTCGACGTGGTGCGACGGCGGCTCGCCGAGCGGTGCTCCGCGCCGGTCGCCGCGGTGGTCGTCGCCGCCATAGGGGACCCGGCGCGCGAACAGCTCGCCGTCGACCTGGACATCCCCGTCATCGGCATCGGCCAGGCGTCGATCGTCACGGCCGCCGCCGAAGGCCGCCGTTTCGGCATGGCCACCAGCACCCCGCACCTGGTCGACTCCCTGACGGAACTCGTCGAGCGGCACGGAGCCTCCGACACCTTCACCGGCGTACGGCTCACGCCCTCGGACCCGCTCGTCCTCGCCGCCTCGGCCGAACGGCAGTACAGGGAACTGGCCGCGGCGGTACGGGCCTGCCTCGACAGGGACGGGGCAGAAGCCGTCATCATCGCGGGCGGCCCGCTGAGCAGCACCGCCCGACGTCTCGCCGCCCTCGATCTGGTCGAGATCGTCGAACCCGTCCCCAGCGCCGCCACACTCGTCATCGACGCTCTCCGTGAGACCGCACCGGAAGACCCGCCCGGCTGACCTCCGGTCGCGGCCTGGCGAAGAGGTGCCCGTCAGGCCCAGACTGGCCCTTCCACCCGGTCCGTCGAACGAGCGTGAGCAGAGACCCGTGACGACATCGTCCTCCAGGCTGTACCGCAACAAGAAGCCCCTGCGAGACATCGTCGGCGAGCACCTTCGCACCAGCATCTACGACGGCACGCTCCCGCCCGGCACCCGCCTCGTCGAGCAGGAGCTCGCCCAGCAGTACGCGGTGTCCCGGCTGCCGGTCCGCGAAGCCCTTCGCATCCTGCACAACGAGGGCCTCGTCGAGCACCTGCCCACCCGCGGGGTGGTCGTGCGCACGCTGGACCGCCGGCAGGTGTCCGAGTTGTACGACCTACGAGAGGCACTCGAAATCCTGGCCGCCCGGCAGGCCGCCGAACGTGTCGCCGAGGGCGCGGAGAACCATCTCGCCGCCACGATGAGGCGAGCCGGCGAGGCCGCCGGTGCCGGCGACGCGGCGGCCGTGCACGCGGCCAACTCCAGCCTGCACGACGAGATCACGGCGCTCTCGGGCAACGTGCTGCTGGCCGAGACGCTGGAGCCGATCGTGGGCCGGGTCGACTGGCTGCGCCGCAAGATCGAGGACTTCACCCTCATCCACGCGGAGCACGAGGCCCTGGCCGAGGCGATCGCCAACGGTGACCCCGACGCAGCCGCCACCGCGGCCCGCCACCACGTACGCGCTTCCCGGGAGCGCACGCTCAGGGGGCTCTTTGGCTGAGAGGGCCGCGGCGAACGTCTTTGGGCACCTGTCGGCGTCGTCGGTACCGGGACGATGAGGCCGAGTTCACCGCGCTGCGGCAGAAGGCAACCGGGCTGTGTGCACCGGCTCGCAGGCGGGTCCTGAACACTCTCAGCGACACGTGCCTGGCGCGGAACGCGAACGACCGCGTCACCGTCGCGAAGTGCGCCGTGGGCGGCCCCCGGCGCTGGACGGCCCTGCTGGGTGCAGCGCGTGCCCAACCGGCGCTTCGTCAGGGGCGCGTCCCGACCGTCATGACTGCTGCCGCGGCAGACTCGTGGCGGCCTTTGCCCACCGGCGGACGCTGAGGCATCCATCGGCCGACGTGCGGGCGAGGCGTGAGGGCGGATGTCGACGTCACCAACTGGCAGACGAATTGCCCGCGTTGTAAGCCCGCGCGGCGTATGGCGGCAGCGTCCGTCCTTGTACCTGAACTCTTGCGGACGACCTGGTTAAGGTCGCTCGATCTTGGCTCGGGTCTGACAAATTCTGACTAGTCTCCGCTGCTATGAAACAAATACGCGCAGCAGGCGGGCTCTGTCTCGTACTGCTGTTCCTCGTGCTGGGCGCCGGCGCCCAGCCTGCCATGGCGCATGTCTCGCGCGAGCATGCCGAACTCGTCGTCTCCACCGGTGTTAACGTCACCAGCGGTCGTCTCATCGTGCACCGCGACGTGGTGTCCGCCGCCGATGCCGGTGCCTGGGCGTCCAGGGTGCTGCCGGCCGGCTGCCCGGCCACCGGCTCGGGTGTGCCCGGTGACGACGGTGGGGTTCCCGGCGGTGTCGTGGTCGAGATGGCGTGGAGCTGCCATCTCGACCGGCTCGACCTGAGCACGCTGCTGAAGAAGGGCGGACTGAGCCAGGTCGTCGTCGAGTTCGACGGCACCGCGGTCGACGCCTCCGCCGCCACACCCCTCGTGGATGCCAAGGGCGCACACGCGCCTCCGCAGTTCCCCTGGCGCACCGTCGCACTCGTGGCGGCAGGCGGTGTCGCCCTCGTACTCGCCGCCCGCTCGTGGCCGTCCCTGCTCCGTGGCCTGCGTGCAGGCCGCCGACTCCGCGTTGCGACCGCCGGAGCCGTGGCCCTGTCCTGCCTCGCGCCCCAGGCCGCCTTCGCCGACGACGCGGCACCACCCACCGTCACCGTGAATGGCGCCGTTTTCAGGGACGGCAACGCCAACGGCAAGCGGGACAAGGGTGAGCGGGCCATGCCCGGCGTCGATGTCACCGACGGTGCCGCGTGGACGACGACCCGCGCCGACGGCTCCTACACCCTGGAGATCGATCCGGCGCGACGCGAGACGGACCTCGTCAGCATCGTCTCGCCCGACGGATACACCCCCGCTCTGCGCAAGGACTACATCCCGCAGTTCTTCCACAAGGTCCCCGAGACCGGTGGCAGTGGCGTCGACTTCGCGCTCGTACCGGACCGCAACGCCTCCCGGCCCACCGAGAAGTGGG
The DNA here is from genome assembly GCF_020616555.1 of Streptomyces longhuiensis. Classification (NCBI taxonomy): domain Bacteria; kingdom Bacillati; phylum Actinomycetota; class Actinomycetes; order Kitasatosporales; family Streptomycetaceae; genus Streptomyces; species Streptomyces longhuiensis. Next base: position 886,084 of record NZ_CP085173.1, on the reverse strand, counting down.
TGATGAACTCCGATCCCGAGGTCGGCAACCGCACCGACGCCGAGGCCCGCACGGCACTGCCCCAGTGGACCGGCCAGGTGCGGGCGATGTCGGAGGTCGACGGTGCGACGATGCAGATCGCGACCGGGGACCTGACTGTCACGGACTACGCGGAGGAGCCACGCCGTCAGGGCGCGTACGACTTGTTCAGCAAGGGACTTGAGGAGGGGCGGCTCGGGCATCCCTTCTACCCCGTGATGGGCAACCATGATGTCGGCGGCACGGCCACGTCCAAGGGTTACGCGGGCAGCCTGGAGTACTACCGCCGCAACCTCGCCCCCGAGTGGTACAGCTTCGACCGCAACGGCCGTCACGTGGTGGTGCTGGAGGACAACTACGACGCGAGCGGGCTCGCACCGCAGCTGGAGTGGCTGCGCAGGGACCTGGCCCAGCACGCGGTCGGCAAGCAGGTGTTGGTCTTCGCGCACCGCTCGCTGTTCACCCAGTGGGGCCCTGGCGCGGGCATGCAGCCGACCATCGACGAGCTGGCCAAGTACGACGTACGGATGGTCGCGGCCGGGCACAACCAGCAGGCGGAGTTCCGGCGCGGCGCCTTCAAGCGGGCGGTCGAGATCAACAATCAGGGCACGTACGGCATCGACGGCGCCCACCCCGACTACAAGGTGCTCGACTTCAGCGGGATCACCGACGATCCGCGTACGAGCCGCAACGAGGACACCGGTCATGTGAAGGGTATTCACCGGCAGTTCGACATCGATGACGACTCAGCCCTGGTCAGCCCCGGGCAGGGCAGCGTTCACGGTACGAGGGCCGGGGTGCCCGTCGAGGTGTACGCGGAGGACGACGGCCGTACCCCCGCGAAGGCCACGCTGACCGTGCGGGACGGCCGGGGTCACGTCGTGAAGCGGGCGAACGCGCGGTTCGGTACGGGTGCCGCCAAGCCCGCCGTCCAGAACTGCTACACCCCGCCCGGCGGCCAGGCCGAGCCCTGCCCCGCAGTGCGCGGGGCGTGGACCCGGGCGAGCGGCGCGCCGCTGCGCGGGCTGCGGCCCGGCACCTACACCGCCGAGGCGACGGCGTACGACACCAAGGGCAAGGCGTTCCCGGTGCAGAAGAGCACCTTCGACGTCGTCCCCGATTCCGAGGTGACCAAGCCGAAGACCGGGCAGGACTGGCTCAGGCAGGGCGGTGACGAGGCGGGACGTTCCGCGAGCGGCGACGACCCGGGCGACCGGCTCGACCTCCGGTGGACCCGGCACACAGGAGAGCAGTTCAACCTGAACGGCTCGGTGATCGCGGACGGCAGACTGATCGTCTCCTCCCGCGCCTTCGACTCGCCGTACAGCATGATGCTCGCGTACGACATCGCATCCGGACGGGAACTCTGGCGTACCTACCTGGACGGCGACGCCGAATCGGCGCCGACCCTCCACGGGGGACGGGTCTATCTGACGACCGGCGTCGGACGGGTCTACGCCCTGGACGCCAAGGACGGGCATGTCGCCTGGGAGTCGATCGACCGCGAGGAGACCCACGGCGACACCGTGCGCCGCTACGGACGCGCGGGCGGACCGGTGAGCGTCTTCGCTCTCACCGGCCAGGACCGTACGGTCGCCGTCTACCAGGACGCGAACATGATCCGCTGCCGGGACGCCAAGACCGGCGTGTTGTCTCCGGGCGGCTTCGCGGCCGCGTTCTCCTGGGGCCAGGCGCACAGCACCGCCATCCGCGAGCCCGGCTCCGACACGGCCTATCTGCACTCCATGTCCAGCAACACCGTCATCGCGATGGACCTCGCGAAGTGCACCCAGCTCTGGGCGAAGGACACCGCGGGCGACATCGACAGCCACTCCTCGCCGGTGCTGACGCACCCAGCGTCGGGCCCGGCGAAGCTGGTGACGTTCACGGCGTACGGCGTCCGCGGACACGACCCGGAGACGGGCGCGGTGACCTGGGAGTCCAAGGTCGGCGGCGGCAGCGTCTGCGAGCCCGGCCGGGCCCCGCTCACCAGCCCCGCCGCGTGGGGGGACATCGCCTATGTCGCGGGCCGCGACGGTGTGGTGCGCGCCTACGACACGAGCGCGTCCGATCCGTCGAAGCCGGTGTGGGAGACCAAGGCCGGATATCTGCCGGGCAAGAGCCCGCTGGACGACCCCTGGCGGGTCGCCATGGGCTGCTCGGCCGGCACAGGATCACCCACGATGCACCCCTTGGTGACGAAGTCCACGGTGTACGTGGGGACATGGGACGGCCGTCTGCTGGTTCTCGACCGTGCCACCGGCAAGCAGCAGGCCGCGTACGACCTCGGCGGGGGAGTGGCTTCGGCGCTCTCCGTCAGCGGTGACTGGGTCTTCGCCCTCACGGACGACGGCACGGTCCACGCGCTGGCCGCCCGCCGGGACTGAGAGGAAGCACCATCGTGCCATCACTCCGCACCGGGGTGCTGCTCCTGCTGGCCGCCGTCCCCGTGCTGCTCTTCGGCAGCGCGGGGACGGCGCAGGCGCACCCCTTCGGCACCCCGCCCGTCGTCAGGATCGAGGTGAGCGGCCGTGTCGTGGACGCGGCCTGGTCGGCGCAGAAGGACGACATCGCCGTCGTGAAGAAACATTCTGGCGGCGACGTGTCCCGCTATCTGCGCTCCCACATAGTCGTACGGCAGGACGGTTCCCCCTGCCGCGTCGCAAAGGCGGACGGCATGAACCTCCGCTTCGCCTGCCCCCATCCGGTGGACCGCGTCAGCCTGACGATCACCGCGCTGACGGACGTCAACCCCGCCTACCGCACGCTCTCCGTGACAGACCGGGGCGGCGGCGGACTGCACACGGCGAAGGAGCCGACGCGGGAGCTCTCCCTCGTAACCGGCGAATCGGGTTCAGGCACCGGCTCGTCGGCTCCGGGCGGGACGTGGACGACCGACCTGGCGTCGCTGCTGGACCATGGCGCGGCGCTTCCGACGGCGCTGCTCGTGGCTGCGGCCGTGGGCGCGCTCCATGCCTGTGCGCCCGGCCACGGCAAGTCGCTGGCCGCCGGGTATCTCGTGGGCGGCCGGGGCCGGCCCCGCGACGCGATGTGGCTCGGCGGGGTCGTCGCTGTGATGCACACGTTCTCGGTGGCGGTCCTGGCGGTCGGCTGGTGGCTGATGGCGAAACGCACTCCGGACGTGGCGGCGCTCACGGGATGGCTGCAACTGGTGGCGGCGCTGGTGGTGGTGGGGGTTGGTGTGCGTCTGCTGCACACGCATCGACGCCACCGCAGGCAGAGCGATGTGCATGCGGAGGCGCATCGCGAACGCGGGCACGGTGGTGGTCATGGCCACGGGCGCGGACAGGGGCATGGGCATGGCGATGGTCATGATCACGGGCACAGTCACCACATCCCCGACGCTCCGTCCCTGCTCACGTGGCGGGGGCTCCTCCTGCTCGGCGCGGCCGGCGGTCTTCTGCCCTCGCCCTCCGCGTTCCTCGTTCTGCTGGCCGGGCTGCTCACCGGCAAGGTGGCTGTCGCCCTTGCGATGGTGGCAGCGTTCGGCGTCGGTATGGCTCTGACCCTCACCGGCGTCGGAGTGCTTGTGCTGCGCAGCCGCGACGCCCTGCTCGACCGCCTCCTCCGCTCACGGGCCCTGCGCACCTGGACCCTGAGGGTTCCGGTGTTCGCGGCCTCGGCAGTGGTGGTCGGCGGCACGGTGGCGTCAGCATTGGCGGTGGGCCAACTGCCGTCCCCCTGAGTCCCGTTCGAGCGCCCCGTCCAGCCCGCTGCTGGGCGGGGCGCTCTCTTGCGTGGCATGCCGCCCCGGCGACGGCTTCGCCAACTCCGAGTGCTTCCGCGTAGTTGAGGAATCGCAGCCGGGCTGCCGCCGCGACGATCGCCGGCTTCTCCGGCGCAGGAGCACGGGGTATGGACGCTGCGGGTTCGGGTCCTGTGCCAGGGGCGGTGGACAACCACGTTCAGGGTCGTCGGTGTTGGCGGGTCATCGCGCCCCCTCCTCGGGTTTCCATCCCCACGCCGTGAGCATGCCGGCCGACAGAGCGGCGCATTCGTCGGAGTCCAGGTACCGGACCGCCGAGTCGACGGCCGCGTCATCGACCAGACCGGTGGCGAGCATCGCCGCCCTGCTGCGCTCCCAAGTGTCCGCCCAGAAGCGGCTGATGGGGCTGCCCGGCACCAGGGGCGGCACATGAATCTCGGCGGCGACGGAGCCGAACCCGGCCCCGCGCAGCAGCTGCGGGTACGACGGAACCCAGGTGATGTCGGTCCCGATGGTGGCCCGAAGGCCCTGCCACATCGCCCGCATCAACGTGGTGTACGGCGTGTCGGGCGTCCGGTCACTCGTCAGATCGACGGCGTCGCTGAGTACCAGCACACCGCCGGGCGCGACGAGTTCGGCCAATGCCGTGATCAAGCGGTCGTGCTCGGGCAGATGCATCAGCACGAAGCGCGCGTGGACGAGGCGGAACCGGCCGGGGGCGAAGTCCGGTGCGGTGATGTCGGCCTCCAGCAAGTCGAGCCCGGGCACGGGCCGTGCGCTGAGAAACCGCACGTCGCGGTCCACGGCGAGCACACTTGTCACCCCGGCCTCGTCCAGCAGCCGGCGGGACACCGTGCCCGTGCCCGCACCCACGTCGAGGCAGCGCCACCCCGGGCCGACCCCGAGTGCCCGAAGCCGCGCCATGGTGATGTCGTCGTAGGCGAGCGCACCGAAGTCGATGCGCTCGCCCTCGCCCGCCTGTTCGGGACGGAAGACGGCCTCGCCGTACCGACTGCCGTCCGGCACGTCTTCGCGCGGAGTGGCGCTCATGTCGCGGTGGTGGGTGAGATGTCGAGGGTGCGGTCTTTGACGCGTTCCAGTGCCCGGTCGGCGGGGGACCGGAACGGCGGGTCGTCGAGCAGCTTCATGGCCGGGCCTCTTTGTCGGTGGGGCGGCGGTGCCGGGCGACCCGTCCCGAGGTCGCCGCGCCATCGATCCTCCACCGGCGGCCACCGACAGGCCCGAGGCGCGCCGTGCCGCCTGAGCCAACCGGCCCAAGGGCGCTGACCACGAAGCAGCCGAGCCGGCGAATGGCGCCGACTCGGCTGCGGGACCACGGCAACGAGTGGTGCCGACTCGGCTGCAGGCCTGCGCGAGCCCCGAGGTGCGTTGCCTACAGGTTGTGTGATGTCGTCGTGGCGGCCGGCGCACGACGTCACCTCGTTCCCCGCGATCAACACGCGGGTGGCTGTTGCGTCTCCCCGGGCGCGGTCACGTTGCCGTTGAAGCCTTCCGCGCGGCGTCAAACGGCGTCCGGTCGAAGATGATCCGCAGGTGGGTGATCGTGCCGTCGTGGACGGTCAGGCACTCGGCGGCCGGTGCGCTGGCGACCGGCTTGGTGCTGGTGTCGTACATCAGCAGCGCGGTCGACTCGTCACCGAAGGAGGCGATCAGGGTCGAGCCGGTGAGGAGCTGGACGAAGGGACCCATGAAGCTCCGGAAGGCTTCGGCGCCCTCCAGGAGCCCGACTGGGGCCTGACAGACGATGTCCTCGGCGATGTACGTCATGGCCTGCTCGAAGTCGCCTCCGGTCCAGGCCCGGTGGTAGGCGAGCGCGGTCTGGAGGGCCGGGCTGGGCGTCTGGGTCATCAGCGGCATTCCTTCCATGTCAGCCGGCGGCCGTCACCGCGTGGCGAGGCCGGTCACGAACTCCCGTGCTTCCGCCAGGTAGGCCAGGCACTGCTCGGCATCGGCCGGGGTGAGGCGGACCCACTGTCGCATCGGCCGTCCCGGGCGGGGAGCGCACGGCAGACCGGTGCCGGCCTCGATCAGTTCGACGACACGCGCGGCGGACAACTTGACCACGAGGTCGTTGCCGGTGGCGAAGGCGTAGAACATGCCGGAGGTCTTGAGGCCGGGCGACTGCAGCATGCGGCCCCGCTCGTCACCGGGATGCTCCTCGAGCAGCGTCCGGCTGGCATCTTCGAAGACGGCCGCTTCCATGCCTCTCCTGCCCGGCTGGTTCAGAGATCCGCCGGGCCGGACGAAGCGGTCCGCAGCGGACACCTCGTCCAAGCCTGCCCTGCGGGTCATGGCCCCGCCACCGGGCACCGCGCACCGGAGAGCACACCGGAGCCGGGCTCATCCGAACAGCGCCTGTCAGGGGCGCGGGCAGGCCGGGACCAAGGTCAAGGCCAAGGCCGGGACCAAGGTCAAGGCCAGGTCCAACGCCAGGACAAAGGCCAAGGCCGGGAGCAAGGCCAGGACCAAACCTCGGCCGGCGGGTCACTCGCCCCGTCACCCCCGCCGTTTCGGTCGCAGCAGTTGTTCCCGCAGTGCCGTGAGCTGGTGGGAGGAGTCCACCGCGCGGGACTCGTCGAGGGTGGCGAGGGCGAGGAGGAGCGCGTCGGCGACGAGGAGGCCGGTCAGTGACTCCGCCGTGATGCCGGTCGGGGTGTGCGGCGCCGTCAGGACCGCTTCGACCTGGTCCTCGTAGGTCTCGCCCAGTTCGTCCGTCACCAGGACGACCTTGGCGCCGACCGCGCGGGCCCGCTCCATCATCACGGTGAGTTCGACGAGTTGGCGTCCGGGCTGGAAGATGACCACCGCGTCGCCCTGCCCGAGGGCGAGGAGCCGGTCGGCCAGGGCGAAGCCGGTCTCGGAGACGAATCGGGCCCGGCGGCCGATGCGGCCGAGTGCGAGGGCCAGGTGGCGGGCGCCCGGCTCCGAGGCGGCGATTCCGTAGCAGAAGACTTCGTGCGCTTCGGCGAGTGCGGTCACCGCGCGCTTGAGGGCGTCCGGTTCGGTGAGGCGCTGGGTCTGGTCGATGCGCTCGCGGGCCTCGTCGAAGACGTCGGTCCAGATGGACGCGAGGTCACGGCCCACGTGCGCGATGCGCTGCTTGAGGCGGACCTCGGGGGCGACGGCGGAGGTGAAGTCGTTGGCCAGTTCGCGCTTGAGGGCGGGCAGGCCCGCGTAGCCGAGGCGCTGGAGTGCCCGGACGACAGTGGCGTTACTGGTGGAGCTCGCCGTACCCAGCTCCTGTGCGCTGGCGAAGAGCAGCTGCTCGACCGGCGCGCCGGCGAGGTACTGCGCCACGGCACGCTCAGAGGTGGACAGTTCCTCCCATTGGTCGCGAATCGCCGCCCGGAGCCGCGTCGCGCCGGTTCCGTCCTCTGTAATTTCCATTACGACCATTGACTTCCGTGTGGTTGGCGTTACTGTCCTGGGCAGAACGTTCCAAGTGGGGCTCTTTCTGAAATCGACATTACAGGATCCTCCGGTCCTCCGCCGTCGTTCGGGAGCGCTCCGTCGCGAGGAGAAGAATGACACCCCGTTCCACGGAATCCGCCCCCACCCGGGTCCTTCCGGTCATCGAGATCTCCGGCAGCCCGCTCGAGCGGGGCCGGCAGTACGGCGAGGCCGTGCGGCCCCAACTGCGCGCCGCTCTCGCCTACTACGAGGAGGCCTTCGGCCAGTCAGCCGGGCTGACCTGGGACCGCGTCACCGCCCGCGCCGCCCGCTGGCTGGAACCCGTACGCGACTACGCACCCCACCTCGTCGACGAGATGCGGGGCATCGCGGACGGCGCGGGAGTCGACCTGCTCGACGTCCTCGCCCTGAACGCGCGGGGCGAGGTCATCTACGACAAGTCCTTCGCGCAGATGGGGGCCGACGGCCGGGCCCCCGAGGAGGAGCCCGCCGAGGGCTGCACCTCCTTCGCCGCCTACGGCGAGGCCAGCGGCGACGGGCACGTCTACGCGGGGCAGAACTGGGACTGGCGCGCCGGGGTCGCGGACACCGTCGTCATGATCCGGATCGTCCAGCCCCCCGAACCCACCCTGATCATGCAGGTCGAGGCCGGCCAGATCGGCCGCCAGGGCGCCAACTCCGCCGGGATCGCCTTCAACGCCAACGGGCTCGGCGGCCGCTTCGACGACACGATCGGCCTGCCGCAGACCGTCGTGCGCCGCAGCGTCCTGGACCAGAGCAACATCACCGACGCCCTCGACGTGCTCTGCCGCACCCGCGCCCACATCGCCAGCAACGCCCTGCTGACCTGCCGCGAGGGCTTCGCCATCGACCTGGAGACCACCCCGGCGGGACACGGCTGGATGTATCCGACCGACGGCCTGCTGGTGCACGGCAACCACTACCAGGCAGGCGTCCCGGCCCAGTTGGCCGCCGCCGGCTACCGGCCCATGTCGTCCGACTCCCTGGTCCGCGTGCCGCGCGCCGAGCAGGGGCTCAGGGCGTTGCGCGGCTCCACGGGGCCCGACGAATCCCGCAAGATCATCCGCCACGCCATGTCGGACCACCTCGGTCTCCCCGAGTCCCTGTGCACCCACCCCGACCCCCGGCAGCCGGCCGTCAAGCACTGGACGACGCTCGTCTCCTCCCTGGCCGACCTGACCACCGGCGACTACCACGTGACCGCCGGAACCCCCTGCGACCGCGAGTACCAGCACCTCCCCTGGAACCTCTACGACGGCCCGTACGGCCAGAACTGACAGGAAATCAGCGATGACCCACACCAGTTCCAGCAGAAGGGCGGCCGTGGCCGCAGGCCTCGTCGCCGCGACGATCGCCGCGGCCGCGGGCTGTAGCGGAGCCACCCGGAACACCGCGGGCGGCTCCGCGACCGCCGACGCCGCCAAGCTCACCCTCCACCCCACGACCACCGCCGCCAAGGGCGAACTGGCCAACGCCGACTGGCTCCTGGAGGACGAGCCGGACTCGCTCGACCTGGACACCCAGGGCACCAGCGCGGGCCGCGTCGTCCTCACCAACGTCTGCGAACGTCTCTACCAACTGCAGCCGGACATGTCGACGAAGCCCCTCCTCGCCGAGAAGGCGGAGACGCCGGACGACAAGACCCTCGTCCTGACCCTGCGCTCCGGCGTCACCTTCCACGACGGCACCCCGATGACCGCCGACGACGTGCTGTGGAGCCTGAAGCGGCACGCCGACCCCGACATGGAACAGGGCGACGAGTTCGGCAACATCGCCGCGATGAAGAAGACCGGCGCCCGCCAGGTCACGATCACCTTCAAGGCGCCGGACGCCATGTTCTTCAAGGCACTCGCGGGCGACGCGGGCATCGTGTGGAACAAGGAGCAGGTCGAGAAGGCCGGCAAGGACTTCGGCACACCCGGACAGCCCGACGCCTGCACCGGGCCGTACGAGCTGAGCAGTTGGAAGTCCGGCGACTCCATCACCATCCGCCGCTACGACTCCTACTGGGGCAAGAAGCCGCTGACGAAGCAGGTCACCTTCCGCTGGGCCGCCGACAGCGCCCTCGTCAACGCCCTGACGACCGGCGCGGCCGACGGCGCGTACGCCGAATCGCCCAACACCGCCGCTGCCCTCCAGGGCAAGAAGGGCATCGAGCAGCACTACGGCCCCTCCACCGCGTCGCTCGTCCTCATCCCCACCGAACGCGGCGGACTGAAGGACGCCAAGGTCCGCCGGGCGCTGTCCCTCGCGCTCGACCGCAAGGGCATCGCCGCGTCCGGCTACGGCGGCATGGTCCAGCCCTGGGGCACCCCGGTCGGCTCCGGCGCCTGGGGCTACGAGAAGCCCGTCTTCGAAGCCGCCCAGAAGGCCGTCGACTACGCGCCCGCCAGCCCTTCGGCCGACGATCTCGCCACGGCCAAGCAGCTGGTGAAGGACTCCGGGGCCGATGCCGCCACCCCGATCGTGATCGGTACCGACGCCAGCCAGGGCCGCACCGTCATCGCCAACGCGGTCCGCGCGGCCCTCCAGCGGATCGGCCTCACGGGACAGATCAAGACCGTCCCGACCTCGCAGTTCGAGCAGTTCTACAGCGACCCGCAGGCCCGCGCCGACATCGACGTCCTGGCCGGCGACTGGTACATCTCCAAGGCCGACCCGATGGGCTTCTACGACAACGCCCTGTCCGACTCCTCGAACAACTGGGTCGGCTTCAAGGACGCGGCGTACGACACCGAGGTGAAGAAGGCACTCGCCACCCTCGACGACGCCCAGCGGGCCAAGCTCGCGGTCGACGTCCAGAAGAAGTTCACCGACGCCGCCGTGTGGATCTCCGTCGCCCAGGTCCCCTCCGTCCTCGTCCTCAACACGAAGCTCACCGGACCGCCCGCCTCCATGGCGTACCTCTACTACCCGTGGGCCGCCGAACTCGGCGCGAAGAAGGGCTGACCACCGATGCTTGCCCGGATCTCCCGGCGCCTCGCCGGACTGCTCGCCACCCTCGTCGCCGCGTCCTTCGTCATCTTTGCCGCGGTGTACGCCGCACCCGGCGACCCCGCCGTCTTCCTGGCCGGCGGCCGCGACAAACTCACCCCCGAAAAGCTCGACCTGGTGCGCGCGCAGTACCACCTCGACGAGCCGCTCGTCGTGCAGTACGGGCGCTGGCTCGGCGACTGTCTCCACTTCGACCTCGGCCGCTCCTTCAAGTACGGCGACCAGGTCGCCGACCTGGTCGCCGCTCGCTTCCCGACGACACTCGCCCTTGTCGCCTACGCGACCCTGCTCTTCGTCGTCCTCGGTGTCGGCGCGGGAATCCTCGCCGCCGTGCGCCGCGGCACCTGGATCGACTCGGCGGTCGTCGGCGGCACGACGCTCGCCGCGTCGGTGCCCTCGTTCGTCTCGGCCATCGCCCTGGTCGCCCTGTTCGGCGTACAGCTGGGCTGGTTCCCGGTGTCCGGCAGCGGCGAGGGCTTCGCCGGCGGCCTGCACCATCTGACCCTGCCCGCCCTCTCGCTCGCGCTCGGCGCGCTCGCCCTCATCAGCCGCGTCACCCGGCAGTCGATGGTCGACGCGGGCGCCGCCGACCACGTGGAGGCCGCCCGGGCCTCAGGCATCCCCGAACGCGAGATCGTGCTCCGGCACATCCTGCGCAACGCCCTCGGCCCGATCGTCACCATGTGCGGCCTCGTCATGGCGGGCATGCTCGCCGGCACCGTCGTCGTCGAGACCGCGTTCGGGATCAGCGGCGTCGGATCCCTGCTCGTCGGCGCGATCAACACCCACGACTTCCCGGTCGCGCAGGCCGTACTCCTCCTCATGGTCACCGGCTACATCGTGGTCACCACCCTCGTCGACCTGGTCCACCCGCTGCTCGACCCGCGGGTGAAGGAGGCCGCCGCATGAGCGCCCAGACCCTCGCACCCATCGGCCTGAAACCCGCGAAGGAACGGCGCCCCTTCGGCGTCGTCGTCGCGGGCGGCGTGATGACCCTCGTCGTGCTCGCCGCAGTCCTCGCACCCCTGCTCGCCCCGTACGCACCCGACACGATCGACCTCTCGGCGTCCCTCGTCGGCACGAGCGGCGACCACCTCCTCGGGACCGACTCCTCCGGGCAGGACCTGCTCTCCCGCGTCCTGTACGGAGCCCGCACCAGCCTCATCGCCCCGATCCTGCTGCTGGCCATCGCCGCACTCCTCGGCGTCACCCTCGGCACGCTCGCCGCCTGGCGCGGCGGCTGGGTGGACACCCTCGTCTCCCGCCTCACCGACGTCATGTACGCCTTCCCCGGGCTCCTGTTCACCGTCCTGATCATCGCCGTCTTCGGCTCCGGCATGACGACATCGGTGCTGGCGCTCGGACTCGCGTACACCCCGACCGTCGCCAAGTACACCCGCTCAGTGGCCCTCGCCGAGCGCCGCAAGCCGTACATCGACGCCTACCGGGTCCTGGGCATGGGCGGCGCAAGGATCTGTGCCCGCTTCCTCGTCCCCAACCTCGGCCGGGCCGTCGTCGGCTATCTCGTGGTCCTCTTCGGCGAGGCCCTGATGTCCCTGGCCACGCTCTCCTACCTGGGCTTCGGCGCCCAGCCGCCCAGCTCCGACTGGGGACTGATGGTCCAGGAAGGACAGGCCGCCGTCGTCCAGGGCGCGCTCCTGCCCGCCCTGGTACCGGGCTTCGCCATCGCCCTCGTCGTGGTGTCCTTCAACGTCGTCGGGGTCTGGGCCGCCGACCGACTCGGCAGCAGGAAGTAGCCATGCTCCTCGACATCGACAACCTCACCCTCCAACTGCCAGGCACCGCCCGGCCCGTACTCAACGGCGTCTCCCTCCAGGTGGCGAGCGGCGAAGTGGTCGGCCTGGTGGGCGAGTCCGGCTCGGGCAAGTCCACCACCGCCAAGGCGGCCCTGCGCACGCTGCCCGACGGAACAGCCATATCCGGATCCGTACGCGTCGACGGCACGGACGTCCTCGCCCTGACCGGCGACGACCTGCGCCGCCACCGCTCCCGTACGGTCGCCATGGTCCACCAGGACCCGCGCTCCGCCCTCAACCCGGTCCGCCGCGTCGGCGACTTCCTCGTCGAACGGCTGACGGGAACCGGCCTCGACAAGAAGACGGCCCGCACCCGGGCCGTCGAGCTCCTCGACACCGTCGGCCTCTCCGACCCCGAACGCCGCGCCCGCCAGCGCCCGCACGAACTGTCCGGAGGCATGCTCCAGCGCGTCGTCATCGCCGGCGCCCTCGCCGCCGACCCCAGGCTGTTGCTCGCCGACGAGGCGACCAGCGCCCTGGACGTCACCACCCAGGCGGAAATCCTCTCGCTCCTGCGCACCCTGCGCGCCGACCTGAGCCTCGGACTCCTGTTCATCACGCACGACCTCCACCTCGCCGCCGCGTACTGCGACCGCGTGTACGTCATGTACGCGGGCCGGGTTGTCGAACAACAGCCCGCCACCCAGCTCTTCGACCGGCCACGCCACCCCTACACGAAGGGACTGCTCGCCTGCTCGCCGACGCTGGGGGAGGGGCGGCGCGACCTGCGCCCGATCCCCGGGCGCCCGCCGTCCCTCGCGGACACGTTCGGCGGCTGCGAGTTCGCGGACCGCTGTGCCGACGCGGAACCCGCGTGCTCGACCTGGTCGCCCGCGCCGTCACCCCTGACCGGCGGGGGCAGCGCGACCTGCCGCCGACTGCCCGAACCCACCGGCCCGGGCCCGGGCCCACTGAAGAGGAGCGCCCGATGACCACCGAAGTACCGCAGGACGCCCCGCTGTTGGCAGTGAAAGGACTGCACAAGACATACGGTCTGCCCGGCGGAGGGCGTCTCACCGCGGCCGACAACGTCACCTTCACCGTCCCGGCGGGCGGCTCACTCGGCATCGTCGGCGAGTCCGGATCCGGCAAGACGACCGTCGCGCGCATGCTCGTGGGCCTCGTACAGCCTGACGCCGGCACCGTCTCCGTTTCCGGCCACACCCGCACCCCACGCACCCCGCGCGGCAGCCGGGCACGCCTCGCGCGGGCCCGCGAGATCCAGATGGTCTTCCAGGACCCGTACGTTTCCCTGGACCCCCGGCTCACGTCCCGCCAGTGCCTGACCACGGCCCTGCGCCTGCACGGTCGGGACGAGTCCCTCGCCGACGCACTCCTGGAACAAGTAGGCCTCGGCGCACGTGAGTCGGGGGCCCGGCCGCACGGCCTGTCCGGCGGCCAGCGTCAGCGACTCGCCATCGCGCGGGCGCTGGCGGTCGACCCCAAGGTGCTGGTCCTCGACGAGGCGGTGGCCGCGCTCGACGTGTCGATCCAGGCACAGATCCTGCACCTGCTCGAAGAGATCCGCCGCGACACCGGGGTTGCCCTCGTCTTCGTCAGCCACGACCTGGCGGTCGTCCAGCACATCACGGACGAGGCCGTGGTCATGCGCCGAGGCACCGTGGTCGAACAGGGCCCGACGGCCGATGTCCTGGCCGCCCCGCAGAACCCGTACACGCGGCTCCTGCTCGCCTCGGTGCCGCGCGCGGGCTGGGACCCGGCGGACGCGGTCAGGGCGCGGGCGGCCACGGTGTGAACGTTCTGATCGGCTGAGCCCAGTCGCGTGGGCCGTGGGGCGGCACCCCGCCGACAGCCCACGCGACTGGGCCCGTCGGCAGGGTGCCCTGTGGAAGCAACCAGGTCAGGACAGTGGCTCCACCCACACATCCCGGAATCGCACCTTGTTCCCGTGGTCCTGGAGCCGGATCGCCCCGGCCGCCGCGGACTCGGGGTCGCCCGCGCCCGTCGGGCCGTCGACCGCCACGTTGTCGTGGACCTTCTTGCCGTTCCACACCACCGTGACCCTGGCGTCGGACGTCTTCTTGCCGTCCGCGTCGAAGCGGGCCGCGCGGAACGTGATGTCGTACGTCTGCCAAGTCTCCGGCGCGGTGGACGCGTTGAGGTCGGCGGCCTTCTTCTGGTAGATCGCCCCCGCCTCGTTGTCCGCGAGCTTCTCCACGCCGAACGAGTCGAGGATCTGCACCTCGTAACGCTCCTGGAGATAGACCCCGCTGTTGCCCCGGTTCTGTCCGGTCACGTCGTCCGGCAGCTTCGGCACCCGGAACTCGACATGCAGCTTGAAGTCCTCGAAGTGCTGCTTCGTGCGCAGGTCGCCGCAGCAGACCTCCATGGACTTCTCGGCTGTGTGCGGCCATTCCGCGCTGCGGCCGTCCGAGTGCTGCCAGGCGGTGGAGATGCTCCCGCCGGAGAACAGGTCGATCCGGGCGCCGGGCCGGCGCACGTCGAGCGCGTCGAGATTCACATGACCGGTGTCACCGGCCCCGACGGCGTACGTGATCGTGTTGCGGCCCTTGCGCAGTGCGAGCCGCTCGGTCTTGGTGGACCAGCGGCTCCACTCGCCCGTGGACGGCAGGCTCGTCTGCTTCGGGTCACCGCCGTTGACCGTGACACTGATCGTCTTGGTGCCCGGTGCGGGGTGCGGGCCGTTCGCGTACCGCAGGCCCACGTCGTAGGTGCCCTTCTTGTCGACCACGACGTCGAAGCTCGCCTTCGCCCCCTGCTCGCCGAAGCCGTCGACGAAGCCCCCGCCGGTGTAGCCGACGTGCTCGGTGTCGATGCCGGCACTGCCGGAGAGCTTTGCCGACTCGGCGTCGTAGGTGGTGACCGGCTCCTCGGGACCAGGCTTGGCGTTGAGCGTGTACCAAGCCTCGGTGGACCACAACTGCTCGCCCTCGGACGACGAGAACGGGCGGGGCGACCGCACGTGCACCACGCGGTCCGCCTTCAGGCCCGGGATGGCGAGCCGGACCTTGCGGCGGTCGTCGGAGAGCTTCGCCGACACGACCGGCAGCGACTCCTCGTCGACCTTCGGGCCGCCGTACGCGGGTGTCGGCACGTAGCGCCACTGCTCGACGGAGTACGCGCCCTTGGTCAGCTTAGTCGCGGTCTCCTCGGACAGAGCCTTGGTGTAGGTGAGCTCGAAGCCGTCGCGGGTGGCGCGCATCGTCTTGATGTCGAAGGCGGTCTTCCCGGTCGGCGTCAGCTTCTGCAGCCCGAAGCGGAGCTTGCCCTCCTGGCCCCAGTTGCCGTCGGCGCCGAGCCCGCCGGTGTAGATCGCGCCGTCGGGCCCGGTGCTGATCCGGGTGATACCGGTCTCGAGTCCCTGCGTGTGCCGGAACACCGCACCCTGGTACTCGCCGGCGACCTTCTCCAGGTCGGCCCGCTGGAGCCCGCCGTACGTCACGTCACCGAAGACCATCTGCCCGGCGAACGGCCCCTTCTTCAACTGCATCGGCGTACTGGGCGAGTTGGCGATCTCGTTCTGCGGCAGCCAGAGCGCCGGCTTCGTGACGGGCTGGTCGTCGAAGGGACCGTCCGGGTTCATGTAGTGATTGAAGAACCGGTCCTGCTTGATGTGCACCAGCTTGGACGCGGGCAGCCAGCCACCCTGGTTGTCCGCGACGAACAGATCATTGCCCGGGCCGCGCCCGATCCCGTTCGGGGTACGCAGACCGCCGGCGAGGTAACTGACCTTGCCCGTAGCCTTGTTGACCTTGATGGTCGTACCGCGGTTCGGCGCGGGCTGCGGATCCGTGCTCGCTCCGCCGTAGTTGATCGCGACCGAAAGATTCAGATAGAAGTCGCCCTTGTCGTAGAGCAGCCCGAAGGCGAACTCGTGGAAGTTCCCGCCATACGGCCACTCGGCGATCTTCCGCTTCTCGTCAATGACGTCGTCGCCGTCGGTGTCGTCGAGCTCGGTCAGCTGATGCTTCTCGGAGACGTACAGCTTCCCGTCCACGTACTTGATCCCCATCGGCTCCTTGAGCCCCTCGGCGATCTTCTTGTACGTGACCTTGTCGGGCCCGGTGTCCCCGGTGACGTGGTCGAGGAGGTACACCTCGCCCTTCGTCTCGGTGCTGCCGCCCCAGGTGGTGATCGCAAGGCGGTCGTCGGGCAGCCAGTCCATCGCGGAGACCTGCGGCTCGAAGCCCTTGGGCCGCAGATCGGTCAGCTTGTAGCCGGGGTTGACCTCGGTCAGTGGCAGCCCGTCACCGGGGGTGTCGTACGTCCCCTCGCACTCCTTGCGGCCGGGCGCCGTCACTCGTACGACACCGGCGTCCGTACTCAGCACGGAGTTCGGCACGGTGGTGAACTCACTCTTTCCCGGCGGCTTCCACTGCAGGGTGACCTGCTGGCCACCGCCCGCGTCGAAGTGGTCGATGCGCAGCGACTGGTAGCCGGCATTGAGCGTGATCTCGCCGTCCTTGGGCTCGGCTCCGTGCAGCCCGTCGTGATCGATGACCTGCTGTCCGCCGAGGAAGAGCCGCGAACCGTCGTCACTGATGAGCCGGAATCCGTACGAGCCGGCTTCCGGCACGTTCAGATTGCCGATGATCTGCGAGACGAAGTTGTTCTCGAACCCGAAGCCGTCGGTGGACGTCCAGTCGGCGGTGGGGATCAGCTTGTCGACGTTCGGGGTCTGCGCGGGCTTCAGATCGCACAGCTTGCTCAGTGGTGACTGGATGTCGAAGACGCGCAGGGTCACCCCCGGTTCCTGCGGGGGCAGATCCGCGAACGGCCGTGGATGGTCATCGGCCGAGGCAGGCGCCGGGGCGACCAGACCGGCACCGAGGAGAGCGGTGAGCAGCAGCCCGGTGGCTCTTCGGGCGCCGCGACGTCTGGGGCGGGACATGTGCACGGGGCGTGGCGTCACTCTTCCTCCTGCGTGGTTCCGCTGTGGGTAACGCAGACTTCTGTGGCCGAGCGACGCTCAGCGTAGGGATGAGGTCGCGGAGCGTCCACACTTTGTCCACAGAAAAGAAGAACGGACGGGGAGTTGGCCGAGGACCTGCCATGGCATGACCGAACGGTGACGCCGATCCGGCAACCGTGCGCGATCGCTCGCGCCCTCACCCACGTCTACAGACTCGTTACATCGGACGACCCGTAAGGCTCGTCCCGCAACTGACGGGCCCTCCCCACCTGATGAGGGCATCGCCACACGACCCCGCAGGGGGATTGCCGCTCAGCGGTAACCAGAGCGTGCGGTTGAGGCTGAGCCGCGGGCAAAGTTGTGGTGATCCTGGCGTGGCTGGCGTGGCTGGCGTGGCTGGCGTGATCACGGCGTCGGAGCCTTCCCCCGTCCACCGTTCACCGGGCTGAGCCCGCGCCGTCTCAGCGAGCTGGTGACCGTACCGCTTCGCGTGAAGGTTCTCAGTTCCATCGCACGGCAAAGGCGCACAGGCAATGGAAAAGACAAAGGCAAGGAGAGAACTCTCCTTGCCACTCTCAACTTATAGCGCGTTGGGGGGCTTGCCGCAAGGCCCGGGTCATGGCGCAGAATCGTCCGCCGACGCCACAACCTGCGGAGACGCGGGCACGACGTGTGTGTTGGTGTCGACGTAGGGGGCGCGGTGACGTCGAACCGCTGGGGGACAGGCAATGGGGTTGCGGGGGGTGCGGGCCGCCCGACCGGGTGGAGTGGTCGGCCGGCTCTGCAGAGGAAACACAAGCAGGGATGAGGACGTGCGCGACAAGAAGTTCGACAGAGTGGGAGGTGCCGGTGATCCGACCGGCCACCGCAGTGCGACGCAGCACGGCTGCCTCGGAGGTAACGCAGTGATTGAGCAGTACGTGTTGGATCTTGAAGACGTCGACGGGACACAGGTCTCGGTCGTCGGCGGCAAGGGCGCGCACCTGGGCGGGCTGTCGCGGATCGAAGGCGTCCGCGTGCCGGGTGGCTTCTGCGTGACGACGGACGCTTTCCGGCGGATCATGGCGGAAGCACCGTCGATCGACGATCAGCTCGACCAGCTGTCGCGCCTGCACCCGGACGACCGGGAGGCCATCCGCAGGCTCAGCGCGCAGATTCGCCGGACCATCGAAGGGATCGCCGTCCCGGGCGATCTCGCCGCGGCGATCACCCGCGCGCTCGCCCAGCTCGGCGAGCAGGCCCCCTACGCCGTCCGATCCAGCGCCACGGCCGAGGACCTGCCGACGGCCTCCTTCGCCGGCCAGCAGGACACGTACCTGAACGTCGTGGGACCGACGGCGATCCTCCAGCACATCAGCCGTTGCTGGGCCTCGCTGTTCACCGAGCGGGCCGTGACCTACCGCCAGCGGAACGGCATCGACCACCGCACGGTCCACATGGCCGTGGTCGTGCAGCGCATGGTCTTCCCGCATGCGTCCGGCATCCTGTTCACGGCCGACCCCGTCACCGGCAACCGGAAGGTCGCCACCGTGGACGCCGGCTTCGGCCTCGGCGAGGCCCTGGTCTCCGGTCTGGTGAACCCGGACGTCTTCAAGGTGCGGGACGGCGAAGTCGTCGACAAGGCGATCGCCGCCAAACAGCGCGCCGTTCACGCCCTTCCGGCCGGCGGGACGCAGGAAGTCACGATCGACTCGCAGCAGCAGGAGCAGCCCGCGCTGACGGATGCGCAGGCCGTGCGGCTCGCGCAGCTCGGGCGGCGGATCGAAGCGCACTTCGGCCGCCCGCAGGACATCGAATGGTGCCTGGTCGACGACGGCTTCCAGATCGTGCAGAGCCGGCCGATCACGACGCTGTTCCCCATTCCCGAGAGCGGAGACCAGGACAACCACGTCTACGTCTCTGTCGGCCATGGGCAGATGATGACCGACCCCATGAAGCCCCTCGGGTTCTCCATGTGGCAGCTCACGGCCATGGTGCCGATGCACGAGGCCGGCGGCAGACTGTTCGTCGACGTCACCCGGCGCCTGGCCTCGCCCGCGAGCCGCGCCGGCCTCCTTGAGGCGATGGGCAAGGGCGATCCGCTGATCAGGCACGCTCTGGAGACCGTCCTCGACCGCGACGGTTTCGTCCCGACGCTCCCGGACGCGGGCCCCGGCGGGCCGCCGGCCGGCGGCCCGCCCGCCCCGATCGACACCGATCCGGCCGTCGTCACCGAGCTCATCGAGCGCAGCCGGGCATCCATCGCCGCCTTGGAGCGCGACATTCGGACGAAGACCGGACCGGCGCTGTTCGACTTCCTGCTGGAGGCCTTCGAGGAGCACAAGCGAGTGCTCAGTGATCCGCTGAGCATTCAGGCGATCATGGCCGGGATGGAGGCGACGTGGTGGCTCAACGACAAGCTGCAGGAGTGGCTCGGCGAGAAGAACGTGGCTGACACGCTGACGCTGTCCGCCCCCGACAACATCACCTCGGAGATGGGACTGGCACTGCTCGACGTCGCGGACGTGATCCGCCCGCAGCCGGAAGTGGTGGCGTTCCTGCAAGGCGTCGACGGCGATGACTTCCTGGACGACCTGGCGAAGCTCGCGGGCGGGACCGAGGCGCGCGACGCGATCGAGGCCTACCTCGACCGGTACGGCATGCGCTGCGTCGGCGAGATCGACATCACGAGGCCACGCTGGCGCGAGCGCCCCAGCACGCTGGTGCCCGTGATCCTCGACAACGTCAGGAACTTCGAGCCGGGCGCCGCCGAGCGGCGCTTCGAGCAAGGGCGGCAGAAGGCCCAGAAGAAGGAACAGGACGTGCTGTCACGCTTGCGCGCCCTGCCGGACGGGGACCGGAAAGCCGACGAGGTCAAGGGGATGATCGACCGGGTCAGAACCTTCATCGGCTATCGGGAGTACCCCAAGTACGGCATCATCAGCCGCTACTTCGTCTACAAGCAGGCTCTGCTGGCGGAGGCCGAGCTCCTCGTGCAGGCCGACGTGCTTCCTGAGAAGGAGGACGTCTTCTACCTCACCTTCCAGGAACTCCACGACGTCGTGCGCTCGCACCAGGTGGACGAAGAGCTCATCCAGCAGCGCAAGGAGGCGTTCCGTTCGTTCCACGCGCTCACGCCACCCCGGGTGCTCACCTCGGACGGCGAAGCCCTCACCGGGGCGTACCGGCGCGACGACGCGCCGGCAGGCGCCCTGATCGGCGTACCGGTTTCCGCCGGGACCATCGAGGGGCGGGCCCGCGTCATCCTCGACATGGCGGACGCCGATCTCGAAGCGGGCGACATCCTGGTCACGGCCTTCACGGACCCCAGCTGGTCTCCGCTGTTCGTCGGAATCGCGGGCCTGGTGACGGAGGTGGGTGGCCTGATGACCCATGGTGCGGTGATCGCCCGGGAGTACGGCCTGCCGGCCGTCGTGGGCGTGGAGCAGGCCACCCGGCTGATCCGGGACGGGCAGCGGATCCGCGTGCACGGAACCGACGGGTACGTCGAGATCCTGTCTTGACGGGCGATCACCCACCGGACAGCGCCCCTGATGAAGGTCCGAGGCTGAGCCGCGCCGGAGCCTCGGCCGGGCTTTCGGTGGTCGAGGAGGTCAGCAGCCCCGCTTGAGGCGTACGACGACGGGGGCGCCGAAGGGGTCACCGGACTGATTGACCTGGACGTGTCCGGCACCGAGCCATTCGTCGGTGCCGGGCACCTGGTGGATCTCCTCCAGCCACAAGGACTGGTTCGACGCTTTGCGGGCGCCGGTGGACACGGGGAGACGGTGGCGCTTGATCTTCACGCATGTGCCGCCGTCGGTGAGGTACCAATTGCCGTCCAGGAAAAGGCCGTTGTCGTCCTGGCCGACCGGCCTGCGCAGAGCGCAACCGCCCGGCGCGGGCTCCTGCTCGACCCACTTGGAGCCGTCCCAGCGCAGCCGGAGGAACTGGTCCGCGGGCTCGTCGTCGACCTCGCCGTGGTTGAAGGTGTTGATGCCGTACGCGCGGATCTCACCGCTGTCGAGGGCGAAGACCTGACTGAGGTCGGCGCCGGGTTCCGGTGGGACGGGGTCCTTGAAGTGCGCTTGTGGGGTGTCCACCGGTTTCCAGGACGTACCGTCCCAGTGCATCGAGGCGGGCTGGCTGTAGCCCTCGCCGGTGCCCAGTTCGGTGCCCGGCCCCGTTGACCGGCTGCCGACCGCCCAGGCGTCGTCCCGTCCAACGATTGCCAGGTCGGAGGTTCCGTAGGGCAGGCGGGTCGTGGTCCAGCGGGTGCCGTTCCAGTGCTGTGCCGTCTGCTTGGCGGCGTCGAGGGTCCAGATGTCGTCCGGGCCTGTGGCCTCGAAGTCACCGGCACTGCCTGGCGGAGGGTTCGGCACCGGCGACCAGCGCATGCCGTCCCACTGTGCCCAGCGGTTCATGGCGGAGGCATCTTCTGTGGTCTGCGACTGCGTCTGCGGCCGCAGCCACAACGTTTTCTCACCGACCTCTTCGAGGGAGGGTGGGTAGAGGCTGGTGCCGAGGGCTTCGGGCAGGGGCTCACGCTTCCACTGCGTGCCGTCGTAGTGCAGGAGGTGAGCATTTGAGTTGCCGTTGTTCTCGGTCGCCACCGCCCAGACGTCGTCCTTGGCCAGGGCGGCGACATCGGTGATCTTTCCGCTGAAGTCCGCGATGTGCTCGAACTCCCAGGTGAGGGAGCCGGCAGAGGTCTTCGGCGGGATGTTTTTGCTACTGGAGTCCGCCGTGCCACCGGAGTCCGAGGCGCATCCCGCGCCGGTGAGGAGGGTGGCAAGCACGGCGACGGTGACCATGCCGCTGCCGCTGCCGCTGCCGCTGCCGCTGTGACTGTGCCTGATGCCTGGCGCTCCGCGCATATCGCACCCCTCCTCGCTCCTCCCCGGAGCGACTCTCTGACGGGAGTCCCACCAACGCCGCGCGCATCTCCTCGCCCAGCCAGGACCCCTCACGGCCCGCCCGCCATTGGACGACGCTGGTGTCCCCTTCTCTCTCGTCCACCACGTCGGCGAGATCCACCTCTCGTGCGGCCAGAGTAATGACCTATTCCGCGTGGCCGAGTCTTTCCGTCGCGGCTACGGTTCTGCCCGTGAGTGTGGGAACGGAAGAGACCCGGCTGGTTGTGGTCCGCGGGAACTCGGCTTCCGGCAAGTCATCGGTGGCGGCCGGGATCCGGGACCGCTTCGGGAGGGGCCTGGCGCTGGTGGGGCAGGACAACCTGCGTCGGATCGTGCTGCGCGAGCGGGACGTGCCCGGCGGTGCCAACATCGGCCTGATCGACACGGTCGCCCGCTACGCGCTCGACGCCGGATACCACGTGGTGGTCGAGGGAATCCTGTACGCCGACCGCTACGGCGACATGGTCGCCGGCCTGGTCGGGGCCCATCGTGGTGTCTCCCGCTGCTACTACCTCGACATCTCGATCGAGGAGACGCTGGTGCGGCACGCGTCGAAGGCCGATCACGAGTATCTGGCCCAGGTCACTGAGCAGCACCTGCGTGACTGGTACCGGGAGCGGGACCTGCTTCCCGGCGGCCTGGAGTCGGTGATCGGTGCCGACAGCCGGCTTGATGCCACGGTCGAGCGCATCATGAACGAAACCGGCCTCGCGCACCTTCCTGCCTTGGACAGATAGCAGACAGCCGCACTTGAGGCGTGTCGTACCTGTGGTGCCGCCCTCTCCATGTCTGCGCCAGCACTATGATCGTCGCGGATCAGCCCCCAGCCGCAGGAGGCCATGATGTCCCACCCCTCCGTCCTCGCCGCGCTGACGTCCGCGTTGCGCAGTGGCTCGATCGAGGTCGTCGACCTGACGGCGCCGTTGTCGTCGTCCACGCCGGTGCTCCAACTGCCCGCCCAGTTCGGCCAGACCGCGGTCTTCGAACTGGAGGAGATCAGCCGCTACGACGACCGGGGACCCGCCTGGTACTGGAACAACTTCCGCAGCGGCGAGCACACCGGCACGCATTTCGACGCGCCCAATCACTGGATCACGGGGCAGGCGCTCGCCGACGTGGCATCCGTGCCCGCGCAGCAACTGATCGCTCCGGCAGCCGTGTTGGACTTCTCCGCCGAGGCGGCCGCGAACCCCGACTTCCTGGTCGAGATCGACCACGTCAAGGCGTGGGAAGCGAAGTACGGGCCACTGCCCGACGCGGGCTGGCTGCTGCTGCGCACAGGTTGGGACGACCGCTCGCACGCTCAGCAGGAGTTCCTCAACGCCGACGAGAACGGCCCGCACACTCCGGGACTCTCGGCGGAGTGCGCCCGTTGGGTCGCCGAGGAGTCGCCCGTGATCGGTCTCGGTGTTGAGACGGTGGGTACCGACGCCGGTCAGGCATCGGGCTTCGATCCGGCCTTCCCGTGCCATTCCTTCCTGATGGGCAGCGGCAAGTACGGCCTGACGCAGCTGCAGAACCTCGCCGCGCTGCCGCCGACCGGTGCCGTCGTCCTGGCCGGACCGCTGCCGATCGTCACCGGCTCCGGTGCCCCTGCCCGCGTGCTCGCGCTGGTGGAGCACGGATGAAGGTCGCAGAAGCGGTCGGCCGGGCACTGGCCGCGGCCGGCGTCGACCACGTCTTCGGCGTGGTCGGCTCGGGCAACTTCCATGTGACCAACGCTTTGGTCGCGGCCGGCGCCCGGTTCGTCGCGGCCCGCCATGAAGGCGGGGCGGCCACCATGGCCGATGCCTATGCCCGCATGAGCGGCACGGTGGCGGCGCTGTCGGTGCACCAGGGGTGCGGGCTGACCAATGCGCTCACCGGCGTCGCCGAGGCCGCCAAGAGCCGCACCCCGCTGCTCGTCCTCGCGGCGGAGACCACCGAGACCAACTCGAACTTCTACGTCGACCAGGACGCGCTGGCGCACTCGGTGGGCGCGGTCAGCGCGCGGGTGACCTCGGCCGAGGACGCGGTCGAGCAGGCATGCGCCGCCGTGCGCCGTGCCCTGCACGAGCGCCGTACCGTACTGCTCAATCTCCCGTTGGAGATCCAGGCCCTGGACGTCCCCACCAGTACTCCGGTCTCCCCGCCTCCCGAACGGATCCCGGTCGAGCCCGAGTCGGACGCCGTCGCCGAACTGGTGCAGACCCTCGAACGCGCGGAGCGCCCTGTCTTCGTCGCCGGCCGGGGAGCGCGCACGCCCCACGGGCGCGACGCCCTGGTCGAGCTCGCCGAGAGGCACGGCGCGCTCCTGGCCACCTCTGCTGTCGCCCGCGGGCTGTTCCACGACAATCCGTGGTCGCTCGACGTGTCCGGCGGCTTCTCCTCGCCCCTGACCGCCGAACTGGTACAGGGCGCGGATCTGATCGTGGGCTGGGGCTGCGCGCTGAACATGTGGACGATGCGGCACGGCCGGCTGATCGCCGCGGACGCCACTGTCGTCCAGGTCGACGACGACCCCGCCGCCCTCGGCCGGCACCGCACCATCCACCTCGGCATCACCGGGGATGTCGAACGCACCGCACGGCGCGCCCTCGAGACGAGCGGAGGCCAACGGCCCGGCTACCACACCCTCGCCATCAGAGAGGCCATCGCCGCACACGTGCGCTGGCGGGACGTGTCCTACAAGGACGAGAGCAGCCATGAGCGCATCGACCCACGCACGCTGAGCATCGCGCTGGACGACCTGCTGCCCGCGGAGCGCGTGATGGGAGTGGACTCAGGGAACTTCATGGGCTACCCCTCCATGTTCCTGTCCGTGCCCGACCACAACAGCCTGTGTTTCACCCAGGCGTTCCAATCCATCGGCCTTGGCCTTTCGACGGCGATCGGTGCTGCGCTGGCCCGGCCCGACCGGCTGCCCGTCGCCGCCCTCGGGGACGGCGGCGCGCTGATGAGCGCCGTAGAACTGGACACGGTCCGCCGCCTGGGCCTGCCGATGGTGGTCGTCGTCTACAACGACGACGCTTATGGGGCCGAGGTCCATCACTTCGGCCCCGGCGAATTCCCCCTGGACACAGTCGTGTTCCCGCCCACGGACATCGCCGCCGTCGCCCGGGGCTACGGCTTCGAAGCGGTCACCGTCCGCGCCCTCGCCGACCTCGAACCGGTCCGGGACTGGGTCGCCGGGCCGCGCTCCACACCCCTGCTCATCGACGCCAAGGTCACCGCCGAGCATCCGTCCTGGTGGCTGGAGGAGGCTTTCAAGGGTCACTGACAGACGGCGAAAGGCCCTGTCTATTCGTGCGTTCCGGCAGCCGACCGGCCATCGAATGGGCCGTGGGCGGCGACCTTTGCCCACACCGATGGCGGCATCGACGACGACGGCAGCGGAAGCGAAGGTGTCGGTGAACTTCCCGACACGGTCCGGCAGCGGAGCGGTGTGCCTCTTCGTATGCTCGCCGGCGTCGGCCGAGCGGTTCGCCGCGGATACGTTCGTAGCCTCACGGCGAACAGTCATGGGCCGGCGGACCGGCAACCGCGGCTGGGCCGTGACCGGTGACGGCACGCATGAGGTCCGGGCCTGTCATCGCCTGCCGCCCCGTGTGCGCAGGACGAGTGCGCCGGCCACGGCGAGGCCGCCCACACTGAGTGCGGTGAGTGTGCCGCGCGAGCCGAGCGCGCGGCGCGGGCCGGCGGTCAGCAGGGACCATCGGGCCTGGACGGACAGCACGCTTCCGATGCTCTGAAGAGACCCGTACGACACCAGCGACATTGCGGACCCGATCGAGCCGACGGACAGTGCGGAGCCGATCGATCCGATGGACAGCGCGCTGCCCACCGATCCGATGGACAGCACGGATCCCACGGAGCCGATCGACAGGAAGGAGTCCCTGGACCACAAGGAGAGCGGCGATCCTCCGACTGCGCGGGAAGCGAAGTGCGTCATGGGGGCATTGTGCCGTGGGAAGGGGCGGTTCGCGCTGTCGACGCCGGCATCGCCTCCGCGAGCGCAAGGCCGAGCACTTCCCTGTGTTCGCAGTCGTTGCCGCCGGACTCATCCGGCCGCCGTCGCCTCGTCGGTGCGGACGGGCGGCACCGGTCAGTGTGAGACGGTTCCGACGCTGGTGACCCAGACGGGGAAGGGGCTGACATCTTGCCCGGCCGCGGTGCGTTCCGCGTTCTTTCCGGCATCCGGATTCGACCAGGTGACGACGCCCGGCTGACGGCCGGCGAGGAATCCCTCGATGACCGGTCCGAGATCACCGGAATGCACGTAGGAGCCAGCGAACGGCAACTCATTCGGGGGCACCGATCCGGTTGAGCACCGGAGCTGCCCAGCCTGTTCGTCGTGCCAGACGTAGAACGTCGCCACACCGTGAAAGTCCAGGTCGCGAATGCGGGACCGGATGGCGGAAGCGGTCCGCTCGAAGGCAGCCACCACCTCGGGGACGGACAACGACATCCTGTCCTCGTCCTCCGCACCGAGCCGCCAGGTGTTGGTCTCCCATTCCACCTGCCGGTCATCCGGCTCCAGCACCAGAGGTTCGGCCGCCACCTCGGCGATCCATGTCAACAGCACCACAGGAGTATCCCTGCACAGTTCAGTTCCAGGAACCGCCATGGGGAGCGGCGTCCAAGGACGACAGTGACCAGTGGGGACTGCGACTTGTCCTGTGGGGGTCCGGTGCGGTCGACTCATGGGTCCGGGGCTCCTGTTCGTGGACCGTGCCGCCGATCCGATTCAGGCGTAGCGGTCGAAGAGGGCTTGCACGTAACCCTCCAACCTTCCGGTCAGTACCGTGGGCGTCAGATCAGCGCGGTCCAGCTCACGCCAAGGGGCGGCGACTTTCTCGGCGTCCGGAGCAAACGCCAGGGCGTTCAGCAGCCGCCAGTAGAGATGGGCGGCCGGGTCTTCGGCCAGCATCCCACCCGCCTCCGCGTATCGGTCGGCGAAGTCCATGCCGGTCGGCACCCCGTGCAGCAAGGCCAGGGCCGTCGAGCAGTGGGCCACGTCCAGGTCAGCCGGCCCCCAGGAAGTCTCCACCCAGTCGACGACGCCGCTGATCTGCAGACCGTCGCCCATGCCGGTGAACAGGACGTTGCCGGGATGGAAGTCGCGGTGCAGGAAGCAGGCCCGGTGGCCCGGGGGCTCCCGTCGGATGGCATCCACGGCCCGTCGCCACAGCTCAGGCCGCTCGGTGTTTTGAGGTGGACTCACCCGCTCGGGAGAAGTCCACGCCTGATAGGTACGAGGCTGTGCCCTTGCGGTCACCCGCAGCAGGTGGATACGCAGCAATTGACGGGCCAGCAGTACGGAACGCTGGTCAACTCCTTCGTCTCCCAGGCGCACGCTTCCGGGCAGCAGGGACATCAGCAAGGAGGGGTGGTCGCAGTGCTGCGCCGTTGCATCCACGGCCACCAGTGTGGCCGCAGGCACGTCCGTATCGCCGAGCAGACGCAGAATGGCCGCCTCGCGAGTCAGCAGACCCTCTGCGTGTCGGAGAAAGAAGGGCTTGACGAAGGACCGCAGGACCAGTGAGCGTCGACCGCCCGGCCCGTAGATGCCCAGGCGGCGCATCTCTGACGTCCAGCCGCCACGTAACCGGGAGACATCTTCGATGCGCTCCGTCTCGGACAGCTCCTTCTCCACCCACGCGCGCGTCGCACACCAGTCCTGGCCCTCAAGTTCTGCACCGATGCGCTCGACACCCTCGCCCGTAGCCATGGGGGCAGGCTATCCACCTCGCCAACGGACGCGCCCCTTGGTCAACCCACCCGCCACTTTTGACCGTTACTCCGGGAGGGGGCCTGGTGGGCCGCGAGTGTCCCGGGTATGCCGAACAGTTCACTGAGGACCCGGATGGGCGAGGGTGGGTGAACTGCGTCCGGAGATCCATGGGCTTCCTCCCGTCGGGAGAACAACTGCAACGTCTCGACGCGGAGTTCGTCGGTCAGCGCGACAACGCGGGGGAGTCGAGTCCCAGCGTCCGCATCCGGCGTGCGGTCAAGGAGTGCGCGAGTGGGATTCGCAGGCGACGGCGGTGGGTGGGTGCCCGTCGCGGTGGTGATGTTCTGCACGGTCACCAACGGCGTCAGTGGCCGGGGAACAGGAATCTCTCCGCCCGCCAAGCATCCCCACAGGGCATGGAGGCTCTGAGCCGGGAGGCGGCTTCCGATCGTGTTGTGGGTGCCGGACGCAGCACCTGGTGCGGGCAGGCGATCGGGCGTCAAACGCCGTTGTCAGTGCCTCCGCATAGAGTGAAAACATCACTTGGGGAGCCTTGGAGGGGGAGCAGAAACATGTCCGCAAACAAGATCAAGCACAAGGTGAATCACGTCGCGCTGGTCGTTGATTGTTCCGGTTCCATGCGCCCGCACCAGAATCAACTCATCCGCGTAGTGGACGAGTTCGTGGCCGGCCTGAAGGCCGAATCGGACAGCCTCGGACATGAGACCCGGATCAGTCTCTACTCTTTCGATCACCGGGTGGAGAATCTCGTCTGGGACATGGACGTGAAGCATCTGCCGTCCATGCGGGGTCTGTACCAGGTCAACAATGGGGCTACGGCCCTCATCGAGGCTTCCTTGAAGTCTCTGGACGACCTGGGCCACATCTGGGAGGAATACGGCGAGCACAGCTTTCTCCAGATCGTGGTGACGGACGGCGAGGAGAACGCCTCCGGCGGCGACAGGCGGCACGACGGCGATCCGACCATCCTCGGCCCCTGGCTCGACAGGATCACAGCGACGATGGGCGGGCTTCCGGGGCACTGGACTTCCGCGATCCTCGTTCCGAACTCCCTGGCCAAGCGCACCGCGCAGAACTACGGGTTCCCGGCCGGAAACATCGCCATCTGGGATGCGGACTCCCAGAAGGGCGTCGAGGAGGCGATCGGCACCGTGCGCGCCGCCGCGACCAGCTTCCTCCGGGGCCGCGAGCAGGGAGTGCGCGGCACGAAGAACCTGTTCGCCGTCGGTCAGGACATATCGGTCGACGAGGTGCGGGCGAACCTCGAACCCGTTCCGGCCGACAAGTACCGGCTCCTGAAGGTCGACAAGGAGATCGAGATTCGCCCCTTCGTCGATTCGCATCCGGGAGTGACGTACGAACGTGGAGCGTGTTACTACCAGCTGGGCGCCCGGGCTCAGGTTCAGCAGAACAAGGAAGTCATCGTGGTCGAGAAGGACACCGACCGCGCCTATACGGGCGACGCGGCGCGCAGTCTTCTGTTCGGTACGGGGATCCAGGGAACTGTCTCGGTGAAGGCGGGGAACAATCCCAAGTTGGAGGTGTACGTGCAGAGTCGTTCGGTGAACAGGAAGCTCAAGCCGAATACACGTCTGCTCATCATGCTCTGATGGAAAGTTCAAGCCGTCCGGGCTGAGTCGCGAAAATCCGAGACGGTCATAGGCGAACGCTGTGAGCCGATCGACGGGCTCATGGGCGGGCAGGGCGGTGGAGTCGCGGCGCCGACACGGCGGCTCCACCGCCCTGCCGGGGATTGGTAGGGGATCAAGCCGTAGTCCGGTGCATCTGTCAGGAGTCGGCCGAGGGGGTGCCGCCGCGGCTGCCTTGTACGGGCCGTAGATGTACGCGCTGGTGTTGGTGCGTGCCCGTGCCGGGTTCAGGGGATGCGAACGGGGCACCCCCGCACGGCTGCGTGCACGGGGTCGAGGCGCAGTCGGCGACCGACTTGTAGCACTCGCCGAAGCCGAAGCCGAAGCCGAAGCCGAAGCCGAAGCCGAAGCCGAAGCCGAAGCCGAAGCCGAAGCCGAAGCCGAAGCCGCTCGGCTTGAGGCTTCCGGCTGAGGAGCATGCGGGCCAAGTTCCCGTGCTTGTAGGGGTGTTGGTCGTGGAGTTGACCACGTAACCGGTCCAGGTGTCAGTCCGGTCGGGGCCCGGCCGTGCTGCCGAACCAGAAGTGGGAAGTGGGCTCCGGTCGCTTCGGTCCGGGGGCGTTTGCCGCCCTTCCCTCCGAAGTGGGTCCCAAGGTGGTGGTTGTCTGTCTGGCTGCAGGGGAGCACGCGCGGCTCGAAACGGCACGCCCCACCGAGCAGTTGGACAAGGCCGTCAACCGCTGGGTCGCCGACATCCTCGCCTGTGCCCCCACGTCATTGCGAGCCATCAAGCAGATGGTCCAGCGGGGCAGCGGGCTCTCGCCGCAGGACGCCCACAAGCTGCGTACGCCGGCGCTGATGGCGGCGCTCGACAGTGAGGACGGCAAGGAGGGCGTGCTCGCCTTCCAGCAGAAGCGGCCGCCGGTCTGGCCGGGACGATGAGGGGAGCGGGGAGCCCACGGATGCCCGAGAAGCTCGCACCCGGCGTGTGGGGCGTGGTCGCCACACCCTTCCTCGGATCCGCTCTTGAGGTGGACGAGCCGAGCCTGACCAGGCTGGTGAAGCACTACGAACAGATCGGCACCACCGGTCTGACCGTGCTCGGCGTCTTCGGCGAGGCCGCCCGGCTCTCCGCCGGGGAGCGCCGCACGGTGCTGGAGACGGTGGTCGACACGGTGAGCCTGCCGCTGGTCGTCGGTGTGACCGGGCTCGCCACGGCACCGGTGCTCGAGGAGGCCCGGCTGGTTCGCGAAGTGGTCGGAGACCGCCTCGCCGGACTGATGGTGCAGGTCAACTCGCCTGATCCGCAGGTGGTCGCGGCCCACCTCAACGCGGTCCACGACGCCACCGGCGCCGGGATCGTGGTCCAGGACTACCCGGAGACCAGCCGGGTCGCCATCCGCACCGCCGACCTGGTCCGTGCCGTCCGGGCGGTTCCCTCGGCGGTGGCGGTGAAGGCCGAGGCGCCGCCCACTCCGGCTGCCGTCGCCAGACTCACTGCCGAACTCGACGTGCCGGTCTTCGGCGGCCTGGGCGGGCTGGGCCTGCTCGACGAACTGGCGGCCGGCGCCGCCGGGGCGATGACCGGCTTCTCCTGCCCCGAGGGCCTGATCGCCTGCGTCGAGGCCTGGCGCAGCGGCGGACACGACGCGGCCCGGGAGGCCTACCTGCCGTATCTGCCGCTCGTGAACTTCGAGGCCCAGGTCGGGATCGGGCTGGCGCTGCGCAAGGAGGCCATCCGGCGGCGCGGCCTGATCACGGAGTCGGGGGTGCGGCCGCCGGCCCCGCGGCTGCCCGAGGCCTTGGTCCCGCAGCTGGAACGGCACCTCGCCGCGCTGCCCAAGGAGGTGCGCTGATGGATCTCGGTATCCGCGGCCGTGTCGCACTGGTCGCCGCCTCCACCGGCGGCCTGGGCCGGGCGGTCGCCGAAGCGCTGGCCGACGAAGGGGCCTCGGTCGTGGTGGCCGGGCGACGTGGCGAGCTCGCCCAGCAGATCGCGGCCACGTTGCCCGAAGCGGTAGCGGTGCAGGCCGACCTGTCCGCCCCGGACGGGCCGCAGGCGCTGGTCGAGGCGGCCCGCGAAGCGTACGGCGACCCGGACATCCTGGTCCTCAACGGACCGGGCCCCCGGCCAGGCGCCGCTGCGGACCTGGACACCGGCGACATCGCCGCGGCCGTGGACTCGCTCCTGCTGGCCCAACAGCGGCTGGTGGCACTGGCCTTGCCCGCGATGCGGCGTCGAGCCTGGGGCCGCATCCTGGCGATCGGCTCCAGCGGAATCGCCGCGCCACTGGCCGGGCTCGCCCTCTCCAACGCCGGACGGGCCGCCCTGGCCGCGTACCTGAAGACCCTCGCCACCGAGGTGGCGGCGGACGGCGTCACCGTCAACCTGCTGCTGCCCGGGCGGATCGCCACCGACCGGGTGGCGGCGCTGGACGCCGCACGGGCCGAACGCGAGCAGCGTCCCGTCACCGAGATCGAGGCCGCCTCCAAGGCCACGATCCCCGCGGGCCGGTACGGCACTCCTGCCGAGTTCGGGGCGTCCGCCGCCTTCCTGTGCGGCGTCCCTGCCTCGTACATCACCGGGACCGCGCTGCGCTGCGACGGGGGTTTGGTCCGCAGCCTGTGAACGGATCTGCGGCGCCCTGACCGCTCTCAGCCTTCCTGGCACATGTGCACCTCAAGTTCGCTCTGTGCTTGGCCAGTTACGTCAACGGCGGCGCGGCGAGGAGCGTTTCGTCAGGTCGGGAGGTATCCGGTCAGTGCGGGTCTCAGGGGCGGGGCAACGCGGCCAGGTACGCGCGCCAGCCGCCGTATGAGGTGATCTCATGGGCGCCCTCGACGGCCTGGGGCTCGCAGAGGAAGCCGGTCACGAAGCTTCCGTCCGAGAGTTCCACGCTTCCGAGCGCCATCGGGCGGGGCAACGCGGCGAGGAACTTACCCAGTCCCTCGGCGGGCAGTTGCCACACCTCGGCCTCGATCGTGCCTCCGCCTCCGCTTGTGCCGACCCGGACCAGTCCCGGCTTCGGAGGCAGGGTGTCCAGCGCGTACAGCCGGTAGGCCTGCGCGGTCGTGGTGCTACGCACCAGTCGCCCGCCCACTGCGAGGAGTTGGCCGTTCAGGGGCTGTCCGGACAGATGCGCGCCGATCACCGCGAGCCGCACGGGCGGGTCGGCGAGCAGCCCGGCGATGCGGACGAGCCGCTCGTCCGTGAAGGCCGGGCCGATCAGCATGACACCGAACGGCAGCCCGTTCACGTTGCCCGCGGGCACGGCGACCGCCGCCAGGTCGAAGAGATTGGTGGAGTTGGTGAATCGGCCGAGGCGGGCATTGGCGCCCAGCGGGTCGGCCGCGACCTCGGCGACGGTCGGGTGGCCCGGCGCGGTCGGCAGGAGCAGTGCGTCCGCGTCGCCCAGGGTGGCCAGGGCCCGGGTGCGGAGAGACGCAAGCTTCTGCTGGTCGGCGTAGAGCTGGTGGGCCGGGATGTCCTTGGCCCGGGAGATGATTCCGGCCACGGTCGGGTCGAGGTCCGGCGAGTCCGTGTGCGCGTCGATGAAGGCGCCGACGGCGGTGTAGCGCTCGGCGACGAACGCGCCCTCGTACAGCATCGCCGCCGCCTCCGTGAACGGCGCGAGGTCGACGGGCAGGAGCTCGGCGCCCGCGTCGGCGAGCCGCTGCGCCGCCGCTTCGAACGCCTCGGTCCAGCCGGTGTCCAGCCGGCCCAGTTGCCCGGCTTCCGGGACGGCGATCCGCCACGGACCGGGGCGGCGCGGGGCCGGAGCCGACGGTGGCCGCCCGGACGGCGCTGCCATGAGGGACAGCGCCTGCTCGGCTTCGGGGAGCGTGCGGGCGAAGACCGTGAGGCAGTCGAGCGAGGCACAGGCCGGGACGACGCCCTCGGCCGGGATCACCCCGAAGGTCGGCTTGAGACCGACGATGCCGTTGAAGGCCGCCGGGACACGGCCCGAGCCCGCGGTGTCCGTGCCGAGCGCGATGTCGGCGATACCGAGCGCGACGGCGACCGCGGATCCGGACGAGGAACCGCCGGACACGTGCTCCGGGGAGAGGGCGTTGCGGACCGCGCCGTACGGGCTGCGGGTGCCGACCAGGCCGGTCGCGAACTGGTCGAGGTTCGTGGTGCCGAGGACCACGGCGCCCGCAGCCTTCAGACGCGCCACGGCCGGGGCGTCGGTGTCCGGCTCGTAGGCGTAGGCGGGGCAGCCGGCGGTGGTCGGCAGTCCGGCCACGTCGATGTTGCCCTTGACCGCCAGCACCGCCCCGGCCAGCGGCAGCCGGTCACCGGCGGCGACCTTCGCGTCGACCGCGGCGGCGTCCGACTCCGCAGCGGCCTGCGGGCGCAGACCGATCCACACCTCGGGCCGGTCCACCTGCGCGATGCGTGCGTAGGCGGCCCGCACCCGTTCCACTGCGGTGATCACGCGGCTGCCTCCACGGTGTCGACGGGAGCGAGGACGACGAGGGCGGTGCCCGCCTCGACCTGGCTGCCCGGCTTGGTCAGGATCTTGGTGACGATACCGTCGGCGGGGGCCGGCACCCGGGACTCCATCTTCATCGCCTCCAGCGCGAGGAGCGGCTGTCCGGCCGAAACACGGTCGCCGATCTCGACGTTGACCTGCCAGACGGAGGCGGTGAACTCGGCTTCGATCACGTGGCCGCCGTCGGGGACCTCGACGTCGGTGGCCGGCGGGGCGGCCTCGGTGGCCACTTGCTCGCGGGTGAACTCGCCGGCCGCTTCCCAGGCGTCGCGCTCCGCGCGGAACGCCGCGCTCTGCCCGGCCCGGAACTCGGCGATCGACTCCGCGTTCTCGACGAGGAACCTCTGGTACTCGGCGAGCGAGAAGGAACCCTCCTCGATCCTCGGTACGAACCGGCCGGACATGATGTCCGCGCGCAGTTCCAGGAGTTCCTCCGCCTCGACCGGATACCACCTGATCCGGTCGAAGAAGCGCAGCAGCCAGGGCCTGCCCGGCTCGAAGGCGCCGCGCTGCTGCCAGCCCGACCACACCTGTGTGGTGCGGCCGACGAACTGGTAGCCGCCGGGGCCCTCCATGCCGTAGACGCACAGGTACGCGCCGCCGATGCCCACCGAGTTCTCCGCGGTCCAGGTACGGGCCGGGTTGTACTTGGTCGTGACCAGCCGGTGCCGCGGGTCCAGCGGGGTGGCGACCGGCGCGCCCAGGTACACGTCCCCGAGCCCCATCACCAGGTACTCGGCATCGAAGACGGTGCGGTACACGTCCTCCACGGTCTCCAGGCCGTTGACGCGGCGGATGAACTCGATGTTCCAGGGACACCAGGGGGCGTCGTCGCGCACGCCCGCCATGTAGCGGGCGATGGCCTCGCGGGTCGCCGGATCGTCCCAGGACAGCGGGAGGTGGACGATGCGGCTGGGTACCACCAGCTCGTCGGGGGCGGGGAGTTCCTCCTCCACGCGCCGGGCGATCTCGAGGAGCTTCTCCTGAGGCAGGACGTCGGGATCCGTACGGACCTGGAGGGAACGGATGCCCGGGGTCAGGTCGTCGACGCCGTCGAGTCCTTGCTCGGCCAGCGCCTGCGCGAGTGCGTGGATCCGCATGCGCAGGGCCAGGTCGAGCTGCATCGGTCCGTACTCGATGAGGAGGTTGTCGTCGCCGCTGCGCCGGTAGGTGACCGACGGGCGGGTCCCGGTCTGTGGCAGGCGGGCGAGGATGCCGCCGTCGACGACCGTCTCCCGATCGGCGCGCGGTACCGCGGCCGGGTTCCGCCGCAGTCCGGCGGCGGCCTCGGTGGTCACCGGGACGAAGCGGACCGTGTCGCCGGGACGGAGCTGGCCGAGCTTCCAGCGCTGTCCGGTCACGATCGTCGCCGGGCAGACGAAGCCGCCCAGGGAGGGCCCGTCGGGGCCGAGCATGACGGGCATGTCGCCGGTGTAGTCGACGGCGCCGACGGAGTACGGCGTGTCGTGGATGTTGGACGGGTGCAGGCCGGCCTCGCCGCCGTCCGTGCGCGCCCAGCGCGGCCTGGGGCCGACGAGGCGCACACCGGTGCGCGCCGAGTTGAAGTGCACCTTCCAGTGCGCTGTGTAGAAGTCGCGGAT
Organism: Streptomyces longhuiensis; assembly: GCF_020616555.1. NCBI lineage: Bacteria > Bacillati > Actinomycetota > Actinomycetes > Kitasatosporales > Streptomycetaceae > Streptomyces > Streptomyces longhuiensis. The sequence continues at coordinate 850,866 of NZ_CP085173.1, read as the reverse complement.
GTCGTCCTCGGTGAAGAACTCGGGAGCGGCGTGCGGGCCTTCGACCGCGCCGATGTGCCACGCTCCGCCGAAGGCCGGGCGCCGGTCGAGGGGCACGACGGACGTCTCCGGGCGCTGCTCACCGCCGTGCAGGACATCGCCCGCACGCAGGGCGCGACCGCCGTGTCCGCCGAACCGGCCGAGGGTGAACGTGGCTGCGCTGCCCAGGAACTCCGGTATGTCCAGGCCGCCCGCGAACAGCACGTAGGTGCGCAGGCCGTGCTCGTCGGGTGACCCGACGGCCAGTGTCCGCCCGGCTTCGACGGTGACCGGCTCCCACTGCGGTACGGCGACGCCGTCGATGGTCACCGGTGCGGGGGCGCCGGTGACGCACACCGTCGTCGGGTGGGTGAAGCGGAGGGAGGGGCCCTGCAAGGTGCACTCGAGGCCGGGTGCGCCCTCGGTGTTGCCGAGGGCGGTGTTGCCGAGCCGGAAGGAGAGGTCGTCCATCGGTCCGCACGGGGGGACGCCGACCTGCCAGTGGCCGGTGCGTCCGGGCCAGTCCTGCACGGTGGTCAAGGTGCCCGCCGCGACGACCTCGACGCGCGGCGTCGGATCGCTGATCGTGGCGAGCGAAGCGGTGGAGTGGGCCGCTCGGCGCACGTCGGCGTCCTGGAGCGCGGCGCGCACCAGACCGAGGTTGGTCTCGATGCCGTCGAGGCGGGTCGCGGCAAGAGCGGTGTCCAGCTTGTCGAGTGCCTCGGCGCGGTCGCTGCCGTGCGCGACGACCTTGGCGAGCATCGGGTCGTAGGAGGTGGTGACCTCGGTGCCGGTCTCCACCCAGGTGTCGACGCGGACGCTCTCGGGGAAGGCGACGCGGGTCAACAGGCCGGCGCTCGGCCGGTGGCCGCGGGAGGGGTCCTCGGCGTAGACGCGTGCCTCGACAGCGTGGCCCTTCGGTGTCAGCGGCATGGTGACGACCTTGGTGTCGCCCTGCGCGAGGCGCAGCATCCACTCCACGAGGTCGACGCCGTAGATCTCCTCGGTGACCGGGTGCTCGACCTGGAGTCGGGTGTTGACCTCGAGGAAGTACGCCTCCTCGCGGGCGGCGTCGTACACGAACTCGACCGTGCCGGCAGAGCGGTAGTTCACGGACGCGCACAAGTCCCGTGCCGAGGTTGCCAGTTGCTTGCGTACCGCGTCCGGGAGACCCGGGGCGGGTGCCTCCTCCAGGACTTTCTGGTTGCGGCGCTGCAGTGAACAGTCGCGGTCGCCGAGGGTGGCGACGCGGCCCTCGCCGTCGCCGAAGACCTGCACCTCGACGTGGCGGGCGCGCTCGACGAGCCGTTCCAGGAAGACGCCGGCGGAGGAGAAGGAGGCGGCGGCCACGCGCTGCACCCGTTCCCAGGCGTCTTCGAGGGCGTCGGCGTCGTGGCACGCCTGCATGCCGATCCCGCCGCCCCCGCCGGTCGCTTTGAGCATGACCGGGTAGCCGATCCCCTCGGCCGCCGCGAGGGCGGCAGCCACGTCGGGCAGCAGCCCGGTGCCCGGGGCGAGCGGCACGCCCGCCTCATGAGCGGCGGCGCGTGCGGTGTGCTTGGCGCCGAACAGCTCCAGTTGTTCAGGGGTGGGGCCGACGAAGATCAGGCCCGCTGCGGCGCAGCGGCGGGCGAAGTCGGCGTCCTCGGACAGGAAGCCGTAGCCGGGGTGGACGGCGCCGGCTCCGGTGTCCTGGGCGGCCTTGAGGATCAGAGCGGCGTCGAGGTAGGAGTCCTTGGCGGGGGCCGGGCCGAGCCGTACGGCCTCGTCGGCCAGACGAACGTGCTCGGCCCCGCGGTCCGGGTCGGAGTAGACCGCGACGGTGCGCAGGCCGAGCCGGCGAGCGGTGCGGATGATGCGTGACGCGATCTCGCCGCGGTTGGCGACCAACAGGGTGTCGAACGTCATGGGCTTCAGCTCTCGTCCGGCTCGGTGATCGTCGTCTGCAGGGCGCTCGGGTGGAATCCGTTGCAGGGGTTGTTGATCTGCGGGCAGTTGGACAGCAGCGCGATGACGTCGGTCTCGGCGCGCAGGACGACTTTCAGGCCCGGGGCCGAGATGCCGTCGACGATGCCGAGGGTGCCGTCCGTCTCGACGGGCACGTTCATGTACCAGTTGATGTTGGACACCAGGTCGCGCTTGTCCAGTCCGTGCTTGCTGCCTTCGGCGAGGAAGTTCTCCACGCAGGCGTGCTGCGACCAGGTGTGGTGCCCGTAGCGGAGGGTGTTGGACTCCTTGGAACAGGCGCCGCCGACGGTGTCGTGCCGACCGCAGGTGTCCTCGACGACGGTCATCAGCGGGGTGTGCTCGTTGGATAGCAGCACCGAGCCGGTCGTCAGGAAGATGTTGCCCTGGGCCTGGATGGTGTCGGGGGCGCTGTAGCGCACGGAGGTGTCGTGGGCGTCGTAGACGAGGAAGTCCGCGGCCTGGTTCCCGTGCAGGTCGGTGATGGTCAGCAGTTGGCCCGCGCGTACGACGGCGGACCAGGCGGAGCGTGCGGGGACGGTCCGGTCGCAGACGACGCGGCCCGCAGGGGCGGTGGTGACGGTCATGCGATCCCCCTGGCGTCGAGGTGTTCGGCGGTGTTGAGGAAGGCGCGGCGGCCCTCGGGCGTGGCGTCCCACAGCGCGTCGCCGGGAGCGGTCGGTGCGGCCCGGTACGCGAGGACCTCGAGCGGTCCGCAGGTGTACGTGGGCCGAGGGTCCAGTGGGTGGGGGACGTTGGCGATGAGTACGGTCAGCGGCTGCTCGGCGCGCAGTGTGACGGACGTGCCGGCGCCCGCGGAGCCGGTGAAGCAGGCGGTGCCGTCCTCGCTGATCCGTACGCCCTGGAAGAAGGAGACCGACGGCGGGATGTCCCGCGGGCCGAGGCCGTTCTTGAGGGCGGCGAGCTTGAACAGTTCGCGTCCGGCCGGCGTGGCCGACTGGGGAGTTCCGTCCCCGTACCGTTCGGTGTTGCGGACGAGGGTGGAGGTGCCGCCGAGGGCGTCGTGTCGGCCGGAGGTGTCCTCGGTGACGGAGGCGAGGACGCGGCCCTGGTCGGACAGGAGCAGGTGTCCCTCGCCGAGGTAGGCGTTCCAGGACACCTTGACCGTGTCGGCGGCGTTCAGCCGCTCCCAGGGGCGGTCGGCGCTGTACAGCAGGACGTGTGCGCACCCGTCGCCGGTGAGGTCGGTCAGGTACAACTCGGTGCCACGGGCCAGGACTTTGTGGGTGTAGTTGCCGCCTGCCACGGTCTCGGCCCACACGAGATCCTCGGCTGCGATGCCCTCGGGGGGCGACGGCCAACGGCTCGCGGGGAGTACGGGCATGGTGTCGGACTGTGTGCCGTCCTGGGCGCGGGCGTGATCGCGTGCACCATAGGCCGACGCTGTTGCTGAGGCTGTCGCCACGGCTGAACCTCCGGCTCGACGCTATTTCTGTCGTGCGACAGAAATTAGGTGCAGGGCGAGTCGGGGCCGTTGCCCGGGCATTTCGGCGTGGTAACCGGCACCTCACTTCGGCAGCTCGGCCCGCGGGGAACTCGCGGCCCTGTGCGAGGATCACGGAGTGAGCCCGCCCACCAGCAGAAAAGTCGGCCGCCCGCGCGCCCAGGAGCGTCCCGCCAGCGGGCTGGAGCCGCGCGAAGAGGTGCTGGCCGCCGCGGCCGAGCTGTTCACCACGCACGGCTACACCGCGACCTCCACCCGGGCGGTCGCCGAGCGGGCCGGTCTGCGACAGGCCTCGCTCTACCACTACTTCGACGGCAAGGAAGCGATCCTTGCGACGCTGCTCGAAGGGACCGTCCGGCCCTCGCTGGAGATCGCCCGCGACCTCGTGGCCCGCACAGGAGCGGCCGCCGAGTCGAGACTGTGGGCCCTGTGCCACTCCGATGTCAGGCTGCTGTGCCGTGGCCCGCACAACCTCGGGGCCCTGTACCTTCTGCCCGAGGTGCAGACGGAGCGATTCGGCGTCTTCCGCCAGGTGCGGACCGAACTGAAGGCGTCCTACGGGGAGTTGCTGGCCGATACGGAGCCGGGTGCCGCGCTCGGCGCCGAGGAGCTGGCGCTCCGTACGGACCTCCTCTTCGGCCTCACCGAGAGCGTGATCCTCATCCGGCGTGCCGATCCGGCCCGCGACCGGGCGGCCCTCGCCGTGGCGACGGCCGACGCGGCACTACGGATCGCGGGTGTACCGCAGCGTTCCCTGGCACGGCTGCGCCGCGAGGGGCAACAGCTCCTCGCGGCGCAGTAGAGACGACCCGGCCGGGCCCGTGCCCGGTCAGATACGCGCGGCCTCGGCCGGTTCCTTGCGGCCCTGACCCCTGACCGCCGGGGCAGCCCCCGCCCGGCTCCGGTAGACCGCACCGACGGCCACCGTGGTGCCGACGAACAGGACGGTGAACCACTGGAAGTACCAGTGGCCCCCTGCCGGGTCGTACACCTGCGCGCGGGGCCAGGACAGGTTGACTGTCATGAACAGCCCGTAGACGACCGCGAGCGCGTTGACGGGCAGACCCCAGCGGCCGAGGGAGAACAGGGGCTTGCCCAGCTCGTCGCGGTCTCCGAAATCCGTCGCGGGCCACTGGCCCTTGAGCCGGCGGACCAGCATCGGTACCGTCACCCCGGCGTACGCGAGGTACAGCATCGCGATGCACGTGGTGCCGATGGCCACGAACGCCTCCGGGGAGGCGAGGTTGAGCAGGGCGAGCGCCGCGGCCAGCCCGCCCACCACCAGCGCCGGGACGAAGGGCATGCCCGTACGTGGCGACACCTTCGCCAGACGTGTGGAGAAGGGCAGCATCCCGTCGCGTGCCATCGAGAACAGCATCCGGCTTCCGGCGGTCTGGATGGCGAGCGTGGCCACGGAGATGGCCACCGCCACGTCCGCGAGGAGCATCTTGCCCACGCCGTCGCCGAGGCTGCTGGTGAGGACGTAGCTCAATCCCTCGGTGGCGAGGCGGCCGTCGGTGAGGCTGGGTGCTGCGAGAAGGCCGCCGAGCAGCAGCAGGCCGCCCAGGGCGCCCGCCGTGGCGAGGGCGCTGAGGATGGTGCGGGGAGCGGTGCGACGTGGGTTGCGGGTCTCCTCGCTCATCTCGCCCGCACTGTCGAAGCCGATGAGGACGTATGCCGCGGTGAACGAGCCCACCAGCAGCGCCGCAACCGTGCCGTCCTGGCCACCTGTCCTCAACGTCACGCCGGCACCGCGCTCGACGTGGGTGAACAGCAGCACGACGATGAGGATCGCGCCGATGATCTCGGCGGTGACGCCGATCCGGTTGACGGCCGACATGACGCGGTTGTCGAGCACGTTCACCGCCGTGGTCAGCGCCAGCAGGACGAGAGCCAGAAGGGCCGCGTTGGCCGCCCCGGTCGCCGTGCTGGGCGCCGGGTCGCCGCCGACGAGCTGGAATCCGGACCAGATCGGGGGCAGGACGACCTGCAGCGCGAGTGCCGCGGCGGCGACCACGACCACTTGACCGATCACCATGATCCAGCCCGTGAACCAGCCGAGGGCCGGGCGGCTCAGGCGGGTCGACCACTGGAAGATCGCCCCGGAGATGGGGTAACGGGCGGCGAGTTCGGCGAAGCACGCGGCGACCAGCAGTTGGCCGATGAGCACGGCGGGCCACGTCCAGAGGAACAGTGGCCCGCCGAAGGAGTAGCCCAGGGAGAAGAACTGGAAGACCGTGGTCAGGACGGAGATGAAGGAGAACCCGGCGGCGAAGGACGCGTACCGCCCCATCTGCCGCCTCAGCTCCTGGCGGTAGCCGAAGGCGGCCAGCGTGCCGTCGTCCGTGACGCCGGCCGGCGGAGGGGGAGAGGGTGTTGTGGAATCTGTGGTCACGGTCATGGCGGTCCCCTGTCGCGGAGGCGTGATCCTGCGGAGTTCCTGTCGTGCGACAGAAATTAGGGACCACCCGTTTCTGCGGGGTGTCACAGCCGTGTCCGCTCCGTTAGTGACTCCTCTCTGTGGCGGGATGCCGCTCAGAGGCGGGCGATCGCGCCCGGCCACACCATGTGAGGACTCCCATGGCGGCTCAGTGGATCCCCGTAAGGCGTATGTCTGACGTGGGCGAAGAAAATGGGGCCCATTGCGGCGCCTCGCCACGTGGGGCACCGGCCCTTGGGTGGCGTCAGGGAGTGGTGGGCCCGACAGGCGCCGAGCCGATGGACGTCGACGTCGTCGGTCAGTAGAAAGGGCCTTGACGGCGCGCTCATCGACGACGGCGCGGCCTGAACCAGAATCACCACTCGTGAAGAGCCACCTCGTCGACCGTGACGGCGAGTTGGGTCGCGAGTGGCACTCGATCGAGACGATCAGCGAAAGCCGGTGCTGACCCGCCACCTGTGAAGGAGCCCGGAACCTCACAGTTGCGGCCCTCACAAGTGGTGGGTCAGCACCGGCTCCTCGTTCACTCCCCGTCGGCCAGCCAGGTGCGGGCGGCGCCCAGCAGGGCCCGTACGCCCAGTTCGATCGTCGGGTCCTGGAGCGGCGCGTACAGCGGCGAGTGGTTCATGGGGAGCTTCGCCGGGAGGCCGCGTGTGGCGAGGACGTCGGGGTCGAGCCCCTCGAACGCGGCCGGGTCGGCGCCGCCGAAGTGCCAGAACACCGACGGCGCGCCCAACTCGGTGCCGAACAGGCCGAAGTCCTCACTGCCGTTGATCGGCTGCGGGAGCGTCAGCACGGCCTGCTCGCCGAGGACGTCACGCAGCCCGTCGATCGTGGTCGCGGTGGCGTCCGCGGTGTTCACGGTGAGCGGGAAGGCGTTCAGCGGGGCGATCTCCGGGTCCTTGGGCGCACCCGACGCCGCCGCCTCCGCCTGCACGATCCGGCGCACCGCGGCGAGGACCTTCTCGCGTACGGCGGGGTCCACGGAGCGGATGTTGAGCTTCAGCTCCGCCTCGTCCGGGATGATGTTCTCCTTCGTGCCGGCGTGGATCGAGCCCACCGTCACGACAGCCGCCTGCGAGGCGCCGACCTCGCGCGAGACGACCGTCTGAAGGCGCAGCACCACGGCCGCGGCCATCACCACCGGGTCCACCGTCGACTCGGGCGACGAGCCGTGCCCGCCGCGGCCGAACAGGCGCACCCGATAGCTGTCGGACGCCGCCATGAGCGGCCCCGGGCGCGTCACCGCGACGCCCGTCGGGAACGGACCCACGTGCTGGCCGAGGCAGATGTCGGGCTTCGGGAAGCGCTCCGCGAAGCCGTCGTCGAGCATGTTCCGCGCGCCTTCGGCGGTTTCCTCGGCGGGCTGGAACACGGCGAGGACGGTGCCGCGCCAGGCTCCTCGGTGCTGAGCGAGCAGCGCGGTCACCCCGAGCAGGCAGGTGACGTGCATGTCGTGGCCGCAGGCGTGCATCGTCGGTACATCGTTGCCGTCGCGGTCCATGGCGCGGTCCACTGAGGCGTATGGCAGGCCCGTCGCCTCCAGGACCGGCAGGCCGTCCATGTCGGCACGCAGCAGCACGGTGGGCCCGTCGCCGTTGCGCAGTACCCCGACGATGCCGGTGCCGCCGACGCCCTCGGTGACCTCCCAGCCGGACTGCTCGCGCAGCCGGGCCGCGGCGACGGCGGCCGTGCGGGTCTCCTGGAGCGACAGTTCGGGGTGGGCGTGCAGGTCCCGGTACAGCTCACGCAGGCCGGGCAGCAGCGCGTCGAGGCCGTCGGTGAGGGCGGTGGGAGAGACGGTGGTCATGCGTGCTCGCTTTCTACGGGGCGGGGGTTGGGGATGCCGTCGGCGGGTTGGGGCAGCCGCAGCGAACGGCGGAAGGAGACGGTGTCCTGCGGGGTGACGACGGCGACGACGCCGGCCAGGACGGCGCCGAGCACCAGGAAGCCGAAGGCGGCGCCGAAGCCCATCGAGTCCGCGAGCAGGCCCATCGCGGTGGGCGCGATCACGCCGGCGAACTGGCCGCCGAAGGTGATCAGCCCGGCACCGGCGCCGGTGAGTTCGGGCGGCAGGCTGCGCAGCGGTACCGCGTAGACCGGCATGTACGACAGGGACGAGGAGGCGGTGGCCACCGTCATCCACATGATGAAGGCACCCGTGCTGGACGCCGTCGCCATCAGGACCAGGGCGACGCCGGCCACGCTCATCGACGGCACCACGATCTTGCGGTGGTGTCCCTCGAGCCGGTCCGCGAGCCGCCCGCCGACGATCACGGCCCCGGCCGCCGCGGCCGCCGGGATGACGGCGAGCGCCCCGGCCGAGGTCAGCGAGATGCCCCGCTCCTGGCTCAGATACGACGGCACCCATGTGTTCAGGCCCCACACGATGATGTCGTAGCCGAAGAACATCGCGGCGAAGCCCCACATGGCGGGGGAGCGCAGCACGATGCGGGCGCCGCCGCGCACGGCGGGAGCGGAGTGCTCGGTGTCCTGTGCGAGCGGCTCGGGCAGCCACAGCCGGACCGCCGCGTACACGAACACGCCGACACCGGCGACCGTGAAGAACGCCGAGCGCCAGCCGAAGTGTGTGATCAGCGGGGCGGCGATCAGAGGTGCGGCGACCGCGCCGATCGCGTTCGCGGACTGCACGATGCCGTTGGCGCCCATGCGCTGCCCCGGAGTGGTCCGCTCGGTGATCGCCTTCATCGAGGCGCCGGGGAAGATCCCCTCCGCGGCCCCGAACAGGAACCGCACCACCAGCAGGATCGCGAACGACCCGGCGAACCCGGTCAGTGCCGTGAACGCCGACCAGATCAGCAGTGCCCAGCAGGTCACCCGCCGGGCGCCGAACCGGTCGGCGAGCATCCCGCCGGGAATCTGGCAGGCCGCGTACGCGAGGAAGAACGCCGAGACGGCGAGGCCCTGCTCCGCGCGGCTGAGGTCGAACTCCTTGCCGATCGAGGGGAGCGCGAGATTGATGACGAGCCGGTCGACGTAGTCGATCAGCCAGGCGCCGAAGAGCAGCGCGACGGTGATCCTCGCGCCTCGGTCGAGGCGCTCTCTGCTGCGGGCCGGGGACGGTGGAGCCACGGGCACTCCTTCTAGAGTGGGCGTGTGATGGTGGTGGTGCGGCTCGGAAGTGGGGACAGATTCCGGCCGCCGTACGAAACGGGGGCTGAATTGCAGGAAAACGGCAGAGGGACGGTTCTGGATCCGGATTCCGCCGGGACTCTGGAGGGGATCGAGAGTGCAGGCGGCCCTGGGGGGATCGAGACCTTCGAGGAGACCGACCTCGCGCTCGTCGACGCCCTGCAGACGGATCCGCGCGCCCCTTGGTCCCGGATCGGCCCGGCCGTCGGCGTCGATGCCACCACCGCGGCCCGCCGCTGGGCACGCCTGGAAAGGGCGGGCCTGGCCTGGGTCACGGCGCACGCCGGGCCCGCCACCGGGACCGTCGGCTATGTGGAGGTCACCTGTCGGCCGCGGCGTCTCGCCGAACTGAGTGAGCGGCTCACCGCCCTGCCGTGGGTGGCCAGCGTCGAGCACGTCGTCGGTGACTTCGACCTGTTCCTCACCGTCGTCGCCGCAGACCTCCCCGCGCTGGGCCGCCGCATCGGCACCGACCTCGGGATGCTGCCGGGCGTGCGCTCCACCCGCACCCGGCTCGGCGTGCGGATCTACCAGGAGGGCAGCGGTTGGAAGGTGCGGGCTCTGGAACCGGCCGGTCGCGCCAGGCTCGCCGTGCCGCGCGCGGCCGGCAGCCCCGGCGGCGGCCCGTTCGCGCACGGGCCCCGCAGCGACGTCGATCGCCGGCTCCTGGAGGCGCTCGGCGCGGACGGCCGCGTCGGCTGGGCCGAACTCGCCGCCCGCACCGGTCTGAGCGAGTCCACGGTGCGCCGCCGCCTCACACGCGAGCTGCGCGACCGCGACATCCTGGTGCGCTGCGACATCGCCCAGCAGACGGCCGGATGGCCGGGCATCGCCACGTACCGTGCGGTCGTGCCCCACGGTGAGCTCGACGCCACCGGCGGCGCGTTGGCGCGGCTGCCGCAGATCCGGCTGTGCGCTTCCGTGACCGGCTCGTGCAACCTGCTCTTCTCGGTGTGGCTGCGCGACCTCGACGGGATCACGACCCTGGAGTCACTGCTCGACGAGCGGTTCCCCCATCTGACCGTCCAGGACCGCACCGTCACACTGCGCACCGCCAAGCGCATGGGCCGCCTCCTGGGGGAGGACGGGCGCGCGGTGGGGCACGTGGCGCTGGGGTTCTAGCGCCGGAGCTGATCGGTACGGGTGCCGTTGACCGCGCCGGGTTCACCCGCGGGCAGGATGTCGATGGTGCGGAGCGTGGAGAGCTGCCACTGGAGAGAGCGTTTGGCGCTCCAATGCGGACGGATTCACGACAGGGTGGACGGATTCACGACAGGACGTGGGACCAGAAGCGGGCCTTGTAGAATTTTGCGCCGGTTCGGACCGAATCGGCCCGGCCGGAGAATCCGACCGTGTTGTTCCACCAGGTCGCCGCACTGGGGGCGTCGACCCAGAATTCCGTCCCATCGGGGAGCCTGCTGAAGGACTTCGTGAAGTACCAGTCGTACAGCCTGGACGGAGAGGCGAAGGCCCACGTGGCGGTGGCGCTGTCGTACGTGAGACGGGTCTTCCATATGCCGTGGTCGGGGTTACCGGCGTCTCCGCCGACGGTGTACAGGATGTCGGGGGAGGCGTAGTCCGGCTGCAGGTCGTGCCCTGTGCCGCTGAAGGTCAGCGTCGCCACCTTCGAGAGGCCGGTGATGATGCCGCCGCTGGTCGTCACCAGGCGGTAGGTGCGCAGTTCGTTGTCGCCGATTGCCAACAGACATTCGTTGGAGTCGTCCCACAGCACGCCGTGGGCCCCCGGGAACCCAGTGCTGATGCTGTCGGCGAACGAGGTCGGCGGCAGGCCGCCGTGTGTGCTGGGCACGAAGAGGTTGATGCCGCCGCCGTTCTCGTAACTGTCGCCGGTGGACCTCTGCTTGGCGGAGGCGGTGACGATCGCGCCGTGTCCGTCGATCCGCTCCACCGAGTGAGGATTGCCCGGGACGACCGCTGTCCAGACGACTGACTTGTCGCTCTCGCGGACCATGGCGGCGCGCCCACCCGTACTCGCGGTGCCGTTCGCGCAGCACACCAGGACATCGTCCCAGTTGGCCGTGAGCCGGCGCTTGGCGTCGGCCAGATATCTCCAGGTCTCCGTGCTCGGCGCGCTCCAGTACCACTCGGGGGAGCCGTTCCAGTCGGTGATGCCGTTGCTGAAGCGTTGGATCTGGTTGGCGGCCTGTTCGACGACGACGATCAGGTAGTCCGTGGCGGCGGCCGCCGACCGGACGTTGGCCGCGCCGGCTGCCGCCGCTACTCCTGTGGTCACCGCTGCCCGCAACAGCGATCTCCGCTTCAACTTCCACCCTTCGGCCGCCCCGTGAGAGAAGCGATCATCCTCGCACGGTGCAATCGGAGGCAACAGCCTTCGTTCGTAAGGTAGTTGAGCAAGAGAGCGCGGCGGGGAGCATTCCAGGGCAGGCGCAGGTACAGCTACAGGCGCGCGGGTCGACGATGGGGGAGGGCTTCGCCGGCAAGTATCCCCACCCCAGGACAACCTGCCCCGGTAATCAAGGCACCGCCTCGGCCCACTCCCTCTAGTATCAGCGCGTGGTTCCCGGGGGAAGGCTGGCAAGTGTGAGTGGGGAGTTGACGGGGCGGCTGCTGCGGCTGCGTGACGCGACCGGGCGGAGTCCGCGCGAGCTCGCCCGCGACGTTCGCGTCAGCAGGTCCTCACAGTCGCGCTACTTCTCCGGACAGGCCGTTCCGCCCTGGCCGAAGGTGGTGGCGCTCTGCAAGGCAGCCGGTCATGACCCCAGGACACTGCGCGAGGTGTGGGAGCGGGCCATGGACGGGCCCCGGACCAGCGCGACTGCCCCGACGCCGGTGCGCAACGACCTGCTGCACGACATCACCGCATTCACCGGACGCCGGGCGGAGTTGGACGCGCTCCTGGGCGCCTCGCGCAACACGTCGGTGGTGGCGATCGACGGCATGGGCGGGGTGGGCAAGTCGGCGTTGGCCGTACACGGCGCCCATCGGCTGACCGCCGACTTGGCGGCGGCGCTGTTCGTCGAATCCGCGGGCGGGGCTCGTCCTGGTGATGTCGGCGGCCTACCACGCCGAGTTCGCCGGGCCGGTGGAGCCGCTGGAGATCCAGGTGGCCCGGGACCGGTCCAGGGTGGCGGTGCGGAGCTGGAACACCGGGGTGCACGCCGTCACCGCCTGCCCCGCAGGCACCCGGGTGACCCACCGCGTCCACCGGGTCCTTCCCGGCCATCCGGGATTCGCCGCCGGGATCGCCGAGATCGGGCTTCGGGTCGGCATGGCACGCGATCTGCGGCACGTGCTGGATGTGATCGCCGACCGGCTCGGCTTCTGACCACCCGCTCGCTCATTCTCAGTCAAAGGAGCACACCACCATGTCGAACAGCGGCTTCTCCAAGGCAGGGCTGCACAGAGTGCACGACGTGCTGGCCCGGCACGTCGACTCGGGGAAGATTCCCGGGGTGGTCGCCCTCTTCAGCAAGGGCGACGACACACATGTCGAAACGATCGGGACGATGCGTCACGACGGCGGCGCCCCGATGCGCCGCGACACGATCTTCCGGATGGCCTCGACGTCCAAGCCGGTCTCGATCGCGGCGGCGATGGTCCTGCTCGACGAGTGCAGGCTGCGCCTCGACGACGCGGTGGAGCGCTGGCTGCCGGAACTGGCCGACCGCCAGGTACTGAAACGGCTCGACGGCCCGCTGGACGAGACCGTGCCGGCGCGGCGGCCGATCACCGTACGGGACGTGCTCACCTCCACGTTCGGGCTCGGCATGGATATGACGGTCATCGGCACTCCGATCATGAACGCGGTCTTCGAGCAGGGGATCACCCCCAACATGCCGACGCCGATGCCCGAGCAGGACGAGTGGATGCGCCGTCTCGGCACGCTTCCGCTGATGCACCAGCCCGGGGAGCGCTGGCAGTACCAGATCAGCAGCGACCTGCTCGGCGTGCTCGTCTCCAGGGTCGCGGGCCAGTCGTTCGAGTCGTTCCTGCGCGAGCGGATCTTCGAGCCGCTCGGTATGAAGGACACCGGGTTCCATGTCCCCGGGGACCAGCTCGACCGGCTGCCGCCCCTCTACGCCCCCGACCCGGGGACCGGAGAGTTCCAGGTGTGGGACGAGGCCGCGACGGGTCGCCACAGCACGCCTCCCGCGTTCCAGGGCGGCGGTGGCGGACTGAACTCCACCGCCGACGACTACCACGCCTACTTCCGCATGCTGCTGAACCACGGGATGCACGAGGGCGAGCGGATCCTGTCCCGGCCCGCCGTCGAGCTGATGACCACCAACCGGCTCTCGCCCGAACAGCAGGCCGCCCGGCACGAGTTGGCCGTCAACAACGTCCATGTGTCCTTCGGCCAAGGGCAGCACGGAGGCTGGGGCTTCGGGATGGCGGTGCGTACCTATCGCGGCGACTACGCGCCCGTCGGCCAGTTCGGCTGGGACGGCGGAAGCGGCACCTCGACCTACGCCGACCCGGTCAACCAGCTCACCGGGATCCTGCTCACCCAGGTCGGAGCGTCCGTCCCGGACCCGGTGCATCTCATGCTCGACTTCTGGACGGCGCTCTACCAGGCGATCGACGACTGACACCGATCCCACCCACCGAGGCGGGCCACCACCGCATGCCCCTGCTGAGAGGTCCTGGCAGGGGCACCCCATGCCCCGGCCCGGCCGCGATGTCCCTCATGGAAGACCGTCCGAGCCTCACGTCCCGGCGCCGGCTCTTCGGCTGACTGGAGGTGCGCACCCGGCGCGTTGTGCACATGGACGCGTGGACCCATCTCTGAGGGATCCCTCCACCGTCAGCTGACGTGGCGGAGGGACCAGCTCAACCGGGGCCTGTCCGGCGCAACTTGCCGGACAGGCCCCGGGTTTGAGGAGGGCTCAGCGTTTGAGCGTGAACGTGAAGTCGCCGGAGAGCTTGCTGCTCAGCCGGACCGCCGAGACGAGCTGCCCTTCCGTGATCAGTCTCCCGACCTCGGCTCGCGAAAGACCGCAACCTTCAGCGATCAGTCGCTCCGGCCGGACAGGGATTCGCGCCGCGAAGCGGACCGAGACGTCGATCACCTCGCGGTCCAGGTGATCCGATCCGCCGGTGTCGAGGCGCCAGGCGTTGCCCCAGTCGAGGGCGATGCGATTGCGGCGCCGCACGACCGGATCCTGGAGCAACTCAGCTGCCAGGACAGGGTCGTTGTCATGAAGCCGGTCCAGCAGCTCAGGTCGTACGGAGCGCACGTTCATCCGCTCCAGGACCGAGAGCTTTGTCGTTTCCCCGCAAACGGTACAGAGCACGAGGAGCCAGGCGTCGAGGAGCTTGTGGTTTGCGTTGACGCGAAACTTGCCGTCTGCCCGGAATCGCTCGGACGCGCACGTGTGGCAACGACGGAGAACGAGCGGCAGGCAGGTGGGCATGACAACCCAGGTATTGAGCACAGAAGTACACCGGTTTCAGTGAGAAGTCCGCAGCAAAAGGCAGCGCGGCGCAGCAAGCGCGACGCGCGACGAATCAGCACTCGGGAGGTCTCACACGGTGTACAACGGGACGTCCTTGCCTGGGCGACTTGGTCAGGCAGCACGGTAATGGTGCGCAGCGGCGCTGTTCCACTGGTTTTCCAACGTCTGACCGCCAGGTTCTGTCCGGCGGATCACGGACCGAACAAGAGCCGGATGGCGGCGACGGCGAGGCCGCCCCACCGTACGGGTGCGCCTGGACGGTGCCGTCATCCTGGACCTGCCGCTCGCCGGCGGGGAAATCTCGCTGCCCGGTGTCGGCGGCCTTGGAGGATCACCACGTTACGCATTCCTGGGAAGACACCTCGGCTCCTGAGTCGTTGAAGGCGATGGCCCGGCCGGCGGGCGACAACCGGCGCGTGAACGTCCAGGGACCATCCGAACGACGAAAAGCGGTGACCACGTCATGAAGGCAGTGCGGTTCCACGAGTACGGCGAGATCGATGTGCTGCGGGTGGAGGAGGTGGAGCGTCCGGCGCCCGGCCCCGGGCAGGTACTGGTCGAGGTCCGCGCGGCCGGTATCCAGCCCGGCGAGGTGATGATCCGCAAGGGCGCGCGGCACGAGCGCTGGCCGGCGACGTTCCCCTCCGGGCAGGGCAGCGACCTGGCCGGCGTCGTGGTGGGGCTCGGCGCGCAGGCCCGCGGCTTCGCGGTGGGCGACGAGGTCCTGGGCTTCACCCACAACAGAGCGAGCCACGCGGAGTTCGTCGTGGTCGACGACGTGAACGTGGTCTCCCGTCCGGAAGGGCTGTCCTGGGACGCGGCCGGGTCGCTGTACGTGGCCGGCACGACGGCATACGCCACCGTGTTCGCGGTGGACCCCGGACCGGCCGACACAGTCGTGGTGTCCGGCGCGGCGGGCGGCGTCGGGTCGCTCGCCGCGCAACTCGCGCGGCGGCGCGGCGCCACGGTGATCGGCCTGGCGAGCGAGCGCAACCACGCGTGGCTGAAGGACCGTGGTGTCGTCCCGGTCGAGTACGGGGAAGGCGCGGCCGAGCGGATCCGGCAGGCCGCCGGAGGGAACGTCGACGCCTTCATCGACACATTCGGCGACGGCTACGTGGAGCTGGCAGTGGAGTTGGGCGTGCGGCCCGAGAGGATCAACACGATCCGTGATTGGCAGGCTGCGGCCAGGGTCGGTGCGCGGACCTACGGAGAAGGCTCGGCGGCATGCGCGGTCGTGCTCGGCGAGCTGGCCCGGCTGGCAGCGCGCGGGGAGGTGGAGGTGCCGATCGCCCGTACCTACCCGCTGGAGCGGGTGCGAGACGCGTTCCGCGAGCTGGAGCGAGGGCACACTCACGGCAAGATCGTGCTCCGTCCGTAGCGCCGTTCACCCCGAGGCGACCAGTGAGTCGAGCGGTGCCCCCAAACCATCAACGCACTGACCCCGCCGGCAGTCAGATGACTTCCCGTCAAGTGGCCCCCGGCGGGGAAGGCGGTGCAGGTCACCACCGCAGCAAGCGCCAGGAGCGGCGAGAAGCTGCTGCTAAATTCGTCCACCATGCGATCACGTGAGTACGACCTCGACTTCCGCGACCGGGCCAGTCGGATACGCGCCTGGGGTGTCGGCCTGCTGGCCTTGGCGGCGCTTCTGTGGACATGGTGTGCCGTGCTCCTCCTCGTTCCGTACAAGGTCGATGAGGAGCCGGGAGACCGTTACCCCCGCGAGTGCGAATCACGGTTGTTGACGGAGCGCGGTACGGCCAACGAAGGCCTGCAGAACGGTGATTGGTGTCAGGACGAGCGAGACTGGCCCGAGGCTCTGGCCGTACTCGGGTTGTCCATACCGGTGTCGGCCGCCGGCGTGGCACTGTTCACGAGCGGCAGTCTCAGCAGGCGCATGAGCGCTCACGCCGAAGCGATGCGCGAACTGGACAGGATCGCCGACGCGCGGAAGGCGTAGCCTGCGGTCGGTGGAACCGGGACCGAACACAGATGACTGGCTGGCGGATACGCGGACGTCTTACGACACCGTGGCTGCGAGTTACGCGGAGCTGACACGTCACCTCTTGGACGAGACACCTGAAGAACGGGCGGTCTTGGCTCTGTTCGCCGACCTGGTGCGTGCCCAAGGCAGCGGGCCGGTCGTGGACGTGGGGTGCGGGACGGGCAGGATCACGAGCCACCTGCACAAGCTCGGCTCGGACGCGTTCGGCATCGATCTGTCACCGGGAATGATCGATGTGGCCCGTCGTGATCACCCCGGTGTGCGCTTCGATCTCGGCTCGATGACGGACCTCGCCCTGGCCGACGCCTCGGTGACCGGCCTGGTCGCCTGGTACTCACTGATCCACATTCCTGACGACGACATCAGCTCGGTTCTCACGCACTTCCGTCGAGTGCTTCGGCCCGGTGGGCCGCTCCTGCTCAGCTTCCATGTCGGCGACGAGTCGAACGTGAAGACCGAAGGCTATGGCGGGCACCCGATGAAGGTCTATGTCCATCGCCGGCAGCATGACCAGATGATCGAGTGGCTCGACGAAGCCGGCTTCGCCGTCGAGACGCACAAGACGCTCACCTCCGCCGAGAGCACGCTGGGAGGGATCATCCTCGCGCGTCGCCGGCCCTGAGCAACTCCGCAACCGCCTCGACGATGACGTCCCCGGCGTCGAACGGCCCGTCGGTCCACGACCGCCTGTCGGTTCGGTGGCTGGGGCCGTTCGTGAAGACGAGGTGGCCGATGCTGAGCCCGCTTCCACGCCCACAGCACAGCCCCGTGGCGGCCGGTGTACGTACGGGCTCGGGCGGTGTACGCGGGACCGGGTTCCGTGGTCCGGACGTCCAGGAGCGAGACCCGCCGGGGTCCTCCAGATGGCGCACAGAGCCCAGCCGGCCCGCCGTCCCGTGAGGGCAAGGAGCACACAGCGATGTCCTCAACGTCTCGCCGTCTCCGCGGCTCAGATCGCTTCCGAGGGCCGACTCACCTCAGCCGTGACTGAACCTCAGTAACGAGGTCGAAGCTATCTCTGACGACGGTGAGTCCCGCTGCTTCGTATCCGTCAATGCGTTCGACGCGGAGCGGGAGGTCGCAGGGTGCCGGGACGTGAGTGAGCAGGCGAGGTACGACTGATCGACGGAACATGGGAGGAGCGGGCAAGGGCTGAGTGCGCCGAGTAGACGGGAGTGCCGCAGGTGGGTGGCGGGCGCGAGTACGGCAATTCCGAGGAGTACGACGTCGAGGTGCGCCAGGTTGCGACTCTCAACCGTTTGGCGGGCCCGACCATCGACGGAACCGGCAAGGTGTCCGAGCGGATGCGCCACCGCGGAGCCGACCTGCTCGTGACGGGGCACGCCCTGGCGCAGGCCACCTCCCTCGGGGAGGCGCTCACCCTGATCTCCCAGCTGGCCGACGCCACCCTGCCGCTGTGCGGTCAGGCGGTGTTCCGGTCGGACCGCGAGTTCCTGAAGTGCGTGGGTCAGGTCGGCTTCCGCGACGGCGAGGTCGACGGGCTGCGACTGCCTCTCGGCACGATTCATCCGGCCGCGCAGGTGGCCCGGACCGGACGCCCCGTCTTCCTCGCCTCCCCGCAGGAGTATCGCGATCGCTTCCCGTCCGCCTGGCAGCTCGACGGACAGAGGGGGTATGAGGCCTGGGCCTACCTGCCCCTGACGACGTACAGCCAGCTCACGGGCGTATGGATGGTGGCCTTCGACGCTCCGGTACGGATGACCGACGGGCTGGGCCCCTTGCTGGTGACCATGGCCCGCTTGCTCAGCCAGAGCATCGAGCAGTCGTACGACGGCCAGGCGGACCGCGCGCTCTCCCAGAGCCTGCGCAGCAGCATGAGCCGGATCGATCCCGGTGTCGACGGCCTCACTGTTGCCGCCCGGTACGTGCCCACCGGCGGGGGGCTCATGGTCGGCGGTGACTGGTTCGACAGCATTCTCCTGCCCAGCGGGCGCCTCGGTGTGGTCATCGGCGATGTCCAGGGCCACGATGTGCAGGCCGCCGGGCTGATGTCGCAACTGCGCACGGCCATCCACGCCTACGCCGCCGAGGGCCACGGCCCGGACGCCGTCCTGGTACGCGCGTCCCGCTTCCTGACGTCACTGGGCGAAGGCCGCTTCGCCACCTGCATCTACCTGGAGGCCGACCCCGCCACCGGCATCCTGCGCATCGCCCGGGCCGGGCACCCGCATCCTGTCCTGCGTCTGCCGGACGGCACCAGTCTGCTCAAGCACGTGCGGGGAGGCCTGCCCCTCGGGCTCGACCTCGGAGAGGACGACTACCCCGTCAGCGTCGTCTCCCTGCGCGAGAACGAGATCCTCATGCTCTGCACCGACGGTCTCATCGAGTCCGGTGGCCACGACATGTACTCCGGTTGGCTCCGCGTGCGCAATGCGCTGGCTCCGGGTGGTCCCGAAGACCTCGACGGCATGGCGGACCGGCTTGTGAACGCGGTCGTGGCCCCGTCCCCCTCACAAGCGGGCGACCAGCCCGGCGCCTCCTTCACGGAGGACGACATCGCGATGCTGCTCCTGCGCCGAGACCCGTCGGGTGTGCATGCGAGTCGGACCGGGCGGCACCTGCGCTTCACCCTCGAACAGGATCAGGCCCAGGGACTCGCCGACGCACGGATCGAATTCCAGGGCCTGCTCCACGACTGGGCACGGCCCGAGCAGGTCGACACGGTCCTCCTGCTCGTCTCCGAACTCCTCGGGAACGTACTGATCCACACCGACCATGCCGCCGTCCTTCGGGCCGAAATCAGCGGCGCCGCCCAAGGCCGGCGCCGACTGCGCGTGGAGGTCACCGACCGCAGCGACGAGGTCCCGCACCGGCGCGCTCCCGGCGAACTCTCCTCCTCCGGTCGGGGCCTCGTCCTCCTCGATCTGTTGGCCCACCGGTGGAACATCCGCCCCGAACCTGAGGGGAAGACGGTCTGGTTCGAAATCGACGAGGAGGGCCCGGAAGAGCCCTGATCAGCGGTCGGTCGAGCGTCTCCGCCGTTCTCTCTGCCGCGTCCGTGAGCCGAACGAGCCCCGCGCCCGTGGCCGCGACGGCGAGCGTGGGACGGGCAAGGGAGTCGACCGCGAAGGCGGTGGTGACCGGGGGCGCGTTCACCGCGCGGGCATCACCCTCCTGCGCGGTGCGAGTGGGTGATCAGAGAGAGACTGGAAGGGACGTCTGTGCCGGGTGGGTCGGGTCGAGGCCGCAGACTGACCGTGCGCAGCGGCTGGAAGGAGGTTGAGGCTTGGTCGTGCTGCGACTTGAGGAGTGCCAACCGTGCCAGCCGCCGATGTGTCGTCAGGCCGTGATGAGCGCCGCCGTCATGAGCGCCGAGAGGAAGAGGACATGACCGCCTCCTACGAAACCATCAGCACCAGGTTGGATGGAAACGTCCTGTGCGCCACCTTCAACGCCCCGCCGATCAACCTCATCGGTCCCGAGGTCGTGCGCGATCTGGTCGCACTGCTCGAGGAGCTATCCCGACCGGCGACTGCACGGGTAGTGGTCTTCGACAGTGCGGACCCCGACTTCTTCTTCCCGCACGTAGACCTGACCAAAGTCCCCGAGTACACCGCTGAAGCCGCGAAAGCCGGAGGACCGGGCGACGCATCCCTGGGGATGCTGTTCCGCCGGCTCAGCGAGACCCCGGCCGTCACCATTGCCAAGCTGCGCGGCCGGGCACGGGGGGCGGGCAGCGAGTTCCTCCTCGCCTGCGACATGCGCTTCGCCTCCCGGGAGAACGCTGTTCTGTGCCAGCCCGAAGTCGGCATCGGCACCCCGCCCGGCGCGGGAGCGATCCAGCACCTGACTCGCCTGCTGGGCCGGGGTCGAGCCCTCGAAGCCGTACTGACGTCGGCCGACTTCGATGCCGAACTCGCCGAACGCTACGGCTGGATCAACCGCGCGGTGCCCGAGGCCGAACTGGACGAGTTCGTAGCCGACCTTGCTGCGCGAATGGGGAACTTCCCGCGTGATGCGCTGGTTGCCGCGAAGTCGGCCATCAATGCCATCAGCCTGGCAACTCCCGCTGATGTACGCGCAGATGCTGCTCTGTTCCAGCAACTCGTTCGGAGTGAGGCAACACAGCGACGTACAGCAGAGCTTTTCAAACAGGGCTTCCAGACCCGTGGTCGTACCGAGCTCGACCTCGGTGACGCGCTGGGTGACTTGAAGCCCGTCGACTGACGCTGATGTCGGAACCAGCCTCCGACTCGGGCCTCGCATGTACCCCGATCCGGGGATAGACGTTGACCAGCGGGCCACGCGAAAGGGCGCACCGGCACCGACACGGCGTCCAAACAGCAGCTGCCTCTGACCAACACGTCGTGGGCTCGGTACACCTCGACCTGAGAGTCGGAGGCGGCGCGACGTCCCGTTGGCGGTCCGCACGCAGCGGGGCACCACCGCAGTGGAAGGACTGATCGAAGCGGGCGCCAGTGTGCTTCGGACCACGGATGAGCCGGACATGCGGGCACTCCGCCGTCGTGCTGCGGGACCCGGAGGGCAACGAGGTCTGCGTTGTCCAGGAGTGGTTCGGCCGCGTTGCGCGCAGCCACCTGGTGATTTGTTTGTGGCCGGAGGGACATTGTGAGTGCTGACGTATTCAACCCGTTGCGCTTGGCAACATTTTGTGGCTTTATCGAGCGGTCGATACGGTCGATTTCATGGATGGGAACTTTGGGACGGCCGAGGATCTCCTGGCCGCATTGCGTGCTGGTGAAGTGACTTCGGCGGAGCTCACTGACGAGGCGATCGCTCGTATTGGGCGGGATGACAAGGCGATCAACGCGGTCTGTGTGCCGGATTTCGACCGTGCGCGGGTGGCCGCACGCGGCGCCGACGAGGCGCGCGCTCGCGGTGAGGACCGACCGTTGCTTGGTCTTCCGGTGACGGTCAAGGAGTCCTTCAACATCGCTGGACTGCCCACGACTTGGGGCATGCCGCCCCACCGGGACTTCGTGCCGACCGACGATGCGGTGCAGGTGTCGCGGCTCAAGGCCGCCGGCGCGGTGGTGCTCGGCAAGACCAATGTGCCCTTGGGGCTACAGGACATCCAGAGCTTCAACGAGATCTACGGCACCACCAACAACCCGTGGGACCACGGCCGCACGTCGGGCGGATCCTCCGGCGGATCAGCGGCGGCCCTGGCGTGCGGATTCGGCGCGCTGTCCATCGGCTCCGACATCGCCGGTTCGTTGCGCACCCCCGCGCATTTCTGCGGTGTCTACGCACACAAGCCGACACTCGGGCTGGCGGCCAACCGCGGTATGGTCCCGCCGTCCGCACCGGCCTTGCCGGTCGACCTCGACCTCGCCGTCGTCGGTCCGATGGCACGCACCGCCCGCGATCTCACGCTCCTGCTCGACGTCATGGCCGGACCGGATCCGTTGACGCTCGGCGTGGCGCACCACTTGAGGTTGCCGCCCGCGCGCCACGAACGGCTCCGCGACTTCCGGGTCCTGATCCTCGACGAACATCCGCTCATTCGAACAGGGTCGGCGGTGCGGGCGGGCGTGAACCGAGTCGCCGACGCGCTTGTCGACGGCGGCGCCCACGTCGAACGGCACAGTCCGCTGCTACCCGATCTGGCCGAGGCCGGGACCCTCTACAGCCAGCTGCTGGTTTCGGGCTCCGTCGCACGATTTCCCGTCGAATCGTACGACCAGCTGCGGACCCGGGTCGCCGGACTGAGCGTGGACGACCAGAGTCTCGACTCGGCACGGCTGCGCGCCATGGTGTTCAGCCACCGCGACTGGCTCGAGGCGGACAACCGCCGCGAACTGCACCGCCACGGCTGGCGGCAACTGTTCGCCGAGTTCGATGCCGTGGTGTGCCCGATCACGCCCACTCCCGCGTTCCCGCACGACCACAACCCCAATCCGCTGGAACGCCGGATCGACGTCGACGGCGTCGAGTACCCGTACTTCGACCAGCTCGTCTGGGCCGGCCTGGCCACCATGCCCGGTCTGCCCGCCACCGCCATACCGGCCGGCCGGTCTCCCGAGGGTCTGCCGGTGGGGGTGCAGCTCATCGGCCCGATGTTCGAGGACCGCACCCCGCTGAAGCTGGCCGAACTGCTCGAGCAGGAGATCGGTGGCTTCCAGGCACCGAAGTAGTGGACACGCGTCCCGTGGTGAGGCTGCGTCGATGCGGCAGGCGAAGCCTTTCGCGCTGCGGGCGGGTGCAGGACTGCGCAGCACGGCGCCGTGCTGTCCGGCTCCCGCACGGCGGGACGGTGTACTTCCTGCCAGGCGGTGCGGTGGGGGCCAGCAGTTCGGTCAGACGCTGGCCCCAGCGTGTCCACTGGGAGTCGGCAGCGCGGACGGCGACGGCCACGGACATGGCGTGCAGGCCTTGGCGGCGGTAGCTGCCCTGGCCCTCACTTCCTGCACTACCTCCGTCAGCCGGGCGAGCGGCTCTGCCTCGGTCACGCCGCGATGGTCGGCATCGCCGGGCTCCACATTCTCGCCCGCGTGGAATAACTCCGGCCCCACACGGGCCCGCCTTTGAGGAAGGCCCGAGGGGGGACGGCTCCTTACGTTGCCAGCTCGGAGGAAGCTCAGTCGAGACAGAACTCGTTGCCCTCGATGTCCTGCATCGAGATGCACGACTCGTTGTCCTCATCGGCACGCAGTACTTGCACGCATACCGCGCCGAGCGCGACCAGCCGTGCGCATTCGGCTTCGAGGGTGGCGAGGCGTTCTTCCCCTACGAGCCCGGTGCCGACCCGCACGTCAAGATGCACCCGATTCTTGACGACCTTGCCCTCGGGAACTCGCTGAAAGAACAGACGCGGGCCCACACCCGAGGGATCACTGCATGCGAACCATGCCCCCCGATCCTCAGGCGGCCGCGAGCGATCGAAATCGTCCCAGGTGTCAAACCCCTTCGGTGGCGGCGATACGACGTACCCCAACACCTCGCACCAGAAACGAGCGACGCGCTCAGGTTCCGCGCAGTCGAAGGTGACTTGGAACTGCTTGATCGATGACATCGGCGCACCATAGCAGGGGGACTGTGCTGCTCATCTTCCGGTAGGCGTATGCCTGTTGAGGGGGATGCTCGTTTGGAGCCAGCCGCTGTCGTGCGGTCGCAGAGGGGCGTCCCAGCCGCTTCGGGGGCGTGGTGGGTGCGCGATCTGAGGGTGGGCTACCGGCCGAGGAGTCTTGCCTTCTGCGCCTCGAACTCTGCGGGATTCAAGATCCTTCGGTCCCGGAGCTCACAGAGTTTTCCAGGGCTGCGGTCATGTATTTCCCAAGGCCTGCTGGCCGCCGGGCCGGCCCTCGCGGGCAGCTGTCCGGCCCGGAGCGGTGATAAACCGTTCGCCGTACCGGGCCGGACGCGTCATGATCGGCACTCGTGACTACGCCGAAGCAGCTCCTGGTCCGGGCCGCCGCCCGCAACAACGCCGAGTGGTGCGCAGCGATGGGCCGATCGCACGGCTTGGCGGGCGAGTTCGGACCCCAAGCGTGGGCCGCTCCGGCTCGTACGCCGCTCTACTATCCCGACGCGGTGACGCTGGTGCCGGATGCTGACCTGGCCGCGCTGGCGGCCCGGATCGACACCGTGGCACCGGGCGCCTCCGTCAAGGACAGTTTCGCCGACCTCGACCTGACGGAGGCCGGGTTTGAGGTGCTCTTCGAGGCGCAGTGGATACACCGCCCGGCGAGTGCGCCCGCCCTTGCCGCGGATCTTGACTGGTACGTGGTGGGCTCCCCGGACGGGCTGCGCGCGTGGGCCGTCGCCTGGGACGGCGGAGAAGGCAACGCGGACCTCTTCCGGCCCGAACTGCTCGACGACCCGGCTGTGTTCGTGCTCGCCGGGCAGTCCGCCGGCGGCCGGGTGGTCGCCGGAGCGGTGGCCGGCCGCAGCGACCACGTGGTCGGAATCTCCAATGTCTTCGCGCTGGACGGCGGCCCTGACAAAGCCTGGCCGGTCGTGCTGGGCGCGGTGCATCGGCTGTTCCCCAGCCTCCCCGTAGTCGGCTACGAGCAGGGCGACGACCTGGCGGTCGCCATCCGCCATGGCTTCGAGCCCGTGGGTCCGCTGCGGATCTGGCTGCACGGCTCGTAGACGGATCAGCTCCGGGACCGCCCGCGCTCCCTCCTTTCGCCTTGTGCTGTTCTTGACCCGCCCATTCCTGGGGAGGGCGGAGCTGCCGGCGCGCAGGCAGCGATCGGAACGCAAGCAGCTATCGGGGTCACAGCAGCTATCGGCGTAACCCGGCCGATCACCATCCGGGCTTGACTCTGACGCCGCTGGAGACTTGACGATCGCACCGTAAGCGAGAAGCGGATTGCTACCGGAGGTGCAAGGCATGCGAGGCAAGGGCATCCACTACGACACCGGCACGTTTCCCAACGGCGATACCTCCCGGCCGCTCTTCGACGCCGATGCCGTCGCGCGGGACATGCAGGTCATCGCCGAGGACCTGCACTGCACCGCGATCCGCATCACGGGCGGCGACCTGGACCGGATCGAGACCACCGCGCGGCACGCCGCGGCAGTCGGGCTGGAGGTCTGGTTCTCGCCGTTCCCCTGCGAGATGACCGACGAACAGATGCTTCCGTACTTCGCCGACAGTGCGGAGCGAGCCGAACGACTGCGTCAAGAGGGCGCTGACGTCGTTCTGGTCACCGGCTGCGAACTGAGCCTGTTCGCCCGCGGGTACCTGCCCGGCGACACCTTTGACGACCGCGTCCCGGTTCTGGCGGGCCCCGACCGTGAAGCCGCACTCCAGCCCGTCCCCGACAAGGTCAACGCTTTCCTCGGTGACGTCGTCCGCACCGTCCGCACCCTCTTCGCCGGCCCGGTCAGCTACGCCTCGTGCCCCCTGGACGGGGTGGACTGGAGCCCCTTCGACATCATCGGTCTGGATGCCTTCCGGGGCCTGCGTAACGCCGCCACGTACCGTGACGACCTGCGCAAGGAGTTCGCCCACGGCAAGCCGGTCGC
Source organism: Streptomyces longhuiensis (assembly GCF_020616555.1). Classification (NCBI taxonomy): domain Bacteria; kingdom Bacillati; phylum Actinomycetota; class Actinomycetes; order Kitasatosporales; family Streptomycetaceae; genus Streptomyces; species Streptomyces longhuiensis. Next base: position 825,424 of record NZ_CP085173.1, on the reverse strand, counting down.
CATCATGGAGGTCGGCTGCTGCACCTTCCGAGGGGCGGGCGACTACGGCGGCGCGGGCTGGTACGTGGCCATGGAGCCGGACGGCGTCACCCCCAAGCCGGACCTGGTGCGCGACGAGAGCGAGCAGGTCCGCTATCTCGACGACCTCATGCCCATCTTCGAAGAGGAAGGCGTCGACTCCGTCTTCTGGTTCAGCTTCGCCGGCTACGGCACCCCCCACCGTTTGTCCGGACCGGACCCCGACCTCGCCTCCTACGGCATCGTCAAGATCCTCGACGAGCACAGCGACTACCCCACAAACGCGCGTACCTACCAGGACATGCCCTGGGAACCCAAGGAGGCGTTCCACGCCCTCGCCAACCGCTACCACGCCCTCAAGCAGCCAGGAGCCTTCGACCAGCAGTAACCGCTTCCTCCCGCAGGATCACTGAAGATCGGAACGGGGCGCTCCTTCTCCACCATCTGACAAGTAGTAGACAGGAGCGCCCCTTCTCATCGTGTGAGGACGTGTCCTCCGGACCTTGCCGGGAACGGCTCACGCGCTGCTGTTCGGCGCGGCCTCATGGGGGGCCCGCGACGTTGACACTCGTGCCGCGCGAGGGCGTCGGGCAGTTGACCACGGGGGTTTGCGGGTTGGAGCCGATCTCAAGATGGTGTGTCTAGTAGGGCACCGTGGTGCAGTAGGTCTCCGCCCAGGCAGAGGCGCCGTACTTGTTGGCCGCGCGTACCGAAAGGCAGATCTCGTCACCGGAGTACGGCCCAGTGATCGTGTAGCTGGTGTTGCCGGTCGAATGGATGGTGTCGACGTTCTTCTCGGTGTACTGGCTGCCCTTGTTTGTGTAGTGGACGTCGTAGCGGGTCGCTCGGGAGATCGCCGGCCAGCTCACGAGGATCGGCATGGAGCATGCGCCGACGCAGGAGTTCGTGTACTTGGCGCTGTAGCTCTTCAACGCGGGCGGCGGGGAGCCGGTGGACGAGCCGCCGGCGCCGGACGAACCGCCGCCGCCCGAGGCCGAAGAGCCGGAACCGCTACTGGTGGCGCCGCTGTCGGAGCGGCCGTTTGTGTCGGAGCCGCCGGCGCCGTCGGGCGACGTCGAACTCCCGGTGCTCTCCTTGGGTTTCGCCGCGCTCTGCCCGGCTTTGTCGCCTTGCTGCTCCTTGCTGTCTTTCCCATCCTTCCCGTTGCCCTTCCCGGAAGGTGAACTGCCCGCCTCGCTCGGCGCCTTGCTCCCGTCAGCAGTGGCGCTCGCGCTGCTCCGGGGCGACGTGGCATGTGCTCCGTCCCCGCTGCCGCCCCCAAAGGGCTGGAGCAGGGTGACCGCACCGCCGCCGACCGTGATGACGGCGATGATGGGCAGGACGATCAGCGTGCGGCGCCGCCGGGCGGGCCGCTGTTCGGGCTTCGGCGTCGTGGAACCACCCGCCGTGGGGACGGTTTCCGGTGGGCCGGGCTGCGACCGCAGCCCGACGGTCGACCGGTCCACGGGCTCCGCCCGGTGCGGCGCAGCCTCGGCGTCGAGCAGCCGCGCGGACTGCTGCGCGAGGTGAGCGACGACGTCGGCGGGCAGCAGGGTGGCCTTGGCCGCGACCGTCTTCACCAGTTCCGGATCGGCCAACAGCGCGTGTACGTCCGGCCGTTGCTCGGGGTCTTTCGTCAGGCACCGCGAGATGAGCGCCCGCAGCGCGGGGTCGTCGACCCCGTCCAGGTCGGGCTCGTCCTGCACGATCTGGAACATGACCGCGTGCTGATTGCTGGCCTCGTGCCCGAAGGGCAGCCGCCCCGTGGCCGCGTACATGAGCACGCTCCCCAGGGTGAACACATCGCTCTTCGGCCCCACGCGCTGCGCCTGGATCTGCTCCGGAGACATGAAGCCGGGCGAGCCCACGGCCATCCCTGTACTGGTCAGCGGCGACTCTGCGGACGTCTCCAGGGCCCGCGCGATGCCGAAGTCGATGACCTTTGTCCCGTCCACGGTCAGCATCACGTTGGACGGCTTCAGATCGCGGTGCACGATCCCCGCCTCGTGGATGTCCTTCAGAGCGCGCAGCAGCCCGTCCGCGACGGCGCGCACGGACGCGGTGGGCAACGGTCCGTGCCGCCGCACGACCTGGTCGAGGGTGAGCCCGGGAACATACCCGGTGGCGACCCACGGCGGATCGTCGTCGGGGCCGGAGTCCAGGACGGGAGCGGTGTGGCGCTCCCCGACGCGCTGCGCCGCGTCGATCTCCCGCCGGAACCGTGCGCGAAACCGCTCGTCGGACACATGCTCTTCGTGCACCACTTTCACGGCGACGGTGCGCCCGCTCTCGGACCGGGCGAGGAAGACCCGTCCCATGCCGCCCGCACCGAGCCGACCGAGCAGGAGATACGGCCCGATGCGCACCGGGTCGAAGGCCGCGAGGGGTTTGATGCCCCCATCGGCGGAGTCATCCTGCTCGTCCCTGTTGGTGCTGCTCATCGCGATCCGGCTCCCCGCTCTTGTGCCCTGGTCATGGGTGTAACTCAGGTGAGAATAAAGGTTGTTGATGTACCTGGTGCTGGCGAGGACGTGCCGTGCGACCGGCATGGTTCTGGTTCGCACGAGATCTTGAGCTCTGACCACGTATGTCGGAGGCGGCATTCCGCCGGCGGTCCGGGCGGAGCCGGTCGGGAACGGTTTCGCCCTCTCCGTGCGCCTGATTCCGAACGACGGCGACAGGCGCGGCTGCGGGGAAGCGAGTGAGGGCCGCTCGCCGGGTGCTCCCGCACGGACGGCGGGGGCGTTGGTGATCCGCTCATCCACTGCCGGCAGGGGGTCGATCCGCCCAGAACCGCGCACGTGGTCTGTGTGAGTACGACGACCAGGGCGTTGCCGTACGCGAGCGCCGGCCGTCCGCCCAACGACGAACCCCCGCCCTTCCGCGCTGGAAGGACGGGGGTTTGCGGTGGGGGTGTTCGCAGGTCGCGATGGCCGACCAGGGCGGTGCGGTGCGGTGCTGTGCGGATCAACCGATATCCGCCGCAGACCGGGTGGCGCCAGTCGTTTCCACGCCCGCGCCGGGGGCACGTCATCCGCCCGCGGCGTCCTCGGCCTCCCAGCGCAGCAGGTCGCCCGGCTGGCACTTGAGCACCTCGCAGAGCGCGGCGAGCGTCGCGAAGCGCACTGCCTTGGCGCGGCCGTTCTTGAGTACGGCCAGGTTGGCCGGCGTGATCCCTACGCGGTCCGCGAGCTCGCCCACGGACATCTTCCGCCTGGCCAGCATCACGTCGATGTCGACTGTGATCGGCATCAGATCACCTCGTCCAACTCGGCCTGCATGTGCGCCGCTTCGACGTCGCGCGCGACAGCCTGGGCGAGCAGCATCCGTAGCACGAGCACGATCAGCGCGACCCCCAGGATGGCCAGACCGATCCCGCCCATGATGAGAGTGACGCCCGGGTCGTCCCGCTGGCCCGGCGCATTGACGGCTGTGACCGCGAACCACAGGAGGGAAGCCGCCACGATCGCGCCGATCACGGCGTCCACGTACCGGAAGGCGGCGTGGGAGAACACGGTTCCGCGTCGCACCATCGTCACCAGCCGCCATACGCAGACCAGGGCGACCTGAGCCGACACCATGCCCAGGATCGTGATCACGCGCAGCGGGGTCAGCGGGATCGACCCGTCCTCCGGGTCGCTCCCGCTGACCAACACCCACACCATCGATGCCTGTACGAACACGGTGCCGGCGAGCACCACCGCGAGCACGACGCGCAATGCGCGCACTGCCAGCTTTCCCATGACCGATCCTTCCATCGAGTTACGATGAGAATCTATCGAATTTCGATAGGTGAAGCAAGGTGTGGTGTGGAGGGTTGGGGGGTGGGGGACGGGGGTTTCGCACCTGTCGGAACGCCCCGTGCGTGGCATGAAGGTGGTGCGAATCGCCTTGATCTTGTCGAAGTCGGCCTCGCGTGAGCGCAAATCGGACACCATCCGACTGCGCCCAACCCTGCCCGATCAGTACATGCCGTTCGGGAGGCGCCTCCATGGGCGACGCCCTGTGGAACCCGCAGCAGCATTCGTGCTGGTGGGAGAGCCGAGACGGGGCCAGGCGCAGCGGCCGCCGAAGTAGAGCTGCCCCGACGCCGTCGCGGCCCGGCCCAGGGGCGAGTGACCGGTGACGGGAAGCACGGCACTGCGGTCAGCGAGACTGCGGCGATCACTGGGCGACCGGGTCCCCTGTGGCCTGCCCGCGTCAGGAGGATGCGTGGCGGTTGAATCCTGAGGTCCGCCACTGTCGGCCGTCGGGCAGGATCGCGAGGGCTTCGTAGCCGGGCAGGGTCTCCAGCCAGTCCCGGGCGCCGTCGCCCCGGGCGAAGGCGGCGGTGGCGTAGGTGTCGGTCAAGGTCAGGCGCGGGCCGATGACAGTGAGGGAGGCGAACGTGGTGACGGGCGTGCCGTGGTGCGGGTCGAGGATGTGGGAGCCGCGTTCGGCGGTGCCGGAGGTGGCGACGGCCAGGTCGTCGTGGGCAGTGATGACGGTGGCGAGTTCGCCCGGGCGCAGTGGGTGGGCGATACCGATGCGCCATGGGGTGGCAGGGGCCGCCTGGCCGCGGATTTGGAGGTCGCCGCCGCCGTTGACGCAGGTGTGGCGGGCGCCCGCTGCGTGGAGGAGCTGGGAGGCGGCTTCGGTGGCCCAGCCTTTGACCAGGCCGGAGGGGTCGAGGGTGCCGGCGGGAGTGATGCTGAAGTAGCCGTCGCTGTCGCGGGTGGCCCGGGCACAGAGCGACAGGACTTCGTGGACTTCCGGCGGGCAGTCGGCCAGGCGGATGTCGCCGCGGCCGAGACGGCTGATGTGGCTGTCGGGCCGGTAGGTGGAGAACACGGCGTCCACTCGGTGGAGTTGGCGTACGGCCTCGGCGAGGGCGCGGTGGACGGCGGGGGTGGGCTCGTCGCGGATGTCGAAGGAGAAGGCCGTGCCCATCACGTGCTCGACGTGACGCAGTCCGTGTGCGGTGTCAGGCATGGGCCTGGTCCAGCGCGCTCTGCAGGGACTGCATGTAGCCCTGGCTTGTGTAGCTGGCACCGGAGACCGCGTCGATGTGGGCGCTCTGGGCGCCGAGCGCCTCCTCGGTGAGGCGGGGCAGCGCGTATGCGGCGATCTCCTGGTCGCGGCCGTTTTGATTCGGAGCCTGAAGGATCTTCACCGCGGTGATCTTCCCCTTGGTGAGGGTGGCGGCGACCTGCACGGTTCCGTACTGGGTGTCGACGGGGTCGCCGGTGAACGTGCCTGTCCCCGTGGACGCACCCGATGCGGTGCCCGTGGGCGTGGCGCGCGGGGACGACGAGGAGGCCGAAGGCGTGCGCGATCCGCCGCCGAGAGCGGGTAGTTGATGAGGCTTGAGGGCCAGCAGCGTGACGACCAGGGCGCTGATCCCGGTGGTGGCGACGACGGCTCGGCGCATGACGGGTTCTCCTCAGAACGCGAACGACTCGTGGTGGATGCGGTGCGACGGGACACCGGCCTCCCGGAGGGCTTCGGTTGCCGCCTGCGTCATGCCGGGCGGACCGCACAGGAAGACATCGTGCGCGGCCAGGTCGGGAACGAGGGTGCTCAGGCCCTGGGCGGTCAGGGGTGAGGAGTAGCCGGCCGGTTCGTCGACGACGTGGTGGACGGTGGCCCGTCGGTGGGCGGCTATCGCGTCGATCTCACCGCGCAGGGCGAGGTCTTCGACGCTGCGGGCCCGGTAGACGAGGGTGACCTGTCCCGGCAGCGTCTCGAAGAGCGTACGCAGCGGGGTGATGCCGACGCCGCCGGCCAGCAGCAGAACCTTGGCGGCTGAGCGACGGTTCGCCGTGAAGGCGCCGTAGGGTCCCTCGGCCCACACCCGGGTGCCGGGGGCCAGCCGGGCGAGCGCGGCACTGTGTCCGCCCGCTGCCTTCACCGTGATCCGCAGGTGACGGGGGTTCGCCGGGGCGGAGAGGGAGTACGGATTGGCGGTCCACCACAGCCCACGGGCCATGAAGCGCCAGCGCAGGAACTGTCCCGGCTCGCCGCCCAGTTCGTCCAGGTGGTCGCCGGTGACGTAGACGGAGACCACGCCCGGTGCCTCGGGACGGATCGCGGCCACCCGCATCCGGTGGCGCAGTGCGCGCCGGACGGGAACAGCGAAGCGGAACCAGACGACCAGGACGGCGACGCCGAGGAACAGTGCGTACCAGGCGGCCTGGGCGAGACGGTTGCCGACGAAGTCGGCCCCGTTGGAGAGCTGGTGGCCGAAGGTGAGGAAGACGGCCAGGTAGGTGGCGAAGTGCAGATAGTGCCAGGTCTCGTAGCTCATCCTGCGGCGGGCCGCGCGGGCCGACAGGACTCCGGTGGCCAGGAACAGCAGGAATCCGATCGTGCCCTTGAGCAGCTCGGGGTAATGGAAGACGAGTGTGGTCGTCTGGGTGACCACGTCGGTGTGCGAGGTCAGGGAGTAGCCCCAGATGACGAGCAGGGTGTGGGCCAGGGCCAGCGAGACCGTGCAGCGCCCGCCGAGGGCGTGCCAGCGGGCGAGCCGGTCGGTGCCGATCGTGTGGTCCAGAAGCGGTGTGCGGGCCATCAGGGCCAGCAGTACCGCGCAGGCGTAGCCGGCCAGCAGCCCGGTGATGCGCCCGGCGCCGGTGAGCCAGCCCGCCGGGCCGACCACCGCGTTCGTGTCGCTCCACCACAGTGCCAGCACTCCCGCCGCGCCGCCCCAGATGACCAGCTGAGCCAGAAACGGCACAGGACTGCGGCGCGAACGGCGGCGGTGACGGACCCCGCGGCCCGCGTACGGCGTGCTGGTGAACGTGGTGGTCATAGGGCACCTTCGAGTAGGGCTCGCTGCGGCGACGGACGGCCAGACTCACAGCCCAAGCTCTGTGAACCTTCTGAAACAGCCCCGCAGGCCGCCCTCAGCGCTGATTCACAGGGAACTCAGAGACACGGCGAGCCCTGCGGCGCCCCGTGCCGGGGGATGCTGGAGGGACCATGGACGAGCCACGCGCCACACCACCACTGCACCGCCCCGACGGAGACCCGGTCCGGATCCTCGTCGTCGACGACGAACCCGACGTCACCGATGTCCTGGCCACCGTGCTGACCGACGAGGGCATGCAGGTCCGAACAGCCGCCGACGGCGCGAGCGCCCTGGCGGCGGGCCGCTACTTCCGGCCCGACGCGGTGGTCCTGGACTGGATGCTGCCCGACCTCGACGGCCTGCAGGTGCTGCGCGCCCTCCGACGCGAGGCGCCCCGCGTGTGCGTGCTGTTCCTGACCGCCCGGGACGCGGTCGAGGACCGCATCGCCGGCATCACCGCCGGCGGCGACGACTACGTCACCAAGCCCTACAGCCTGGAAGAGGTCCTGGCCCGGCTCCGCGGGCTCCTGCGACGAGCCGGGATGACCGCCGAACCGGGTACGAGCCAGCTCATCGTCGGCGACCTCACCATGGACGAGGAAGCCAGGGAAGTACGCCGTGCGGGATCAGTGGTGGAGCTGTCGCGCACCGAGTTCGAACTGCTGCGGTTCTTGATGCGCAACCCGCGCCGGGTGCTGTCCAAGGACCAGATCCTCGACCGGGTCTGGGCCTACGACTTCGGAGGCCGCTCCCACGTCGTGGAGCTGTACATCAGTTACCTGCGTAAGAAGATCGACGCCGGACGCACCCCGATGATCCACACGGTGCGCGGCGTCGGCTACGTACTCAAGGCGGACTCCCTGTGAGACGTCCGCCGCCCCGCACCCTGCGCGGCCAGCTCACCGTCGGACTGGTCGCCCTGCTAGCCCTCGCCTGCCTCGCCGTCGGGATCATCACCGCCCTCGCTCTGCGGGGGTTCCTGATGGGGCGCCTGGACGAGCAACTCGCCACTTCAGGCGGCCGGTTCCCCGCGAGCCTGGAGCACGAGGCCGAGCCCGACTCCGACAACCGCCCCGACACCCGCGGCCAGGCCGACCACACCTTCGGCGCCCGCCTCCTGGCCGGCACCGTCACCCAGGCCGCCGTCGTCGACAACGCCACCGATCGCCCCGTCCACCTCACCTCCGAGGACCGTCGCACCCTGGCGGCGGTCCCCACCGACGGGGGAGGGCACAGCATCCGCCTCTCCACGCTGCGTAGTTACCGCGTCATGGCGTTCCCGGGCGACGACCAGGACACGCTGATCACCGGCCTGTCCCTGCACCCCGTGGAGGCGACCGTTCACCGCCTCGAAGCGGTCGAGACGGTGCTGTTCGGCGCCGCCCTGGTGATCACGGGCATCGCCGGCGCCGTATGGGTACGGATCTCTCTGCGTCCCCTCCAACGGGTCACAGCCCGGGCGGCGGAGGTGGCCGGACTGCCGCTCGCCAGCGGCGAGATCGCCATGCCGGGGCCCCTTCCCGACACTGACCCGCGCACCGAGGTCGGCCAGGTCGGCTCCGCGCTCAACCACATGCTCGGCCACGTCGAGGACGCCCTCACCCGCCGCCAGGCCAGCGAGGAGCGACTCCGCCACTTCGCCGCCGACGCCAGCCACGAACTGCGCACCCCCGTCGCCAACATCCGCGGTCACGCCGAACTCGCCCTGCGTCACTCCGGCCCCGTCCCCACCGAAGTCCGACACGCTCTGGAGCGCATCGACGGCGAATCGCAGCGCATGACCCGCCTCGTCGACGACCTGCTTCTCCTCGCCCGCCTGGACGCCGGACGTCCCCTCGAACACGAGCCGGTCGACCTGACTCTGCTGATCCTCGATGCCACGGACGACGCCCGTGCCGCGGGCCCCGCCCACCGCTGGCTCCTCGACCTCCCCGAGGAACCCGTCATCGTCACCGGCGACGCCCACCGGCTTCAGCAGGCCATCGGCAACCTCCTCGCCAACGCCCGCACCCACACCCCTCCCGGCTCCGAAGTGACCATCACCCTCGACACCGACCAGGCCGAGGCATCCCTCGCCGTGAGCGACAACGGGCCCGGTATCCCCGAAGACCTCCAACCGGAGGTCTTCGGCCGCTTCGTCCGCGCCGATCACGCACGCTCCCGCAGCACAGGAAGCACCGGCCTCGGCCTCGCCATCGTCCACGCCGTCACCACCGCGCACGGTGGAACAGTCAGCCTCACCAGCCGCCCCGGGCGCACGACCTTCCGTCTGACACTGCCCCTTTGATGATGCTGGGGGCGAAGGCCGGGTGAGGGCGCGGACGGCGTGTGCGTACCAAGGGGTGGCCGTGCCGTGGGGCCCTGGTGCGCGCCCTTCCGGGAAGGCGGTGGCCGGGCACTGCCTGACGGCGGCGCGGGGAGCGTGGCCTGCGGGCGGACGGTGACGGCGTGGGCGTCATCAGCTGTTCAGGCTGAAGTGAGCCGGCCCTCCCGGTGTCGCCGAGCCGATGCATCTGCTCGGTGGCTCCAAACCTCCTTCGTCATGACGTCCTCGGCGAAGCTCCGGTCGGAGGCCACGGCACGTTCCTCAGCGGGAGTCCTCGAGCAGTTGGCCGCTGCCGTTGGAGGCGAACATGGCGAGCAGGCGGTTGCGGGAAGCCGACAGCCTGCGGGCGATCACCGCGGCGACGCCGATCGACACCTCGCGGCCGACCCCGGAGTCCTCGGCGCACAGCTCACGTACTGCCTGCGCATCGAATTCCAGGGCCTGGACCGGGTGCGTGGCCGTGGCACCTAGGGAATGTTTTAGAACTGGCTTCGTGGCCACGCCTCGTGCCGTGATGATCTCGGTGTGGGGCGTGGGGATCTCTCAGATGGCCAGTGGACAGTGCTGGAGCCGCTGTTGCCGGTCGCGGTGGTCGGCAGACCCTCAGTCTGTCGGCGGAAGCTGATCGACGGAATCCGCTGGCGGGTGCGAACCGGTGCTCCCTGGCGGGATCTGCCTGTGGAGTACGGGCCGTGGCAGACGGTCTATGGGCTCTTTCGTCGCTGGCAGCGAGATGGTGTGTGGTCGGCGGTGCTGACCGGTTTGCAGGCTCGTGCCGATGCGGCCGGGCTGATCACGTGGGAAGTGAACGTCGACTCCACGATCTGCCGGGCTCATCAGCATGCGGCTGGTGCCCGCAAGGACGGGCAGGCCCAGAAGGAGCCGCCGGGCGGGATCCGGACCGAGCCCGACGACCACGGCTTGGGCCGGTCCCGGGGCGGCTGGACCACCAAGATTCATCTGGCCTGTGAACAGGGCCAACGGCCGTTATCGCTTGTGGTCACCGCCGGGCAGGCGGGCGACAGCCCGCAATTCGTGGCTGTCCTGGAAGCAATCCGGATACCCCGGCTGGGGCTCGGGCGTCCCCGCAGACGGCCGCTGCGGGTGCGGGGCGACAAGGCCTATTCCTCGCGCACCAATCGTGCCTACCTCCGCAGGCGCGGGATCCGCTGCACCATCCCGGAACCGGCCGACCAGGCCGGCCACCGCAAGCGCCGTGGGGCAAGTGGCGGGCGCCCACCGGCCTTCGATCGCGAGGATTACAAGGCCCGGCACGCGGTCGAGTGCGGCATTAACCGGCTCAAGCGCAATCGGGCGGTGGCCATGCGGTTCGACAAGCTCGCCGTCCGCTTTGAAGCCACCGTCCACATCGCCGCAATCAACGAATGGCTGTGACCTGGCGACGGTGTCGGCCCAGCATGCCATGCTGACGGCGGTCACAGCTCTGCGTGTTGAAGGGGACAGGTCCGATGGGGGCTCGGTACTACTGCGCCGACAGCGAGAACGGCGACCACATCGACGACCCGTCCGAGGACGCGGTGTTCATGCTGATCGACGACCTCAACGACGCGGACAACACCTTCGTCGTCATCCAGCCCGACGAAGACGACCCGGCTTGGTTCGCCTCAGTCGCCGTCCTGGACGAGGGCGGTTATGAGGTCGTCCGCCGTGACACCACCCGCCGCGAGCACGAGGTCACCACCGACACCAGTATCGACAGGATCTCGAACGACCTCACCATCTGGATGGCCGCCCGCAACCTCGCCGGACAGCCGACCAAGCAGATCAGCGACTTCTAAAACACGGCCTAGGTGCCACAGGTAGGGCGGGACCATCCAGGACCAGCCGAGCAGGTCGCCGAATCCGAGGGTCTCCACGACCGCGGCTTTGTGCCCAGGAACATGCATGTCGAGCTCGACGGTGCCGTTCTCGATGATCCAGAACCGGTCGGCGCACCTGTGCTCGTCGAAGATGCGGGTTCCCGAGGGGAAGTCCACGCGGTGGGAGCGGGCGAGCAGGGCCTCGCGTGCGTCGGGTGACATCTCACTGAGCAGGGTCCGCATGGTGGTCATGGTGTGCCTCCAACCCTTCCCTCTCAGGGTCACGCCTCCGGCAGTGGTTCCAGGAGGGCCTCGTGGTGCCTGCGCAGGGGCCGACCGGCCCGGTTCACCGGACCAGGACGCCCTTCCCCGCGCGGGGTACGACGGCCGTCCAGCCCGGTTCACGGTCGATGCGGTCCCCGGAGGGGGCCGGTCGCCGTCTCCTTCACCATCCGCCCTGGATCGCGATGCCGGGAGGGTCCGTCAGGCCTTGGCCGGGGACCGTCCGGCCCATGCGCACCGCGTACCCGCCGGGCCAGCCTGAGGGTGACCCTTACTGGAAGAGACAGGAACAGAGGGGCGACGTCATGAAGGCACTCGTCTTCCACGGCCCGGGACAGACCACCTGGCAGGACGTTCCGGATCCGAGTATCAAGGAAGCCGCCGACGCGGTGGTCCGCGTCGACGCCGTCACCATCTGCGGCACCGACCTGCACATCGTCAAGGGTGACGTGCCCGAGGTGGCCCCCGGCCGCATCCTGGGCCATGAGGCGGTGGGCACCGTCGTCGAGACCGGCGACGACGTCCGCAGCGTCCGACCCGGCGACCGGGTCCTGGTCTCCTGCATCACCCCTTGCGGCCGCTGCCGGTTCTGCCGGGAAGGCCACTACGGCCAGTGCCGCGGGGGCGGCGGCTGGGTATTGGGCCACACCATCGACGGCACCCAGGCCGAGTACGTCGCCGTGCCCTTCGCGGACCTATCCGTGCACCTGCTCCCCAGCGCCGTCGACAGCTGCGACGCCGTACTGCTCGCCGACATTTTCCCCACCTCCTACGAGGTGGGCGTGCTGAACGGCAGGGTCCAGCCCGGCGACACGGTCGTCGTGGTCGGCGCCGGCCCCATCGGCCTGGCCGCCATCGCCACCGCGCAGCTCTACAGCCCCGGCCGGATCATCGCCGTCGACCTCGCCGAATCCCGGCTGGCCGCCGCCCGCGCGCTCGGCGCGGACGCCACGGCGAGCGCGGACGAGGAGCCCGAGCTGCTGGTCGAGGATCTGACCGACGGGCTCGGAGCCGACGTGGTCATCGAGGCTGTCGGCGTGCCCGAAGCCTTCGAGACGTGCACGCGGATGGTCCGCCCCGGTGGCCATGTCGCCAACATCGGAGTCCACGGCAAGCCGGCGACCCTCCATCTCGAAGACCTCTGGATCAAGGACATCACCCTCACCACCGGGCTCGTCGACACCTACTCGACGCCCATGCTGCTGAAAATGATGGCCGCCGGTCGGCTCCCCGCCGGTTCGCTGGTCACCCACCGCTTCGAACTCGGGCAGATGGAGGAGGCCTACGACGTCTTCTCCCGCGCCGCCGAGACCGGAGCCCTCAAGGTGGTGCTGGGCGGACCTCAGCACAACGCCGTGACCGTGCAGACCGCGGGGAAGTGAACGTCATGCCCAGCACAACACCCAAGCCCGCCGAGCAAGCCGGAATCACGGACCTGGGCCGACGCATCGCCGCCAGACGAGCAGCGCTCGGGCTCACCCGGGAGCAAGTGGGCAACCGCTGTGGGGCGGACGCCTCGTACATCGCCTATCTGGAAGAGCGGTCCGCCAACCCCGGAATCGGCTCGCTGGTCCGGATCGCCGACGCGCTCGAGACCACCGTGACCGAGCTGGTCGGCGCCACGGCCGACCGACCGCCTGGCAGGGGCAGCGCACACCGGGACTCCGAACTGGTCACGCTGAACCCGGAGGAGTGCCGTCGGCTGCTGTCGACCCACGGCATCGGACGCGTCGCGGTCTTCACTCCGGAGGGCCCCGCGGTCCTCCCGGTCAACTACGTCGTGGCCGGTGAAGACATCGCCTTCCGGACCTCCGGTGAAGCGCTGCTGATCCGGTCCGCAGGGACGGAGGTGGCCTTCGAGGTCGATCACATCGATGACGTGATGAAGCAGGGCTGGAGTGTCCTGACGGTCGGTGAACTCACGGGCGTCACCGACGGCGAAACCATCCGGCGACTGGAGACCGTCGCGCGCTCCCTGCCCTGGGCGGGTGGGAACCGCACGCACTGGATGTCGGTCACACCCGTCCGCATGAGCGGCCGGCGCGTGGTGCACCGGTGAATCCGGTTCGCGCCGTCGTCTTCGACACCGACGGAGTGCTCCTCGATTCCGCGGTGCTGCACGCGAGCGCGTGGAAGACCGCCTTCGACGGTTGCCTTGACGCGTGGGCCGTCGGCGGCACCGAGCCGCGCCCCTTCGACGCGGATCGTGAGTACCGGGAGCTGGTCGACGGGAAGCCTCGCTACGACGGGGCCCTGGCCTTCCTGAGCGCCCGGGGGATCGGTCTGCCACCAGGTGCGCGCGGGAACGCGCCGGGATGCGGCACGGTCTGGGCGGTCGCCGCGCGCAAGGAGCAGATTTTCTCCGAGTCCCTCACCACCCGGGCTGTCGAGGTGTTCGCCGATGTCCGTCCTGCCCTCGGCGAGCTGAAGGCGCGGGGCGTGCGTTCTGCGGCCGCGTCCGCGTCCCGGCACGCCCGTGCACTGCTGGAGTCCGCCGCCCTGGTGGGTCTCTTCGACGCGCTGGTCGACGGTGAGGACGCGGCGCGTCTCGGCCTGGCCGGCAAGCCCGATCCCGCGCTCTTTCTCGAAGCGGCTGCGCAACTGGGTACGGTCCCCGCGGACACGGCGGTCGTGGAGGATGCGATCGCCGGAGTCGGGGCAGGCAGGCGGGGCGGTTTCGGCCTGGTCGTCGGCATCGACCGGTCGCCCGACGCGCACATGGCCGACTCCCTGCGCGTGGGAGGCGCGGACCTTGTGCTGTCCGACCTCGGCGCACTGCCCGCCGTACTCCGCGGACACCGGCCATGACCACCTCGTGGGCATGGGAGTTCAGCAGCTACGACCCCAAGACGGAACGGGTCGTCGAGAGCCTGTGCACCCTCGGCAACGGACGGTTCGCCACACGGGGATCAGCACCCGAGACCGTTCCCGACGCGGTCCACGCCCCGGGCACCTACCTCGCAGGCTGTTACGACCGACTCGTCTCGTCCGTGGAAGGCGCCCGGATCACCAACGAGGACATGGTCAGGTTGCCCGACTGGACGGCATTGCGTTATCGCTGTCTGCCGGAGGGCGGATCACCGGGCGAGTGGCTGACACCCGACGACGCCGCCCTGCGCCACTACACGGTCTCCCTCGACCTACGCCGCGGCACCCTTGTGCGCCGCATGCTGTTCCAGGACGCGCACGGCCGTCGCCTGGGCGTCACGCACACGCGACTCGTCCACATGAGCGACCCGTTCTTGGCCGCCCAGCGGACGGTGTTCCATGCCTACGGATGGCGAGGCACTCTCGTCGTCGAATCCGCCCTCGACGGAGACATCGCGAATTGCGGTGTTGAACGCTACCGCGATCTCGACGGCCATCATCTGACCGGTCATCAGGCCGGTGTGGAACCGGAAGGAGTGGCGTGGCTGGGTTGTACGACAACCTCGTCCCGGATCCGGATCGGAGTCGCGGTACGCGTCTCCTCGCGGCCCGTCGGCCCCGTCGCGGTGTCCTGCACCCGCACGGCCGCCGTCCACACACTCAGGCTGCCGATCTCCCGGGAAAGGCCCGTTGTGGTGGTGAAGACCGCTGCCCTGCGGACATCGCTGGACCGGCCCGCGCAAGAGCCCCTGCGCGAGGCCGTCGACCAGGCCTCGCGAGCATCGCGTTTCCCCGCGCTGCTCACCACACATCAGGCTGCGTGGGAACGGCTGTGGGCCGAGGGGGAGCTGGAGGTTCCCGGAGAGACGGGACATATCCTGCGTCTGCACGCCTTCCATCTCCTCCAGACGCTCTCCCCGCTCACCACCGAGCTCGACGTGGGCGTGCCCGCCCGGGGACTGCACGGGGAGGCCTACCGGGGGCACGTCTTCTGGGACGAGCTCTTCGTCCTGCCCTACGTCACCCTGCACTTCCCGGAGGTCGCGCGCTCCCTGCTCATGTATCGCCACCGCCGACTGCCGGCGGCCCGCGACACTGCGCTCCGGGCCGGTTTCGCCGGCGCCATGTTCCCCTGGCAGAGCGGAGGTTCGGGCCGCGAGGAGACACAGACGCTGCACCTCAATCCCCGATCCGGCAGATGGCTGCCCGACCACTCCCGTCTGCAGCGCCACGTCGGATCGGCCATCGCCTGGAACGTCTGGCGTTACGGCCAGACCACGGGCGACACCGGGTTCACGCACGGGCCCGGCGCCGAACTCCTCCTGCACATCGCCCGATACTGGGCCAGTGCCGCCGCGTACGATCCCGGTCTGCGGCGCTACCGGCTCCGGGGCGTCCTGGGCCCCGACGAGTACCACGACGCCTACCCGGACGCCACCACACCCGGGATCGACGACAACGCCTACACCAACGTCACCGCAGCCTGGGTGCTCGCCCGTGCCCTCGACCTGTACGAGGAGCTGCCGCCCGTCCGTCGCAGTGAGCTGCTCACGGAGTTGGGCCTCGGCCGTGAGGATCTCGACCGGTGGCGGGAGATCTCACAGCGGATGTACGTGCCCTTCCACAGCGGAGTCATCAGCCAGTTCGAAGGTTACGGGGACCTGGCCGAACTCGACTGGGACGCCTACCGGGCCCGCTATCACGACATCCGCCGCCTGGACCGCATCCTCGAAGCCGAGGCCGACACGGTCAATCGCTACCAGGCCTCCAAACAGGCCGACACCCTCATGCTCGGCTACCTGTTCCGGCCTGCCGAGCTGTACGGGATCTTCGCACGGCTCGGTTATCCCCTCGACGACGAGACCTGGCGTGCGACCGTCTCCTACTACCTGGCACGGACCAGCCACGGTTCGACTCTCAGTAGTCTCGTGCACGGCTGGGTCCTCGCCCGGCAGAGGGGCGCGGACGCCTGGCCCCTCTGCCAGGAGGCCCTGCTGAGCGATGTCACCGACATCCAGGGCGGCACGACCGGCGAAGGCATCCATCTGGGAGCCATGGGCGGCACCCTCGACCTGGTCGAGCGCGTCGTCGTGGGCCTGGAGGCCTGCGAGGACGGACTCCATATAGACCCCGTTCCGCTCGGCGAAGTACCCCGCTCGGCCTTCACCTTCTGCTATCGCGGGCATCGGGGCATTCGCGTCCGGTTCCTGCCGGGCCGGTTCGGGATCAGCGTGCCCTCTTCGCCGCACGGACCGCCCGTCGAGCTCGTACTGCCGGGCGACCGAACGGCGAGCGTGGCCCCGGGACAGCAGCGATGGTTCCGGCTGTCGCCGGGCCAGGCTTGCTGACCCGCACTGGGCAGAGAGTGGCCGGGCCGCCGAGACGGGAAGCATCCCTCAGCCTTTGTGGATGCGGACCGCCCCGGCGACGGAGTCGCCTGCGTACATCCGCGACCAGGGTCTTCAGCCGCTCGGAGCGCCCCGAAGGCCAGGTGGGCCGGTCAGGCCCTGACAGCCTCGTGAACGCAGACACCGCCTGCGGGCGCAGGCCAACAGTCCATGCGAAGCAGGGTCCCAGCGCCGGGCACGAGGTCCTGATTCCGAGGTCAGGCCCCAGGGCGGAACAGTCGCGGGATGCGGCATGGATCGTTCAGTTCGATGCCCTATCGTCTGCGCGGACCGCCGGACACGAACCCGCGGCCAGAGCAGTCGAGGAGTGACGGCGTTGAGCGGCACAGCCCCACACGTCCACGGGGTACAGGACCAACTCGAACGTCGCCTCGGGGTTTCGGACGCGGTGCTGATCGGTCTGGGGTCGATGATCGGCGCCGGGATCTTCGCCTCCCTGGCACCGGCTGCCCGCGCCGCCGGTTCCGGCGTGTTGATCGGTCTCGCTCTCGCCGCCGCCGTCGCGTACTGCAACGCGACGTCCTCCGCGCGACTGGCCGCCCTCTACCCGGCCTCGGGCGGCACCTACGTGTACGGCCGCGAGCGGCTCGGCGAGCTCTGGGGCTACCTGGCCGGCTGGGCGTTCGTGGTGGGCAAGACCGCCTCCTGCGCGGCCATGGCCCTGACCGTCGGTGCCTACACCTGGCCGGGTCAGGCCCACGCGGTCGCCGCCGCGGCCGTGGTGGCGCTGACAGCGGTCAACTACGCCGGTGTGCAGAAGTCTGCCCGCCTGACTCGGGTCATCGTGGCCCTCGTCCTCGCGGTGCTCACCGCCGTCGTGGTCGCTTCCCTCACCTCGGGAAGGGTGGACGCCGCTCGCCTGGGCGTCGGCCCGGACGCCACGTTCGGCGGGGTTCTCCAGGCCGCGGGACTGCTGTTCTTCGCGTTCGCCGGGTACGCGCGTATCGCCACGCTGGGCGAGGAGGTCCGCGATCCGGCCCGTACGATTCCGCGCGCCATCCCCCTGGCCCTGGGCATCACTCTCATCGTCTACACGGCCGTTGCCGTGTCCGTGCTGCTCGTGCTCGGTCCGTCCGGACTGGCTGCCTCCGGGGCACCGTTGACGGAGGCGGCCCGCGCGGCGGGCGTCGACCGGCTCGTACCTGTCGTGCGGGTAGGCGCGGCACTGGCCGCGCTCGGCTCCCTGCTCGCCCTGATCCTCGGCGTCTCGCGGACCACGCTTGCCATGGCCCGCGACCATCACCTGCCGCACTGGCTCGCCGCGGTGCACTCGAAGTTCAAGATCCCCCACCGGGCCGAACTCCTTATCGGCGCAGTCGTCGCCACGTCGGCCGCCACCGCGGACGTCCGCGACGCGATCGGCTTCTCCTCCTTCGGCGTCCTTGCCTACTACGCCGTCGCCAACGCCTCAGCGCTCACGCTTGACCCCGCCGAAGGTCGCCCCGCCCGGATCATCCCTGTCCTCGGCCTGGCCGGCTGCCTCGTCCTGGCCTTCGCCCTCCCTCCGAGCTCCGCCATCACCGGCTCCGCGGTACTCGCCGTGGGCGCCGCCGCCTACGGAATACGCCGCGCCCACGCCCGCAGGACATGACCGGCGCACCCGAGACCGGACCAATGAGTTCATCGTCGACTGAATTCGGGATCGTCTGCCGTCCTCAGACCACTGTGAGCACGTCCTGCGCGGGCCGCCGGGGGGTCGCCGGGCCCTGGGGGCCGTAGCCGAGACGGATGACCATGTGGACGTAGCCCATCGCGTCGCTCGGGTCGCGGACCGCCCAGCGCAGTTCGGGCCACTCCAGGGGCTGGGAGGTCATCGAGGCGACGAGGCCGTCCAAAGTGGCCTGGAGCAGGATGCGCTGCAGGGCCTGGCCGGCCTTCATCCAGTCCGTCGGGGTGTCACCCGAGGTGCCGAGCAGGGCGATGTGCGGATGCTTCTCGAAGACAGCGGAGTCGCGCGCCATGACGGGGCGCCATGCGCCGAAGTCTCTTACGGGGGCACTCATCCCGGACTGGCGGGGACCGAAGGCATACGCGGGGATGCCTTCCGTGACCGGGCCTTCGCCCGGCGCGCCGGTGCCGGTCCAGGCAGCGGTCTCCCCACGCACCCCGGGACTTGATTCCTCTCGGTTCTCGGAGTCGTGGACGAGATCGAGGACGGCCTCGGTGTGCCAGGCGTCCGGCAGCATCAGCTTGCACTCTTCGAGGAGGGCGGCTGCCCGCAGGCCGTCCAGGATCGGGGCCGGGATCTCCTCGTCCGTGAAGGGGAAGCGGCTGGTGTGCCGGCCGCGCAGGGCGGGGTGGAACAGTGCGAGTTGAGCGTCGAGGCCTCCGGTCGGTTCCCGGAGGTGTACCTCGGCCAGGAACCACGGGTCGCGCGGATCGGGCAGGAGGCGGACGACCGGCTCCCGTCCCGCTCGGACGGCCGCCACCCGCAGATTGAACAGGGCGGCGGCGCAGCCCAGATGGAGCGCCCGGTGGTTCGGGTCGCTGTGCGGCATGGTGCGTGTGGAGTCGCCGTACAGCTCGACCGTGCCGCTGCTCGGCCGGAAGACGAACCTCCAGGGCTGGGCGTTGTGCATGGAGGGCGCGGTGACGGCGTCCTCTGTCAGCGATACGACGACTGCCGTGTCGAGGGGCTGAGCGGACATGGCAGGGTCCCGTCTGTACGTGCCTCAGTCGTGGGCGATGACCGCGACCGGGGCGGCGGAGTGGTGCAGAACGGCGTGGGTGATCGCGCCGATCTGGGTGCCGAACGCGGCGGCTTCGCGGATGCGCAGGCCGACGACGACCAGGGCGGCGTCGGAGGCGGCGTCGAGTACCTGGATGGCGGGCCGGCCCATGCGGTGGGTCGGGTTCACCTCCACCGAGGGGTACTTGTCGCGCCAGGGGCTCAGCATCTCGTCCATGACGATGGCGATACCGTGCCTGATCTGCCCTTGGATACCGGGCGTGAGTGCCCGCGCCTGGCTGTAGACCAGCGTCGTGGACCATCCCCGGGCAGCCCGGCGGGCGGCGGTGGCGCTCTCGCCCGAGCCGTCCAGACCGACGGTGATGCGGGTGGTCGTCATGCTGGTCGTCTCCTCGGAGGGAGGTGCGGTGATCTCACCCTCCGCTGGGTGGCGTGTTCCGGGCAGGGGCCAGGAGGGGCTCTCGCGGGGCCGACCGGTCCGCTCCAAGGACCGACCGGACCAGCCTGACCCAGTGCCGACCGGCGCCGGACCGCACACGGGACCTTTGGGCCCTGGACGGACCCCTGCGGCCCTCTCCTCACCGATGTCCCTGGTGCCAACGTGAGGACCGAACCCCGATGTGTCTCGGTGAGGAGGCGTCATGGAAGTCAACGTGACCGGTCCGCAACGGGGCTCCGTCATCGTCGGGATCGACGGCTCCAAGCCCGCATACAGGGCGGCACTGTGGGCCGCGGAGGAAGCGTCGCGCCGGGGGACCGCTCTGCACCTCGTCCACGGGGCCGACACGGACAGCCGGGCACTGTACGCCTCGGTGGAGACGATCGAGCGCGTCCGCCGGACGGGGCGTGAACTCCTCGACGACACGGCCCGGGCCGTGACCGAGCGGCATCCGGGCCTGCGCGTGACCAAAGAATTCAGTCGCAGCGGCCCGGTCCCCAGTCTGCACAGGGCCGCTGCCCGCTACGGCACCATCGTCGTCGGCAGCCGCGGCCTCGGCGGGTTCAACTCCCTCATGCTCGGCTCCGTCGGTCTCAAGGTCGCAGCCGAGGCGACGACGCCTGTGATCGTCGTCCGGGGTGCGGAGGGTCAGGCCGATACGGGTGTGGTGCTCGTCGGCGTCCGCGACGAACACGACCTGGACTGTGCCCTTTACGGCGCGCGCGAGGCGGAGCTTCGCAAGGCATCGCTGCGACTGCTCCACGTGTGGAACGTGCTCCAGTCCGTCGGGAGCGTCGTGACGATGCTCGACGACATCGAAGACATCGCGGGCGAGCACGAGCGCAGCCTGACCGCCGTCGCCGAGGAGGTGCGCCACGAGTTCCCGGACCTGCACGTGGAGGCGGACGCGGCGAAGAGCATGTCCGCGTCCGGGGTGCTGGTCGAGGCCTCGCGCCACGCCGACCTGCTGGTCATGGGCGGGCGACGCAAGCCCGGCTACATCGGTCGCACGCTGGGGCGGGCCACCCACAACCTTGTGCACCACGCGGAGTGCCCGGTCCTGCTCATCCCGCGGAACGGCACCAAGAACGGGGGCGAGTCATGACGAACACCGCCGAAGCCCGAGAGATCCTCGTCGGTATCGACCCGGCAAGGGACTGCCACATGCAGCTGGCCTGGGCAGCCGACGACGCCCACCGCCGCAGGCGTCCACTCCGGCTCCTCGTCGCAGTACCCGCACCGCACCACGTCCAGCACGTCGACGCCTCCACCCGCATGAAGGCGCAGCTGCGAGAGGGAGAGCGGGCCCTGGCGGCGGCCGCCTCCTGGGTGCGCGAGCGCCATGATGACGTCGAAGTGGCGACGGACGTGCTCGACGGACACCCGGCCCATGTCCTGATCCGGCAGTCGGGCCGGGCACGGATGATCGTGCTCGGATCGCGGCATCTCAGCCGCACCGAGGAGTTCCTCAGCGCGGGCTCCCTCGTGGTGCCGGTATCGGCACAGGCTCGCTGCCCGGTCGCGGTGGTGGGCGACGCCGAGCACGTGACCCAGGAAACCCCGTACCTCGTCGTGGGCGTCGATGGCAGCGAGTCCTCGGGTGCGGCCCTGGCACTGGCCTTCGAAGAGGCCAGTCTGCGAGGTGCCACCCTGCGCGCCCTCTGGGTGTGGCAGCCGCCTGTCCTCTTCTCCCTGAAGGACGAGCCGACGCTCGTGCAGATCCAGCGGAGTCTGCTGTCCGAAACCGTGGCCGGCTGGGCGGAGAAGTACCCGGACGTCGCGCTCACGCACGAAGTGCCGGTCGGACACCCGGTCGAGGAGCTGGCCCGGGCTGCCGAGCACGCCTTGGCCGTGGTCGTGGGCCGCAGGGGCAACGGCGGCTACATGGGGATGCGGCTGGGATCGGTGGTGCACGGACTGCTGCACCGTGCCCACTGCCCGGTCATCACCGTCCCTGTCACGTGAAGCCGTCGCGGCCACCGCACCGCGTTCCACAAGGAGGAAGGATCATCAAGGACCAGAACCAACTGAGTCGCGCGCTCCGCGTCCGTCGCCTGCCGGGTGGCCGTGTCCGACCGGAACAGGCTGGAACCGGAAGCTACCGTGAAGGGTGCGGGCTGGCTCCGCAACCCGCAGGGTAGCCGGAGGTGCTGATGGGCGGGGATGGTCCTGACGTTTCGGGCCCGCAGGTTCCGAGACTGCGGCTGGACGAGTTGCTCGACGAACTCCAGGCCCGCATGGACGAGGTCCGCGGCACGCGGGACCGGCTGAAGGGGCTGCTCGAAGCGGTCATGTCGGTGGGCCGGGAACTCGACCTGCCCCAGGTGCTGCGCGGCATCGTCGAGGCGGCCGTGACCCTCGTGGACGCGGGGTACGGCGCCCTGGGTGTGATCGGTGACGACAAGAAGCTCGCGGAGTTCCTCACGGTGGGCATCAGCGACGAGCTCCGCGCGCAGATCGGGGAACTGCCCTCGGGGCACGGCATCCTGGGCGAGCTGATCCGCCATCCTGAACCACTGAGGCTGGCGGAGCTGTCCGAGCACCCCGCTTCGTACGGGTTCCCGCGCCGTCACCCTCCGATGCACTCCTTCCTGGGCGTACCCATCCGGGTCCGGGACGACGTGTTCGGCAACCTCTACATGACCGAGAAGAGGGGCGGGTCGGACTTCGACGCAGAGGACGAAGCCGTCCTGTCGACGCTTGCCGTCGCAGCGGGCATCGCCATCGAGAACGCCCGCCTCTTCGAAGAGGTCAGGCTCAGGGAACGCTGGCGGGCCGCCATTTCGGACTTCACCAGCGCGCTGCTCTCGGGCTCCGCGGAGTCCCAGGTGCTCGAGGGAATGCTGGAACGGTCCCGTGACATCACCGGAGCCGACATGGGCGCTTTCTATCTCGTCGGCCAGAACGGCGAACTGCGGGGCTCCCTGGCCCTGGGAGAGGGAGCCGACGCGCACCGGGGCATCGTCCTGCCCAGCACGGCGGGCACCCTCGCCGGCGTGGCGCTCGCCGAGGACGGACTGGTCACGGTGCCGGACGTCGAGGCCGACCAGCGGGTCACGGTACAGGCGGAGCGCTGGACCGGCTTCGGACCGGCTGTGGCGGTCACCGTCGGTACCAAAGAGAGGCTGAGCGGCGTCCTCATGCTGGCCCGGCGTCGGGGCTGTCCGCCGTTCGTGGCCGCTGAGGTCGCCGAGCTGTCGGGCTTCGCCGGCCAGGCGGCCCTCGCACTGGAACTGGCCGACCGGCGGCGCGACGCGGAGCAGATGAGTCTGCTCGAAGACCATGACCGCATCGCCCGTGACCTGCACGATCTGGCGATCCAGCGGCTCTTCGCCACCGGTATGACCCTGCAGAGCGCCCAGCGCCTCGTCGAGCACCCGCAGGCGGCCGAGCGACTGGCGCGGGCGATCGACGACCTGGACGCCACCATCAAGATCATCCGCTCGACGATCTTCGGCCTGCGTGAGCGCGAGGTACCGGGGGAGGCGCCGAAGCTGAGGCTGCGAGCCGTACGGGCCTTGGACGAGGCGGGTGCTGTGCTCGGGTTCACCCCTGCCTTGCGTATGGAAGGCCTCATCGACACGGAGGTGTCGCCCACCGTGGCCGAAGAGGTCCTCGCCGTGATCGGGGAGGCCCTGGCCAATGTGGCCCGCCACGCCCGTGCCACCTCCGTCGAGGTGGCCATCGCAGCCACGGACGGCGTACTGACCGTGTCGGTGAGCGATGACGGAATCGGCATCCCCAAGGGCGGCGGGCGCAGCGGGCTGCGCAACCTCTCCGAACGCGCCGAGCGGCTCGGCGGCGAGCTGTCGATCTCGACGCGAGATCAGGGAAACGGGGGCACCAGGCTGGAGTGGAGGGTTCCGCTCACCGGGCCGGCGGACTGAGGCGGGCGATCAACCAGGCCGTGCAGTGAGCCGGACGGCCGCCCAAGCCTTCAGTGCTCGCTCTTGTCGTGTTCGCGTACCTCTGCCGCGATGACGGCCGCCTGCACACGCCGCTCGACGCCCAGCTTGCCCAGCAGCCGCGAAATGTGGTTCTTGACCGTCTTCTCGGACAGATAGAGCTCCTTCGCGATCTGCCGGTTGGTGAGCCCGTCACCGATGAGTTCCAGGACCGAGCGCTCCCGCTCGGTGAGCCCCTCCAGCCGTGCGTCCTCCGGCGGCTTCACGGTCTGCGGATCCCGCAGCGAGTGAATCAGCCTGGCCGTCGTCGCCGGGTCGAGCATCGACTGGCCCGAGGCGACCGTCCGAACCGCCGACACCAGGTCGGAGCCCTTGATCTGCTTGAGGACGTACCCGGCCGCGCCGGCCATGATCGCGTCAAGGAGGGCCTCCTCGTCGTCGAACGACGTCAGCATCAGGCAGGCCAGCTCCGGCATGCGCGAGCGAAGCTCCCGGCAGACGCTGATGCCGTCGCTGTCGGGCAGCCTTACATCGAGCACGGCCACATGGGGGCGGAGCGCGGGACCACGGGTCAGCGCCTGCTCGGCGGTGGACGCCTCACCGACCACCTCGATGTCGGGCTCGGCGTCCAGGAGGTCGTGCAGACCACGGCGTACGACCTCGTGGTCGTCCAGGATGAAGACCCGGATGGGCGTCTCGGTGGAGGTGCTCGCCGGCCTCGCTGCCTCGGACATGTGCGCCCCTGTGCTCGGTCCGCTCTTGCCTTGCCCATATGAATTGTCTCAAGAGGGGGACGAAGGCACCTGGCAGCGGGCCGCGTGTCAGGCCGCCGAGCCGACAGCCACCTCATCCGGCGCCAGGCCTACGTCCCCCTGGCCGGACGGCCCACGGCGACCGCACAGTGCGACATGACATCACTGACGGTGTACCGGGACGCGGGCATGATCGGCTCCGGGCCGCATCGGGTGGGGAAGTGGCAGCTCAGACCGCGCTGCCGCTGCCGTACGGGGCGTAGAGGTCGAGCAGTCGAACGCGCGTCGCCTGGAGTCGGTGGGCGAGCACCTGGCTCACCCAGTGCCCGACGACGGAGCCGAACGCGGCATCGGCGTCCATCAGCATCCGCACGGTCAATGCGTCGAACTCGTGTGTTCGTAGGGGCGTTGTTGCTCTTGCCCCCATATGCCAGCGGTACGGCTTGAACATCCATGACCAGCCGACCAGTTCACCGGGGCCCAGGTTCTCGATGACGGCCGGCTGCCTGCCGGGCACGTGCAAGTCCATGGCGACGGCTCCGGACCGGATGATCCAGAACCTGTCCGCGTGCCCGCCTTCGCTGAAGAGGCGTTCTCCTTCCGGGAAGCTGACGTCGCGGGCGTGTTCCATCAGCCGGGAGCGGTACTCCGGGGGCAGGGCGGTGATTTGGGTGGGAAATGGTGTGCGCATGGACGACTCCGTTCCATTCCGCTTTCAGTCTGCGGCGTTGCCAGGCCCGTCGCGCATGGGCCGACCGGCCCCGCTCGTAGCCCGACCGGCCCATGACTGCCGGGTGGCTGGGGGCGACAGTGGCAGACACCGGGACTCCGTCGGAGGACACACCGGCCGGCAGCGAGGACGAGTCCCGACGCCGCCTGACGGCCCTGACCACGAGCCAAGCCGGCGGCAACGGCGCGAGGTGCCGAGCAGAAGGGCCGGACGATGGAACGCAAGGACACAGGACGATCCGCAGGCCAGGACAGCGTCACGCAGCAGGACCGGCGTGTGCGGAACCTGGACCGCGATGAGGCTCTTCGGCTGCTCGCCACCGTATCGATGGGACGCCTCGTCTTCACCCAGCGTGCCCTGCCGGCCGTTCGCCCGGTGACCCACCTGGTGGAGGGCGAGGACATCGTGGTGCGGCTCGACGAAGGATCAGCCCTCTCCCTGGTCACAGATCCCGGCACGCCCGGCGTCGTCGTCGCCTACGAAGCCGACGTCATCGATCCCGAATCGCACCTCGGATGGAGCGTGGTCGTCACCGGGTTTGCGTACCTGGTGGCCGATGCCGAGGAGGGCCATGGCTCCGCGGAACGGCTGCGCCCTTGGGCGGGACGATCGACCCACAGCGCCGTGCGCATCCAGCCCGACGTCGTCAACGGCTTCCGCCTCGAGGCAGAGCCTCCTGAGGCGGCGCCGTAGGGGTGAACGCGGATCAGGTGCTTCCGGGCCGAGAGGGCGTGTGCGTGAGGCACGCCGGCGCGTGAGGCTGCTGAGCCAGGGGTTCACGGGGCGGGAGGTGCCTGGGATCAGCGACCACGCAGCTGAGAGTGAACGCCTGAGATCTCACTTACGTGACCGGGCGGCCAACGCGCGCGGTCACCACCTGCAACGGGTGCTCCCCCTGGGACGGTCCCGTCGTTCCAGGGCCCTGCCTGGCCGCCCGGAACCGGCGAACGCCGGAACACGGGCGAAGCCGGTTCTCCCTGCTCCGAGTGCCTGGTTCCCCCCGAACGGCCCCGCGTGGCCTGCCGATGGGGACCACGTGGCCCATGTGGGGTGCGTCAGACGAAGGCACCCTGGAATCACGAGACTGCTCCGCCTGGCAGGAAGAAGTGAAGAGCCATGTCCGAACAGGCACCGCGGCATGCGGGAGCCGTACCGGTGGGTGGCCCACAGGGCGACATCGGGCGCTGTATAGCTCAACGACGTGAGGAACTCGGTCTCACCCGTGAGGAGCTGGCCGCCAAGGTGGGCACCGCCCCGGCATACATCCGGTACCTGGAGGAGAAGTCCACCGTCGCGCCGGGCATCGGCGTCCTGATCCGGCTCGCGAACGCTCTGAACATGCGCGTCTCGGCCCTGCGCGGTGGCGATGCGGACCTCCCACCCGGCATAGGGAGGGCAGCCCGCCACCCCGAGTTGATCGAACTGAGCGAGGAGGAGTGCTGGGCGCGACTGTCGACGCACGGTGTCGGCCGGGCAGCCGTCAACGCCCCGGAGGGGCCGGTCATCGTGCCCCTGAACTACAGCGTCGTCGATGGCGCGATTGCCTACAGGACGGCACCTGACGCGACGCCCGCTACCGCCGTCGGCACCCGCGTGGCCTTCGAGGTCGACCAGATCGACGAAGCTCTCAGCCAAGGCTGGAGCGTGCTGCTGCAGGGGCACGCCCGGGCCGTGTCGGATCCCGGCACCGTGCGACGACTGAACGCCCTGGCCTGCAGCGGCCCTTGGGCCGGCGGTGAGCGTGACATGTGGGTACGCATCGATCCGGACAGCCTCAGCGGGCGCCGGATCGTCGTGCGCCGAGAGCGATGAAGCCGTCGGCGCCGGCAGAGGTCCGCGCCTCTGCGGGTGCGGACCGACGAGAGGCAAACCGCCGCTTCCGTTCCGGCGGGACGAGGCACGCGGCAGTTGTGCCGAGGGAGAGTTGACCGGTGATGTATCCCATGTACGGAGTCCGGGAAATCGACCGGCGGGAATGCCTGCGGCTCCTGGCCACGGCACCCGTCGGCCGAATCGTGCACACGTGCCACGCCCTTCCCGCGGTACTGCCCGTCCCTTTCTGCCTGGATGCCGATTCCGCGGTGGTGGTGCGGACCTCCGCAACGTCACAGCTCGTGAGCGCGATCGATCGTGCAGTGGTCGCCTTCCAGGCGGACGAAGTCGATCCGGCCGTTCGCTCCGGATGGAGTGTGGTGGTCACCGGACGCGCCAGCGTGGTGACCGACCCCGCTGAGTACGAGAGGCTGCGCGGGTCCGGTCCACGTTCCTGGAGGACGTCGCGCCACGACGTCTTCTTCCGTATCGAGCCAGAGCTGGTCACCGGCACTGAACTCGGCGAACGGCGCAGGGTCCACGAGGCGCGTCGCACGCCGGGAAACGTGATGTGAAAGGCAGTGGAGGACATGCAATTGCCCCTGATCGTTGGTGTTGACGGATCGGAGTCGAGCCTTCTGGCCATCGACTGGGCGGTCGACGAAGCGGCCCGGTTCGGGGTGCCTCTGCGGCTCGTGCACGCTTCCATGTGGGAGCGCTATGAAGGCGCCGTTGTGCCGGACACCGTGGATCGGCCGCCCTCCGAACAGGTGATGGAGCAGGACATCGTCGGATTCGCCGCGGAGCGGGCCCGGCAACGCAACCCGGATGTCGAGGTCTCGGCCGAGTCGTTGCCGGAAGAGGCCGTGTTCGCGTTGGTGCGCGAAGGCCGACACGCGACGGCGCTGGTGACGGGTTCACGCGGCCGCGGTGAACTGGTGGGCCTCCTTCTCGGGTCCGTCGGCCTGGGGGTGGCGGCTCGCGCCGACTGTCCGGTGATCGTGGTTCGCGGCGACCAGGCCGGTCTTCACGGCCGGCACGAGCGGATCCTGCTCGGCGTGGGCGATCCCACCACAGGTGCGGAGGCGGTGCGCTTCGCCTTCCGCGAGGCCGAGGCACGGAGGTGCACCCTCGATGCCCTACGCGCCTGGCGCTGCCCCGCGCACGAGACCACGGACCACCCCGGGCTCGCCGACGAACCGGAGCGTTACCACGAGGAACAGGCATCGGCTCGGATCGACGCCGTGCTCCAGGAGGCCATGGCGGACCACCCGGACGTCAAGGTGTGTCCGGCGACCGTCGAGGGGACGGCCCGGAAGGTGCTCGTGCAACGCTCCGCCGCTGCGGACCTTGTGATCATCGGAGCCCGGCGCCGGCACGGACACTTCGGCCTCCAGCTCAGCCGCGTGGGCCACACCTTGCTCCATCACGCGGACTGCCCGGTGGCGGTCGTGCCGCAACGCGCGTGATGGAGCACCGCCCTGGTCTTCGAGTGGCGGAACGCGTCCGTGTTCGGCGGGTCCTTGCGGGCCAGACGTTTCCTGGCGTTCCCGCCGCGCGGCGTCAGCAGCACGTCGCGGGCCCGGCCCTCGGGAGCCCCGTCCACTACGCGGTCTGGCGCGCGAGGTCGAACCGCACGTCGACGACGCCCTCGACGGACCGCACCAGGCGCGCGGCTATGGGGACGAGGCTGGTGTCGTGGATGCGGCCTGTCAGGGTGGCCACTCCGTCATGGACCTCCACGTGAATGGCCGAGGCCGGGGGTGGGAAGAGGCGGGACACAATCTCGTGCCGGACTTCCTCGGCGATCTTGTCGTCGCCACGCAGAAAGACCTTGAGTAGATCGGCACGGCTGACGACGCCCGCCAGCAGACCCACCTCATCCACCACGGGCAGCCTCTTGACCCCTTCTTGCGCCATGGTGCGTGCAGCCTCGGCGAGCGTGGCGTCGGCGCGGATCGTGACGGCGGGGGAGGACATGAGGTCTCCGGCGCTCAGGGCATCGGCCTTCGCCACGTCGACTGGCTGACGTAGCTGGAGGTAGGCGGCGTCAGGGTCGTCACGGAGTTCCTCCCTGGTCAGCAGGTCGGCTTCGGAGACCACGCCGACCACTCGTCCCTCACCCTCGATCACGGGGAGAGCGCTGATCCGCCACTCCTGCATCAGATGGACGATGTCTTTGAAGGGGGCCCGTCGGCCGACGGTGGCGACCGTGTGCGTCATGACATCGCTGACGATGTGCGGGGTGCCATACATGATGACTCCGTAAGTGTGCGTCGGTCCTGCCACTTTCAGCCTGCGCCGGTGAGGGCGGGGTGGCCAGGGGCCACCTGGTCCTTCGGGTGGGCCGCACGGCTACAGGCGGACGCGACCGCAGTGAGGGCGTTCCCGCCGCACCCTCCACCTTGCGGTACAGCAGTGGATCAGTCGCAGGGCATCAACGGCGGCAGCTGCTTGCCGCGCAGCCTTACGCCTCGTCGCCTGCGGTGAGCAGGCAGTCCAGGCCGACGATGCCCTCGACGCCCCGAACCAGGCGCGCGGCGAGCGGAATCCGGGTCGCGTCCTGCACCCGCCCGGTCAGGGTCGCGACGCCGTCGACCACAGTGATGTGCACGGGCTCCACAGGAGCCGGGAACAGGACATCGAGGACGTCCCGCCGTATCTCGTCGGCCAGGTCGTTGTCCGGGCGCAGGAAAACCTTGAGCAGGTCGCCTCGGCTGACGACGCCTTCGAGCACGCCCTCGGCGTTCACGACGGGCAGCCGCTTGACGTGCCGGAGCGCCATGATGCGTGCCGCCTCGGCGAGCGTGGCGTCGGCATGGACGGTGACGGCCGGAGTGCTCATCAGCTCCTCGGCGCACACGGCCCCGGCCTTGGCCATGTCGGCCAGACGGTGAAGTTGGGTGACCCGGTCCGGATCGACGTCCCGGAACTCCTCCTTGGGCAACAGATCGGCCTCGGACACGACTCCGATCACCCGGCCGTCGCCCTCCAGCACGGGAACGGCACTTACCTTCCACCGTTCCATGCGTTCGACGAGGTCCTTGAACAGAGCTTTGCGGCCCACGGCGACCACGGCGCGTGTCATCACGTCACTCACATGGTGGGGGCTGGTGTCCATGTTCTCCTCCTTGGGACGCCCACGTGGGGTCACGGTCGTCATGCCGGACCACCACTGTCGTGCGGGGCGCAGAGGTCGAGCATCCGGGTGCCCGATGCGTGCAGCCGATCGGCGACCACGAGCCCGACCCAGAGCGCGATTGCGAAGCCGAACGCGGGGTCCTCGGCGCGCCCGCGCGCACGGCCTCGACGTCGAACCCCCAGGTTCGTACCGGGCTCATCGCCTCGGCGTCCGAGTGCCAGATGCATGGCGGGAACTGCGAGGACCAGCCGACCAGTTCGCGGTGCCGGAGCGTCTCGATGGCAGCGGGGCAACGGCTGGGTCCGTGCAGGTCCGGGGCTACGGCGATGGTCCGCACGATTCGGAAGCGGTCGGCGCGCCTTCCCTCCTTGAACAGGCAGGCTCCGGCGCCCGGCCTCGAAGGAGACTTCCTGAGCGAACTGCGTCGGCCTTTCGCGGTGCCTGGCGGGGAGGGCCGCGTTCATGGAGGTGACGGTTGTCATCGCACAGGCCCCCTTCATCGTTCCTGTTCCCAGCGTGGGTGCTCCGGGCACGCGGCACCACGGGCCACACGGGTCCGATCGGGGGTCCTTTCGGCCCGGCTGCACATCCATGGCTCGTCGAGGGGACGCGGGAGTTGTCGGGCCGCTGGGCGAGGCGGGGGTGTGGGGTCGTTGGCCTGCGCAGAAGCCATACGGCGGCCTCCCGGTGATCGCGCCTGCCCCTTAACGATCCCGTCTTGGCGGCCCGCCGCCTTCATAGTGAGCGGGGACCTCGGCGCGCCGTGGAGGGCCGTTCCGGTCTCCGGAGAGGATTTGGTCATGAGCGACGCGACGAAAGCAGTCCTCGAAGGTGGCCCTGACGATCTTCCTGAGCGGATCGTTTTCGTGCTGACGCCCGGGCTCGACATCAAGGTCGCGTTGCGTGGCGGGTACGAGCACTTCAGGGCCACGACGCGTCAGCAGGCGACCTCGCAAGGCCTATCGCCCGTCTACGAGTGGTGGGAGCGCACGGAGCTTCCGGGATAGACGCCCCGTGCGGAGCGTGACGTGACGGAACAGGCGAAGGTTGCTCCCTCCTTGGGTCCTGGTCGAGGGCCGGGTCATAGGGGTGACACCGGGTGCAGGCCAGGTGTCCTCCACTGCTGAAAGGGGAGAACGTCACAACCGCCTTCGTTTTCAGGCATGCAGTTGTTGGCTGCACAGAGACTGCAAGTGCCTAGTAGTGCTTTCCACGGCGCGGATGCACGTCGACCCCGATGCCGGGCACCCACAGTTCGCCGTCGTCACCGGCGCTGATGTCCCAGGCGGTCACTTCGTCCGGGCACGTGGTGCCGCGGGCCCGCAGATCGGTGACGACCACTCGCGCGAGTGCGGCGGCAGCCGTCGGGTCCGTCTCGGGCAGTGTGGTGCGCCACCATCGGTGCTCGTCCACGTTTTGCCAGCCCCTCGCACGCATCTCCGCTGCACGCTCGGGCGTCTGCTCGTGATCTCGGTCCTCGATGGCGACGTGGAACTCGCAGTTCGTGTCCGACGGATTGAAGGAAACGATCATGGTGCGTCCCCGGTCCCGGGACGCCCAGAGCTTGAAGCCCGCCCAGTCGCCGGGGGCCTGTATGGGCATGTGCTCCGCCCAGGATGCGAGTATCCCTGCCAGTTGCTCCTCGCCAGACGTCCAGTCGTCTGCTGCCGCGTGTCCCTTGAAGGTCCAGCCGTGGTCGTGGCCGGGGCCGTGGCGGTCCAGCTGCCACGCGTATGGCTGGCGACCCGAGTCGAAGCTCCAGAACTCGTCCTGGGCGAACGAATCCGCCTGGTGCGCGGACAGCGTCGTTTTGCCGTGGTCACCGGACAGCAGGAGTGTCCGCTCACGGTTGCTCCACCGCACGCTGGGCCCATGTGCGGTGCCGCCCAGCAACGTGGGCCGGCCGACGCGCGCCACGATGGCCTCGTAGATCGGCAGCAGGGCCTCACGGCGTGCGACCAGGCCGCTTCCCGTTTCGTGCATCAGGATCGTGAACGCCCGATCGAGCTCGGCATCGTCGTAGGTGAGAAGGCTCTCTGCGAGATCCGCCGCGTCCTGGTGGACCACGCCCGTGGTGTGAGTCATGACGATCATCCTGGCAGTCGCCGCTGACATCGCCGTCGGCCAGTGGCGATCAGGGACTGGAGGAGGCCTGGAGCGCTGACGCCCTGTCCACCATGTCCGGAGGGTTGGGTTACGACACTTCGTGCATCATGTGGTCGAGGTCGAGGTCGAGGTCGAGGTCGAGGTCGGCACGGCGTGCCCCGAGCTCGGGTGGCGACGGGCTAGGCCAGATACTCCCGCCGGCCGGCATACGGTGGCGATGTCGTCGGCGTGGCACGTACCGGAACCGGTCAGGCCGCCGGCTCCCCTTGCCGGGCGCTGCGGCACAGCGGGTGCCGACGGCGGGCGGCCACCTCGTGGCCGGGCGTTCCGAGCGTTCCGGGCGCCCGCCGGCCCGACACCCAAGTACGGCGGTTGCCGTCACGGCCGTGACGATCTTGGGACATTCCGGGAGGTTGCGAGGGGGCATTGGACATAGCGACCATGGTTCCGTTGGAGAGCACCCGCGGGGCCATCGAGCTAGGCAAGGATTGCTCATGCGTACCAACCACAAGACCGCCGTCGCCTTCGCCGCCGTGCTGATTGCCACCGCGGCCCCCGCAGTTGCGCAGGCTTCCCCCTCGACCGAAAGCGGCACCGCCCCCTCGGCATGCCGTCCGGCCAACCACACCGCGAAGATCACCGAGGCGCCCGCCAGCGCGGGGCACCACCACTACCGCGTCACCCTGAGGGCGCCGCGCGGGTACGACCCCTGCGAACTGGCCGGCTCGCCGAACGACGTGCGGTTCTCCCACCACGGCTCGCGGACCCGGATCACCGCCGGCCATTACGGTGACCAGCGCGCTGCGGTGACCTTCGGCCCCGGCCACCCGGTGCACTTCGACATCCAGGTCCCCAACCAGGCCCGCCAGCTCTCCGCGGATGAGGCATCCTTCACGCTCCAGGCCCCGGGCGGACAGATCCCCGGCACGTCCTTCGCCCAAGGCAAGCTGAAGGTCGCCGCCGGCACACTCATCGGACCGGTGCAGCGAGGGGCCTGACCGCCCCTGCGCACCCCCGAGGGAACGACGACACCGCCGCTCTCGACATCTGCGCGACCCTGTCCCGGGGCGACGTCACGCCGTAGCCTCTGGCGTTGCCGCGGCAGGGCGGGTGTGAGTGTGCTCAAAGGGGAGTCACACCCCGGAGATGGGCCTGTGTCCCGTCGAGATATGTCGACCTCCAGGTCGACTCGGACCTCGACATGGCCCCCGCCTCAGCGGGTGGTCGGGTGACGCTACATGGCCGGCGCCTTCGCGGCACCGGCCATGTTCGAGGAGGGGACGACGGATCTGTCCGGGCCGTCGCGGTTACTGCGCGTCCGACTTCGCGAGCGTGTACGTCACTGAACGCTGCTGCCTGTGGCGCCGGATGCGGCCCCTGGCTACGAGAGCCTCCAGGGTGTTGCGGACCACCTGCGGGGTCGGTGTCCGGTCCGGGTGCTTCTCCAGCAGTTCGTCGCGGAGTTCCTTCGCCAGACGGGGCTCGTCGGATGCTGCGAGCAGCTCCGTCAGGAGCTCTCCGAGCAGGGGCTGGCGCTGCTTCTCCGGGGTGCCCGCCTTGCCGGAGCTCTTGGCCGACCGCGTCGTGGCAGGGCGACGGGCCTTGCCGCCAGCAGCGGTCGCGGGTGCGCCGGAGGAGCGCCCGCGCGTGAACGTGGCTTCGTCCTGGGCCGGTTCCGGCAGTGCTGATGCCTCCGCGAGGTCGTGGAGGCGCTCCGTGAGGCTCAGAATGTCGGTCAGGAGCGCTTCCTCCTGCTTCAGCATTTTGAGCTTCTCGGACAGTTCCTTTTGCCGGCGACGGTTCTCCTTCAGGTCCGATGCGGCCTGCTCGACATACCGCAACCGGAGCGTCTCGGCTGATTGGCTGGGCACAACCGCTTCACTCTCCCTTGGGTTGAATTGGGTGGCACACATGCTACTCAGGGCAGTGACGGCCACCGAAGTCTGCGCGAGGCTGCCTTCTTCACTGTCCTGGGGTACGCCCTCACTGCCGAACACATTCGTGTGCGGCGAGAGATGTCGACGTCGGCTCGGCGGCTATGTGTCTGTCTCTGGTTCCCGTGCGCTGAGCTGCCTACTGACCCGAACGTACCTGTCGGGCTAGTCAGGCGCAGCGGGTGGAGCAGGTGAATCCTTGAGGTCTTCGGTGCTGCCGGGAGCGCGTGTTCGGGGGTGAGCGCGCCCGGCGGCACTGAGGAGGCGGAGCTGGGAAGGCGCGAGGCTGGCGCCCCGTCGGCTCCTTCGGACCCATCCGGAAGCAGCCGCCCGCACGATGGAGAAACACACATGTGACTTGACGCCGAGCTCCCTCGCCTGCGAAACATGTGGCATATGTGTTCCGCGGCGCATGTGACGACGGCCGGCCGGGTCCGGCGTCCGTCAACGGCATCCAGAGAGTTCGGGACGGTTCGGAAGACCGCAAAGCGTACGTGCGCAGGGAAGTGGTGAAAGCCCGTACGAGGATTCGTCGTCCCGGCACCATGTCGTCGACAGGGTGGACGATTCCCGCGTCACCGGCTCGCTTCTGCCCGGACTGTCACCGGGGCTCGTGTGGCCCTTGTCCACATCTACGTGATCTACCTGCGCGGCCGGACCATCCGCGAAACTGCCGGCATTCGCGGAGCGCCGACGGGTACGGCCAGGTCCTTCGGCGCGCCGCGCTCCGTAGACTGCGCGCTGCCTCGGGCGTGACCCGTGTGGATCGCCCGAGAATTGCGGGGAGCTGCCCCGGGGCATTGCATATTCGGCAGTCACCGGTCAATATGGTGACGTGAACCATGCATTCCCTTGTGGGACGCTCCCACTCGACTTCGTCGGCACTCTGCGTGCGCGCCGCAATGCCGCACCGGCAGAGAAGCTTGCCACGCCCGACCTGCTCGACGACTGGTTTGTCGAGTCCAAGATGCTCGATGCGGCTCCTGAGGCAGACGAGGTCGACCTGGAGACCGCGATCGATCTGCGTGAGGTGATCTACTCGCTGGTGGCGGCGCGCCTCGCGGCCGAGCCCCTGCCCGCCGCCGATGTCGCCGAGCTGAACCGGCACGCCGCGGGCCTGCCGGTGAAGGCACAGCTCGGGCCCGACGGAGTGATGCACACGGGGTCCGTCTCCCAGGGCCTCGCGGCCCTCGCGCGGGAGACGGTCGAGATTCTCGGCGGTGACGAAGGTGCGCTGCTGCGGGAGTGCGCCCGCCCCGAGTGCACCCAGGTCTACCTCGACCGTTCGCGCGGCCACCGGCGCGAGTGGTGCGCCATGAGGACCTGCGGCAACCGCGTCAAGGCCGCCGCCTACCGGGCGCGCCAGAGCGGCGCCACGGCCTGACGGCGACTGCCCGGCCGGGCTCACGTGGAGCCGGCCGCTGTGTCGCGCTGCCTCAGGCGGTTCGCTCGCGCAGCCGGTGCGGGTGCGCCGGGTAGACGCCGAGGACGCGGACCTCCGAGGAGAAGAAGCGCAGCTCCTGCAGGGCGAGCGCGACACCGGGCTCGTCGGGGTGTCCCTCGACTTCGACGTAGAAGCAGCTGGGGTTGAGGCCCGCGCCCATCTGGTAGCTCTCGATCTTGGTCAGGTTCACCGCGTTGCTGGCGAAGCCGCCAAGGGCCTTGTAGAGGGCGCTGGGGATGTTCCGTACGGCGAAGAACAGGCTCGTCATCGTCGGCTCGCCCGTGAGCGGGGCGAAGACCGCGTCGCGGGAGAGGATGACGAAGCGCGTGGTGTTCTCCGGGTCGTCCTCGACTCCCGCCTGCAGTACTTCCAGACCGTAGTGTCGTGCCGCGGCGGGCGGGGCGAGCGCCGCGTGCCGGGCGTCGCCCAGCTCCGCCACTTCCCGGGCCGCGCCCGCCGTGTCGTCGGTGACGAACGTGCGCCAGGCACCCGTGCGCAGCACCTTCCGGCACTGGCCGAGCGCGTGCACATGACTGCGGACGCACTCGACCTGGTCGAGCGAGGCCCCGGGGACGCCCACGAGGTCGAAGTGGATGGCGAGGAAGTACTCGGCGATGACGAAGAGGCCCGACTCCGGGAGTAGATGGTGCACGTCGGCGACGCGTCCGGCGGCCGAGTTGTCGACGGGGATCACCGCCACGTCGGCGGTGCCGAGCGTCACCGCGTCCAGAGCCTGCTCGAAGCTCGTGCAGGGAAGCTCGGTGCATCCGGGGAACAGGTTCTGGGCAGCCGTCGCCGAGTTGGATGCGTATTCGCCCTGGTATGCGACTCGCGTCACGGGATGTCACCTTCGGTGGGAGAGCTGGCGCCGTCGGTCAGCGGGAGATCCACCGTAGACGGAACGTGCTGAAGCGCCGCGAGCTGTCCACGACGAGAGACTCGAGAGGGTGGAACCTTGCCTCGTTCGTCGGGGGAATCGCGAGCGCGTGCTCATGTGCCTCCGTAACGACGCCGTGGACCAGAGCGGCGGCCAGCCGTGTGCACTCGTGTAAGGGGACACGAGCGCGAAGGGATCAGCTGCCTTCGCCGGCACCGATGCACAAGAGGTCCGCGGTGAACCCGGGCCGCTCGTGACGTAGCAGCGCCAGCGGGTCGGTCGCCACGGCGCACGGCTCATGGCGCACGGCGCACGGCGGTGGAGCGGGGCGGTAGGACAAGAAGGGGCGGGTCGGGGCCGTTGTCCACTCGGTCCCGACCCGCCCCTTATGCGTGGGCGATGCTACGGGTCAGTGGTACGAGCGGACGCAGCGGAAGCTGCTCGCGTCCGCGAGATCGCCGTTGCCCTTGTATTGCGGAACCCGCGGGTAGAGGCACAGGTCACGGGTGACCGTCTTGCCCGAGGCGTCCTTCACGGAGGCGCTCAGCGTCTGCGGGGCCTTGCCCTGCTCGACCCACTTCGTCAGCGCGCCGAGCGCGTCGGTCGGCGCGGGACCCGTATTGCCCGGACCGGCGCAGTGGTTGACACCCGGAGCCAGGAACAGCCGGTAGAAGTCGTCGACCCGCTGCGCGCCGCCCAGCTTCTTCTCGACCCGCTCCCGGTAGTCCACCGTGCCCTGGGTGGGGATCAGCTGGTCGGCCTGGCCGTGCCACGTCAGGAGCTTGCCACCGGACTTGCGGAAGCCGGACAGGTCCGGGTCGTCCGAACCGATGACGTCGTCGAACTCGGCCTGGGACTGACGGAACAGCTTCTCGAACTCGCTGTAGCCGGCGGTGGAGACGTCGTAGGCGGGCTGCTTCTTGACGAACGTCGAGACCCACGCGGCGGGCACCAGGAACGGTGCACCCACGGAGGTGCCGTCGTCACCGGTCTTGGAGCCGGCCAGCACGGTGAGGTCGGAGCCGACCGTGGGGCCGTACCAGAGCTGCTTG
Organism: Streptomyces longhuiensis; assembly: GCF_020616555.1. Classification (NCBI taxonomy): domain Bacteria; kingdom Bacillati; phylum Actinomycetota; class Actinomycetes; order Kitasatosporales; family Streptomycetaceae; genus Streptomyces; species Streptomyces longhuiensis. The sequence continues at coordinate 787,991 of NZ_CP085173.1, read as the reverse complement.
CCCGACGTGGTGCGCGGACCGTCCCAGATCTTGCGGACCACGGCGGCGTCCGCAGCCGTGAAGGTGACCTGCTTGCCCTCGCACTCGAGCGTCGTGCCGATCAGGCGGCGCGGGTCGTAGTTGCAAGTGGCAGGGTCGCCGATGAGCCCGTCCACGGCGCCGTCCAGCTTGTCGCACGCCTTGACGGCGGACTCGGTCGCCAGGGTGAGTTCGCACTTGGTGGGGTAGGTGTGCTCCTCGTTCATCACCACCTGCGGCCAGACCGTGGCGACCTCGAACTCGTCCCAGTTGATGCCGGGCGCGTTGGCGAGGATGCCGTCGTAGTCGCCGGGATGGTTCTGGGCCTCGGCGTAGCCCTGACGGCCGCCCGTGGAACAGCCGTTGAAGTAGGAGTACGAAGCGGACCGGCCGTAGACACCGTTGACGACCTGCTTGGCGACGACCGCGGCCTCGTGCTCGGATCGCGAGGCGAAGTTCTTCAGCGAGGTCTTGTTGATGTTGCCCTTGCTGTCCAGGGCCCAGCTGACGTCTAGGTAGCTGCTGACACCTGCGTCGGTGGTCGCGACGGCGTAGCCGTTCTTGACGGCGTCGGCCAGCGCTGAACCGTAGTCGCCGGCTGCGAAGGCACTGCCACCGACCGCCTGGAACCGGCCGTTCCAGCCGCTTTCGGGCAACCACACCTGCACCTTGGCGCGATCGCCGGCCCCCGGGTGGCCGACTGTGGCGGTCACCTCGCAATGGGCCGGGACGTCCGGGATCGTCGCCCCGGGCAGCGGTGGGACGGGAGGAGCCTCAACGGTCCCTGTCGGCCGGCTCACCGCGGTCAAGGACTCGATCTTGGTGCCGGCCGGCGCCTTGAGAGGGATGGAGGTGGACGTGCACCGGAAGGTGCTGGAGGCGGAACTCTCGGGTTCCGCCGCGGCAGACGGCAGATACACCGCTGCAGTCACCAGCGGCACGGCAGCCGCGAGGACGGTCAGAAGTCGTCTCATTGGATTCCTTGTCAATCGAGTGTCCGCCGACGACGGCGACACATGTGTGCGTACAGCCGGTGTGCGTCCCTGTATGTGGCGGCGAGGTGGGTGCATCAGTCACATGGCGGTCCGTTCAGAGGGGTGTGTCCTCCACGTGCCAGGGGCAGCAGCCCGGACTGCCGCGACGTCCACCTGCGACGCGGCGCCCAGGGCTCTCTCGCAACTGCGTTGCAAGCAGGGCGTGTTGGAGACCCTGGTCGCTCCTGCCGCGAGGGTGGCGAGCATGGCCCGCCGAGCCATGTGACGGGCCACCCTCGCTGTCGCAGTGCCGGCTCGCCCCCGCCATGCCTGTCCCCGCCCTCACCCATGCGGTCACCGGTCTGAGTGGTTAGTAGCCTGGCATGGCGTCAGTAACCTGTCAATGCGGTGACGCGATTTCGTTGAAGGGGTCGTCACATGTTCCTGGGCGGAGCCATGGCGTAGGCGAAGGCGTCCCGGGCGGTGTCCTGGGCCGCGAAGTAGATGGAGAGGGGCGACCCGTCCCGCGCCGGATCCGAGGGTGGACAGCAGGAGCGGCCCCGCGATGTCGAGCAGCATGCCGACGACGAGGATGAGGTGGAGCCACACGGCATGTGTGGCCCAACGCCCGGCCGGGGAAGGGCTCATGACGAAGCCAAGCGCCAGAGGAGGCGTGTGGACGCCGGACAGCGTGGCCGATGCACCTTCGACGTGGAGATACGTGGGCAGGTGGACCGGGAGGCTGAAACATGGCCGCGTTGGCGACGAACCCGATCGGCGAGGTGAGGATCATGCTGCGGGACGTGAGCATGCTCGGCGGGACGGCGGGGGCCGCCGCGTGGCGCTCGTCCGGGACCACGAGCGCGGTGAGTGCGACGGCGGCGACGAACAGGCCGAGGACTCCCGGCGAGGTCCACCCCCAGTACTGACCGAACGAGGTGGTCAGGACGAGGCCGGTGACCATGCCGGACAGGAACAGCGCGCCGAGGTGGTCGATCCGGGTGGCCGTGGCGCTGCGCCCGCAGGTGGGCAGGCGTGACCGCAGGGGCGACGATGTGGCCGACCAGGGCGAACGTCGGCATGATCATGCATCTCCGCCCTCCTCGTGCAGGATGCGGGCGGTCAGGAGCAGAGGCGGATCAGCCGCGACGCCGTACCGGACGGAGGCGATGAGGGAGGTGCCGGTGGCGGAGAGGTAAGGGCGCCTCGCTCGTACCTGTTGCTGAGCTTGCCGCGTGGCGGTGTGACCGTCACAGGGTGACGGTCTGGTATTCGGTGTAGGTGCCGAGGCCGACGGCCCCGTACTCGCGGCCGATGCCGCTGTTCTTGAAGCCGCCGAAGGGGCCGTCGAAACCGATGGGGGCGCCGTTCACGGTGACGGTACCGGTGCGGAGACGCCGTGCGAAGGCGAGGGCGTGGCCCTCGTCGGCGGACCACACTCCGCCGGAGAGGCCGTACTCGGAGTCGTTGGCGATTCGCGCGGCCTCGTCCTCGTCGTCGTACGCGATGACGACAAGGACCGGGCCGAAGACCTCTTCCTGCGCGATGCGCATGGAGTTGGTCACGTCGGCGAAGACGGTCGGGGTGACGTAGTTGCCGCCCTCCAGGCCCTCGGGGATCTGCGGGCCGCCGGTGACGAGGCGGGCGCCTTCCTTGATGCCGATTTCGATGTAGTTGCGTACGCGCTGCTGCTGGTCGGGGCGGATCATGGGGCCGATGAAGGTGTCGGGGTCGTCGGGGGCGCCGACCTTCAGTGACTCGACCAGGTCCTTGAGGCCGGCGACGACCTCCTCGTACTTCTCGCGCGGAGCCAGGATGCGGGTCTGTGCGATGCACGACTCACCGTTGTTGAGCAGTGAGCCGAACTTCAGTCCCTGCACTGCCTTGTCCACGTCCGCGTCGGGCAGGATGACCGCCGCCGACTTGCCGCCCAGTTCCAGGCTGACTCGCTTCAACTGCTCGCCCGCGATGGCGGCGATCCGGCGACCCGCGCGGGTCGAGCCGGTGAAGGCGATCTTGTCGACGTCCGGGTGCGACACCAGGTACTCGCTGGTCTCCCGGTCGGCGGGCAGGATGCTGAGCACGCCTTCGGGCAGACCCAGTTGCTCCACGAGCTCGGCCAGGAAACCCATGCTCAGCGAGTTCTCCGGCGAGACCTTCAGCACCACCGAGTTGCCCGCCAGCAGAGCAGGAATGATTTTTGAAGTGGCGGACGAGAACGGGGAGTTCCAGGGGATCACCGCGGCCACCACTCCCACGGCCTCGCGGCGCACCACGCTGCGCACCGGCGATGCCGGGTCGGAGGGAACCAGTGTCTCCTCCCAGCCGAACTCCTCCGCCGCCTTGAGATAGGCGTTCGCCTGCCGCGTCAGTCCCGGCTGGCCGGCGAGGGTGAACCAGCCGGCCGAGCCGTTCTCGGCGGAGATCAGGGAAGCGATCTTCTCGGCGTTCGCCTCGCGCAGTGCGTTGAATCGCCGCAGTATCGCCACGCGCTCCAGCGGCGCTGTCGTGCGCCAGGTCCCCTTCTCGAACGCGGCACGGGCCGCGGCCACGGCGCAGTCGACGTCGGCGGGCTGGGCCTGGGCAGCTCGGCCGATGACGGACCGGTCGTGCGGGGAGCGGATGTCGAGCAGTTCGGGGTTGCTCGGCGCGGTCCAGGAGCCGGCGACGTAGAGGTGGTCGTAGACGTACATGGGTGCACTCCTTAAGGAGAGGTTCTGAACCATCTGAGCTATCTGTCACTTTACTGTAGCATTTAGATATTTTAATGGCACGTAGGTGAGGCTCTACGGCGAGAGTGATCCATCGCTCGGACGCACGCAGCACGCTGCGAACCATGACCAACATGTCTCGATACGTGTCGACAGCGGCGCTCGCGCTCGTCACCGGCCTCACGCCGGACTTCCTCGCCTCATGTCGGATCCGGTGTCGCGCTCAAGGAGTTCGGTGCCGTACGGCACTCACTCGGATCTCCTGGTGGCTGCGCAGCTCCACGCGCGGGGTGCTGACGGTCACCGCTGCGACGGCTTCGCGGCCCGGCAGTGCGGCTGGGTATTCGATGTCAACGCCTGCGAAAGTGGCTTCATCATCGGTGCGGGCGCGATCTACCGCACGGTCCCAGTATCGGATCGCCAACCTTGACGTGCGCCGTACCGTACGGGCCGGCATCCTGCGGGGTGCTGTGGTCAACGGACTTGAAAGGGCTGGCCTGTTGCGTGAGGCGGAGGCGCCGGAGGGTGCGCGGCCTTGTTTCTATGCTCCGCCTGGATCGGTGTAGTCCGACGTCGGCGGGTGAGGTGCCCGATGTGTCAACGACGTCGGGGCGTGGCAGGCGGTCGAGCCGGCGGATGGCTTCATCTCGAAGGCACTCTTCGCCCTCTCGCTCACGAAGTCTCACACGAAGGCGCTGCTGCCCAGGCCATAGCCGAACATGACCGCGGACTCGGAGCATGACCAGACCTGCGCCAAGGCGGGCCACGAGCCGAAGCCGGTCTGCATCGGGAGTTCGGCGTGGGTGGGGTGGGTCTTCTCCGCTGACTCGTCAATGCCGTGTGCGGGAACCATGCTGAACTTGCCTGTTCGGGGGTTTCTGGGTGATGGCTTCGAGCTTGGTTGCATTGTTCGTAACCTGTCGAGCCGGTTATAGGGGAGATCGAGTCGTCTGAAGTGGCATCGCCGGGTTCCCCGTCGCGCCGTGGCTAACTACGCGGCGGCCTTCAACGGGCCGGAGAAGGACTTGCGAAGGGTTGACGGGCCGACCAGGGGGAGCAGGGAGGCGAGCATCTTCCCCTTCAGTGCGCGGGGCGTGCGGGTGAGTTCGACGTCGATGCGTGTGCCGTCGCCCTCAGGCGTGAACTCGAAGACCCAACCGCCGCCCGCCCCGAAGAGCTTCGAGTCCAATGTGGTGATGGTGACCTTGGAGTCGTCCCACTCGTAGTGCGCTCGCTCCCATGCGGCACTGGTTCCCTCGGTCACTTCGGCCCAGGACGGGCCGAGTTCGTGAACGGTGAAGTGGTCGGCGTCGATGCTGGGCCAGACCTTGGCGCGGGAGGGGGTGAAGTCAGTCAGTACCGCCAGTGCCTCCTCGGGGCGAAGGGATGACACGAGGTGGAAGCGGACGATGGCCATAGGAATCCCCTTACGTCAGAACTGCTGTGGATGTGGCCTTCACTGACAGGCGTGAAGTAACCGGCTTGACTGGTTATTACTTTCCCGTGTCCTGCGTAACCTGTCAAGGTGGTTATTGATGGAGGGGGTCGTGATCCGTCTACGGGCGGCGCAGATCCGTCGTCCGAACCCCGACAAGAGGGCGTGGGTGTTCCTCTGGCTTGGGCTGCCGACCCTGCGGTGCGCATCCCGTGGACTGGGAAATCTGTGGGTACCGGGATCTCCTGGCCGTCAGCTGACCGACCTCAGGAGCGCGTCACGGGAACCGCATCGAACTCGTGCCTGGGGGAGTGCAGTGAGAACACCGCGCAGGCCCTGGTGGTGCTGATGGGGGCCGGATCCGGGCTCACGCACGTCGAGATGCGGCAGCTGGGCAGCGTGTTCGACCGAGAGCCGGCGCGAGGCAGATGCGGTGCCGTCGCAGGGCGTGCCGTTCGCGTATTCGGGGTTCGCGGTGGGCGGTCCCCTGTAAGCGGAGAATCTGGAGGCGGAGCGGGGGGTGTGGCCGGTTCGCGCCGTGGCCGTGGCCGTGGCCGTGGCCGTGAGTCGCGGGTCGTGGAGTGGCGGATGGTGAACTTCCCGTCACCGGGTGAGGCGACCGCCCCCGGGGGAGTCCGGTCCGCCTACGGCCCGGAACGGCATGCCGGGCTCGCCGCGGTGAATGAGTAGTACGAGGGGGCCAACCTCGTCCGCTTCACCCCGACCACCGGGGCCGCCTGATCAGGCCGGCCCGACACCCTTCACCAGGGTGTCGACAACGAGATCGGCCGCCTGCCCGTCGCTTAGATCAGGCATCTGCCGAACCACCAGGTGCATCAGCTGCGGCAGGAGGGCGCTGGCCCATCCCTCCGGCAGCTCTGCGCGGAGCAACCCCTCGTCGACGGCACGTTGAAGGAAGGCGTCGACGTCCCGGACCGAGGCGTTCCGCCGCTCGCGGACCGCATCGTCGGTCAGCATGCGGGTCAGGTCCACGGGCCACTTGCGGTTCACCGCGATGATGCTCTCCACGTACCGGTGCAGGGCGACGGTGACGGGGGCCTCTTTCATGCGTGCGTCGGAGATGGCCCGCTCGACAGCTTCCAGCCGGGATTCGTAGATTGTCGCGAGCAGCTCCTCGCGGGAGGCGAACCGTCGGTAGACGGTCCGCCGGTCCACACCGGCCTCGGCGGCGATGCTCGCGATGCTCGCCGTGGGGTCAGCGGCGAGCATGCGCGCTCCGGTGGTCAGCACGGCTTCCAGGTTGCGTGCAGCGTCGGCCCTCATGGCGGAGAGTCTACAGCTCTGTGCATATTTGGATGATAAAGGTCGCAGTGCTGAGCGTACGGGTAGGGTAATTGCCACTCTGACGTGACGGTAGCCGACGCTAGGACAGGGGAAACCGGCGATGTCAGGGGTGACGCTCGCGGCGATATCCGGCGGGACGAACGGTCCGCGGCGGGGTCGAACTCCTCCGGGATGGTGCTGCCCTGGCCGCTGTAGCCGACGACCGGGTCCACCGCCGCTGAGTTGCGATCGCCGATCGCCCACGCGGTCATGTTCCCGCCGGGCATGTCGAGCCCTGTTCGTGGGAGCGGGATCTGTATGAGCGGGGCTGTCCGTGCACGGCCCGGTCCCTGGCTCTCCGTCAGAAGTGGTCCACGTCGACGACGGCCTGGGCGAACGCCGTCGGTGCCTCCTGCGGCACGTTGTGTCCGACGGCCAGCGTGCGGTGCTCGTACTTCCCGGTGAACTTGTTGCGGTACCCCGTTCCGTCGCCGGGCGCGGTGAACGGGTCGTACTGGGCGTCGATGGTGAGGGTGGGTACCGCGATGGTGGGCGCCTGCGCCAGCTTGTCCTCGTAGATGTCGTAGCGCCGCTCGCCCTCGGTCAGGTCGAGGCGCCAGCGGTAGTTGTGGATGACGATCGCGGCGTAGTCGGGGTTCTCGAAGGCGGCTTCGGTGCGCTCGAAGGTGGCGTCGTCGAAGTTCCAGGTCGGCGAGACGGTCTGCCACACCAGCTTGGTCAGGTCATGGCGGAGGTCTTGTCGCTCCATGGCCTTCTTGCCGCGCTCGGTGGCGAAGTAGTACTGGTACCACCAGGTGTGCTCGGCGGCCGGTGCGATCGGTTCCAGCTGCGCCTTGCGGTTGGTGATGAGGTAACCGCTCACCGAGACCAGGGCCTTGACCCGCTCGGGCCACAGGGCGGCGAGGATGTCGCCGGTCCGCGAGCCCCAGTCGAAGCCGGCGACCACGGCCTTGTCGATCTTGAGGGCGTCCATCAGCGCGATGATGTCCAGGGCGATCACCGACTGCTGCGCGTTGCGGAACGTTCGGGAGGAACGGAAGCGCGTCGTGCCGTGGCCCCGGAGGTAGGGGACGATCACGCGGTAGCCCTGGTCGGCCAGCAGCGGTGCGACATCGACGTAGCTGTGGATGTCGTAGGGCCAGCCGTGCAGGCAGATGACGGCCGGCCCGTGGGCGGGTCCGAGCTCGGCGTAACCGACGTTCAGCAGACCGGCCTTGATCTGCTTCAGCGCGGGGAAGGAGGTGTGCGCGCCCGGGGTCACGGACGGCACGACGGGAACCTTGCCGCCATTGTCCGGGGTGCTGCCAGCGGCGTGGGAAACGCCCTGCAGACCGGCCAGGGAGACTGCCGCCGCTCCGGTGCCCAGGCCCATCGCCGTGTTGAAGGTACGCCTGTTGATCATGTGAAACCCCTCCATACGTTCCGGTGAGAAATACGTCCGTGCCGTTCACGACGGCCAACGTGTGGCTTGACTCTGACAGGTCTCGCGTCACCGGTCAAGCAGGTGACGCATGCATCGGGAAGTGACACCCTCACCCTTCCCTGTGCGCCTCGCGCGCTCCAGCCGCCCGGCGCCCTTGGTTGCCGTGGAGGGGGCTTCGAAGTGGTGGTGGATTCGGCGGCGCCGGTGGCGTGGGCCGGTGCGCCGACGCGACGCCCTCGGTCTGTGTGGTCGCCCTGCGAAACAATCGTCACCTGCTTGACCGGTGATGATTGGTCTGGCAGGTTATTTGTCACCAGTCAGACCAGTGATGCCATTACTCGGTGGATCAATGCACTTCTGGAGAGGGTTTCCCATGTCCAACGTCAAGCGTGCGAGCAAGAGGCGGATTCTCACCGGCGTCGGGGCGGCCGTGGCGGCCGGTATCGCGGTCGGGGCGTTCGCGCTCGTCGGCCCCGCCACCGCCACCGCCACCGCCGATGCCGATCGGTCGGTCAGCAGGGGGCAGGCCAAGCCCACCATCGTGCTGGAGCACGGCGCCTTCGCCGACGCCTCCAGTTGGAACGGTGTGATCGCCCGGCTGCACGCCGACGGCTATCCCGTCGTCGCGGCAGCGAACCCCCTGCGCGGTCCGCACGCCGACGCCACCGTCCTGCGCAGCGTCCTCGACCACGTCAAAGGCCCAAAGATCCTCGTCGGTCACTCCTATGGCGGCTCGGTGATCAGCGAGGCCGCCGCGAACGACCCCGAGGTCAAGGGGCTCGTCTACGTGGCGGCGTTCCTGCCCGCGCCAGGAGAGTCGGCTTTGGAGCTGACCGACCAGTACCCCGGCTCCACCCTGCCCGACGCCCTCGACCCGGTTCCCGTCTCCAACCCCGACGGAAGCAAGGGCACCGAGCTCTACATCCAACAGGACAAGTTTCGCCACCAGTTCGCCGCGGACGTCTCCAACGCGAAGGCCGCGCTCGCCGCCGCAGGCCAGCGTCCCATCGCCCAGTCCGCGTTGGAGGAGAAGGCCACCGTCGCCGCCTGGAAGACCATCCCCAGCTGGGACATCGTCACCACGCAGGATCTGAACATCCCGGCCGCCGCGCAGCGCTTCATGGCCAAGCGTGCCCACGCCCGCACCACCGAGGTCGCGGCATCCCATTCCGTCGCCGTCTCCCACCCAAGCGTCGTCACTCGCGTCATCGAGGAAGCGGCCCGCGCCGCCCGGTAGCGACCACTGGCCGGCAGTTGCCGTCAGGTTTCGAAGCGAGATCACCGATCACCGCCATGGGCCTGAAGTAGGGTTCTGGCCCGGCTGGAGGCCTTCGCGGGCGATCTGATGGCCGAGTGTCTGCGGGAGGCGGGGGGAATGGTGCTTCGGTGCCCCCGTTTCCCGCGCCGTGCAAGATGCGGGGCCGGACGGCATCGGCCGGGTCGCTTGGCACCCGCCATCCGCCATGACCACCATCCACCGTGACCACCGCGGACCACGACCACGCACCACAGGAGTTCCGTCATGACCTACCGCAAGGGCCTCGTCCTCGACTTCGGCGGAGTGCTGACCACGCCGCTGATCCCGGCCGCGCTCGCCTTCGAGAAACGTGAGGGGCTCCCGGAGGGCACCTTGCTCAAGGCCCTCTACCTGGACGAGGAGATGGTCCGGCGGACCGAGCAACTGGAACGTGGCACGATCACCCAGAGCCGGTGGAACACCGAGGCCGCTGAGCGGCTCGGTGTCGCGCCGGAGAACCTGATGGGCCGCATCTTCGCCGACCTGCGTCCGGAGGCCTCGGTCGTCGCCGCTGCCGCCGCCGCACGCAGGGCGGGAGTGAAGGTCGCGATCCTCTCCAACTCGGTCGGCACGACGCCGTGGAACCTCTACGCCGGATACGACCTGGAGGACTACGACGCCGTGGTGATCTCGGAGGACCATGGCCTGCGCAAGCCGGAACCGGAGATCTTCCGCCTCGTGCTCGGAATGCTCGAACTGGCCGCCGATCAGTGTGTGTTCGTCGACGACAGCCCGCAGCACCTCCCGACGGCGGCGGAACTGGGCTTCGCCACGGTGTACGCGAAGGACTCGCCGCAGACGATCGCCGAACTGGAGGATCTCCTCGGGGTGTCGCTGACGGAGGAGGGCTGACCGGCCCCTGTCAGCCTCTCCGTACGCCCGCGATGAAGCGGCCCGCCATGTCAAGGCGTTCGTCGAGGGACGCGGGCGATTGCCCCAGATCGATGAAGAGTTCGTGCACGCCCGCTTCGGCAGCGGCACGTGCGTAGTCGATGTACTGGCCGAGCGTTCCGGACCGGGGGAACTGTTCTGCCTCGGTCTCGATGTCGGTCAGGGCCGGGTTGACCCTTAGCGCCATGCGCAAACCGCCGGGGTCGCGGTCCGCCGACTCCGCCTCTTCGGCGATCGTCTTCCACATGCCCATGAGGTGGGGGAGCGGCATCGCCACGGGTAGCCAGCCGCTGGCCCGCCGGGCGACCCTACGCAGCCCGGCGGGGCTGAACGCGGCGAGCAGGACGGGCGGTCCGGGCCGCTGCTCGGGCTTCAGCCCGACAACTGTCTCCGGAACGGTGAACAGTGGCCCCCGGTGGGCGAACTCGTCCTCGGCCCAGTACGTCTCCAGGATGTCGAGCGTCTCGTCGAGGCGGGCGCCCCTGCCTTCCCAGGGCACCCCCACGGCCGCGTACTCGTCGGGCATCCAGCCGAGACCGAATCCGACGTCGAGCCGGCCGCGGCTGAGTACGTCGAGGGTGGTCAACGACCGGGCGAGCATCAGGGGAGGGTGCCACAGGCCGTTGAGCGTGCTGGTGCCCAGCCGGACGCGGCTGGTGTGGGCGGCGGCGAAGGCCAGACTCGTCAGCGGGTCCATATGGTTCTCGTGGATCCGCGGCATCACCCCGTCCTGGCTCGGATAGGGCCTGCTCGGCGAGCGGGGGGCGAGCACCCGGTCCCCCGTCCACAGAGAGTCGTACCCGAGATCCTCTGCGGTGCGGCTGACGGTGATGACACCGTCCGCGTGGGCGTCGGTACCGAAAGTGGGGAGGGCCAGACCCAGACGCATGTTCTCTCTTCCTCCGGAGTGTCAGACGGCAGTGGCGTTGATGATGACGGGGATGTTGTTGCGTGTCGCCTTGGAGTAGGGGCAGAGCTGGTGGGCGGCGTGGGCGAGGTCGTTGGCGCTGGACTGGTCGACGCCCCCGAGCTCGACGTTGAGGACGGCGCTGAGGTTGAACTCACCGTCCTCGCCGTGGGTGAGTGTGGTGTTGACCGTGATGGCCGTGCTCTTGAGGGCGATCTTGCGCTGGGCGGCGGCGCGGCGGACGGCGCCGAGGAAGCACGCGCCCCAGCCCGCGGCGAAGAGCTGCTCGGGGTTGGTGGCGCCGCCGGCACCGCCGAATTCCTTGGGAATCGCGAGAGAGGCGTCGAGCTCTCCGTCGCTGGAGCGGACGTGGCCTCCGTTGCGGCCCTCGCCGGTGACGGTGACGGTTCCGGTGTAGCTGACTGACACGGTTGCTGTCTCCTCGCGGGGTGGAAGTTCGATGCCTTACAGCAGGTCACCGGTTGGAACGGTTACAAGCCTGGCCACACCGTGCGCTCCTGTCAAGGGCGGAATGGAATAAGTAACCCTCTTGACAGGTTACGAGGAGGGAAGCAGTCTGGGAGTCATCCAGACAGTGCACGAGGTCACGATCGACGACTCACGAGATGGAGACGGACCATGAGCAAGGTAGTCGCGATGGACACGGAGGCCGCTACGGCGGCACGGCATGCGCGGTACGGCAAGCTCCCCGCGCGTATCCGCTTCGAGGACATGACCGAGGAGGTGGAGGCCGAGGCGAACGCCGGGGCGAGCGCGGCGTACGACCCTGAGCGCTCGTGGAACTACTACTCGTGCCTGGCCTTGGATCTTGGGCTCTAGGTCAGGGGAGGGGTGCACCGTCACCCTGGACATGTGTGTACCGAGAGTGGGATCTCATCGCCTATCGGTGTGGTGACGCTTGGCAGGCGTGTGCCGCGACGTATGTGCCGGACGGAAGGCGAGAGGGGCATCGTGATCAGCAGACGCAGGGTGGCGGTGGCGATGACGGCAGGTGCGGTGGGCCCTTCCGGGGCGGGGCGGGCATCAGCTCTCGCCCGCGGCCGGACCTCCGCGGTGCCGGTGGGTGAGGCGCCGTCGAGTGGTTCGGCCTCGCCGGCGTACCGCTCGGCGCGGCGTTCCTGGCCCTGGACTTCGAACAGATCGAGGACGGCATCGCCTACGGTGCCCCGCGGGACGACTCCTGGTTCGCGGCCTTCGGCCTCACCACCACGCTGGTGTGGATCTACCTCGAAGGGCTCCGGGTGCTGTCGATCCTGCAGAGCGACAACTGACCGGCGTGCCGACATCGAGCGCGCGAGGATGAGGAACATGAATCCGGTGCCTGAGCCCCGCACACTCGGGGCCTTCCTGAAAGCACGCAGAGCGCAGTTGACGCCGGGGGAGTGCGGCCTTTCCGGCGCGGACACACCTCGCAAGGTCGCGGGACTGCGCCGCGAGGAAGTCGCCCAGCTGGCCGCGATCAGCGTCGACTACTACACGCGTCTGGAACAGGGCCGGGTCCGGGCGTCCGCGTCGGTCCTGGAAACCCTGGTCCGCGCGCTATGCCTAGACGAGGACCAACAGGCGTACTTGTACGAGATCGCAGGGCGGACCGACGCACGGCCCCGACACCGGAGACCCGCGCAGCGTCCGAGGCCCGCGATGCGACGCCTGCTCGATCAACTGACGGAGACGCCTGCCCTCGTCCTCGGCAAGCGCCTGGACATCCTGGCTTGGAACCCGGCCGCGGCAGCCCTGTACACGGACTTCTCGGCGGTGCGGCCGGCCCGCCGCAACTACGTGCACCTGCTCTTCACGGACCCCGTGTTCCGTGCCCTGTACCTGGACTGGAAGAGGGAAGCTCGCGATGCGGTGGCCGCACTGCGCATGGAGGCCGCGACCGACCCGGACGACCCCGAACTCGCCCGCCTTGTAGGGGAGCTGTCGCTCCAGGACGCGGACTTCCGGTCCTGGTGGGCCGAACACCGCGTGATCAGTGCCAGCTACGGCACCAAGCGCTACCGGCACCCGCTGGTCGGCGACCTCACCCTCGACTGCGACACCTGGGCCTGCCCCGACGGATCGGGCCAGCGACTCATGGTCCTCACCGCCGAACCAGACAGCCCGTCGCACGACGGGTTGCGGATCCTCGCCTCATGGAAGGCCGAGCCGGCCGATGGCCCGGCGCCGGATCAGCCCTTCAACACGTAATTGGCCCTTCCACGCGTGGTCAGTGCTTCAGGGCGTGATCAGTGCTGCAACGCGTAGAAGCGCAACTGCGAGTGCGGCTCGAAGCCGATCCGGGGGTACACCGGCGCGCCGGCGGTCGCGTGGAGCGTCGCGCGGGTCAGGCCAGTGGCCCGCGCCCCCTCGTTCGGCGCCTTGCGGGTGATCGCCTCACCGTAGCCGCGGCGCTCACAGGCCGGAGCGGTGACGACGAGCGCTACGAAGAGGCGGCCCTCGGCCTCCATCGTGGCGGCGCACGTCACCGGAACACCGTCCCGTAACCCTGGGTACGCGTACACCTGGTCCCGCCACATCGTGGAGCCGGCCGGACAGTGCCGCGCGGAATCAGGCAGTTCGCATGCAGCTTGCCCGCGCCCACCCACGGGCCGGGTGTCAACGGTGCACAGGTGAGGGGGCAGGTTCTTTCCCCGGCAGAAACCTGTCTCTTTTCGCTTCGCGGATCTGCGGTGATGGTTGAGATGTCCGCCGAATCAGGCCGACGGGCCCTATGAACGCCACATCATCAAGGAGCCTTCCATGGCGAAAAGCAGTGTCACCTTCGACGGCGCCGGTATCCGGATCGCCGCACACCTCTACACCCCCGACACCCCGGCAGTGGGCCCGCGTCCGGCGCTGGTGGTCGGTCATCCCGGCACCAGCGTGAAGGAGCAGACGTCCGGCATCTACGCGCGGCGGATGGCTGAGCACGGATTCATCACGCTTGCCTTCGACGCCGCGCACCAGGGCGAATCCGGCGGCCTGCCGCGCGGGCTGGAGGATCCGGCGCGGCGCGTGGAGGACTTCAAGGGCGCCGTCTCGTATCTGACCACCCGGGACGACGTGGACGCCGAAGCCATCGGTCTCCTGGGTGTCTGCGCTTCCGGCGGCTACTCGCTGGCCGCGGCCGGCGGCGACCACCGTGTCAGGGCCGTGGCCACGGTCAGCGGTGTCGATGTCGCCCGCCAGTTCCGCCTCGGGGCCGACGGCACCCAGGATCCGGCCGTGTTCCAGAGCCTGCTCGACGCCGCGGCCCAGTCCCGCACAGCGGCGGCCCGCGGCGCGGAGTCCGGCGTCATGACGATGTTCCCCGAGACCGCCGAGCAGGCCCGTTCGCTCGGTGGCGAGCACGGTGCGGAGGGCTACGAGTACTACTGCACGCCGCGTGGTCAGCACGAGCGGTCGGCGAAGTTCCTGGCCTGGGAGAGCCTGGACAAGCTCGCCTTCTTCGATGCCTTCCACGCTGTCCCGCTCATCGGCCCGCGCCCCCTGCTCCAGATCGTCGGGTCCCGCGCCGTCACGTCCTGGATGGCCGTCGACGTCCACCAACGGGCCAAGGGCTTCGCCGAGTTGTACGTGATCGACGGCGCGAGCCACGTCGACCTGTACGACAAGAAGGAGTACCTCGACGTCGCCGTCGACAAGCTCGCCGACTTCTACACCGCCAACCTGACGTGAGGGGAGCGGTCAGCGCATGTGGTGGCTGATGTCGCCCACCAGATGGATCGTGATCAGGCGTTCCGCGAACCGCCACTGACCGTCCTCGCGCACGAAGCGGTCCCGGTAGCGGCCCGCCGCGATCGGCTGGAGCGGCAGTCCGTCGACCGCTTGGAAGATCGTCACGTAGGACCGACCCGTGGCCGTGCCGGCCTCCTGGTCGACTTCGATGTGGACGTTGGTGGTGACGTGATGGGTGCGCGGCGTGCCGTCGCTGTAGAGGATCACGCGGTCCCGGAGCATCCCCTCGACGGCCCCGGCGCCCTCGAACCGGGTGCCGTCGCTCCCGACGAAAGCGCCCTCTGAGAAGAGCCGGCCCACACCGGCGAGATCACCGGTGTCGACCCGTTCCGCGTACTCGGCGATCAGATTCTCGATGTCACGGGTGACGGGCGAGGAAAACATAGGTGGCCCCTTCATAGGTAAGTGGCTGGGAAAGAGGCGGTGAGGGGTGAGGAGTGAGCAGTGAGCGGTGACAGGGCTACGGGAGGTTGGATTCGTTGACGAGTCAGGAGTCGAGAGTCAGGAGTGGGGGGTTACGGGGCTCGGGCAGCCGGCCAGTGACGAGGCGAGGTGAGTGCCCTCGTCCGGCGCCTGCGCGCTCAGCAGGACGAGGAGTTCCCCGACGGCTCTGCCACCCGGCACGACGCCCAGGCTGGCCGGTACTTCGCGAACTGACCGAAGAGGGCGGCGATCGCGTGCTGCGCGACGTGCCTGGCAGTCCGCTGCGCGGCGATCTTACTCTTGCCGACACTGCCCTTCCCCGCGTCGATCAGGACGGAGTTCGGCGGCGGCTCGGTGGGGGGTAACTCCTCTTTCGGCAAAGCCTGTTGGCCTCCATCGCCGTAGGAACGGACCTCGGTTGAGGCACCCGCCAAGGAGCTCACCTCACGGGAGAAGGCCTGCCTCCCGCAGACTCTGCTCAGCTGCTGATCTTAGGACGGCGTGCGGACGGCAGCGCTGGTTCCCGGACCCAGCCTTGGCCGTTGACGCAGGTCGTACGCGAAAGACGTCCCACTCGAGCCCGGAAACACGCCGGGCCGGGGTTCACGAACAAGCCGGCCGACGTCGGATGACCAGTTGTCGCTCTGTTCCGGAAGCAAAAGGACGGCGACGAAGCCTGCGACGCTGAGGTCGATGACTGTGGAGACGCCCTCCACGAACGCGGGAACGGCACCGCCGCAGGCGACCCTGCGCGGCAGCCGGACGACAGTATCGGGGCAGCGTGAGCGGGGGTCAGCTCGATCGGCTTGTTGTGGTCGGCGTCGTGGCCGGGGCTGTCATGTCGAGCAGGAGCAGCGCGTCATGATCGGGGGTGCCGGGTTCGGCGGTGTAGACGCCGATGCGCTGCCCGGGGGTGCCTTCCACCTGCAGCGACTGCGAAGTGAGGGTGACCCTGCCGACTTGGGGGTGATGAAACGTCTTGTGCGCGGGCTTGCGCCCGGTCACTTCGTAGCGTTCCCACAGGCCCGCGAAGTCCGGACTCTTCAGGAGGAGTTCGCCGACGAGGCTGGTGAGGTCGGGGGCGTCCGGGGCGGTGCCGGCGATGGCGCGCAGGCGGGCGACGCACGCGGTGATCTGCCGGTCCCAGTCGGTGAACAGGTCGCGGGCCGCGGGGTGCAGGAACAGGTAGCGGGCGAGGTTGCGCTGTTTGACGGGCCAGTCGTCCAGGCCTGCGTAGAGGGCGAGGCCGCCGGGGTTCCAGGCGAGCATGTCCATGCTGCGGCTGATGACGTAGGCCGGGTTCGGGCGCAGTGATTCGAGCAGCAGCTTGAGGTGGGGGCGCACAGTGCGGCTGGGGGCCGGTGCGGGTTCGGGGGCGTAGCGGGCGGCGCGGGCGGCGAGCTCACGCAGGTGCTGGTGCTCCTGGTCGTCCATGTGCAGGGCGCGGGCGAGCGCGTCGAGGACGGCGGGGCTGGGGCGGGTCTCTTTGCCGCGTTCCAGGCGGACGTAGTAGTCGATGCTGATGCCGGCGAGAGTGGCCAGCTCCTCGCGGCGCAGGCCGGGGGTGCGGCGGATGCCGGTGCCGACGGTGAGGCCGACGTGTTCGGGGCTGGTCTGGGTGCGGCGGGCGCGCAGGTAGCGGCCCAGCTCGGCGCCCTCGCTGTGCGCTCTCTCGGATGCCATGCCTCCAGTCTCACCCGCTGGTCCGCCGACGTGCGGGCGAGAGGGGGGCCCTGTCATTACCCCCGAAGAGCCCGCCCTGCCACGGGGGCCCAATGCAGGCGAAGGTGGAGGAGCAAGACGCCGGTACCCCGGCCGCCGCCAGAGCTGCCGCAGGCACGACAGCCGCCGCAGGCAACCTCTGGCCGGTCAGGCGAGAGCGAGGGTGCCGGGCGACGTCACAGACCGGAGAGGGCGAAATGCGCTACATCAAGCTGCGTGACCTGGAGGTTTCCCGGATCGGGCTGGGGGCGATGGGGATGTCCCACGGCTACACCGGTTCCGGCACCGACGAGGCGGAGTCGATCAGGACCGTGCACCGGGCGCTGGAGCTGGGCGTCACGCTCATCGACACCGCCGAGATCTACGGTCCCTACACCAACGAGGAACTGCTGGGCCGGGCTCTGAAGGGGCGACGTGACCAAGCGGTACTGGCGACGAAGTTCGGTCTGGTCTCCCACGCCGGGGACGGGGCCTGGAACCTGGACTCCGGTCCGTCCAACATCCGCATCGCCGTCGAGGGCTCCCTGAAGCGGCTGGGTACCGATCACATCGATCTCTACTACCAGCACCGGGTGGATCCCAACACGCCGATCGAGGAGACCGCCGGCGCCGTCGGCGAGCTGATCACCGAGGGAAAGGTGCGCGCGTTCGGGCTCTCGGAGGCCGGCCCGGACACGATCCGCCGCGCGCACGCCGTCCAGCCGGTCACCGCGGTGCAGTCGGAGTACTCGCTGTGGACCCGGGGGATCGAGCAGCGCGTCCTGCCGGTGCTGCGGGAGCTGAACATCGGCCTGGTGCCGTTCTCCCCGCTGGGCCGCGGATTCCTGACGGGCACCGTCCGCTCCACCGACCAGTTCGACGCCTCCGACTTCCGGCGGGACAATCCGCGCTTCTCCGGCGAGAACTTCCAGCGCAACCTGGCGATCGCCGACGAGGTGCAGGCCCTGGCCACCCAGGTCGGCGCCACGCCCGCGCAGGTGGCACTGGCCTGGCTCCTGGCCCAGGGTGACGACATCGCCCCGATTCCCGGCACCAAGCGGGTCAGCCGCGTGGAGGAGAACACCGCCGCCGACGCGATCACGCTGACGGACGAGCAGCTCGACAAGCTCAGCAGCCTGCCGCCCGCCGCAGGCGACACACACACCGAGGCACAGGCGCAGATGCTCGAGCGCTGATCCTGCCCCCGCCCCCGTTACGCCGCGCCCCTCGTAGCGCCAGCCGTCCTAGTTTGGAGTGACACCTTTCATGCGTGCAGCCGTGATGTACGGAGCCGGAGACGTCCGCGTCGACGACCGGCCCGACCCGAAGATCGTCAAACCGACCGACGTGGTGGTGCGCACGCTGGCCGCATGTGTGTGCGGCAGCGACCTGTGGCCGTACGGGGCGATGCCCGCCGGCGACACAGGCCGCCCGATGGGACATGAGTTCCTCGGCGTCGTCGAGGAGGCCGGCGCGGACGTGACCGGGCTCAAGGCCGGCGACCTGGTCGTCGCGCCGTTCACTTATAGCGACAACACCTGCGACTACTGCGCCAAGGGCCTGTACATCTCGTGCCGCAACGGCGGCCGGTACGGGTTCGACGGCGTCGACGGCGGACAGGGCGAAGCCGTCCGTGTCCCGTACGCGGACGGCACTCTGGTGAAACTCCCAGTGGCCGCCGACTCCGCGCTGTTGCCGTCGCTGCTGGCGCTGTCCGACGTGATGACCACCGGGCACCACGGCGCGGTCACCGCCGGCGTCGCGCGCGGGGACGCGGTGCTGGTCGTCGGTGACGGCGCGGTCGGCCTGTGTGCGGTGATCGCCGCCAAGAGGCTCGGTGCTGAGCGGATCGTCCTTGCCGGCCGCCATGAGGCGCGCACCGGTCTGGGCCGCGAGTTCGGTGCCACGGACGTGGTGGCCGAGCGCGGTGAGGAGGGCATCGCCCACATCCGCGAGCTGACCGGCGGCGTGGACAAGGTGATCGAGGCCGTCGGCACGCGCCAGGCCCTCGACACCGCCCTGGGTGCGGTCCGGGACGGCGGCAACGTCAGCCGCCTGGGCGTCCCGCAGTACGAGCAGGGGCCGATCGGACCCGCCGCATTCATGCGCAACATCACCCTCACCGGCGGCGCCAGCCCTGCCCGCGCCTACATCGAGCAACTGCTGCCCGACGTCCTGGACGGCACCATCGCCCCCGGCCGCGTCTTCGACCAGACGTTCACCTTCGATCAAACCCCGGACGCCTACCGGGCCATGGCCGACCGCCAGGTCCTCAAGGCCCTCATCACCGCGTGAGCGACCCAGCGCCGCCGCCTTGAGCCGGGCCAGCCGGCGCCGACGCGGCGGACAGGCCGACGGCGCGCCACTGACCAGAGCGGTCGGAGACCGTCTGCCAGGCCCCGAACTCCTCGGGCAGCCCTCAGCATTGGCTGCCAGCGCCGAACTGCCGGACAACGCCCTCGAACTGTCGCGCCGGCGCTACGCCCCAGCGTCCCGGTCCCCGCGTGGCCTGCTGCCGTCAGATGTGCGGAATCTCGGCCCTATCGCTGTCATCCCTGGCTGCACCGCGGCCTCGCCTGGACCCAGACCCTGGCGCCATGTCAGAAAACTCCGAGATATGCACCAAATGCAGGGACACCACTCGATCAGCAGCCTGATGTCACACCTTGAGTTGCTCCGAAATGACAGCTGATCGGCTGATTATTACGGTCGTTGCAGGTCGGCTGTCCAGCTGGCATCTCTGAGACAGGAAGGAGTGACATGCCCACGCGAATCTTCGCCGTGTCTGCCGCCATGGTCGGCGCAGCGGTCCTTGCCACCGGCATCACCTATGCCGCGCAATCAGAATCGACCCAGGCCGCCCCGCCGGCCAAACAAGCCGCAGCACCGGTCAAACAAGACGCAGCGCCGGTCAAGCGGGCCGCCCCGCCCGTCAAGCAGGCCGCCCCAGAGGCGGCTCCCCTCGGTGCCGACAGCACTGGCGGCAGGGGGGACGAGGGCCGTGACCACGGGGGCCGCAACCACGAGGGCCGTGGCTACGGCGGCAGGGAGGAGGGAAGGATCCACTTCAACGAACGCACGTTCTCCGCCAACACGGAAGGCTGCGTCCCCGCTGCCAGTGGGCTGGGCTCAACGAGTTTCAGCATCTACAACGACAGCGACGCGACCGTTGAGGTCTACCGCGGGTTCAACTGCGACAACGGTTCGCCGGTGGCCACGGTCGGCCCCTACGGCGCCACTCATGGTGTCGTGACCCAGACCGGCCACGGGAGTGGCCAGGGAGGCGTCTTCGTTCAGGACGGGGTCGTGGGCAGTTTCCGGGTGATCCGCGACCACGGCGAGTGGTGACACCACCATCCGGAGCATGCGCCATCGCCGGCCCGTCGGAATCGGGCCGGCGATGGCGGCCTTGTGCCACAGGCGTCGGACAGCCGCTGCGGACCGGCTCAGGACGCGGGGCCCGTGCGGTTCCCACGCCGTAGTTCCATAAACCGGTCGTTGATTGACGGGTGGGCCGAGTCCACCGCTCTGCTCGGGGGCAAGGAGTCGTCAGCTGAACCAGCAGACGAGACGCACGTTGGAAGCACCGTGAAGGTCGCTCAGTGTCCGCATAACGCTCCATGCGGGAGCCCAGTGCGAGGCGTCACCAGCTACCTGCGCCCGGCTGCGGGCGCCGGAGCGGTCCGTCTCGCGCCAGTCGGCCGAGAGCAGCTCGGCCCAGGTGATCCATGTGGCGCCGTGTACGTCGGGCCCGTAAGCCACGTAACCGGAGGTCAGGGCGTCGGAGGCGTCGGTGGGGAGCCCACGGTTCTCGGTGAGCGGCAGGAAGCCGAACGAGTTTCGGATCCCGAAGAGGCAGGCAAGCGCGTCGTAGGCGTTGCCGATGTTGAGCAGCCACAAATCGATGGCGGCGTGCCATACAGAGTCTTCGTCGTCAGGGCCCCAGAGACGGGCACCCGGCCGGCACTCGATCAACCCGCTGAGCTCAGTGGACATGCTGCGATCCTGCCTGCTGCGCCGACGCCGGAGCGCCTCCTTTTTCTGCGGCAGGGCGCAACGTACAACGACCCACATGCCGATTGAAGCCCGTGAGCGGCGTGGAGGGATGCCGATCCGCGATTCCCAGCAGGACAGAAATGCCCGTGCGTCCATGAAGGTCCTGAGACATCATCCCTGGGGTGATCACTGTCCGACCTGTCCTCGAAATCCCCAACCGCGTGGGCTTTGACCTCTGGCCGGTCTCAGCTGCCGAGCCCTACACGTTCCTGGCGCTCGATGGACATCTGACGCCGGACGAGGTCGGTACGGCGGTGATGGCTCTGGCCGCTTGCAATGACATTGACCCCACAGACGACCGTCCGCCACGTCCTGACGACCCACTCGGGAGCTTCCTCCATGGGCTCCTGACCATGGACCCACTGTTTGCGGCGGGCGGGCTGCAGGTGGTCGACTCCGATACCGGCACCCGTGTGGTGCCGGGGTGTTGTAGCGGCCTGGAGGACCGAGGCGACTGGTGGGAAGTTCTCGACGGGGGTGCTTCCGCAGCGTGGTTTGGCCATGATCCCTCGCCTGCCGCCGAACTCCACGGCTCCATCGTCCGCCTTACCGCTGACGCCGACGCCGACAACGGTCAATGGATCGAGGTTTCCACAAGCGAGCTTCGTCGCCTATTGGCAGGCGCAGAAAGGGATCTTGTCGACTTCCTTGGCCTGGCCGCTGGTTGGGTCACCGAGCATCTGCCGGATCACTCGGAGCGCGTCGCCGATGCGCTTGTTCAGGCCTTGGCACTGCCCCCGCGGAACTGAGCGTGCACTTGGCCGCCAGTCGGGCCATCTACAGCGCTCGGTGGATTGCCCATGAGGCACGGCTGTTGGACGATGATCCCGCGCAATATCTGACTCGGCATTTCGGCGGTTTCTGCGACTTCTACCGAGTCGCGGGCCCGACGGCACCTTCTCCTCGCGCTTTGGTGGGATTGATGCTTGAGGTCGCCTGCGTTTCCGGCACTGCCGCACTGAGTGCTGTTCGCGGAAAGTTCGCCGGGCAGGCTTCGGAGCTGTCAGGTCAGCCTGGTGCCGGTTGGGTCTCCTGACTGAGCAGCATGGCTATCGCCTCCATTAAAACTTTCGCGCGTGTCGCCGTCCGGATGACGAGGTGGCACGGTGACCAACGACGACGAGGCGGCGGCTGTGCGACCGTTGACACTGCCTTGGGTGAGCCGGCACCTGGAGGTCGGCGAACGGATCGTCAGAACTGAGGCGTTGCACGGCGGCATCACTGCCGAAATGCGGAGACTGACCATTGGTAAGAGGGACGGAGGTACCCGTGACCTGGTGCTGCGGACCTTCGTCAACGTGGAGGACGCCGAGGACTGGCTGAGCAGAGAGGCTGGCGCCCTGACCCGGCTCCCAGGGACTGGGGTGCTGGCTCCCGGACTGGTCGCGGTTGATCCGACCGCCGCGCATTGCGAGTATCCATTGCTCCTCATGACACATCTGGCGGGCCGGACGGTCCTCGACGATGAGGGATTGGAGACGCGGGTCCCTCTGTGCGAGACCCCTTCGCCACGCGGGCCATGTACGCGGCTCCCCAGAAGAGATCTGTCACTGTGCGTCGCGTCGTTGCAGGAGGTACGCCGCGGTCAGCGCAACGGCACGGTCCGCGTCACGGGACAGTTCCACGAGGGCATGTGACGCCCTGGTCCCCGAGATGCCCGCCAGCGCCTGGGTCAGCCGCCCGCGTGCAGGCGCCTGCGTGGTGTCATGGGCGAGGCGGTCGACGAGCCTGGCTGCGATCTGATCCGTCGTCGCGGTGTCGCTCGCCAGCACGCTCAGTGCATCGGCTGCGTCGGTGTCGTTCCTTCCCGCCACGATCATGTCGATGAGCGTCGGGACCGCATCAGCCTCACCACGTGCCCCAAGTGCCAAAGCCGCATGCCCGCGGACCACGACATCGGGGTTCGCGAGCGCATCCCGCAGCTGCTCGGTGGCCTCGTCACCGGGCAGCTCGGCGAGGGACTGAACGGCACGCTCCCGCACCGCGGCCACCGGTGAGCCGAGGCCCTCCGCCAGCAGTGCCGGGCCGCGGCCGCCCGATCGCGCCAGCGCCCATCGAAGGGCCCCGGCGACGTTCGGATCCGCTTCGCTCAGCGCTGCCTCGACCAGGGCCTCGACCGGCACCGGAACCTCGTCGACCGAGGAAAGAGCGGCGCGCTGACGCGCGTTGGCGCTCTTCGACCCCAGTGCCTGGAGGAGCGCAACGATCTGGAGGACGTCCTGCCAGCCGGACGGGTCCGCGGCATCGATCCGGCGTAGCCGTGTGAGCAACTCGGTCTCCGCCGCGATACGTTCGCGCGTCTGACGGATGAGGTCGACGACGAGCGTCGAGGGCGTGAAGCCGGGATCGTCGAGCGCGCGCCCGATCTCACGCAGCGACAAACCCAGCGACCGCAGGCTCTCGATATGGAAGATCCGCCGGACGTCCTCGCCGGAGTACTCCCGATAGCCGGAGCCCGTACGCCCCGAAGGACGCACCAGACCGAGCGACTCGTAATGCCTGAGCATGCGGGCACTGACCCCGGACCGTCGCGCCACCTCACCGATCAACACGTTCTAGTGTCCCTCCTGGCCGGACCCGCCGAGGGCCACTACGCGCTTCGCCTCCTCGATCGCGCACTCGAATCCGGTGTCCGGCTCGTGCAGCAGCCGTTGTGTGGCGAGCGCGTGTGCGCGCACACGCGGGTCAGGGGCCGTTGTCGCAGCAAGCAGAGCCGGCACAATCACGTCCCCCAGTGCGACCAGCGCCCTGCTGAGGCTCAGATGCGTCTGCCGCCCACCGCGCCCGAGCTGCGTCGCCAATACCGTGGCCAACGCGGATTCCTCCCCTTCGGGGACGAGTACGACCGCGGCCCGCCAGGCGCTGCGCGCCACCTCGTCGTCGGCGTCGGACAGGAGCGTCCGTGTGATGGCCGGCCACGCCTGCCGGTCCCCGACCTTGGACAGTGTGTGCAGCGCTTGGCTCCGTGCCTGCGTCTGCTCCGAGCGGACTTCGCGCAGCAGCGCGGGAAGCGTCATGGATACCGGGTGGCGGGTGAGCGCCCAAGTCAGCATGTCGCGGACGAAGAACTCGGGCTCGATCGCGCATCGCTCGATCAGCTTGTTGATGAAGCGAGGGTCAGGCGTCGTGCCGACCGCCAGGGCAGCCCGCAGCCGCACGGACGAACGATCGTCCTCCAACCCCTCAAGCGCCCCTGTCGCGTCCGTGTCCTGTCTCGTGATCGTCATCGAGACCACCTCCTTGGCGAGCAGTTAAGGCCTTGTCACCGTGTCAAGGTCAAACAAGATCCGCTGGGCGAGCACCAGCCGGCAAAGGTGGCAAGAAGCGTGACCGTGTACTTCCCATCGATCTGACGGCGCCGGCCGTGGGGGAGTACGGGCATCCCGGTGCCCGTCAAGGTCCGCGATGAGGTTTGACGGGCGGACCCCCGAGTCCGGGGGCCGGGCAAGTGGCTCGCGGCCACGCCAAGCCCGACAAGGTGGCGCGCACCGTGGACCTGCGCGCCACCTGTGGTTCAGAGGTCGCCGTGGCGCAGGAGCTCGTCGTCGAGGAGCCGCATGTCGACGGTGTGGTGTCGTACGGACTCGACCCACGCGGCCACGAGGCCTCCGAATTCGACCATCCTCTGCGTGTCCAGGCGCTCGTCGACCATGAGCAGCGTCAGCAACTCGTCTGCCGCAGGCCGGCCCTGATCGCAGGCCGGGCACAGTTCCGCCATGCGGATACCGGAAACGATCTCCCCGGAGGCGTTCTTCCATGAATAGCTGAAGCGAGCCCTGAGCAGTGCGTCATTGACGCAGCGCGTGCACGGGGGCACGTCGTCGAGGTTGAGGAGGATGTCTTCATCACGGGAGTTGGTCACGTGACGCCCTGCCATGTGTCCTGACCGAACGTGCCCTTGATGTCGGACGCGATCGATCCTGCGTCGACGGTGTCCTGGAGTACGTAGACCGTCGTCTTGCGTGGTCCCTGAATGCTCAGGCGGACAGGATTGGGCCCGGGGTGCGCATGAAGGATGCGCTTCAGCTCGCGTACGGATGGGTCGTTGACCCGGTGGTACGGCAGATGGAGTTGGATCGGGGCGACACCGCTGCGTTCGGCGGAGGTCACGTCGAGGACCTGGAGCTCCTGACCGGCCAGGTTGATCGTGCCGTCCCGGTCGTTGATGCGGCCCTGGACGGAGATCACGCTGTCCTCGACGAGTGCGCCCATGACGAGCGTGTACGTCGCGGGGAAGAAAAGTACTTCCAGTTGGCCGTCGCGGTCAGCCAAGTTGACGATCGCCCAGGGGTTTCCCTGCTTGGTCATCTTGGGCTGCACGCTGGTGATGAGTCCGGCGAGGCGTACGACGCCTTCGGTGCGGCCGGAGGCGATCAGTTCGGGGATCGTGGTGTCCCGGTTGGCGGCCAGGATGTTCTCGGTGCCGTCCAGCGGGTGCGCGGAGACGTACATGCCGAGCATCTCCCGCTCCGTCGACAGGAGTTGCTTGCGGGGCCATTCGCTTTCGTCGAGCTTGATGTCGACGCCGAAGGTCTGGCTGTCGTCGCCGTCTTCGCCCTGGCCGGCGAACAGATCGTCCTGCCCGTACGCCGCGGCCTTCTTCACGGGTACGACCGCGTCGATGGCGTACTCGTGGGCCGCGGAGAGGCCCTTACGGCTGTGGCCGAGCGAGTCGAAGGCACCGGCCTTGATCAGAGACTCGATGGCGCGCTTGTTGAGCGCGGGCAGGTCGACCTTGTCCAGGAAGTCGGCGAAGTTGCTGAACTTCCCGCCGGCCTTACGTCCTGCGATGACCGACTCGATGACGTTGTCGCCGACGTTGCGGACCGACCGCAGGCCGAAGCGGACGTCGTCGCCGATGGCCGCGAACTCGGCGACCGATTCGTTGACGTCCGGCTGCAGGACGGTGACGCCCATCTTGCGGGCGTCCGCCAGATAGATACCGGCCTTGTCTTTGTCGTCCCCGACGGAGGTGAGCAGCGCGGCCATGTACTCGGCCGGATAGTTGGCCTTCAGGTAGGCCGTCCAGTAGGAGACAAGCCCGTATCCGGCGGTGTGGGACTTGTTGAACGCATAGCCGGAGAACGGGAGCATGACGTCCCACAGGGCTTTGATGGACTCCTCGGAGTAGTCGTTGCCCCGCATGCCGGCGTGGAACTTCTCCCACTCGGCGGCCAGCACCTCTGGCTTCTTCTTGCCCATCGCGCGGCGCAGCAGGTCGGCGCCGCCGAGCGTGTATCCGGCGAGTTGCCGGGCGATCGCCATGATCTGCTCTTGGTAGATGAGCAGGTGGAACGTGTTGCCGAGGATCGGCTCCAGGGCTTCCTCGAGTTCAGGGTGAATCGGCTGGATTTCCTGGCGCCCCGTTTTGCGGTGCGCGTAGTTCATGTGTGCGTTCGCGGCCATCGGGCCAGGGCGGTACAGCGCGAGGGCGGCCGCGATGTCTTCGAACCGGGTCGGCTCCATCGCCTTGAGCAGGGTCCGCATGCCCCCGCCGTCGAGCTGGAAGACGCCGAAGGTATCGCCGGAGGCCAGGAGCTCGTAGGTGGTCTTGTCGTCGAGCGGGATGACGACCTGGCTCGTGTCGCCGTTGCCCGGGTCGACGGTTGCCAGGTGAACAGCGCGGTTCTCGCGGATGTTCTGGATGGCGTGGTCGATGACTCCCAGGTTCCGTAGCCCCAGGAAGTCCATCTTCACCAAGCCCATGTCTTCGCAGCTTGGGTAGTCGAACCCGGTGATCTTGACGCCGTCCTTGGCCCGCATGTGCAGCGGGATCCGGTCGGTCAGCTTGGTCTTGGACAGAATGACCGCGGCCGCGTGCACGCCGGTGCCGCGGGTCAGGCCCTCGACGCCCTTGGCCGTGTCGACGACCTTCTTGACGTCCGGCTCGTTCTCGTACATCTGCCGGATCTCGCCGCACTCGCCGTAGCGGGGGTGTGAGGAGTCGAAGATTCCGTCCAGCGGGATGGACTTGCCCATGATGTCGTCGGGCAGGGCTTTGGTGATGCGCTCGCCGTGCTGGAAGGGGTAGCCGAGGATGCGCGAGCTGTCCTTGATCGCGTTCTTGGCCTTGATCTTGCCGAAGGTGTTGACCATGGCGGTGTACTCGTCGCCGTACTTCTCGACGACGTAGCGGACCATGAAGTCGCGCTGGCGGTCGTCGAAGTCGAGGTCCACATCCGGCGGGTTGATGCGCTCGGGGTTGAGGAACCGCTCGAACAGCAGGCCGTGTTCCAGGGGACACAGCTCGGTGATGCGCGTCGCATACGCCACGATCGATCCGGTGGCCGATCCACGGCCCGGCCCCACAGGCACCTTGTTGTCGCGCGCGTACTTGCAGATGTCGGCGACGACGAGGAAGTACGAGGAGAACCCCATCGGGCCGATGACCGTCATCTCGGTCTCGAAACGCTCGAGGACCTCGGCCGGGACGGGGTCGCCGTAGCGCATGACGAGGCCCTTCATGACCTCTTTGCGCAGCCACGACTCCTGCGTCTCCCCTTCGGGGACGTCAGGGAACTGCGGCATCTCGTCGATGTTGTCGAAGACCTCGTCGTACGACTCGACGCGCTCCGCGATCAGGAGCGTGTTGTCGCAGGCCTCCGGCATCTCGGAGAAGAGATCGCGCATCTGCTCCGCGGTCTTCAGGTAGTAGTCGTTACCGGAGAACCGGAAGCGTTTCTCGTCGGCCTTGTTCTTGCCGACGCCGATGCACAGCAGGTTGTCGTGTGCGTCGGCCTGGTCCGCGTGGATGTAGTGGGCGTCGTTGGTGGCAAGGAGTGGGATCTTCAAGTCCTTGGCCAGGCGCAGCAATCCGTCGCGGACGTCCCGCTCGATGGACAGGCCGTGATCCATCAGCTCGAGGAAGTAGTTCTCCCGGCCGAAAATGTCCTGGTACGCGGCTGCGACCTCGCGCGCCTCGTCGTACTGCTTCAGACGCAGCCGGGTCTGGATCGCACCGGACGGACATCCGGTCGTCGCGATGATTCCCTCGGCGTGCTCGCTGATCAGCTCCCTGTCCATGCGCGGCTTGCCGGCCGGGAACTGGCCCGAATACGAGGCCTCGGTGGACAGGTAGAACAGATTGCGCAGACCGGCCACGTTCTGCGCCCACATCGTCATGTGCGTGAAGCGCCCGCCGCCGCTGACGTCCTTCGAGCCTTCGCCGCCGTCCGACATGGCCCGCTGCCCGCCGGGCCCCCAGAACTCCTGCTTCCGATTACGCCGCGAGGAAGGGGCGACGTACGCCTCGATCCCGATGATCGGCTTGACGCCGTTGAAGCCCGTGGACACCTTGTGGAACTCGTACGCACCGAACATGTTTCCGTGGTCACTCATGGCGACCGCGGGCATGCCCTGCCGCTCGACTTCGGCGAACATCGGCTTCAGCTTCTGAGCGCCGTCGAGCATCGAGTATTCGGTGTGATTGTGCAGGTGAACAAAGCTATCGGCCACCGGGCGGACACCTCCGAAGCAGGTCGCGGGAAGCCCTCACTCTATGCCTCTGGGGAGATCAGATTGCTTGCTTGACGCACCCCATGAGGGGCCGGAATCGAGGCACGCCGATGACCTCTCGCTATGGCCCAGAACCGTCGCGACACGCGACTCGCAACACGCGGTCGACAGTCGTATCCCCCCACCGCGGACGGGGGTTCTCCAGCGGCAGGCTCTACGGCCTACCCCTGCGGACCATGCTCGTTCCAGGCAGGAGCCGGAGCGGCCGTGCTGCGTCGGGATGAGACCAGTTGGCGCCGCCCGACTGGAGTCGCATCCGCAGGTTGCGGCTTCGGCCGCCGCGCCACTGCCCTCCAGGAACCTCGGGGAGTGGCAGACGGGTCGGCGCGTCATGAAGGAGCCGGTCGGGCCTGCGGGGAAGATCTGGTCATGGTCGACGCGAAAGCAGTTCTCGAGGGCGGTCCTGACGATCTTCCTGAGCGGATCGTCTCCGTCTCCACACCTGGAATCGACATCAAAGTGCCCTTCCGCGGGGGGTACGAGCACTTCAAGGTCACGACACGTCAGGAGGAGACCTCGCAGGGTCTGTTGCCCGTGTACGAGTGGTGGGAGCGCACGGAACTGCCTGGGTAGGGTTCGCGCTCGCAGGGTGCGGCCCGTGTGCGGCGGGTGCCGACCAGTACTTACGACCGACGCGACATGCGTCCCTCTGCAAGTGACTTCGAGTTGGGCATGTGCCGGGCGGTGACCCCTGTGAGGTCAGGCGCCCGTGTGGTGCACGATGTGAGTGGGGACGACCGTCCTGCGGGGCGGCTGCTGTGGCGTGGCCGGGTTCTCGCCGATGCGGTCGAGCAGCAGACGGGCGGCGCGGCGTCCTACTTCGTCGGCGTCATAGGCGACGACGGTGACCGGCACGTCCAGCAGGTCTGCCATCTCGAAGTCGTCGAATGCGGCAAGTGCGGTGCCGCTGCGCAGGCCCCGCACGGCACGGTAGGCGCCGAGAGTGATGCGGTTGTTCGTGCAGAACAGCGCTGTCGGTGCGTCCGTGCGGTCGAGGAGTTGACGCGCCGCCGCCTCGGCCCCGGGGATGTCGTACGAGCCCTTGCTGATCCATTCCTCGCGGGGGGTCAGTCCGGCCTCCTCGTGGGCCGCCCGGTAGCCTCGGAAGCGCTCCGCGCCGGTGAACAGAGCGGGTGGATTGCCGACGAAGCCGATGGAGCGGTGACCGTCGGCGATCAGCCGGGCGGTGGCCGCGTGAGCCCCTCCGAAGTCGTCGACGAGGACGGTGTCGGCCTCGATACCGGCGGGCGGGCGACCCGCGAGGACGACCGGGGTGGGGCCGAGCACTTCCGGGGCGAGGTGGCGTTGTGAGGCGCCGGCCGGGACGACGATCATGCCGTCCACCCGTCGGGACACCAGGTCCTCGACCAACTCCTGCTCGCGCTTGACCTGTTCGGCGGTGTTGCCGAGGACGAGACGCAGGCCGTGTTCCTCCGCGACCTGTTCGGCGCCCAGGGCGAGGCGGGAGTAGAAGGGGTTCGCCAGGTTGGTGACGACGAGTCCGATCATGCCGCTGTGCTTGCCGAGACGAAGGTTGCGGGCCACCTCGTTGCGCCGGTAGCCGAGCTCTTCCACCGCCGTGAGCACCTTGGCCCGGGTAGCGGGGCTCACGCGCTCGTCGTCCTTGAGGACGCGCGAGACCGTCATGGCGCTCACCTGGGCCCGTGCGGCGACGTCCCGCATCGTGGGCGGTGTGGTGCCGGGGCGGGCCGGACTGCCGGGCTGGGGCACTGCGGTTCGCACTCTCTTCACGTCTCCTGGGCGCGGATGCGCCCGCCGATCGAGGCGGGCGGCGGCCCGCGCCCTCATCCTAGGTCTGGTGGACGGACGTCACGGACTGCCGACGTAACGGATCGTCGATGTCACGGTCGGCCCTCGCGCCCACCACGCGGCGCCCAGGCGTGGTCACCGATTCCGAAGGGTGCACCCGTCGTTGAGGAACCGCGGCGCGCCTGGCTCCGGGGTCAGGCGGTGTTGCAGTTCGGTGCGGAGGGCGATCCCGTAGAGCGACTCGAACGTGCCGACGCCCTCGAAGCTCAGCTCAGCTCAGCCCCGCCCGGGGCCGTCGCGTCGTCCAGCGCGGGGCGGTTCGAAGAACAGCGAGGGGCAGTGCCGTCGACCTTCGGCCGCTCTATGGCGCCCGAAGTGCTGCGGACTGCCCCTCACCGTTCTCTGTCATCACTCCGGGACCGGCGTCACCGTTCCACCGACCACCACAGGCCTGGGGCCACTCGCTCGGCGCCGCGTTGCGGGGCTCACACGCGGCCCGACCGGTCGGGACTGAGTTCCGCGTCCCGTTCTGATGTCGACGTCTTCTCGGCGGAGGCGAAGCGGCTGTTGTGGCGGCCCCAAAGGAAATAGATGGCCAGACCGGCGGCCATCCAGGCCAGGAACCGGGCCCACGTGATGGTCGGAAGACTGAGGATCAGCACCACGCAGAGCACGGTGCCCAGAACGGGGACGAACGGTACCCAGGGGGTGCGGAAGCCTCGGGGCAGGGAGGGTTGGGTGCGCCTGAGTCGTAGGACGCCGAGGCAGACGATGATGAAGGAGAAGAGCATCCCGATATTGCCCAGTTCGGCAAGGTCGTTGATGGGTAGCAGCGCGGTCATGAGCGCCACCGCGATACCCAGGGGCCAGACGATCCGGCGGGGGCTGCGGGTGACCGGGTGCACGTGCGCGAACCATTCCGGAAGCAGACGGTCGCGGCTCATGGCCAGGAAGACCCGGGACTGACCCAGCATCATGATCATGACGACGGTGGTGAGTCCGCAGATCGCGCCCAGGCCGATGATCCGGGTCGCCCAGTGGGCGCCCACCGCCTGCAGCGCACCGGTGATGGGCGCGGCGTTGTCGAGCTTGGTGTAGTTCTGCATGCCCGTGACGACCAGCGCGACGGCCACGTAGAGCAGCGCGCACACCGCGACCGTGGCGCTGAGCGCGCGGGGCATGGTGCGGCGCGGGTCGCGGGCCTCTTCCGCGCCGGACGCCATGATGTCGAAGCCGGAGTAGGCGCCGAAGATGATGGCCCCGCCCGTGAGCACGCCCGCCGCGCCGAAGCTGGCGTTCAACCCGAGGCCGAGCCTGCTCAGGATCGGCTCCTGCCAGAATCCTCCGCTCTCGGCGGCTGACTTGGCGGCCGGGATGAACGGCGACCAGTTCGCGGCGTCCAGGTGCTGCACCCCGATGACCAGGAACAGGGCCACGGCGGCCAGTTTCACCAGCGTCATGGCCATGTTGATCCGCGCGGTGGTGCGGATGCCCGAGGCCAGGATCGCGGTGAGGACGAGTATGACGAGCACCGCGGGAACGTTCACGGTCGCGGTCGGCCCGGCGATGGCCGATGGCAGGTGCACCCCGAAGGTGCCCAGGAAGTCGGTGAAGTACTGGGACCAGCCGGTGGCCACCGCTCCGGCGCCCATGGTCATGTCCAGGATCAGGTCCCAGCCGATGATCCAGGCGACGAGTTCGCCGAGTGAGACGTAGGCATAGGTGTAGGCACTGCCTGCGACCGGGACCGTACTGGCGAACTCGGTGTAGCACAGCGCGACCAGGAAGGTGGCCACGGCGCCGAGCAGGTAGGACAGCACGATGCCCGGCCCGGCGTAGCGGGCGGCGGCGGTGCCGGTGAGGACGAAAATTCCGGCTCCCACGGTGACGCCGATACCCATCAGCGTCATCTGGAGCGGGCCGAGTGCGCGGGTGAGCCGGGTGGTGCCGGCGCCGGCTTCGGCCATGGTGGCTTCGATCGACTTTCTGCGCGTCATGGCGTCCCTGTGGGGGTGAAGTGGTGCACGGTCTGGGGGGCGTCAGGGGTGGAGCACGTCGCAGCGGTCGGCGAAGTCCTGGTAGTCGGCAGGGGTGTTGTACAGATGGGCCGACAGGCGAAGGAACCCACGGCCGCGCCAGGTGGTGACGGATGTGGCGCAGGCGTGGCGGTCGGCGATGGCGTGCTGCAGCGCGTGTGCGGCGTCCTGGTCGGCGGCGATGCCGTGGGGGAGTGGGACCAGTCGCATGGTGGGAGCTGGTTCAGGGGGAAGCCCGTCGAGGCTGACACCCCATCGCTCTGCGAGGTACCGCTGGGCGTAGTCGGCGAGAGTGGACATGTGGGTCCGGGCTGCGTCCCAGCCGTAGCGGTCCTCGATGAGGTCCAGCGCGTGGGGGGTGGCCAGCCAGGCGGCCAGGTCCAGTGTGCCTTGCTGGTCGAAGCGCTGCGGGTAGTCGTCCGGGGCGCCCCAGGAGTCGATCGGTGGGTGCAGCCGCTGCCGATCGGCGGAATCGGCAGGCTGAGCGACCAGCGCTGCGGTACCGCGCGGGGCGCAGGGCCATTTGTGCAGGTTCCCGACCCAGTACGTGCCCTCAAGGCCCCGCAGCGGCTCGGCGAGCATGCCGGGTGCGTGCGCGCCGTCGATCAGCAGTGCGATGCCGCGTTCGAGGCAGTCCGCGGCGATCTGCTGAACCGGCATCAGTCGGGCGGTGGCGGAGGTGATGTGGTCCACCACGACCAGGGTCGTACGGTCGTGTGCGTCCACCGCCGCGCGCATCAGTGCCGCGCTCTGCTCGGCGTCCGCGTCCAGCGGGATGTGCACGGTGTCGACCTTGGCGCCGGCCCGTGCCGCATGTCGCCGCACCGCCATGTCGACGGCGCCGTAGGCGTGGTCGGTGACCACGATCCGTTCACCCGCGCGCAGCGGCAGCGAGGACAGCACGGCCGTGACGCCCGCACTCGCGTTGGGGACCAGCGCCGTCGCCTCCTGCGGTGCGTGCAGCCAGTCGGCGATGGCGCTCCGGGCCTGCGCCACGCGTGCAGGCAGGTGGCGGAACCATGCGACCGGGTCGCGCTCGGCCTCCTCGCGCAGTTCCTGCTGCCGGGCCCCGGTCGCCGACGGCACCGCACCGAAGGATCCGTGGTTGAGGTGTCGTACCGCTGGGTCGAGTGACCAGTCGTCCAGCGCCGGGAGGCCGTCCGGCCGGAGTACCGGTTCCGGCGCGAGGGGACGGAGGTCCGCCTGAGGCATGTCGAGGTTCCCTCAAAGTTGTCCGATGAGTTCTCTGGGCAGTGGGAAAGTAGCAGCATCGATACGCGCGATGGAATGGATATGGCGCAGAGTCATACGATGACTTGGGGGCGATAGTCTCGCCACGCAGAGAAACGGGGGAGCGGATGGCTGCCAAACAGGACGTAGTTGCCCAGCTCAGGGGGCTGATCGCCTCCGGAGAGCTGACGCCCGGTCAGAAGCTGCCCGCGGAACCCGCGCTCTGCGATCAGCTCGGAGCCTCCCGCGGCTCGCTGCGCGAGGCCGTCCGCGAGCTCGAGGCGCTCGGCGTGCTTCAGGCCCGGCACGGCTCCGGCACCTACGTCTCCCAATTGCGCCCGGCCGAGATGATGCGAGGCTTCGCCGCCACCGTGGACCTGGTCCCGCTGGACGGCCTCCTCGAACTCGTCGAGATCCGCCGCGTCCTGGAGTCCCACGCGGCCGGGCAGGCCGCAGCGCGCGCCACGGCCGA
The DNA here is from genome assembly GCF_020616555.1 of Streptomyces longhuiensis. Taxonomy (NCBI): domain Bacteria; kingdom Bacillati; phylum Actinomycetota; class Actinomycetes; order Kitasatosporales; family Streptomycetaceae; genus Streptomyces; species Streptomyces longhuiensis. The sequence goes on along the minus strand of NZ_CP085173.1, from coordinate 754,086 downwards.
ACTCGACGTCGAGCTGGCCGAGTTGCTCGCAGCCATGGAGCGCGAGACCGACCACACCGCGCTGAGCGATCTGGACGCCCGCTTCCACCAGCGGATCTGCGACGCGGGCGGGAACGAGTCACTTGCCGCACTGGTCGAGGTGTTCCGCTCGCGCGGAAGTCACTACGACATTTACTCGATCGAGGAGGTCCGCCGGGACAGCGACAAGGGCCACCGGGCTATCGCGGCGGCCATCGCGGCACGCGACCCCATGGCGGCCGCGCTCGCCGCGGGAGCGCACATCACCCACACCCAGGACTGGCTGCGCCGCTTCCGTCCCCGGCCGCACTGACCGCTCGCCGTGCGGTCGACACCTGCCCTCTGAACGGTCGGCAACTCCGGCAGATGCGGTCGGATCCGGCACGCCGTCTTGAGCGTCGGCGCTGCAGAGATAGCGCGCAACGGCCCGGCTCGCCGCGATCACAAGGTGATCCGGGCTGTCCTGGGGGGAGGGGCCGTCAATGATGCTCGCGGGCTGATGCATGATCACATCCCCGCCGCGGAGAGATGATTGCTGATAGGGCGCACGGCGCCCACTGGGTGGTCCTGCCATCGGCTCAGGCCAGAACCAGCAGTGGCTGTCGGGCGTCCACCCGGTCGCCGATGTGGACCAGCAGCTCTCGACGGTGCCGTCTGCGGGTGCCTCGATGTGGTGGCCCACGCCTGGCACGGCGCCTTGCCGTACTGCCGCGTTCCGCCGCGCCGGTCGAGCGCTCACGACGAGGACGGTGCGGCGTTCTGCAATGTGCCGCGCCGCGTTACGTCCTCCGGCTGATCCGCATGAGCAGACGGGCCCGGGCCTGGGGGGCAGTTCCGGCAGGAGGGGTTGTGGGCGGCCGACGAGCAGTATTACGATCCGAACCGGTTCGGATCGTAATGACGGCGTCCACCGAGGGGACCTCACATGCATGTCACCGGCTTTGATCATCTCGTGCTCAACGTCGCCGACGTCGAGCGGTCGCTCGCCTTCTACTGCGGCCCACTCGGGCTCGCCGGAGAGCGAGTCGAGGAGTGGCGTGCCAAGAAGGCGCCGTTCCCGTCGGTGCGAGTGAGCGCCGGGACCGTCATCGATCTCGTCCAGCGAACAGAGGGGGCGGTGGGAAGGGCGGCCAACGTGGACCATATCTGCCTGGTCGTGGAGCCGCTCGACTGGCAGGAAGTCGTCGACTCGGGGACGTTCACCGTCTTGGAGGGTCCCGTGCCGCGCTGGGGCGCCCGCGGCTCCGCGCAGTCCGTGTACGTGCGGGACCCGGACGACAACACTGTCGAGCTGCGCTGGTACCCGCAGGACGACCGGCGGTGAGCCCCACCGGCGGCCGGCCGCGCGACCCGTCGATCGGGGCGGCGGTGCTGGCCGCCACCATCGAGCTGCTGGGCGAGGACGGCTACACGCGCTTCTCCTTGGAGAAGGCCGCCATCCGGGCCGGCACCACCAAAGCGGCCATCCGGCGCCGCTGGCCGGTGCGGCAGCGGCTGGTCATCGACGCCCTCGCCTCGGTACTCGTCACCCCGCCCACCCCCGACACCCACTGCACCCGCTGCGACCTCCAGCAGAGCGTCGAACTCCTTGCCGAGGCACTGGACACCAGACTGCCGCCGGGCGTCCTCGCCCCCCTGGTCGCGGAATGTGCCGCCGACCTGGAGCTCCACCGCCATCTGCTGACCGCCCTGGTGGAACCCAGTCGATCCGCCGCCGAGGTCGCGGTCCGACGCGCCGTCGACCGGGGCGACCTGCGCCCCGACACCGACCCCGGCCTCGTGGTGGACCTGCTCGCGTCCGCCGTCTACCAGCGGGCTCTGCTCGGCACCGCCCCTCTGGACCGGGCGGCCGCCCGCCTGCTGACCGACCTGCTGCTGCGCGGTGTCGCCGTCGACTTCGACCGGCTCGTCGAGATCAGCCGGATGCCAGCCGCCCACCGCCATCCCCACTGAACCCGGCCCCATCAAGAGCGGTGCCTCAGCAGGCTGCCCTGCATCGCCCGCCTTTCGCGGTGGCGAGAGCCCTTCCACGCTGTCCGATGCGGCGCCTCTGGCCTTCTGAGACGCGGGCGAGTCGGCACACGTGAGCTCCGCGATCGGTGCGAGATCAAGGCGAGTTGGGTTACGCGCGCGAAGCTCGGGTTGAGGTTGAGGTTGAAACTGCGGGCGGGGAGGGGCAGGACCGGACACGTGAGGGAGCAGGACATGGGAAGCAATCGGCTCGGGAAGACCGAAGTGCATGTCACGGAGCTCGGCTTCGGTGGAGGTCCACTCGGTGGGCTCTACACGCCGTTGGACGACGAGACCGCCGCGAGCGCCCTGGAAGCGGCCTGGGACGGCGGGATCCGCTACTTCGACACCTCGCCGCACTACGGAATCGGGCACTCCGAGCGCCGCACCGGCGATCTGCTCCGCCACAAGCCGCGCGAGCAGTTCACGCTGTCGACGAAGGTCGGCCGACTGTTGGAGTTGTATGCGAAAGCTCGGCGGCGGTCCTGCTCCCACCGGCCAGTTGCCCTGCCCTGAAGAGCGTGCACCGGCCGGTCGTTGGATGAGGCTGGAGCAGAGAACGGCACGGGCCTGGAGTATCCGGATCGGCCCGAACAGGGCCGGTACCACGCCGAATTGAACTCCGAGCTCGGGTGGTTGACGGCTAACGTGTCCAACGCCCGGGGAACTGCGCGGAATCGGAGAGCGTGTTGACGGAACGGTCTAACGGACATCGCCCCACACTTGAGGACGTAGCGCGCCGGGCAGGGGTGTCGAAGTCCACGGTGTCGCGTGCGATCAACGGCGAGCCCAAAGTGCGCGCCTCGGTCGCGGAACGCATCCGACAGGCAGTGGACGAACTCGGCTACGTGCCCAACCAAGCCGCCCGAAGCCTGGTCACCCGCCGGAACAACGCCGTCGCCGTCGTGGTCACCGAACCGCAGAACCGGCTCTTCGTCGACCCGTATTTCGACTCCCACCTGCGCGGCATCCGGCAGGAACTCGTCCACCAGGGCGCGCAGCCAGTGCTGTTGTTCATCGAGGAGCCGGACGACTATCCGCGCGTCGGAAACTTCCTGGGCGGCGGCCACGTAGATGGCGCCCTGCTGTTCTCGCTGCGCACCGACGATCCTTTGCCCGCCATGGTCGAGCACATGGGCCTGCCCGCTGTCTTCGGCGGACGCCCCGCGATCGGCTCCGGCCACCGCAGTCACACCTACGTCGACGCCGACAACCGCGGCGGAGCCAGGGAAGCCGTCCGGCATCTCGTATCGCTGGGACGCCGACGGATAGGAACCATCACGGGCCCGCTCAACCAAGCCTCCGCGATCGACCGCCTCGACGGCTACCGGGACGTCCTCCTCGACGCCTCACCCCAACTCATGGCCGAGGGCGACTTCACGTTGCAGGGCGGTGCCGAGGCCATGGCCGTGCTCCTCGACCGGTGCCCGGACCTGGACGCGGTCTTCGTCGCATCGGACCTCATGGCCTCCGGAGCCCTGCGCGAACTGCGGGGACGCGGGCGCCGCGTACCCGATGACGTCGCTGTCGTCGGCTTCGACGACCTGACGACCATCGCCGAGGCAACGGAGCCGCCGCTGACCACGGTGCACCAGGACATTGAGGACATGGGCCGCCTGATGGCTCGGCTGCTGTTCAAGCGAACATCGGGCGAGCTCGAGTCGCGAGACGGAAGCCATCCGCTGTCTTCCGTGGTCACTCCGACGCGCTTGGTCGTGCGGAAGTCCGCTTGACTGATCGTCTAGTGCCGCATCAGGCAACATTCGCACCGTAGTTGGGCCCCTGCCTGTCGATGGCTTCGGACGCTGGCGATAATCAAGCGATGAGCGCCATCGATCGTCCTATGCCGCCCCTGAACGCCGACGAGCGCACGACGCTGGAAAGCTGGCTCGACTTTCACCGCACCACACTCGCCATGAAGTGCGAGGGGCTGGACGATGAGCAGGCCGCCGTCGCATCCGTGCCGCCGTCCGGCTTCACATTGACCGGCCTGGTCCAGCACATGGCGGAGGTGGAACGGAATTGGTTCCGTCGCGTGTTCGCCGGGGAGCATGCTCCGCCCATCTACGACCCGCAGGCCGACCCGGATGGCCCCGACGGTGGTTTCGATGTGGCTGCGGGCGCCACCCTGAGCGACGCCCTCGCCACCTGGCACGCGGAGATCGCCCGTGCCCGTGAGCACTGCGCCGGCCGTGCACTGGCCGATACGGGTCGCTTCATGGAGCAGGACGTCAACCTGCGCTGGATCTACGCCCACATGATCGAGGAGTACGCCCGCCACAACGGCCACGCCGACCTGGTCCGGGAACGCATCGATGGCACCACTGGCGTGTAGTGCAGGTTCACAGGCAGCGCTGGCCCTGGCGACGACGGCGCGTAGACGCTGGTCGTCGGCGTGGCGGTTTCGCCAGATCCCCTGCTGCTACGCGGCGGGAGGCGAGGTCGCGGTCCGTTGGCCCGTGTCCGGGAGGCCTCTGGCCGGTCAGCCGCGGTTCTTGCGGCGCTGGGCGGCCGAGGGGGCCTGGGAGCGCAGACGGTCGCGGATGGCGGTGAGGCTGGTGGCGAGGGCGTCGAGTTGATGATCGTCGAGGACGGAGAGCATGCCCTTGTCGACGACATCGAGGTGGCCGGGCAGACCGCGAGCGAACGTGTCGCGTCCCGCGTCGGTGATGACGGCGATCACGGATCGTTCGTCGTCGGGGGAGGGACGCGCTGGATGAGTCCCGCTTTCTCCAACTGTCCGGCCTGGTAGGTCAGGCCGCTTCGGCTGTGGACGGTGCTGTCGGCCCTTGTGCTGCTCGAACGTGACCCATCGTGAGGGCGCGCTCCAGAGTTGTTGCGAGCTGCCGCACGCACTGCGGCGCCGGCCGGCCCGTTCTGGATGATCACTCGCAAACTGTCGTGCGGCGGGCCGTCGGCTGGGGCGTTGCCGGGTAGCTCATGGCTTCGGGGCGGGCCAAGAGGGTCTCGTGGTCGTGGGTGAGGCGGTCTGCTCGACCTGGTCGAACAGGTAGAGCGGCTGGGTGCCGGACACAGGGTCTGGAGGCTGACTGCGGTGACCGGCGCCGCAATGAGGGCGCCGGCCGTGTCGATCGCGATGCTGCGGTTGCGTCCCATGATCTTCTTGCCCGCGTCCGTGCCCTGGCTCATGAGTGGGGGCTGTGGGTGAGTTAGAGGCTGCGGGCGGTGATGTCGCCGTGGGCGGTGGTGGCCTGGATGTTCAGGCCGGCGGTGGCGCCGTCGGTGTTCTTCAGGGTGTTGTGGATGCGTCCGTAGGCGGTGCCGGCGTCTAGGGTGGCGGAGGTGCCGTTGGCGGCGCCGATGGTGATGTCACCGGACTCGGTGCGCAGTTCGACGGTGCCGGTGGTGGCTTCGGTGATGTTCAGGTCGCCCTTTTGGGTGCTGATGTGTGCGGGGCCGGTCAGGCGGCCGACGTGGATGTTTCCGGCCTGGAGGGTGATGCGGGCGCTCGCGGTCTCGTCGAGCTTGACCGGTCCCTGCGCGCCGTCGAAGGTGACGTCGCCGAGGCGCCCCACACCGCGCAGTTCGGTGGCGGCGGTCTTCGCCTCGATGTGGGAGCCGGCGGGCAGCTGGACGGTCACTTCGACGGATCCGGAGTTGCCGAGGATCCGGTTCTTCGCGGCGGCTGCCTCGATGCGCAGGACTCCGTCGGCGTAGGCGACCGTGACCTGTTCGGCGGCCTTGATGTCGCGGGTCTTGGACTTGTCGGTGGGCAGGATCTCGACGCATGTGTCGGTGCGGTCGGCGGCGATGAACTGGATGCGTCCGGCGGGGATGTCGAGGACGGCGGTGACGGGGGAGGGGGTGTCGAACTTCTGCATGGTGTGCTCCTTGAATCCGTTGTTTCTGATGGGCGAAACGCTACGTTGCATTCAAGGATCGAGCAACAGTCTTGTTGTGTAAGAACCCTATAACTGCAGGTGATTGCCGAGATTTCATTGCAATGGCCTGGACTCTAACGCAACATCCCGCCTCCTTATTGTTGCAATGGAATGGGAGTGAACGCTATGGGTGTCACGTCAGACACCGACCCGAGCGTCAGACAGTCGAACGCGAGTGTCGGGTACGGACGCCGGGGGCGATGCGGAAACCGAAAGGACAGGGAGAGTGGAGGGCCGGGGACGGGCCCACACAGCTAGGGCTTCCGCCCTGTAGTCATCCGGTTCGACAAGGGGGCGTACGTCTTCCACGGCACCGTGACCGCCGGTGCGATGGCACCGTGACCGCCGCTGCGATCCCCCTCTGGCTTCGGCCGCGACCTGCCGGACAGTCGCGCAGTCGCGCCAAAGGCTCCTCGTCCTGGTGCCTTGCATTCGCGAAGGTTTGCGTTGATCGATCGTCAACGGAACGTTGATCGCAGCTGCCTAGCGTTTCTGGCGCATTGATCTCCGACAAGCGGCGAGGTGAAGTACGCATGCTGTTCCGCACGCGAGGCAAAGACAAGGTCTCTTCCTTATCCACCGGGGCGGACGCGCCCCGGCGGAGGACCGCGGTCATGGCCGGGGTGCTCGTGAGTGTGTCCGTGGTGGCGTTGGGGACCGCTGCCGCGGCATCGCAGGGTTCGGGGGAGCCGACGAAGCCCGCTGCGCATGCGGCTCCGAGGGCCGACTCGGCGCGTGAGCACTGGCAACCGCCGACGGTCCGGAGCGATGGCTCCGAGGACCCGCATCCAGGCGAGATCAACACCGCCTACCTGATCAGTGAAGTATCCCCGGCTCAGTTCAGGGGCTACTGGTACCAGTCCCATGTCAAGGGGGTCAGCGTCACGTGGGTGGCGCCCTCGGGACGGGACCCGTACAACGGCTGGGACTGGATCGAGATCCAGGACAGCAACGGCAAGCGCGTCACGTGGGACTGGGCCTGCGGCAACGCCAACTGCGGCGCGTACGGCTCGACCCTGATCGACGCGAACCTGACGAAGGGCGCGGAGTACAAGGCCCTTTACTACAGCGACGGGGGCCGGGTCACCAAGGGCACCCTGCAGGCCGAGTTCGAGTTCTGGGCCTGACATGGGAGGCGCGGACGAGATGACGCGAAGGATGGAACGGACCGAGCGGACCGAGCGGACCGAGTGGACCGAGCGGACCGAACGGCCTGAACGCGGCACGGTGCGGCGGCGGTTGGTCAGCGCGGCTGTGGTGGTTTCGGTACTGGCGGGCACCCTGGGTGCGGGAGGGGCGGTCACCTATGGCGCACCGGCCCGGACCGAGCAGGACCACAGCGCTCGGGTCCAGCCGCAGCCCCAGGGGCAGGCGCAGCCGCGAGCAGTGACGGATGACGAGGATTTCGCCGACATCTACACCCGCACGGTCGCGAACATCCGCAACGCGTTGCTGGGGGACGAGAGCGTCCGTCGGCCCGGCGCCGGTCACCTGATCCAGAACCCCGACCCAAACGCCTTCCAGTCGATCAACATCGGACGGTTCACCGAGGACGAGTTCATCCTGGGCGGTATGGTCCGAGCGGTCTTCCGCCGGTCCGACAGCTATCTGCTGGGGTTCTACGTGGAGAACAGGGACGCGAGCCGTCGGGTCTTCTACACGTTCACCGAGCAGGTGGATGGCCGCACGAGGGACATGGTCCCGGGCAGCGTCTACCCGGGCACCCGCAGGGAGCACTTCGGCTGGGGTGTCAACTACGGGAATCTCGCCGGAACCACGATCAGCCGGAGCCGCCTGCGGAATGCGGTGCGCGACATCTACCATCATGACCCGAACACGAGCACCCACACGCTGGAGACCGGAGTCGAGGCGCTGGCCGTGGCCTTGGCCGAAGGGGCACGGTTCCAGGCGATTCCCGCGTACATCGCTCAGGCAATCCGTGGCGGGAGGGACTGGGAGGTACGCCGCCACGCGGACGAGATCACGAGCTGGGACCAAGACTCCCAGGTTGTCATTCGGGCACGCGCCGCTGATCCGACGGGTAATCAGGAGGTGTGGCAGCAACGCCGTGAATACGCCTGGAACGGGGCCCGCGTGCTGCTGAGCGCGCTGGATCTGGCCCGTCGGCTCTACCTGATCAAGCCGCCGACGAGGAAGAGCTGACCTTCGCGGCACCACACAAGGTGCTCACCGGGAGCGGCTGCCGCCGTGCTCCACCGCGTGCCCGAAAATGTGCTGGTGCCACTGGGCCAGTGTCTCGCAGCGCACCGTGAGCATGTCGAACCGCGCGGACACCGTCCGGTTGCTCATACGGCACCCAACGGGACTCGTCGGGTCGTGGATGAGACCCGACGAGTCCCGTTGGATGCTAGGCCGCCGCGTCCTCCGGGAACTTCACCGGGTAGGCCTCGGCGAAGTCCGCGGACCGTCCGACGGCGCTCCACTTCTCGTCCTGCGCCAGCAGCCGCCGGTCCTGGGCGATTGACCCCTCCGACGCCATCGTGCCGAGGGCGAGGTTGGTCGGGATGTCGCGGCGCTTCGCCATCTGCACCAGGATCTCCGCAGCGCGCACCGGGTCGCCGGCCGGGCCCTCGGCGCTCTGCCTGATGCGTCGGTTGATGGCGCCGACGGTGCCGTCGTAGCCCTCGGGGACGTCGTGCACGGTCATCGAGGGGCCGGCCCAGTCGGTGCGGAACCCGCTCGGCTCGACGACCAGAACCCGGACGCCGAACGGCGCAGTCTCCACACGCAGTACCCGGCTGAAGCCGTCGATCGCGAACTTCGCCGCCTGGTAGGAGGCGATGCCCGGGGAGCCGCCGACGCGGCCGCCCATGGAGGAGAACTGGATGACCAGACCGCCGCCCTGCTCGCGCAGCAGGGGGATGGCCGCCTTGGTGACGTTGTAGACGCCCCAGAAGTTCGTCTCGAACTGGGCGCGGAAGTCCTCGTCGTCGGTGGTCTCGATCGGGGAGACGTTGGCGTAGCCGGCGTTGTTGACGAGCACGTCGATCCGTCCGAAGCGCTTCCTGGCCTCCTCCAGCGCCGCCTTCGCGGCCCCGGGGTCGGTCACGTCGAGCGCGATCGGGGAGATCCGGTCGCCGAACTCGGCGGCCAGGTCGTCGAGCTGTTCGGGCCGGCGGGCCGTCGCCGCCACGGTGTCGCCGGCCTCCAGGGCGGCACGGACGAGGGCGCGGCCGAAGCCGCGGGAGCAGCCGGTGATGAACCAGGTCTGCTGCGTGTTCTCGGTCGTGTTCTCTGTCATGCCATTTAGCGAAACACGGTTTCGTTAATAGTGCAACTCTGTTGCGCTAGCATGGGGCCCGTGGACACCACCGACTTCCAGCGCGCCCGGTCCCCGCAGGCCAAGCAGCAGCGGGAGGCCGCGATCTTGGACGCCGCGCGGGCCCTGGGCGCCGAGCACGGCATCCGGCAGGTCACGCTGACCGACATCGCCGCGGCCGTGGGCATGCACAAATCCGCGCTGCTGCGCTACTTCGAGACGCGGGAGGAGATCTTCCTGCGCCTGACCGCGGCCGACTGGCAGGAGTGGGCGCCGGTCCTGTGCGCCGAGATCGGCCGTGTCGCCGTCGGCGACGCGGCGGGCGTGGCCGCGGCCTTCGCCCGCACCCTCGCGGCCCGCGGCATGTTCTGCGACCTGCTCGCGCAGGCTCCGATGAACCTCGAGCGCAACGTCTCGGTCGGGGCGGTGCACGAGTTCAAGCTGGTGACCCTGACCGCGGTCGACGCGATCGTCACCGCGGTCCGCGCGCGGCTGCCGGAGCTGATCGAGGCCGACGGCGTGGACCTGATGGCCGCCGCGACGTCGATGGCCGGCTCGTTCTGGCAGATCGCGACGCCGGGGCCGGAGATCGCGGCGCTGTATCGCGGCGATCCTCGGCTGGCGCACGCGATCGTGGACGTGGAGCCGCGGTTGGCGCGGATTCTGACGGCGATGTTGGAGGGCATCGTCGCGGGGCGCTGAGGTGGGGCCTCGTGGTGGGTCGAGGAGGCCAGGCCGGCGGTGCCCACAAACGCTGCATCACCCACGCCCACTGGCTCGGCGGTCTCCTGTTGGCCCCGGCACGGTCAAGAGGGCGCAGGCGGCTTCTCGGCGTTCCTGGTGTCCGCTGGTGCCCGGAACGGGGACCTGGCCAGTGACCTGGATGGACGGGCATGCCGATGCGCGGGTCGCCGAGAGACGTCTGACCGGCCTGAGGGTGGACGGCCACGCACGCGTGTCTCGTCTCGAAGCTCCGCAGCGACCGGTTGTGTCTGCGCACCCCTGGAAAACGAGGCGACGAAAACGGAGTTCACCTGGGTTCCCTGAGACGTACCGCGGTCGCATCAACGCAAGTACGCAGGTAGTCGCCCTTGCGCCGGGCGAGTCGGCAAGCGCACAAGATTTTCGCGCTGACGGGCAGATGGTGCGAACTGATCCGGGTGTTGCCCGTGACCGCGAGAACCTGGACGGCACGCGTCAGTCGACCCAATCCTCAGAGTGTCGATGCCGGTCCAACCCCACGGTTGAGAACTCGTCCATTCCAGCGCTTGCCACTACCCCCAATCGCCGCAGTGCTTGAGAGATGGGACTGCCGTCCACCGGAAGGGGCTGACACTCCGCCACATGGAGCGGTCCCAGCACGATGGTGCCGCCATCCCACACGGCAGCCCGCTGCTCGCCCACGCCGCCGAAGTATTCAGCTTCCACGTAGGCCACCGGCCCAGCGGCTGACCAGGCAGCGAGGGTCTTCTCGAACCCTCCCGGCAACCGCCAGAACCCCAAATCGCCTGCACCGCTGCCGTCTGCGACGGAATCGAACAGGTCGTCCGTCATCGGCATCAGGGACAAACCCTGTCTGATCGACGTCAGCTGAGCCGCGGGCAGGTCTCTCGCCGCGACACTCAGCGCCCTCGCGTCGGCGATCACTGCTTTGAGGTCGTAACCCATCCCCGTACCCCCTCCAGATCAGAGATCCCATCTTGGCGCACAGGACGAAGGTGCAGCCTGTGCGCACCGCCGTCCTGTACCGCCAGGCCTCCAGTGGGTTCTCGCCGGAGCATCATTTCGATCCATCGAACCTGCTGAGAACGACGCGACGGCATCCACGAACCCCCTCGGCTGCCCACCTGCTTCATCACTCACCACTGACCGCCATGCCGTACGTCTTTGTCAGAAACCCATAGGCGGCCGTCTGTTGTGCTGCAGACCTCCCGCGCCGACGCCCTGCGCCCGTATTGGAGGAGCGTGATGAGGCAGTTGCTGCAGCGAGGGATCGTGAGGTGACCGTTCTGCCGCCTGGATGGCATGCGTGCGAGTGGCCGGTCAGGGCCGGTTGTCGGGAGTCGGGCAGGGCAGTTGCTGGATCATTTCGAGGGTGGATACGGTGCCTGGTGTTGTGCTCCTGCGAGGCAACCGCTCTGCCATTCGTCCAGGTACGGGGCTTGGTAGAAGAGTTCACCGCAGGTCTCCCGGGCGTCGTCGGACGTCATCGTCTTGCCCGCGCCGGGGACTTTCTGCCCTGCCAGGTATCCGTCCCGGTAGACATCAGTGCGGCTTTCGCCATGGTTGGCTTTGCTGTGGCCGCTCGTGGCTGTTGCGTTGCCGACGCCGTAGCCCGCCGCGAAGACAACGAGGACTGCTGTGGCCGCGCCGATCGCGAGCCGGACTCTGGGTGTCGTGAATGGGCGGCTTGGTGCATCGTCCTTCGCGGGCATTCGGTCTCCTCGGGTGGCGCCGCTGGGTTGATCAGTAGTCTGACGGCGGGCTCCGCGCGTGTCTGCTGCTTTTGCACTCCGCTGGTTCCTGAGGGCGGTGTTCGGGCCTCGGTGACCGGGGCCGGAGGGAGTTCGGAGCTGGTCGTTGAACGACAAGCCGGCGGTGCGGGTGGCGGCGGCCGTGACTGGATCCCCTTGGAACGGGGAGCCTGGGGGCCGGTTCGGGGTTGCCGTTCGGGCGGGGCTTGTTCGTCCGTTTCGGCCGGGTCCGAGGGGAGTGACCTGGTCAGTGAGGGTGAAGTGTGTCCAGTTCGGGTGCTCGGGTGTGCTTCGCCTTCTTTGGGCCGAAGGCCGTACCGCAATCGGCTGATCGAGCCCGTCGGACGACGGCGAGCAGATCCGGCGAGAGCGATGACGGCCGCTACGCTGTGCGGGTTTCGCGGCCGCCTGCACAGTTCTGCTCACGCCGGATGGCCATCGCCCGGCTTCGTCCTGGATGCTCTTGCAAGGCGGAGCGAAAGGACGGCCATGATGCGCGTGCTGACGTGGAATCTGTGGTGGCGATTTGGCCCTTGGGAACAACGCCGCAAGGCCATTCTTTCGGTGCTGGGCGATGTCCGACCCGACGTCATCGGTCTGCAGGAGGTATGGGCCTGCGGTGGAGAGAACCTTGCAGGGTGGCTGGCGGAGGACCTTGGCATGCAGTGGATTTGGGCACCGTCACGTGCGCCGTATCGGTGGCAGAGACGGCTCGGCGATTCAACGGTCGGTATCGGCAACGCTGTTCTGAGTCGTTGGCCCATCGTGGAGCAAGACACGGTGGAGTTACCTGCCGAGGAAGGCGACGATGACGGCCGCGTGGCTCTCTATGCACGTATAGATGCCCCCACACACCAGGTGCCGTTCTTCACTACCCACCTCACCTCGGCCGTCCATGCTTCGGCGTTGCGCTGCCGGCAGGTCAATGTGCTTGCCGAGTTCGTCACGGGGCATCTTGGTGGCACTGGCTTTCCGCCCGTTGTCACGGGAGATTTCAATGCATGGCCGGACTCGGACGAGGTACGGCGGTTCGGTGGCTACAAGACGGCTCCCGCCGTCCCCGGCCAGGTCTTCTTTGACGCGTGGGAGTACGCGGATCCGGCACAGCCGTCAGCTACCTGGAACGCGGCCAATCCGTTCGTCGCGGCCGGATTCGAGCCAAGCGTCCGGGTTGACTACATCCACATCGGCATGCCAGGACCTGATGGTCTTGGCTCGGTCAGCTCTGTGCGGCGCGTTGGTGACGAACCTGTGGACGGTGTCTGGCCTTCCGACCATGCCGCGGTCCTCGCAGATCTGAGAGGTCCCGCAGACCTGCATGGTGTGTCCTGACGGGCATGACGGGACGGCCCTTTAACCCTGTATCGGGCAGTGGGTTGATAGCGCCCTACGTTTTTTCTACGGGCCGATCGAGCCACTCGTATGGTTCTGTCACCCGGGGGCGCTGGGTGTGGCTGTGATGGCGCTGCCGCTTGCGTGGCTGAAAGAGCTTGGCCGCTCAGCGCCCCGCGACGACTCGACCGCTCATTGGGATGCGCGAACAAGATCGCTGGGTAGGGCCACGACGGCGAGGTCGTCTGCGGGACAGCTGCACATCGAGCTCGCGGAGGAACCATGAGCCCTGTCTGGGCTGGCGTTGACGCAGGTAAGACACATCATCACTGCGTCGTAATAGGCAGTGACGGCGACAGGATCCTGTCGCGCCGAGTCCTGAACGACGAGCCAGAGCTCATGCAGCTCCTCGCCGACGTGCAGGCCCTGGCCGACGAAGTCACATGGGCGGTGGACCTTGCAGACGGCGGCGCAGCCCTGCTCATCGCGCTACTGATCAACCACGACCAGCACCTCCTCTACATTCCTGGCCGCACGGTTCATCGTGCTGCTGGCGGATACCGAGGTGAAGGCAAGACGGACGCCAAGGATGCGGCGATCATCGCCGACCAGGCCCGGATGCGACATGACCTTCACCCCATGCGCGTCAGGGACGAGATCTCCGCCGAGCTCAATCTGCTCTGCGCGCGCCGTGCCGACCTGGTGGCCGATCGCACCCGAACCGTCAACCGGCTGCGAGGACTGCTGACCGGCATGTTTCCTGCGCTGGAACGCGAGTTGGAGCTCACCAACACTGGTCCACTCATGCTGTTGACCGGCTATCAGATTCCGGCAGCATTGCGCCGAATCGGAGAGAAACGCCTGACCAGCTGGTTACGGAATCGAAAGGTCTACAAGGCCGAGGACCTAGCTCGGGCCGCGGTGAGTGCTGCAGAGCGGCAACACACGGCGCTCCCTGGAGAGAAGATCACTGCCTCGCTCGTACACACTCTCGCCACCGAAGTGTTGTCCCTGAACACGCAGGTCAAAGACGTCGATCGGCAGATCGAAGCCACCTTTCGTCGCCACGAGCAAGCCGAGGTAATCGTCAGTCTGCCAGGCATCGGCCCGCTCCTCGGAGCCGAGTTCCTCGCGATCACCGGGGGTGACATGGGCTCGTTCGGAAGCGCGGATCGGCTGGCAGGCGTCGCCGGCCTGGCTCCAGCGCCACGAGATTCGGGCCGCGTCAGCGGTAACCTCCATCGGCCCCGGCGCTATCACCGAGGACTCCAACGCGTCTTCTACATGTCGGCGCTCAGTAGCCTACGTTCCTGCGACGAATCAAGACGCTTCTACGAACGCAAGCGCGCCGAGGGCAAGCGGCATACACAGGCCGTGCTGGCTCTCGCTCGCCGACGCGTCAATGTCCTGTGGGCTCTATTGCGTGACAGAAGGCGCTACGAACCAGCTGCCACTCAACTCGCTCTCACAGCTTGACAATTCCTATTGGGAAGCTCTTTGAATCTGATCCCGAGTACGCGGCCATGCCCGCGCTCATCGACTCCACTGGACGCGTGCCCGACGGCAACAACCACGGCTGAGCGATCCGCTTCGACGCCGACGGGCTGCCGCCGGTAGCGGCCTGCTGGTCGGGCAGGCTCTACACGCTGCCGGACCGCCGTTTACTCCGATAGACCGTGTCTGTGAGGGAGATGAACGGCACGGGGTGGGGTCGGGGCGTTCGCTGACGTGAGCTGACCGGAGGCGCCGTTGCCGTGCTCCTGGTCGCCGAGTGGGAGTTGGGTCCGTCGTTTCCGTGGTTGGCGAGCGGCCTGCTGGAGCATGAGCGAGCGTCCGTTGTGGGAGGACTTTCCTATATGAGGGGGGAGAGGTCACGCTGGCCGGAAGTGGGTGCGGATGTCTGGGACGGCAAGGCGCCCCATCCCGGAGAAGACCGACAGCCAGGCCGCTGGCCTGCGCACGGGTTCGCACGGCGGATGCGTGCTGCGTCGATCTCGGTCGTCAGGCAGACGGCGCGACCGTTCGGGGCTTGCTCGTCATCACTGCAACCGTGCGGCGCAGGGGAACCATGAACGCGACGACGAACAATCCGAAGAAGGTGATGGGTAACAGCCAGACAAGCTTCGCGGGATCGTCCTGCAGCCAGTGCCGGTTGGCCCACCAGTTCCCGCTGACATCCAGCACCATCACGGCGCCTGCCAGCCGGCCCCCTTCCCGCCGCACCAGTCCCACCAGCACGGCAACCAGCGGATCGAGGAACACCAAGCTGACGAAGAACACCTGCAGGGGACCTGGAAATGATGCGTAGGCATGGATGCCGCCACGGGCCAGGTCGAGAACGTGGGCGCAGAATCCTTCGAGGAATCCGATCAAGTGGACCGCGCGAACCCATCTCGCCCACAACGGCTGTCCGCCCCACCGCCGCCGCAGTTCAAACCCCACGACGCCACCCTAGACGAGTCCCACACCTTCGGGGCCCCCGAGACGGCCTCCCGACCGGCAGGGGAGTGAGGCCAGTCTTCTGCTGTCAGAACATGGCTGGGGGATTGCGAAGTGAGGCCAACTCGGGCTGTTCTCGCGGCGCGCCGACAGAAGCGAGTGAGGCTCTCTCTCGACGGCAGGGCTCGATACGGCCTCCTTCGACTCAGACCTCCCCCGTCCCCGCCCGGTCCGAAACCGGACTTGCGGCGGGCCCAGGTCCACCCCCCTAAGTACGGTCCGCATCTCCCGCCGCGGAGACGGCTGTTGCCGCCGCGAAACTCACGAAGCCTCCCTGCGCGCTGCGGGCGCCGGCTCCCGCACTTGCCTTTCGGGCTCGTCCGACGACCTGACGGCCCTGATCGCCCTGGCACCGGAGCCCGCGAACAGGGAGACAGTTGCTTCTGTCGTCGTCATTGACTGGGGCACATGGGTGAGCACAGAAGCGGAACCCGCCCCGGCGGCGCGGGAAGTCGGGTGCGGGCGTCTGTGATGGGGCTATGTGCCATTACTGCGGTTGCCGTGAGATTCCGCTGATCAAGGAGTTCATCGCCGAACATGAGCGGGTCACCGATGCTGCCGGGGACGCGGTGCGGGCTCTGGGACGTGGTGATACGTCGTCCGCGCGGGAGCTGGTCGACGTGATGTCACGGGAGCTGGCCACGCACTGGCAGGGCGAGGAGGACGGTCTGTTCGCGGTGATGCGGGACGATCCGGAGTACACGGACTACATCGATGCGCTGGTCGCCGAGCACCGTGAGCTGGCCGCGCTGCTGCCCGCCTTGGATCTCGCGGACCCCACTGATGTACACCGATTCAGGGTGGCGGCCGACGAGTTGCACCGCCACATCGCCAAGGAGGAGGACGGCCTCTTCCCAGCGTCGCTGACGGCGTTGTCCGGCGACGAATGGGACGCGTCGATGGCAGCGTGGCGTGCTGCTCATCCTTAGCAGAACCAGGGGTGGACCCGGCGTCGAGGTGAGTGTCGCCCACCGGCGCGTACAGCTGAGCCGCGCTGCGTGGAGCGGAGACGATGAGGGGGTACCGGCTCGCTGCCCCCACCCGCTGAACGCAATTGACGAACCTCGCCGTGGACCTTACGGCTCCTGGGCGCTCCGGGTCGTGACGTGGGGACTTCGCCGGCGGTCCGGCCACCGGCGGCGTGGCTCCGCTCGCCGCGCATCGTCCGCGGTGTCGTCCGGCTCGCTGAACGCGATCAAGCCTGGTGTGGGGCTCGCGGCAGGAAGCGCCTGTCATCCGGTTGCCGATGACACATCTCGTCCGAGGTGGGTTCTGGCCTCGACGGCGATGAGGAGAATTCGGTCGAAGGTGCGAGTCGCCCTGTCGGCGTAACCCTCCGATAATGGATGGTATGTCTCAGAAGACCGCAAAGAATGCACATGGGCCGTCGAAGGTGACGGTCAAGGGGCGGGACATGCGGTTGCGTACCATCGGATTCGTGGTACTAGCGGCCGTGGTGGTCTGGTTCATCGCGGCCAACACGGCTTCGGTCACGGTCCGCATGTGGATCCCGAGGGTGACGCTCCCGCTGTGGACCGTCCTCACCGTCACGCTCGTGGTGGGTGTGCTCCTCGGCCTGATCATCGCCCGCCGCCGCGCGAGGCGGTCCTGACCGCCGGTGGCGGGCGGCCGCCCCGTGATGTGTCGGGGTCGGTGCCGTGTCGGCTTTCTGCGCAGGCGGCGTGGCTGCTCGGGATGAGTTCGGAGACCGCCTCGGCCTGGCGGTCTGCCGGATCACCCGCCGCCACGTCCAAGATCTTTGTCGGGACCTCTAGGCCTCTGCCACGGAGGGCCCCTTCGAGGGCGCGCCCTTCGGGTACCGGACGAAGAGGACGCCCTGGACCTCGCCGTCCGGTGCGCTGTAGAAGTGCGGGGCGTCGGCCGGCCAGTGGGCGTGGCCGCCGGGGCCGGCCGTCTGTGGTGCGTCCGGCAGCCCGACGACCGCTGTTCCGGAGAGCACCATCAGGCTCTCCGTGGTGTGCGGGACATGCGAGGCCGACTCCTGGGTCGCGCCGTGGGCGATGGTGACGCGGAAGACGTCGGTGGCCGCGGCCTCGTCCTCGTACCGCTCAAGGAGGACCGCGGTGACGGCGCTGCCGGAGACTCCGCCCGCGCCCGCCGCGACTCCGGGCGGGGGGTCGTCGAGGACGGCGCTGACCGGGCGGCCGAGCGCGGTGGTCAGGGCGTAGAGCGTTTCCAGGGTGGGGTTGCGCCGACCCGTCTCGAGTTCGGAGAGCGTGCCCTTGCCGACGCCTGAGCGGCGGGCGAGCTCCGACAG
Organism: Streptomyces longhuiensis; assembly: GCF_020616555.1. Classification (NCBI taxonomy): domain Bacteria; kingdom Bacillati; phylum Actinomycetota; class Actinomycetes; order Kitasatosporales; family Streptomycetaceae; genus Streptomyces; species Streptomyces longhuiensis. Next base: position 736,293 of record NZ_CP085173.1, on the reverse strand, counting down.
TGACAGGCCGGCGTCGTGCCGCAGCCGTTTCAGCCTGCGGCCCACCTCGTCATTCAGACCCATCTGCCCGGTTCCGTCCGTTTCTGTGCCCACCGGCGCTTTGACGTGCCGCCACCTGCGTCCTTAGTGTTCCATAAACGGAACGTTCCGTTTATGGAACGCCCGGAATCCGCTCTGCCACACCCCTTTCCGGAAGTGATGCCCGCATGTCCCCGCTCGCCCGTATACGCGCCACCGCACCGCCCTCGGCTGTGGCGGCGGGGCTCATCGCGGTCACCGTCGGCGTGACCAGTGCCGCCGCCATCGTGTTCACGGCGGCCCGGGCCGCCGGGGCGGACGCCCGCGAGGTGTCCTCGTGGATGCTGGCGCTCGGCGTCGGGATCGCCGTGACCTGCGTGGGCCTGTCGCTGCGGCACAAGGTCCCGATCGTCACCTCGTGGTCGACGCCGGGAGCCGCGCTCCTCGCCACGAGCCTGAGCGGGGTGTCCATGGAGAAGGCCGTGGGCGCGTTCGTGTTCAGCGCCGTGCTGATCATGGTGAGTGGTCTGACGGGGTGGTTCGCGCGGATCATGGACCGGATCCCGGTGCCGCTGGCATCGGCGCTGCTCGGCGGTGTGCTGCTCGACTTCGGGACGGGGCTCTTCTCCCAGATGGGTGGCAGTTTCGCGATCGCGTTCCCGGTGTTCGTGCTCTATCTCCTCGCGCGTCGGCTGCTGCCCCGCTATGCGGTCCTCATCGCGCTCGGCGGCGGCGTCGTCGCTTCCGTCCTCACCGGGGGATGGCATCTGGAGCGGATCCAACTGTCGCTCGCGGAGCCGGTCTTCACGGCTCCCGAGTTCGACTGGAAGGTGCTGGTCAGCGTCGGCGTGCCGCTGTTCGTCGTCACCATGGCCTCGCAGAATCTGCCGGGGGTCGCCGTGCTGCGCGGGTCCGGCTACGAGGTGCCCGTCTCGCCCGTCCTGACGTGGACGGGTGCCGTGCAGGCGGTGCTCGCGCCGTTCGGGGCGTTCGGCATCAACCTGGCGGCGATGACTGCCGCGATCTGCACCGGCGACGGGGCCCATCCCGACCGCCGGCGGCGCTATCTCGCGGCCGTGTGGGCGGGCGTCTTCTACCTGTGCGTCGGCCTGCTCGGCGCGACCGTCGCCTCGCTGCTCACCGCGATGCCGCACGCCCTCGTCCTGGCCGTCGCCGGGGTCGGCATGCTCGCCACGATCGAGGCGTCCTTGGCCAGCGCACTGTCCGACCCCGGATCCAGGGAGGCGGCCGTCGTCACCTTCCTTGCCACGGCCTCCGGTGTGACGCTGCTCGGCATCGGGTCCGCGTTCTGGGGGCTGCTCGCAGGCGTGCTCACCAGCGTCATCGTGTCGGTAGGACGGCGGCGCGGGGCCGCCGCGTCCGCGCCCGCCCCGAAACCGGTCACGGCAGCCTCGCGCACACCTGAGCGAACCTCCGCGTGAACACCGACCACGCCCCGACCGCCGCGCTCTCGTCGGCCATGGCCTCGGCGTGCAGCCGGTCCCTGTCGAAGCCCTGCCGGGCCAGCCGCTCCCGGTCCCACCCGGCTATCCGGTCGGCCTCCGCCTCAGGGTGAAACTGCACGCCCCAGGCTCGCTCCCCGACCCGGAACGCCTGGTGGGGGCAGGCCGCGCTGGAAGCCAACCAGGCGGCGTCCGGCGGGAGTTCGGTGATCGCGTCGACGTGCCGTTCGATCGCGGGCGCCGTTTCTCCGAGCCCGTACAGCAGCGGATCGTCGGCGGCTTCGGGGCGCAGCCGGATCTGTGTGCTGCCGAACTCGGGCTGCCCGTGATTCGCCCGTACGCCGCCGCCGGCGACCTGTGCGAGCAATTGGCCACCGAGGCAGATGCCGAGCACGGGCGAGCCGTCGTCCAGCGCCTGCGCGACGAGCCGGCGCGTGGCCGGGAGCCAGGGTGCGCGCTCGTCGTCGTCCGGCAGGAAGCCACCGCCGAGCACCAGGAGCGGCCTGCCGTCGAGCGCCTCGGGCAGGGCCTCGCCCTCGTAGGGACGCAGCACTTCGAGGCCGATTCCCGCCTTGCTCAGCCAGGCCCCGACCCGGCCGGGACCGCCGCTCCTGGTGTTCTGCACGACCCATGCGGTCTGCGGTCCCGGTGCGTACGTGGGCGTCATCGCCTCAGCTCCCTGCTCGGCATCTGCATTCGCTGCGTTGACCTCTACGTTGATCAAGGCAGCAGATCAGGGGGCGACGCGCGACGTCAACGGTCCGTGGGCCGCCCTGCTTCGAGGGCCACGTCCCACCTCGCAGCCGCCGCGACCCGCAACAGCCGAGCGCCACCTGTCGGCGCACCTCGGAGCGGTCACCCCGCATCGGACTTTCTTGCCTTGTCGGCACAGCCGCATCCCTTGTCAGCTGACGCCGATGGGCAGCCCCGCTCATCAGGAGGCTCTCACCCCGAACTGACACACATCTGAGCCGGCCGACAGCACTCGCTCCAGCCCGAAGAAGCGACGCCCAGGACCGGTTCAGGTGTCTCACGTGCCCTCGGTCCAGGGAGAACGGGATCCGCAGTCCTGGCAGTTGGTGACTGCCGTCCTCTGCGATGGCTCAGGGAATATTGCGAAGTCTTGTGCCGACTTCGGTCTGCGTCCGGTCAGCGGGCTGTTGGGCGGTTTGGTGGGCGCCGACACTGATCAGGCCTGTCTCGTAGGCGACGATGACCGCCTGGACACGGTCACGGAGTCCGAGCTTGGCAAGGATGCGGGCGACGTGTGTCTTGACGGTTGCCTCGGCCAGGTGGAGGCGGGTGGCGAGTTCGGCGTTGCTCAGTCCTCGGGCCAGCAGACCGAGAACCTCCAGTTCGCGCGGGGTGAGCGAGGCGAGGTCGCGGTGGAGGGCGGTGGTGTCGCTGCCGTGCTGGGTGAACCGCTGCACGAGACGGCGGGTGATGGCGGGCGCGAGGAGAGCGTCGCCGGTACGGACCGTGCGGACGGCCGCGGTCAGTTGCTCGGGGGTGACGTCCTTGAGGAGGAAGCCGCTGGCCCCGGCGGACAGTGCTGCGTACACGTACCGGTCGAGGTCGAAGGTGGTGAGGATGATGACCCGGGGATTGTCGGTGGCGCCGCTGAGGATGCGGCGGGTGGCCTCCAGGCCGTCCATCTCGGGCATCCGGATGTCCATCAGGACCACGTCGGGACGGGTGCGGCGGACCGCTTCGACCGCTTCGGTTCCGTTGGTGGCCTCGGCGACGACGTCGATTCCGTCGGCGCCGAGAATCAACCGGAATCCGGTACGGACCAGGGTCTGGTCGTCGGCGAGGAGCACACGCAGCGGCTCGGTCACGGTGCCTCCAAGGGGATCAGGGCTTCCACACGGTAGCCGCCGGTCAGGCGTCGGCCGGTGTTGAGGGTTCCGTCGTAGACAGCGAGGCGCTCGCGCAGCCCGATCAGACCCCGGCCACTTCCGGCATGCGCGCCCGCGCCCGGTTGCCCACCGGCGTCGGTGACTTCCACCCGGAGCTGTTCCGGGCCGTATTCGATGGTCACGGCCGCGGTGGCGCCGGACGCGTGTTTCACCGTGTTGGTCAGAGCTTCCTGGACCACGCGGTAGGCGGCGAGTTCGAGGCCGGGCGGGAGAGGGCGCGTCGGGCCCGTCACGGTCAGGTCAACGGGCAGTCCTGTGTCCCGGACTCGTCCGACCAGTGTTTCCAGTTGACCCAGGCCGGGTTGCGGGGCCAGCTCCGCCGCCGTGTCGGCCAGGTCCGCGCCTGCGTTTCTCGTGTCGCCGTCGTCGGCCATGGTGAGCAGTCCCATGACGTGGCGCAGCTCGGTCATGGCCGCCCGTCCGCCCGCCTCGACGGCGAGCAGCGCCTCGCCGGCCTGCTCGGGGGAGGTCTTCATGATGGTGCGCGCGGCGCCCGCCTGGATGACCATCACGCTGACGTTGTGCGTCACGACGTCGTGCAGTTCCCTGGCGATCCTGGCTCGCTCATGCTCGACTGCCCGGCGCAGCGCCTCCGCCTGTTCGCGTTCCAGGGCGGACAGCTGGGTGCGGCCCTCATCGGTTCGGAGTTTCCAGGTACGCAGGCCGACGGCGGCCATGGCCATCGGGGCCAGGATGAGCAAGGCGATGTATTCGTTGGGGACGATCGGTGTCACCGAGTCCCCCGAGGTGCCGACCAGCACGACCGCCACCGGTAGCGCCGCCAGGGTCGCCACCCGGTACGGGCTGTACACGGCAGCGCTGTAGACGGCGATGACGAACGCGTAGAAGGTCAGTCTGAGGACACTCTGCGGTGTCGCCAGCGTCGCGGCCGTCACCACGCACAGGACGGCGAGCGGGTAGCGGCGGCGCAGCGCCAGGGCCCCCGAGGCGATCACCGCGAGGGTCACCATGAAGGCCATGCCGCCGGGGCCGGACGGGCGCGGCACGACACCCTCCACACCTGGTGCGATCTCACGCACCACGACGTTGTCGGCGTTGTCGATGCCGTAGTAGACGGTGGTGATTCCGAGTGTGAGTGCCACCAGAGCGTCGAACTGCCGGGCGCGCCGAATGGGCCGCAGAGGTGGACCGCTCGGCAGCCTCGCGTCGCGGACGGTGCGGCGAGCGACATCCCGCAGCCGCTCCGCCGTCGTACGTGCGTTCATCACGGGTTCATTGTCGTCGCCGCGCGGACCCGCGGAGTCCGTCTTGACGGCCATTGCCACCGCACCGGATACATCACTCGCCTACATCGCAGGGATGACGTTCTCGGGACTCATCCCAGCGCGGTACCGCAATGGGTTCGGGCGGGCGACGCGTGCGGGCCGGGTCCGCTCCTAGCGTTCACGCAGCCAACTGCCTGTATCCAAGGAGCCTTTCATGACCATGCCGGTGATCGAACTGCGCGAGGTGTGCCGTCGATACGACGACGGCCCGCCCGCTCTGCACGAGGTGTCACTGACTGTGCGGCGCGGCGAGGCCGTCGCGATCGTCGGCCCGTCCGGCAGCGGCAAGTCCACGCTGCTCAATCTGATCGCGGGCCTGGACCGGCCCGATACGGGGACCGTCACCGTGGACGGGGTGCGGGTGGACGGGCTGGGCGAAGCCGGATCGGCGCTCTACCGGCGGTCGAAGATCGGCATGGTCTTCCAGTTCTTCAACCTGCTCGACGATCTGACCGTCACCGACAATGTCGTCCTGCCCGCGCGCCTCGCGCGTACGGCACGTGGCGTGGCCGATCGCCGGGCAGCGGAACTCCTCGAACTGCTGGGCATCGACCGGCACGCCCGCGCCTACCCGGGGCGGCTGTCCGGCGGAGAGCGGCAGCGCGTCGCGGTGGCCCGGGCGTTGATGAACCGGCCGGCGCTGCTCCTGGCCGACGAGCCGACCGGGGCCCTGGACACGGCCGCCGGACAGGACGTCAGCAAGCTGCTCAGCGACCTCAACGCGGAGGGCCAGACCATCGTCGTTGTCACCCACGACCTGGCTTTGGCCCGGTCCTGCACGAACCGTACGGTCCGGATCGCCGATGGCCGGATCACGGAAGACGCCCCGTCGCCGGCCGTCGCCCCGGAGGCCGTCCGATGAGCGCGCTCGGCAAGGTGGTGCGCTCGGGGGTGGGACGACGCCGGGTGCAGACGCTGGTGATCGGGCTCGCCACGATGATGGCGGTGGCCGCCTCCGTCCTCGGCGGATCACTGCTCGTGGTTTCCGGCGCGCCCTTCGACGACGCCTTCGCCAGGCAGCACGGCTCCCACCTGTCCGTGCAGTTCGACGCGGGCAGGGTCAGTGCCGGGCTGTTGTCGAGGTCCAGGGACACCGAGGGGGTCAGGGGCGCGGCCGGGCCGTTTCGCACGGCAACGGTCACCCCGCGAGGGGACGAGGCGGGCCCCGGGTGGCCGATGACCGTGGTAGGTCGGGGCGATCCCGGCCGGGACGTGGACGAGGTGAAGCTGCTCAACGGGCGGTGGCCCACCCGTTCCGGCGAGATCGCGCTGTCCGCCGACTCCGCACTCATCCCGACCTTGGGCAAGCGGATCGACTTCCCCGGTCTGCCTGACGGTCCCACACTGACGGTGGTCGGTGTAGCCCGCTCGGTCACGCAGACCGCCGACGCCTGGGTGGTTCCGTCCCAGATGCCGGCGCTCACGGCGCCCGGCCGCGGCGGCTATCAGATGCTCTACCGCTTCACCACCGCGGGCACCGCCGGGCAGATCACCGTGGCCCGCAAGGCCGTTACACAATCCCTGCCCCCTCGAGTGGTCGTCGGTGACCAGTCCTGGCTCACCGTCAAGAAGACCGCTGAGCGAGACACCGCCCTCTATGTCCCCTTCCTCATCGCGTTCGGCGCCCTGGGCCTGGTCATGTCGGTGCTCATCGTCGGCAACGTCGTGGCCTCGGCCGTCGGCGCGGGAACGCGCCGCATCGGCATCCTCAAAGCCGTCGGCTTCACCCCGGCCCAGGCTGTGCGCGCCTACGTCGGTCAGGCGCTGATCCCGGCCGCCGCCGGCACGGCCCTCGGAGTCCTCGCCGGCCACCTGCTCGCCGTCCCCGTGATGGCCGAGACCGAAGAGGTCTACGGCACCTCGTCCCTGGCCCCCGCTCCCTGGGTCGACGTCGCGGTGATCGCCGGGGTGCTCGGCCTGGTGGCGGCGACCGCGTGGGCGGGTGCCTGGCGCGCCGGCCGGATGCGTACGGTCGATGCGCTCGCCGTCGGGCGCGCCGCTTCGGCGGGGGGCGGCCGGTGGGTGGCCCGCCTGGCCGGACGGCTGCCGTTGCCGCAGCCGGTCGCCCTGGGCCTGGCCCGGCCCTTCGCGCGGCCCGCCCGCGCGCTGGCCATGGGCACGGCGATCCTGTTCGGCACCATCGCCGTCACGTTCACCGTGGGGATGGGCGCCTCGCTCGGCCAGGTGATGAAAGCCAAGGCCCACGACGCCGCCGACGTCGTCGTGCCCGCGCCCATGCCGGACTTCGGACCTCAGGGCCCCGGCCCCGAGAAGCAGCCCAAGGCCGATCCGGCCGCAGTCGCCGCGGCGGTCCGGGCTGCCGCCGGAACCGGGAAGTACTACCGCGCCACGACGGTACGGGCGACCGTGTCGGGTCTGAACGGCACCACCGATGTGATCGCCTTCACCGGCGACGCTTCCTGGGGCGGCTACACCATGGTCTCGGGCCGCTGGATCGACAGGCCCGGTGAGGCCGTGGTCCCCACCCCCTTCCTGGCCGCCACCGGTACCCACATCGGCGACACCATCACCCTGAACGGGCTGGCCCAGCCGGTCACGATCCGGATCGTCGGCGAGGTACTCGACCCCCGCAACGACGGCATGCAGGTCTTCACCGACGTCGCCACCCTCACGGCCGCGCATCCCGACCCGACGGAGACGAGCCATCACGTCGCGGTCGCGCCGGGCACCGACGTGACCAGGTACGTCGACATGCTGAACAAGGACCTGGCACCGCTGGGGGTCACGGCTCAGGCCGGCGGGCTCGGCACCGGAAGCGACATGGTCGTCACGCTCAACGCGCTGTCCGCGACCCTCACACTGATGCTCGTCGCCGTCGCCGCGCTCGGTGTGCTCAACGGCGTGCTCCTCGACACCCGCGAACGCGTCCGGGAGATCGGTGTGCACAAGGCACTCGGCATGACCCCCCGGCAGACCGTCGCGATGGTCATCACCTCGGTGGTCGTGACCGGACTGGTCGCCGGCGCTCTGGGCGTGCCGCTCGGCGTAGCTCTGCATGGCTGGGTCTTGCCCGCGATGGGCGACAGCGTGGGGCTCCGTCTCCCCGACTCCGTCATCGCCGTCTACGACGCAGCCGAAGTGCTCCCGCTCGCACTCGGCGGCCTGCTCATCGCCACCCTGGGTGCATTCCTTCCCGCCGGCTGGGCCGCCAGGGCCCGGACCGCCACGGCTCTGCGTACCGAATAGGAGTCATGGACAGAGCTGAGCGGTCCTGACGGTTCTCGGAGACCCGCGTGTGCCGTCGCCGGCTGCATCCGCATCTGAGGACAGCCGGCGCCGACCCCGATGCCCATCGCCGTCGCGTCCGCGACGGCCTGAGCGACCGCGAGGGGGTTCTCTCCCCGCGAGCGGTCGGCGACGGTTGTGCAGTCTCGTTCGCCCGGACGTGCCGTCGTGAGCAAGGGGAACGAGGGGCGCAGTGGTGGATGTGACGGGACGTGTGACAGGCGACGTAACGCGTGCGTGGCAGGCCCATGAAGGGGGCGTTGCAGCATGATGCCGGTCAACTGACCTCTCTTGACCGGCATTTGGAGCGTGGATAGCTTCGTGGTCATGTGGATCAGCCAGCGACTCCGGAAGCGACGGGCCATCGATCTGATGCGCGTCGCCACCGCGGCGTGTAGCTGACACTCCTCTCTGCGCCGAGCCGGGTCTCGCCGAGTCCTGCCGCGCCGTTTCTCTTCGCCTTGATTCTCTTTTCGCGCCTCCTCTTTCACCCTGCGCAGAGGCGTGCCCCTTCGTCCCGTGAAGGCACGAATGATTCCACGTACCGTCATGCCCATATCCCTGCGCGTCGGCTCGATGGCCGCCGTCGCTGCGTCCCTCTTGCTGACCTCGTGCGCAAACACCGCACAGTCCACGGTGGCCAGTGAGAATGTCGCGGCGAAGAAGATCCCGGCAAAGGTGTCCGCGGACACCTCGATCACCGTGGGTGCGCCCGACTTCAAGGTCGCACTCGAACTGTCGGGGCAGATGGACAAACTGCCTTTCAAAGTGAAGTGGGCCAATATCAGCGGCGGTCCGCAGTGCTCCGAAGCGTTTCGGGCCAAGGCGCTCGACATCTGCTCGGCCGCGGAGATTCCGTCGATCAACGCCCACTGGACGGGCCTGGACACCAAGCTCGTGGCGGCGAAGTTCCGCAAGGACCCGATCGCGAACCCGATCTACGAGCTGGGGATCGCGCCGGGCGCACACATCAAGTCCCTCGCGGACCTGCGGGGGAAGAAGATCGCCTACAGCCCCGGGCAGGCGCAGGGGGCGCTCGTGCTGCGGATCCTGAAGAAGGCCCATCTCACCCAGCAGGACGTCGAACTCGTCGAACTGGCCAGCACCGGTGACGTCTATCCCACGGCCCTGGGGAACCGTCAGGTGGACGCCGCGCCCATCGCCGACGTCAACATCAAGCGCTATCTGACGAAATACGGCAGGGACGGCGGAACGACCATCCGGCACGGTCTCCGCGACGACCCGGGGCACTTGTGGGCGCTCACCGATTCCGTGAGCAACGCGCAGAAGTCCGCCGCCGTGCGAGAGCTCATCAAGTTCTGGGCGCGAGCGCAGGTCTGGATCGACGAACACCCGAAGGAATGGATCGACGGCTATTACGTCAAGGACCAGGGCCTGAGCCGCGCGGACGGCGAGTACCTCGTCAAAAGGTCCGGTCACCCGGACTTCCCGGCGGACTGGACGGGCGCCATCGAGCGCCAGCAGCAGACCGTCGACCTGTTGGCCAAAGAGCAGAAACGCAAGGACTTCGACGCGGGGATCCTCTTCGACCGCCGATATGAACGCGTCGCGGCCGACGCGACAGCCGGTGAAGGGAAGACGCCATGAGCAGCACGGCTTTCGACGAAAGGGTGGCGGCCGCGACCGCGACGAACGCAGCCGCGGGCCCGGTTCCGCGTACCCGCGTACGAGTGCGCAAGAAGCTCGGGCCGGGCAGGCCCATCCCGTACGGCTGGGCGCTGGGACCCCTGCTGCTCCTGGCGGTGTGGGCGGCCGGCTCCGGCGTGGGGCTCATCGACGCGCGCAGTCTGCCTGCCCCCTGGACCATCGCCGCTACCGCGGGCGATCTCATCGCCGACGGCAGACTGCAGTCCAACTTCGCGACCTCCGCCCAACGCGCCCTGCTCGGCCTGGTCTTCGGGACAGGCGCGGGTCTGCTGCTCGCGCTCGTCTCCGGCCTGAGCCGGCTCGGTGAAGGGCTCGTCGACGGACCGGTGCAGATCAAGCGGGCGATCCCCTCGCTCGCACTGATCCCTCTTCTCGTCCTCTGGTTCGGCATCGGCGAGACGATGAAGGTCATCACGATCGCGCTCGGCGTCTTCGTCCCGATCTACATCCACACCCACAACGGACTGCGCACCATCGACAACCGCTACGCCGAACTCGCGGAGACGGTGCGCCTCAGCAGGGTCAAGTTCGTCCGCCATGTCGTCCTGCCGGGGGCCCTGCCCGGATTCCTGCTGGGACTGCGGTTCGGGGTGACCGCCGCCTGGCTGGCGCTGGTCGTCGTCGAGCAGGTCAACGCCACCAGCGGCATCGGCTACATGATGGAGCTCGCGCGGACCTACGGACAGACCGACGTCATCATCGTCGGCCTCGTCGTCTACGGACTCCTCGGGCTCGTCTCCGACGCCCTAGTGCGGCTCGTGGAGAGGAGGACCCTGTCATGGCGGCGGACACTGGCGGGCTGACCGTCACCGGCGGCCCGACCGCGACCGAGGACCGCACGACGGTCCGCATCGACCATCTGGTGCGCACCCTTGGTGGGCGCCGCGTGCTCGACGACCTCGAACTCGCCATCGCGCCAGGGGAGTTCGTGGCGCTGCTCGGGCACAGTGGATCGGGCAAGAGCACGCTGCTGCGGGCGCTCGCCCGCCTCGACCACGACGTGACGGGCAGCGGCGAGCTGACCGCCCCTGACGACGTGTCGGTGGTCTTCCAGGACGCACGGCTGCTGCCGTGGAAGCGGCTCCTCGACAACGTCGTCCTCGGCCTGTCCGGCCCGGACGCCGAGGACAGGGGGCGCACCGCCCTCGCCGAGGTCGGCCTCGAGGGCCGGGAGCTGGCCTGGCCCGTAGAGCTGTCCGGCGGCGAACAGCAACGCGTGTCCCTCGCCCGGTCCCTCGTCCGCGAACCCCAACTCCTGCTCGCGGACGAACCGTTCGGTGCCCTCGACGCCCTCACCCGCATCCGGATGCACACGCTGTTGCGGCAGCTGTGCGAGCGGCACCGGCCCGCCGTGCTGCTGGTGACCCACGACGTCGACGAGGCCATCGCCCTGGCCGACCGGGTGGCCGTCCTCGAAGAGGGCCGGATCGCGGTCGACATCCCGGTGGAACTCCCGTCGCCACGTCGCCACGGCACACCCCAATACGCCGCTTTGCGGGATCGCCTGCTCGCACGCCTCGGCGTGGAGGCGACCCGTTGACCGGCCCCGGCGAAAACAGCCGGGCACTTCTCACCCCCGCACGACCCGCACGACCCGCGCGACCCGCACCGCACAAGGAGGAGAGGAAGACATGACCACCGTCGCCCCTTTCGACATCGTCAGGACAGGACCGCGCTTCGGCGCGGAGATCACGGGCATCGACCTGACCGCCCCCGTCGACGACACCACCGCCGACGCACTGCGGCAGGCATTCAGGGACCACAAGGTGCTGGTGTTCCGCGGCCAGCATCTGACACCTGATCAGCATGTGGCCGCCGTACGGGTTTTCGCCACGCCCTTCGACCACCCGACGGCCACGAAGGACCCGGCCAATCCGCTCGTCTACCCGTACAACGTGCGGCAGACCGGCAAGGCCAGCACCTGGCACATCGGCGGTCTGTGGCGCGACCCGGTCTTCGCGATCGAGTCGCTGACGTACGAGGTGGTGCCCGAGCTGGGCGGCCACACGCTGTGGGCCGATCTGCAGGCCGCGTACGACGACTTGTCGGAGCCGTTCAAGGAACTCCTGGAGTCTGTGAGCGCGGTGTACGACGGCAACGCGGAGAACTACGCGCAGGGCAGTAGGAAGACCGCGAGCGGACCGGCGATCGAGCATCCCGTCGTCCTGACGCACCCAGCCACCGGGCGCAAGGGCCTGTTCATCAGCACCTCGGCGACCGGCCTCACCGGCGTGACCCCCGCCGAGAGCAAGGTCCTGCTCGACCACCTTCTGCGGCACGCCTCTTCGCCGAACTACACGATCCGCTTCGGCTGGCAGCCCGGTGACTTCGTCCTCTGGGACAACCGCGCCACCTGGCACTACGCCGTCGACGACTACGGCGACGGGGCCCGCGTCTATCGCAAGGTGATCGGCGTGGAGCCGGAGGCGGGCCTCGTGCCGGAGGCGCGTTCCTGAATGCTCCCGGGAGAAGACCGCGCCGCCCGGCGCACCCTGCTCGTCTGCCTGGCCGCGGGCGCGACGACTCTGCTGGACCAGGCAGTCCTGAACATCGCCGTGCCGAGCATGCGGCAGTCGCTCGGGGCCGGCGCCGGGGACGTGCAGTGGATCGTGGCCGGATACTCGCTGGCCTTCGGTCTGGCACTCGTTCCGGGCGGCAGCCTCGGTGACGCGTACGGGCGCAAGCGGTTCTTCCTCCTGGGCGTGGCCGCCTTCCTCCTCGCGGGGACGGCGGCCGCGACCGGCCGCGGGCCGGGCACACTGATCGCCGCCCGCCTGGTGCAGGGAGCCGCGGCGGGGCTCGTCAACTCCCAGGTGATCGGCACCGTTCAGGACGTCTTCCACGGCCAGGACCGGGGCCGCGCCCTGGGCCTGTACGCGGTGACGGCCGGCGTGGCCGCGGCCCTGGGCCCACCACTCGGCGGCGCGCTCGTCGCGACCCTCGGCCCCGAACTGGGGTGGCGCTGCTGCCTCTTGCTCAGCGCGCCGTGCGCGATCCTCACGGTGACCCTGGCGGCGCGGTGGCTGCCGCCACCCCGGCGCACCGCTCGCGACCCTCGCCTCGACATCCTCGGACTCGCCCTGGCGTGCGCCTGCACGCTGACCTTGATGGTGCCGTTCATCCGCACACCGGGCAGCGGGGGAGAGGCACTCCTGTGGGCGGCCGCGGTGGCAGCTCTCGCGGTCACCCTGATTGGGCAACAGCGACAGCGCGTGCGACGCGGACGCCGGCCTCTGCTGCACCCCGCCCTCAGGACGTCAAAACCGTACCTGCTGGGCACCGCGGTCGCGATGGCCCAGTTCGGCGCCTCACTCGCCTCGTCGCTGGTGCTCACCGTCTTCCTCCAGGAAGGACTCGGCCTGTCCGCCCTGTGCACCGCGGCCGTCACCCTCCCCTCGGCGCTCGCGATGGGCGTCGCCTCCGCGCTCGCGTGGCGAGTGGTACGCCGCATCGGCCCGCGTACGGTGACCCTGGGCCTCAGCCTGGGCATCGGCGCCGCCTTGTCCGGGAGCGCCATCGCGCTCAGCGTGCCTGCGGCAGCGCTCCCCTTGGCCTGCGCCGGGGTGCAGTTACTGACCGGCGCCGCCGCGGGGTTCACGGTCTCGCCGAACCAGACCCAGGTCCTGCGCCACGCTCCGGCCGAAGCGGCGGGGGTGGCCGGCGGCATCCTGCAGATGGCGCAGCGCATCTCGGCGGCGGTCTGCCTGAGCGCGGTCTCCGCGGTCTATCTGCGCTCCGCCACGACGCCGCCGGAAGGCAGCGGCCCCCGATCCGCGTACGCCCTCGCTTCGTGTGTCTGTGCAGGCCTGCTCGCGGTGGCCCTGGTGCTGTCACGCCTGCGCACTCCCGTGCCCGAACGACAACCCGCACGCCCGATGACCGAGGCGGCGAACGGCCCCGCCGCACGCGAACCCGCCACACCCCAGAACCACTTGTCCCCGGATACCGGCACCGCCCGATTCCCCGCTGCCCCACCCGAGCCCGACCGACGATCGGACGCATCATGAGCCCGCAATTCCTCTGGTACATCCCCAACACCGTCCAGCCGGGACACCGCGGTGACGACACGACATCCGGCTGGGGATCCATCGAGTACTCGACCGAGCTCGCCCGCACGGCAGAGGACCACGGCTGGGGCGGCGCCTTGCTCGGCACCGGGTGGGGACGCCCGGACACGTTCACCCTCGCCACCGCCCTGGCCGCGCGCACCACCACGTTCAAGCCTTTGGTCGCCGTCCGTCCCGGCTACTGGCAACCCGCGAACTTCGCCAGCGCCGCCGCCACCCTCGACCAGCTCAGCCGCGGCCGCGTCCTGGTCAACATCGTCAGCGGCCTCGACAGTCCGGCCGCCTACGGCGACACCACCGTCGACCCCGCCTCACGCTACGCCCGCACACGAGAGTTCCTGCATCTCGTACGGCGCCTGTGGACCGAGGAGAACGTGACGTTCAACGGTGAGTACTTCCAGGTCACCGGCTCCACGGTGAGCCCGCCTCCGTACGTCACCGGCGAGCGGACCCATCCGACCCTCTACTTCGGCGGCGCGTCCGAGGCCGCCGAACGCGTCTCGGCGGCCGAGGCCGACGTCCAGCTCTTCTGGGGTGAACCGCTGGAGGGAATCGCCGAACGCATCGCCAGGCTCAAGGGCTTGAGTGAGCAGGTGGGACGCCGGCATGAGTCACTGGAGTACGGACTGCGGATCACCACCGTCGTCCGTGACACCACCGAGGAGGCGTGGCGCGCGGCGGAGGAGAAGGTCGCGAAGATGGCGGCCGAGGCCGGCGAGATCGGCACGTGGATGGGTAACCGCAGGACAGCGGTCGGCCAGCGCCGGCTCCTCGACCTCGCCGAGCGCGGAGAGGTCCTCGACACCTGCCTCTACACCGCCCCCGGCCGGTTCGGCGGCGGGGGAGCGGCGACGACCTGGCTCGTCGGCTCCCCCGACGACGTGGCCGCCGCACTCAACGCCTACCGTGCGCTGGGCATCACGCACTTCGTGCTGTCCGACACCCCCTACAAGGAGGAGACCCGCCGGATCGGCGACCAACTGCTGCCCAGGTTGCGGGAGGACCGGGTCGTGGGTGCTGCGCCTTCACTTTGACGCGCGGTGGCCTTCCCCGGACCCGTCCGGCATGCCTCCGCCTGGGCTCACCGGCCGGTGCCGGTCGTGGGAGAGGACCTGGTCAGCGACCACACGATGAGGAGATCGAGGGCCATGATGGTGATGGACCAAGCGGGGTAGTACGGAATGAACATGAACTGGGTGATGAGGCTGATCGCCGCCACGGCGATGCCGGCCCCGCGACCCCAGGACTGGCCGGCCGCAACCCCTAGGCCGGCGACGACGAGGGCGACGCCGAGCAAGAGATGAAGCCAGCCCCACGCGGTCAGATCAAACCGGTAGGTGTACCGGGACGCCGCGAACACGGTGTCGCCTGCGATGCCGGATGCGCCCATCAGAATGCTCAGCGGCCCGCTCACCAGCAGGGCCACACAGGCGAACAGGCTCGCTCCGGTGATCGCTCCGCTGCTGTCGGGGCTCTCCGTGTTTCTTGGACCCTTGTTGGGCATTGCTGCCATGCCGTGGCCTTCCTGTCCGGCGCGGCGACTGAGGGACACCGCCCGTGCGAGGCCGGCCGCGCTCCCGTGCCATCTTCACCTCAGTCCTGCGGCGTCGCGACTGCAAGCCGCCATGCGCGGACGCCGGGCTCCTGCCCGCCGGTGCTCGGCCTCGGCCGGGAGCCGGGAGCGGCCACGGCCGGCGCAGCCGTCCAGGGCCCTTCGACCTCGGCGAATGGGGCGAACAGGCGGTGGATCGTGACGCCGGAGGCGCTTTGCGGACGCCGTCGTGCAGTGAGCAGTTCGTGCGTGGGCGCCCTGCGCTGCCGCCCAGTCCTGTGGCAGGGACGCGTCGGCGGGGTCAGGCTGGGAGCAGGGGGCCGAGACAATCATGGGAGGCGCCGTGGGCAACCTGGTCGTCGTGGGGGTGGATGGTTCGCCGTCCAGCCTCGCAGCGGTGGAGGTGGCGGCTCGAGAAGCGCGATGGCGGCGTGCCGAGCTTCGAGTCGTGTATGCCCTCTGGCCAGTGATCACGCCCGGGCCCGAGCCGACGGCTGCTGCGCCCTTCGGCCCACCCGAGGGAGTGTTGCCGGACGAGGTCGAGAGCGCGCTGACCGAGGCGCTGCATCGTGCCGCCAGCGTGGCACCTCAGGTGGAGATCAACCATGATGCGGTGGCGGGTGAGGCACTGACGGTGCTGGAGGCTCAGTCCCGAGATGCGGATCTGGTGGTCATCGGATCCCGGGGCAGGGGAGGCTTCGTCGGGATGCTGATGGGATCGACGGCGGTGTACCTGACTGCCCACGGCCACTGCCCAGTGATGGTGGTGCGAGGGGAACCGGACGCCGCCGGGCCGATCGTGCTGGGCGTCGACGGGTCGCGGGCCGGCGAGGAAGCGGTCGATTTCGCGTTCGCCGAGGCCGCGCTGAGGGGCGCTGAAATCGTCGCCCTGCACGCATGGACGCCGGACAATGTGCCCCTGCCGCTGGCTCCGCCGCAGTTGGCGGACGTGCCCCAGGCGGGCGCGGTCGCCGAGAGTGAGGAACGTCTGTTGGCCCAGGCACTCGCGGGTCGTCAGGAGAAGTATCCGCAGGTCCCGGTCAAGCACGAACTGGTGCTCGGCGTGACCCATGAGGCGTTGATCGAGGCGAGCAGGACCGCCCAGCTCGTGGTCGTCGGGGCCAGGGGGCGGGGTGGCTTCACCGGGTTGCTCCTGGGGTCGGTCAGCCAGGCACTGCTGCAACAGGCTCACTGTCCTGTCACCGTCGTCCGCGGCAAGGAGTGACGAGCTTCCTCTGAATCGGCCCATCGCCACGGAAACTCCTGTCGGCCGCAGCGAACAGCTACACGCCACGGTCGAGCAGTGGGCGGATCTCGTCGCGCCGGACCGGGGCACGAGCCGTCGGCCGAGTGGCGCGCCTGCCTCATCCGCCTCAACCTGACCCGACCCGACTCGGAGACCGTTCCTACGACGGACGCGCCCGGCCGCCGCTCGGCCGCTCGGATCCCCAGTCCCGCCCTCGGCGCTCTCGTGGCGCCCTCCCGTTCGCGCCGGCCCGGCAGTCGGGCTGACCGACCGATCCTCGCCCTCTCCCGAGACATCAACTGTTCACAATTCAGGGGGAATTGACCCCGCACGTGATCCCGTTGTTCCGACATGACTGTGGGAGTGACACTCGACACGACAGGCAACGACCTCCTCATCGACGACGCGGTGCGCCAAGCGCGCGAAGCTCGCGCCAGTGGCCTGACATCCCTCTGGTTGGGGCAGACCTTCGGATACGACTCGCCGACGCTCGCCGCGCTCATCGGCCGCGAGGTTCCCGACATCCAGGTGGGCTCCTCCGCGCTGCCCGTCTTCGGCCGCCACCCGTTGCTGGTCGCGGGCCAGGCCCAGACCGCGCAGGCCGCCACCGGCGGGCGCTACAACCTGGGGCTCGCGCTCGGCACGAAAATGTTCACCGAGGGCGCCTTCGGCCTGCCCTTCGAGCGCCCCGTCGCGCGGCTGCGCGAATTCCTCACCGCGCTAAGGCAGTTGCTGGAGACCGGTCACGCCGACTACGAGGGCGAGCTGATCACCGCGCGGACCCCGAAGCCCGCCACCGTGCCCGGCGCCGAGCCGACCGTTCCGGTCCTCGTCGCCGCCATGGGTCCGCAGGCGCTGCGCGTCACCGGTCGCCTCGCCGACGGGATCCTGCCCTACCTCGCGGGCCCTCGGGCCCTGGAGGAGCACATCGTGCCCGAACTCACCCGCGCCGCCGAGGAAGTGGGCCGCCCCGCCCCGCGCGTCGTCGCCTTCGTCCCGGGCGTCGTCACCCAGCGCCCCGACGCCCTGCGCGCCAAGGTTCACGAGGCATTCGCCTTCTACGACCAGATTCCGTCCTACGCCCGTGTCATCGAGCTGTCCGGCCACCGCCACGCCGCCGACCTGGCCGTCTTCGGCGATGAGAAGAAGCTCGCCGAGACGGTGCGCCGCTACCGCGACGCGGGCGCCACGGACGTCGTCGTCTCCGGCTCCGAACTCGACGGTGACGACGCGCGGTTGCGCACCTGGGAGGTGCTGGGCGAACTGGCCTGACCGTGCCTGCACGACCACGCCACCCGGTCATTATCCTGTGCGGAGGACTTCCCGCAGCTCCACTGCGTCGAAGCGCTTCGACAGACTTATGGACAGGCGTCCGTTGATCCCCATAGGGTCGACAGGTCGAACGGTCACGGGCAACCCGCGCCCGTCGAAGCGCTTCGCTTCGACGTCCCCTCGTCACGGCTCAGGAGAACGACATGGTCACGCTCGCAGAGGTAGCCCGGCACGCCGGAGTCTCCGCCAGCACCGTGAGCTACGTCCTCAGCGGCAAGCGGTCCATCTCCGCGGCCACCCGCGAGCGCGTCGAGAGCAGCGTCCGCAAGCTGGGGTACCACCCGAACGCGGGAGCCCGGGCGCTGGCCAGCAGCAAGGCGAACATCATCGCCCTGATGGTGCCGCTGCGCACCGACATGTACGTGCCGGTGATGATGGAGATCGCCATGGCCGTCGCCACCGCCGCCCGCAGCCATGGCTACGACATCCTGCTGCTCACCGGCGAGGAGGGTGCCGAGGCGGTGCGCCGCATAGAGGGCAGCGCGCTCGCCGACGCCATGATCGTGATGGACGTCGAGCTGGACGACGAGCGGCTGCCGCTCCTGCGTGCCGCGAACCGGCCCGCCGTCCTCATCGGTTTGCCGTCCGACACCGCCGGACTGAATTGTGTGGACCTCGACTTCGCCGCCGCCGGTGCGGTGTGCGCCGAGCACCTCGCCGAACTCGGGCACCGTGAGATCGCGGTCATCGGCGAGGCCGCCGCCGTGTACGAGCGGCACACCGGATTCGCCGAGCGCACCCTGGCGGGCCTGCGGGAGCGCAGCGCCGAGCTGGGCCTGCGACTGCTCCACCGCCCCTGCGAAGGCAGCTACGCCTCGGTCTCCGCAACGTTGTCGCGGGTCTTCGACGAGCGCCCCGGCACGACCGCCTTCGTCGTGCAGAACGAGGCGGCCACCGACCCGCTGCTCGCCCTGCTTCGCCAGTCGGGCCGCGCCGTCCCCGAGGACGTCTCCGTCGTCGCCGTCTGCCCGGAACAGGTCGCCGCGCACGCGTCGGTGCCGCTCACCTCGGTCGCGGTGCCCGCGCAGGAGATGGGGCGGCGCGCCGTGGAGCAGGTCATCGCGAAAATCGAGGGGCGTGGCTCGGACGAGGAAGTCGTGCTGCTGGCACCGGAGTTGACGGTGCGCGAGAGCGCGGCCCAGGCGCCCGCCGGAGCCTGAGCCGCGCGTCCTTCTGCGTGCGGGGTCAGCCGCTGGAGACGTTGAAGCTGTTGGTGGTGAAGTCGAGACCGCCGGCCGACGACGTGATCTCGTAGCCGAACTGCACGTCACCGATGGTCTCGTCGCCCCACCAGCCCTTGGTGTCCTTGATCCACTTGAGGATCGGCAGGATGTTCACCGTGCCGGAGGTCGAGTCCGAGGTACGAAGGAACGAGTAGACCTCGTTGGCTCCGTTGTTGCCCTTGTAGACGGTCCAGGTGTGCCCACCCAGGGTGACATCGCCTTGGGAGGTCCCGAGCGGGCCTACGGCTCCGTTGTGGTTGACCCAGAGCATGACCTCATGGCCGTAGTCGCTGTCCCAGATGTCGTACGACGTGTTGTACGCGCCGGACGACGGCACGGTGACGTTGTAGCCGCTGGTGAGAGAGGACAGGGCACTGATCGATTTGTTCACGACCTTCTTCGCGTTCGGGTAGGACTTGATGCCGCCCGTGTTGGGGTGGTCGGCCCAAACGCCCCAGTTCGACGCGGAGTTGGCCCAGATCGTCTGTGCACCCGCGCCCGAGCCCCAGATGTTGTTGTAAAGGGTGTAGCCGTCCGAGGTGGTGTAGTTGCCCCACTGGTCGGAGGAGGACCAGATCGCCGCCTGTGCGGGGGAGGTGGCGAGGGCGAGCAGTGCGCCGCCCGCGAGGACGGAGCCGAGGAGCGTGCGGCGGCGCAGTGAGCGTCTTGCTGTGGGTGCCGTGGTGTCCCTTTCCATGGTCGGAGGAGCCCCCGGTGGGCCCCGGTGGGGGGAACTAGCGCGTCCTCATGGTGAGTTCGCGGTCCTCGCCGGCGGTCAGCCGCAGCAGCCCCTGACCGCCGGCAGGGGTCTTGAGGTCGATGTGCACGTCACGCTCCGGGCGCACGACGGCCGTGCAGTTGCCGCCCGTCCACGTCAGGTCGACGCGGGCGCCGAACCGGGTGCGCAGGCCGCGCACGGCGCCGTGCCGCCAGGCCGGAGGCAGCGCGGGCAGCAGTACAAGGCGGTCGGGCGTGGACTGCACGAGTGCCTCGGTGAGCAGGGCCGGCAGGGTGTGCGCGGCGTCGGCGTTGTAGACGTCGCGGCCCGGGTAGTGCGAGCTCATCAGCGAGTGGTGGAAGTAGTCGCCGGTCAGGACCCGGTGCAGCGCTGCGGCCACCCGGTGAGGGTCGCGCAGTCGGGCCGCGATCAGGGCATGGTGCAGATGGCCGTGTGCAGAGTGGTTCTCGGCGCCGCGCAGTTCGAGCGCGCGGTGCGCCGCCTTCGCCAGATCCGGGGTGTCGTAGGGGGTGATGTCGTGGTGCGGCCACACCGGGTAGAGGTGGCTGAGGTGCCGGTGGTCGTAGACGTCGTCGAGGCCGGGCCAGGCCCATTCGGCAAGGGCGCCGTCGGAGTTGACCCGGTAGTCGGGCAGCCGGTCCGCGAGCGCGTTCCAGCGGTCGCTGTCCGGCCCCGGGTGCCAGGCGGCGGCGGTGCGCAGGGCGTGTCGGGCCGCCGCGATGTCCATGGTGGCGTTGAGCGTGCCCCAGCTCGCGTTCGCGGGCCGGTTCTCCGGAGAGTACGACGGCACGACCACGAGGCGCCCGTCCGGTCCTGTGCGGGTGAGGAAGTCCTCGTAGAAAACGGCGAGTTCGGTGAGCGCGGCGGCCAGCCACGCGGGCCGCACCCCGGTCGTCTCGGCCTGCTCGACGAGCGGGGTGAGCAGCCAGTCGGCGCCTGCCGTCCACAGGTGCATCGGCCACTCGCTGGAAGTGGTACGTGTGCCCCGACTCGCCGTCGGTGTGGGCGGGCGCGACGATGCCCCGCGCTCCGAAGATCTCCCGCGCGTTGTCCCGCCAGTCGGCCAACTGCTTCTGAATCAGGGCGCCTTGCGCCTGGGCCACCTCGGGAAGGTCGCAGGCGGCGGCAGAAGCCGTTTGGAGATTGAGGTTGGCGTCCGTGGTGAACGCTCCCGACCAGGCTGTGTCCCACTCGCCGGTCCACAGTCCGGTGAGTCGAGGCGGCAGCGCGCCGGACGCGCTCAGCAGGTGGTAGCGGCCCGCCGCGAACAGGCGCTCCAGCAGGGCCGGGCTGTCGATCCGTTCGAGCAGCGCGGAGCCCGGCAGGCCGCGTTCGGAGCGTGGCGCGTCGAGGGTGAACGTGACGCGTTCATAGGCGGCTCGGTGCGGGGCCTCGTGCCGGGCGAGCAGGGTCTCGTAGGTGTCCTCCAGCTCCGGGCCCGCCAGTGAGGTGAGGGCCGCCGCCTCGGCGCTCGCGTCCAGTTCCCCGAGATGGCGCCGCACCCGCGTGAGCAGCAGCAGCCCGGTCGCGCCCTCGATGCGTAGCCCCGCGGTGCCCACCGAACGACTTCCGCCGTGCACCAGCGCGACCGTCACCCCGGTGTACGCCAGATCGCTGTCCGGGTAGCGGCAGCGCAATGTCAGCCGGGCTCCCTGGGGCGCCAGGACGATGCTGTGGCCGACCCCGAGCTCGGCCGGTACACCGGCGAGGCGGGGGTCCAGGGACACTTCGCCGTCGAGCCCGGGCCCGGTGACGTACTGCACGACGACATCGTCGGCCCGCGACACGAACACCCGCCCGCGCCACCCGCTGCACTGCGCCTCGGTCACCCCCGTCGCGAAGGCGACCGCGCGCCGGTAGCCGCGCCACACCACGCTGTCCCGCACGAACCGCACCTGGAACGCCGGATGGAACGCCTGTACCCAGCGCAGCGCCCGGCCGTCCGTGAACTGCTCGGCCGCCGTGACGTCGCCGGCGAGCAGCTGTTCCTGGACATGGGGGAGGTGGGTGGCGAGCGCAGGTGGCCGTGGGGGCGGGCCGCCGTCGGGACGGACCAGCGTGTGATGAGTGATGATGACCCGGTCGTCGTGCGGGTCGCCGAACGCGAGAGCGCCGTGGGTGCCGTTGCCGCTGAGGAAGGCGTCCTCCCAGCGCGTGGCCGGCGCCGGCTCCCAGGTGCCGTGCGGATGGTCAGGCAGCACTGTGGCCCCGCGCCGTCGTCCCGGGCGCGAGAACCGCGACACCGAACCGCCCGAGCGTCACCGAACCGGAGTGCCCGGCCCCCGTCAGCAGGTCCCGGTACGTCGTGTCGTCCGGCAAGGCGACGGTCACCTCGTCCCGTCCATGGTGCAGCAGGAACAGCAGCTCGCCGCGGCATACGGCCTCCACACCTGCGGGGAGGCCGGACAGCGGAGGCCGTACGCCCGCCCCGGCCGCCACGTCCGCGAGCAGTGAGCGCAGCGCCGGGGGTTCGGGAAGTGTCGACAGGTATCGGGCCCGCCCGCGCCGCAACGCGGCCGGCAGTCCGTCGAGCTCGCCGCCGCGGTACACGGCACTGACCTCGGTGCCGGGCTCGGCCGTCAGTTCCTCCGACCACAGGGTGCCGGTGAACTCTCCGCAGTCCACGGTCTCGTCGGGATCCAGCGGCCACCACTCATGCACCGTACGGATCCCGAACAGGGCGCGCAGCCGCGCGTCCATGCCGCCGGGCCGCACCCGGTCGTCCGCGTCGGCGACCCCGGTGAAGAACCCGGACACGAGGGTGCCGCCACCGCGCACATACGCCAGGAGATTCTCGATCGCCGCGTCCGTGAGCAGGTACAGGTGTGGCACGACCACCACCTTGTAGGCGGAAAGGTCGTGTTCGGGGTGTGCGAAATCGGTGGTGAGGTGGGCTTCCCACAGGGCACGGTGCCAGGCCCGTACGACGTCCTCGTACGCGACGTGTGCCGACGGCCTGCCGTCCTGGCGGCCGGCCCACCAGGAGTGCCAGTCGTGCAGCACGGCGACATCGGCGGTGATGCGTGTGCCCGGCACCTGCGACCCCAGCTCCGCCAGTTCCGCGCCGATCTGCTTCACCTCGGCGAACCCGCGGCCCTCCTCGCCCGCGTGGCCGAGCATTCCCGAGTGGAACTTCTCGGCGCCCTGCCGGGACTGCCGCCACTGGAAGTAGCAGACGGCGTCGGCACCGCGCGCCACGGTCTGCAGTGACCAGAGCCGGTTGAGGCCGCGCGGCTTGGGGTGGTTCACGCCGCGCCAGTTGACCGGCCCCGCCGCCTGCTCCATCACCATCCAGGGTCCGCGTGCCTGGCCGCGTGTCATATCGGCGATCATCGCGTTGTACTGACCGCCCAGCGGGTCCCGTGGATCCGGGTACACGTCGACCGACACCACGTCCTCCCGCTCCGCCCACGCCCACCCGTCCTGGCCGATCCAGAACGGCATGAAGTTGGTGGTGACCGGGACGTGGGCGGGGGAGTGCCGTCGGACGATGTCTCGCTCGGCGGTGTAGCACTCCAGCAGCGCGTCCGAGGTGAAGCGGCGGAAGTCGAGGACCTGCGCCGGATTGTGCAGGTACTGGGCGCGGCGCGGTGGGATCACGTCAGCCCACGTCTGCACGTGCTGGCTCCAAAAGGCTGTGCCCCAGGCCTCGTTGAGTGCGTCGAGCGTGCCGTACTTGGTGCGCAGCCAGTCGCGGAAGGCGCGTGCCGCCTCGTCGCCGTGGTCGAACGTGCAGTACTCGTTGTTGATGTGCCACATGCGCAGGGCGGGGTGGCGGCCGTAGCGGATCGCGAGGTCCTCGGTGATCGCGGCGGCGTAGCGGCGGTAGGTGCCGGAGGAGTGCGCGAACTGCTGGCGTGAGCCCCACCAGACGGTCTGCCCGTTCTCGTCGCGCGGCAGCGTCTCCGGGTGCAGCCGCCCCAGCCACGGCGGCGGTGACGCGGTCGGGGTCGCGAGCACGACACCGATGTCGTGTGCGTGCATGAGGTCCATCAGCCGGTCCAGCCAGCCGAACTCCCTCTCGCCCGGGGTCGGTTCGAGCTTCGCCCAGGAGAAGACGCCGAGTGTGACCGACGTCACGCCGGCCTCCTTCATCAGCCGGACATCGTCGGCCCACACCTCCTCGGGCCACTGCTCGGGGTTGTAGTCGCCGCCGTACAGCAGGCGGCCGTCGTGTGCGATGGTCACCCCTTCACCGCCCCCGTGAGCATGCCCTTCTTGAAGTGGCGCTGGACGAAGGGGGAGGCGATGGCGACCGGGACGAGGGCGAGGACCATGACGGCCATCTGCAGACCGAGCGCGGAGAGTTCACCCGTGCGGACCGCTTGCTGCAGCCCGGTCGGTGCCTCCGTGTGTTTCTGGACCAACTGGATGAGGACGTTCTGCAGCGGCATCATCTGCTGGTCGGTGAGGTAGATGGAGGCGTTGAACCAGGCGCTCCAGTACCCCACCGCGTAGAACAGGGAGATCACGGCGAGCACGGCCCGCGACAGCGGCATGATGATAGTGAGCAGGATGCGCAGGTCGCCGGCTCCGTCGATGCGGGCGGCCTCGGTGAGTTCGGGGGAGATTCCCATGAAGAACCCGCGCAGCACCAGGATGTTGAAGACGCTGACGGCACTCGGCAGGATCAGCGACAGATAGGTGTCCGTCAGGCCGAGCGACTGCACCAGCAGATACGTCGGGATGAGTCCCGCCCCGAAGAACATGGTCGCCATCAGGGTCATCAGGATGACCCGGTGCCCGAGACTCCCCGGCCGCGACAGACCGTAGGCCGCGAGGACCGAGACCGTCATCGAGAACAGGGTGCCGACGAGGGTGACACCGAACGACACCATGAGGGCCCGGCTCACCTGCCCGCCGCCGAGGAGCTCGGTGTAGTTGACGAGGGTGATGCCCTCGGGGACGACGACGAGACCGCCGGCGCGGTCGATCACGGGCTTCGGGGAGAGGCTGGTGACGATCACGATCCACAGAGGGGCGAGCACCCCGAGGCAGCACAGGACGAGGAGGCCGCCCTTCACGGTGAGCCCGGTCCTGCTCGGCGCCTCTTCCCACGCGGGGCGAGGCGGCGCCTGCAAGCTGCGGATCAGCTGCGTGTTGAGGCTCATTTCTTGTACACCCCCTGCTCACCGAGCAGATGAGCGAACTTGTTCGCACCGAGCACCAGACAGATGCCGATGATTCCCTTGATCAGCCCGACCGCGGCCGCGTAACTGAAGTCGCCGAACTGGATACCGACGTTCCACACATAGGTGTCGAGGACCTCACTGGCCCCGCGGCCGACGGCGTCGCGCTGGAGCAGGAACTGCTCGAAGCCGACGGAGAGCGCGTCGCCCACCCGCAGGACCAGGAGAAGCGCGATCACCGGGCGCAGCGCGGGAAGCGTCACGTGCCACGTGCGGCGCCAGCGCCCCGCGCCGTCCATGGCGGCGGCCTCGTACAGATCGGTGGGGACGGCGGCGAGCGCCGCGAGGAACACGATGATCCCCCAGCCGGCGTCCTTCCACACGGACTGCGCGGTCACCAGGAACTTGAAAAGGGACGCGTTGGTCATCAGGTCGAAGCCGCCCCAGCCGTGCTGCTCCATGGTCTGCGCGATGATGCCCGCGCCACCGAAGATCTGCTGGAAGACGGTGACGACGAGGACCCACGAGAAGAAGTGCGGCAGATACATGATCGCCTGCGCCACGGCTCGCACCCGGGGCCGGATCACACTGTTGATGAGCAGCGCGAGGGCGATGGGAATCGGGAAGAACAGCACCAGTTGGAGCAGGAACAGCACGATGGTGTTCTTCACCGCGGTCCAGAACTCCGGGTCGTCGAGCATGCGGGAGAACTGCTCGATGCCGACCCATGAACTGTGGAAGATAGCGGTGATGCCGTTGCTGGAGGCGTACGGGTCGTAGTCCTGGAAGGCGACCACGTTGCCGAGCAGCGGTACGTAGTTGAAGAGCAGGAGCAGTCCGATGGCGGGCAGCGTCATCAGGATGAGCGCGCGGTCGCGGCGCAGCCGGATGCGCCAGGGGACCTTGCCGGCCACGTGCTTCCTGGGAACCGCCTTCGGGGCGAGGGCGGCCGCCGGTTCCTCGACGGCCGCCGCGGGACGTGTCCCGTCGGGCCTGCTCCCGGCCGTGAGAGACATCAGTTGCCGCTGCCGTTCTTTTCGATGAGCTTCTTGTACCAGTCGCGCAGCTTGTCGCCGCCGCCGGACTTCCAGGTGGAGATGGCCTGCTGCAGGTCGGACAGCTTCTTGTTGCCGCGTACGTAGTCGATCTCCAGCTGCTCGAACGGCGAGCCCAGGTTCGCGTAGCGGGACGGTTCGACGATGTTCATGCCGTACGTGGAGGTCTTCTTCGTGAACGCGCCCATCCGCTGCTCCCACTCCACCTGCTTGCGGGTGACGCCCGGGAGGTCGGGATGGGCCATGTAGGGGGCGGGGGCGGCGAGCATCACCCAGGCGTTGATGGCCTCCTGGTTGCCCTGGTCCGTCTTGACGGGCAGGCCGTCCTTGACCGTGTAGTGGGTGCCCTCGACGCCGTAGTCGACGAGCATCCGTTCCTTCGTACCGTAGGGAGCCGCCGCGAAGTTGGCGGCGGCCAGCGCGTTCTCGACGGTGGCCTTGGGGGCACCCTTGCGGACGAACGACCAGATGGTGGCGGGCTGGCTGGCATACAGCGTCGGGTCGCCGCCGTCGGGGCCGAAGATGTCGATGGCGTCGCAGACGAAGTCCGGGTTGGCCTTGGCCTGTTCGGCGCTCTTCACGTACCAGTTGGAGATGTCGTTGTTGTAGACGAGGATCTGGCCCGCGGTGAAGCGCTGGCCGGCGTCGCCCGTGCGGGCCTTGTCGTCGGGGTGTACGACGCCCGCTGAGAACAGCTTGCGGGTCCACTCCAGCGCTTCCAGGTATTCGGGCTGCTCGATGCGGTACGTCAGCTTGCCGTCGTCCCCGATGTGCCAGCCGAGCGATCCCGAGGCGCGGACGCCGAAGATGTTGAAGGCGGTCCAGGACATGTCGCCGCAGGCGTACACCTTGGCCTTGGCGCTCGTGGCGTCCTTGGCCCAACTGGTGAACTCGTCAGGTGACTTGGGGACGTCGTAGCCCTTCTTGTCGAAGAGGTCCTTGCGGTAGTAGGGCACGATGAAGGTGGCCCTGGCGCTCGGCATCGGGATGCCGCGCAGGTCACCGCCGAAGATGCTCATGCGCCAGGAGTCCGAGGGGATCGCGGCGAGGTTCGGGTACTTCTTGACCTTGTCGCCCGCCAGGTAGGGGCCGAGGTCCATGAACTTCGCCGCGACCGCGTTCGGGATCTTGCCCGTCAGCTCCCAGCTCGGCACCACCACCATGTCGGGTATGGAGCTGCTCGCAAGGACGGCGCCGAGCTTCTCGCCGTAGGTGGTGCCGTCCTGGTTCTGCCAGGTGACCTTTGTGCCCGCCGCCTTGTCGACCGCCTTGTAGTAGGCGCAGTCGCCCTTCGGGGCCGTGCCCCAGAGCGGCGACATGATCTTGATGGGCGCGCCGGTGCCGAGCTTGTCCGGCGCCGAGATGACCAGCGCCGACAGGTCCACCTTCCCGGTGTAGCCGGATGCCGAGCCGTTCTTCGACGGCACGTCGGGCTGGGCGAACTTGCTGGCGACGAAGGTCGGCAGCAACTTGTCGGCGGCCTTCCCGGAGGTCGTGCCTTCCCGGTCCTTGTTCTCCGATCCGCCGCACGCGGTGAGCAGCGGCATCCCGCCGGCCACCGCTGCGGCGGCCACGGCGGTGGAGGCGAGGAAACTTCTCCGGCTGGGAGCGGAGGCGGAGGGCGAGTGCGGCGTCATTGCGGTAACCCTTCGGGGAACGCGTCGCGTATTTGTCGAAGCGCTTCGATGTTGCAGCGAGGTTAAGGGAGCGCTTCCACGGTCACAAGAGCGGGGCGCAGAATTCCTGAACGTACTTTCCCTGTCGGCCACTTGACACCTGACAACCTGACTACGGAGCATCGAAGCGCTTCGAAGATTCACTGACCTCTTTCGCCAAGGGACCCGCACGTGACCGAAAGAATCCCGCTCCACCCGGACGCGGCACCGCCCACGGACAAGCGCGTCGACGACCTGTTGTCCCGGCTCACGCTCGACGAACGCATCGCGCTGCTGCACCAGTTCACACCGGGTGCCGAGCGGGTCGGCCTCGCCGCGTTCCGCACCGGGCAGGAGGCACTGCACGGCGTCGCGTGGATGGGCCCGGCCACCGTGTTCCCGCAGTCCGTCGGGCTCGGCGCGACCTGGAACGACGACCTGGTGCGGCGGATCGGCGACGCCGTCTCCGCCGAGGTACGCGCGATGCGCGAGCGCGACGACCGGATCGGCCTCAACGTCTGGGCACCCACGGTCAACCTCCTCCGCCACCCGCTGTGGGGCCGGAACGAGGAGGGCTACTCCGAGGACCCGCACCTCACCGCCGTCATCGCCACCGCCTACACGCGCGGCCTGCGCGGCACCCACCCCACGTACTGGCGCACCGCCCCCGTCCTCAAGCACTGGCTCGCCCACAACAACGAGACGCTCAGGGACACGTCGAACTCCTCCGTCCGCCCCCGCGTCCTGCACGAATACGACCTCAAGGCCTTCCGCGCCCCCGTCGAGGCGGGCGCCGTCGCCGGCGTCATGCCCGCCTACAACCTGGTCAACGGCCGGCCCAACCACGTATCGCCCTATCTGCGCGAGCAGTTGCGGACCTGGACCGACCAAGAACTCCTCGTCTGCTCGGACGCGGGCGCGCCCAGCAACCTCGTCGACTCCGAGCACTACTTCGACACCCACGAGGAGGCCACCGCCGCCGCCCTCGTCGCGGGCGTCGACAGCTTCACCGACCACGGCACCGACTCCTCGACGATCACCGGGCGGATCCGCCGCGCCCTCGACCAGGGCCTGATCTCCGAGTCGGACATCGACACCGCCGTGCGCAGACAGCTCGATGTGCGGCTACGCCTGGGCGAGTTCGAGGACCGCGACCCCTTCGACGGCGCCGGAGCCTTCGACACGGACGAACACCGCGCCCTCGCGCAGGAGGCCGCCGAGCAGGCGGTCGTGCTGCTCAAGAACGACGATCTGCTGCCGCTGCCCGACACCGCCCACATCGCCCTGGTCGGCCTGCTCGCCGACGAGTGCAAGACGGACTGGTACAGCGGCACCCTCATTCACCGCTCCACCCCCCTCGACGGTCTCCGTGAGCGGTTCGGCACCGAGCACGTCACCTTCACGGAGGGCGTGGACCGGGTGCGTCTGCGGTGCGACGCCGGATGGCTGTACGTGCCCGAGAGTGACGCCGACGTGAGCGCGCGCGGTGCCGAGGGCGCCCTCGACCCCGCCCTGCTCGCCGGCCGCACCGACCTCCCGCCGCTCACCACCGCCACCGATTCGGGCACCGAACTCGCCCTCGTCGACTGGGGGAACGACGTCCTCACCCTGCGCGCACCCGACGGCCGCTACCTTTCCGTCGCCGAGGACGGCTTCGTGCGGGCATCCGCCGAACAGCCCGGCGGCTGGGTCGTCCAGGAGACGTACACCCTGGAACGGCACGAAGACGCTCACCTCCTGAGGCACACGGGCACGGGCCGGTACGTCGCTGTCGCAGCGGACGGCGTGAAGGTGGCCGAGCAGGGCACGGCCTTCGAGGTGGAATACGTGGAGCGCGGCGCGGACGCCGTGGCACGGGCAGCCGCCGACGCCGACGTGGTGATCGTCGTCGCGGGCAACGACCCGCACATCAACGGCCGCGAGACCGAGGACCGCACCACCCTCGCGCTCCCCGCCCACCAGGACCGGCTGTGGCGAGCGGCCCGCGCCGCCAACCCGAACACCGCCCTGGCCCTGGTCGGCGCCTACCCCTACGCCGTGCCCGACGCGGACACCGAACTCCCCGCCCTCCTCTGGACCGCCCATGGGGGACAGGCCGCGGGCCGCGCCCTCGCCCGGGTCCTCGCGGGCGACGTCAGCCCCGCCGGACGCCTCCCGCAGACCTGGTACGCCGCCGACAGCGACCTGCCCGACCTGCTCGACTACGACGTCATCGGCTCCCGCCAGACCTACCTCTACTTCGAGGGCACGCCGCTGTACCCCTTCGGACACGGCCTGTCCTATGCCTCGTTCACCTACGACGGCCTCTTCGCACACCGCGGCACCGACACGCTGGAGTGCACCTTCACCGTCACCAACGTAGGCACCACCCTGGCAGACGAAGTCCCGCAGCTGTACGTCCGCCCGCTCGACATGCCCGTGCCGCGCCCGCGCCGCCAGCTCCTCGCGCACCGTCGCATCGCCCTGGCGCCGGGGGCGTCCGAGCGCGTCACGTTCTCCGTGCCCGTCGCCGACCTCGGCCACTGGAACGTCGCCCGCGGTCGCTGGAGCGTCACCTCGGGCACGTACGAGCTGCACGTCGGCGCCTCCAGCGAGGACATCCGCCTCACCACGCACCTGACCCTCGACGGCGACGAGCCCGCGCCCCGGCGTGTCCTCGTCGACGGCCTGGACGCCGTGTCGTACGACGAACAGCGCGGCACGGCGATCGTCGACCGCACGAAGACGTCCGGCGACGCCGTCACCGCGACCGGGCCCGACGCCGAACTCCTCTACAACGCCTGCGACCTGGGCACCGACGGAGTCCGCGCCGTGCGCCTGACGGTCGCGGGCGCCGGCACCGTCGAGATCGAGGACGGCGAAACGGTCACCGTCCCGGCAACCGGCGGCCCGTACAACTACGTCACGCTGGGCGCCGATTTCACCGCCGGCGGAGTACGTGACCTGCGCGTGCGGCTCGGCGGCGAGGTCCGTCTGGCCCGGCTCACCTTCATCCCACGGGGGACCACCGCATGAAGTTCACCGACGGTTTCTGGCTGATGCGCGACGGGGTCCACGCCGCGTACGCCACCGAGGTCCGCCAGATCCTGGCCGCCGACGACCGGTTCACCGCGTACGCCGCCGTCCGGCACGTCCGCGACCGCGGCGACACCCTCAACCAGCCTCTGATCACCATCGACTGCTTCGCCCCGGCCGAGGGCGTCATCGGCGTCCGCTTCACCCACCACGCGGGCAAGCGGCACCGGGGCCCCGACTTCGAGCTGCTGCCCTCCGAAGGGGGCGCCGGCGCACAGGTGACCCGCGAGGGCACGGTCACCGAGCTGAGCACGGGCCCGCTCACCGTCCGCCTGGACACGGCAGGGGAGTGGGGACTGGAGTTCCTCGACTCCTCAACAGGACGCCAAATGACCGCTGTTGGACGTAAGGGCACCGCCTTCGCCACCACCCCCGACGGCGCCCACCACATGGTCGCCCAGCTCGCGCTCGGCGTCGGAGAGCACATCTACGGCCTCGGCGAACGCTTCACCCCGTTCGTCAAGAACGGCCAGACGGTGGACATCTGGCAGGCCGACGGCGGCACCAGCAGCGAACAGGCATACAAGAACGTCCCGTTCCACCTCTCATCCCGCGGCTACGGCGTCCTCGTCAACCACCCCGGGAAGGTCGGCTACGAGATCGGCACGGAGTCCGTCGGCCAGCTCCAGTTCAGCGTCGAGGACCAGTCGATCGAGTTCTACGTCGTCGCGGGCCCGACCCCGAAAGACGTGCTGCGCCGCTACACCGCCCTCACCGGCCGCCCCGCCCTCCCGCCGGCCTGGTCGTTCGGCCTGTGGCTCACCACCTCGTTCTGCACCGAGTACGACGAGGAGACGGTCACGTCGTTCGTCGACGGCATGGCCGAGCGCGACATCCCGCTCACCGTCTTCCACTTCGACTGCTTCTGGATGCGCGAGTACCAGTGGTCCGACTTCACCTGGGACCCGGACGTCTTCCCCGACCCGGTCGGCATGCTGAGCCGCCTCAAGGAGCGCGGCCTGCGCATCAGCATGTGGATCAACCCGTACATCGCCCAGAAGTCCCCGCTCTTCGACGAGGGACTGGCATTGGGCCACCTGGTCCGCAAGCCGAACGGCGACGTCTGGCAGTGGGACCTGTGGCAGCCCGGCATGGCACTCGTCGACTTCACCGACCCCGGCGCGCGCGACTGGTACGCGGGCAAGCTGCGCGGCCTGCTCGACATGGGCGTCGACAGCTTCAAGACGGACTTCGGAGAGCGCGTTCCGACCGACGTCGTCTGGCACGACGGCTCCGACCCCGAGCGCATGCACAACTACTACGCACACCTCTACAACCGCACCGTCTTCGAGCTGTTGGAGAAGGAGCGCGGCAGCGGAGAGGCGGTCGTCTTCGCCCGCTCGGCGACGGCCGGCGGCCAGCAGTTCCCGGTGCACTGGGGCGGTGACTGCTTCGCCTCGTTCACGGCGATGGCGGAGTCGCTGCGCGGCGGCCTCTCCCTGTCCCTGTCGGGCTTCGGCTTCTGGTCGCACGACATCGGCGGCTTCGAGGGCACCCCCGACCCGGCCGTCTTCAAGCGCTGGCTCGCCTTCGGCCTGCTCTCCTCGCACAGCCGCCTGCACGGCAACGTCTCGTACCGCGTGCCGTGGGCATTCGGCGAGGAAGCGGTGGACGTGGCACGACAGTTCACGCGCCTCAAGCACCGCCTCATGCCGTACCTGTACGGGGCGGCGGTCGAGGCGCACCGCACCGGCGTCCCCGTGATGCGCCCGATGCTCCTCGACTTCCCGGACGACCCCACGTGCCGGGTCCTGGACCGCCAGTACATGCTCGGCTCCGACCTGCTGGTCGCGCCGGTGTTCTCGGCGGACGGCGATGTCGAGTTCTATCTGCCCGAGGGCACGTGGACGCGGCTGCTGACGGGGGAGCGGGTCGAGGGCGGGCGCTGGCTGCGCGAGACCCACGGCTTCGACAGCCTGCCGCTGTTCGTCCGTCCCGGCGCGGTCGTCCCGCTCGGCGCGGACGACCTGCGTCCCGACGGCGACTGGACCGACGGCGTCACCCTGCTCGTCGCGCCGGGCGCGCGAGACGTGACCGTGACGGTGCCGGACCACGACGGGAGCCCCGCCGCCGAGTACCGGGTGCGCCGGGACGCCGCCGACGGGGCGGTCACCGTGGGGGTGGCGGGAACAGAACTTCCCTACGAGATAAGGGAGTTGTAGGGCGATCGGTGGTCTGGGTCAGCGGTCGGGTTCAGATGGCGAGCGGCTCGTAGCGAAACCAGTCGAAGTGGGCGGTGCCGGTCGCGGCGTACAGGCCGATGACGCGACCGGTGAACCCGCCGGCCACCTCGGTCGACAGATAGCGGCCGTCGAGGGTCGCGAGTGCGGTGAAGGTGCCGTGCGGATCCTCGACGCCGAAGGCGAGCGTGTCGGGGCCGGTGCGTGCGTCGAGTGGGGTGTGGGTGGGGGTCACGTCGACGCCGATCACGAGCGGCCCGCCGGCCGTCGCCCGGGGCGTGGAGGCCACCACGGTGCGCAGCGGTCCGACGCGGGCGATCACCCGTACCTCGGCGGCGTCGGCCTCGATCTCGTAGTGATGCCGTTCGTCGAGCCGGACCGCAAGGCCGCCGGTGCCGTCCGCCGGGTCGAGGTGGGCGCGGACGCGGCAGGACAGGTGCTGCTGCCGGTGGCCGACGAAGGTGACGTCGGCGGCGTCGGGGCCGCCCCCGAGGGCGTGGAGCGTCAGCCGGCCCGGCCGTTCCTTCGTCGTGCAGTGCCGGGGGGACCGGTGGCGGAGCGAGATCCAGGAGGGCCGCAGATCGGCGTCGTCGAAGTCGTCCGTGAAGGGTTCGGCGGAGACGGAGGCGGGCCCGGCCGTCACCGGCGGTCCGACGACCGGCCAGCCGTCCTCCCAGGTGACCGGCGCGAGGAAGGTCTCGCGGCCGAGCACGTGCCAGCCAGGGGTGCCGCCGCGCGGCCGCACCCCGAGGAACACCATCCACCACGTGCCGTCGGGCGCTTGCACCAGATCGGCGTGGCCGGTGTTCTGGACGGATTCGTCGGTGCTGCGGTGGGTCAGGACAGGATTGGCCGGGCACGGTTCGAAGGGGCCGGTGGGCGCGGGGCCGCGGGCCACGGAGACGGCATGCCCGCGCTCGGTGCCGCCCTCGGCGATCAGCAGGTACCAATGGTCGCCCACGTGGTACAGGTGCGGCGCCTCCGGGGCCTTGGCGCCCGGCGTGCCGGACCACAGAGGGCGCGGTTCGCCGAACGTCTCGCCGGTGTACGGGTCGATACGGACCTGGGAGATCCCGGCGACCGTGACCCAGCACACGCCGTCCTCGTCCCAGGCGAGATCCGGGTCGATGCCGGGGACACCGGGCAGGGGGACCGGGTCCGACCAGGGGCCCGCCGGGTCGGTGGCGGAGACGAGCAGGTTGCCGCCGCCCTCGCTCACATTGGTGGTGATCAGCCAGAAGCGGCCGTCGTGGTGGCGCAGCGTCGGCGCGTAGATCCCGGCCGAGGAGGGTGTGTCCCAGGGCAGCCGCAGCTGGCCGGGCCGGTCGAGGACGTTGCCGATCTGCCGCCAGTGCACCAGATCGCGGCTGTGGAAGAGCGGCACCCCGGGCACGTACTCGAAGCTCGAGCACGCCAGGTAGTAGTCGTCGCCGACGCGGCAGACGCTGGGGTCCGGGTGGAACCCGGGGATGACCGGGTGTGGGTCTGCCATGCTGTCTCTCTCTCCGTGGCGTCGAAGCGCTTCGACTCGCCGGGAGGATATGCACGGGGGTGATGGCGCGCAAGGGGTTGGACAGGACACAAAAGTGGCCCTGAAGTCCCTTCGTGCTTACGGGACTTCAGGGCCACACATCATCGATGCGCTTCAACCGGCATTGCTGGGCTTCCGCTCAGGCGGAGTGAACCGAGGGGTCCTCCGTGCTGAGCGGGAGGGAGCCCGAACCGACTGTCAGTACGCGCCGTTCACGTTGTCGATCGAGCCGTACTTGTCGGCCGCGTAGTTGCATGCGGCGGTGATGTTGGCGACCGGGTCGTAGCTGTTCATCGAGGTGCCGGGCACGTGGTAGGCGATGAACGTGGGGTCGATGACCTGCAGGAGTCCCTTGGACGGGGTTCCCGCGACAGCGTTGGAGTCCCAGTTGTTGATGGCCAGCGGGTTGCCGGAGGACTCGCGCATGATGTTGCGGTGGATGCCCTCGTAGGTGCCGGGAATCTTGTGCTGGGCCATGATGTCGAGCGACTCCTTGATCCAGCCGTCGAGGTCGTTGGTGTAGGACTTCTTCGCCGGGGCAGCGGCGAGAGTGGTCCGGACCTCGGAGCGGTCGGCCCGCTCGGCGTACGCCCTGGTGTCCGCGGGCTTGGCGGGGCTCTTCTTGCCGAGCGTGAGCTTGGCACCGGGGTAGATCAGCCCCGGGTTGTCACCGATGGTGGCTCGGTTGTCCTGGTACAGCTTCTTCCAGCCGCCGCTCAGAGAGTGCTCTCGGGCGATCTTGCTGAGGGTGTCGCCCGCGGTGACGACGTACGTCGCGGGGGCCGCGGCGCTCTTCGCGGCCGGGGCGGCCTGCGCCGCGCTGGCGGTGGTCGCGCCGAGCACCGGGAGAGCGAGCACGGCCGCGCCCGTGCCCGCGGCGGCGAGCCCTCGGGTGAGCGAGATGGACTTGATGCGGCGGTGCTTTCCCTTTGAGGGCATGACGAATTCCTCTCCGTCGCCTGCGAGGTGAGCTGTCGGGTTCGGACGGGAGATGTCCGGTCGCACAATGTGTGCGACTTCACCCCGAGCCGTTCCGGAAACCGGATCGGCGGCTTACCTGGGTCCCCCGCTCCTGCCGTGCGTATCCGTGTGGGTGGGAGGGATTCCGGACAGCGGCAGGATTCGGCGTTCCATCCGGATTGACGGTGACATTAGGCGAGAAGGCGCGGAAGGAACAAGACCGGAATTGCGATCGCGAAATGTGAGAGCCCTGTGTGCGGCGATCGGAACCCGCCGCCCTCTTTGATCGAAAAGCCCAATCCTCTTCGCGCAGAAGGGAAGCAGGGCATCAGCAGAGCTCGGGGCCGGCGTCCGTTCGTGTGACACGGTTCACTGAAGGGGGTGCGGGTTGGAATGCAGCCCGATCACCTATCAGAGCGCAATATTTCGCATGAATGACGCTCGATGCACGCTTAACTGCCTATGGGGCGCCAATAATGTTAAAAGGCATTTTTAGTCGCAAAGATGGACATAGCGCCACGCCGCTTTTCCTGCCTAAAGGGACATATCGGCACCAGTGCCGACCCGGTTGTGCGACCCGAGGGTCGCCCCCGCCGCACTTCATGGGCGGGCCTCGATCGGGGTGGTGCCTGGACGTGGCCTTGCGCGGTTCGGCTGAGGGGCGACTGAGGATCGACTGAGGTGAGGCCGGCGGGCTCCGTCGTCGGAGTGCACTTCCTGCCCCGACCTGCCGGGCGCGCGGGGTGCCTGGGGTGGGCAGGTGAGGGATCCGGCTTTGCACCCGAAGATCTTGCCGGCGCAGGATTTGCGTGAGCTCAGGAGAGGCCTGAGTGTGATGGGAAGTCAGTTTCCGATCGCTACTCGTATGTCAGTGAAGTCCTCGGCCCGGATCCGGAGGAGCCTGCTGAAATCCTCTGCCGACTCGCGAGCCGAAGGCCCGCCGCGAAGAAGCGCAGTAACAGAGGGAGCTACTCGGGCGCACGGAACATGACGGTGATTCGTCAGGCGCGCGGGATGTATCAGACCTTCATCCGGGCGAAGGCGTTCTGCACACGAGCGCGAACGGGCTTATGGGGGCGGCGCGTTCCTGTCTTGAGGCAGGAAGCGCCGCGTCGTGGTGGGCCGTGGGACGGGCCGCTTCCTCGGGTGCCGATGAGCGGTGGGCTGGCGGGAGGCGGGAGGCGGGAGGCGGGCGGCTGGTGCCGGGGTGTGCGGGCGCTCGATGCGTGCACGGCATCTGACCGACGCCGGGGCGAGGTGGCCCGCTTCCCTACGGGTGGCGTTACCGGTGCTCCGGGTTCTCGTAGTCGTGGCGGCAGCCGGCGTCCCAGGCGGTGCGCTGGTTGCCGTAGGCGGGGATGCCACCGAGATCCTTCAATGCCCGGGCCAGGTGCAGCAGGTTCCAGGTCATGAACGTGGTGTTGCGGTTGGTGAAGTCGTTCTCGGGGCCGCCGGAGCCCGGGTCGAGGTAGGAGGGGCCGGGGCCGGCCTCACCGATCCATCCGGCGTCGGCCTGGGGAGGGATGGTGTATCCCAGGTGTTGCAGGCTGTAGAGGACGTTCATCGCACAGTGTTTGACGCCGTCCTCGTTGCCGGTGATCAGGCAGCCGCCGACGCGGCCGTAGTAGGCGTACTGTCCTGCGTCGTTGAGGAGGCTGGAACAGGCGTAGAGACGTTCGATGACCTGCTTCGTCACGGAGCCGTTGTCGCCCAGCCAGATCGGGCCGGCCAGCACGAGGATGTCGGCGGCCATGACCTGCCGGTAGAGGTCCGGCCAGGCGTCGGTCTCCCAGCCGTGCTCCGTCATGTCGGGCCACACGCCCGTGGCGATGTCGTGGTCGACGGCCCGGATCACGTCGACGTGGACGCCCTGGGCTTCCATGATCGCGGTGCTGCGGTCGATCAGGCCCTGGGTGTTGCTCGTCTCCGGCGAGCGTTTGAGGGTGCAGTTGATCACCATCGCCCGCAGGTCGTCGTACCGGGCCGGAGGCGCGTCGGTGGCGGGTGACGAAGCGGTCATGCGGTCCTCCCAGAGTCCTGTCGCCACCTGCTGCCCGGTGACATGTCCACTCTGCCCAGCGCGGAGCCCGGCCGACGGCAGCCACCACACCAGGGCCTCCGAATGGCCCTGGTCGTCTGCACATGCGGTCGGCTGATCCCGAGTGGACGCTGCGTGGCCTGCTGGTTCGGATCGCGGGGTGCCCACGGCGAGGTCCTCGAGCATGGCCGGATGAATGGCACGCTCGCATGGCCCCACGCTCGTATGGCCCCTGGCCCCTGGCCCCTGGCCCCTGGCCCTTGGCCCCTGGTCCCCAGATTTCGGAGAGCGTTCCTGCCAAGCTCTGTGGCGATCCCGCGCTTCCGCAGGGGTTCCCCGCCGCAGGCCCGGTGGCGAGGTGGGTGGCGGTGCGCACTCGCCGGAGAATCCACACCCACCTGGCGAATCGAAGCGGATGAAACGGGCAGAGCCGCCTGGGAACATCGATCAGATGCTCTCCTACTCCAACGCGTGAACCGCCGCGGAGAACACCGGTGGCATCCGGGATGCCACCGGGACGATGAGGCGGGCGGTGCCGGGACGGCGGCCCGCGGCCAGGAGGGCGCCGGTCAGCAGCCGATGGCGCCGGGTCAGCCGCGTCCAGGCGCGCTCGTACTCCAGCGGTCGTCCGGCGGCCAGGCAACGGACGGCCGCCCGAGCGGTCGCAAGGCCGAGAGCGATGCCCTCGCCGGTGAGGGCATCCAGGTAGCCCGCGGCGTCGCCGACGAGCAGGACACGGCCGGCGACTCTGCGCCGTGCGCGCTGCCGCAGCGGTCCAGCGCCACGTACGTCGGTCGCGGCCGCACCGCGGAGCGACGCCGTGAGGGCGGGAAAGCCGGCGAGGTGCTGGTCGTAGCTGCGGCGGCAGCGGCTGAGGATCGCGACGCCCACCAGGTCCTCGCCGACCGGTGTCACATAGGCCTCGCCCTCACGGGACCAGTGGACCTCCACGAAGTCGGTCCATGGCTCGACGCGGAAGTGCCGGCGAAGTCCGTAGCGGCCGTCTTTGACGCCAGGCATCTCCAGTCCCACCGTCCGCCGCACGGGGGAGTGCAGGCCGTCGGCGGCGATCAGCCAGCGGGCTGTCGTGCCCGCCGCGGTGACCGAGTCGGCACTCTGGCGCACTTCGCCGACCTTGCCCGTCACCATCCGCACGCCGAGATCGAGAACGCGCCGGTGAAGCGCGGCGTGCAGCGTCGTACGGCGGATTCCCAGCCCGCTACGGTCGCGGAAACACGCTTCGGCGCGTGCCCTGCCGTCCACGTAGCGGATGCCGCGCAGTTCGTGGCCGGTGACCTGGATGCCCAGTCCTCGCAGTGCGGCGACACCGCTCGGCATGACGCCCTCTCCGCAGGCCTTGTCCACGGGCGCGGTGCGGGGTTCGACGACGACTGTCTCCAGGCCGGCGAGCGCCGCGTGGATGGCGGCGGCCAGACCGGCCGGCCCGCCGCCCGCCACCAGTACGTCGATCACGCCGCAGCGGGCGTGGTCGAGGCGGCCAGGGCCCGGTTCTCGCAGCGAATGCGGACCGTGAGCAGAGCGGCGTTGAGCAGGGTGAACAGGGTCGCAGTGGCCCAGGCGGTGTGGATCAGCGGAAGGGCCACGCCCTCGGCGACGACGGCCACATAGTTGGGGTGCCGCAGCCAGCGGTACGGGCCTCCTGTCACCAGAGGCAGTCCGGGTACGACGATCACCCGGGTGTTCCAGCGGGGCCCGAGCGTGCTGACACACCACCACCGCAGCGCCTGGGCAGCCGCGAACAGGACCAGCATCGGCCAGGCCAGTGCCGGCAGAAACGGACGGTCGGCCAGCCATACCTCGCAGAGGCAGCCACCCAGCAGCCCGGTGTGGAGCGCGACCATCGCCGGGTAGTGGCCCTGCCCGGAGGCGGTCG
The DNA here is from genome assembly GCF_020616555.1 of Streptomyces longhuiensis. Classification (NCBI taxonomy): domain Bacteria; kingdom Bacillati; phylum Actinomycetota; class Actinomycetes; order Kitasatosporales; family Streptomycetaceae; genus Streptomyces; species Streptomyces longhuiensis. The sequence continues at coordinate 697,017 of NZ_CP085173.1, read as the reverse complement.
CCCCGCGGGCTGCGCTCCACCGTTCGTTGCGACGGGCGACGACGAGTTCGGCGACGCGCTCGCCCGCGACGGCGGCCACCAGCAGTCCGTACCAGATCATGTGTCCTCTGTCCTCCGAGATCCGAACTACCAGCGCAGCAAGACGAGTTCGCAAGCGAAGCCGGGCCCCATCGCAAGCAGCACACCCGGTGTGCCCGGCGGCGGACGGCGGTCGGCCAGGGTGTCGCGCAGCACGTGGAGTACCGACGACGAGGACAGGTTGCCCACCTCGGCCAAGTGGCGCCAGGTCACATCGAGTGCGTCACAGGGCAGGTCGAGGGCTTCGGCGACAGCCTCCAGCACCTTGGGGCCGCCGGGGTGGCACACCCACGCGGTCACGTCCTTCGTCTTCAGCCCGTGGTCTCCGAGGAACCCCTCGACGTCATCGGCGAGGTGACGGCGTATGACGTCGGGGACCCGAGGATCGAGGACGACGCGGAAGCCGGAGTCCCCTACATCCCAGCCCAGGAGGCGCCCGGTGTCCGGATAGAGATGGCTGCGGGTGTCCACGATCGTCGGGCCGGCGGTCTCGGCCGGGCGGTGTGCCCCGAACCCGACGACTGCGGCGGCCCCGTCGCCGAACAGCCCGGTGGCGACCAGGTTGGCCATGGTGGCGTCATTGCGCTGGAACGTGAGCGAGCACAGTTCGACCGACAGGAGCACCGCCACGTGGTCGGGCCGGCCGACGAGGTAGTCGTGCATGCGTGCCAGACCGGCGGCGCCGCCGGCACAGCCCAGTCCGAACATGGGCAGTCTTCTGACGTCCCGCCGCAGTCCGAGGCGCACCGCGAGCCGGGCATCGATCGACGGGGTGGAGATGCCGCTGACAGAGGTGAAGATCAGCAGGTCCACGTCCGCAGCCGACAGCCCGGCCATGCGCAGGGCGTCGCGGACGGCACGGCCGCCCAGGTCGGTGGCGGAAGCGATGAAGACGTCGTTGGCGGCGCCGAACCCGTCCAGTTCCTCGTACTGGTCGAGGGGCAGCGTCATGTGACGTGAGTCGACCCTGGCGCTGCGGTGCAGCCGGTCCAGGACCCCGCGGTCGGTGCCCTCCGGCAGGCACGCGCGGGCCACCATGTCCGTGATCTCGGACTGGGCGCGACGGTGCGGTGCGAGGGCGCCGTGAACGGCAGCGATCCGCGTCATGAGTTTCCGTCCGAAGACCGACTGGGCTGGCTTGCTCTCCACCTGTTCCCCATGCCGAGGGCTCGCCACCAGGGATCGCCCGTCCGGCCGTTCGACCCCGGGCACGTGATCGGGCCGGGCGGGGCCCGGGCGTCTACGATCGGCCGGTGGGCACTCCCGAGCATGCGGCGGCCGACGGCGCGACCGCGAGTTGGGCGGGCCGGGCGGTCGGGCTGGCCGGTTCGTGCCACCCCGCACCCGTGGCGGTGGTCACCGCTCTGACGGCCGTGATGGCCGTGACCTCCGGCCAGGGCACCGCGCGTCTCGTTCTCACGACGGTCGCCGTTCTGGCAGGTCAGCTGTCCATCGGATGGTGCAACGACGCCTTCGACGCACGCCGGGACATCGCCGCCGGCCGACATGGCAAACCTGTCGTCGACGGTTCCGTCGAGGTGAGGCACGTGTGGGTGGCCGCATACATCGCGCTGGCGCTGTGCGTACCGCTGTCGCTGGCCTGTGGTGTGCGGGCGGGCACGGTTCACCTCGTGGGCGTGGCGGCGGCGTGGGCGTACGACCTACGACTCAAGGCGACAGCATGGTCCTGGGTGCCGTACGCGGTGGGTTTCGCCACGCTCCCGTCGTTCGTGGCGCTGGGACTGCCGGGGCAACCGTGGCCGCCCTGGTGGGTCGTCACCGCCGGCGCGCTCCTGGGAGTCGGAGCCCATCTGGGCGATGTGCTGCCGGACATCCGCTCGGACCTGGCGCTGGGCGTACGGGGATGGCCGCACCGATTCGGCCCTGACGGTGCGCGCCTGCTGCTCCCGGTCCCGCTGGTGGCCGCGACGGCGGTTCTGGCACTGGGCCCCGCCGGCCCACCCGACAGATGGGGAGCGATGGCCCTCGCGGTGGCCGTCCTCGTCGCGGCGACGGGGACGGCCATGGGGCGCCGCCGGGAGCGGACGGCGTTCGGCGCAGCCGTGGTCGTGGCGGCGGTGGACGTGGCGCTGCTCGTGCTGCGGGGGACTGGGGTCAGGTGATGGTCGGGCGGCCTTCTCCGGGACCGGTTCTGACGGGAAGGCATAATGCGCCCATGAATCATGGATCAGCGCGGGTGTTCGTCGATTCCTGGGTGACGGCGTGGAACGCGCACGACTTGGACGCTTTGCTGTCGCACTTCGCTGACGACGTGACGTTCCGGTCGCCGGTGGCCGCTCAACTGATCGGCAATGACGGGGTCATACGCGGCAAGGACGAGCTGCGCGCCTACTGGGCGGAGGGCCTGCGGCGCATCCCGGATCTGCGGTTCGAGGTCGTCGGATCCTACGTCGGGGTGGACTGCCTGGTCATCAACTACCGTAACCAGAAGGGCGGACTGGTCAACGAAGTGCTGATCTTCGAGGGCCCGCTCGTCACCGAGGGATACGGAACCTACCTGGGCGAGGACGCCAACCCCGCTGGGGCACGCTGAGCTTGCCGTGAGGCGCACTTTTCGGGCCGGGGCGGTGGGTTCGGGGTTCAGATACCGCCCCTCTTCAGGGTGGATGCGCGGGTGAGTCGTCGGCCTCCCCGGGCTCGCGCACGAGAGCGGGAAGGAGAGGGACTTCTCCGCTCCCTGAGCCGCCTGTGTCGATCAACTACAACTTCCGGCTGATCGACTGCGGGGCCAACGTCCCGGGCGTTGGACTGCCTGCAGTCTCGGTGATTGATTCTGCTTGGAGCGGCATGCTTACGAGCATGTATTGACACGCCTCGAGCGGGGCGCCATAGTCTTCCGCAGGCAATTGGGCCGCGGAGTTTTGACGAACGAAGAACGTGCCTACTGGTGCGACAGGTGGCGCTCCAGTGTTCCTTCGGGGGCAAGTGACGGCACGTGCGAGCGGATTGAGTTTGCTGATTTTGTCAGGTGCATGCAGATCTCTGGTCGGTGGTGGTCTTCCCCCTCGCTCCACGTCGATTGGAGAGAACTCGGCACGGGGGCACCGGTGCTCGGATTGCGCGTAGAAGTGGGAGAAGGGGTGGCGCCGGCCCAGGAGTTGGGGCGACAGAGCTACCTCAGTTGTCTCGCGGGCTCCTCGGCGCAGTCGTTTCCGCTCGGAGTGCTCATGCGAGAAGGCGGTGCCCAGACGTTCACGGCCCTGCTCACCTTCAACCCCCCCATGAGGAGCATCAGATGAAACGAGCGTTGACACGCATTGCGGTAGCGGCCCTCGCCGCACTCGTCCCGTTCATCGCGGCACCTGGCGCACAGGCGCAGACCTTCGGCGGGAACGAACTACTGTCGTGGACGGTGAGCGGGGCTCCCAGTGAGGGACTGACATCCCTCAACTTCCCGATCACCGTGAACACCGGCACCGCCCACGTGTCCGGGACCTACTTCGCGATGCAGTACGGGTTCACCGGGCAGAGCGACATCGGGTACGCGGGACTGCAGCCGCGGCCGGACGCGAACGGGCACCAGCGCCTGCGTGGGGTGTTCTCCTCCTTCATCAGCGGTACGACGAGCACCCACGCCAACTGTTCGGACGGGGCTGACGGCGGCGCCGGAGTCAGCTGCGGAGTGGACTTCGACGCCGTGTACGGCCACACCTTCCGCGTCGAGATCGCTCAGGTCGGCACGGACACCTGGTCGGGCACCGTCGTCGACACCAACAACGGACAGCGGATCCCCGTCGGCACCTACAAGTTGCCGGCCGGCTCCGGCAACCTGAAGGCTTCCCAGGCGGGATTCATCGAGTACTACAACGTGCCCAGCTGTGACCAGCAGCCGCGGTACGACGTCACGTTCGGCGGACCGTCCTCCGGATCCCTGTCCGGTTCAACCAAGTGGGTCAAGGAGTATGGAGAGTGCGCCGGTTATGGCAGCACCCAAGTGACGACGGTCGGCGCAGGTGTGCACGTGACCCGCGGTAGCGCGGGTTAGCACGCCAGGGGCAGGGCTTTGGTGTCGGCCCTTGGGGGCGATGTCGCAACTGCTGGATCGACCTCGGGCTGATGGCTTGCCAGGGGCGGCCTCCCGGAGGCCGCCCCTTGGTCACGCGCCGGAAGGGCTCATCGAGCCGGCCTGCCGCGGAGCTCCGGCGTCGTGGAAGGCCACCCGTCAACCGGACCAAGGCGCCCAATGGGCAGAGGCGCGGCAGGTGTACGCCGGTGCCGGCTTCGCGCATCTGTGGATGTGGCTCCTTCCCGTCTGACCGGGCAAGCTCGAGAAGGTCGTCTTCGACGTCGCGCCGGACGAAGAGGGCGCGGAGCCCTTCGAGCGCATCGACTGACCCTCGTGACTGCTCACCCTTCCCAGAAGGGTGAGCAGTTCGCCTCGACATGCGAAGGGCCCGCCCCCCCAATCGGTGGCGGGCCCTTCGCATGTCGAACTGTCAGCTGGGCGGGGTGTAGCGTCCGTCGATCGCCGTCCAGCCTCCGTCCACGAAGAGCTGGCTCCCCGTCACGAAGGACGACGCGTCCGACGCCAGATAGACGACGGCGCCGGCCAGTTCGTCGGGCCGGGACCAGCGGCCCAGGGCGCTCTTGGACGCGTAGGCCTCCGACCACTCCGGTACGGACCTGATCTGCGCGGTCAGCGGTGTGTCCACGACGCCCGGAGCGACGGCGTTGACCCGCACGCCCGACGGGCCCAGCTCGGCCGCCGCGGTGCGCAGCAGTTGGACGAGGCCGGCCTTCGTGGCCGCGTACACGCCCTGGCCCGGCTCGACGGCCACCGAACGGATCGAGCTGAAGCCGATGATGCTCCCGCGGCCGCGTTCGGCCATGCCGCGGCCGAACGCCCTTACGAGGTCGAAGGAGGCGCGCAGATTGAGCGACACGACCCGGTCGAACTCGTCCGTCGTGTAGTCGAGCAGGTGCTTGCGCACGTTCGTCGCGGCGGTGAAGACGAGCACGTCGACGGCGCCGAGCTCCTCGGCGGCGCGCGCGACCGCCTCGCCGTCCAGCACGTCAAGGGCGTACGCCGACATCTCCTTGCCCATCGACGCCGTTTCCGTGGCGGCCTTCAGATCACGGTCGGCGCACACCACCGTGGCGCCGTGCGCGGCGAGCGCCAGGGCGCTCTCGCGGCCGATTCCGCTGCCGGCGCCCACCACGACGGCCTTGCGGCCGTCGAGCCGGAACAGACGGGAGTAGGTGTCCACCGCATCGGTGTGGTCGTTGTCCTGCATGGTCCTCACGGCTTCTTCGTCGTCGGGCGGATCACTGCCATACGGGTCACGGTGAGCTCTTCGATGGCGAACCTCGGGCCTTCCCGCCCGGCCCCGGAGTCCTTCACACCGCCGTACGGCATGACGTCGGAGCGGAAGCCGGGAACTTCGTTGACGACCACTCCGCCCACCTCCAGGCGGTCGAGAGCGGCGAACGCGGTGTCGAGGGCGCTGGTGTAGACGCTCGCGTGCAGTCCGTAGCGCGAGTCGTTGACCAGGTCGAAGGCGGTCTCGAGATCGGGGACCGAGCGGATCGCGACGACAGGGCCGAAGACCTCCTCGTCCCACAGGGGGAGGCCGCGGTCCACGTCGAGCAGCACGGCGGGCTCGATCACCCCGTCGGTGACCTTGCCCCCGGCCAGCAGCGTCGCGCCCGCGGCCACCGCCTCCTCCAGCCACGCGCACACCCGCTCGGTCGACCGCTCGTCGATGAGGGCCGAGACACGTGTCTGCGGATCGCGCGGGTCGCCTACGGTCACCTCGGCCACCCGCTCCGTCACGCGGGCCACGAACTCCTCGCGCACGGCGTCCACCACGACGACCCGCTGCACGCTGATGCAGGCCTGGCCCGACGCGTAGAAGCCGCCGCGCACCACCGCGTCGGCGGCGGCGTCGAGGTCGGCGTCGGCGGCCACCACCAGGGCGGCGTTGGAGCCGAGTTCGAGGAGCGCCTTGGTGGGGGCCGCGTCCTTCGCGATCCGGTGGCCCACGGCGGCGGAGCCGGTGAAGGAGACCGCTCCGATCCGGCGGTCGGTGGTCAGCGTGGCGCCGACCTCAGGGCCGCCGGTCACCAGCTGCACCGCGGCCTGCGGCGCGCCGCAGGCGTGCAGGGCCTCGCGCAGGAGGTGCACCAGCCACAGGGTGGCCAGCGGTGTCTGCGGCGCGGGCTTGACGATGATCGGGCAGCCCGCGGCGAGAGCGGGCGCGATCTTGTGCGTGGCGAGCAGCAGCGGGTAGTTGAAGCCCGCGATGCCCACCACGACGCCGATCGGCTTGCGGGTCCAGAACCCGAGCAGCCCCTCGCCCGACGGCAGCAGGTCGAGCGGCACCGTCTCCCCGTGCAGCCGGGCCACTTCCTCGGCCGCGGTCAGCAGGGTCAGCAAGGTGCGGTCCACCTCGACACGGCAGTCGACCAGCGGCTTGCCGGTCTCCCGGACCAGGAGCCGCTCGAAGTCGTCGCGGCGGGCGGTGACCGCTTCGTGCGTCGCGAGCAGCGCCGCCCGGCGCGTGTGCGAGGGGAGCCGGCCGACCTGGTGGCGGACCGCGACCGCCGCGTCGAGGGCCCGGCGGGCGAGGTCGGTGTCCCCGACCGGCGCCGAGGCGACAAGGGTTCCGTCGTAGGGGAAGCGAACGTCCTCGGCGGCGGTGGCCGCCACCCAGCTGTCGCCGACGGGAAGGCCCTCGGGGAACTCCTTCGCCAACGGGCCTTCGTCGCTGGTGGGTTTGACGTGCGTAGTCACGGTCGGTACTCCTGGTTGAGGTCGGCCGCCGTCACTCCGGACAGTGCCTTGCCCAGAGTCGGCACGGCGGCGATCAGCCTGCGTGTGTAGGGGTGTTGGGGATCCTCGTAGACCTTCTGCGTGGCCCCGGACTCCACGATCTGCCCGTCGTGCATGACCGCTACGCGGTCGCACACATGACGCACCACGGACAGATCGTGGGAGACGAAGACCAGCGTCAGGGACAGCTCGTCGACGAGGTCGGCGATGAGGTTGAGCACCTGGGCCCGTACGGACACGTCGAGGGCGCTCACGGGCTCGTCGGCCACGATGATCTTCGGGCGGGGGGCGAGGGCGCGCGCTATCGAGATGCGCTGGCGCTGGCCGCCGGAGAACTGGTGCGGATACCGGTCGGCCGCGTCCGCCCGCAGGCCGACCGCCTCGAGCAGCTCGGCCACTCGCTCCCGGCGGTTCCCGTGCCCCTGCGCGACGAGCGGCTCGGCCACGATGTCGCCCACGCGCATCCGTGGGTCGAGGGCGCTCATCGGGTCCTGGAAGACGAGTTGGAGCCGCTCGCGGACGAACCGGAGCTGTCTCTCCCGGAGCTTGGTGATGTCCCGGCCGTCGATCTCTACGCTGCCGCTGGTGGGACGGTCGAGCCCGGCCAGGATCCGTAGCAGGGTCGACTTGCCGCAGCCCGACTCGCCCACGATGCCGAAGCGTTGCCCCTGTGGGACGGTGAAGCTGACGCCGCGCAGGGCGTGCACCGGTGGGCTCGGGTGGCGCAGCGAGGTGCGGGGCCGCCGGTAGTCGCGAGTGACGTCGCGGACGCTGATGGCGTCCACGGGGCCGGACTCGGATGCGGGGGAGAGGGGCGCGTCGGTCAGTTGCTCAGCCAAGGCCGGCCTCCTGGTTCGTGGGTACGCCGGTCGTGTGCGCGTCGCTCTCGGACACCGGGTGGAAGCACGCGTAGCCGGAGTCCGGCCCGGTCGCGACCCAGTCCGGCCTGGTGGCGCACACGTCGGTGGCCTGGGCGCACCTGTTCCTGAACACGCATCCGGCGGGGAACTGTCCCGCCGACGGAACCGAGCCGCCGATCGTGGCCAGCCGACCGCGGTCGTCGACCACGGTCAGGTCCGACGCGCCGATCAGGCCCTGGGTGTACCGGTGCCGGGGGCGTGTGAACACCTCGCGGACCGGTCCCGACTCGACCACCCGCCCGCCGTACATGACCATGACGCGCTCGCAGACGGTGGCCACCACGGCCAGGTCGTGGGTGATGAAGAGCATGGCCGACCTGCGGTCCTGCACGCCGCGCACGATCAGGTCAAGGACCCGTGCCTGCACGGTGACGTCGAGTGCGGTGGTGGGTTCGTCGCAGACCAGGAGCGCGGGGTCGTTCGCGAGGGCGATGGCCAGCACCACGCGCTGGCGCTGGCCGCCGGAGAGCTGGTGCGGATAGGCGTGCGCGGCGGCCGCGGGGTCGGGCAGTCCCACCTGGACGAGGAGCTCCACGGCGGCTGCCTGGGCGGAGGCGCGGTCGGGCCTGGTCCGGTGGATCAGCAGCACCTCGGCGATCTGCCGGCCGACCCGCATCGTGGGGTTGAGCGCGGTCATGGGCTCCTGGAAGACCATGGCGATCTCCTTGCCCCGGATCCGGGACATCCGCGCCTCGTCGGCACCGACCAGGTCGTGGTCGACTCCGGCGAGCCGCACCGATCCCGTGGCCCGCAGCCCTTCGGGGAGCAGTCCCATGACGCTCAGCGAGGTCAGCGACTTGCCGGACCCCGACTCACCGATCAGGCCGACGCGTTCGCCGGCCCGGATGGTGAAGTCGACGCTGTCGATGAGCTTGCGGCCGCCCACCGTCACGTCGAGATCGCGTACGGCCAGGACGTCCCGGACATCGTCGGATTCGGGTGCCGCGGTCATCGGCGGTCCTCCAGCTTGGGGTCGAAACGGTCGCGAAGGCCGTCACCGAGCAGATTGAATCCGAGCACCGCCACCGCGATCGCGACGCCCGGGTACACGGCGAGTCGGGGAGCGGACGCCAGCAGCTCCTGGCTCTCCTGCAGCATCCGGCCCCAGGACGGTGTCGGGGGCGGGGTGCCGAAGCCCAGGAAGGACAGCGCCGCCTCGGCGAGCACGGCGATGGCGAAACCGACCGACGCCTGCACGATGACGAGACTGCTGACGTTGGGCAGGACGTGCCGCAGGCCGATCGCGAACGGTCCGCGGCCCGCCGCACGCGCGGCGGTGACGTACTCGGTCTGCATGACCTGCAGCGTGCCGCCGCGTATCAGCCGGGCGAACGTGGGGATGGACGCGATGCCGATGGCGATCATCGCGACCAGCGTGCCCGCGCCGTACACGGCGGCGAACATGATGGCCAACAGGAGCGCGGGGAAGGCGAGGAGCAGGTCGTTGCCGCGCATCAGCAGCTCGCCGAACCAGCGGGGCGCCATCCCGGCGACGATGCCGAGAGGAACGCCGATCACGGCGGCGACCCCCACGGCCACGAAGCCGACGAACAGCGTGGTGCGCGAGCCCACCAGGATCTGGCTGAACACGTCGCGGCCGAACTTGTCCGTGCCGAACCAGTACTCCGGCGACGGCTTCTGCAGCCGTACCGAGGCGTCCACCAGGGTCGGATCGTGCGGGGTCCACACGAAGGACAGCAGTGCCGTGCCGATCACCAGGGCGACGATGACACCGCCCACCAGGAGGCTGCCCGTGATCGGGCGGCGGCGCCGCCGACGGTCGGGCGCCGCGGTGGCGACGGCGGCTTCCGGGTCCAGAACACTCATGACGCACCCACCCTGAGTCGCGGGTCGATCAACAGATAGACCATGTCCACCAGGAAGTTCACGAGCAGCACCGCGATGGCGATGATCATGACCACGTCCTGCACCATGGTGAGATCCCGGCCGGCGACGCTGTCCAGGAGAAGGCTCCCGAGCCCGGGGATGACGAAGACCCGCTCGATGACGACGGAGCCCACCAGCAACGTGGCGAGCTGCAGTGCCAGGACGGTGACCACGGGCACCGATGCGTTGCGAAGACCGTGCCGCAGCAGGGCCTGGGTCGGGCGAAGTCCCTTGGCGCGAGCGGTGCGCAGATAGTCCTCGCGCAGGACGTCGAGCACGGCACTGCGGACGTAGCGGGTGAGCACGGCCGCCTGCACGATGCCGAGGGACAGCGCGGGCATGACCAGCTGTTTGAGGAAGAGGACCGGATCCTGCACCGGTGGTGTCCAGCCGTTCGCCGGCAGCCATCCGAGACCCACCGCGAACACGGTGATCATGAGGATGCCCGCGAGGAAGGCCGGGACGGCGACGCCGATCTGGGACACGGCGGAGAGCATGAGCCCGGACGGCTTGCGGTGCCGCACGGCCATGATCGTGCCCATGGGGATCGCCAGGATGCAGGCGATCACCATCCCGGTGCCGACGAGCCACAGGGTGACCAGGAGGCGGTCGGCGAGCTGCGGGCCGATCGGCATGTGGGAGATGTAGGAGTTGCCCGGGTCGAAGGTGACCAGGCCGTGGATCCAGCTGAAGTACTGGGCCACCAGCGGCCGGTCGAGCCCGAACTCCGTTCGCAGTTGCGCCACCGCCGAGTCCGACGCGCTGACGCCGAGGGCGACGCGGGCCGGATCCCCCGGCAGCACCGCCATGAACGCGAAGACCAGGACGGAGCAGACGACGAGGCTGGCCAGGAGGACCGCGATCCGCTGCACGAGACGGACGATCATGGGATGAGGCCGCCTTTCATGATGATGGGGCCGCCTTTCACGACCGGCCCAGGCCGGTGAGGTCCAGTGATTCGGAGATGGAGTTCTTGGGCAGGCCGGTGATGTCCGCGTCCGCCACCATCAGGTTCGGCAGCAGGAACAGCCAGTCGGCCGCGGCGTCCTTCGACAGCAGCCGGGCAGCCGCCCGCATGGACGTGACCTGCTGTTCCTGGGTTCCCTCGTCCGCCTTCTTCAACAGGGCACGGAACTCAGGGCTGTTGTAGCGGGTGTAGTACGTCTTGGATCCGAACACCGCCTGGATGTCACGGGGTTCGGCATGGGAGATGATGGACATGTCGTAGTCGGCGTTCTTGAACACCGTGGTCAGCCAGGTGGCAGGGAACTCCAGCTGATCGAGCCTCACCTTGAACCCGGCCTGTTCCAGCTGGCTCTTCACGACCGTGCCGCACGCGACGGCGTAGGGCAGTGTCGGAATCCGCAGCCGCAGCGTACGGCCGGCCTCACCGGACTCCTTGAGCAGCTTCCTGGCCTTGTCGCGGTCGTACGGATACAGGTCCGTGAGGTCCTGGTACCAGGGGTCGGTCGGCGGGACCATGCTGCCGATGAGCTTGCCGCGGCCTGCCCAGCAGGTGTCCAGCAGGGCTTTGTGGTCGATGGCGTGACGGACCGCCTGGCGGGCCTGGGGATTGCGCAGCGGGCCCGAGCCGTTGTTGAGGGAGAGGAGCACCTCGCCGTTGGTCGAACCCTCGATGACCTTGTACTTCGGGTTGTTCTCGAACCGGTACAGGGAGTCCGGGGACTGCATCGCGCCGATCACGTTGATGGTGCCGGTGAGCAGCGCGTTGTTCAGGGCCGTCGGATCCTTGAAGTACTTGAGGGCGACCGTCTTGAAGTGCGGCGCGCGGCCCCAGTAGTCGGCCCTGCGGGCCAGCGTGATCGAGTCGCCGCGGTTCCACCGCTTCACCACGTACGGTCCGGTCCCCACCGGTTCGGTGGCCAGCTTCTGCACGCCGGTCCGGCTGAACATCGCGCCGATGCGGGTGGTCATCCGGTACAGCCAGTCGTTGCTCGGCGTCTTGAGAGTGACCTTCAGTTCGTCGGGTGCCACCGCCCGTACCGTGTCGACGACACCCATCTGGGACTTCTGCGCCACCGTCCAGCCGGACGCGACGCGCTCGATGGAGAACTTGGCGTCCGCCGCCGTGAACCGGGCGCCATTGCTGAACCTGGCGTCCTTCACCAGATGGAACGTGTAGGTCTTACGGTCCTTGGACCGGCTCCACGACGTGGCCAGACCGGGCTCGATCCTCCCGGACTGGTCCAGCTTCACCAGGTTCTCGTAGACGTTGTAGAGCAGCGCCTGCGGGATGGCGGCACCCTCGGTCTTGGTGAAGTCGAGATTGGCGGGCTCGGCGGTGAGGCCGATGCTCAACGTGGTCTCGGGGTCGCCGATGCTGCCTCCGGCAGCCAGGGAGCCGGCCGAACAGGCAGTCAGCAGCAGGCAGGTGAGTGTGGCCGCGATCGTCCGGGCTCGCCGCGCCGGCGGTGTGTGGTGCCTCATCCGCGCTGTCCCTGGCCTTCCATCGCGCGCAGCACGGCGGCAGCCACGTCCGCTGTGGTGGCGGTGCCGCCGAGGTCGGCCGTGTGGTTCCGGGTATCGCGCAGGGCGTTCGCCACCGCGTCGCGGATACGGGCGGCCGCGCCGGCAGGCATCGCCGCGCCCTCTCGGAGGAACCGCTCGCCGCCCCAGTCGAGTTCGATCACGTCGAGCCGGTGGCCGTCGGCCTCCAGGGCGGCCCGGAGCGTGGGCACGGTCGCCGCGACGACCTCGGGGCCGATTCCGTCGCCCGGAATGACGGCGAGCCGAACCGTCCTGGTGTCTCGCGTCATGCACGCCACCCTTTCGCTCTAACTGGCCTGACCAGTAAGCTCACTTGCCAGGTACCGTGACGATTGAAACTGTCGTTGTCAAGGGTTCGCCTACCTCAGGCATCGCGAGCGAAGGAGAGTGCGGGTGCTCATGGAACAGAGCCTGGCCGCCATGTCGGCAGTCGAGATGGTGGCCGGATTCGCAGACCGCACGTTGTCGCCGGTCGAGGTCCACGACGCCGTCCAGTCGGTGATCGAGGCACGTGAGGGCGTGCTCAACGCGTTCTGGGTACGGGACCCGGACGAGTCCCGCAAGGCGGCCCAGGCCAGCGAGGCGCGATGGTCGGCGGGCGAACCGCTCGGGCCCATCGACGGTGTCCCCGTGACGCTCAAGGAGAACGTCGCACGCAAGGGCGTACCCATGTCCGCGGGCAACGCCGGGGCCGAACCGGTCGTCCCCGACGCGGACGCGCCCATCACCGCTCGGGTCCTCGAATCGGGCGGAGTGGTCCTCGGATCGACCGTCATGCCCGACTGGGGCATGCTCTCCTCGGGCGTCTCCAGTCGGCACGGCATCACCCGCAGCGCCTGGAACTCCGGCTGGACGACGGGCGGTTCGAGCTCCGGCGCGGGCGCCGCGGCCGCCGGGGGATACGGACCGCTGCACGTCGGCACCGACATCGGCGGATCGATCCGGCTGCCGGGCACCTGGCTGGGACTTGCCACGCTCAAACCCAGCTACGGGCGGATCCCGCTGGACGCCCCGTACCAGGGGCGCTGCGCCGGCCCCCTGACGCGCACCGTGGCGGACGCCGCCCTGCTCATGCGGGTCCTGAGCCAACCGGATCCCCGGGACTGGTCGAGCCTGCCGCCGCAGGACATCGACTGGTCGGCCCTGGACGTCGACGTCCGCGGACTGCGCGTGGGGGTGCACCTGGACGCAGGGTGCGGGGAGCCGGCCGACGCGGAGACCGTCGCCGCGGTGCGGCGTGCCGCCGAGGTCTTCGAGGCGGCGGGAGCCGTCGTGGAGCCGGTCGAGCCGTTCATGACCCAGGATCTCCTCGACGACCTGGACCTGTTCTGGCGCGTACGGTCCTGGAACGACTTCCGGGCGCTGACGCCCGAAGCCCGCCGGCGGGTCCTGCCCTACATCGTCCAGTGGTGCCAGGAAGGCGCGGACGTGCCGGGCACGAAGGTGCTCCAGTGCTACCAGCAGATCATGCGGATCCAGGAGCAGACCGTGGCGGCGACACTCCCGTACGATCTGGTGCTCTCGCCGACCGCTCCGGTGGCGGCGTTCCCCGCTGATCAGCCGATGCCGTTCATGGGGGAGGGGAAGACGATGCACCACATCGGATTCACCGCGCCGTACAACATGTCGGGGCAACCTGCCGCGACCGTCAACTGTGGCTTCACGACGGACCGTCGGCCCATCGGGGTGCAGATCTCGGGTCGCCGCTTCGACGATCTCGGAGTTCTGAGAGCGGCGGCGTGGTACGAACGGAACCGTCCTGCCGGGGCGGTTCCGCACTGGCCGGACAGCGTCCCCGGGACGCCCACGGGGGAGAGGACGACATGAACCAGGCTCGAGGGGAAACAGCCGTGAGCAACGGGGCACAGTTCCGGCAGGTGGCGCCGGTACGGCTCTACCAGCGCATCGTGGAGCAGATCGAGCAGGCCATCACGCGAGGTGACCTGAAGCCCGGTCAACGGCTGCCGAGCGAACGGGAGCTGGTGACACAGTTCGGGGCGAGCCGGCCCACCGTGCGCGAGGCCTTGCGTGTACTGGAGAGCAACGGGCTCGTCCGCTCGCGCCCGGGCGACCCGAACGGCCCGGAGATCCTGCCGTTCTCGCCGGCCGGCCTGACCAAGGAGATGACCCGGCTCGTCCAGTTCGACAACGTGTCGATGGCCGAGTTGATCTCGTTCCGCATGATGCTCGACGGGTCGGCGAGCCAGCTGGCGGCCCGGCTGCGGTCCGACGAGGAGCTGTCCGCCATGGAGCGGACGCTCGCCGTCATGTCGGACGCCATCGAGGAAGGCTACGAAGAGTTCAGCAAGGCCGATGTCGCCTTCCACGAGGCGGTGGCCGTGGCCAGCCGCAACTCCCTCATCGAGGTGTGCAACCAGGTCGTCAGGGGCGCCGTCCTCTCGCTCATCTCGGACAAGGTCGCCCACGCGAGCAACAGCAAGGCACTCATGCGGGAGTCGCTCCAACACCACCAGGAGGTGCTGGAGGCGATCCGCGTACAGGACGGCCTGGCGGCGGCACGCCTCTCACGGCGCTCGCTCCACGACTACTACGCCGGCTACGTCCCCGAGGACGAACAAGGGCTGCTGATCGCGCTCGTGGACGACGAAGACGCCTGAGTTCGCCTTCGTCCCGCCCGCCCCCCCGGAGAGCGTCTCCGGGGGCGCGGGCGTTTATTGTCTCTGGACATGAGATGCGCCGAGGCTGCGCTCAGGGCACGGGAGTTCCCCGATGCCACGAGGCGATGACGATCAGCGTCTTCGTCTGCAGCACGCCCACACCCTTGCGGCGCAGGCGATTCACCACCTTCTGCAGCTCGTCGACATTGTCGACGTGCAGTCGGACGAGTGCGTCCACGTCACCGGTGAGCGTCAGTACCTCGTCGACCTCCGGCAGGGTCGACGCGAACTCCACGATGTCGTGGATGTCGGTGTCGCCCGTGAATCGCAGCTCGGTGACCGCCTGAAGGCCCGGACCGAGCTTGGCCTGATCCGTGGTGATCGTGTAACCGGTGATGACTCCCGACTCCTCGAGGTGCCGTATGCGCCGGCGGACCGGCGCCGGCGACAGCTTCACCAGACGGGCGATGTCGCGGACGGTGCGCCGCCCGTCGGCTCGCAACAACTCCAGGATCTGCAGGTCGACCGAGTCGAGATGTACCGGCGCTGGCATTCCACAAGTGTACGTAGCAGTTACCTCATTGCCCACTTCCTACCTGGTTGGACTTCCCGAAAGGAGCGTGATCCGCATCGCTGTGCGCACTTGTGTTGTGGACGGATCGGGCGCTTGGAACCGTGTCCTTCATGCCAGCCGCCACAGAGACACCAACACGCCCTGTTCCTCCCGTCGTTGAGACACCACGTGCACACCAACTGGGCGCCGTGCTGCGTATCGACGTCGTCGCCATGCCCTTGGCGATCACCCGGGTCGCGTCGATCATGGCGCAGCGCCAGTTCGACGTGGTCACCATGGACGTCGCAGCACCCGTCGACGGGCTGCGCAGGATCACCGTCGAGGTCGACACGGCGGACGAGATCAGGCTGGACCGGCTCGTCAAGTTCCTGAACCGTTCGCCCGACGTCGTCAAGGTCGTACACCTCTCCGACGAAAGGTCGCACACTCGGCGGGAGGTGTTCGTCACGGCAACCGGCGGAGAAGGACAGAATCCTCGCCCTTCAGGGCAAGGAGCATGTCAATAGGAGGCATCCGTGACCACACACAATTCAGGCGACTGTGAAAGCCGCTTCAAGACAGCCACATCCGATGGCGTCGCGGGCTGGCAGGTACGCGTGTACTCGCTGTCGCGTTGCCTGCACACCCCGTCCCGAAGTCTCCTTCGAGGAGTAGGAAGCCTGTGCGGCGACCACCGCGCCGCTCGCCGAGGGAGGCTTCGACATCGAGCGGGCGACCGGCGGGCTTCCCACCGCGTTCACCGCGACTGTGGGCAGTGGTGAGCTGACCGTCTCGGGCTCTGCCTCGAGTACGACGCGCTGCCCGAGAAAGGCCATGCTCGCGGGCACAACCTCATCGCCGGCGCCTCGGTGGCCGCCGCGCTGGCGCTGGCCCCGCACGACGACGAACTGGGCATCACGCTGAAGGCCATCGGCACTCCGGCCGAGGAGCACGGCGGCGGCGAGTCGTTGCTGCTAAGCGCGGGGCACTGCCCCTGGCCGAGCGGTCCTACCGCTTCCTCACCCGCCGCCGCTCGGACAAAGCGGCCGCGAAGATGCCGGCCGCGTCAGAGGCTCCCGACCAGCTCGCCTCCGCCCGCGAGGACGAGGAGCGCGCCGCCGCTGCGACCGCGCCTTCCGGGAGGACGTCGCGGCGTCCTCGGGCGAGATCAAGCTCCCGCTCTGGCTCTCGCTCGGTGCACTGACGGTGCTCGGCCTCGGCACCGCCTTCGTCGCATCCAAGAAGGGAGCTGGGACATCGTCGGCGGATACGCGGTGCTGCTGGCCCTCGTGCTCCTCGGCCTGCTCCTGGCCAAGGTCAGCCGGAAGATCTCCGCCATCGTGTGGATCACCACGGTGGGCGCGTACGTCTCCAGCCCCTGGTTCTTCGCATCCGATGCCCTGAATCGCCTGGTCGGTTCGGTGGACTTCCTCTCCATCGCCACGATCATGCTGACCCTCGCGGGGCTCTCCCTGGGCAAGGACCTCCCGTTGCTGCGCCGCATCGGCTGGAAGATCGTCCCGGTCGGGCTCGTCGCGATCACTGCTTCGTTCCTGCTCTCGGGGGTCATCGCCGAGTTCACCCTCGGAGCCTGGGGCTGAGGCCCGAGCGCGGACCGAAACGAAGAACCAAATGAGGACCGGTGGGTCCCGCCCGTTCGGAGGGGCGGGACCCACCGGCTGTCCGGGCGCGGGTTGCGGCGGGACCGCGTTTCCTTCGAAGTTCTCAAGCCGTTCCTGTTCCCTCCCGGTGCCCTCCCAGTTCCTGCCCAGGGCGAACTGCAGGACCACTCCGCCCACGCCCGGCCGCGACATGCGGCCCTTGGCCAGGTCTGCAGTGCGGCAGGGTGAATCGTTGGCACTGTCTGAGTAGTGGTTGGCGGTATGAAGGCTGGGTACTCGGGGTGCACGTGAAGGGCGACGAGGCAGAGAGCCGCCCGGCGGCGTACGCAGATTCCGGTGAGGAAGGCCGTCCCTGAGATCAACCGCTCAACCCAGTCCTACTCATTGGCGGCCTGCGGTGATCGCGGCGGGCGCCTTCTCGACTGGGCCGGCGCGGCTGCGTATCCCCTCGGCCTCTGGGGCTACGAGGGGCAATGCCCGCGCGGCATCCAGCGGCCACCCGCTCCCCGGATGGGAAGGCGGATTCGAACGATGGCACGGATTCTCGTTGATGGCGACGACTTGGTCGTGCATCTCTCATGGCGGGAAAAGGCAGTCGCACGCCACGGCAATGTACGCGCGCCGCTGACCGCAGTGAGCCGGGTGACGGTCGAACCCGACTGGTGGCGAGCCTTGCGCGGAGTCCCACACAAAGGCGTATGGATTCCAGACACCTGGTGCATCGGCACGCGCAGCAACCAAGCCGGGATGGATTTCGTGGCCATACGGTCCGGCAGGCCTGTGGTGTGTGTCGAACTGCGGACATCTGCCTCTTCCCCCTTCAGCCTCCTCGGCGTCTCTGTTCCCACACACGCGGACGCCACGAACACGGCACAGGCCATCAGCGAAAAGGCACCGGAGATCGACACATCCACGCCCTGGCGGCAGCCGCTTCCGGTCCCCGAGGAGGACTCTGCCTGACCAGTGGACGGCCGGTTGCCGGAAAGAAGTTGCCGATGAGTTCGTCGACGCTCAACTCGTCGCAGTAGGCGCGAGTCTCGCAGTATCGGGTGCGGCCACGTGTTGCACATGGGGCCTTTGCGTTGGCCAGGCGTGCGCCGAGCAGGTCCTCATTTCTTGTGATTCGTCGAAAGCAGCCATCGCCAGCGCAGACGTTGTGTGACGAGGCTCGCGGTGGCCAGCAGCGAAACGAGGACTGCTGCCCAGACGGGCCAGATCAGTCACGCGGAAACTTCGGCTGCGCCGAACTGAAGCAGTACCAGCAGGATCGTGACCGAGCCCGGCACCGGGACGAGTACCTGCGCCTTGTCGCCCGGGGTGGCGAAGATGGCGCCCGCAAGAAGTCCGCCCCGGCCTTCGATGCCTTCGACCTGTCGGCGGGGGAGAACAACGAGTTCGGCGCGGGCGCCACCCAGTCCCGCCACTTCACGGAGTACAGCCTCAAGAACGACACAACAGGTGTCACCGGCACGCGGCTTGAGAGCGACATCCCCGAGAAGCTCGACCTGATGAACCCGATGTACCACCTCGAGAAGAAGAACCCGGGCCGCGCCAGGCACTGGTGGATCCGCCTCGGCACCAAGGACAGCGACACCTCGCTCACCGTCTCCGCCAACCTCACCGCGGCGCTGGACAACCTGGGCGACAAGGTCAACCACCGCTACTACTGGGACGAGGGCCACGGCGCGAACATCGACGCCGCCGACTTCATCAGGTGGATCGCCAAGGTGACGGGGCGCAGGGCGAAGTAGCCACTCGGCCGCGGGGCGGCCCGCCGGGGAGTTGCACGCTCGCGGCCATGGGCGGTGTCACGAGAAGGGGAGTCACGTCAGCGACGCGATGTCCCGGTCTCGGCAGCGGCGTGCGCGCTCGGCGGGCCGGTGTCGCGGCTTGCAGGCCCGCTGGCATCTGTGTCCGGCTCAGCGAGCGAACTTCTCGATGGCGGCCGGGGTGACCGGGGTGAAGAAGTTGACGAGGTTGCCGTCGGGGTCGCGGAAGAGCAGCGCGCGGTTGCCCCAGGGCATCGTGGTGGGCTCGTTGACGAAGTCGGTGCCAAGGCCGGTCAGGTTCTCGTGCACGCGGTCCACGTCGTCGACGAGGAACTCGATGATCACGCTGTGGTTGTCCGCAGGACGGGCGGAACCGGGAGCGAACAGTGGGACGGTGCGGGTGCCGGCGATCGCGAGGGTGGCGCTGGGGGTCTTGAGTTCGGCGAAGTCCTCGGTGGCCCAGGTCGCCGGTACCCCTGTGGCCTTCTCGTAGAACTCGACGAGGCGTGCGACGTCGCTGGTGATGATGCGGATCGAGACGAAGTCCATGGTGTTCTCCCAGGTTGGTGGAGCCGCTGTCCTACGCAGGCTAGGACGAATAGAGGACAGAATCGGCCCAGTATTCGCGCTAGGTTCTGAACCATGTCCCGACCTACCGTGCGTGTGCTGACTCTCCTGGAACTGCTGCAGTCGGGCGGCGTCCGGACGGTGGCCGAACTCGCCGACCGGCTCGGCGTCGACGGGCGGACCGTGCGGCGGTATGTGGACCAGCTGAACGACCTCGACGTGCCGGTGGAGGCGGTGCGGGGCCGCTACGGCGGATACCGGCTCGCCGCCGGATACCGCTTGCCTCCGCTCATGCTCAGCGACGACGAGGCTCTCGCCGTCCTGCTCGGCCTGGTCGCCGGCCGCCGAGGCGGGCTGACGACGGCGGACACGGCGAGCGAGACGGCAGCGGCCAAGATCCGCAGGGTGCTTCCCGAGCGCTTGGCCCGCAGGCTCGACACGGTCCTGGAATCCCTCGCGTTCACCGCTTCGCCCGGCCAGTTCGCAACCCCGGACGCCGAGGTCCTGCTCACCGTCGCCGATGCGGTACGCCACCGACGACCGCTCTCGATCAGATACACCGACCGCGACGGCCGACGCAGCGAACGCCCGCTCCACGCCTACGGGATCGTCGCCCATTCGGGCCGGTGGTACGTCACGGGCGCGGACCCCGAGATCGGGGAGGACCGGACGTTCCGGCTCGATCGCATCGCGGTCGCGAGGACCCTTCCCGGCTCGTTCGAGGTCCCCGACGGGCTTGATCCGGCGCAGCGCGTGTTGTCCGGGTTCGCCACGGCTGAGTACCGGTACGCGGTGGCCCTGCGGATCCACGGGACGCTCGATCAGATCCGCGCCCGCCTTCCGGCCGCCGTCGCGAGCGTGCAGGAGACTGTGCCCACGGCACGCGTGGATCCGGGTGCCGAGCGTTGGCTGCGAGTCGAGCTCCGGGTGGAAACCCTCGAGTGGTTGCCGCCGGTGCTCGCCTCGCTTGACCGGCCGTTCGTCATCGAGCGCCCCGATGAACTTCGCGACCTCGTCATCACTCTCGCCGACCGTCTCTCGTCCTACGCCCGTCAAGCCTGACAGCAGGTCCGAGAGGGCGGGTACCTGTCGGTCAACCGACTGCGGGACGGGTCCGTTCACGACTGGCGAGCCGCGCCTCGCCGCGACACGGTCGGACCTCATGTCTGTTGATCGGCATGGTAGTTGTGCAGATCCGTCTCGTGAACGAAGGGCGGCCGACCATCGCGCTCACCCCGCCTCGGGCTCCGGCCACCCTCCCGTGCCGGAGACCCGAGGGACGTACCAGAGGTGGTGGTCGGCAGGTCGAGTCAGGGATCTCATCACCGGCGAGACCGCGAGCGGGGTGGGGGATCCCGCGACAGCCTGGGCGGCGTCTCTCCTCGGCGAGTTGAGGTGTGCCCCGCCGCTACCTGACGGGCGGTGGCGCCGTGCTCTGCCTCACCACGAGTCGTGTGGGCACGAGTGTGGTGCCGCGCTCGGTCTCGCTCTGGCGGACCTGCCGCAACACCCCTTCCACGCAGAGACGTCCCACCTCGGCGAAGTCCTGGTGGACGGTGGTCAGGGGCGGCAGGAACGAGCCGGACTCCGGGATGTCGTCGAAGCCGATGACGGACACGTCGTCCGGCACCTTGCGGCCGCGCTCCTGAAGTGCCCTCAGCAGGCCGAGGGCCATTTGATCGTTGGCGACGAACACGGCTGTGCAGTCGTCCTGTTCGGCGAGTCGGAGGCCGGCGCGGTAGCCGGAATCCGCCGACCAGTCGCCGCGTACGAGCGGCGGCGTCTCGCGTCTCGCGTCGGTCAGTGCCGCGCGCCAGGCGTCGGTCCTGCGCTGTGCGGCGTACGACTCCGCGGGTCCCGCGAGGTGCCACACCGTGCGGTGGCCGAGGCCGAGCAGGTGTTCCACGGCGTCGCGTGAGCCGCCCGCCTGGTCGGTGTCGACGACGGTGTAGCGGTCGCCGGCGTCCGAGTCCGCCACTACGACGTTGACGTGCGGCGGCAGGGGCAGGCGGGCCGCGTCGAGGAGGTGGACCTCCATGATGACGATGACGGCGTCGACGGCGAGTTCCCCGAGCCGGGAGAAGGCGCCGCGGACCTCGTCCTGCGTGGGCACGGCGACGGGGAGCAGGGTGACGGCGTACCCCTCTTGCGCCGCCGAGGTGGCGATGGCTTCCAGGGTGCGGATGTTGCCCGTCGTGGAGAGCGTGAACGTGATGACGCCGATGGTGCGGAACTCGCCGCGTTTGAGGGCGCGTGCGGCGCTGTTGGGGCGGTAGCCGAGCTCCTTCATGGCGGCGAGCACCTGCTCCCGGGTCTCCTCGTTCACGCCGGGAAAGCCGTTCGAGACGCGGGACACGGTCTGCGACGAGACTCCGGCGACGCGGGCGACGTCCGCCATGGACACGCTCTGCTTCCTGCGGGAAGACCTGCGGGCAGACCGGTCCGTCGTCCTTGCCCCGGATTCCGCCACGCCCTGCGGCGAGGTGCTGTCCTCTGGTGTCACCGTTGCCCTCTCCCACCGCGTCGTACGGGCCGGCTCTTGACCGTCGCCATGGGGGCAGTGTAGACATTCCGCCACCCGATGTTTACGCAAACATAACACTCCGCGGTCTCGTGCCGTGCGTCATGTTTACGCAAACATCTCGACCCTGCGCGGCGCACGGCGCCGGTTTCGCGATGGACGAGCGAGGAACAACATGACGACGCTTCACCCGTCGGCGGCCGCTCGGCGGCGCCCGGCACAGCCGTCGGCGAGACGGCAACGCCGGTCCTGGACCGGCTGGGGCTTCATCGGCCCGTTCGCGGTGGTGTTCGCCCTGGTGTTCCTGGCCCCCCTCGCCTACTCCGTCTACCTGAGTCTCTTCCGGACCCAGCTCATCGGCGGGACCCACTTCGTGGGCCTCGACAACTACCAACAGGCGTTGCAGGACAGTCAGTTCTGGGGCGGCGTGGCACGCGTCGGCCTGTTCCTGCTCGTCCAGGTGCCGGTCATGCTGGGCATCGCCCTGCTCGTCGCGCTCGCCCTGGACAGCGGACGCCTGTACGGCAAGGACTTCTTCCGGATATCCGTCTTCCTGCCGTACGCCGTGCCGGCCGTCGTCGCCTCCCTGATGTGGGGGTTCATGTACGGCACCCGCTTCGGCCTCGTCGGCGACATCAACGACGCGTTCGGCATCTCGCTGCCCGACCCGCTCTCGTCCGGTCTGATCCTCGCGTCGATCGGCAACATCGTCACCTGGGAGTTCGTCGGTTACAACATGCTGATCTTCTACTCCGCGCTGCGCGTCGTCCCGCACTCCCTCTACGAGGCGGCCGAGATCGACGGCGCGGGCCAGTGGCGCGTCATATCGGCGATCAAGCTGCCGGCGATACGCGGCGCCCTCGTCATCGCCACGATCTTCTCGATCATCGGCAGCTTCCAGCTGTTCAACGAGCCCGCGATTCTCCAGAAGCTCGCGCCCAACGACATCACCACCGACTACACCCCGAACTACTACACGTACTCGCTGTCCTTCTCCGGCCAACAGCACAACTACTCCGCGACCGTCGCCATCGTCATGGGCGTGATCACGATGGTCGTCGCCTACGTCGTCCAGCTGCGCGGCATGCGCAAGGGAGCGTGACCCCGATGACGGAGCTGACAGAGCTGACTGCGGCGACCACCACCGCGTCCGGGCCCGCGCCGCTGAAGACGAGTGCCCCGCGCCTGCGCACCACCCGCCGCCTCCCCACACCAGGGCGCCCCAAGCGCAGTGTCCTGCTGACGGTGCTCACCGCCGTCGTCCTGATCTACAGCCTCCTCCCACTGGTGTGGCTGCTCATCAGCGCCACCAAGACCCAGAACGGCCTCGCCCGGTCCTTCGGCCTCTGGTTCGACGGGGACTTCGCCCTGTGGGACAACATCAGCCAGACGCTGACGTACCACGACGGCGTCTTCCTCCGCTGGCTCCTCAACACTCTGCTCTACGTGCTGGCGGGCGCGGGGGGTGCCACCCTTCTGGCGGTCCTCGGCGGTTACGCGCTGGCCAAGTTCGACTTCCCCGGAAAGCGTGCCGTGTTCGCGGTCGTCATCGGTGCCGTGGCCGTACCGGGCACCGCCCTCGCCGTCCCGACCTTCCTGATGTTCAGCAAGATGGGCCTGACCGACACCCCGTGGGCGGTCATCATCCCCTCGCTCATCTCGCCGTTCGGTCTCTACTTGATGTGGGTGTTCGCCGGCGAGGCGATCCCCACCGAACTCATGGAGGCCGCCCGCATCGACGGCGCGGGCGAGCTGCGGACCTTCTTCCAGGTCGCGCTGCCGCTCCTCGCACCCGGCACGGTCACCGTCCTCCTCTTCACCACGGTCGCCACCTGGAACAACTACTTCCTCCCGCTGATCATGCTGAAGGACCCCGACTGGTACCCGCTCACCCTCGGCCTCGACAGCTGGAACAAGCAGGCGTCCACGGCGGGCGGCGACGCCGTCTTCAACCTGGTCGTCACCGGGTCGCTGCTCACCATCGTGCCGCTGGTCGCGGCCTTCCTGCTGCTCCAGAAGTACTGGCAGTCCGGTCTCGCCGCCGGAAGCGTCAAGGAGTAGCCGCCGCTGTAGGGCAGTTCCCGCATCACCTCTGAGAAATCCCTCCGTAGGACCACGTAGAAGTGGACACATCGCCATGCCCAAGCACACCCGCCGCCTGCTGCGCGGCACCGGAATTCTCTGCGCCCTCGTCCTCGGGGCGACCGCCTGCGGCGGTTCCGACGATGACAGCTCCAGTGGGAAGCAGGTCTCCTCGGCCGACCTCCGGGCGGCTCTGAAAAAGGGCGGCACCGTCACGGTGTGGGCATGGGAGCCCACCCTCAAGCAGGTCGCCGCCGACTTCGAGAAGAAGTATCCGAAGGTCGACATCAAACTGGTCAACGCCGGCACCAACAACGACCAGTACAAGGCCCTGCAGAACGCCATCTCCGCGAAGAAGGGCGTCCCGGACGTCGCGCAGCTCGAGTACTACGCGCTCAGCCAGTACGCCCTGACCAAGTCCGTCACCGACCTGAAGCCCTACGGCGCCGGTAAGCTCGCCGGCTCCTACTCGCCCGGGCCCTGGAACTCCGTGAAGTCCGGGAACGGGATCTACGGCCTGCCGATGGACTCGGGCCCGATGGCGCTCTTCTACAACAAGAGGGTCTTCGACAAGTACAAGATCGCTGTGCCGACGACGTGGGACGAGTACGTGGAGGCCGCCCGCAAGCTCCACAAGGCCGACCCGAAGGCGTACATCACCAGCGACCTGGGCGACGCCGGCCTGACCACGAGCCTTCTGTGGCAGGCGGGTTCGCACCCGTACAAGGTCGACGGCACCAAGGTCGGCATCGACTTCACCGACGCCGGGGCGAAGAAGTACACCGAGACATGGCAGAAGCTCATAGACGAGAAGCTCGTCGCGCCCGTCGTCGGCTGGAGCGACGACTGGTACAAGGGCCTCGGCGACGGCACCATCGCCACCCTGCCCACCGGCGCATGGATGCCTGCCAACTTCGCGTCAGGTGTGAAGAGTGCCGCCGGTGACTGGCGCGCCGCCCCGATGCCCCAGTGGACGAAGGGCGCGAACAGCAGCGCCGAGAACGGCGGCAGCTCGCTCGCCCTGCCTCAGCTCGGCAAGAACAAGGAACTCGCCTACGCCTTCGTCGAGTACGCGAACTCCGGCGCGGGCGTGCAGACCCGCATCAAGAACGGCGCGTTCCCCGCCACGACCGAGGACCTGAACTCTCCGGCGTTCCAGAACACCGAGTTCCCGTACTTCGGCGGCCAGAAGGCCAACCAGATCTTCGCCGAGTCCGCCAAGAACGTCCCCGCCGACTGGAAGTACCTGCCCTACCAGGTGTACGCCAACTCGATCTTCAACGACACCGTCGGCAAGGCGTACATCTCCGGAACGAAGCTGTCGCAGGGCCTCACCGCGTGGCAGGACGCCTCCGTCAAGTACGGCACGGAGCAGGGCTTCACCGTCCAGAAGTAGCACCCGTCCCGCTCGCCGCACCCGCTCCACGGAAGGACCCGCATGACCGCCCCTCGTCCGTCCCGCTTCCCGTACGCACCGGGCAGCGACGGCATCCCACACCTCGTGTACGGCGCCGACTACAACCCCGAGCAGTGGCCGCGCGAGGTGTGGGAGGAGGACGTCCGGCTGATGCGCGAGGCCGGCGTGAACACCGTCTCCCTGGCGATCTTCTCCTGGGCGCACCTCCAACCTGCCGAGGACACCTGGGACTTCGCATGGCTCGACGAGCTCATGGACCTCCTGCACGCGGGCGGCATCGGCGTCGACCTGGCCACCGCCACCGCGTCCCCGCCGCCCTGGCTCACCACCGCACACCCGGAGATCCTGCCGGTGACCGCGTCCGGTGAGACGGTGTGGCCGGGGGCGCGTCAGCACTGGCGACCCACCTCGCCCGTCTTCCGCGCCCATGCACTGCGCCTCGTACGCGAAATGGCGACACGCTACGCGACCCACCCCGCGCTGGTGGCATGGCATGTCAACAACGAGCTGGGCTGCCACAACATCTACGACTACTCCGATGACGCGGCCCGCGCCTTCCGCACGTGGCTCCGCCGGCGCTACACCACCCTCGACGCCCTCAACCACGCCTGGGGCACGGCCTTCTGGTCGCAGCGCTACAGCGCCTGGGAGCAGATCCTGCCGCCACGCCTGGCGGCGTCGCACCCCAACCCCACCCAGCAGCTGGACTTCAAGCGGTTCTCGTCCGACGCGCTCAAGGACCACTTGTGCGCGGAGCGGGACGTGCTGCGCGAGATCACCCCGGACACCCCGGTCACCAGCAATTTCATGGTGATGGGCGGCACCAAGGGCATGAACTACGGCGACTGGGCGGCCGAGGTCGACTTCGTCTCCAACGACCACTACACACAACCTGGTTCTCAGGACCGTGACGAGCTGTCGTTCTCCGCGAACCTCACCAGTGGTGTCGCCGGGCACCGGCCGTGGTTCCTCATGGAGCACTCCACCAGTGCCGTCAACTGGCAGCCGGTCAACCTCGCCAAGAAGCCGGGGGAGTTGGCGCGCGACTCACTGCTGCACGTCGCGCACGGCGCCGACGCCGTGTGCTTCTTCCAGTGGCGCCAGTCGGCCGCCGGGGCCGAGAAGTACCACTCGGCGATGGTCCCGCACGCCGGTCCCGACAGTGAGGTGTTCCGCGCGGTTACCGAACTTGGGCGGACGTTGGCATCGCTGGCCCCCCTCGCGGGCGCCGCGCGCGAGCCGGCCCGGGTCGGCATCCTCTTCGACTGGGACTCGTGGTGGGCGAGCGAACAGGACTCGCACCCCACCTCCCGTCTCGACTACCGCCAGGAGGGCCTCGACTGGTACTCCGCCATGCTCGCCCTCGGTATCCGGGCCGACGTCGTCACGCCGGAGGCCGACCTCGGCACGTACGACCTGCTGATCGCGCCTGTCCTGCATGTGGTTCCGGCGCCCCTCGCCAAGGAGCTCACGCGCTACGTCGAGACCGGCGGCCACCTCGTCACCACGTATTTCTCCGGTGTCGTCGACGAGAACGACCACGTCTGGCTGGGCGGCTACCCGGGCGCCCTCCGCGAACTGCTGGGCATACGCATCGAGGAGTTCGGCCCTCTGCTGGACGGCGACACCGTCGACCTCGACAACTCGACCACCGGCAGCCTGTGGACCGACCGGATCACCGTCGGCGGCCCCGACGTGGAGGTCCTCGCCAGTTACCGCACCGGCACCTACGCGCACCGCCCCGCCGTCACCCGACGGACGGTGTGCCAGGGCTCGGCGACGTACGTCTCCACCCGCCTCGGGACCGACGGCCTCACCACACTGCTGCCCGAACTCCTCGCCACAGCAGGCGTGGAGAGCGAACTTCCCGAACCTGCCAGAGGACGTGTCGAGCTGGCCGTCCGGCGCGACGCCGGGAGCCGCTACCTGTTCCTCGTCAACCGGACGGACGAACCCGTGCCGCTGCCCGGCCTCAGAGGGGACCTCCTGGCGGGCGAAGCCGAGCGGGACGCCGGGGGAGAACTGCTGCTCCCCCCGCGAGACGTCACGGTGCTGCGCACACCCACGACCGTCTGACCCACGCTTCCGCTCCTCCGCGCCTGGGGCGGCTGTCTGGTCGGCGACATCCGGTCGCCGACCAGAGCGGCCGTGAGTCAGGAACAGGGTGAAGGGCCGAACGAAGGCAACTAGGCAGTGGGAGGCGACCAGTTCACGCTCACACGGCGGGCCCGGATCGCCACTCACGGACCGCCCGGCTCCCGGCCGGTCCCCGACGCGCTCACGTTCGCGGACGACGTGGCCGCGCGGGGCATCCGGCGTAGCGGGCCTCGTTGTGCCGCACAGCGCGGGGACCGGCGGGGCGTACGAGTGGGGGAGCGCACGGAACTGCCTGGGTAGGCTTCCGCTTGCGGCGCGCGGCCCGAGCGCGGCGGGTGCCGACCACCTCTGCTCCCGGCCGGTTCCGGGCCGCGTAGAGCCAGCCCGTCAAGCCGCTCGACCATGTCTCGGCAGCTCCCTCGCGGTGCGCTGGTGCCACGTGGAGGGCGAGTTCGAGAACCGAGCGTTCGTCGGTTCCCTGGAAAGGACTGCACAGCGGGCGGCCGCAGTGCGGCCCCTGTTGGGAGGGGCCGCAGCCGACCATGTCAGTTCTGGCCGATGGCGGGCGGGGCGGTGTTGACGCCCCAGGTCGAGGGCTTGTCGGAAAGACCGATCTTGATCGTGCCGGAGCGGAGCAGATCCTTGTGGGAGAGCCAGCTCTGCTTCAACGTGCCCTTGCCCGTGTTCACGGAGGATATGTACTGGAGCTTCGACGCGTCGGCACCCGGCGCCTCGATGTTGATCTTGCGTCCGTGTTCGGGCCGGATCTCGACCTTATCGAACATGGGCGCAGTGACGATGTAGTTGGCGGAGCCGGGCTGTGCCTCAAACACGCCGGCCATGGCGAAGACCAGCAACGACGACGTGGCGCCGAGGTCGTCGTTGCCAGGCATCCCGTACACATCGTCGGTGAAGAGTGTCCGCATCGCACGCAGCACCGCGGACGTCTTCCACGGGGCGCCGGTCCACGAGTACATCCACGGAGTGTGGAAGTCGGGCTCGTTGTTGGGGTTGAAGGCGAAGTTGTTGTGGTAGTCGTACGCGCCGCGCACCCACGATTCCGAAGCGGCCTTCGCCGGGTCGGTGAGGACGGTCGGCATGTCGAAGAACTTGTCCAGCCGCTGCTCCGCAGCCGCCTGGCCGCCCATGAGGCCGAAGAGGGTCTGCGGGTCCTGCTGGGCGAGCCACTGGTACTGCCAGGCGGTGCCCTCGTGGAACGCGCCGGACTGAGTGGGGTCGGGATCGCCGGCGACGGTGCCGTCCTCGTTCTTCGCGACGGGGAACCCTGAGAAACCCTGCGACGTGACGTTCGGGTCCCACAGCTTGGCGAAGTTGTCGCAACGCGAGGCGAGCGTCGCGGCCTTGTCCTGGTAGCCCAGGTCGTCGGCCATCGTGGACAAGCCACAGTCGCCGAGTGCGTACTCGAGCGTGGCCGAGCCCGACTGGCGGCTGTCGCCGTACAGGTAGCCGGGCAGGTTCTGGTACCCGACCCAGCCGTTCTTGACGTACGACGGATTGCCGTCACGGCCACGGAAGATCGACTGGTCGGCGGGGACCTCGTCGGCGTTCTTCCACAGGGCGTCGAAGAGCTGGCGCGAGGTGTGCTTGTCGAGCAGCCCACGCTGGTAGATGTCGACGATCCACGGGGTGATGGGATCGCCGCTCATCACGTTGGTCTCACCGTTGCCGAGCCCCCAGCGCGGCAGCCAGCCACCGTCCTGGGAGATGTGCAGCAGGGACTTGGCCATGTCGGTGGCCTTGTCCGGGTTGAGCAGGGCCACCAGCTGGTTCTGCGAGCGGTAGGTGTCCCAGAGCGAGAACATCTGGTAGTACGTGGAATCCGCCCGGTGCACCTTGTCGTCGAAGCCGCGGTAGCGGTTGTCGACGTCGGAACCGATCGACGGGTGCAGCAGCGAGTGGTAGAGCGCGCTGTAGTACGTGCGCTGGTCGGCGGTGCTGCCGCCGGCGACGCGCATCCGGTTCAGCTCGCTGCGCCAGGCGTCGTGCGCGCCGGCGCGGGCCTTGTCGAACGACTTGGGCTGCTCGGTCGTGCGGTTGAGGCGCGCGCCGTCGATCGAGGTGTAGGAGAGGCCCACCGACGTGCCGACCTGGCCGCCCTTGGCCGGGTCGAACGTCAGCCAGGCACCGGCGCGCTTGGTGCCGCGCGATGCCTCACGCTGGTTCGGCGTGAGGGTGCCGTCGGTCCAGGTGCCGAACTTCGAGAACGTCCGGTCGAACTTGGCGCTGAAGTAGACCCGGTAGCGCTCCTTGCCGGTCTCGCCACAGAAGTTGCCGCCCTGGACCCAGCCTTCCACGGTGTCGTCGCCGACCACCTTGATGTCGCCGGCGTAGGTGCTGCCGTTGCTCTCGCCGGCCTCGATGAGCACGTTCTCGGAGCCTGATCCGGCGGGGTAGGTGTAACGGTGCTGGCCGGTCCGCTGCGTGGCGGAGAGCTCGGCCTTGATGCCGTTGTCGAACTTCACACCGTAGTAGCCGGGCGCGCGGGTCTCGTTGTCATGGCTGAACTTCGCACCGTTCCGCGCCGGGTCGGACGAAGTGACCGCACCGGTGGTCGGCATGAACCGGATGTTGCCCATGGTCTGGCAGCCGACGCCCGAGAGGTGTGTGTGACTGAAGCCGAGGATCGTGTCCTGCGCGTAGTCGTACGAGGCGTACTTGTTCAGCTGCGTGTCAGGACTCAGCTGCACCATGCCGAACGGAGCGGCCGCGCCCGGGAACGTGGTCCCGTCGCCGTTGTTGCCGATCGACGTGTCGACCAGCGTGGTGGGGTCATCAGCGAACTTCGGCGCCTGCTCCTTGGCGTTCGCGACGCCGGAGGTTGCGGAAGCCGCGGCCATGGTGGTGACGATCAACAAGGTGGTGAATACGCGTTTCAGCGCTCTCATCGTGATCCTCTCGTGCGACAACGTTGTCAAAAGAATGCCTGTCGATCTTTGCCCTTCCGGTGTCGTTCCGTCAATCCATCGTCCTCCGCAGCCGGTTGGGTGGAGGAGGGGCCCTTGTCCTTGCCTGCGTGGCCTCTTGTGGGCGTGCCGGTTCTGGGGGAGTGGTGCGGTTGAGCCCCCCCCGGCTGGCCGGGGCGGCAGCAGTGTCATGGGTGGGCCGTTTGCGCAGGCAGGCGCGAGTGACCGTCAGCGCGGGGTGAGGAGTTGGAGCCGGCCCGCGACTGTGTCTGGCGTCCGGGGCCGTGTGCTCGGCCTGCCGCACCAGCTGTTCACAGTCGGACACGCGCGTGGGAGCCCGTCTTCGGGTGGTCGCGCAGGTGGAACAGCAACGTGCCGCCCAGCCCGAGGGCGTGGTCGCACGGCAACACCGAACGCACCGAGCTGAACGCCTGCCACAGCCCCAGCCCCGAGGGGATCCTCGGCGAGTTGCGCTCGCGCCGCTGCCGCTGCCCGGAAGGCATCACCGGAGACTTGCGCCAGCGCCGCAGTCAGGCCTCGACCCCGCGGCCCATCGTGGTCAGGGTGCCTTGAAGAGAGCGGGAAAGCGCGGAGCGAGCCAGGGCTTGCGCCCCCTGACCAGGATGCGGCCCTGAGCGAGGGCGCCCCACTGGCCGCGGCGCCCGAGCGCCATGAGGAGGAAGGTGACCGGCTCGATGAGGATGGTGCAGTCCGCGCGCCCCGGCAGTTGCTCGCCGACCGACACCGCGCCCTCGGCCACCCGCACGTCGAACCGGCCGCCACCCCACAGGCGGATCGCGTAGGAGACGCTCAGTCCGGCGGTTCCGGACTTGTCGGTCACCCGTGGCATCGCCGTCAGCATGAAGGGCAGCGTGAGCCGCACCCTCTCTCGGTCGATCATGTGCGCACGTCTCAGCGCGCGGGCGAGATCGTATCCGTGTCCCAGCATGTGCGTGAGCAGATACGAGCCGAGCACATCCGGTCCCATGGGACCCAGCGGGCTGACCACGGATCCCTCCGTACGCCGCTCCTCCAGCGCCCTCAGACACGCGGCGGCCTGCTCTACGATCATCCCGGCCAGCGGCTCGGCCTCCCGCTCACTGAACGCGGCGAGCGCCTGTTCATTGGCCGAGGCAAGACTCTGCGGTGTGCCGTCTCCGTAACTGCGCGCGCGTCCCGCCGCGATGTCCGCCATCAGTTCGTTGGCCAGCGCCAGATGCGCGGCCGCCTCCCCGACGCTCCACTGCGACCCCGGCACCCGAAGGCCCATGTCGGCGCCCGCGCGCAACAAGGCGGCTATCTCCTCGGCCGTACCTCGTATGGCCGCACCGAGCCCCTCGGGCATCGCGCTCCGCACGTCCGGCCCTGCCAATGGTTCCATGCCGTCCCGTCCTCATCTGCGTCCCCGCACCCGGTAGTCCGCCCGCAGACTCTCACGGATCACCTGGCGCACCGTAGCCCCGGAGCACTGTGCGGCTCTGGCTCGAGTTGTAGCGGGACCGGCAATCGGAGCTGGGGGAGAGTCCCGAAGGGGACGGCTCCTTGAGTGCTGTGCTCGCACAGGCGTAATTCTTTTCCCTGTGGGGCACATGGACGACGAAGGCGCTGGCCCTTGGTTCGGAGAACCCAGGGCAGAGGGGAAAAAGAGCAATGCTCAAGACCAGTGGGCCAACCTGGCGGATGCTGGTCGCCGCGCTGGAAGCCGAAGTCAACACCTATATAGCCGAACTGGCTGATCAGCGGGACGAGCCCGGGCGGCGTCTGGTCGTGCGCAACGGCTTCCGCCAGCCGCGGAAGGTCACGACCGCGGTCGGGGCGATCGAGGTCCAGGCCCCGCGGGTCAATGACAAGCGCGTCGACGGGTCCACCGGGGAGGGCAAGCGGTTCTCCTCGGCGATTCTGCCGCCCTGGGCCCGAAAGTCCCCGAAGATCAGCGAGGTGCTGCCCCTGCTTTACCTGCACGGCCTGTCATCGGGGGACTTCGTGCCTGCTCTGGAGCAGTTCCTCGGCTCCTCCGCCGGCCTCTCGCCCGCCACGGTCACCCGGCTGACGACGCAGTGGCAGGCCGATCACAAGGCATTCGGCGAGCGCGACCTGTCGGCTAGGGACTACGTCTACGTGTGGGCCGACAGCATCCACCTTCGGATCCGCCTGGCCGAGGCGAAGTCCTGCGTGCTGGTCGTCATGGGCGTGCGCGCGGACGGCACCAAGGAGCTGATCGCGATGGCCGGCGGCTACCGCGAGTCCGCCGAGTCCTGGGCCGATCTGCTGCGTGATTGCGCACGGCGCGGGATGCGAGCTCCTGTCCTCGCGGTCGGCGACGGAGCATTGGGCTTCTGGAAGGACCTGGCCGAGGTGTTCCCCGAGGCCCGCCATCAACGGTGCTGGGTTCACAAAACAGCCAATGTGCTCAACACGATCCCGACGTCGGCCCAGTCCAGCGCGCGAAAGGCGCTGCAGGACGTCTACAACGCCGAGGACCGCGAGCACGCGGTCAAAGCCGTCGCCGCATTCGAGAAGACCTACGGCGCGAAGTGGCCCAAGGCCGTCAAGAAGATCACCGACGATGTCGACGAACTGCTGGCGTTCTACGACTTCCCGGCCGAGCACTGGGTTCACCTGCGCACGACGAATCCCATCGAATCGACCTTCGCGACGGTGCGGCTGAGGACCAAGGTCACCAAGGGCGCCGGCAGCGCGGCCGCCGCGCTTGCCATGGTCTTCAAGCTCGTCGAGTCCGCCCAGGCGCGCTGGAGGGCGGTCAACGCACCCCACCTCGTCGCCCTCGTCCGCGCCGGAGCCCGCTTCGAACGCGGCCACCTCGTCGAACGCCCCGAGGCCGTGGCAGCGTGACCATCTTTCCCCGAAACGCCCATGGGAGGCATCCGCCGTGTCCGACCTCGACAGCCAGACCGCTTACTGGGACGCCGCCGCGACCACGAAGCGATTCACGCACCCGCTGCACACACCGTGGCTGGACAACGTCGAACGAAGCGCCGCGATCCTCGACTACGGCTGCGGCTACGGCCGAATCCTGGACGCGCTTCACCAGCAGGGCTTCGACAATCTCTCTGGGGTCGACCCCTCACCGGGGATGATCGCCCGGGCTCGCAGCCTGCACCCCACGATGCGCTTCGCGGTGCTGGACACGCCGCCGACAGTGGCCTGCCCGGACGCGAGCATCGACGTGGTCGTGCTCTTTGCGGTGCTGACCTGCATCCCGAGCGACGACGCACAGCGGCTGCTGATCGGCGAGCTGCACCGCGTGCTCAAGCCCGGCGCACTGCTCTACCTCAGCGACCTGCCGCTACAAGACAGCCAGCGCAACCGCGACCGCTACGCGAGGTTCGCCGAGTCCTACGGCACCTACGGGGTGTTCGAGACCGGCGACGGCGCCGTGTGCCGCCACCACCCGAGGGGCTGGTTCACCTCCCTGCTCGCCGGTTTCGAGACCATCGACACCCGACGAACCACCGTGACCACCATGAACGGCAACACATCAGCGGGCCTTCAGATCCTGGCCCGCAAACCGGCCCCACGTCACCAGACCCCTACCCACTGACGCTGTGGCCGGACAACGCACCCACAGGTATTGACAATTACTCGGGGAAATAGGTGGTGATCGTCTAGGCACCACAATTGAAGTGGCTGAACACCGCCGACAAGCCTGACAGCCCGTCCGGTTCTGGTAGAGGGTCGCGTTCGCGAGCTTCCGGAGATCGCGGGCGCCGAGTCCCCTATCGCCGACTGTTCCACGCGGTCCTGCTTCCAGGCCGCGGTTGACGCCCACGGCGTAGCTGACAGCCTCGATTGAACCAACCGGCAGCGGATTCGCCACCAGCACGCGGAGTGCGGGGGAGTGCATCGTGGTGAAGGACCGCTGAGGGCGAACCGGTCTACGGAGGGGAACCTGGCCGGAGGTCGCGACCAGCGGCCCGGACGCGACGACGGCGGGACGGTAGGTTGAAACGGACACACGTGCAGGTCTGGGTGTGCACCGTCCCCGAGGCGCGCCACATCGGGGGCGGCACGGATCGAGCGGCGTCGACTGCTTGCCGAGGGCGGCGCGTCTGCTCTCGTGGGCGCCGGTACGAGACCTAGGATCGGCCCTGGCGCACAGATCGCAGCGCCATGAGGGGCTGCACAGGCGGGCCCACCCGGCAGGAGGTCCGCAATGGCGACGCTGCTGTCCGTCAACACGGGTATGCCCAAGGACATGTCCTGGCAGGGCAGGACGGTCCACACCGGAGCCTGGAAGGCCCCCGTGCAAGGCCCCCGCATGGTCCGGCGGCTGAACGTCGATGGGGACGGTCAAGGAGACCTGGCTGGGCACGGCGGCGAAATCCGAGCCGTCCTCGTCTACCAACTGCAGTCCTACCAGTACTGGCAGAAGCACCTCGGCCGCGACGACCTGACTTTCGGGATCTTCGGGGAGAACTTCACCGTCGACGGTCTTCCCGACGACGAAGTATGCATCGGCGACCGGTACCGTATCGGCGAAGCCGAATTCGAAGTAACCCAACCCCGCGTCACCTGCTACCGCGTCGGGATGCGTCTGGGTGAACCCACGATGGCCTCCCTCCTGGTCGCCCACCACCGCCCCGGCTTCTACCTGCGCGTGATCAAAGAAGGACGCGTCCAGGCCGGCGATGGAATCACCTTGACCCGCAAGGGCCCCGAGGAACTCAGCGTCGCCGACACCGACGCACTGCTCTACCTCCCCGACCGCGACCCCGCCACGCTGCGCAAGGCACTGAACATCCCCGCGCTCAGCCCCGGCTGGCAGCAGTCCTTCCGTGAACTCGCCGCCGCCCAGCAGCCCCAGCAGGAACCGGGATGGCCAGGCGAGCGCGCCGGCACCCAGCAACCCAGAGAAGAACCGGGATGGGCCGGCTTCAAGACCATGCGCGTCGCCCGCATCGTCCCCGAGACCCCCTCCATCTCGTCGGTCTACCTCAGCGCCACCGACGGCGCCCCGCTACCCGAGGCACGCCCAGGCCAGTACCTCTCCCTTCGCCTCACCGTCGGCGAAGCCGCCCCTGCAGTGCGCAGCTACTCCCTGTCCTGCGCGCCCACAATCGGCACCTACCGCATCAGCGTCAAGCACGAGCCCCACGGGAAAGTCAGCAGCTACATCCACGCCACGCTCCACCCTGGTGACCTCGTGGACGTCGCCAGCCCCCGCGGAACCTTCGTACTCGAAGGAGGCACCCGACCGATCGTCCTCCTCTCCGCAGGCATCGGTGTGACCCCCGTGCTCGCCATGCTCCACCAACTCGCCGCCACACGAGACCCGCGCCCCATCTGGTGGATCCACACCGCCCATGACCGCACCCATCACGCCTTCGCGGAAGAGACCAAGGCGCTCCTGGCCCAACTCCCCAACGCACACAAGCACATCTACTACACCGCCGAGAATCCGCGTCCCGACGAGCCCCACATCAGCCGGGGCCACCCGACCGACCGATCACTCAGCGCCACGGGCATCCCCACGGACGCCGACGCCTACGTCTGCGGACCACCCGCCTTCATGGACGACCTCGGCGGCTTCCTGCGCGATCACGGTCTGCGCCCCGAGCGGATCCATACGGAACAGTTCAGTGCTCTCCCCGCCATCAACCCCGGCGTCACACCCACCGCCGCGATCCGGCCGCACCAACCACCCGGTCCTGCAGGCACCGGCCCTCTCGTCACCTTCGCCCGCAGCGGCATCACTGCTCCGTGGTCACCGGCTCACGCATCCCTCCTCGACTTCGCCGAAGCGTGCGACGTCCCCACCCGCTGGTCGTGCCGCACCGGCGTCTGCCACACCTGCACCACCCACCTCGTCTCAGGCGACATCACCTACACCACCCCACCCAACTCCCCGAGCCCAGCACCATCCTCGTCTGTTGCAGCCAACCGGCCACCGAAGTCGTTCTCGACCTCTGATCGGCGTCAACGGCCCGTCACCGGGGAACGCGGCATCCGTGGACGCGCCAAGCAAGAACACCACCGAGAGATGGCGCAGGCGGGAGTGCTTCGGCGTAAGGGCGTTGCGGGTGGAGTGGGTGTGTCCGCGGCCGGGTGGCGGGGCCTATCGGATCTCGTAGGTGCCGTCGAGGCGGGCCCGGCCGAGGAGGTCGTTGGCGGCGAGGGCGGTGGTGACCTGGGCCAGGGAGGGGGACTCGGGGAGGCCCAACGGCTGTTCCAGGGCGAAGA
This sequence comes from Streptomyces longhuiensis, assembly GCF_020616555.1. Lineage (NCBI taxonomy): Bacteria > Bacillati > Actinomycetota > Actinomycetes > Kitasatosporales > Streptomycetaceae > Streptomyces > Streptomyces longhuiensis. Next base: position 660,460 of record NZ_CP085173.1, on the reverse strand, counting down.
GTTGAAAGACGTATGTGTGGGGTCCGTGGGAGCGGACGGGCAGGGGGCCCGCCCAGCCGCGGCGGCCGAGGGGGCCTTTGCCGTGGCGGACGCCGGGGACGGGGCTGGGGTGGACCAGGGCGTTGTCGGACAGGGAGCCCAGGGCGGGGTCGATGCCGAGTACCAAGGCGTGGGTGGCCGGCTTGCCGATCGGGACGTCGGGGTCCTGGACGACCAGGACCAGCTCGGTGGTGCCGGGCGGGGGCTCTGTCCACGCCAGGGCGGGCGAGACGTCGGCGCCGAAGATGTGGCCGCGGTAGCGGTCCGGGATGGGTGTGCCGTGCTCGAAGGCAGGGCTGGTGAGGGTGAAGTTCTGGGGGGCCTGGAAATCGGCGGATGCCCAGGCGAGCAGGTGCTGGCCTGCGCGGCGGTTGCGCAGCGCGACGCCGAGGGGGTTTGCGGGCATGGTTCCACCGCGTCCTTAGATATTCGGGTGTGTCTATTTAGGTATACGAAAGAATTCTTTAGGTACACTAACTTGCCATGGAGACCGATGCAAGGGACGACGGCGGGGACGACCTCGGCGCGGAGGTGCGCACGGCTGTGGGCCTCCTCTACCGCCGTTTCCGCAGCGAACGTCCCGCGGGTGAGCTGGGCGACGTGGCCCTGGAGGTCCTCACTTACCTGCACAAGCGGGGACCGCAGACGCTCACCCGGCTCAGCGAGGTCGGCCGAGTCGCCCCCGCGTCCATGAGCCAGACCGTGAACCGGCTGACTGCGGCCGGCTATGCCGTGCGTACCCCGGACCCGACCGACGGCCGCAAGGTCCTGTTCACCCCCACCCCCGAAGGCCACACCGTCGCCGGGGACGCCATGGATACGCGCAACGCCTGGCTGGACGGCCGGCTGCGCGCCCTCAGCGCCGAGGACCGCGCGGTGATCGCCCGCGCCGCCGCCCTGCTCACCTCCATCGCCGAATCCTGAACGGACCGGATGGGGGCCGAAGACCGGGCGCCGTCAAAGGGCTGTCGTGGAGGCCGCAGCCGTGCCACCAGAGGAGTACGACAGGGGAGCGATGCTCGCATCGCTGCTGCGGGAGGCCTGTCGCGTGGACGAAGCGCTCGCTGTACTGCGCTCGTCTGCCGCGTCCGATAGACGCCGAGCGCCGGCAGCGTTCCTGATGAGGGAAGGCCGGCCCACCGAGGCCATCGCGTCCCTTCCTTCGGCATCCGCTCACTGCGAAGCCGCGGGAGGCTCGGAGCCGACGCACCACACCCGACACCGAACCGTTCGGCTGACGGCCAGCTCGCAACGTGACCACGGCGCAGGCAATCCAGAGCTGAGCCAAGAGCTGGCGGTGCCAAGTCGAGCGCTCAGCCACATGAGCGCCGGGGTGATTGGGCGCGGTAGTTGGCCCGTGAGCGTTGCATTTGGCCTGGGCCAGCACGCCAGGCGGCCTGCAGGGTAGTGATGTTGGTGCCGTCTTGCAGTGAGCTGCGGGTGGTCCCCCTCGCCCCGATTGAAAGGGAAGCGCGTGATCCGCGTTCTGATCGTTGATGCCCAGAGCCTCATCCGTTCCGGCCTGGGCTCGGCGCTGGAGGCTGCGGACGGAATCGAGGTCGTCGGCGAAGCCGCTGACGGTTCTCAGGCCGTCAGTGCCACCAGGGAGTACCGTCCCGACGTCGTCATCATGGACCTGCACTTGCCCCATGGCGGAGGGGTGGAAGCCATTGTCCAGCTGGTGCGGATGGAGGAGTCTCCCCGGGTTCTGGCGCTGACCCCGTTCAGCACCGACGACCTCGTCCTCCAGGCGCTCAACGCCGGAGCTGGGGGCTTCCTTCAGAAGGACCTCATTGCTGGGGAACTGGCTGCCGCAGTGCGGACCTTGGCGGCCGGGGGCCTCGTTCTATCGCCTGGGATCATGAAGAAGCTGGTCAGTCAGGGGCCGGCGCGTGGTGCCGGCTTCCTGGGGGAGAAGATCCGTACCCTCACGGACTCCGAGCGCGATGTCCTGGCCCTCATCGGTGCAGGGCACCCCAACCAGAGCATCGCTGAAACTCTTCACCTGTCCCTGGCCAGCGTGAAGACGTATGTCGCCCGGATGCTCGCCCGGCTCGGCCTCGAAAACCGGACCCAGGCCGCAATCCTCGCCCATGAGGCCGATCTGGTCGGTGCCTGACGCGTCCGGTGCCACGGGGGCTGAGCGCTGTGCTTGGAGGGGCGGACCAAGTGCGGTGCTCAGCCACGGCTGTTTGTTGCGGAACGCTTCAGTCGGCACTTGCGCGTCTGTCGCATCGAAGCAGTCGGTTTCGCACGCGTTCCCATGTGCGCCGGCGGACGATCAATGCCCCACTCGCGGTGGTCTCACGCGCCATGGGGCCCGTGTAAGCGGCATTGGCTTCCTGCTGGCTGCTGGCCACAGAGCGGTGGGTCACGTGTGGGGTCGGCTGGTGATCCCGTCCAAGACGGTGGTCAGGTTGTGGTTGAAGGTTTCCTCGGCATTGAGGTGGGCGCCGTCGATCACGAGCCGGGCGATGGTGGGGTACCTGCCGGTATTCAACATGCGTGTGAGGTAGGGGCCGAGGCTGGCCTGGAAGGCGGCTTCATCGGTGCCGGTGGAACGGGCGGTGCGTCGCTCGGTGACCTCTCTGCGGACCGCTCCGATGATGAAGGAGTTGAGGGCGCCGAGTGCCCGCTGGAGCTCGTCGATGTCGCGCATGCCGAGGGCCTGCATCAGCGCCGCCGCGGTCGCCTCGCCCACAGCGAGCGCGTGAGGTCCCAAGTGCGGCCTTCCGCCGAGCAGGTCGGAAAACCACTCATGTTCAAGGGCCGCTTCGCGGGTCGCGTGGGCGATGGCCAGTACCGTGTCGCGCCACGCGGAGTGCTGACTCACCTCGGCGATCCGGGCATAGACGACGTCGACCATCAGATCGAGCAGTTCGGATCTGTTGATCACGTAGTCGTAGAGCCGCATCGGACCGACACCGAGTTCTTTGGCGATCTTGCGAACCGACAGGCCGTCGAGGCCGTGCGCGTCGGCAACCCGGATCGCCGCTGCGGCGATCTTCTCGCGGCTCAACGGCACTGGTGCCGCCCGCGGCTGAGGTTCGGGCCGTTCCCAAACGGGCAGCGCTTCGTTACCGTACGGTGTATCCACAAATACAGTGTACGGTAAAGGAGCGAGAATGCGAATCGCGATCGCTGGTGGCGGCCTTGGCGGCCTGACGTTGGCACGGATCCTGCACCAGCACGGCATCGATGCGGTGGTGTACGAGCGCGAGGCAAGCCGATCCGCGCGACCGCAGGGCGGCGCGCTCGACCTGCACCCGGAGTCCGGGCAGCAGGCCCTGGCCGAGGCGGGTCTCGTCGGCCGGTTCCAGTCGGAGGCGCGGCCCGAGGGCGAGGAACATCGCATCCTCGACCCGACCGGACGGACCCTGGTGCACCATGAGCCGGAACCTGGCTCCTTCTCCGGACGTCCCGAGATCGACCGGAGCGCACTGCGTGATCTCCTGCTCGATTCCCTCCCCGGCGACACGGTTGTCTGGCAGCGCAGGCTTGTCGCGGCGACCCCGCGACCTGGCGGGGGCTGGGAACTGGCTTTCCACGGCGGCCACCGGACCGGCTGCGACATCCTCATCGGCGCGGACGGTGCGCGCTCGATCGTCCGGTCACTGCTGGCGGACGTCCAACTGTCCTACGTGGCCACCCTCGTAGAGCTGAGCATCGAAGACGTCGACCGGCGCCATCCGGATCTCGCCGAGCTGGTCGGCGCCGGGAACCTGTGGTGCGTCGGCGTGAATCAGATCCTGGCAGCACAACGCCTCAGCGACGGCAGCCTCCGTGTAGGGATCTCACTGCGCGCAGAAGATCGCCCCATCGAGACATACCGCAGTAAGCGCGCTCTGCTGGACATGTTCAGTGGCTGGGACCCACGCCTCACCGCACTCATCGAGGCCGACGGCAGCGCGCCGACGCCGCGCCTGATCGAAGCGATGCCCACCGATACGCGCTGGTCCAGCCGGCCGGGCGTCACCCTCATCGGCGACGCCGCGCACCTCATGCCGCCGGTCGGCGAGGGCGCCAACCAGGCCATGCTCGACGCCGCCGAACTCGCGAGCCGACTCGCCGCCAACCCCGCAGACCCGGACTCGGCGATCCGGACGTACGAGGAGGCGATGTTCACCAGGATTCACCCGATCGCCGAAATGTCCGCACGAGTCCAGGCGATGATGCTGTCCCCAACCGCGGCCGAAGACATCGTCCGCTTCTTCACGGCCCGGCCCGCCGAACCGGCACCCGCAGACTGAGAACGCCCGTGCGACCGATCGATGTCGAAGCGCGCGAACCCTGCCCTCTACAGGCATCCGCAACTGGTCAGATCGCCGCCCAGATCGGGCGGCCCCGACTTTAGAAGAGCAGATGTGCGCTCACCGGGAAATCCGGACGCCGTCGCGGCAGCTCGCCGTCACTGCGTGTAGTCACTGGACTCGTGTGGTCGCTCCAGCGCTCCCATGGATGTCGATCGCTGCTGCGTTCGCCCTGGCGTACGCCGCTCTGCACCCATAGTGGTACGCCGACAGCACGTTCAGAGGCTGCCATATCCGGTGATGGGTGACATTCTGTGAGGCCTGGGTTCGTGCAACGTGCCTCAGTAGGGTGGCGCGTCGAACAGAGGAGCGCTGCGCATGAACTATCGCCTGAAGGCGATCACCCGCGACGAACATCTGGCTTTCGTCGCAGCCCAGCCGTCGGTGAGTCACATGCAGGTTCCGGCCTGGGCGGATGTGAAGCCGGACTGGCGGGGGGAGAGCCTGGGCTGGTTCGACGACGGCGGCAAACTTGTTGGCGCCGGGCTGGTGCTGCTTCGGCCGTTGCCGAAGTTGAAGAAGTACCTCGCCTACCTGCCTGAGGGCCCTGTCATCGACTGGACAGCGGAGGATCTGGACCAGTGGCTTCAGCCGATGCTCGCGCACTTGAAAGCACAGGGCGTCTTCTCCGTGAAGATGGGGCCGCCCGTGGTCCAACGCCGATGGAGTGCCGAGGCGGTCAAGGACGCGATCGCTGACCCGCAAGCCACAAAGTTGCGGGATGCGCAGGCCACCATGCACGAGCCGCAGGCCTTCGACCTGGCCGACCGGCTGCGCCGGATGGGCTGGCAGCAGACAGAGTCCGGCGCTGAGGACGGCTTCGCCGCGGGCCAGCCGCGCTACGTCTTCCAAGTTCCTTTCAAGGGACGGCCGTTGGAAGAAATCCAGCGCGATCTCAACCAGCAGTGGCGACGCAACATCAAGAAGGCAGAGAAGGCCGGCGTCAAAGTGGTCCAGGGCGACTACGACGACCTGCCCGCCTTCCACGCAATCTACGTCGAGACCGCTGAACGGGACCAGTTCATCCCGCGCCCACTGGGCTACTTCCAGCGCATGTGGACCGCGTTGCAGGCCGAGGACGACAACCGCATGCGCCTCTACCTCGCCCACCACGACGGAGAGGTACTCGCGGCCGCCACGATGCTGACCGTCGGCGAGCACGTCTGGTACTCCTACGGGGCCTCCACCAGCCGTAAGCGTGAGGTCCAGCCCAACAACGCCATCCAGTGGCGAATGATGTCCGATGCCTACGAACTCGGAGCCGCCATCTACGACTTCCGTGGCATCACCGACACGCTGGAGGAGGGCAACCACCACCTCGGCCTGCTCCGGTTCAAGGTCGGAACCGGCGGACAGGCCGTTGAATACCTTGGGGAATGGGACTTCCCACTCAACAAGGTGCTGCACAAGGCATTCAACCTCTACATGTCCCGCCGCTGACATCGCCCCACGCCGCAAGCCGACCCCGGATCCCTGACGCCCATCGGCCCCAGACGGCTCGGAGTTCAGCTCTGGCCCGAACAGGCTCCGTCTCCAACCTGCAGGGAGCGGCATGCCCTGCACCTCGAACCTTCCCCTGGCCTGGGCGGTTCCGTGAGGGTGGAGGACGGAAGGACCGTGCGCGTCGACCGCAGAGGTCACCGTCGAAGGCGCTGGCCGGTCCGATCCGCTGTTCTTCGAGGACGCCGTCGAGCCTATCCACCTGACCAGCTGGGGCATGCCCCGCTCCGTCATCAACTTCGTCCGGCAGTCCCCCCACATCGCCCGGTCCGCCGCGTTCGCTGAGGAGAAGAGATCGTGGAGGAGTCCTGTACCCGCCTCCCTGTCACCGGGTCGCACGCGACAGCGTGACCACCCATCCTTGTCGATCAGGTGGCAGCGGCCCGCAGATCCCCGGCCGTCAGCAACGACAGCAGTCCGATGCCCTTGGCCGCGAGGGCGTCGGCACCCCCTTGCTCACGGTCAATCACGCACAAAGCCTCCTGCACCTCAGCACCCAGACCACGCAAGTCCGCCGTCGACAGCAGGATCTGTCCTCCGCTGGTGACCACATCCTCAACGACCAGCACCCGGCGCCCCTCGACGTCAGCGCCCTCGGCGAGACGGCAGGTGCCATAGGGCTTGGCCTGCTTGCGCACGAACGCGCAGGGCAGACCTGTGTGTCGGCCGAGCGCGGTCACGACCGGGATGCCGCCCATCTCCAGACCGGCCAGGACCTCGGTGCCAGAGGGAACCAGCGCAGCCGTCTGTCTGGCGATCTCATCGAGCAGGACCGGGTCGCCCTCGAACCGGTACTTGTCAAAGTACTCCGTGGCAGTTCGTCCCGATCGAAGCGTGAAATGCCCAGTCAGGTGAGCGGCCGCATGGATACGGCGAGCAAGATCAGAATGTCTCACAGGCGTCCCGTCTTCGAGCCTCTTGCCCCAGCCACGACACCGGCTCGTTCCCGGGCCTCCCAATATGGACCGTTGATCTCCTCGGCGACGCCGTGAACACGAAACCGACACCATGAGCACCAAGAACCCTCGCGGCCTACTGCCGCAAGGGTTCTTTCACGCCCGCACGTCATCAACAACAGTGGCCGCGTCGTGCTCATCCAGCACGTCGCGCGAGGACCCGTTCTGGTTCGTGCAGCCGGGCTACGACCTCGAAGCGGGAGCGCTGGGACTCGCTGTCGTGGCGGACCCTTGAGGCGGCGGCCGACGCCGGTGTCCGGCGGGGTCGGCCTCAGGTGCTCGGAACGCTCCAGGTTTCGCCGGCTCACGCCCACTTCTGGTTGGCGTGAGCCGGCACCGTCTGCGCGGACTCAGGTGTCCATCAGCGGTAGACCGGGGAGCACCTTCTCGATGGTGATGGGGAAGTCGCGCACGCGGACGCCGGTGGCGTTGAACACCGCGTTCGCGATGGACGCACCGGCCCCGCAGATGCCCAGCTCGCCGACGCCCTTCGCGCCCAGGGCATTGGCCTTGTCGTCGTAGCTGTCAAGGACGACCGCGTCGACGTCGGGGATGTCGGCGTGGACCGGCACCAGGTATTGCGCGAAGTCCCGGTTGACGAAGGCGCCGGATCGCAGGTCGACCACGGCCTCTTCTTCGAGGGCCGCGCCGGCTCCCCAGATCATGCCGCCGATCAGCTGCGAGCGAGCTGTTTTGGCGTTGAGCACGCGGCCCACCGAGAACACGCCGAGCATCCGCCGCAGACGGATCTCGGCGGTGTCCGCATCGACTCCCACTTCAGCGAAATGGGCCCCGTAGGTGTTGATCGAGTAGTCCGTGTAGTTCGGATCGTCGCCCATGAAGCGGGTACCGCCCTCCGCTTCGAACCCTTCCGGCCGGTTGCGTGCGACGATCTCGCTCAGCGCCTCGGACGCGCCGCCGATAGCCACGTTGCCATCCGAGAACACGGCGTCCGCCGGGTCCAGGCCGTGCAGCGGCGAATCCGTGTCGCCGCGCGCCGCGGCCAGGAGCTGCTCACGCAGGGCCATACACGCGCCATGCACCGCATTGCTCGAACTGGCGGCGCCCCACGAGCCGCCGGACCCCCAGCTGGTGGGAAACTCGGAACGCCCGAGCTCGATCCGCACCCGATCGGGCGGCAGTCCGAGCCCGTCGGCCGCGACCTGAGTCAGGACGGTGTACGTGCCCGTGCCGAGATCGGTCATGTCCGTCTGAACGACGGCGGTGCCGTCGGCCTCCAACCGCACCCGCGCCGCTGTCGGCCCTTGGAAGTGCCCACGGATGGCGGCCGACATGCCGTAGCCCACCAACCATCGCCCGTCGCGCACGCTCGCCGGGGTGGCGGGGCGGTGCTCCCAGCCGAACCGGCGCGCGCCTTCGCGCAGGCAGTCGACCAGGTGCCTGTCGCTGTACGGGACGTCTCGCTCGGGATCGACGGTGGGCTCGTTGAGGATCCGCAGCTCGACCGGGTTCATCCCGAGCGCATGGGCCAGCTCGTCCATCGCCGACTCGACCGCCAGCATGCCCGGAGCTTCGCCCGGTGCGCGGACGTCCGTCCCCGGCGGCAGATCGAGCGGCGCGAGCCGGTGACTGGTCAACCGGTGGGGCGCGGCGTAGAGACTGCGGGTCGTGGCGGCGGTCTGCTCGGCGTACTCCCGGTCGGGGTTGGTGTGCATGGTGACGTCATGGGCGATCGCGGTGAGCCGTCCGTCCTGCTCCGCGCCCAGGCGAACCCGCTGGCTGGTCGTGGGACGGTTGCCGACGAGCTGGAAGATCTGCTGCCTGGTCATCGCGACCTTGACCGGTTGGCGCAACTCGCGAGCGGCGAGCGCCGCCAGGATCGTCTCGGAATGGATGCCCAGCTTGGAGCCGAAGCCCCCGCCGACGAAGGGGGTGACGACGTGAACCCGCTCCGGGTCGAGCCGAAGGGTGGAGGCGACGGAGGCCCGCGCCGCGTCGACGATCTGGCAGCTGACGTAGACGACGATGTCCTCGTCGCGCGGTTCCGCCAGACACGCATGCGGTTCCATCGGCATCGAGAGCTCGTACGGCGTCGTGTACTCCTGGTCGAGCTTGACCGCCGCGCTGTCGAAACCGGCATCGAAATCGCCGACCGCGGTGTCGGTAGGGAGACCGGCGTTGACGACTTTCGGGATGTACACCTCGTCTTCCTGCTCGGCAAAGTTGAAACGTCCGCGCCCGTCGGCGTATTCGACTTCGACCAGATCGGCGGCCGCTCGGGCCTGCTCGAGGGCCGTGGCGACGACGAATGCCACTGGCTCGCCGTAATAGTGGATGTCGGGACCGGTCAGCACAGGCTGGGCGCGCCAGTATTCGGCCGGAACGGACTCATCACGGGCACCCTGCTCGGGGGCATTGTGATAGGTCATCACCATCTGTACGCCAGGTGCGCGTTCGGCATTCTCTGTGTCGATCCGGGTGATGCGGCCTTTGCCGATCGTCGCCCCGACGATGAATCCGTAGAGAGGTTGGCCGGCCCCCCACTGCTCGTAGGCGTAAGTGGCTTGGCCGGCGACCTTCAACGGGCCGTCGACGCGGTTCAGCGCTTGCCCGATCATCTTGTCTCCTCAACTCGCCTGAGCCGCTTGTGCCAGCGTGCGGCACAGCGTGCGCTTGGCCAGCTCGATCTTGAAGTCGTTGTGCCCCTGCCCCACGGCGTCGCGCATCGCGGCCTCGGCGGCGGCGCGATAGGTGGCCATCGTGGCGGGACGGCTGATCAACGCGGCCTCGGCCTCGATGGACCGCCAGGGCTTGTGCGCCACACCGCCGAAGGCCACCCGCGCCTCACTGATCGCCCCCTGATCGGTCGAGACGACAGCCGCCACGGAGACCAGCGCGAACTCGTACGACGCCCGGTCTCGCACCTTGCGGTAGATCTGCCGGCCCGACGGGGGCGGGGGAAGGACCACGCTCGTGATCATCTCGCCAGGACCCAGCACGGTCTCGATGTGCGGCGTATCGGCCGGCAGCCGGTAGAAGTCTGCGACGCCGACGCGGCGCACCGACCCGTCGGCGTCGAGCCGCTCGACCTCCGCCTCCAGCACGGTCATCGCGACGGCCATGTCCGAGGGGTGGGTGGCGATGCAGGAGTCGCTGGCGCCGAGGACGGCGTGAATCCGGTTGAACCCGCCGATCGCCGAGCATCCGGTGCCGGGATCCCGTTTGTTGCAGCCCGCAGCTGTGTCGTAGAAGTAGGGGCAGCGAGTGCGCTGCAACAGGTTTCCCCCGGTGGACGCCTTGTTGCGCAGTTGGCCCGAGGCACCGGCCACCAGTGCTTCCGCCAGTACCGGGTAGCGGGTACGCACTCGGTCATCGGCGGCCACGTCGGAATTCGCCGCCTGGGCCCCGATACGCAGTCCGCCGTCCGGGAGCTCCTCGATCTCCCGCAACGGAAGGCGGCTGATGTCGACCAGATGGCTGGGCTTCTCGATGTCGAGCTTCATCAGGTCGAGCAGGTTGGTGCCGCCGCTGATGAACTTCGCCCCGGTTCTGGACACGGCTGCGACGGCGGCCTGGGCGTCCGTAGCTCGTTCGTACGTGAAAGATCTCATTCCGGGCCTCCGTCCGCGATGCCACGGATGGCCGCGACGATGTTGGGATAGGCGGCGCACCGACAGATGTTGCCGCTCATCCGCTCGCGGATCTCCTCATCGGTCAGCGCGATCCGCGTCGATGTCACGTCAGTGGTGGCGTGGCTGGGCCAGCCCGCCTCCACCTCGGCGAGCATGCCGACGGCCGAACAGATCTGGCCGGGCGTGCAGTAGCCACACTGGAAGCTGTCACGCTCGACGAAGGCACGTTGCATGGGGTGCAGGCCATCGGGAGCGCCCAGGCCTTCGATCGTCACGATCTCGTCGTCCTCGTGCATCACGGCGAGCGTCAAACAGGAGTTCACGCGCCGGCCGTTGATCAGCACCGTGCAGGCGCCGCACTGCCCGTGATCGCACCCCTTCTTGGTCCCGCTCAGGCGCAGGTGCTCGCGCAGCGCGTCGAGCAGCGAGGTCCGTGGATCCACCTCAAGCCGTCGCACCTGATCGTTGACGTTCAACTCGATCGCCGAGAGTTGGGCCATCTCACCCTGGCTCCGCCCCGCGGCGCCTGTATCCGATTCACTCACCACGGCCGGCCTTCCTCGCTGGGTGTGGGTGTCACCCTGGATATGCGTCGCCACTGTGGGGCGCCCTCCTCAAGGTCTCGCAAAAACCGATGCACCGCTCGTCGGAAGGCGCGCAACCGCGCCCGTCTCACTCGGCCGGGCGCTTTTCCGCGGCGACCGGGCGCGCATCCCGCGCAGCCACCGCGAGAGCTGGCACCGGGTGGCGAAGGAGGGCCGCTGCCGGCAGGCAGTGGCCAGGATGTGCCCGCGCTCGTCATCCCTGGGTGGTGCTCACTGGCTGGGAGAGGCGTGCCGACCGGAAGTGTTTTGAGATGCGGGGAGGTCGTCCGTCGGTGTGGGCTGGGCCAATCGCCCGGACAGCACTGGCCACCCCGGAATGCGGCGACCTATGGCGGAATCTCGGCCGGCGCAGGTGGTTGGGGCACCGCACGACACTTCCCAGGGCGATCGACTCTTGACCTCAAGTTTGGTCGAGCTTCTACCGTCATGGTCATCAGCTGCAGTCGACCGAGGAGGCACTCCCGATGGCCACGACCAATGTTCCCGAGACCTATCGCAACGCCGTCATTGCCCACGTCATGGTCGACGGGGCCGCGACCGCGATCGACTTCTACGCCAAGGCGTTCGGGGCCGAAGAGCTGTTCCGTATCGACGGCCCGGACGGACGCGTCCTGCACGCCGAGGTCAGTGTGCAAGGGGCCACCATGATGCTCGGCGACGCCGAAGGCCCTCTCTTCAGCGCACCAACCGCCCTTGGCGGTACCACTGTGGGGCTGCATGTGTTCGTCGATGACGTCGATGCCCTCGCGGAACGGGCTGTCGCGGCCGGTGCTGAGCTGCTGCAGCCGCCGGCCGATCAGTTCCACGGCGATCGCACGTCCATCCTGCGGGACCCCTACGGACACGTCTGGATCTTCCTTACGCACCTGGAAGACCTGACGCCGCATGAGATTGCTCGCCGGGCCCAACAACTCTTCAGCTGAACATGGTTCACCGGACGGTCCCTACGCCGGCCCAGTTCGCGGGCGGGGCGTGTGCGACCAGCACAGGTGGATGACCGTCAGCTGGTTCCTGGCTTTTCCGAACCAGACCGTCGCGCCGGCTTGCGGGAGTCGCTTCGGACCGTTGCTGCGCATGTGGCTCCTGGCGTCATGAGCGGGCCCTTGACCCTCACGTGGCGTCAGGCTGCATAGTCGATGCCGTGGAGGATCACTGGACTGTGGGACGTGTGGCCGAGTTGGCCGGCGTGAGCGTCCGCACGCTGCATCACTATGACGAGATCAGGCTCGTTCGGCCGTCGGGTCGGACCGCGGCCGGGTACCGGGCCTATTCGGCGGGCGATGTGGAGCGGCTGCGGGAGGTGCTGGCCTATCGGCGGTTGGGTTTCGGGCTGCGGGAGGTCGCGGAGCTGGTCGGTGACCCGTCCACCGACGCGGTCGCGCACCTGCGCCGACTTCGCGGCCTGTTGCTGGAGCGGCGTGATCGCGCTGACGCCATGGTGGCGGCCATTGACAGAGAACTCGAGGCACGGGGGAAAGGACTGATGGTGACACCGGAGGAACAACTGGAGATGCTCGGTGCACGGCTGTACGACGCGATCGGCGGCGCTTACACCGCGACACGGCGTACCGACCCGCGGATCGCCGCGCAGATCTGGGACGCGCTCGGCGACGCGCAGACGGTGCTGAACGTCGGGGCCGGCACCGGTTCCTACGAGCCTGCTGATCGGGACGTGATTGCGGTGGAGCCATCGGCGGTGATGCGGGGGCAGCGGCCCGCTGGTTCGGCGCCGTGTGTGGCTGCCGCTGCGGAGAGTCTGCCTTTTGAGGACCGGTCCTTCGACGTGGCGATGGCCGTCTCCACCGTTCACCACTGGGGGGACCCGATCGCGGGGCTGCGTGAGATGCGGCGCGTGGCACGACGCGTGGTGGTGCTCACGTTCGACACCGACGAGTCCGGATGGCAGGACCGGTTCTGGCTTACCCGCGACTACCTGCCCGAGTTCGCCGCCGTCCTCGCGGAGTTTCCCTCGCTTGCTGGGATGGCCGACGCGATCGACGCCCGCGCCGAACCGGTGCCCATCCCGTGGGACTGCGCCGACGGCCTGTTCGAGGCGTACTGGCGCCGGCCGGGGGCGTATCTGGAGGATCACGTGCGCCGTGCGATGTCGGTGTGGACGAGGGTCGGGGCGGAGGCCGAGCAGAGGGCGGTGCGAAGCCTTGGCGACGACCTCGACTCGGGCCGGTGGGCCGAGCGCAACGGTGACCTTGCCGACCTCGAGGCGGCAGATCTCGGCCTTCGCCTGCTCTTGGCCTGAATCGCGCACCAGGTTCAGCGCCATGGCGGCTGGGACCGGCCGGCACGAAGCTGGGGGAGTCTCGCAGGGGACACGGGGCGCCGGTGGATCCCGCGGACGGTCAGACGCTGTCCCGTCTGCGCTCGCCGGCCACGATGGCCGCGGTGCCGGCTGCGAGCGCTGCCCACAGCGTCCACCACAGCCACGCGGGCCCGACATCGGCCGCGGTCAGAAGGATGACCATGACCAGGCTCGCTGTGGTAGACACGATCAGCGCCTTCACGGAGGTGTGCATCCTGCCTCCCTTCCTTGCGTAGGAGCAGCGCCGCCACGATCGGCTCGACCATCGCCTGGTGCGGAACTCTCGTCGGCCTGCTCGCGCTGGCCGCCCGGCTGGGGGTGCGCACCACCCTCATCCCCACCGCTGACAAGCCCTAAGCCACACCACGGGCACGGGCCGTCACCGGCGCGCGCGGCTGACCGACAGTGTGGTGAGCTCACCGAGGTGACGGGAGCCGCTCGCGCAGTGTGGCGGCGAACTCCTCGGCGCGGGCGAGCTGGGTGCGCAGGTCGTCGGCGACTCGCTGCTGGGCGGCTTCGGCGGTGCCCCCTACGTCGAGCCGTCCCTCATGTGCCTCACCGACCGATCCGCCGTGGCACGGGCGTGCGCGCGGTGGGTGGCGTGCCAGGGCGGCACCCACCCGGGCCGCCGTACGCGCGCTGTGAGCCGACCTCACGGCCCGGTCCGCCGCCGCAGTGGGCCTCGGCGAGTGCGGGGCGCGTGAGCATGCGGGTCCTGGTCCGGGTGCTCCTCTCGTTCCCGGTCCCCGGTGTGTGCGCCTGCGGGGTGGCGGGGCCGCAGGCGCTGGAGGCGGCACGCGTCGATGACGCACGACCGCTCCTTGACGACTCGCCGGAAGCGGTGGTCCGGCAGGCGACCGCGGCCTTGTTGCCGTGTGCCGACCACGTACCGCAGGGAGCTGTTGTGCGGGCTCCTGGCCGACATCCGTCCGCGCCACCGGCGGGTCGCGACGGTCCGGTTACTGCGGGCCGGCGGGGTGCAAGCCTAAGGTTGCCGCGTGGCGGCTCTGAGCTGATCCGCCGGACAGGCCCTGACTGGCATACGGATACGCACGAGCCGCGCCACGTGTCCCGATGACCAGACCGACCGTTGGGGAAGCCGTGAGCAGTACCGCACTCCATGATCCGGCGACAGTCGACTGGGCCGCGCTGCGCGGCCGCCGAGTGGTACTTGACGACCGTTGGATGAGCGACGACGAGCGCCCGGCCCGCGAGACGCGGCACCAGGGCGTGGTCAGCAACGTCGACTTCGGCGACGCCCGCGAGATCGAGCTGACGTTGACCCGGTACGACGGCAGCACCCGACTGCTACGGCCCGTCGGCCAGTTCACCGTGACCGACAACGACACAGATCACGTGCTCTACACGCCGGAAAAGCGAGCTCCGCGCGAGATCCCCATGGCGTTCATCGACGCGGTCCGAAGCCTCGCGCCCGACCGGTGGGTGGACCTGGAGCGGGTGATGCGGACGACGCCAGGCGGCCGGCTCCCGCAGCGCGATGCCACGGAACTGGTCGACATGGCGGCCCACGTCGAGTGGGAGTGCACCCGCGAGCGAGACGTCCTCGACGATCCCGCGTCACCAGCCCTGACATATGCGCAGGCCGCACGCTCCGTAGTCGAAATGTGGGAGGCAGACGCCGGCCCCGTCCCCTTGTGACGGCCGACAGCGAAGGCCCCCGGCCAGTTGCCGGGGAGGGGGGCAGGCCGTCCGTCGGGCGCGGACTGGCGGACTGGCGGACTGTACGAGGAGGAGCTGGATTGCGCCATCTCCGGAGCCAACCACCAGCTGCCCCTCGAAGTACGACATCTTGTCGGTCGGCACTGTTCCTCGCGTGGCCGCTTCGCGGGGTCGCGGTTCGTGTCAATTCCTTTTGGCGCTCGCAGAGTTGTCGACTACTCGAAGTGACGGTCCATCAGTTACTCCGTTCCGCGCGCGGTGGCGATCCGGCCGATCCGGGGCACCGATCAGTGACGGTCCGTCAAGGGCGGCTTCAGGTCGATCGATGAGCCGGCCGCCGTTGCGACTGATCGGCGTGCTTTGTGCGCTAGTTGACAGACTGTTTCTCGCCAGCACCACCAGCGTCGGCGGGGACCTCCCTCGAGGCGTTCCCGCGCGAGCGAGCGGTGAAGATCCGCTTCCGCGGGTCGTGACGTGGATCGCACGCCCCCCACCAGCATCTACCGCGCCGTGCGCACCAACACGATCCACCGGACAGGCCCCCGGGCGCGGCCAGTTGGCAGTGTCAGGACGGACCCGCATTGCCGGTGTCGGCGGACCGGGGAACCTTCGTCATCACAGGTCACGCGGAATATCGTCCTCATCGACACACCCGCAGGTGGCGACCGGTTCGTGGACCCTCCTTCAAATCTTGTCCACCAATTCCCCACATCCCTATCTGCAGTTGAGCCTCGATGGTCTAGATTGACCGTGCTTCACATGGTGGGACACCAGGCGACAAATGATGATCTATTGGTCTGGCGCTACGGACGACAGTGACTGCGACTCCGGCGTCGGACATGGGGGTGATCAACTTTTGGAGCCCGCGAGGGGGCTTTGGATGCGGGCAGCATCCGAGGTTCCGGCGGGTTTCTGGCAGGCCAGGTGGGTCTGCTGTCGCCGGGGTGGGTTGTTCGACCAGCGCTGAAACAGCAGGAATGCCATGCGCGGGAGGCGGGGGCCTCCCGGGGGGACGAACAGCGCGGCGCGGGAGGCGTGGCCTCCCGAGGTGAAGGACTGTGAGGAGGCGGGGGCCTTCTGGGGGGAGGGGCAAGTGTTGGGCGAGCATGTCGAACCACTGGACCGGGGGGGTTCTGTGCGGCAGGGGGGATTGGTCGGCCCTTTTCCGTCGGCGCGGGGGCATCTGGCGAACGGAGCCTTGAGACAGCCGGCGAGCGACTGGGAGCAGCGCTATCGCCGTACCGTGATCACCAGCGACACCGTGGCCACCGCCTTGGTGGTGGCGTCGATCGGAAATTTCTTCGGGGCCCGGGACGCGGCAAACTGGCACGAGAAGTGGGGAATCCTCGCATTCGGCACCGAGTTGCTGGTGCTGGGAGCGCTTGCGGTGATCCGGTCCTGGGCTCCGGCCGTACTCGGCCAGGGCGCCGAGGAGTTCCGCAGACTCGGGCGCGCACTGTTCACGGCGACCGTCGTCCTGGCGCTCGGCGGGATCGCTCTGACCTCGCGCAACATCAAGCTCTGGATCTTCGTCGCCATACCGGCCATTGCGTTCGTGACCATGACCGAGCGGTATGTGCTCCGCCTCTGGCTGCACAAGCAGCGCAAGGAGGGTGAGTGCCTGCGACCGGTGCTCGCCGCGGGGAGTCCGGCCACCGTCCGCGACCTGATCACGCGAACCCGTAAGTTCCCGCATCTCGGCTGGCGGGTGGACGCGGTGTGCACGATGGATGGTCTTGGGCTCGACGGTGACCAACTGGACGGAGTTCCGGTCGTCGGTCAACTGACGGACGTCGCAAGCCATGTGCGCCGCGACGGCTACCGCGTCGTCGCCGTCACGCCGGACGCGTACTGGTCTCCGGACCGGCTGCAGAGGCTGGCCTGGAACCTCGAAGGCAGCGACGCCGAGATGGTCGTGGCTCCCGTGCTGATGGAGGTGGCAGGCCCGCGGTTGCACATCGACGCGGTGCTCGGGATCCCACTGCTGCGGGTCAGCATGCCGACCTTCACCGGGGGCCGGCGGGCGGTCAAGGGAGTCGTCGACCGGATGGGCGCGGCGCTCCTGCTGATCCTGTTCGCGCCGCTGATGGTGCTCGTCGGGCTGCTCGTACTGGCGGACAGTCGCGGCGGTGCCCTGTACCGCCAGCGCAGAGTCGGCAAGGACGGCCGCGAGTTCACCATCTTCAAGTTCCGCACCATGGTCGTCGGGGCCCACGGCGCCCGGGCCCAGTTGGCCGACCGCAACGAGGGTGCAGGCCTGCTGTTCAAGCTCCGCCGGGATCCGCGGGTGACCCGGGTCGGAGCGGTGCTGCGCAGGTACTCGATCGACGAACTCCCGCAGCTGTTCAACGTATTGACCGGATCGATGTCGCTGGTCGGGCCGCGGCCTCCGTTACCGGAGGAGTCCGCTGCGTACGGGCCGGACATTCGGCGGCGCCTCCTCGTCAAGCCCGGGCTCACCGGACTGTGGCAGATCAGCGGGCGCAGCGACCTGCCGTGGCAGGAGGCTGTCCGCCTCGACCTGCGGTACGTGGAGGACTGGTCGCTCGCCCTGGACACAGTGATCTTGTGGAAGACGCTGCGTGCGGTGCTCCAGGGGCAGGGGGCTTACTGAGGCGCGGGGGCGCCGTCCAGTAGCGAACGGAAGGCAGGCCGCAAGGGCCTGGGGGGAGGGACGGGTAATGAGAATCAGTGTATTAGGGCTCGGTTACGTGGGCTGCGTATCGGCCGCGTGCCTGGCCAGCCTGGGCCACGAGGTCATCGGCGTGGACGTGAACCAGGTGAAGGTCGACATGGTCAACGCCGGCAAGGCGCCGGTCGTCGAGGAGCGGATCGGCGAGCTCACCGCCGAGGTCGTGCGGACGGGGGCATTGCGCGCCACCACCGACGTCCGTGAGGCGATCATGGGCAGCGAGGTGTCGCTGGTGTGTGTGGGCACGCCGTCGGAGCCCAACGGCAGTCTGTGCACCACGTATCTGGAGCGGGTCACCGAGCAGATCGGTGCCGCGGTGGCCGAGCGGGGTGGGCGGCAGACCGTCGTGTTCCGCAGCACCATGCTTCCGGGCACCTGCCTGAACCTGCTGGTGCCGATCCTGGAGAAGTTCGTCGGCGGCACGGCCGGCGTGGACTTCGGGGTCGCGGTCAACCCGGAGTTCCTGCGCGAGGGCACGAGCGTGCGGGACTTCTTCGACCCGCCCAAGACCGTCATCGGCGAGCTCGATGCGGCGAGCGGCGACGTGGTGGCGTCCCTGTACGAAGGCCTGCCCGGCGAGGTGTTCCGGGTGCCGATCCCGGCGGCCGAGGCGATCAAGTACGCGGACAACGCGTTCCACGGCCTCAAGGTCGGCTTCGCGAACGAGCTGGGCGCGGTGTGCCAGGCACTCGGGGTGGACTCGCACGAGGTGATGGACGTGTTCCTGGCCGACCGCAAGCTGAACATCAGCCCCGCCTATCTGCGGCCAGGCTTCGCCTTCGGCGGTTCCTGCCTGCCCAAGGACCTGCGCAGCCTGGTGTACGCGGCGCAGCGGGCCGACGTCTCGGTGCCCATCCTCGCCCACGTGCTGACCTCCAACTCCGAACACCTGCAGCGTGCCGTGGACCTGGTCGAGCGCACCGGCAAGCGCCGGGTGGGCCTGTTCGGTCTCTCCTTCAAACCCGGCACCGACGACCTCCGCGAGAGCCCGCTCGTCGAGCTGGCGGAGAGGCTCTTCGGCAAGGGGTACGACCTGAAGATCTACGACGCCAACGTGAGCCTGTCCCGGCTGCTCGGCGCGAACCGCGAGTACATCGAGACCCGGCTGCCGCACCTCGCGCAGCTGCTCGCCGACTCCGTCGACGAGGTGCTCGAGCATGCCGAGGTATGCCTGGTCGGGACCAAGGACCCTGCCGTGGTGTCGGTGCTGCCCCATGGCGAGGGACCCGTGATCGTCGACCTCATCCGCCTTCCCGACGCCGCGGTGCGCCGGGCCGAACCGGGGTACGTGGGCCTTGCTTGGTGACGCGAGCAGTGGCGACCGGGCTGACCGGCGCGCGCTGATTCTGGTGGAGAACCTGTCGGTGCCGTTCGACCGGCGGGTGTGGCAGGAGTGCACGACGCTGCGCGACGCGGGCTGGGAAGTGCACGTCATCTGTCCCCGGGGGGAGAAGCGGGACACGGAGCCGGAGGCGGTGATCGACCGGGTGCGGATCCACCGCTACCCGCTGCGCGCGGCCACCGGTGGACCGTCCGGCTATCTGCGCGAGTACGGATCGGCGTTGTGGCACACCGTCCGGCTGGCCCGCAAGGTCGGCCCGGTCGACGTGGTGCACGCCTGCAACCCGCCGGACCTGTTGTTCCTGCCGGCGCTGATGCTGAAGCGGCAGGGCGCACGGTTCGTGTTCGACCAGCACGACCTGGTGCCCGAGCTGTACCTCTCCCGGTTCGACCGCGGCAAGGACCTTCTCTACCGCGCCGTGTGCGCGCTGGAGCGGCGGACCTACCGGGCCGCGGACATCGTGCTCGCCACGAACGAGAGCTACCGGGACGTGGCGGTCCGCCGTGGCGGCCGACGGCCGGAGGACGTGTTCGTGGTGCGCAGCGCGCCCGACATCGACCGGTTCCACCCGGTGCCGGCCGAGCCGGAGTTGAAGCGCGGCAAGCCCCATCTGCTGTGCTACCTCGGCGTCATGGGCCCGCAGGACGGCGTCGACTACGCGTTGCGCGCTCTCGCGAAGCTGCGTGACGAACTCGGACGTAGCGACTGGCACGCGGTGTTCGTCGGCGCAGGCGACGCGTTCGACGCGATGGTGGACCTTTCCCGGCAGCTCGGGCTCTCGGAGCAGGTGCAGTTCACCGGACGCATCCCGGACGCCGATCTGGTGCGCTACCTGTCCACCGCGGACGTGTGCCTTTCCCCCGACCCGCGCAACCCCCTCAACGACGTGTCGACCATGAACAAGGTCCTGGAATACATGGTGATGGGCCGGCCGATCGTCTCGTTCGACCTCCGGGAGGCGAGAGTCTCCGCCGGTGAAGCTGCCGTGTACGCGCCCGCCAACGACGAGGCCGCGTTCGCCAAACTCATCACGGTGCTCCTCGACGATCCGGAGCAGAGGGCCCGTATGGGCAAGATCGGCCAGGAACGGATCAGCGGGCAGCTCTCCTGGCGGAACTCACAGGCGTCGCTGCTCGCCGCCTACGCCGCCGCCTGCCGTGACCACACTCCGGTCTCGACGGGCGGCCCGGTGCGGGCACGGGGGAGGCGGCGTCCTTGAGCGATGACACGATTCGCCTGGCCATGATCGGGCAGATCCTCCGCCGACGCTGGCGGCTGCTGGCCGTCCTCACCCTGGTGGGCGCGCTCGTCGGTTACGGCACCTCGGTGGTGCTGTTCCCGCCGCGCTACACGGCGTCGACATCGGTACTGCTGCCGGGGCAGTGGGAAGAGCGCGAGTTGCTGACCCAGGTCGACATCGCGACCAGTTCGTCGGTGGTCGACCCCGTGGCCTCCCAGCTCGGCTGGAACGGTGTCAGTGGCGCCGACCTGCGGGATCGAGTGACCGCCAAGGCCGCCGACGGGAACATCATCAAAATCTCCGGAACGGCCGACACCCCGAAGCACGCTCAGCAGCTCTCGGACCGGTTGGCCCAGCAGTTCGTCAGGTTCGCCGCGCGAATCGCCGGCGGCAACACGGACGCGGCAACGGTGCCCGAGACGCTGCGGAAGCAGGTCGTGGAGACCAACCGCCGCATCACCGAACTGGCCGATGCGGCCGATCCCGGGCAGAGCGTGGAGAGCGTGCAGGCCCGCACCGAGCTCGAGAAGCTGCGCACCTCACTGGAAGAGGCCATGACGAAGCTGGACCAGGCCGACCCGGCGAACAACAAGGGCGGCATGGTCGTCATGGGGTCGGCCGCCCGGCCGACCGGCGAGGCGCCACCGACGAGGACGCAGCTCATCGCCGCCGGGGCGGTGCTGTTCTTCCTGTTCGCGGTCATCGGCCACCTCGCCGCCGCGCGGCGAAATCGCCGACTGCGCTCCGAACCGGAGATCGCCGCTGCGCTGGGCTCGACGCTCATCGGCACTGTCGACGTGGCGGGCGAACGGCCCGCGCACCGGCCGGAAGACCGGGCCCCGGGCAACCGGATCCGGCGGCTGCTCGGTGTCGACACCCGATGGGACCTGCCGACCCCGCAGCGGTCCGGCGACGAGGCCGGCATGCGGCTTCGCTACCGGCGGGTGTGCACCCGGCTCCGCGACCAACTGCCCGCACCCCGCGAGCTGTTGGTCGTCGTTCCGGACGGCGACGAGATCGCCCGCCGGGCCGCCGGGTACCTCGTGACCGAGGCCAAGGGGGATCCGGCCCTGCGCGTGGTGGAAGTCTCCGTGGACCGGCCGATGGTGCCGGACCGCGTCAGCGAGTCCGGGGCGCTCGTCGTGCTCAGCGCGGGCAGCTGGACCGCGGGGGAGCTCGCGGGCGTCGCCGAGGCGTGTGCGGACGGCCGGCATGAGGTCGTCGGCATCGTCGTCGCCGGTGCGGTCCGGGGCCGTCCGACACGGTCTGCCGAGCAGCTCCCGGACGATGCCGCTCTGGCGCTCTCGGTGGGCGGCCACGTGAGGGGAGGTTCCGCGTGACGACGAGCACGACTTCGGAGTCGTCGGCATCCGTGCACCTGCTGGACCTGCAGGCATTGGTGGTGGCGGTGCGCAGGCGCCGTCGCCTGTGGTGCTCCCTGGCGCTGGTGGGGCTGCTGATCGGCGCGGCGGTGGCAGTCCTGCGGCCGCCGGCGCCGGCCGCGGCGACCAAGGTGCTGGTTGCGCATCAGGCGGACCAGCCGAACGACACCGGGACGCTGATCCGCACGGACGTGGAGCTGCTGCGGACCACACGGATCGCGGACAAGGCCCTGCAGTCCCTCAAGTCCTCGGAACGGCCTGAGGACTTCATGAAGGACTACCGGGTGACCGGGCTGACCAACAACGTGCTGCAGATCGATGTGACAGGTGACAGCGACGCGCAGGCGGTGGCCCGGGCCAAGGCCTTGGCGGACGCGTTCGTCGCGGATCATGTGCGGCGGATGAAGGCGTCCGCGCAGGCGGAGGCCAAGGCCCTGAGCGACCAGGGTGACCGCATGCGGCACGAGCTCGCGGGCGTCAACAAGGAGATCGGGGACAGGTCGCCGGACAGCGACCCGAAGGCGTCGGCGAGTATCGAGTCGCTCTTCGCCCGCCGGGCGGAGCTCAACTCGCGGATCGCCGACTTCGACCAGCGCGCCGAGGAGGCGCGCATGGGTACGCCCCAGATCGTCGCCGGTACGCAGATCGTGGACGCCCCGCGCGCGGTGCGGCACTCCCTGCCCAGATCCGCGGCCACCAACGCCGCGATCGGGCTCGTCCTCGGGCTCGTCCTCGGGCTCGCGGTGGCCGCGGTCGGCACGGTGGTGGCGGACCGCCCCGTGCTGCGCCGGGACATCGCGGCGAACCTGGGCGCTTCGGTCGTCGCGGAACTGCGCGGTGTGCGCCGTCGGCGGGTCAGGCTGTGGCAGCGCAGACGGACCCGGGCGGCACGCGAACGGCTCACGGCGACCCTGGCCCGCACGGTGCGTGGCTCCGCGGAACCGTTGTCGCTGCTGGAACTGGGCTGTGCGGACAGCGCGAGCGTGATCGCCCTCGACCTCGCCAGGGCCATGGCGGCGGACGGACCGGTCGTCGTCGTCGACGGCCTGCCGGGTCTGCGGCGCGCCCAGCGCGGCCAGAAGCCGGGAGGCCCGGAGGTGGTCGGCGTCGAGGGTGTCGCGGCCGTGCCGCGCGAGGTGCGCCGGCTCGGTGTCGGCTCGGTCGCTCCCGGTACGGCGTGGACGGGCCTGCCGGACCTCGGTACGCAGACGGTACTCGTCGTGCGAGCCGGGCACGCGAGCGCCGCGTGGCTGCACACGGTGGCGCGGCAGCTCGCGGATCTGCTCATTCCGGTGATCGGTGTGGTGCTGATCGACCCCGATCAGCGGGACCGGACCGACGGCACCCTGTGGGACGGGCTGGACACCGCGCTGCGCGGCCACAACGAGCGGCTGGCCCGCGAGAAAGTGACGGGCCGACGGTCAACGGAGCGGCCGTCGTGGGCGGTTCGAGTCCCGGAAAGCGACCAGGAGGCGCGGTAGTACATGTGTGGCATCGCAGGCACTTACCGGTGGCCGGACGGAAAAGCCGTGACCGACCGGCTCACCGAGACCCTCGCCCACCGCGGTCCGGACGGGGCGGGCCGCTACAGCCACCCCGCCGGTGACGGGGAAGTGCACCTCGGGCACCGCAGGCTGTCCATCATCGACCTGTCCGAGACCGGCGCCCAGCCGATGGTCTCGGGGGGCCTCGTCCTCACGTACAACGGAGAGCTGTACAACGCGCCCGAGCTGCGCGCCGAGTTGGCGGCGACCGGGGTGCGCTTTCGCGGCACCTCCGACACCGAGGTGGTCCTGGAGGCCTGGCGACGCTGGGGCACGGACTGCCTGCCCCGGCTGCGCGGTATGTTCGCGTTCGGGGTCTTCGACGAGCGCACCGGTGAACTGGTGCTCGCCCGCGACCAGTTGGGCATCAAGCCGCTCTTCCTGCTCCGGCGCGGCCAGGGCCTGATGTTCGCCTCCGAGCTCAAGGCGCTCGCCGCCGCCACCGGCGGATCGCTGGAGGTGGATCACGCGGCACTGGTGGCTTCGCTCCTCTACTACTGGGTGCCGGACTCGCGGTGCGCGTTCCGTGAGGCGGAGAAGCTGCCGCCGGGGAGCTGGCTGCGGTGCCGGCCCGACGGCCGGGTGGAGCGTGGCCGTTACTGGAACCTGAAGGACGTCGCCGCCGAGGGCCGGGACCGTGCCCGCAGCGGCGAACTGCCGGACCTGGCCGCCATCGTCGAGGAGTCGACCCGGCGGCACCTGCTCTCCGACGTACCGGTGGCGACCTTCCTCTCCGGCGGCCTCGACTCCAGCTACCTGACCGCTCTCGCGTCCCGCCACCAGCCCGGGATCTCCGCCTACACGATCGGGTTCCGCGCCGAGGACGCCAAGTTCGAGGCGATGCCCGACGACCTGCGCTACGCCCGGCAGGTGGCCGCGCGGTTCGGCGTCGATCTGCACGAGATCGAGATCGCGCCGAACGTGCTCGACCTGCTGCCCCAGATGACGTACCACCTGGACGAGCCGATCGGCGACCCTGCCGCGATCAACACGTTCCTGATCTGCTCGGCCGCCCGGGAGGCCGGGGTCAAGGTGATGCTCTCGGGGATGGGTGCCGACGAGCTGTTCGCCGGGTACCGCAAGCACCTGGCCAACCTGATCGCACTGCGCTACCAGCGCATTCCGCGGCCTCTGCGGCGCGGGGTGTCCAGGGCGGTGGACCGGCTGCCGGTCGCCACGGCCCGCCGGGGGTACCGGTCGGTGCGCTTCGCGAAACGGTTCCTCTCCTTCGCCGACCTGCCGGAGGAGACCGCCTTCCGGCGCAGCTACACCATGTACGACCAGGACGAGCTGCTTGCCCTGGTCGATCCGGACCTGGCCGGGACGGTCGACGACGTACTGACCGAGCACGCGGACATCTATCAGGACAACGAGCTCGACGACTTCGTCAACCGCATGTGCCTGGGCGACTCACGGATGTTCCTGCCGGGCCTCAACCTCGCTTACACGGACCGCTCCAGCATGGCGGCCTCGACCGAGGTGCGGGTGCCGTACGTGGACGTCGAGGTGGTCAAGGCGGCGTTCGCCGTGCCCGGCGACCGCAAGATCGTCGGCCGGCAGGGCAAGGCCGTCCTCAAGGAGGCGGCCACCTCGGTCCTGCCCCGGGAGATCGTGTACCGGCCCAAGGGCCTGTTCAGCGCCCCGCTGCGGGCCTGGATGAGCCGGGATCTGGCACCGCTGGTGCGCGAGGTGGTCAACGACGGCGTGCTCGTCAACTCCGGGCTGCTGCGCCGCGACGCGCTGGCGCGCATGGTCGCCGAGGACGCGGCCGGGCAGCGGGACTTCTCCAAGCATCTGTGGCATGTGCTGACCCTCGAGTACTGGTACCGCGACGCGACCTCCGGGTCCGGCCGGAGCACTCGCTCGGCAGCGTAGAAGACAGCTTAGAAACAAGGGGACTTCGGTGAAACAGGTCGTTCAGAACTACAAGAGCGGCGAGCTCGCGGTGCTCGACGTGCCGGTGCCGGGATGCAAGCCGGGCGGGGTGCTGGTCCGCACCGCCTACTCGCTGATTTCCACCGGGACCGAACTCATGAAGGTGTCCGAGGCCGGCATGTCGATGCTGGGCAAGGCCCGCTCCCGGCCCGACCAGGTCGCCAAGGTCATGCAGAGCGTGGCCACCAACGGCGTGGGCCCCACCTATCAAAAGGTGATGGGCAAGCTGGACTCCTACACCCCGCTGGGCTACTCGCTGTGCGGCGTGGTCGAGCAGGTCGGCCCCGGGATCGACGACGTGAAGGTCGGCGACCTCGTGGCCTGCGCCGGCAACGAGCACGCGCTGCACGCCGAGCTGAACTGGGTGCCGAAGAACCTCTATGCCCCGGTACCGGACGGCCTCGCGTCGCGGCACGCGGCCTTCGGCACCGTCGGGTCGATCGCGATGCAGGGCGTCCGCCGCGGCGAGCCCCAACTCGGCGACGTGGCCCTGGTCATCGGCCTCGGCCTGATCGGGCAACTGGTGGTGCAGCTGCTCGCCGCCTCGGGGGCCCGCGTGGTCGGGGTCGACCCCGACCCGGCGCGCTGTGAGCTCGCCGAGCGCCTGGGCGCCGCGGCCTGCGGCGATCCCGAGTCCGCGGCCGTGGAAGCCGCCGTCGCCGAACTCACCGACGGGCACGGCGTGGACCAGGTGTACCTGGCCGCCGGTGGCGGCAGCAACCAGCCCGTCGAGCTGGCCGCCCGGCTGTGCCGGGACCGCGGCCGGGTCGTCGACATCGGCAAGTGCCGCCTCGACCTGCCGTGGAACGCGTACTACGAGAAGGAGCTCGACGTCCGGTTCTCCCGCTCCTACGGTCCCGGACGCTACGA
Source organism: Streptomyces longhuiensis (assembly GCF_020616555.1). Taxonomy (NCBI): domain Bacteria; kingdom Bacillati; phylum Actinomycetota; class Actinomycetes; order Kitasatosporales; family Streptomycetaceae; genus Streptomyces; species Streptomyces longhuiensis. Next base: position 634,455 of record NZ_CP085173.1, on the reverse strand, counting down.
CCCGGAGTACGAACTCGACGGACGGGACTACCCGATCGGCTATGTGCGCTGGACAGAGCGCCGCAACCTCGCGTGCTTTCTCGATCTCGTCGCCCGCGGCAGCGTCGACGTGGAGCCCCTGGTGTCCCACGTCGCCGACCTCGACGACGCCGTCGAGACGTATCAGAGCCTGAAGGACGGCGAACTCAAGGCCGTCGCCGTGCTGTTCCGGTACGCCGAACACAAGGGTGAGGCTCAGGCTCCGGCGGTGACCGTGCCCACGGTGAACGCGCAGCGGGGCCCGGCCCGGGCCGGGCATGCGCCGGTGCGCCTCGCGTTCGTCGGCGCGGGGAACTACGCGACGTCGATGCTGCTCCCGCACCTGGCCCAGCGCGACGGTGTCACGCTGTCGACCGTGGTCACCACGACGGCGCTGTCCGCGACCAACGCGCAGCGGAAGTTCGGCTTCGCCGAGGCGACCACCGACCTCGACGCCGTGCTCGGCGACAAGTCCATCGACGCGGTGTTCGTGGTCACCCGGCACAGCTCGCACGCCGAACTGACCCGCCGAGCGCTCCTCGCGGGCAAGACGGTGTTCGTGGAGAAGCCCCTGGCCCTGACCGAGGACGAGCTGGCCGGCGTGCTCGCGGCGGTGGAGGAGTCCGGCAACGACCGGCTGCAGGTCGGTTTCAACCGCCGCTTCGCGCCGCTGCTGCAGGACGCCAAGCAGCGGTTCGGCGCCCGGACAGGACCGGCGAGCCTGCGCTACCTGGTCAACGCGGGCCGGCTGCAGCACGGCAGCTGGTACCTCCAACAGGGCACCGAGGGCTCGCGCTTCGCCGGCGAGGGCGGACACTTCATCGACACGGCGAGCTGGCTGCTCGATGCCGACCCGGTCTCCGTGTACGCGACCGCCCCGTCCGGCAACGAGGACCTGCAGGTCGTACTGCACTACCCGGACGGATCCACCGCCACCATCAGCTACGTCACCACCGGCGCGCCCAGCTTCCCCAAGGAGACGCTGGATCTCGTCGCGGACGGCAAGGTGCTGCGCCTCGACGACTTCGTCCGTGCCTCGGTGTACGGCCGTAAGCGGTGGGTCAGTTCGCGGCTTCCCAAGGCCCGGGACAAGGGCCAGAACGCCGAGCTCGCCGCGTTCGTCAAGGCCGTACGGACCGGCGGGCCGATGCCGGTGCCGCTGGAGTCGCTGGTCGCCACCACGTCGGCCACCCTCGCCGTGCAGGCCGGCCTGGCCGCCGGCGCGCCGGTGACGCTGGCGAGGCCGCGATGACCATGAGCGCGGGCTGGTACCTGCGACGCCTTTCCCGGATGGGTCCGCGGGAGGTCGGCGGCCGGGTGGGCGACGCGGTGCGCAGGCGGCGCTGGCGATCGGCACGCCCCGACTGCCCGAGCGTGACCGGTGCCCGGTTCACCGCGGTTCTGCCGGCCGGGACGATCGCGCAGATCCCCGCGGACGCCGCGAAGCGTCTCGTCGCCGAGGCGGACCGGCTGCTGTACGGACACGTCGAGTACTTCGGGGTGGTCCGCGACGACCTGGACGACCCGGACTGGTGGAGCGACCCGAAGACCGGGCGCCGGGCTCCGTGGGGCTACGCCTTCGACGTGCCGTACCGGAACGAGGAAGCGGTCGGGGACATCAAGCAGATCTGGGAGCTGTCCCGGCACCAGTACCTCACCGTGCTCGCCGCCGCCTACGCGGTCACCGGGAACGAGCGGTACGCCGAGCGCGTGGCCGAGCATCTGCGCTCGTGGTGGAAGGCCAACCCGCCGCTGCGCGGCGTGCATTGGATCAGCGGCATCGAGCTGGGCATCCGTCTCCTTTCCTGGGTGTGGATCCGCCGGCTGCTCGACGGCTGGCCGGGCGTGGGCGAGCTGTTCGAGAACAACCCGGTGGCGGTGAGCCAGATCTGGCACCACCAGCGCTGGCTGGCCGCGTTCCCCAGCCGGGGTTCTTCGGCGAACAACCACGTCATCGCGGAGGCCGCCGGGCAGTTGGCCGGGGCCTGCGCGTTCGACTGGTTCTCCACCTCGGCGCGTTGGCGGGCCGGCGCGCTCAAGTCGCTGGACCAGCACCTGCGGAGCAACACCTTCGGCTCCGGCCTCAACCGCGAGCTGGCCACCGAGTATCACGGACTCGTCCTGGAGCTCGGCCTGGCCGCGGTGGCCGAGGCCGACGCCGCCGGCGTGCCGGTCCCCGCGTCGACCCGGCTGGTGCTGCTGCGGATGACCGACGCGCTCGCGGCCGTCGTGGACAGCCGGTTGCGTCCGCCACGCCAGGGCGACGCCGACGACGGGCACGGTCTCGTCGTCGACGGTGCGGGCACCGACCGCTGGGCGTCGCTCCTTGCCACCGGGGACGCCGTGTTCGGCCGGCTCGGCTGGTGGCCGGCGGCGACCGGAAGCGACGTACGCACTCCGCTCCTCGCCGCGCTCATCCGGCCGTACGGGAAGAGTGAGACCGCATCGGCCATGAACCGGCCGGCACGTCGACCGGCCCATTTCGCCGACGCGGGCATGACCATCCTGCGCAGTGCGGCAGAGAGCGGGCCGGAGGAGATCTGGTGCCGCTGCGACGGCGGCCCGCACGGCTTCCTGTCCATCGCCGCACACGCCCACGCGGACGCGCTGTCCGTCGAGGTCCGCCACGACGGGGTCGAGGTGCTCGCCGACCCGGGCACGTACTGCTACCACGGGCAGCCCGAGTGGCGGCAGTACTTCCGGTCGACTCTCGGCCACAACACCCTGCAACTGGACGGCACCGACCAGTCCGTCTCCGGCGGCCCGTTCCTGTGGACCCGGCATGCCCACACCCGCGTCCTGACCGCGGGCACCTCTCAGCAGGGCGTGGCCCGCTGGTGCGCCGAGCACGACGGCTACCAGGGCTCGGTCCACCGCCGAAGGGTCGAACTGGAGGCTGCGAGCCGGGAGTTGAAAGTCGTCGACGAGGTGCGAGGCTCGCGCAGGGCCGAGGTGCGCCTGGCGTTCCACCTCGGCCCGGCGATCGCCGCGGACCTGACGGGCAACCGCGCCGAGCTCACCTGGATCCGGGACGGCGAGGACCGCTCCGCCGTGCTCGACCTGCCCGGGCAGCTGTCCTGGCGCGCGCACCACGGCGAGACCCAGCCGCCGCTCGGCTGGTACTCCGCCGGATTCGGGCGCAAGGAACCCACCACCACGCTGGTCGGCACCGGCTTCACCGACGGCGTGGTGGAGTTCACCACCGCGCTCAGGTTCGGCTAGGGGGGCGCGTGGGGATCAAGAGGCGGCACTGGGCGCTGGGGGTGGCACCCCTGGCGCTGGCCCTGCTGGCGACGACCGGCTGTGAGAGCTCGGGAGGCACGGAGGCGAAGCCGGCCGCCGTGCCGACCACGGCTGCGCCGTCCACGCCCGTGGCCCGGGTGTGCGCCAAGCCCGCGGCCGGGCCGGCGAAGGCGCCGGCGGGCGCGGTGACCGTCGACCCCGCGGTGGTCGGTGACCTGGCGGCGAAGACCAAGAGCAGCCCGCCGCACACCACGTTCTGGCTTCGGCCCGGCAAACACAGACTTGAAGCGGACCGCTATGCCCAGGTCATCCCCAAGGAAGGGGACCGCTACCTCGGGGCGCCGGGCGCGGTGCTCGACGGCGGGAAGAAGAACCAGTACGCGTTCGGCGGCAGGGCCCGCGATGTGGCCATCCGGTATCTGACGGTGCAGCGTTTCGTGGCGCCGCCGGACGAGGGTGTGGTCAACCACGACTCGGCCGACGGATGGGTGATCGAGCACGCGACGATCCAGCTCAACTCCGGCGCCGGGCTGATGGCGGGCGCCCATCAGAAGGTCCGCTCCAGTTGCCTGCGCGAGAACGGCCAGTACGGCATGAACGCGTACAAGGCCAACGGCCGCATCAGCGGTCTGGTGGTCGAGGGCAATGAGATCGTGGGCAACAACACCGGCGACTGGGAGCGGCGGCGCGAGGGCTGCGGCTGCACCGGCGGCATCAAGTTCTGGGCCGTCAACGGCGCCGACATCCGCGGCAACTGGGTGCACGACAACCGCGGGACCGGGCTGTGGGCGGACACCAACAACAACGACTTCCGCATCGACAACAACGTGCTCGAGGACAACGACGGTGCCGCGCTGATCTACGAGACCAGTTACAACGCGGTCATCCGCAAGAACACGATTCGGCGGAACAACTGGGTCGAGGGCCGCAGGGAGGCCAAGAAGGGTGACAGCTTCCCGTACGCGACCGTCTACCTCTCCGAGTCCGGTGGCGAGCCACGGATCCCGGCCCGCACCGACAAGATCGAGGTCGACGGGAACGTCCTGGAGAACAACTGGTCCGGGATCACCCTGTGGGAGAACGCCGACCGGTTCTGCAACAGCCCGGCCAACACCTCGTCCGGTGACTGCACGTTGCTCGTGAAGAAGACGAACCGCTGCGCGAAACCGGCGATCGTCACCGCACCGCTCTATGCCGACTGCCGGTGGAAGACCCAGCGGGTGGACATCCACGACAACCGCTTCGTGCTGGACAAGGCCGTCGTCAAGTGCACGGCGAAGTGCGACCGCATGGCGCTCCTCGCCAATTACGGCACCTATCCGGACTGGTCGCCGTACAAGGGTGAGCGGGTGGCCGAGGCGATCACCGCCAAGCAGCACAACCGCTGGTACGACAACGTCTACGTCGGAGCATGGAGTTTCGTCGCCAAGGATCAGAGTCAGGTGCTCGACTTCGGGGAGTGGCAGGGTGCGCCCTACCGGCAGGACACGGGCAGCACGCTCCGTCCACGGGACGGTGGTTGAGGTGGCCGAAGCACGCGCTGCGGGAACACCGAGGATCGTCGGGGTCATCTGGGCCCTGCTGATCCTCAACACGCTCGGCTCGGCCGGGGCGGAGACCATCGTCCCGCTGCCCCGCTCCCTCATCCAGATGGCCACCATGGGCGCGCTGGTCGCCGCGTTCGCACTGGCACTCGCGGTCAATCTCGGGCTGCGCATCCGATCCAGCGCCTTCGTGCTGCTGCTGACCCTGCTCCTGGTGCCGAGCGTGATCTCCAGCGTGGATATGGAGTCCGGGTTCGGCGCGCTGTTCCGCTGTGCCCGCCTCGCGCTCTTCATCGGCACCCTGTGGCTGCTCACCCGCTGGTGGGACGGCGGCATGACGTTCGTCCGGCACCACATCCGGATGTACTTCGCGGTGCTCGGGTTGGTGGCCGCCGGCCTGGTCATCTCACCGGGCGCGGCCCTGCCGGACCTCTACGGCGGCCGCCTCGTCGGCGCGCTCTGGCCGCTCACGCCGCCGCAGATCGGACAGTACGCCGCGGTGATCATCGGGCTCACCGTGCTGCTCGTCCTGGGCCGCCGGACCGACAGGACCGCCGCAGCGGTGATCATCGTGCCGTCGTTCGTCCTGCTGCTGTTGACCCACACCCGGACGGCCACGCTCGGCCTGTTCATCGGGCTTGCGTTGGCGATCGGCTCGCTCCTCCTGACCAGCGCCGCCGCCCGCCGGTTCTTCACCTGGACCGTGGTGTGCGCCACGGTGGCCGCGGTCGGGTTCAGCTCCGCGCTCCAGGCGTGGTTCCTGCGCGGGCAGAGCCAGGAGAACTTCGCCAATCTCACCGGCCGGGCCAAGGTCTGGGACGCCCTCCTCGCGGCGCCCCGGACGACCACGGAGCAGCTGTTCGGCATGGGCCTGGGCGACAAGTCGTTCGACGGGCTGCCCATTGACAACAGCTGGCTGGCCGTCTACCAGGAGCAGGGGCTGGTCGGCGCCGCCGTCGTGGCGGCGATCATCCTGGTCCTCGGCGGTGTCGCGTTGCTGCGGCCGCCGTCGCTGCAGCGGGCCTGCGCGATCTTCCTGATCAGCTACTGCGCGATCGCCTCGTACACCGAGGCGGGCCTGGGCGACGCCTCCCCGTATCTGCTCCATCTGGCCGTGGCCGCCTCGCTGTTGGCGACACCTGCCCAGACCGCGGTCCTGCCGACGCTTCCAGCCCCTCGACGGCACATCCCGCGATGGGCCCGGAGATCGGAGATGACCTGAGCATGCACGGCATGAACGTCTTGGTGGTGCACAACCGCTACGCCTCGGCGCAGCCGAGTGGGGAGAACAAGGTCGTCGACCAGGAGGTGGAGCTGCTGCGCGCGGCAGGACACCGGGCCGAGGTGTTCGAACGGCGCAGCGACACCATCGCCGGCCGGTCCCTGCCCGGCAAGGTCGCGGTGCCGCTGCTGGTTCCGTGGAACCCGGCGGTGCGTAAGGAACTCGCCGCCCGTCTTCGCGCGGAGCGGCCGGACGTGGTCCACGTCCACAACGTCTTTCCGCTGCTGTCGCCCGCGGTCCTTGCCGCCTGCGCCGACGCGGGCGTCCCCGCCGTGGCCACGCTGCACAACTACACGCAGGTCTGCCCGCCCGGCACGCTGCAGCGGGACGGCCGGCCCTGCACCGAGTGCGTCGGGAGGGGACCGCTGCCCGCGGTCCGGCACGGCTGCTACCGCGACTCCCGCCTTGCGACGGTGCCGCTCGCGGTGAGCCTGTCGGTGAACCGGAGGCGCTGGTGGTCCGGGGTGGAGCGGTTCTTCTGCATCTCCGCGTCGCAGCGCGACACCCTGGTGCGGGCCGGCATGCCGGCCGAACGGCTGGCGGTGAAGCACAACTTCGTGCCGGAGCCGGGCGTCCGCCGCGCGGGCGACGGCGAGCATCTGCTCTATCTCGGCCGGCTCGCGGAGGCCAAGGGCGTACGGCTGCTCATGGCCGCGTGGGACGAGATCGCCGCGGACGGCGGGGTGGGCGTACCGCTGGTGATCGCCGGCACGGGACCGCTGGAGCCAGAGGTCACCGCCTGGGCGGCGGACCGGAAGGACGTCCGGTACGTCGGCCTGTACGACACGGCCCAGTGCCGGGAGGCCGTCGCGCGGTCGGTGGCCGTGGTGGCTCCCTCGACGTGGCTGGAGGCGTTCGGCCTGGTGGTCGTGGAGGCGATGGCGGCGGGGGTCCCGACCGTCGCCGCCGGACACGGCGCCTTCGTCGAACTCGTCGAGGACGGGGTGACCGGGCTGCTGCACCGGCCGGGCGAGGCGGCCTCGCTCGCGGACCGCATACGCCGGATCGCGGCCGACACGGCCCGCAACCGGGAGATGGGCCAGGCGGCCCGGCGCCGTTACGAGCAGGGCTTCAGCCCGGCCGTCGGCCTGGAGCGCCTGGTGGAGGGGTACCGCACCGCGATCGCGGGGCGGTCAGCACTGGCTCGCGGCGGGGACACCCGTGCGAGCAGGGGGGATGGGGACAGAACATGACACGATGCCGACTCTGCGGCTCGGCGACGCTGGCCAGCGTCGTCGACCTGGGGGCAACGCCGCCGTGCGAGAGCTTTCTCGCCGCGGACCAACTCGACCGGGCAGAGCCCGCGTACCCGCTGCACCTGCGGGTCTGCACCGACTGCTGGCTCGCACAGATACCGCCGCTGATCACGCCGGAGGAGACGTTCAGCGAGTACGCGTACTTCTCCTCCTTCTCGACCTCCTGGGTGGAGCACGCGCGCACGTTCGTCGCCGACGCCGTACAGCGCCTGGACCTCGGCCCCGACGCTTTCGTCGTCGAGGTCGCGAGCAACGACGGGTACCTGCTGAAGCACGTGGCGGACCGGGGGATCCGCTGCCTCGGCATCGAGCCATCGGTCAACGTCGGCGCCGCGGCGCGCGACGCGGGTGTGCCCACGCTCACGGAGTTCCTGTCCCCGGACACCGGTTCGGCCGTCCGCGCCGAGCACGGCCCGGCGGACCTGGTCGTCGCCAACAACGTGTACGCGCACATCCCCGACGTGGTCGGCTTCACCGAGGGCCTGCGCGCCCTGGTCGCCGACGACGGCTGGGTCTCCATCGAGGTGCAGCACCTGCTGACCCTGATCGAGGAGAACCAGTACGACACGATCTACCACGAGCACTTCCAGTACTACACGGTCGCGTCCGCGATCCGAGCCCTTGCCAGCGGTGGACTCACGCTCGTGGACGTCGAGTTGCTGCCCACGCACGGCGGCTCCATCCGGCTGTGGGCCCGTCCGGCCGAGGTCGCCGGCGAGCCGACCGAGCGCGTGACCGACGCACTGGACCGGGAGAAGGCCGCCGGGCTGCAGGAGCTGTCCGGGTACACCGAGTTCTCCGCCCGGGTGGCCAAGGTGCGCCGAGACCTCCTGAAGTTCCTCATCGGGGCGGCCGAACGCGGTGAGACGGTCGTCGGGTACGGCGCACCGGGCAAGGGCAACACCCTGCTCAACCACTGCGGCATCCGGCCCGACCTGCTCGCGTACACGGTCGACCGCAACCCCTACAAGCACGGCAGGTTCACGCCGGGCACCCGCATCCCGATCCTGCCGCCCGAGCAGATCAGCAGCGACAGGCCCGACTACGTCCTCGTCCTCCCGTGGAATCTGCGGGACGAGCTGGTCGAGCAACTGTCCTTCATCCACGAGTGGGGCGGCCGCCTGGTCTTCCCCATCCCGGAACTGAGCATCGTCGAGGTCGGCGTCATGAAAGAGGTCACAGCATGAAGGTCGTCCTCTTCTGCGGCGGATACGGGATGCGGATGCGCAGCGGCGCAGCCGACGACGTTCCCAAGCCGATGGCGATGGTCGGCCCCAGGCCGCTGATCTGGCACGTCATGCGCTACTACGCGCACTTCGGGCACACGGAGTTCATCCTGTGCCTCGGGTACGGGGCGCATCACATCAAGAACTTCTTCCTCAACTACGAGGAGACGACGTCCAACGACTTCGTGCTGCGGGGCGGCAGGACTGAGCTGCTGTCCACCGACATATCCGACTGGACGATCACGTTCGCGCAGACCGGCATCGAGTCGCCGATCGGGGAGCGGCTGCGCCGGGTGCGCCACCACCTGGACGGCGACGAGATGTTCCTCGCCAACTACGCCGACGTGCTCACCGACGCTCCGCTGCCGGAGATGATCGAGAAGTTCGCCCGCCGCGACGCCGGTGCGTCGATGATGGTGGTGCCGCCGCAGTCGTCGTTCCACTGCGTGGACCTGGGCGAGGACGGCCTGGTGGGAGGCATCACCGCGGTGAGCGACATGCCGCTGTGGGAGAACGGCGGCTACTTCGTGCTGCGCCAGGAGGTCTTCGACCACATACCCGAGAACGGCGACCTGGTCGCCGACGGATGTGGCCAACTGGCCAAGCAGGGACGGCTGGTGGCGCATCAGCACCGCGGCTTCTGGAAGCCGACCGACACCGTGAAGGAGCGGGCCGCGCTCGACGCCGCCTACGCCCGCGGTGACCGCCCGTGGGCCGTGTGGGAGCGCGACGGCGCGGGGGTGGGCGCATGATCCGGCTCGGGGCCGGGCGCCGCCTGGACCGGATCGTCGCGGTCGGCGCGCACTGCGACGACATCGCCATCGGCGCGGGCGGTACTTTGCTGGCGATGTGCCGGGCGCAGCCCGGAATCCGTGTCGACGCGCTGGTGCTCTCCGGCGGCGGCAGCGAGCGGGAGGACGAGGAGCGGGCCGCGCTCGCCGCCTTCTGCCCGGGAGCCGAACTGCGCCTGACCGTACTCAAGTTGCCGGACGGGCGGATGCCCGCGTACTGGGAGGAGGCCAAGTCCGCCGTCGAGGAGCTGCGCGCGCAGACCGATCCTGACCTGGTCCTCGCACCGCGTACCGACGACGCGCACCAGGACCACCGCGGCCTGGCGCAGTTGATGACCACCGCGTTCCGCGACCACCTCGTGCTCGGCTACGAGATCGTCAAGTGGGACGGCGATCTCGGCCGCCCGGCGGCGTACCAGCCGCTGTCGCAGGAGACCGCCGAACAGAAGGTGACGCTGCTGCAGGAGCACTATCCCTCGCAGCGCCACCGGCCCTGGTACGACCGGGAGGCCTTCCTCGGCCTCGCCCGGATCCGCGGCATCGAATGCCACGCGCGTTACGCCGAGGCGTTCGCCGTCACCAAACTCACGCTCGACCTGGGGGACTGAAACTTGCGCGTACTGCTCACCGGACACCACGGCTACCTCGGCACCGTCATGGCCCCGGTCCTCACGGCCGCCGGACACGAGGTCGTCGGCCTCGACGCCGGCCTGTTCACCGACTGCGTGCTCGGCCCGCAGCCCGCGGACCCCGAGGGACATCGGGTGGACCTGCGCGATGTCACGGCTGAACACGTGGCCGGGGTGGATGCCGTGATCCACCTGGCCGCGCTGTCCAACGACCCGCTGGGGTCCCTGGCGCCCGAGCTCACCTACGACATCAACCACCACGCCTCCGTCCGCCTTGCCCGGCTGGCTCGCGAGGCCGGAGTGCGGCGCTTCCTGTACGCGTCCACCTGCTCCGTCTACGGCGCCGCGGGCGGTGACGACCTGGTCGGCGAGGACGCCCCGCTGCGCCCGGTGACCCCGTACGCGGAGTCGAAGGTGCGGGTGGAGGACGACCTGCACGCGCTCGCCGACGACGACTTCAGCCCGGTGTACATGCGCAACGCCACCGCCTTCGGCTTCTCGCCCCGGCTGCGCGCCGACATCGTCCTGAACAACCTGGTGGGCCACGCACTCCTGTCCGGCGAGGTCCTGGTGATGTCCGACGGCACCCCCTGGCGCCCGCTCGTGCACGCCGCCGACATCGCGAAGGCCTTCACGGCCGCGCTGACCGCGCCGCGCGAAGCGGTGCACGACCGGGCGTTCAACATCGGCAGCGAGGTCAACAACGTCACGGTCGCCGAGATCGCCGATCAGGTCGCCGAGGCGGTGACCGGCTCGAAGGTGGTGATCACGGGGGAGACCGGGGCCGATCCGCGCTCCTACCGGGTCGACTTCTCCCGCTTCCGCGCCGCGATCCCCGGCTTCGACTGCGAGTGGACGGTGAAGCAGGGCGCGCTCGAACTCGCCGACGCCTACCGCAAGTTCGACCTGACCCGGGAGGACTTCGAGCGACGCTTCACCCGCCTCGCCGTGCTGCGCGCGGCGTCCGAGGCCGGTGCCGTCGACGACACCCTGCGGTGGAGCCGATGACCTCGCCCGGCGCGCAGATGCACGAGCTGGTGGAGCGGTTGTACCCGCTGTGCCGGAGCATCACCGGCGACGGTGTGCGCGCCACCCTGGACATCGTCAACGAGTACGTCCCGCTGCAGATGCACGAGGTACCGACGGGGACCCAGGTCCTCGACTGGACGGTGCCGCAGGAGTGGAACATCCGGGACGCGTACGTCGCCGACCCCGCCGGCAACCGCGTCGTCGACTTCGCGGCGTCCAGCCTGCACGTGCTCGGCTACAGCGTGCCGGTGTCGAGGACGATGCCGCTGGCCGAGCTGCGCGCGCACCTGCACACCCTTCCGGACCACCCGAACTGGGTCCCGTACCGCACGAGTTACTACAAGCCGGAGTGGGGGTTCTGCCTGGCCCAGGAGACCTTGGACGCGCTGCCGGACGGCGAGTACGAGGTGCGCATCGAGTCCACGCTCGCGGACGGCCACCTCACCTACGCCGAGCACGTGGTCCCCGGCCAGGTCCCCGACGAGGTGATCGTCTCCTGCCACACCTGCCACCCGTCGCTGGCCAACGACAACCTGGCCGGCATCGCAGTGGCGACGTTCCTGGCCCGCGCCCTCGCGCAGGAGACGCCGTACTACACCTACCGGTTCATCTACGCGCCCGGCACCATCGGGGCGATCACCTGGCTGGCCCGTAACGCGGAGCGGATCGAGCGGGTCAAGCACGGCCTCGTGCTGGCCTGCGCCGGTGACGCGGGCCGGCTGACGTACAAGCAGAGCAGGCGCGGCGACGCGGAGATCGACCGGGTGATGCGGCATGTGCTGGCCGCCTCCGAACGCCCGCACCACGTCACCGAGTTCACGCCGTACGGATACGACGAGCGGCAGTACTGCTCGCCCGGGTTCGACCTCGGCGTTGGCTCGCTCAGCCGGACCCCGTACGCCGGGTATCCCGAGTACCACACGTCGGCGGACAACCCGGACTTCGTCTCCCCGGAGGCGATGGCGGACACCCTCGCCGTCTGCCGCGAGGCGTTCGCCGTCCTCGACCGCAACCGGCAGTACGTCAACCTCAGCCCGTTCGGCGAACCCCAGTTGGGGCGCCGGGGGTTGTACGACTCGCTCGGTGGACGCAGCGACGCCCAGCAGGCCCAGATGGCCATGCTCTGGGTGCTCAGCCTCTCCGACGGCGAGCAGAGTCTGCTGGACATCGCCGAACGGTCCTGCCTGCCGTTCGACACCGTGGCCGACGCAGCCGACGCCCTGCGCGGCGCCGGGCTGATCAAGGCCTGACGCCGATGACCATCGAGGGGGAGAAGACGAGGCCGACGGCCGCGGCCGCCAGGCGGGGCGTCGTCGGCCGGCTGTCCTGGGGACTGGCCGACCAGGCGGCCTCCAGCCTGTCCAACTTCGCGGTGGGGATCTACGTGGCCCGCTCGCTGGGGGTGACCGCGTTCGGCGTGTTCAGCCTGGCCTGGGTGACGTACGGCGTGGTGCTCAGCGTCTCGCGCGGTGTGGGCACCGACCCGCTCGTGGTGCGCTTCAGCGGCGTGCCGGACGCGTCCTGGCGCGGGGCGGTGGCCCGGTCGTCGGGTACCGCGCTCGGCGTCGGTGCCGCCATCGGCACGGTGTGCCTGGCGGTCGGCCTCGCGCTCGGCGGCAGCGTGGGGATCGCCTTCGCCTGCCTCGGCGTCATGCTGCCGGGGCTGCTCCTGCAGGACGCCTGGCGGTACGCGTTCTTCGCCGCCGGGACCGGGCGCAAGGCGTTCGTCAACGACCTCGTGTGGGGCGTCGCCCTCGTCCCCGCGATGGTCGTGGCCGCCCGCGTGGGCAGCGTGGCCGCGTTCGTGCTCGCCTGGGGCGCGTCCGCCGCGGTGGCCGCGCTGTACGGCTGCCTCCAGTCAGGCATCCGGCCCCGGTTGACCGGGGCGCGCCAGTGGCTGAGCACCCACCGCGATCTCGGCTACCGGTACCTGGTCGAGAACACCTGCCTCAGCGGTGCGAGCCAGCTGCGGGCGTACGGGCTCGGCGCGATCGTCGGGGTCGGCGCGGTGGGTGCGGTCCGGGGCGCGGAGCTCCTGCTCGGCCCGTTCCTCGCCGTGCTGATGGGGCTGTCCCTGGTCACCGTCGCCGAGGCGGCACGGGTGCTGCGGCAGGCCCCGCACCGCCTCGGATCGTTCTGCCTCCTCCTCGGCGGCGGGCAGGCCGTCGCCGCGCTGCTCTGGGGCACGGCACTGCTGCTGATGCCGGACCGCCTCGGCGAGTTCGTACTCGGCGACGTGTGGCACGACGCCTCCCAGCTCATCCTGCCGGCCGTGCTCGGTGTCGCGGGCGCAGGCCTGGGCACCGGGGCGGCCGCCGGGCTGCGCGCGCTCGCCGCGGCCCGGCGCAGCCTGCGCAGCCAGTTGTTCGCCTCCGCCTGCTACGTCAGCGGCGGACTCGGCGGGGCGGTCGCCGCCGGCACGGTCGGCTCCGCCTGGGGCGTCGCCGTCGCGACCCTCTGCGGCTCGGCCGTGTGGTGGCTGCAACTGCGGACCGCCCTGCGTGAGCACCACCAGAACCACATCCGTGAAGTGAGGACGCCATGACCCCCCACCGCCCCCGGCTGAGCATCGGCCTGCCCGTGTACAACGGCGAGGAGTACCTGGCCGAGTCGTTCGACGCCTTGCTCGGCCAGACGTACGAGGACTTCGAACTGGTCGTCACCGACAACGCCTCGACCGACGGGACCGAGGAGATCTGCCGCAAGTACGCCGCGCGGGACTCGCGCATCCGGTACCTCCGGCTGCCCCGGAACATCGGTGCCGCACCGAACCACAACTACGTGTTCACCCAGTGCCGGGGCGAACTGTTCAAGTGGGCCTCGCACGACGACCTGTACGCCCGGGACCTGCTGCGGCGCTGCGTGGAGGCGCTGGACGAGCGGCCGGACGTGGTCCTCGCGCACTCCGGCCAGGCCGTCATCGACGGCGACGGCCAGGTCAAGGTCCCGTACGAGTACGGCATCGCCACCGACTCGCCTGACGCGCCGGAGCGCTTCCGCAGCTTCCTGTTCGAACCCGGTGGTGACGACTTCTACGGAGTGATGCGGGCCGACATGCTGCGCCGGGTGAAGCCGCACGACAGCTACCACCACGCGGACCGCACGTTCGTCGCCGAGATCGTCCTGCACGGGCCCTTCCACCAGGTGCCGGAGCTGCTGTACTTCCGTCGCGACCACCCCACCCGCGCCGAGCGGGCCAACCCCTCCAAGCGTTCCCGCTGCGTCAACCTGGACCCGCGCCGCGCTGGCCCGCTGCACCCGACGCCCAGGCTGCTCAGCGAGTACGTCTGGGGCTTCATCTCGGCCATCCGGCGGGCGCCGCTGTCCCCGGCCGACCGGCGCGCCTGCTACCGCCACCTCTCCGCTTGGATGACCAGCCGTATCCGGCCCGGCGCCGGCGAGCGGGTCGAGGACCGCGCACCGGTCGACCCCGCCGGGCTCGCCGTCTCCGTCGACGCCCTCGTCGCCGGGCGTGAAAATCGCGAAGGGAAGCAGGCATGACGCCCGTGCGCGTCGGAGTGTTCGGCCTGCTCGGCTCCGGCAACCTCGGCAACGACGGGTCGCTCGAAGCCGTGCTCGGCTACCTGCGCGCCGAGCACCCGGGGGCGGTCGTCGACGCGCTGTGCGGCGGACCCGAGATCGTGGCGACCCGGTACAACATCCCCGCGACGCGGCTGCATTGGTACCGCGGGGAGTACCGGAGCGCTTCGCGGGCGGGCGCGATGGCGGGGAAGGGGCTCGGCAAACTCGTCGACGTCCTCCGCACCGCTGCCTGGGTGCGCCGGCACGACGTGGTGATCGTGCCGGGCATGGGCGTCCTGGAGGCCACCCTTCCGCTGCGGCCGTGGGGCTTCCCGTACGCGCTGTTCCTGCTCTGCGCGTCCGGCCGGTTGCTCGGGACCCGGGTCGCGCTGGTCAGCGTCGGCGCGGACACGATCGCCAACCGGTCGACCCGGGCGCTGGTGCGCTGGTCGGCGCGGCTCGCCGCCTACCGCTCCTACCGCGACGACCTGTCCCGCGACGCCATGCGGGCGATGGGCGTCGACACCGCGCGCGACGAGGTCTACCCGGACCTCGCCTTCTCCCTGCCTGCGCCGCCGGCGAGCGTGCCCTCGGATCCGCCGAGCGGCCCGGTCTGCGTCGGCGTCATGGCCTTCCACGGCGGTGACGGCGACCGAGCCCGCGCCGAGGAGATCCATCGGCGTTACCTCGACGGGACCATCCGGTTTGTCCGCGCGCTGGTCGAGGACGGCAGGCCGGTCCGACTGCTCATGGGCGACGAGTGCGACGCACCGGTGGTCGCCGCGATCCTCGACGCGGTCGAGTCACCGCTGGTCACCGCCGCCGAGGCGGTCTCGCTCGCGGACCTGATGAAGGAGATGGCGGCCGCCGACACCGTGGTGGCGACCCGCTACCACAACCTGATATGCGCCCTGAAGGTCGGCGTGCCGACGCTCGCGCTCAGCTACGCGGCCAAAAGCGACGCGCTCATGGAGCGGATGGGTCTCGCCGCCTACTCCCACCCGGCCCGCGACGTTGACGCCGACCGGTTGCTTCACCAGTTCCGGGCTCTGGAACAGCGAACGGCGGAACTCCGGCGGACCCTCACCGACCGGAATCTGCTCGCCGTTCGGCAACTCGACGACCAGTTCGCCGCCTTGACCACGGCCCTCTTCCCGGCGGCCGACCACACCCACGCCCATGCCATGCGGGAGGCACCGTGAAAGCCATCGAAGTCCCGGAGATCGACGGCGCGTTCCTGTTCGAGCCGACGCCGTACGCCGACGAACGCGGCTTCTTCTGCCGCACCTTCGACGCCGACGTCATCCGCTCGGTGGGCCTCGACCCGGACGCCTTCGTCCAGGACAGCGTGTCCCGCTCCGTCCGGGGCGTGGTGCGCGGCCTGCACCTGCGCTCCGGCGCCGGCGAGGCCAAGCTCGTGCGCTGCTCGTACGGGAAGATCTTCGACGTCGTCGTCGACCTGCGGTCCGACTCACCGACCCACCGCAACCGCGCCTTCTTCGAACTGTCCGGCGACACGCAGGTGACGCTCTACATCCCGGCGGGCTGCGCGCACGGCTTCCAGGCGCTGACCGAGACCGCCGACACCTCGTACCGGATCGACCGCCCGCACGATCCGACCGAGGACGTGACGATCGCCTTCGACGACCCGGAACTCGCCGTCCCCTGGCCGCTTCCGCCCGTATCGATGTCCCAACGGGACCGGGAGGCGCCGAGCCTCGCCGTGGCCCTGAAGCAGAAAGAGAGCTGAAGTCAGCGTGGACACCGAAGAGTTCACCCTGCCCCGGTCGCAGCAGGCGAACGAGCGGCTGCACGCCCTGATCCCCGGGGGCGCGCACACCTACGCCAAGGGCGAGGACCAGTACCCCGAGCACCTGGCCCCGGTCATCAGCCACGGCCACGGCGCCCACGTGTGGGACATCGACGACAACCGCTACATCGAGTACGGCTCAGGACTGCGGTCGGTCAGCCTCGGCCATGCCCACCCGCGCGTGCTCGAAGCGGTGCGGCGGGAGATCGACCGCGGCAGCAACTTCGTCCGTCCGTCCATCGTGGAGGTCGAGGCCGCCGAACGCTTCCTGGCCACGGTGCCGACCGCCGAGATGGTCAAGTTCGCGAAGAACGGCTCCGACGTCACCACCGCCGCGGTACGCCTGGCCCGTGCCGCCACCGGGCGCCCGCGGGTGGCCATCTGCGGCGACCATCCGTTCTTCTCCGTCGACGACTGGTTCATCGGCACCACACCGATGTCCGCCGGCATCCCCGCGCAGACCACCGAGCTCACCGTGGCGTTCCCCTACGGAGATCTGGCCGCCACGGAGGAGGTGCTCAGCCGGTACGAGGACGAGGTCGCGTGCCTGATCCTCGAACCCGCCGGCCACAGCGAGCCGCCGGCCGGGTATCTCGAAGGCCTGCGTGAACTGGCCGACCGGTACGGCTGCGTACTGATCTTCGACGAGATGATCACCGGTCTGCGCTGGTCCGAGGCGGGCGCCCAGGGCCTGTACGGCGTCACCCCCGACCTCTCCACGTTCGGCAAGGCGCTGGGGAACGGGTTCGCCGTCTCGGCGCTGGCCGGGCGCCGCGACCTGATGGAGCGGGGCGGCCTGCGCCACTCAGGGGACCGGGTGTTCCTGCTGTCCACGACGCACGGTGCGGAGACGCACTCGCTGGCCGCCGCGATGGCCGTGCTCACCACGTACACCGAGGAGGGCATCACCGCGCGCCTGCACGCCCTGGGCGAGCGGTTGGCCGCCGGAGTCCGCGAGGCAGCGGCCGGCATGGGCGTGGGCGACCACGTCGTCGTCCGTGGCCGTGCCAGCAACCTGGTTTTCGCCACCCTCGACGAGAACCTGCAGCCGTCGCAGGAGTACCGCACCCTGTTCCTGCGCCGGCTCCTCGCGGGCGGAGTCCTCGCCCCGTCGTTCGTGGTGAGCAGCGCGCTCGACGACGCGGACATCGACCGTACTGTCGAGGTGGTGGCTCAGGCGTGCGCGGTGTACCGGAAGGCGCTGGACGCCGCTGACCCCACTTCCTGGATGGGCGGGCGGCCGGTGAAACCGGTCTTCCGGCGCTTGGCGTGACGAGACGGGCTGCGCCGTCACGTCACGTCACGTGATGGTCAGGGAAGCTTCCGCCGACCGGCGTCGGACATCCTGTCCTCCAGCCGGTCGGCAGCTCTCTCGCTCAGCCGGTCGGCCGTCCGGTCGACCAGCCAGGCGGTCGCCGGTGTCACCGCCAGCGCGGTGCACCAGCCGCCGAGAACGTCCGTCGGGTAGTGCGCGCCCAGGACGACCTGTGCCCAGCCCATGGCGGCGCCGGCGCCCAGCGCCGCGCCGAGCACGAGTGAGGTGCCGGCCGCCCCTCCGAGGCTGAGCCGGCCGGTCGCGAGCAGCGCCACCACGAGGGCGAGCGCGGTGGCGAAGGCGGTGTGCCCGCTCGGGTAGGCCAGGTTGTCGTCGCCATGGATGGTGCGTCCCACCACGTGCTTGAGCAGCGTCGTCGTTCCTACGGTGAAGGAGACGCCGGCGACGACGAGCACCGCTGCGCGAGGACTGCGCAGCAGCAGGCAGCCCGTCACGACGCCCACGATCAGCATCGCCGATCCCGCGGGATCGCCCAAGAAGTCCATGGCCTGAGCGACGTGCCACCACGGCGGCCCCACACCCTCCACCGCCGACCAGACTCGCCCGTCCACCCTGCCGGGTTGGCTGTCCCCGGCATACAGAACCCCGAGCACGACGACCACCAGCGCGGCGAGCCCTCCGGTCAGCCCGAGCCGCACGCGCAGCGACGGGAGCAGCATCGCGGATACCTGACGGTGGTTCATAAGCCCACCGCGTCAAGTACGAACT
Organism: Streptomyces longhuiensis; assembly: GCF_020616555.1. NCBI lineage: Bacteria > Bacillati > Actinomycetota > Actinomycetes > Kitasatosporales > Streptomycetaceae > Streptomyces > Streptomyces longhuiensis. The sequence continues at coordinate 616,061 of NZ_CP085173.1, read as the reverse complement.
GGACTGCGCCGACTTCCACTTCAGCTCCGGCCAGGCGATCCAACGCGAGCCCTCCCCATCGTGTCCGAACCACCGTCCAGCGACCACAACTGCCCACGGGAGCACTGATCAGCCGCTCCTTGCCACCCTAACCAACCGCGCCCTGTTCGATCTGTCACTTTGGCGTACGGATGCACACGATCCATCCCAAAACGGATCCCCACGGTCCGCTCGCCGATAACTCCGTTCAAATAGAAGGGCGTCTGGCGCCTGGCGCCGGAGGTCAGGCCGGTTCGTCGGTGGACGCCTGCCGTCGCTTGCTCGGCTCGTGGGCACCTGCGTGTCAGAGCAATCCAGAGAGGCGCTTCCTGCTGGGTGTGAAGGGCCGGGGTTTTCGTCGAGTTGCGTCGCCCTGATGCATTGTTTGGGCGGCTTATGGGGGCTTGCCTGCGAGTGCGGTGTGGCATTGACGGTGGTTGTAGATGCGGCCGGTCGCGTTCGTAGCGGCGGATGACCTGTCCGGTGGGTCGGTGCATGAAGCCGTGAACGGGCAGGCGGGCGTTGCGGTGGAGCATGAAGGCCTAGGTGTGGTGCGGTCCTGGCCGGCTCCACCACATCGCAGGTCTTCGCCACGGTGCCATGATCACGCGCGCCAAAGCAGCTCCCGGCCAAAGTCACTACGCCGACCTCGCTCCTGCGCCTCCGGCTGTACGGACTGGCGACCAGGTGGAACTGCCCGAGGCTGGATTGCAGGGCCTGTCAGTGGCGCTTAGCGTGATGTCGGGGCCTCCAGCGGCAGCTGCGCTGCGGCGAGCGGTCCTGATCACGGACCTCCGTGGGCCGCACGAATCCGCGCGTTCACATGATCATGCGGGGCGCGTCGGTGAAGGCCTGGAGGGGGACCCGACGCCGAATGACACTCTGCGCGCGGGCCTGCTCTGTCGGTGAGGAAAGGTCTGGAGCCTGGCCGCCGACGAGAATGCCGGCGCCGGCATCGTTCCTGTCCAGACCGCCCGCCGAGTTCGTCGGGCGCTGAGAGACGAGGTCACTCATGCCGCAATCCATGCGCGCGCTCGTAGCCGGAAAGGTTGGCGAGCCGGCCGATGTCCTGCGGCTGGAATCCCGTCCTGTTCCCACGCCAGAAGCCGGGCAGGCGTTGATCCGCGTCAAGGCGACTCCGATTCACGCCAGTGATCTGCACGTGCTGCGTGGCCGCTACGGTTTCTCCCCCGAGTTTCCCGCTGTCGGGGGTCACATGGAGTGCGTGGGCCGTATCGAGGCCCTGGGCCCGGATACCGAGGGACTGAAGACCGGTGAGCGCGTGGTGGCCGTTGCTGTCCCGGCGGTACCCGGGCCGCATGTGGCCGGCACTTGGCAGGAATACCTAGTCGCCGATACACGAAGGCTCCTGCCGGTCCCCGAAGACCTGAGCGACTCCAGCGCCTGCCAGCTCGCCGTCAACCCGTTGACCGCGCTGCTACTGGTGACTCGCGAACTCGACGTACAGCCTGGTGAATGGTTGTTGCAGACGGCCGCGGGCTCCACTGTCGGCCGGCTTGTCATTCAGCTGGCCAGGCATCTGGGTATTCGCACGATCAATGTCGTGCGGCGGCGCGCTGCCGTCGAGGAGATCAAGGCGCTTGGTGGTGACGAGGTCATCTGCACAGAGGACGAGGACCTGTTGCAGCGCGTGGCTGAGATTGCAGGACCGGCCGGCGTGCGCAAGGCCACCGACTGCGTCGCGGGTGACGTTGGTGCCCAGGTGTCCCAGGCATTGGCTCCGGGAGGAGTGGTCGTGGTCTACGGCGCGCTCTCCACCCATCGGCAGACTGACCCGGCAGCGCTGACGATCCCGCTGCTCGCACGCTCGGTCATCTACGAGACCAAAGCAGTCCGCGGCTTCTGGCTGAACCGCTGGTTCGGGGCTGCCTCACCTGCGGATGCGCTGCGCGCACTGTCCGAGGTCCGCAGCCTCGTCGCTGATGAAGTGCTGAGCATCCCCCAAGGCAAGCCGTTCCCGCTCGAACGCTTCACTGAAGCCATCTCGTTCGCCGAAGCACCCGCACATGGCGCAAAACCGCTCTTCGTCTTCGAGGATGGCCAGGACGAAGAAGGCACGTAGGACGCGGCCCGGCCGGTGCTGGGCGCAGTGCGGCGGCGATGCAAGATCGCCGACAACCGCGGCGCCGCCCAGCTCGGGCAGTCTGCACGGCTCGGCCAGCCGGTGAGCTCCTGCCCGGTCGATGACCCCGCCACCAGAGACCTCACCTGCATCGCTGCTATCGCAGTGGGGCAAGGCGGGCCCTGAGCGTACGGAACTCATTGCCTTCGGGGTCGGCCAGGACCTGTCGCTGCTCTTCCCCGGTCTGCCCGATGTTGGCCGGGTGTGCACCGAGCTTCAGGGTCTACCGTGCTGCCAGCGGTGAGCGGGGGACGAACTGTGGGCCGATCATGGTGGTTGATGCAGGGGGACGCGCACGGTTGGCACCCTCGTGCTCGACCAGGTAGCCCAGCCGTGGTTTGAATGTCGCTTGTCGCCGACTCTCGCTTGGGAGCCCGCTTCGCCCGCGACTACGAAACCCACCCCCACCCCTTCGAAGCCATGATCCACGTCGCGATGATCGACCTCATGAGTCGACGACGGACCCGTGAATCCGCTCCGCGCTTGCGCAACACCTGACCCCCGCACCGAACACGACCTCAACGGTGCAAGGTGCTCTTCTAGGGCAGCAGCTTCTCGACCGCCGCCGCCCCCTCGGCTTCCAGCTTGCGGCGGGCCCAGTCGAGGCTCGCAGGCGTGACGTCCCTGCCCGTCGCCATCACCAGGTCCTGAGGCGTGACATCCCTGGAGGGAGCGGAGTGAAGCAAGGCGTCCGGGGTGCGGCGGTTGTCGGCCGACCAAGACTCTTCGGGTGCTGACGTAGACATGTTGCCTCCTCATCGGCCCGGATGACCGCATCCGTGCCGGTACCGCAGAACGGGGCACACTCTCACCATTGCCCGCCTCGGCGCACCCTGCATCCGGAGGCCGGTACGGCGTGGCCAGGAGCGCCTGCGCACGCCGCGGCGCCTCACTCGCTCCTAAGCTGGAAGCAGCCCGCACACCAGACCGGGGAGGCCTCAGATGGCCGAGACATCCTTCGAGCAGCACCGGTCCCAAAGCCCCCGCTACCTGCCGATCGCCGAGCACGGACTCATCGGTGACCTGCGCAGTGTGGCCCTGGTAGGCACCAACGGCACGATCGACTGGTACTGCTGCCCCTCCTTCGACTCACCGAGCGTGTTCGCGGCGATCCTCGACGCCGAGCGCGGTGGCCGCTTCGAGCTGGCCGCCGCCGTACCCGCTCGCACCAAGCAGTTCTACTTCCCCGACACCAACGTCCTGATCACCCGCTTCTTCACCGAGGAGGGCGTCGGCGAGGTGCAGGACTTCATGCCCGTTTGTTGTGACGGCTCGGGCGAGGGGTGCCGGCACCGGCTGATCCGGCGCGTGGTGTGTGTGCGCGGCACCGTGCCGTTCCGGTCCCTGATCGCCCCGCGGTTCAACTATGGCGCCGATCCGCACACCCTGCGGTCCCTGGACGGCATGATCCTCTTCGAGTCCCCGGAGCGCTCCCTGGCGCTCACGTCCACCGTCGCGATGGAGAGCGGCGGCGGCGACGCGTGGGCCGACTTCAAGCTGGGGGAGGGGGAGACGGCGGTGTTCGCCCTCGACCAGCTCGACGATCACGTGATGCCGCGCGGCTGCGCCCATGCCGAGGCCGAGCACGAGTTCAACGCCACCGTCTCCTACTGGCGGCACTGGCTGCACGAGTCGCGCTACCGAGGCCGCTGGCGCGAGATGGTGCATCGCTCCGCTCTCACCCTGAAGCTCCTCACCTATGCCCCGACCGGCGCCATCGTCGCCGCACCCACCACCAGCCTGCCCGAGCAGCTCGGCGGCGAGCGCAACTGGGACTACCGCTACGTGTGGGTCCGCGACGCGGCCTTCGCCGTCTACGCGCTGCTCAGGCTCGGCTTCAGCGGGGAGGCCGAGGCCTTCATGAACTTCCTGATGACGCACATCGGCCCCGGTGACGGCGCCGGCTCCGGGCCGCTCCAGATCATGTACGGCATCGACGGCCGCTGCGACCTGCCCGAACGCGCGCTGTCCCACCTGGAGGGATACCAGGGTTCCGCGCCGGTCCGGGTCGGCAACGCAGCCGCCGACCAGCTCCAGCTCGACATCTACGGCGCCCTCATCGACTCCGTCTACCTCTACGACAAGTGGGCGCAGCCCATCTCCAGCGGGCAGTGGGACGACCTGTGCCAGTTGGTCGACTGGGTGTGCGACAACTGGGACCAGCCCGACGAGGGGGTCTGGGAGACCCGCGGCGGCCGCAAGAACTTCCTGTACTCGCAGCTGATGTGCTGGGTCGCGATCGAGCGGGCCATCCGTCTCGCCAACCGCCGAGGGCTGCCCGCCGACCATCGCCGCTGGCGCCAGGTCAGGGACACCATCTACCGACGGATCATGGACCACGGCTGGTCGGAGCGTCGGAGCGCCTTCGTACAGTACGAGGACGCCGACGTGCTCGACGCCTCCGTGCTGATGATGCCGCTCGCCAAGTTCATCGCGCCCACCGACCCGAAGTGGCTGTCCACCTTGGACGCCCTCACCGAGGACCTGGTCTCCGATTCCCTCGTTTACCGTTACGACCCGCAGGTCAGCCCCGACGGACTGCGCGGCGACGAGGGAACCTTTTCCATCTGCTCCTTCTGGTACGTCGAGTCACTGGTCCGGGCCGGCCGGCTCGACGAGGCCCGGCTGGCGTTCGAGAAGATGCTTACCTACGCCAACCATCTCGGCCTGTACGCCGAGGAGATCGGCCGCACCGGTGAGCAACAGGGCAACTTCCCGCAGGCGTTCACCCACCTGTCCCTGATCAGCGCGGCCTTCAACCTCGACCGCGCCCTCGGCTGAGGCCGGGGACTTCGGCCGACGGTTCCAGCACGAGAAGAGGCTGGAGACCGGTTGCGGCGGCTGTGGTCAGCAAGGTCCTCAGCCGCCTGCACGTGGTCCTGCCACGGCAATGCGGTTGCTGTCCGTGTTTGGTGTTCGCACAGGTGGGGGCGGGTGCGAACCCCTTCGAGGGGCAGCGTGTCCGGCGGGGCGAGCGCGTTGCGCGGGTACAAAATTCGGTGTGTGAGACTCCGGCGATGGTCGGTGGATCGCCTCCTGGAGCGGCCGTCGGGCCGCGTTCTGGTGGTCTTTCCGTTCGCTCTGATCGTGGTGATCACCGTTGTGGACGTCCACTCCCGCCGGATGTCCACCTGGGCCCGCTACTCGTCATCGCACCGGCCCTGATCGCCTCCGTCGCGGGACCTCGGCTCACTGCCCTGGTCGGCGCCCTGGCTGTGGCCGCCCAGATGATCGTTGGGGTGCTGCACGGTGGGTTCGGGACGTCCAGTCACATCTCGCAGATCGTCTCGCTCACTGTGCTGTCCGTGCTGATCGTGATCTTCTGTCGTGCGCGGGAGCGGCGCAGCCGGCAGCTCAACCGTGTGCGGTCGGTGTCCGAGACGGCGCAGCTGGTGCTGCTGAAACCCTCACCCCCCAGAGTGGGGCCGCTGCGTGTGGAGTGGCTGTATCTGGCGGCGGAGGACGAGACCAAGATCGGGGGCGACCTCCTTGCCTTCGCCCGCACCGCTCACCCCAGCACCCGCGCGGTCTGCGGCGACGTACGCGGCAAGGGTCTCGCCTCGATCGGTAAGGCGGCGGTGGTGCTCGGAGCGTTCCGCGAGGGGCGCTCACCGGCAGACCGCACTGACCGACTTGGTGGCAGCCATGGAGGACAGCGTCAGCCGGAACCTGGAAGAGGTCGCCGCTACCGAACGCGACGCCGGGGAGCACTTCGTCACCGCCCTCGTGCTGGACATCCCGGACGATGGCCCGCACGCGGAGATGAAGAGCTGCGGCCATCCACCGCCACTGCTGGTGCGCGAGCGCCAGGTCACGAAGCTGCCGTCGCGCCACCCCGCACCGCCCCTGGGGACGGGTGCGCTGTCCGCGCCGGTTCTGCGCACTGACCGCTTCGCCTTCACTCCTGGTGACTGCCTGGTTCTCTGTACCGATGGAGTCATCGAAGCCCGCTCACCCACCGGTGCGTTCTACCCGCTCGCCGAGCGGGTCGCCTCGTTCCCCGTGGCCGGCCCCGACTCCTTGCTGCGCCACATCCACAGAGACCTGCTCGTCCACACCGGCGGGCAGCTCAACGACGACATCGCGCTGCTCATCATCGAACGCGTCCCCGCCCCGCCACCCGCTCCACCCACACCCCAACGGCCATCCGGCCGAGGAACGTGCCGATACGCGTCCGCGCGAAACGCCGCCGTCAACGGCACGCGAGCAGAACATCCGCCCCGCAGCTCGGATGCGGATCCCTGTGTCCACACCCCGGCCGCGCGGATGAACATCCTCAGCCCTCGACGGTTGCGATGTGGCGAGCATCCCCCCACTCGCTACGCCTGTCACATGCGGTGCGCGGAGCCCTCCATGGTCGCGGCAGGTCAGGCGAGCGGCGTGCGTCGCACCGGCCCGGCTGTGCCGAGGTGGCTGGCCGGAACGTCAGGTGAGTGCTCACAAGGCTGTGCCACCAGCAGGTTTGCCCGCTGTGAGGGCGTCGCTCGAGCCGATCGACCGGATTCGGTGCCGAGATGATTGCCCGCTCAAGATGACGTGGAGTGAATAGGGAGTAGCGTTTACCAGTGAGACCGCAACCCGGGACGCGCCACATCGGCGAAGTCTTCTCGCGGTGGACAGTGCTTCTGCTGCGGGGTTCGCGTGTGGACCGTACATGGCCGGCACAGCCGGTGGATGGCAACGGCCACGGCGTGTCTTTCAATTTCCAGAGCGGTGACATTTCGACCGCGCGCCCTGTCCTTCTTGCGTGCGCGGCCATCCATCTCGCGTTCGGGTGCGCGAGACGATGGAAGGGAGAATGGGCTCATGCGAGCACTTCGCGTGAAGCGCGTCGTCGCGGTGACTGCCACTGGCGTTCTGATGGCTGGTGGCGCCGCGATCGGCGCAGCGGGGACGGCCTCGGCCTCGACCAACTCGGGCTCGAACCACTACAACTCCAGCTACTGGGATTGCTACAACCGCGGCTGGAACTGGCACTGGAGCTGGAAGTTCAACCGTTGTGACTACTACGGCCACTACCGGCACAGTGGCTACGGTCGCAACTACTACAACTACAACGACTACGGTCGCGTCTACTTCAACGACTACGGTCGCCGTGGCTACAACGACTACGGTCGCGGTGGCTACAACGACTACGGTCGCGGTGACTACGGTCGTGGCAACTACGGTGGCGGCGGCTATGGCGGCGGTGGCTACGGCGGTGGCGGTGACCACGGCGGCGGTGGCTACGGCGGCGGTGGCGGTGGCTACGGCGGCGGTGGTGGCGGCTACGGCGGTGGCGGCGACGGCGGCGGTGGCGGTGGCTACGGCGGCGGCGGGGGCGGCGACGGCGGCGGCGGTGGCGGCGGCTACGGCGGCGGCGGGGGCGGTGGCGGCGGACGTTGACTGTCTGCCTGCTGAGAGCACGGTGTGCGGGCCCGGTCAGCACCGGGGCCGCACACCGCGTTACTCCCAGCTCGCCCCCACAGTGGGCGTGCGGCACCCGCGCGGCTAACGAGCGCACACACCCGTAGAGGCCGGCTGTGCTGTCTACGACGTACCAGGGGGCACGGAATTCGTTCGCTGCCACAGACAGACGCTTCTAGTCTGCGTCGGGTGATGACAGCTGACGACGTGCAGTTTGTTCTAACTCTGCTGCGACGGGCGAACGTTGACGTCTGGATCGGGGGAAGGTGGGGGATCGATGCTCTGCTCGGCGAACAGACCCGAGACCACCGCGATCTGGACTTGATGCACCGGCAAGACCAGGAAGCCGCTGCGTTGAGGGCCCTTGGTGAGGCGGGCTTCGCGGAGAGCGTGGATTGGAGACCCATCCGATTCGTCATGGCAGCTGCGGACGGACGGGAGATCGACCTTCACCCGCTGGTGTTTGCCGACGACGGCTCAGCAATGCAGGCATCACCCGAACCGCAGCGCCCTTTCACCTACCCCCGCTCGTGTTTTGTGACCGGCATCATCAAGGGATGTTCCGTCCCGTGCTTGTCGGCCGAGCAGCAGGTCTATTTCCACCAGGGATACGAGCCGTCGGAACGCGATCGGCACGACATGGCACAACTGCGCCGGAGCTCCGGGATCACCACGCACTTTTGATCCAGCCTGATCCAAAAGGCCCCGGCGTTCCGCCTTCTACCACGTTCTCACGCCCAGCTTTGCTTTCTACGACTTGATGTTCAATCAGTGCCGTCCTGCGGAGGCCTTGGAGATGTACGTGGGCGCCACGTACATCCAGCACAACCCGGAGGTGGCCGAAGGCAAGCAGGCTTTCGGGTGGTGTGCGGTGATCGTGTTTCAAGCGGGCCTGGGCGGACCCGGTGAGTTTGCAGACCCTGGCCAGCGCGGCGGTCGGGCTGCCCTGGCTTCGGGTGATCTTGGTCCGGAGTCTCAACCGTGCTGAAAGTGGACCCGATCGGGCTGGTGGTGCGCAGGTGCGCCCGGTGCTCGGCGGGGAAGTTGTAGGACGCGAGGAGTTCGTCGACGCCATCGGTGATCTTCTTCACGGCCTTGGGCTATTTCCCGCCGTTGGCGCGCTCGAGGTCCTTCATGGCGTGGTCGCGGTCCTCGACGTTGTAGATCTCCTGCAGGGCCTCCTTCGCGCCGGGCTCGAAAGGACGTCCTGCTCGCCTTCCTCTGACGCCCACCGACCACGGCACCCACTTGCGGACAACTCCGAGGGTCGCAGCCTGTGGGCGAGACGGCCGGGCTCGATGCGCACTTCCACACTGGGAGAGTGGTCGGCCACGACGGGCTTGGCCGAAACCCGACAGCCCACTGGTCTGTCCGTTGCTGCCCCAATAAGGCTCTGCTACAACAGCATCCCTCAGGCCAGATTCATACCCGGGGGACTCATGTCTTCGCAGCCGCCTCCACCGCCTCAACCAGCGCCTGGAGGGCCGCAGCCTCCGCCTTCCGGGACGTCCACTCCAGCACCTCAACCTCCCCCGTACGGACCAGTCCCGCAGCCCGCACCGCCCACCCCTCAGCCTCAGCCCGAGCGCCCGTGGTGGCGTAACTCGACAATCATGGCTGCTCTCATCCCCACGGTCGTGTTCGGTGGACTGGCCGGCTACCTCGCTTGGGACGGCAACCGATCGAGTGACACAAGCGCGACAGCGGACAAGGAAACCAACGACCGAGAGAAGGCAGAGAAAGCCGCGGCAGACCGGGTCGCCAAAGGGGCCCCCATCAAGGTCACCCGTGGCGAGCCGCCGAGCATCGCGTACCAATTCGCCTTCCGGAAGCGCACGTACAACTTCCCTGAGGTCGCCGACAGCACAGAGTGGGACCAGCGGTTCAACGACTGGCTCACCACAAACGGTGGCCGTCCGATCGGCTTGTACTCGGTCAGGTTCACGATCAAGGCCCTCAAGGCTGACACGACCACAATTCAGGACTTCCGCCTCAAGAACCGGCACTGCAGCAACGAGGTCGCAGCGACCGTCGACGACGTCAAACGGAACATGCACGGGACTCTCGTGTTTCCTCCGGCCATGGGCGGGCCAGGGGAGGACGTGAAACGGGACGTGCTGGGTTTCGACGTCAGCCAGTACGACGCCTTGCGCGCGTACCGGATGAAGGACGGTTACCGCAAGCTCGGAGTACCCAGCGTAGGCACTGACACCCAGGTCCCCCTCGAACGGAGCTTTTCCGCAAATCCCGTCGTGATGGAACAGAACGACGCTCGTACCTTCGACGTCTACTTCGCCTCGGGACTCGACTGCACCTTCGGCCTCGAGGTCAACGTGACCGTCGACGCCACAGACACTTGGGTGACTATCCCAATCGGCGCCGGATGGGACAAGGGGAACAGCACAGCCATTGCCGGGCCCGACGAGCCGTACGACACTCTGGTGCGTCCGAAGGCTGACGGGGCAGGCATGGAGGCCGGAAACGCAATGCGCGAGGGTGGCGTTCCTTCGGTCAGCATCACGGTGAATGACGTTCCCTAGCCGTCTGAGGGTGCTATGCCCTTCATGCAGCGCGGCCGCCATGTAGTCGTCGGGCTTCGTCCCTGGGGTGGTGCACAACGTTCCCGAACACCACCTGGCCGCGGGCTTCAGATCGCGTGCCGGCCGGCGGCGCGGCCTGATGACGTGCGGCCTTCCAGGCCCTTGGGGGCCGGCACGACATTCAAGGTGGTGTAGGTACCCATCCTCCTCCTCCCGGGCGCCCGACAGCACGCGCCTTCCAGCCGGCCCGATCCGGAAGACGCCTACTGGCGGCGCGAGATCCAGGAGGCCAGGCGGTGGCTGCGGGAGACGGGGCGCAGCGTGCTTCGGGTGCCGTTCGTGTCGTCCGATGACGCGCAGCCGCACGAACCGGCCGGTACGGCTGGGTTGCGTTCCTCGCTGAGCCGCAGCATCCGAAGCGGTGCTGAGAGATGCAGGTCGCGCCTGTACCGCGTTCGAGTTCTCACGCCCGCGCCTGAGAAGGCCAAGCGGCCGTAGCGGGAACAGACGGTCCGGCCGGCACTGTTGCATCGACCGGGGGACCGGCGTCGCACGGGTGGGAGCGAGGTCATTCGCCTCGACAGGATCCGGGCCCAGTGCTCGCGGAATGCCCGCCGTGGACTCGAACCAAGACCTATTTCTGCAGGAGGACTTATTCATGACTGACCGACCCTTGACGCTGATGGCAGTGCACGCTCATCCCGACGACGAGGCCACCGGAACCGGAGGGGTCCTCGCGCGGTACGCGGCGGAGGGCATCCGCACGGTTCTCGTGACGTGTACCGACGGCGGTTGCGGTGACGGACCGGGAGGTGTCAAGCCGGGCGATCCCGGGCACGATCCCGCGGCCGTCGCCTCGATGCGCCGTCAAGAACTCGAAGCGAGCTGTGACGTCCTCAAGATCAGCGATCTGGAGATGCTCGACTACGCCGACTCCGGAATGATGGGCTGGCCGAGCAACGACGCCCCCGGATCCTTCTGGCAGACCCCCGTCCGGGAAGGCGCCGCCCGACTCGCGGAACTCATGCGGCACTACCGACCTGATGTGGTCGTCACCTATGACGAGAACGGCTTCTACGGCCACCCCGACCACATCCAGGCCCACCGCATCACGATGGCGGCGCTTGAGCTGACCGAGCTGACACCGAAGGTGTACTGGACGACGATGCCGCGTTCGGGGATGCAACGGTTCGGCGAGATCATGCGCGAGTTTCATGAGGACATGCCGGAGCCGGATCCTGCCGAGACCGCCGCATTGGCCGAGATCGGCCTCCCCGACGACGAGATCACCACGTGGGTGGACACCACCGCGTTCAGCGGTCAGAAGTTCGACGCGCTGGCCGCGCACGCCAGTCAGGGCGAGAACATCTTCTTTCTCAAGATGGGCAAGGAGAGGTTCGGCGAGTTGATGGGCATGGAGACCTTCGTACGTGTCCAGGACGCCACCGGCGCGGCCGTACCCGAGAACGATCTCTTCGCCGGACTGCGCTGATCCGACCTCCGACCAGGGCATGGAAAATGCCAGTTCGTTGTCGCATAGCTGAGCTGTCTCCTGCCGGACCCGTCACGTCGACGACGGGGTTCCTGCCCCGAGAGGGGTCACCGTTCCCGCAGATCCGGCAGGGGCGCCTCGTGGGCCCCGCTTCAGTTCTCTGCCGCTCGGCATAGAACTGAATAGAGGTCAGTTGCTGACCCTGAGGAGGGGCGGCGTGATGCCGGTCCCGTCGGGGTTGACGAGGAGCCAGTCGCCGTGGCGGCCGGGCACAAGTTGGGCGGCCTCGGCGACGTCGTCGGTGCCCTCGCGGATCAGCGGCCCCTCGGCGAGGTGTCCGGTGCGCGGGTCGAGGGAGCCGATCCGCCCGCCCGCGAGGATGGCGAGTCGGTTCCCGGGCAGCCGGGTGAGGGCCGTGACCGGCCCGTCCGTTCCGGTGTGCCACAGTCGCTGTCCGCTGCCGAGCCGGTAGCCGGACACGGCGCCGGGGACGGCCTCGCCCGGCTTCGTCACCGCGGTCACCAGAACGTCTCCGGCGACCGCGGCACGGAGCGCGGGCCGGGCGTCGAAGCCCTGTTCGGTGTCCACGGTCATGCGCAAGTCTTCCTCGCGCCCCGAGACCTTCACCGACCCGCGCAGGCGGTCCTGGTCGCCGAAGGCGAGCACAGCATCGGTGCCACGGTCATCCTTCTCCTTGAGCCAGAGCACGAACGGCCGGGCGGAGAGGACCATGGCCGCTTCCCAGCGGCTCTCCGCCGGGAGCGCGGTACGGCGGACGTGCGTGCCGGTCGAGGTGTCGAGCGAGACCAGTTCCAGCGAGCGGAACTTGGAGCCGCTCATGCACTGGACGACCACCCGGGTACGGGCCGCCGCGGCCGAGGCGACAACCGGCGAGCATTCCTTGCCGAGGTCCAGTTTCCAGCGCGGGACGCCCGCGCGCAGGGTGAAGCCCCTTACGGCGGTGTCCTCCAGAGCGACGGCGACGCCGCTGTCGGCGGCCAGCCGGCCGTCGGTGGGCGGCTCGAACCCGGCGCCGCCCTTGATCTTCCGCTCCCAGAGTTTGCGGCCGCTCGTGATGTCCACACCCCACACTGTGTCGCACGGTTCGTCCTCGCGGCCGAAGGCGATCACACCGACGCCGTCGACCACGGTGTCGCTCATCGCGCACGCCGATCCGCGCACGGGCGCGTCAAGGCTCCAGCGCTCATGCCCGTCGGCGAGGTCGTAGCTGGTGAGACCGTCGGTGCGGGCGCGGACGACGGTGCTGTCCACGGGCCAGTTGCCCACGCCCCTGACGGTGCCAGGCCGGTCGACCGGCGCGACCCAGGCCCGGTCGAGGACGGGGCCGCGCATCCACGCGTACGCCTGCCATCCCGGCCAGAGGGCGAGGAGGATGCCCGTGACGACGAGCACGGCGGGCAGCGCCTTGCCGGGCCGGACCCTGGTCAGTTCGGCGACCCGCCAGTTGACCAGGAGCGTACCCGCGAAGGTGCACAGGAACGCCAGCAGGATGGTGGGGGTGGTGCCGTCGGGGCAGGGGCTGAAACGGCCGCCGCACGCGTTGCCCGGTATCGAGGTCCAGCCGAACCAGTGGAAGGCCACCGCGAGTCCGACGACCAGCCCGGCCGCCACGACGAGCAACGCCTCCCCCCACATGGCTCCCCGTGTTCTGCGCGCAGGTCTGCTGTCCTCCACCACGTCGCCCCCCAGGCGTCAACTGCCTTATCTCTTCCCAGAGATGCGGCGATCGATCCTAACTCCCCGAGCGGTGGAGCGGCCCGAGGGAGAGACAGCGGTGCGCCCGGGCCGCCCAGAGGTCAGGACCTGGCATTCACCAGTGCCACCAGTCGGTCGACGGGCATCGAGCTCGCTTCGCAGTGTGTTCGCGCGCGGACGCGTCGGCCACCCGCTGCACCCGGGACTTCAGGTCTCGGGTCGTTGACTCCTCGCGATCGTCTCGTGGCATGGTCCACGCCGACACGATCGGAGTGGGCAAGGGGCGCTTCACGATCGACCTGGACAGCTGACTGACCCTGCCGCCGCCCGGTAAGAAGGCTGGCCCCTCCAGGGCCAGGGGCCACTGGCTCGATCGAGCCCACTGGCGACGTCGTCAAGGGACTCGATCCCAGCGCATTGGTGCAGCCTGACGGATTCGGATCTCGTTCTGCCGTACGGGGGCAGAGGCGGAACAGGTACTGCGGCCTGCCGACAGACGATGGGCGCGGAGCCGGACGACTGCTGGCAGTCCGAAGGGACGCCGGTGGTCTTCCCCGTGCGGGATATTGCCGAGGTGCTGGCGCGCGTGATGGATCCGGGTACGGCGCATGCCTAGGAGGACAAAACAGTGGCATCAGCCCGGACTTCGGTTCATGACCGGAGCCCCGGCATTCGTGCCCTGGTGTCGACCGTGGAGGGCGGGTCTATCGGGGTTCGTGGGCTGCCAACCGGCACGCGCCGGTCGCAGCGCCGCCCGGTACTCCGGCCGCCGTCAACCCGCTCACACAGCCCTGCAGGTCGCCGCTCACGCCACGGTGGCATGCCGTAGAGACGGCGTCGGCAGCGCTGGCACCTGCCTGGGTGGCCATGTTGGTGCAGGCGGGGATGTCCGCGTGGGAGGCGGGGGCGGTGAGAGCTGTGGCGCCGAGGGTGAGGGTCAGGCCGGTGAGGACACCGGCGACGCGGGTCGACGTGGGCATGGGACGCACCTGCTTTCCGGGATTGTCACGCGGCCCGGCCCCGGCCTCGAACCGTGCGGGAAGGGGGCCGAGCGGCGCTCGGCGAGTAGTTCTCCTCGGTGCTGGAGCAGGAGTGTTGTGGAGTCGCCCACGGCATCCAGTCCCGGGGCGGCCGCAGGGGAACAACCCCAGGATGTGCGCGACCTGAGGTGAGATGGACACCTCCGCACGGTGTCTGTGGAGGCGCGCCACCTGCTACTTCCACCGTACGACGGGGGGCTCCCCACCACGAGCCGATCGGGCCCGATGGCGGCCGGGCACGCTGTGTGCACAACCGGTCCCGCAGTCGCCGGAGGTCGGTATGCCGACGTAGCGGGGCGAGAACTCGGGCTGAGGCGGCGGGGTTGTCGCGATCTGGCGACGGGCCGCACATCACGGTCCCCGTCCCGCCGGGGGAGTACGTACTGGAGGAGGCGCAGGCCCGCCACACTTGGCGTAGCGAGTGGGCGGGGAGCGAAGTCACACGTACCGCCACCACGGCCGTCCGTGTGCTTGTCGGCGAGAGCCCTGCCGCGAGTTGGGAGATGGCCCGTCGGCCCGACGACGACCTCCGCCTGCTCCGAGAAGACGGAATCTTCGGCTTCGACACCGCCCTCCGACGGCGAACTGGCGGCCTTCGGTACGACAGGGGACGGCACCTGTCCCGTCTGGGTCGGCCGCTCCGAGGCCGGCGAGGTGGTCGGGGTCGTGGTGCTGGTGGAGCGTATGCCCGAGCTGCTCTCGGAGGACGCAGCCACCGTCGCTGCCTGACGCGACCTACGCGGGGTCCGGAGACCCGCCGTCGCGGACCACCGGCGGGACCTGGCCCCCAACGAGGCGCGCGCAGGGCACAATTGGCCAGGTCACAGCTGGCTTGGCCTGACGAGGCGCTGAAAAGCGTGAAGGGCGGTCGTCTGCCCGCTGCGCGCAGTGAACGTATCGAAGTCATGCCCCACGTAACCTTTTCCTGTGTCAGCCTCCCGCCTCCATCGCGTCGCCGTCCTTGTGCTCGAGGGTGCGAAGCCGCTCGATGTCGGAATTCCCGCGCAGGTCTTCACGACCCGCGCGAGCATGCCGTACGAGGTGCGCGTGTGCGGGGCGGCGCCCGGTCTCGTGGCCGGCGGCGATGGCCTCGCGTACTACGTCGCCCACGGCCTCGACGCGCTTGCGTGGGCCGACATCGTCTTCGTCCCCGGCTACCGGTTCCCGGACCGGGACGACCCGCCGCCGGCTGTCGTCGACGCATTGATCGCCGCGCACGACAGGGGCGCGCGGCTCGCCGCCATCTCGACGGGCGCCTTTGCGCTCGCGGCCACGGGCCTGCTCGACGGCAGGCGCGCGACGACGCACTGGCACTACACGCGGGCGCTCGTGGCCAAGCACCCGCTCGTCCAGGTCGACGAGAACGTGCTGTTCGTCGACGAGGGCAGCGTGCTCACCTCGGCCGGTGCCGCCTCCGGCATCGACTTGTGCCTGCACATCCTGCGCGGCGACCTCGGAGTGGCCGCGTCCAATCATGCGGCCCGGCGTCTGGTTGCCGCCCCCTACCGCAGCGGTGGCCAGGCCCAGTACGTGCCGCGCAGCGTCCCCGAGCCACTCGGCGAGCGGTTCGCCGTCACCCGCGAGTGGGCGCTGCACCGGCTCGGCGAGCCCCTCACCCTCGACACACTGGCGCGGCAGGCCGAGGTCTCGCCGCGCACGTTCTCCCGGCGCTTCGTCGAGGAGACCGGCTACACGCCGATGCAGTGGGTCATGCGCGCCCGCATCGACCTGGCCCGCGAACTGCTCGAGCGCTCGCAGCGCAGCGTCGAGCAGATCGCCGCCGATGTCGGGCTCGGCACCGGCGCGAACCTGCGTCTGCACTTCCAGCGCATCCTCGGCACCACACCGAGCGAGTACCGGCGCACCTTCACCCGGGGCGAGTAGCCCGCCCGGCACCGCCGGCAGTGGCGGGATCCTTTTGAACCGTGGCGATCCCGCCACTGTCAGCGGTGTGAGCTGCAGGCGACCCTGGTGGCGAAGGAAAGGGACATCACTCATGACTCGCATCGCCATCAACGGATTCGGCCGCATCGGACGCAATGTGCTGCGCGCACTGCTGGAGCGCGACAGTGCCCTCGAGATCGTCGCCGTGAACGACCTGACCGAGCCCGCCACTCTCGCCCGGCTGCTCGCCTACGACAGCACGGCCGGTCGGCTCGGGCGCCCGGTGACCGTCGACGGGGACGTCCTCGTCGTCGACGGCCGCCGGATCAAGGTGCTGGCCGAGCGCGAACCGGCGCAGCTGCCGTGGGCCGAACTCGGCGTCGACATCGTTCTGGAAGCCACCGGCCGCTTCACCTCGGCCAAGGCTGCTCGTGCCCACCTCGACGCGGGTGCGAAGAAGGTACTCGTGAGCGCGCCGTCGGACGGCGCCGATGTCACGCTCGCGTTCGGGGTCAACACCGACGCCTACGACCGGGACGTGCACACGGTCGTCTCGAACGCCTCCTGCACCACCAACGCGCTCGCTCCGCTGGCCAAGGTGCTCGACGACCTCGCAGGTATCGAGCACGGGTTCATGACGACGGTGCACGCCTACACGCAGGAGCAGAACCTGCAGGACGGCCCGCACCGCGACGCCCGTCGCGCCCGGGCAGCCGGCATCAACATCGTGCCGACGACGACCGGCGCCGCCAAGGCGATCGGCCTGGTGCTGCCGAACCTCGACGGCAAGCTGTCGGGCGACTCCATCCGCGTACCGGTGCCGGTGGGCTCGATCGTCGAACTCAATACGACCGTCGCCCGCGACGTGACGCGCGACGACGTGCTGGCGGCGTACCGCGCCGCAGCGGAGGGGCCGCTCGCCGGCATCCTCGAGTACTCGGACGACCCGCTCGTGTCGTCCGACATCACGGGCAATCCCGCCTCGGCGATCTTTGACGCGGCTCTGACTCGTGTCGAGGGCCGCCACGTCAAGGTGGTCGCGTGGTACGACAACGAGTGGGGCTTCTCGAACCGCGTGATCGACACGCTCGAGTTCCTCGCCACCCGCTGACCGGACGCCGGCGTGGTGCCTCGCCTTCGGCGACGGTGCCGACCAGCACTTCCTTTGAGCGCTCTGGTTGACCGGTCGGGCCAACCAGAGCGCTCGGTCACAGCGCGTGAGGCCTGGCGCCGGCCGTGACCGATGGCTCGAACAGGGCCATCTGTTCCCTCCGCTCCAGGGGACGCGTGCGAGGAGCGTCGGGCTATGCCTGATGCGCACGTGGGGAGTTGCGTGAAGTCGCGAGCGGGCTGGCGTGGCGGGCCGCGTCCGTCCTCCATTCGGGCGCACGAAGCAGGCCCGGTGGATGCTCTTGGCGTCGGTCGTCGTTAGAACCGGCATGAATCCAGATGTCACCAGCCTGATCCCCGAGCAGGACACCGCAGCCCGCCACCTGGAGCTGCTCACGCTCGAAGAAGCCCACGACCTGCTGCGCCTGCTCCAGATGATTGCCGCGGAGGGCCCGGACGAACTGAGCGAGGAGGCGCAGTGGTTCGCGCGTGAGATCGCGGCGCGTATCCCCTCGGAGAACTGAACGTCTCTGTCTCCTTGCAGGTGGGAGCGTCGACCACCGCGGACATCTGCCGAGGACGATGTACGGACAGGGCAGTGAGGAAGGGGTCCGGAGCTGCCTCGCAACTCCGGACCCCTACCCGGGTGTGGCAGTGCCGTCGGGCGAGCTCGGCCTTGACCGGTGCCTTCGCCGGCGCCGGGTTTCTGCGAGCCGCCGAAGCGCTCCTCGAGACCGGGGGCTCAGCGCCAGTCGACTCCGCCCGCGCCCATGCCCTGCGCCAGTCTTACCTCGATCTCCTCGCGCACCTTCTGCATCACGGTCACAATCCGGCGCTCGCGCTCCTCGGTGAGCCGTGCCACCGGGACCGAGCAGCTGATCGCGTCCCCTGCCGGCGCTTCGCCGTTCACGCGCAGCGCGAAGCCGAATCCGACGATGCCGGTGACGCCCTCCTCGCGGTCGATTGAGTAACCGCGCGCCCGCACCTGCGCGAGGTCGGCAACGAGCGCGGCCCTGGTGGTGTGGGTGCGTGGGGTCAGTGCCTCGTACGGCGCGTCCGGCAGCGCCGCGTCAGGGTGTTCGGCCAGCAGCGCCTTGCCGAGTGCGCCCGCGTGGGCGGGCAGCCAGCGCCCCACCCGGCTGATGGTGCGCAGATACTCGTGCGACTCGCGGGTCGCGAGGTAGGCGATGTCCATGCCGTCGAGGCGGGCCAGGTGGATGGTCTCGCCGAGTTGCTCCGAGGCATCGTCCAGGTACGGGCGCACCACGCGGACCACGGGGTCGGTGTCCAGATAGGTGGTGCCGGTGAGCAGTGTGCGCAGGCCGATTCCATACAGCGAGGCGGTGGCGTCGGTGCGTACCCAACCGCGTGCGATGAGGGTCTGCAGCAGCGCGTACATGGAGCTGCGCGGCACACCCAACTCGTCGGCGAGTTCCTGCAGTCGGGCGGGCCGGTCGCCGCGGGCGGCGAGGAGTTCGAGCAGTTCGACCGTGCGAGCGGCCGACTTCACCTCGCGCACGCCGGACTCGGACGGCCGCACGACAGGCGCAACAGGTTCGGACATGGGTTGATCGTACGTACTGTCGCGACCTGCTTGTCCGCGCCTGCACTTGTTGCCGGATCCCTTGCTCGAACCCATTGACGGGGTGGTTTCCCGAGCCTACTGTCCATCCTCATGTGCGAACGTCATCTACATACGGAGACGGCATGATGACTCGGACCCCCCTCACCGGCACTGCGGCGCGGCTGCACGACGGCATGGCGCAGGGCGTGCTGTCCTTCCCACTCACCTGCTTCCACGCCGACGGCTCGCTCGACCTCGACGGCTTCCGCAGCTATCTGGCCGGGCAACTGGAGACGAACCCCGGCGCAGTCTTTCCGGCCTGCGGCACAGGGGAGTTCAGCGCTCTCGACGACGAGGAATACGGTCAAGTCGTTGCCGCCGCCGTGGAGGTGACGGCGGGCCGCGTCCCCGTCGTAGCCGGTACCGGCTACGGCTACGCCCAGGCGCTGCGCTTCGCCCGTATCGCCGAACAGGCCGGAGCCGACGCACTCCTCGTCCTGCCGCACTACCTCAGCAAGGCCCCACAGGACGGCCTGGTCGAGCACCTCCGCCGGATCGCCGACGGCACCCGGCTGCCCCTCATCGCCTATCAGCGCGACCACGTGACCTACGACGCGGAGACCGTTCGCCGCATCGCCGCGATCCCCGGCGTCATCGGCCTCAAGGACGGCCACAGCGACCTCGACCGCCTCCAACGCAGCACCCTCGCCGTCCCCGACAGCTTCCTCTTCTTCAACGGCGCCCCGACAGCCGAGCTCCAGGCCCGCGCCTACGCAACTGTAGGCATCCCCGCCTACTCCTCAGCCGTCCACGCCTTCGCCCCGGAGATCGCCAACGCCTTCTTCCAGGCCCTGTCGGCAGGCGACGACAGCCGGGTCGACAAGCTCCTCGCCGACTTCTACGTCCCCTTCGTCGAGCTGCGCGACCGACGCCCCGGCTATGCGGTGTCCCTGGTCAAGGCAGCGGCCCGCTGCGCGGCCGCCCGGTCGGACCGGTCCGCGCACCCCTCACCGACCCGACCCCCGCAGATCTCGCAGACCTCGACACGCTGCTCACCACCGGCCTGAACCTCGTTGGAGCCACCCGATGAACGACCTGACGATCACCGACGTCCGGCTGACCCCGATCCTCGTCGCCGACCCCCCGCTGCTCAACGCCCAAGGCGTGCACCAGCCCTACACCCCCCGCCTGATCATCGAGATCACCACCGCGGACGGGATCACCGGCCTCGGCGAGACCTACGGCGACACCAAGTACCTGGAGCTGGCCCGCCCGTACGCCGAGAAGCTCGTCGGCCGGTCCGTCGCAGACCTCAACGCCCTCTTCATCCTCGCGGACGAGGTCGCGGTGGCCGAGGAACGAGTGACGAACCAGGTGGACGTGGGCGGCCTGCGAGGCGTCCAGACCGCCGACAAACTGCGGCTGTCCGTCGTCTCCGGCTTCGAGGTCGCCTGCCTGGACGCCCTCGGCAAGGCCCAGGGCATGCCGGTCCACGCCCTGCTCGGCGGCAAGGTGCGCGACGCCGTCGAGTACAGCGGCTACCTCTTCTACAAGTGGGGCGCGCACCCGAAGGGCGTCGACTCCGAGGTCGACGACTGGGGCGAGGCCGTCGACCCGGCCGGCATCGTCGACCAGGCACGCAAGTTCACCGAGCGCTACGGCTTCCGCTCCTTCAAACTCAAGGGCGGCGTCTTCGAGCCCGAGCAGGAGATCGCGGCGATACGCGCCCTCGCCGAGGCGTTCCCCGGAAGCCCGCTGCGACTCGATCCCAACGGCGCCTGGTCCGTCGAGACCTCCATCAAGGTCATCGAAGCGCTGCAGGACGTCCTGGAGTACATGGAGGACCCCACTCTCGGTACGCCCAACATGGCCGCCGTCGCCTCCGGTACCGACGTACCGCTCGCCACCAACATGTGTGTGACGACCTTCGACGAGGTCAAGGAGGCGTTCACCCGCGACGCCGTCCAGGTCGTCCTGTCCGACCACCACTACTGGGGCGGCCTGCGCAACACCCGCGAACTCGCCGCCATATGCCGCACGTTCGGCGTCGGAGTGTCGATGCACTCCAACACCCACCTGGGCATCTCGCTCGCAGCGATGACACACGTGGCGTCCACGGTCCCGAACCTGCACCACGCCTGCGACTCGCACTACCCCTGGCAGTCCGAGGACGTGCTGAACGAGCGGATCACCTTCACGGACGGCAAGGTGACCGTCTCCGACGCCCCCGGCCTCGGCGTCACCCTCGACCGTGACAGGCTCGCCGTCCTGCACCAGCGCTGGCTGGACGACGACGGCACGATGCGCGAGCGCGACGACGCGGCCGCGATGCGCGTCGCCGACCCGGCCTGGCAAACCCCGCCCGTGCCCCGCTGGTGACACCAACTGCTTGACGGGAGCAGGGCGTTCGTACGCCCCGGCCCCCGGCTCTGGTTGCGGGAGTTCCCTGCCGGCGGCCCCGGCCCCGGCGACTCCCGCCCCTGCTGCATCGACGAGTGGAGCCGAACCTGGCGCAAACTGCCGGTGAACTCCGTACAACCAGCTTCCCCCTTCGACGGTCCCACCAGACAAGCCCGAAATTTTGTCGATCGAGTGGGAGCTTCCGTGCCACACAGCCGCCGCATCTTGACGTACGCCATCGCGGCCGCCGCCGCGGCCACCGCCGGGTTCGCGTTCCCGCCCGGCGCCACTGCCGCCGCACCGCGCGCTGCCACGAGCGACTTCAACGGCGACGGCTACGCGGACCTCGCCGTCGGTGTTCCGGACGGGACCGTGGCCGGCCAGGCCAAGGCCGGTTATGTGAACGTCGTCTGGGGCGGCCCGAAGGGCGTCGGCGCCCACGGAAGTATCCGTGTCACGCAGGCCACCCCCGAGGTTCCCGGCACCCCGGAGGCAGGCGACCGCTTCGGCGCGTCCGTGGCGCTGACGGACCTCAACGGCGACGGCATCGCGGAACTCCTCGCCGGTGTCCCCGGCGAGGACGTCACCGACCGCGGCACGGACGCGGGCATGGTCATCGCCGTAGGCGGCTCGAGGAATGGGCCGGGTCCGGGGTCGACGGTCCTGACCGGGCCGTCACCGTCGGCCGCGTACGGCACATCGCTCGCGGCGGCCGACCTCACCGGCGGCGGCAACAAAACGATCGTGATCGGCGGCACGGACAAGGTCGTCGCTCGCGTCATCGTGGGCGAGGACAGCATGGTCACCACCGTCGTCGCCGCCCCCATGGGCGGCCGTGCCCCCGTCCTGGCCACCGGCGATTTCGACAGCGACGGCACGGCGGACCTCGCCGTGGCGTACTGGACCGCGGGCGACCCCAACACACAGTCCCACGTGCGGCTGTGGAAGTGGGACGCCGGCCAGTCCGAGATGGCCAACTTCTGGAACACGGACAACGCCGGTGTCACGGCCCTGGCCGCCGGCGACTTCGACGGCGACGGTCACGACGACCTGGCGCTCGGCGAGTGCCGTGAGATCGCCGACGAGAACATCGACGACCCGTGCGGCCCCGAGAAGCTGGCCAAGGGCGGCGGCATCCACATCCACTACGGAAGCCCCGCGAGCGGCTCGTTCGGCAGCCGTGCCCAGACCCTCAACCAGGACACCGCGGGCGTCCCGGGGGCGGCCGAGGACGGCGACCGCTTCGGCGCCGCCCTCGCCGTCGCCGACGTCAACCGCGACGGCCGCGACGACCTGATCGCGGGCGCTCCCGGTGAGGCCATCGGAAGCAAAGCGAAGGCGGGCGCCGCCTGGCTGCTGCGCGGCGGTCCGCAGGGACTCCTCGACGCCAACGGCGCTGCCAGTTCCGTCGCCTGGAACCAGGACACACCGGGCGTCCCGGGCGTCGCCGAGGCGGGTGACGCCTTCGGCGCGGCGGTCGCCGCGGGCGACCACAACGCCGACGGCGTGCCGGACGTGACGGTCGGATCCCCGGACGAGAACGCCTCTCTGGGCGCCGTATGGCTTCTCCCCAAAGGCTCGGCCGCCGGTTCGGCAGCCTTCTCGCCCCGCACGCTGGGTCTCCCGTACCTCTCCACGGCTCAGAAGTACGGCAAGCCGCTGAGTAGTCACTGAGCGCGCCCCGTCGGACGTTGCGCCCGCTACCGCAGCGTCCGACGGGGGACGAGCCGAACCTCCCCGCCCGGGGCACGCGATGTGCGCCTCGACAGGTGCACAACTCGGAAGGGGTGGCAGGCCGGGCTCTGCGTCGGTACGGATGCGTCGCGCCCACCAGCGGACGTAACGGCCGCTGACGCGGGACTGGATTGCCGGGAGGATTTGGTCCCGCCCGTGAGGCGAAGACCGTGGCGGGCGTAGTGAGACAGGCCAAGAACAGCAGGCCACGGTTTTGGGGAGTGCGAGCCGACTGAGATCTCAGACTGCCGGCCCATGAGGGCTACTCGGTAGTGCATGTGAGCGGCCCTCCATCCCGGGTTCGGTGGTGGTGGGGTGCTCGTGTGGATCCGTTCAAGCGGTCAGGTGAGCTGTCGGCGGTCAGCGACCAGGACGGCCGCCATGGTCTCGGCGAGCGAGGTCCAGCAGGCCCAGCGCAACAACACGTTCACCTGCGAGCCGACCGCCACGGTGGCGACGACTGCGGCTCTGAGGAAGTGCATGCCGCGTAGCCGTGGGGATGAGAGAGGGAGCGATCGAATCCAGGCGGGTCGCGGCTCTTCGGATGGCCTTTAGGGCGGGGCCTGTTGGGCTGGCTGCCAGGGTTCGTCGGGCGGCAGGTGCCGCTCACGTTCAGGCTTCGACGTAGGCGACGAGCACGAGGGTGCCGAGCGCGGTCGGTACGTACACGACGCGGACCCGGTCCTGCTGGTAGGTGCGGACGGATCCGTTCTTCGACTGCACGCCGATCTGCGGGTCCGCGGCGATGATGTCCAAGGCGAGGTCGAGGCGCGCGAGTTCTGCATCGTTCATCGCCTCGAGCTGCTCGCGGGCGACGTCGTAGAAAACGATCCGCGCGCGGCGGGGGGAGCGTTTGCCCACTAGGCGGCGCTGCTCGCAGTGCGCGGCGGCAGGCCGGCGTCGAGGCGGGCGTCTTCCCAGTCGGTGCATTCGGCGAGGTCGGCGCCTTCGGCGGCGAGGCGCTCGAGGACGTAGGCGACGCCGGGGTCGGTGAGGGCCAGGTCGCGGGCGTCGGCGCGCAGGGCGTTCTGCTCGTCGGGGTCGAAGACGAGGTGCGCCATGGTTCCTCCCGCATGTGCCTGAGGGGTCTAACCGTAGCGGGCGGCGGGTCCCGGTGTCAGGGAGTTGGTGGGGGCCGGGTCTGGTCGTCGCATGTCGTGGCCCTTCGCCCGCGGGGACGTAGTTGTTGGAGTGGCCAATGAGGTCAGGGTCCATCGCCGTACTCATTCCGAGGGGGCGCTTTCAATCTTCGCCTTGGCCCTGAATCTCGTTGGTCATGGAGGACTCATATATGCGTGAATGCGCATAAAACGTAGTCGGAGGGCTATGGGTGCGCAGCGGGTCCGGTCTGTTCCCGTCGGCGAGCGTGGGGCTCGGCGGATTGACGCACAGCCTTATTCATCGCATGATGAATAAAAGTGCAGTCCAGCCTCACTGGACGGTCACTGTGGGCAGGAAGGAAAGCCATGCCGCTCGTCCTCGACTTCACTTCCATTGACGCCACGATGCCGGCCACCGTGGGCGGCAAGGCCGCGAACCTCGGCGAACTGACCAGGGCCGGACTGCCCGTGCCGCACGGCTTCTGTGTCACTACCGACGCGTACCGGATGATCTCGGCCACGGACGGCCTCGCGGGCCTGCGGCCCGACAAGGCGGCGCAGCGGATCCTCGAGGCGGCGGTGCCGGAGAAGCTGAGGGAGGCGATCGTCGCCGCGTACGCGGAATTCGGCGACGATGTGCCTGTCGCGGTGCGCTCCAGCGCCACCGCCGAAGACCTGCCGTTCGCGAGCTTCGCCGGGCAGCAGGACACATATCTGAACGTCGTTGGCGCGGACGCCGTCATCGACGCGGTACGCCGCTGCTGGGCGTCGCTGTGGACCGACCGCGCGGTGAGCTATCGCGAGACCAACGGCATCGACCACGGCACGGTCCAGCTGGCCGTCGTCGTGCAGCGGATGGTCGCATCGGCGGTGTCCGGCGTGATGTTCACCGCGAACCCCGTCACCGGCAAGCGCGATCAAACGGTCATCGACGCGAGCCCCGGCCTAGGGGAGGCCGTTGTCTCCGGGGCGGTCGACCCGGACCACTTCGTCGTGGACGGAGCGGGCGCAGCGGGCAGCCCGGACGGAGTGGGCGGCGGCGAGATCGTCGAACGGCGCCTGGGCGACAAGCGTTTCCTCATCTGCCCGCTGGCCGGTGGCGGCACGGAGAAGGTCGACATCGGCGAGAACCACGCACCCTGCCTCACCGACCGCCAGATCCTCGAACTCGCCGAACTCGGCTCCAAGGTGCAGGCGCACTACGGAAGTCCGCAGGACATCGAGTGGGCGATCGACGCGTGGGGCAAGCTGCACCTCACCCAGTCACGGCCCATCACCACGCTGTTCCCGGTGCCCGAACGGGCCGACGACCACGACGGCTTCCACGTGTACTTCTGTTTCAGTCTCGCCCAGGGCCTGGAGCGGCCGATCACCCCGGCCGGGCGCGCCGCGTTCCGGGAGATCGCCGGGGCCGCCGGCCGGATCATCATGGGCAACCCGGGGCCGGACGGCTACACCGAGTCGGCGGGCCGCGTCTTCATCGACGTCACCACCGTCCTGCGCAGTAGGACGGGAAGGGCCTTCTTCCCGCGCGTGCTCGACGTCATGGAGGCCCGTTCGGCGCAGGTCCTGCGCGGCCTGTACGACGATCCGCGCCTGGCCCTGACGCATACGTCGCCATGGCCCGCGGCCAAGCGGGTGGCACGGCTCGCCCGCAGGTTCCACGCTCCCTCCACCGCACTGCGCGCCCTTGCCGATCCCGAGGCGGCGGTGCGGCGCGCACGGCGCGCGGAGACGGAACTCCTGCAGGCGGCCGAGAAGAAGTCCATCGAGGAAGCCCTGCGCGACTGCGTGGTCCCGGTGCTGCCCACCGTCGCCCCGACCGCCCTGGTGGGCTTCGCGATGCTGGCGCTCACCAGCAAGCTCGTCCGTACGGAACCTGGCGAGCTGCAGACGGTTCTGCGCAGCTTGCCGAACAACGTCACCACCGAGATGGACCTCGACCTGTGGGACCTGGCGCTGGCGATCCGTGAAGACCGAGACGTGGTACGGGTGTTCCAGGACAGCGACGTCGAGGAGCTGGTGGCCCGCCATCGCGACGGCGCGTTGCCCGAGGCCGCGCAGCACGGCATCCGCGCCTTCCTGGACCAGTGGGGTCACCGCGCCGTCGCCGAGATCGACCTCGGTCTGCCGCGCTGGTCCGACGACCCCACGTATGTCATCGGCGTCATCCGCAACTACCTGCGCCTGGACGACGAACAGGCCCGGCCGGACGCGGTGTTCGCGCGCGGAGCGGCCGAGGCGGAGGCGATGATCGACCAGCTCGCACAGCGAGCGAAAAGGCGTGGCCGTTTGGTCCGGTTCGCGTTGCACCGCACCCGGATGCTGGCCGGCCTGCGCGAATACCCGAAGTACCTGGCCATCACGCTCTTCGGTGCCCTCCGTGAGCGCATTGCCGAACGAGGAACCGAACTGCACGCACAGGGCCGCATCGACGCCGCTCAGGACGTCTTCTTCCTGGAGTTCGAGGAGATGCGTGCGGCGCCTGACGACCTGCGGCAGAAGGTCGCCGAGCGGAAAGCGCAGTACGAGCGGGAGATGCGCCGCAGGCACATCCCGCGCGTCCTCCTCTCCGACGGCACGGAACCCGAGGTGACGCAGCACGTGCAGGCCACGCCCCACGCGCCCGGTGACCTGGTCGGCACCGCGGCGTCGGCAGGCGAGATCACCGGCCACGCGCGCGTGGTGACCGATCCGGTCGGGGCGCACCTGGAGCCGGGCGAGATCCTGGTGGCCCCGTCCACTGATCCGGGCTGGACCCCGCTCTTCCTGACAGCGGGCGGCCTCGTGATGGAGATGGGCGGGTCCAACTCCCATGGCGCGGTCGTGGCCCGCGAGTACGGCATCCCGGCGGTGGTCGGCGTACGGGACGCGGTGGAGCGGATCCAGACCGGTGACGTGATCACGGTGGACGGGAGCATGGGCGTGGTGGGGACGCACGCGTCGGCTGTGGAGGAGCGGGGGCGGTAGGGGAGAGGGGGCGTGTTGCGGGTGGAGCCATCCAGCACCTCCGTCGTGCGGCCAGTGGGCGATCGAAGGCATGCGGGTGCCGCCGAGCCGGGTGTAGCCCTTCCACAGCCTGAAGCGGGTCTGCCGGCACCCGGGTCCAGCCCCTCGAGGAGTGCTTGTACGTGCTCGGGCCGTGCCGGCCTTCGTGGTGCGCGAGGCTGATGTGGCTGGACTGTCCGACGCCCGTGTGCCGCACCTCTCCCGCTGAGAGGCCGGATCTGAGAGGACATTCCTGGCCGCAGCCTTCAGCTCGGCTTCGGTGTTCGGCTGCAAGCCGCCGCAGGGAAGGCTCGGTGCTCGGGTGGAAAACAGAAGGAGACGGCTGACCCCGGGCGCTCGCTGAAGGCCCGGCCGACGCTGGGGCGGGGAAATGCTTGGTGTGCGGGGCCGACGGAACCGGGTAACCTCTTTGTCATGTTCTTCCAGACGCTGATTTACGAGTGAGAGCGTGACGGGCCCCTGCTGACGTCCTTCGATGTCGCCGCGCCCGTCCCCCGCCGATGAATCCGTAGATCACTTCACATCATTCCGGGAGAACCCGTGAGCAAGAACATCAACAACCCCGTGGGCATGGGCGGCGGCCAGCGCAAGAAGCTGTCCCGCGCCGAACGGCAGAACAACGGTCCGCACCGCAACCTCGACCGCCGGAGTGCCGCCGACCAGAAGGCGGAGCTGGTGCGCAAGATGCGCGAGAAGGCACGCGCAGCTGAGGGCGTCGGGCAGACGGGCGACGACACGGCACAGAGCTGACGCACTGCCGCCGCTGGGCGGCACCACACGGGGCAGGGCCCGGACCGCGATGCGGGGTCCGGGCCCTGCTGCCGTATCGGGGCCCTGCTGCCGTGCCGGGCGCGGCCCGTCCCGCTCAGCTCTCGGCCGCCCGCCGCCCCCCGCCGCGTCTCAGCCGACCGCTCGGGGGAAGCCGCAGGTTCAGCAGTTCCGTCACCGCCACCAACCCGAACTGCGCGAGCAGCGTCACCACTCGTGCGTTCCCCGTGCCCAGCCGGGGCGACACCGCCAGGAGGAGCGGTGCCAAGCAAGAGCAATGCCGTCAGGGCAGCCCGTAGCGGACGAGTGATGTGGGGATCACCGCGTGGTGGGTGGGGGCCGGGCCCCGGCCGGCGATGTCCTCGCCGAGCCGGCGCACCAGTAGACGGCCCGCCTGCCGGCCCAGTTCGTCGCTGTCGTACGCGGCGATGACCAGTGGCAGCCCGAGCACGTCGGCGAGCTCGAAGTCATCGAATCCGGCGAGCGCGATGTCGGTGCCGGCCGCGCGTATCGCCCTGAATGCGCCGATGGTGTTGCGGTTGTTGGAGCAGAAGAGCGCGGTCGGCGGGTCGGGCAGGGCGAGCAGTTCGGCGGTGGCGCGCGCCGCCTCGTCGGTGTCCTGCGGGCCGAGGCGTATGTGGGTCTCCTCGCGTGGGATCCCGGCGTCGGCGAGCGCGTCGGTGTAGCCGCGCAGGCGTTCGGCGCCGGTGTAGACGGAAGGGGCAGAGCCGACGAAGCCGATCCGCCGGTGCCCCGCGGTGAGCAGGCTTTGGGTGGCTGCGCAGGCTCCGCCGTGGTCGTCGACGAGGACGCAGTCGGCACGAAAGCCGCGCGGCGGGCGGCTGGCGACGACGATCGGCACCCCGCCGGCCGCGGCGGCGGCCAGGTGGCGCTGGTCGTCGCCGGCGGGCACCACGATGATGCCGTCGACGCGGCGGGCGACCAGGCCCTCCACGAGGGAGCGTTCGCTCGCGAGATCGTGGCCGGTGTTGCCGATGACGGTCTTGAGGCCGTGCCCGCTGACGACGGCGTCGACGCCGAGTGCGAGCCGTGAGTAGAAGGGGTTGGCGAGGTTGGTGACGACCAGGCCCACGAGGCCGGTGCCGCCGCCCAGGCGCAGGCTGCGGGCTATCTCGTTGCGCCGGTAGCCGAGTTCGTCGGCGACGGCCCGTACCCGGGCGGCGGTGTCGGGCGCCACCTTCGGGTCGTCGCGCAGGACCCGTGAGACGGTCATGGCGCTGACCTTGGCCTCCCGAGCGACGTCCCGGAGCGTCGGGTGCGGGTCCTTCGCCCCGCGGGTGTCGGACATCTGCCCCCTGCTCTCCCTCTATTCGCGGGCGGCGACGGCGCGCGCGACGCCGACCAGTGCGGCGTCACCGGCGAGCCCGGCCGGCCGCATCGCACGAGTATGCCTCCCTTCCCCGCCGGTCTGGTCCGGTACGGGCCAACCGCCGTCCGCGAGGCCCGCTTTCAGGGCGGGCGCGACCAGGTCCCAGGAGCGGGCCATCGAACCGCCGACGACGACGGCCGACGCCCCGAACGCGGCGAGCCGCGGTCCGAGGACCCGGCCGAGAGCCCCGAACGCCTCATCGAGGACGTGCCGGGCTCGCCGCTGCCCGGCACGGGCCCGTTCGGCGATGTCGCGCACGTCGGCGGCCGGGTCGCCGAACCGGGCGAGGATGGCCCGCCGCGACACGGTCTCCTCCAGCGGCGCCCCGCCCAGCCGCGTCAGGTCCATGCGGCCCTCGGGTGGTATCCCGGGTCCCTGGTCGAGGATCCGGCCCTCGGCGAGGAACGCGGAGCCGACGCCCGTGCCGAGGGTGATGCCGACGGCCCGGGTGTGACCGCGCACCGCACCCGCGGACCATTCCCCGATCAAGAACGCGTGGGCGTCGTTGAGGAAGACGACGTCGGCGGGACACCGGCGCAGCCCGCCGAGCAGGTCGGCGCGGACGTCCGTCCCGTACAGGGAAGCGAACTTGCCGACGTCGGCGAAGAGCGCGATCCCCTTCGCATAGTCGAACGGGCCCGGGACGGCGACGCCCCAGCAGGCCCCGGCCGGGGCGTCGACGGCGTCGGCGCAGGCCCGGACGGCGCGGAGGATCTCCCCTGCGGACCCGTCCGGGTCGAGCGGCAGGTCGGTGCGGTGCGCGATCCGGCCGCTCGCGAGGTCGACTAGGGCGGCGGTGACGTGGGTGCCGCCGACCTCGATGACGGGGATCACCGGACGAGGGCCTTCACCACCCGCACCGGCCGGCCGCCCGTGGCGCGCAGCCGGTAGCGGCCGACGGCGGCGGGCACGGTCAGCGTCTCGGCGAACGCGAGGTCGTACCGGTAGCCCGCCTCGGTGAGCACGCCGACGCCGTCACCCTCGACGACGTTGAGGACGTGGAACCGCCCCGCGGTGTCGTCGTCGGCTTCCGCGCCCGTGTCGAGGGCGAAGCGCCGGACCTCGTAGAACATCTCGTCGAGGGCGCCGAGGACCTCCTCACGCCAGCCCTCGCCCTCGCGCAGGGTGCGTGGGCGGGGGACGAGCTCGCGGGCGACGGCCTCGCCGCGCCGCCCGGTCTCCAGGTTGGCGAAGCCGTGCTCGTAGGGCAGCGGGCGCGGGTTGCCGCCGGCGTCGGGGCGCAGCCAGTCGTAGAAGCGCAGGCTGTACAGGTACGGGGTGGCGCTGATCTCCAGGACCAGGTTGCCGGCTCCGCTGGCATGCGGGGTGCCCGCCGGGATCATGTACAACTGGCCCCGCTCGGCGGGGAAGGCGTGGACGTGGTCCTCGGGGTCCATGGGGACGCCCAGGGTGGCGGCCTGTTCGACCCGCTTGCGGAAGACGTCGACGTCGGCGTCCTCGCGCAGCCCGAGGAAGACCTTCGCTCCGTCGCCGCCGAGCGTCATGTAGTACGTCTCGTGCTGGGTGTAGGGCCAGCCGAACCGCTCGCGCATGTACGGCTCTTTGGGGTGGCAGTGCAGCGAGAGACTGCCGCCGCCGACGGTGTCGAGGTAGTCGAAGCGGATCGGGAACGAGGTGCCGAACCGGGCGTGCACGTCGGCGCCGAGCACGGCCTCGGGTTCGAGGACGCACATCAGCTGGAACGGCACCTCGGCCTGCGCGTCGGGTCCGGTGCCGACGAGGATGCCCGCCTCGGGGGCGATGAGCTCGTAGCCGAGGGCGGTGTTGCGGGCTTCGGGGTTGAAGCCGAGTTCGTTCTGGGCCCAATGGCCGCCCCATGGGGTGGAGTTGAAGTAGGGGCGGGTGCGGACGGGCCTGCGGGCGAGCCGCGCGTACGTGGCGCGCAGACCTGGTCCGTCGATCCACACAGGGTGTTCGGGGTCCTGCACGTCGAGCCAGGCGTCGAGGCGGGGCGCGAGGGCGTCGCGGTGCCGGTCGAGCATCGGCCAGTCGGTGTAGAACAGCCGCTTGAGGTCGGGGTTCTCGGCGGGCAGGCCGAGGTTGGTGCCGGGGGTGCCCGCGGTGGCGGCGGCCTCCGCGTACCGCTTGGGCACGTCGGCGTACCAGAGCACGTCGTGGTCGACGAGCGCGGCGCCAGGCCCGTAGACGATCACGAGGCCGGCGTCGTGCGGGGTGGGGCGAGGCAGGGTGGCGAACAGGTCGTCGAGCGGGTTGCCGGCGAGCGAGCCGAAGTAGGGATCGTCGTCCGTGTCGCCGATGCGGCGCACCTCGGCGGGCGGCGCGTAGTGGGCGCGGATGTCCACCAAGGTGTCCGTCGCGCGGGCGAGGCGGGCGGCGAGCAGGTCCCAGTCGACGGTCGGGGGGCCGTCGACGGCGAGCACCGCCGGTGCGGGCGGCAGGTGCGCGGCCGCCGCCGCCCAGCCGGCCGCGAGGACGGCCTGCGGGGCGGGGGCGTGGCGCGGGTCGAGCCGGTACACGAAGTCTCCTTTGCGCAAGGGGTGTCAGCGGCGGAAGAGGACCGCGGTGGTGCCGAACGCGGGCACTTCGACGGTCAATTCACCATCGTGGGTCGCTACTTCACCGGTGATGCGCCCGTGATAGTCGGCGGCGTGCGCGGACGCCACGTCGAACAGGGCACGCACCGGGCAGGCGACGGGTACCTCGGCGAACGATTGCAGGCGCAGCAGCACGGCGCCCTCGGACGGAGTGGTGGCGCCGACGAGCCGCACGCGCGGGTCGCCGACCGTCGCGAACGCCAGCGTGTCGGGCGCCTGGTCGGACTCCGGGCCGCGGGCGCGCACCGCGTGCAGCGGGCGGGAGCCGCCGCCCGCGGCGGTGCGCGGGCCGAGCCCTGCCGCGTCGGACGCGCACGCCACGCTGTAGCGGAACGCGAACTCGAAGCCCTGCCGGCTGGGGAAGTTGGTGTCCCACAGGTTGTTGTGGATCCACGAGTAGACCGTGGCCGGTTCCTCGTGGTCCATCGACTTGGGGAACGGGGCGTACGGCAGGGCGATGGTGCCGAACTGGACGAGCGGCGCGTCCTGGCTGGCCCAGCCCACGGCGAGCCCGTCCTCCTGGAGGGTGACCCAGCGGCGGATCGCCCGCATGTGCTGGGCGGAACCGGGAACGACGGGCAGCCCGGTGCCGGTGGCGCCGCCGGACGCCTCCATGCGCACAACGGGCTCCTCGAAGGCGAACGGGAACGCGAAGTAGGCGCTCTCCTTGCTCATCGTGGCGTCCTTGTCGACCAGGTTCTCGATGTCGAGGCGGCCGACGCCGTGCGGCAGGGTCAGCGTGGTGCGCACCCGGTTGGCGCCCGCGGGGCGGGTCTCGTACGTGAGGATCTCGGCGGTCACCGTGGTGCGCCGGGCGATGAGCGCGGCGGGCGGGGCGACCGAGCGGCGGCCGAGGTGTTCGAGACGGTCGGACGCGGTGGTGCGGCTGGAGTTGTGGTTGAAGCCACCGGCCGTGGTGTAGCTGTCGTGGATGTAGGCGTTGAAACCGGTGATGGCATCGGCGCGGACCAGTTCGCGGCCGGTCGCCTTGTCGATCACGGAGGCGATACAGGCGCGCGCCAGGTCGACGCGGACGGCGAGGTGTTCGTTCTCCAGCAGCAGCGGGTCGTGCAGGGCATGCGCGGAGGCGGAGGTGCGGGCCGGGTCCTCGCGCTCGGTGCCGCCGGTCGGGTTCCAGCCCGTCGCGTCCTTGACGCGCTCCCGCTCCTCGGGCCCGGTCCCGCTGCCCGGCACGGCGCGTACATCGAGCCGGACCGACCCGGCCGGCGGCACGTCGACGACACGTACGAGGAGGAACCGGCCCGCGTCCCGGTGTGTGTCGTTGATCTGCGCCTGCTCCTCGTGCGGCAGCTCCGCACCAGTACGGGCGTCGTGCACCCTCACCTCCTGCTCCAGCGGCACGCTGGACTCGGGCAGGAAGATCCGGGCGACCTCGGTGCGCGCCCAGGAGCAGGTGTTGACCACGTGGAAAGCGGCCGCCGCCCCGGCCGGCCGGACCAGGCGCTGGCCCAGGCGTGCCGAGGCCCGGTTCAGCAGGGAGTTGCCGTCGTCGTGGCCGCGCAGCGCCTGCGCGTACTTCCAGTGCCACTGCTGCTCGCCGGAGTGGCCGTGGTCGTGGCCGTGCGTCCAGGGGTCGCCGGCGCCCCAGGTGTGCTCGTCGAACAGGGACACCGCCTCGTACACGCCGGCCGCGTCGCGGGTGTCGTCTGCGGCTCCGGACGCGCCGAGTACGCCGGCGAACGTGCCGAGCGTCTGGGCGTCTGCGACGGCGGACTGGGCGGTGCGGGCCATGGACAGCGGGTGGGCGCCCGAGCCGACACCGTCGACCCACCAGTCCGTCCAGTCGCCCTCGAAGGTCTGGATGCGGTCGCCGAGGCGGGCCTCGGCGTCGGTGAAGAAGTCCTCGTTGCGGGACAGGCGCAGCTGCGGGTAGGCCCAGGTCTCGTTCCAGCGGCGGACGGTGTCGGCGATGACGCGGCGGGGCGGGGCGTTGTCGCCGAACTTGCCCTGCACGCGCAGGTGCAGCACGTCCCACGGGTAGGGCTCACGCTTGATCTCGTTCTCGTCCATGGCCCAGCCGAAGACGCCGCCGCGGTACGGGTAGGGGTAGGTGGCGAGCGAGGTCAGGTAGGCGGGCAGCAGGTCGTCGACGCTGGAGTAGTCGGTGTCGAATCCGAGGAGGGGGCCCTCCATGTAGGCGAGGCCGTGCGGGGTGTCGGTCATCCACACGAGCACACTTTTGCCGCTGGGGGCACGCCAGCGGAACAGGCGCGGCAGCTTCTCGCCGCCGACCAGGTGAGGCACCGAGCGCCCCGCCCAGTTGTGCGCCACGGACAGGTACTTGACGCCCGCGTCGCTGAGCGCGTCGACGAGGCCGACCACGGAGCCGGGCACGTCGGTCTGCATGGCGGAGGTGAGGTCGACGCCGTACTCGTCGCGGATCTGGTGGGCCAGGCCGAGGAGTTCGTGCAGCTCGTCGGTGGAGCAGGTCTCGGTGTGCAGGTTGAAGGGCATCGCGGTCAGTTCGATACGGCCCTCGCGCACCCGGCGTACAAACGCCTCGACCTGCTCGCGCGGGCGGGCCTCGGCCCACTGTTTGAACGACCACAGCGACTCCACGCACCAGCGGAACCGCGACTCGGGATCCCAGTCGTCGGTGGCCTCCGTCAGCTCCAGGCACGAGTCGAGGAAGGAGAGGTGCTCGGCGAGGACATGACCCTGCGGGTCGGTGTAGCCGATGTCCAGGTGGGAGTGGTGGACGAGGTGGATGGTCCACTCGCGCTGCGGGGTGAGTGTCAGGTCGATGCCGTCGGCGCCGCCCGGGAGGGCGACGGTGATCCGCTGCGGCTCGTCGACGGCCGGGAGGAGGAGGCGTACGGAGCTGTCGGGTCCCGCGATCCGCTCGGCGGGCAGCTCGGCGCCGGCGGCCGAGCGCACGGTGAGGGTGTCCGGGACGCGGGAGCCGCGCACGGCGTCCACGCGCAGCGACTGCAGCAGGCCGCCGGCGTCGCTGCGGCGCATCAACGGTTCGACCGTGAGCCGCAGTTCGGCCCCGTCGAGAGCCCCCTCGGCGCTCACCACGGAGTCGCGCAGGCTGTCGCGGATGCGGTCGTTGTCCCAGTCGGTGGTACGGACGAGGGCCCGTGTGGTCATGCCGAATCTCCAAATCGAGGCTGCAGAAGGGGAACGTCAGCGGGCGGTCGCGGCGACGCCGCGCAGGAACAGACCGCGGAACGTCAGGAAGACGACGAGGGTGGGCACGGAGACGATGAGGGCGCCGGCCAGGATGACGGGCGGGCCCGAGGACGCGTACGCGTTGTTGAGGTTGCTCAAGGTGGCCATCACCGGCTGGACGTCGGGGCTGCGGCTGAGGGTGATGCCGAACAGCAGGTCGTTCCAGACGGCGGTGAACTGGAAGATGAACGCGGCGCCGAGGCTGGAGGCCATCAGCGGGATGTGGATGCGCCAGAAGATCCGCCAGAACGACGCCCCGTCGAGCATCGCGGCCTCGGTGACCTCGGGCGGCATCGTGGTCATCTGGTTGCGGACGAGGAAGAACGCGAACGGAACCGCGTAGGCGACGTACACGAGCATGAGGCCGAGGCGGGTGTCATAGAGGTTGCCGTCGGCGTACATGCCGAACAGCGGCGCCAGGAACATCTGCAACGGGAACAACGTCCCGGAGTAGATCAGCCAGAACCAGAACGCGGGCTTGGGCAGGGGCAGCACCACCACCGCGAACGCTGCCATCGCC
Source organism: Streptomyces longhuiensis (assembly GCF_020616555.1). NCBI lineage: Bacteria > Bacillati > Actinomycetota > Actinomycetes > Kitasatosporales > Streptomycetaceae > Streptomyces > Streptomyces longhuiensis. Next base: position 580,456 of record NZ_CP085173.1, on the reverse strand, counting down.
GCGATGAGCACGGCGGCGCCGCCGCACACCACCGCGTACATCAGGGACTGAAGGAACGAATGGCCGATGCCGGCCTTGGTCCAGGCGGTCGAGAGGTTGTCCCACAGTGCGAAGCCGTGCGAGGTCCACGACGCGTTGCCGGTGTACGACGCCACGGGAGTGAGGGCGTTGACGACGAGCAGATAGACGGGGACCAGCCAGAGCACGACCGTGCCGGCGACGAAAAGATTGCGGAAGGTCCTTCCCACGGGATGTCACTCCTTGTCGAGCGGCTCGGGTCAGCGCGGGGACGTGCCGGGCATCTGCCGCCGCAGGTACAGCCAGGAGCAGGCGACGACGATGACGGACAGGACGAGGGCGATGGCGGAGCCGTAGCCGACGTGGAACAGGAGGAACGCCTCTCGGTACATGGTCAGCGCGAGCGTCTCCGAGGACCGGGCGGGCCCGCCCTGCGTGAGGATCCACACCATGTCGAACGCCTTGAGGCTGTTGACGACGGCCATCCCGACCACGACGACGCTCATGGAGCGCAGTTGGGGCAGCGTGATGTGGCGGAACATGCGCCAGCCGGTGGCCCCGTCGAGTTCGGCGGCCTCGACGGTGTCGCGCGGGATGGCGCGCAGACCGATGGCGAACAGGACGACGTTCAGGCCGGTGGCCTGCCAGGTGCTCGCCACGATCATGGAGATCGTGCTGGCCGGCCACTCCAGGAGCCAGGGCCGGGCGAGCGAGTCGAGGCCGACGGCGCGCAGCACCTGGTTGAGGGTGCCGTCGGAGGTGAGGATGAACTTCCACAGGACGGCGGTGGCCGCTCCGGAGATCGCATATGGCAGGACGACGACGAGCTGCGCGATCCGGCCCCGGCGCATTCGGTGGGTGGCGACCGCGATGGCCAGTCCCACGAGCACGGGCAGCAGCAGCGTGCCGGCCACCCACAGCACGGTGTTGAGCAGCGACCGGCCGAAGATCGGGTCGTCGATCAGCCGCGTGTAGTTGTCCAGACCGACGTAGTGGCTGGTGAAGCCGTTGTCGTCGAAGAAGCTGCCGTAGACGCTGCGGAAGAACGGATAGACGAGCAGCACCCCGACGAACAGGACCGCGGGCAGCGCCCACGGGACGCCGGCCAGCCGTCCGCCCAACCGGCCGGAACCGGCTTCCGCGGCGGCCTGGTGGGGTGTGCGGGTGGGGATGCGGAGGCGGGCCCGGCCCGGCTTCACGGGGGTGGCCGCGGCACCGGCCCGGACGGCGCTGCTCATGCGTCGGCCTCCTTCCACACCTTCCAGGCCTCGTCGGCCCGGCCCTGCATCGTCGTGAGGGTCTTGCGGTACGCGGACGGGTCGAGCAGGAATCCGGCCAGGTCGTCGACGGTGGACTCGACGAGTTCGGGCGGGCCAAGCTCCCAGAAGCGATTGAGCAGGCGCAGCTTGCCGTGGCGGACCGTCTCGGCGACCCCGGCGATCATCGCGTTGGCGGGCGGGACGAGCGGGTTGGGGCTGCCGTCCTGGAGGGTGTGCGAGAACGCCTTGGCCACCTTCGGGTGCAGCCAGGCCCCGCTCGCGCGCAGCGCCTCGATGTGGTCGGGCCCTTTGACCGTGCAGACCAGGGCACTCGACTCGAAGATCATGGCCGGCTTGGCCTTCGGGTCCTGCATCGGCAGCACGAACGTGTCGACGTTCTCGCCGACCTTCCCGCCGACGCCGGTGAACGAGGTGCTGAGCCAGGTGGCACCGGGCACCATGCCGACCTTGCCGTGCACCATGGCCGCGGCGGCGGTCGCCTGGTCCATGTCGAGCGAGGTGAACCAGCCCTTGTCGGCGAAGGAGGCGATGGTGCGCATGGCGCGTTCGGTGCGCGGATCGGTGTACCGGGCGCGGCCGTTCATGAGGGCGTCGTAGAACTGCGGGTCCTGGCGGCTGAGCATCTCCTGGAACCAGATGAACGAAGGCCAGCGCCCCGACGTCGTGGCGTGCAGCGGAGTGATGCCCGCGCGCTTGAGACGGTCAGCCGCCTTCAGGAACGCGTCCCAGGTGGTGGGCTTGGTCAGCCCGTGGTCCCGGAAGACGGCCGGGTTGTAGTAGAAGACCCAGTAGGCGAGATTCATCGGCAGGCCGTGAACGCGGCCCCGGTAGGTGAACGCGGAGCGCAGCGAGGGGTCGACCCAGCCTTTGCGCTCGGCTCTCTCCCACTCCTCCTCCAGCTCGACGATGCCGCCCGTGCGGGCGAGGTCCTGGAGGCGGTAACCGGACCAGTACTTCAGCAGGTCGGGCGTCTTGCTGGTGCGCAGCGAAGACTTGACGACCTGCTCGAAGGACTCCAGCGACGGGATGACCTCGGGCACGAGCCGGACGCCGTCGACCGAGCGCATCGCGGCGCCCGCGGCCTTGAGCGGAGCGGCCCATCCCGGGTTGTCGCCGTGCAGCGCCACCTTGCCGGGCGGCTCGCCGACGGCGGTGCCGCAAGCGGCGAGCAGGGGCGTGGCAGCGGTCGCGGCAGCGCCGGCGACGGCGGCGCGCAGGAGCCCTCGGCGGCTCGGACGGGCGGCAGCGGCTGTCGTGTAGATCGTGCGTTCCCGTGCGGACACGGGTGGGTGACGGCCTGTCATGGGGCGGCTCCCTCAGGCATGTTCAAGCCAGTGGTATCGTTAACACGCGCTGTTCGGAGTCTGGGTGCGGAGGTGGGACCGAGTCAATGCCCGTGCGACGCCTCTTCTGCGAGACACCGCAGCACTGCGGTCGCGTACCTCCACAACTGTCAAACCCCGGGTTTCGCAGAGACGTTCACCATCCCCTGAAAAGCAGGCCATCCCTGCGAGCGGAGATCATCCGCTGGGATGGCGTCCGTGGGTGACGACCGACTTCGAAACGACCCGACGCCCTGTCAGTCGCATCATCGGGGAAGCGCTGAGCCTGCCCGAAGGAGACCGCACCACCCTCCTGGCCAACGAACCATGGCTGGTGGGAGCCGGGTGGGCGGCAGGGCTGGCGTGTTGCCTGTCGCCCACCCCCCACCCGTGCCAGGGTGCCTACTCGACTGTCCAGGTGAGCGCGAGGAGCGCCGCGTCGTCGTGTGTGTCGTCCCCGCTGTGGTCGAGGGCGTCTGTCTGGATCCAGTCGAGAAGGTGGCCAGGGGCAGTGGGGCCGGATTGCGTTCGCCCGTAATGGGCGAGGCGGCGGGTGAGCGGGTAGAAGTCACCAGCCGCGTCGCGGGCCTCGGCAAGGCCGTCCGTGTACATCAGGAGGGTGTCACCGGGTCGGAGACGAGTGGTGAGGGCCGCCACCGGACCGACCGAGGGTGCCAGACCGCGCAGGCCCAGAGGCAGTCCCCAGGCTGCGGGGAGTTCGGACACGATGTCGCTGCGAAGGATGAGCGGTGCGGGGTGCCCGCACGACAGCGCATACGTGAGGCCGTCGGGGTGGAGCTCGACCAGAAACGCGGTGACGAACGCCTCGGTGTCGACCAGGCTGCGCCGCAGGCTGATTTCGAGTCGGTCGGTCAGACTGCCGAGGGTAGGGCAGTCGTACGCGGCCTCGTGGAAGGAACCGAGGACAACGGCGGCTGTGGCCACAGCGTCCAGGCCCTTGCCGCGGACATCGCCAATCAGGGCGCGGACACCGAAGGCGGTGTTGACGACGGCGTAGAGGTCGCCTCCAATGCGGGCGAACTGGGCGGCGGCGCGGTAGTCGGCCGCGATACGAAAGGGGCCGAGCCCCGTGGGCGGCGGACGCAGCACCGCGCGTTGGGCGGTCTCGGCTACGGAGGTGACCTTCCGCAGCCGGGAGGACTCACGTCGGCGCTGGCGGACCACGAAGCAGGCCGCGGCTGCGATGACAAGAGTCGCCGCGGTGGTGCCGCTCGCGGCGGCGATGCGCCCGTCGAACGGGAGGAAAGCCCAGCGGGTCGCGGTCACCACCACGGCCGAACTGATGATCATCGGTGGGGAGAAAGCCAGCGCGACGAGGGCGGGGATCGCGACCAGGACCGAGGGAAAGTGCAAGGACGGCGAGGTGCTCAGCTGCATGCCGACCACAAGGGCGTAGAGAAGGACGGCCGTCCCCAGCGTCACGCCAGGAGTCACCCAGGTCGGTGCCGGCGGGCCCTCGGCAACACCGCTGCGCGTCGGCACTCGCCGCCCTCCTCCGGGTCGATACTGCCTGCTGTCGTGAAGCCCGGATCCCTGTTCGAGGGTGGGCCGGCCGGGAGGCGGCATTCATGATCTCGCAGCCGCGGCGGGCCGGCAGGTCCGCCGCGCCGAGCAAGGCAAACCCTGCGCAGGCATCCTTGTGGATGCCGTTGGGGTGATGGGTCAGGTCTTCTTCGCCCTACCTGACGAACCTCTCCTCACGTCGGACGGCGAGGGTCCGGAGGCAGGCGTGCGGCCGGGGATGAGCTGAAGTGTGGCCGCCCCACAGCGCAGGGTGGGGTGGCGCCCTTGCTGTGCCGCTCAAGAGTGGCGTCGTGGTGGATGTGTGCCGTGAGCACTGCGCTCACGGGCGCGTTCCCACCTCCGCGTGACCCGTGTGATCCAGATGCCAGCGGTGTTCCACCTCGAATTGGTGCAGTCCGGTGCGGCGTTCGACGATCACGTCGACGGTGGCGCGTTCGGTGTTGGTGCAGGTGGCGGTCGTTCCGTCGGGGTCGGTGTACGAGAGTGACACACAGTCGGCCGGGTCCTGGGTCACATCGATGCGTACTCTGCGCCGCGCGGTGCTGCCTGTGACCGACCAGTCGGGGAGTCCGATCCGTGCGCGCAGCAGTGGCGCGGTCAGCAGCGGGTCGCGCGGCCAGTCGGTGCCACCGATCCGCAGCTGAAGCATCGGCAACGGTGGCAGCCACCGCATCGTGGGACGGCGGGCGACGGCGGCCACCACTTCCAGCACGTCGCCGCCGCCGAGGCCCGCGTGGAGCCACGCCCATCGCTGGGCATTGCCGTGCCCGGCGATCCGGGCGACGCCTCCCACGGCGTCGGAGAGGATGAACCGCCGTTCTCCGACGACGAGTTCCCCCTCGAAGAGGGCGTCGGGGGCGGGCACGATCTGGGCGGCGGGCAGTATTTCACGTTGCCAGGACCAGCGTGGAAAGGTGTAGAGGGGCTTTCCACGCCCGGCGACGGTCAGGCGCCAGGTGATCGCGCCCGCTGTGCCTTCCAGCAGTTGGGGCGATGCCCGTACGCCCGGCACCTCGAAGTACGCCTCGCCCTGCGGCGGTGGGGAGTCCGGGACCCCGAACCGCTCGGTGACCGGCGGACCGTCGGGTGGGAATACGGATATCCAGCCATGCGCCCGGGCGGGGCCGTCGTGCTTAGGCGCCACCACTTCGTGGTGGATCCACACGCCGGTGCCGGTCCGGGGATCGGTCAACGTCGCGTACCAGACTTCGAGCCGCCCTGGGCGGCCGGTCAACCGCGGCGGGTAGAGCGAGTTCACGAGGGCTTCCTTTCACCGGGGCGCGGGGGCCCCGTACCGTGCGCGTACGCCTGCCTCGACGGTGCTCTCCACGATTCCGGGGCACGCCCGTTCGGCCAGCGCCGCGATCGTCAGTGAGGGGTTGACGCAGAGCGAGGTCGGCACTGCCGAACCGTCGGTGACGAACAGGCCGGGATGGCCTCGCAGTTCGCCGCGATCGTCGAGCGCCGAGGTGGCGGGGTCGTCCCCCATCCGGCAGGAGGCGAGGGGATGCGCGCTCACGGACCCGGCGGCGTTCTCGCTCCAGGGCCGCACCCGCGCAAGACCGTCGCTCTCCAGCACCGCGCGGGCCTCGGCATCCGCGGCGGCCCAGCCGCGCAATGTGTTCGCTGTCGGCCGGTACGAGAGCGTGGACAGACAGAGCGATGTGGCCACGCGCGTCGAGCTTCCTGTGGGGGGCGGTGGGCCGAAGACGCCCTCGTTGTCGTCCTCGGTCATGGCGAGCACAGAGAGCCACGACGGCCAGCGTGCCCGCATCTCCTTCTTGCGGACGCCGAACCAGCTCGTCGCCGGGGCGTCAGTGGCCTGGGCCAGCAGGTCGGTGATGCCGGGAAAGTAGATCTGCTGAAGGGAGAAGCGGGTGAACTCCGCCGTTGCCGCATCGAGCCGGTCGTACGACATGGAGCCGATGGGCTTCCCGATGGGGAAGCCCTGGTACGGGATTCCCGGTGCGCGCTCGAGACCGAGCAGGTCGCGCACCTTGCCTTCGTCGACATCGGCGATGGACACGCGGTCGCCGTTGCCCGAGAAGTAACGTCCGACGGCTCGCGGGACACCGCCGAGCAGGGGAGCCGAGCGCTGCAGCAGCACCGGGGTGGCCAGAGCGCCTGCGGCCAGCACCACGGTCTTGGCCTCGATCGCGCCCACGCCGACCGGCAGCCGGTAGTCGCCGGCGTCGAGCTGCGTGTACGAGACGCGGTAGCGGTATCCGGGTGTGGTGGCAGGCGCGATGGTCTGCGCCTCGTGGAGTGGACGGATCTCGGCGCCGTGCGCGGTCGCGGCAGGGAGGTAGTTCAGCAGCATGGAGCGCTTGGCGTCGAAGTGGCAGCCGTTGAGCATCCAATTGCAGTTGGTGCAGCGGGCCAGGTCGACGGCGACGGGCACAGGATTGCAGCTGCGGCCCGCACGGGCGCACGCTGCAGCGAACAACCCTCCGGGGTAAGGGACTTGGTCCCAGCTCTGCTCGGCGACAGGCAGAGCCTCCTCGACCCGGTCGTACCACGGGTCAAGTGCCGCGCGCGTCAGGGTCGAAGGCCACAGGCGATGGCCCAGACTGCCGCGGCGATCGAAGACGAAGCCCGGAGCCCGCAGCGAAGCGGCGAAGTAGACCACGCTGGACCCGCCGACGCAGTTCCCGGCGACGACGGTGATGCCGTCGCCCTGTACGAGGTCGACGATCCGGGTGTAGCTGCCCAGGCGCAGGTCATGGGTGAAGTCAGGGGCGGTGAGGTGCGGTCCGCGTTCCAGGATCACCACCTTGGCGCCACCCGCGGCCAGATGGTAGGCAGGGATGGCACCCCCGAAGCCGCTGCCGATGACCAGCACGTCGGTGCGTTCGGTGGTGCTCATGCGGGGTGCCCTCCGGGGGTGGTGAGCGGGTGCTCGGAGGCGAGCCTTCGGCCGTACGAGTAGTCGGGGAAGCGCCACAGCCCGTCGGCGTCGGGCGCCGGGAAGCCGATCCAGGCCAGGCCCGGGTGGCGTTGCCGGATGGCTGCGGCGGTGTGCAGGTGAGCTGCGGTGTCGAAGGCCGCGGCGGCGAAGAGGGCGAGCAGCACATACAGCTGCCGGTCCGGGGCGCCGGGCGTGAGCAGCTCTCCGGCGAGCACGGTGCGGTCGGTGAACCGCAGGGCGACGAAGGGAGGTTGAGTGGGCAGCAGGACCCGGCCGTGGGTGGCCGCAAAGGCGAGGGCACGGGTGTTGACGAGCAGCGCCAGCTCGGGCAGCAGTACGCCGATGCCGAGGTCGGGAAGGTTGAGCAGCTCGACGGCCCCCGCCTGCACGGCGCCGGGACCGGGGGCCGCGCCGGCGATCGCCGCGTCTTGGCCGTACCGTTTCTCGCCCGGGACCATGGTGTCCGCAAACGCCTCCAGGGTGGCGGTCGTCGGGTCGGGCACCAGACCCGTCCGAGCCACCGAGACCTGCTCGGAGGCAGGACGCGCCGAAGGCGCGGCATCGGCGGTCAGCTCCCCGGCCCGCAGGGCGGCGACGGCGGCGGTCAGCCCCACAAGCAGCCGGCGCCGAGTGGGACGAGCGGGCGGTTCCCTCAACACAGCCCGCTCACCGGCAGCTGCACCCTCACACCCGCGGCGTCGCGCAAGAGCGCGTCGGCGAGCCGGGCGTCATACGGGCGGATCACCCTCGCGGCCTCCTCGGCCTGGGCGGGCTGCCCGGCGACGGTGATGTTGCGTACCTTCGCCGCGGCACTGCCCTCCGCCTTGTCGAACCAGTAACTGCCGTCCCAGCCCACCATCTCGGTACCGCCGACGGTGGCCTGCACGCTCCAGTGGTCCAACTGCCAGTATCGGCAAGCCGGTACGGCGATCGCGAAGCGCGCCGGCTCAGCCAGTACAAAGCGCGCCGCGCCGCCGTTGGCCACGGTGATGTCCCGCTTGGCGTACTCCACACACAGCGGGTCGGCGCTGAACAGGGAGAGCGGCGGCGTCTCGCCCTCGCCATAGCGGTGGAAGGTGCACGCAGACGCGTACGAGGGGTCGGTGTAGCCCCCGACGCCGGGCTCCGCGGCCGTGGCGGAAGCGGCGGGGAGCAGCGCGGCGCCGGCGGCCACCACTGCGCCGAAGACGGTGAGGCGGACGCTTGTCGACAGGGTGCCTAGGGTGTTCGTCGTGTGGCGAAGTACGGGCACAGCAGGACCTTCTTCGTGTCCCAGCCCTGATGGGCGGCGGTTACCAGCGGTCACATGCAGGCGTCATCTTGATCGCTGCGTGCCATCAGCACAAGACATGGGACGGAGGTGATCCCGGTCGCCGGAGAGGCATGGGCGCCGGAGTGGACCCGCTTGGTCCGTTTCCCGGTGGTGATCACCGTCGAGGCGCGCAAGATCGCCGACACTGCGATGTCCCCAGCTTGGGCGCCTGCCGGGCGGTTCGATGATGGGCAAGGTGGCGGGCTGCTTCGTGGGCCGGGATCCCAAAAATGCGCACCGGCAACGGGATCAAGGGCGACCGTCACTACGACTGGGCCATGACCGACGTCGGCCCGGACGACGCCCGACGGCGACGCGGACGGTCACTGGTGCCTGCTCGTCCGCCGCCACCGCTACCCGAGTTCCTTCGCAGTGCATCGGCCTTCGGACCGATGGTGAAGCGAATCTGATGGTGGCGCCGCGGACCCAGATCCGGCGGAGCCGGACACCGCAGATGTCCAAGCGCTTTACAGGTGGATGGGCAGGTGGCGGGGGCCGCGGAGCATGGCGCTCTGCCGGTAGGGGGGCGGGTCCTGCACCAGTTGTGCCGTGCTGAGGTGGGGGATCAGCGCGCCGAGCGCGGACTCGGCCTCGGCACGGGCGAGTGGTGCGCCGTAGCAGAGGTGGATGCCACTGCCGAAGCCGAAGTGCTCGTTGTCCGGGCGGGTGGGGTCGAACCGGTCGGGCTCGTGGAAGCGCACGGGGTCGCGGCTGCCCGAGGCCAGCCCCAGAACGATGGATGTACCGGCGGCGATCTTGGTGCCGGCGATGTCGATGTCGACGAGGGGGGATCGCTCGCGCATATGGACCGGGGGCTCGTAGCGCAGCAGTTCTTCTACCGCTTGTGGCAGCAGGCCGGGATCGGCGCGCAGACGGCTCAGCTCGTCGGGGTGACGCAGCAGGGTGAGCACGCCATTGGCGATCAGATTGACCGTGGTCTCGTGTCCGGCGAGGAACAACAGGACGGTGGTGGCCGCCAGTTCCTCTTCGGTGAGCCGAAAGGCGGGGTCCGGTTCGTTGATGAAGTCGGAGAGCATGTCGCCAGTAGGCCGGCCACGACGCTGCTCGGCGAGGCCGACCAGGTACTGGCCCAGTTCCTGCCGGGCCTGGCGGGCCGCCCGGTCCCTTTCGGCGTTGTCACTTTCGGGCCCGATGTCTGCGCCCGCGATGATCGCGGTGGTCCATGCGTGGAACAGGGGCTCGTCCTCGGGCGGGACGCCGAGCAGACGGCAGATCACGGTGACCGGCAGTGGGTAGGCGAAGTCGTCGACGACATCGATCTGCCGGCCCTCCTGGAGACCCTCCGCCAGATCCTTCGTGAGCTGGACGATCTCGCCTCGCATGGCAGCGACCCGGCCCGGGCTGTGCGGCGGACCGAACGGTCGCATGGCCGCGTTGCGCAGCCTGTGGTGCTCGGGGTCGTCGAGTGCCAGGAAGGGCGGCTGCAGTTGCACCTCGTAGGGGGAAGGCGTGGTGCGGGAGCGCGGATCAGCACTCATCCGAGGATCGTGCAGCAGTGCGGCGATCTCGTGGTACGTGCCGACCATACAGCTGCCATCCGCCTGCTGTACCACGGGACCGGCCTCGCGGAGTTCCGCGTACAGCGGATAGGGGTTGGGGCGGCTGGCGTAGTCGGTGATCCGTGCCAGCAGGGTCTCGGAGTCCATGGTGGCTCCTCGTCGTGGGACGGGCGGCGGGTCAGCGCATGGGCTGTACCGCGGTCAGCCGGCGGTCGGGCAGGTATCCGGTGAGTGCCACGGTGGGGCCGTGGGAGAGTACGGAAGGATCCGGGACATCGGAGGGGAGCGGTATGTCGGCCGCGATCGCACGGTCCGCCGCGCCGGGCGGGGGCGGGAACGGAGCGGCCGTCTCGATCAGGTGCCGGTAGTAGTCCAGCGACTTGGCCATGTCGACGGTGACCGCGGCGGTGACCCGCCCCTGGTATCCGTAGACCATGGCCAGGCGGCGCGCCTCCAGAGAGCCCTGGGCGATGACCACGTGGTCGGAGTAGGTGGGCACGCCCACCGATTTGATGTTGAGCCCGAACTGGGTCGACCAGAACGTCGGGATGGCCAGGTGCGGGCGCCGCAACGGCCCCGGACTGACCATGTTGTGGGCCGCTACCGCAGCTTGCTCGACCGCGTTGCCCCAGTGCTCCAGGGAGAGCATCTGGTAGCCGAAGAGCGGATGTGGGAAGCGGGAGACATCACCGGCCGCGAAGACGTCGTCGGTGACGATCCCGTACATGTCGAAGGCGCGACAACCGGCGTCGCAGGCGATCCCGCGAGGCCCCGACGCCAGCCCGGAGTCCGCCAGCCACTCAACGTTGCGGATCGCGCCCAACGCCACGACACAGACGTCGGCGTCGACACGGCTGCCGTCGGACAGATCGGCGCCGGTGAAGCTGCCGTTCCCGTGCAGGGCGGTGACCGTCACCCCGGTACGCAGGTCGACGCCGTGGTTGCGCTGCATGGCGGCCGCGAGTTTCGCGAGGGTCCCGCCGAGCGCGCCCACCAGGGGCGCGGGGCCGCGTTCGGCGACCGTGACCGCCAGCCCCAGTTCACGGCAGGCGGAGGCGATCTCCGAGCCGGTGAAGCCGCCGCCGATGACCAGCACTCGCTCCGGACCGGCGGCCAGCCGCTCGGCCAGCCCTGCGCCGTCCTCACGGGTGCGCAGGGTGAACACTCCGTCCAGGGCGCCCTCGTCCTGGTTGGGCCAGGGGCGCGCGCGGGTCCCGGTGGTGATCAGCAGACGGTCGTACGGCAGCGACTCACCGTCATCCAGCAACACTTGTTTCACGAGCGGGTCCACGCCGGTGGCGCGTACGCCCAGCCTCCACTCGGCGTCCGGGTCCCGGCGCATCGGCAGCCCGGTGGTCTCCGCCGTCGCCTGCCCGAGCAGCACCTGCTTGGACAGGGGCGGCCGGTCATAGGGCGGGTGGGGCTCGTCCCCGACCACGGTCAGCGAGCCTTTGAAACCCTCCTCGCGCAGCGCCTCCGCGGCCCTGAGCCCGGCCAGCGAGGCTCCGACGATGACGATGCGGCCGTCCTTGAGGTCACCTGGCACCGCCGCTCACCTCTTTCCCGAGGAGGATGGCCTGCACCGGGCACGCCGCCACGGCCTCGCGCACGCGCTCGACCTGGTCATCGGGGACGGCCGTGGCGTACAGCAGCCCCTCCTCGCCGTGCAGCTCAAACACCTCCGGCGCGTGGAAGACGCACTGGGCGTAGCCCTGGCAGCGCGTGAGGTCCACAACGATCTGCATCCCCACCACTTCCTCGGTCGTCTCACCCCTCCTTCCAGCATGCGACCAGGACTGGGGGCCCGCATGCCGGCCTTCCCGTGGGCGGAAAACGGCCCCTGGCAGCATGCTCGCGGGGCTGCCCCGATCAGTGAGACTGATCAGGCACCGGTCGAGGAGACCGCCGAGAACGACGCGGCGGACACCCCGGCAGAGGGCGGCATGCCTGACGGCTGTTCGAGGCCGTGCATGCCCGCTGAAGGCCGGCGGACACCTCAGCCCGCCCGTTCTTTGACGCCGCCCGCGCATGAGACTGCATCGCATCAGCGCAGACGTCTGAGAAGTCAAACTGCGCGTCCCACAACGACCCCTCGAACCACAGAAAATCGACCCCCTCCCCTGTGCGAGTCCGCAGAACAAGGCCACCCCGCCCACGAGTTGCGGTGCGGCTCCTTCACGTCGGAGTGTCGGAGCAGGGCACCACCGCATGCCGCCATACGACATGACGCACATCTCTCCGTGACGGCGCACCACGCTGATCAGCGAGCAACGCCACAGGAACGAGGCCCAAGTCAGCGCGATGGCACACCAAGGCGCGGCCCACTCCGTCGACCGACGGATCCACGGCCAAAGCATGGGCGGGCGCAGAGGGCATGCACGTCAAGCCCTCGAGAAGCCCTGCACTCAGCCGGCGTGCCAGCTTGATCTGGCCGGGCCCCACGGGCTCGGCCGGTAACCCCGTACTGCTGAACGACCCGGGTCCGTACCTGCCGGCGAACCCCGATTGCCGCAACCCCCGCGCCACGCCGGTGACCCTACGGCTCCCGGGCTCAGACCCGCACGTACTGCTCAATATCCTCCCGGAAATCCACCAACGCCTGGTCGGTCAGGGTGGGACGCGTCTCGGCCACAGCTGCCAGGAAGTCCTCGGTACCCACCGGTCGTCCCTCGCGGTCGGCGAGCTCGCGCTCGAAGGCGGCATGGGCGCCCTTGCGCGCGGCGAACTCGATGTCCGCGGGGGTGAACATCTCACTGTCCGAGACAAGTCGGTCCAGGTCGACCCCGGCGGCGGCCGGCCCGAGGTAGCGCCGCCAGATCGCCGCCCGCGCGACCGGATCGGGCGGGCCGACCGGGATGACGTAGTCGAACCGGCCCGGCCGCAGGAACGCGGGGTCCAGGAAACGCACAGAGTTCGTGGCGCAGATCATCAGCCGGTCGTCGTGGTCGCGGAAGCCGGGAATGAGCTTGAGCAGTTCGTTGGTGACGCCGCGCGCCGGATCGGCAGCCAGGCCGGACCGCACACCGGCGATCTCCTCCACCTCGTCGATGAACAGCACGACGCTCTGCAGTTCGGCCAGGTCGCCGAAGGCGTCACGCAGCGAGGCCGCCAGTCCCCCGTCCCCCGAAGCAGCCAGCCGTGAGGGGAAGAGCTCCACGAACGGCCAGTCCAGCCGGGAGGCGATGGCCTTGGCGAAGCTGGTCTTGCCAGTGCCCGGTGGCCCGAAAAGGATGACGGCCTTCGGCGGCCGCACTCCGTATTGGTCGGCCAGAGCGGGCTCGGCCAGCGGCAATACGATCCGCCGTTCGATGACCGCCTTCTCCTGCTCCATCCCGACAAGTGCCTCCCAGAGCCCCGGGGGTTGTACCCGGCCGCCCAGCTCCGCCAGCAGCCCGGTGTCACTCGCCCCGAGATGCTCGGTCTTTTCGTAGAAGACCAGCCCCCCGCGGGGCGTGTAGCCGCAGTTCTCGAGGGCCGCGGTGCCGGTGGCCCCAGGGGCGAGCAGCGCGGCGATCCGGCGGGTGCCCCGGGAGCGTAGCCGCCGCTCCAGCTCCACGATCAGCGAGCTGCCGATGCCGCGGTTGCGCCACGTCGCGGCCAGCGCCACCAGCGTGATCCAGGCCCGGTCGCCCTGGGACTGCGCCACGGCCATGCCCACCACGTCGTTGCCGACCACCGCGACCACGGCAGGCTCACCACTCCGGGCGGCCGCCATCACCTCGGAGACGGGGAAGACGGCAGGCCCATCCTCAGCCTGCCGGTCCTGGTCCCAAATCTGGATGGCACGGTCCAGATCGTCGTCGTGGAAGTCCCGCAAACGCCATGTCGGCATCATCAGCACCCAACCCTCTGTTCTTCATTCTTCCCAGGCGCAGACGGCTCGGCCACCGGGGGCACGGAGGGCACCAGCACGCTGGGCGACCTCGTCGGGGCGCTGGGCAGCCGACCGGGCTCGACCATGCGGTCAAACTCGCCTGCAGCGCGGGTCGGATGTACATGAACGGCATCGGAATATCTCCGACCTGCCTGCCGCGAGTGCCGGTGGGCTGCCTACTCGGCAGGGCGGCCGCTGGGACTGCTGAGATCGCCTGTTGAAGGGCTGCACATTCCAGCGATCAGGTCACATCGGGTCGCTCTGAGTAGCCAGCCTGATTTCACTGCGACGTCCTTCGCCGCGCCGTATTCCGGGTTCAGGGGCCGCACAGGCCAGGTCAGACAGGGCACACCACAGGCGTTAGCAGCTAGCGGTCGACAGGTGCCAACAATCGGCCCTGGGGCCGCCCGATCCCCGGAACCATGCCGGCACCAGAACTAGCGGCCGGATGGCCGCCTGTTCCGCGTCCGGCATGTCCGAGCGATACATCGTCCGGCGTGTGATTCCTGATGAGACGGGCGTCTGACACGGATGGAAGTCGGCCATCACTCACTGGGCGGCTGGGCGCGGAGCCCCGCTCGCCGCAGGCCGATCGCCGCCAGGTCGGCGATGACCTGTTCGTCACCACGCCGCCAAGCCTCTGCGAACCCGCCGGGTAGCGTGGGCAGCGCTTCGAGTTCGCGCTGCGAGCCGACCAGGACGCGTAGCGCGAGGATGTCGGCGCCGCCCGGACCAGCGGCGAGGCGCTGGGTGACAGCGCTGCGGCGGATCCAGCGAAGGCGCGGGGGCAGCCACAGCAACAGCACGAACACCACCGGGATGACGATCAGCGCGACCGTGGTCCACGTCGCCACGTGGCCCACCGTCTCCTGGAGCGAACGACCTGCGTCGGCCAGCCCGGTGCCGGCCTCGGCGGCGGACCTGAGCGGCTTCTTCAACTGGCCTCCGACGAACGGAACCTTCGAGGCGGCCTCGCCCGCGTCGTCGAGTCCATTGGAGAGGCTGTTGCCGGCGCTTTCCGCCTTGCGGCCCGGTTCGGCCAGTCGCGTGATCACGTCGTGCACGGCCAAGGCCAGCTTCACCGCGGCGTAGATCAGGGCCGCCGCGATCAGGTCTGCGAGGACCTGGCGGCTCCGACGTGCCGGGGTCTGGGCGTAGAGGCGCATGGGGCGTGCTCCTTGTCCGGTCAGGGTCGGTGGCTGTTCGTACGGCTACCCCGATCGGGAGGGGTGGACGCCGTGTCCACCGTCGGTCCATGGGTCTCCAGAGATAGACCAGGCCCTGCCGCAATTTCGCGCGAAGGCGGACGGCAGTCTCAACGGCACCCGTTCGCGAGCCTCATCTGATCCATGTGGGCCTCTGGGCCGTGCTCTTCTCGTCGAGGACTTGACGGGCGGGCAGCTCGCGCAGCGAGCGCAATGGCGACGCGATGGCGGTTGACGCACCGACCAGCATCATGCAGCCGCTGGCGATCAGCGTTGCCCTGAGTCCGAGCACGGATCCCGACATGCCCCCTGCCAGGGCGCCGAGCGACTGTCCTCCAAAGACAACGAAGCGCCAGGTGGCGTTGGCACGGGAGAGCAGCGACGGGGCGATCACGGCCTGGCGGAGGGTCTGCTGGTTGACGCCGTACATCGAGGGGCCGATTCCGCGCAGGACCTGTGCGAGAAGCAGGATGGACAGCGACATGGGGGAGGGGCCGACTGCAGCGGCAGCCACTAGACCCCCGAACGAGGCGACAAGGACGCCGGAGATGAAGGCCCGGCCAGTTCCAACCCGTCGAGTGAACCCGGTCGCCATGGTGGCCCCGAGGATTCCCGCCACTCCGCTGACGGCGATCGCAGCTCCGACCAGACCTGAAGCCAGATGCAAGTCCCGGACAAAGAACAGCACCAGGACGACAGCCTGCAGCTGGCCCGCGAACGCACCGATGGCAGCCGCGAGTATCACAGCGCGGAGGATCCTGTGGGAGAACACCGCGCGCAGCCCTTCGAGGATGTCGGTCCGCAGCGACAGGTCGCGAGTGGTGACCGAATCAGCGATCCGTCCGGAGTGGCGTATGGATGCTTTGCACATCCCGGAGACCAGGAAGGACAGGGCGTCGACAGCGACAGCCATCGGCGCGCTGAGCACCGTCACCAGGAGGCCGCCCAGGGCCGATCCTGTCGTGTTGACTGCCGCGTTGCTCAGCATGAGAGCGCTGTTGGCAGGGAGTAGTTCTTCGCGCGGTACCAGCAGCGGAGTGAAGGACTGCGCGGCTATGGTCTCGAAGAGGTTGGCAACGCCCGCGAACAGCACGACGGCGTAGAGGTGCCACATCCGCAGCAAGCCGCAGGTAGCCAGGATCGGTACTGAGCCGAGTACCAGTGTCTGGGCGAAGTCGGTGATGGTGAGTATGCGTCGATACGGAACGCGGTCCGCCCATATGCCGGCCGGTAGCCCGAGAACGAGATGCGGCAGAAGACCCATCGCGCCGAGCAGGCCCATTTGAGTCGGCGAAGCGTGGAGGTAGACCACGGATGTCAGCGGGAGCGCCACCGTTGTGACGCTCGATCCGAGCAGTGATATCGAGTTGCCGAGGAATAGCTTTCGAAAGTTGCCATGGCGGGCGAGTACCTCCCACGGCCGAGTTGGGTGATCGGACTCGTCACGGACCCCTCGCGTCTGTTCCGAGGTATCCCCTGCATCCGCTGGCATGACGGGAACCTAACGGCCAGGGAGGGTGTGACCGCTGCCCTTTCGCCTTCGGCCGAACCGATCGCTCACTCGCCTCGCTGAACACGCGGGCGAGTGTGGGTCTTGAAGCGGTAGGTACGCGGAGGCGCATGCGGCGGACTTGTCAGGGGCGCCTGAGAAGCGCCCCTGACAAGGTGGTCGTCTAGTCGACGTCCGCGCGGGAAAGGCCCAGCTTCAGGTGGTCAGGGCGCGGTGCCCCAGCTCAGGGTGCCTCCCACGTACACGCCGATCTTCGACGCGTCGGCGTACGCCGTGTTCGTGGAGCGGCTGTAGTCGTCGGCCTCGTTGAAGTTCGACCAGTCGGTCTTGTTGAAGCGCAACTGCATCTCTCCGGTCGAGGCCCCCGCCGCCAGAGTGCCGCTGCCGAAGCCGACCTCCAGGTAGTGGCTGGCCCCGGCGACCGGGCTGCCGGAAGCCGTCACGTTCTGGGTCAGGCTGCCGCAGCCCAGTACCGCGTAGTCACAGGCGGTGCTGAAAGTACTCGCGCCGGCTTCGGGCGTGAACCAGTAACGCACCTTCACCGTGGACAGGTTCACCGAGGCGGTCCCGGTGTTGACCAGCTGCAGGCCCATCCGGATCTGGTTGTCGGTGGCCGAGGAATCATTGTTCTTGTACTGGACCTTGAGGGTGCCGGTGCCGGTGCCGCCCCCCTCGGACGTGGTGGCGGAGACCGCCGAGGAGGCCGCCGAAACATTTCCGGCCGCGTCACGGGCCTTGACCGTGTAGCTGTACGAGGTGGAGGCGGTGAGCCCCGTGTCGGCGAAGGAAGTCGTCGCCGAGGAGCCCACCTGGACGCCTGCGCGGTACACGTCGTACGCGGTGACGCCGGTGTTGTCGGTCGACGCCGTCCAGGTTAGCGAGACGCTGCCGCTCGTCTTGCCCGAGACCGTGAGGCCGGTCGGCGCGGTGGGTGCCTGGGTGTCGCCACCGCTGCTGCCGCCCAGGGGCGGGTACGCGTTGTGCAGCAGCTCCTGGAACTGGGCGGAGAACCAGTGGCCCGCCAGCGGTGAGTCGGGCAGTGCGCCGGTCAGGTTGTTGCCGTTGCGCCCGTTACCCGTGTACGTCGGATCGCACATCTGGTCGAAGCCCTTGCCCTCGTCGTTCGCGATGGGCTGGCTGTTGCCGTCCGACTCGCCCGGGGGCTTGGCCCAGACGTACGCGTCGATGCCGGATTCCGGGGCGGTGGTGGGCCGCTCACCGATGCCGGCCCCCTTCTGGTTGCACCAGTTCCCCGCGTGGATACGCCGGTCGATGCGGCCGCCGTTGACGTAGTCGTCGACGCTGGTCTGCGGGCCGGCGGCGGTGGGCCGGGCGGAGCCGCCCCACCCGTTGCGGGCCGTGTCGATGAGCATGCCGATGTTCGAGGCGAAGCCCTGGTTGACCATTTCCGTGCGCAGGGCCTGCGCGAAGGAGAGCTCGTCGACGTAGAAGTTCCAGTCCAGCCACTTCGACTGACGCACCGTCGTGCCGTTCACCGAGTCGGTGACCTTGAAGTACGGCTCCTTCAGAGCCGAGTAGTTGGCCGTGTTGACGATGAAGCCCTGGACGTCCGCGACCGTGGCGCCCTCGGTGGTCGCGGCCTTCTTGAACTCCTGGGCCGCCGGCACGAAGTTGGTGTCCCAGCCCAGCCAGCCGTGGTGCCCCGCGTCGACGTAGTTGTAGACGTTGGGAATGGCCCCCAGAGTGTGGAGCGCGTAGCCCACACCCTTCTCGTAGTTGCCGTTCGCCTTCATGGTCGCGCACTGAGTGGTGGATCCGGCGGTGCCGCCCGCGTTGGTGACGAGGTTGGGCAGCGAGTCCGGTTCGATGATGGTGACGATGCGCAGGTCCGCGTAGGCGGGATCGTCGAGGATGTCGGCAATGGGGTCGATGTACTCGGTCTTGTACCGGTCGAGTTCGGTAGGCCCGAGTTCGCCGTTGGAGGCCAGCGCGGCACAGTCGCGTCCCGGGAGGTCGTAGATGACGACCTGGAAGAGGTTCGCGCCCTGGTCGAGTGCCTCGTCGAGGTGCTCACGCAGGCTCATCGCGTCGCCCGCGCCCTCGATGGCCGCGATGCGGTCCATCCAGACGAACGAGGGTTCGTCGGCGATGGCACTGCCGCCCGGCTCCGCGGCTGCCTTGGCGGACCACTGCGGGTTCACATATGCCTTGGCTCCGGTGTACGGGTTGTCCAGGCGGGCCGCGGCGGAGGCCGGGGTGGGGACGGCCACGGCGAGGGCGGCTGCGATTGCCAGGGCGGAGAGTGCGGCGAACTTTCTTCGTATCCCGTGCCGAGTAGAACTTCGTGATCTCATGCGGCTCCGTAGTCCTTTCCTGCGTGCGCCTTCGGGCACTTTCCGAAGGCGGGGCGAGAGGTTGTTCCGGGGCTCCGCGGTGTTACGGCTCGGTGCCCCGCACCAGGTCGCCGTCGACATGGATCGCGACGGGCGAGGCGTCGGTGAACGTAGTGCCGGTGGTGCGGCTGTAGTCGTCGCCCTCGTCGAAGTCCGACCAGTCGGTCGTGTTCAGCCGCAGCTGGATCTAGCCGGTGGAGGCGCCCGCGGCCAGGCTGCCGCTGCCGAAGCCGATTTCGAGGCAGTGGTCGGCGCCGGCCTTCGGTGAACTCATGGCGGCTGCCCGGTGGGTGATGCTGGAGCAGCCGAGCGGGGACCAGTCGCACCTCGTGCTGTTGGTGGTCACTCCGCTCTGGTCGGTGATCCAGTGGCGCACCTTCATGGTGGACAGGTCGACGGCGGTGCCGCGAGTGTTCACCAATTCAAGGGCGGGCTTGGTCTGGTGGTCGCCGGGGGCGGAGTTGCTGGTGCGGTACTGGGCCTTGAGCGCGCCAGGTTCAGCGCTGCCTTCGTCGCCGCCGCCCGGCTCGCAGGGCACGGTGGCGTAGGCGGCCTTCGGCCGGACGTTCTCGTCATGGAGGCTGGCCGCACCCTGGCCGGGGAACGCGCTGGGAACCCAGGAGAACTTGTCGATGTGGTCCCAGGCCGTGATGCCGACACGCCACGCCACGCCACGGCCAGGCAGGCCTCGATGACGTTGCGGTAGTAGGTGGTCTGGGTGGCGAGTTTCGTCGCGTCGGCGGGCAGTCGCATGCGCACGTCGACGAGTTTGGTGACGGCCCCGTCGAGCCGGAGATCGGCGAAACGCTGCAATTTCTGCTGCGTGCCGCCGGGGGACCCGTACTGGAGGGCCCGATGACCCTGGAACTCGACGTCGTAGATCGGCGCACCGTCGGCGACCAGGTCGCTCACCAGGTTGTACATGGCGTTGCTCTCGGCGCCCGGGCCCTCGGTGTTGCAGCCGTCGATGGAGAGCCCGGTGCCCGGAGCGGCAGGGTACGCGGCTCGCAGCGCGGCGGCGATGTAGCCGCTGCCCCATGCGTTGTGGAGCGGGCTTGTACGGAAGGTCCCGTCGTCGCTGAGCGGCTCGTGCGCGATGTCCCAGGCGGCGACCTCACTCTTGTAGTGACCTGCCACTTCGGTGATGTGATGCGTCATGGCAGCCTGCACGTGCGCCGGCGGCAGGGAGCCGATCCAACCGGGCAGCTCGCTGTGCCGGACGAGCGTGTGACCACGCACGGCCTGGCCGTGATCCCGCGTGATGCCGGTGATCACATCGCCCTTGGCGAAGGTGAACTGCGCCAGCTGCGGCTCGGTGGTTTCCCACGTCATGGAGTTGCCCGGGGTGATCTGACCGGACTCGGAACCGAGGGTGGCGGCGTACACGGTGTTTGGCGACTCGAGGTTGTCGGTGGCGGAGTCGAAGTACTTGGCGTGTGCGACTGCCAGGTCGTGCGGGCTGCCCTGTTCGGCCGCCGGGGCCGGCACGCCCCGCAGGGGCGAGACGGGGGCGTACGCGGAGAGCAACTGGCCGGGCAGTCTGCCCGGGCCGACGGGCATGGAGTGCCTTACCGGAATCATGACATTCGCTTTCCTCGGCCGAGAGCAGCCAGGGCAGGGGAGCGGGACAGCGCCCGTGCCTCGGGTTCACGTCTCGAAGGTGTGGCGTGCAGAGGGTGGGGAAGCGCGCAAGTCTTGATTGTGGGAGCGCTCCCAAAGTGGCGCGGTGATGCGCACCTGTCAAGTGTTGAATCGCAACTGCCTTACATATTCGTAGACTTGAACGCAACTTGACGACCCAGCTCCACGCCCCGCGACGGCAGCCCACACCGCAGAGCGACCGGGCGATCCCACTCTCCGTGACGGCGTATCCGGACCCATGGCCCCGCCGCAACCTTTAGCCGTCGGCGTGCACGGTGCCGCCCGGAGGGCGGTCCGGGCGGACCGGGACGGCATCGAGGCCGGTTGTGCGGGCGGGGGTGAGCGCTATCAATGGCCGCCAGGTCAGGGGCACTTGGGGATGAAGGCTGTGTCGTCGTGCGGGTCCCCGTTGGGGCGGCCCGGCCGTCGGTATCAGGTGTCGGTGGTTGATCTGATTGCGGGGACCTGGCGGCTGTTTCGCGAGACGCCGCTCAAGGCGCCGCTCAAGGCGCCGCTCAAGGCGCCGTCCGGCGATGGATCGAGAGCGCATTTGGCCTATGCGTGCCTATATAGACCCAAAGGCTCGCATTCCTCATGATTTCATCTCGCCATGGAGGAGATCAGATGATGACTGGAGACAAACAGGCGGCCACGTCTCGGCGACGCGTCCTGGCCGCTGCCGCGCTGGCACCGGTGCTGGCCGGGGCGGGGCGGGCCAGCGCCGGCGGGATGCCCGCCGGGGCGATGACGGTCAAGCCGGTGAAGACAACCCTGTCGGACTGGGCGGCCGTAGCGAAGGTGCTGGGCCGCAGCGGCAACCTGCTGCGAGGGACGACGTACCACACCCCCTTCCCGCGCGACGACCTTCGCGTCGTCGTCAAGGGCGGCATCGTCATCACACCGGAACTCGCACTGGGTGCGCACGTGGCGTTCGTCCGATACGCTGACGGCAGCACGATGTGCATGGGCGATGTGGCGGTCACCGAGAGCGAACTGCAGCGGGTGATCGACACCTGGCAGGCGAATGGGATCGCGCAGACCGCGCTCCACAAACATCTTCCCGCCCATCACCCCGACATCTGGTGGGTCCACGTCCACGGACACGGCCATGACGAACTGGCCCTGGCGCGCGGTCTGCGCGCGGGATTCGAACGCACCGACATCCCTCCGGCGACCCCGTCCGGCCCACCGACCCCCGTCAACCTGGACACTGCCGCAATCGACGCTGCGCTGGGCGCCAAAGGTTCCAGCGACGGCGTGGTCTACAAGGCCGTCTTCGCCCGCCGCGAGACGATCTACGACGGCCATCTCGAACTGCCCGCCGGCCTGGGCGCGACCAGCGCGTTCATTTTCCAGCCGCTGGGAAACGGCAGAGCAGCGCTCAGCGGCGACTGCGTCATGCTCGCCGAGGAAGTCCAGAACGTACTGGGAGCCTTGCGGCGGGGCGGGATCGAACTCGTCGAGCTGCACAACCACCACTTGACGGAGAGCCCCCGCCTGTTCTTCACCCATTTCTGGGCCGTGGGCGACGCCGTCAAGCTCGCCAAAGCACTGCGCCCCGCGGTGCATGCCACCAACGTGGTGCCGACCAGCGGAGTATGACGAGCAGACGGCGGATCGCTGCCCCACGGCATCCCCACAAGCTGACTCTCACGATCCATGGCCTTGAGCAGCTCGGCGTATTCCCGCTTCACGGCGGCGAACCCCTCCGGGACGGTCCGCAGATCCCCGGCCTCGTCGACTGACTTCTGGACGATGCCGACCGCATCGACACGTACGGCGCCGCTGACCGTATCCGCTCCTGGCAACTGTGAGCACTGAGGCCGGGCTTGGCTCCTGTCGCCTCCCGCGGCTCGGTGATCGCGTTCTGCGGGCGGGCCTCTCGCTCGGCATCGGTCAGGTCGAGAACGGATCGGGCGTAACCGTTCCCACAGCGAGCAATTCCAGGTCGCTGCGCCCTTTGGCTGGGGCGCGGCGACCTGGACAGGAGCGCTCAGCGACGGCTATGTCCCGTTCGTCGCAGTCCGCACTGCAGGGTTGGAATCATCACGCCGCAACATCTGCGGCCCTGCGGCATGAGGCAAACCGTCATGCGCATGGCGCGACGCCTCAGGCTTCCGACCCAGGTCAGGTTGACCTGCAGCATCCCTCAAGCCGAACGCGGAGGCGTGGAAGGCCGGCGCAAGCGTTTGTGAGGATGCGTCGGTGCTGGTGTTCTCCTGCAGCCGGTGTGCGCCGTACACGATCAGTGCCCAGGTCAGGCAGGCGAAGGCTCCGGTGTGGAGGAGGGCTCGGACGATGTTCCAGGTGACCCACTTGGCCTCGAAGTGGACGCGGACCGTTTCCAGATGCTTGATGTGATCGGGGTCGCCGGCACGGGCGAGTTGGTCGTTGAGGGGGACGTTGACGCCGCTGGTGACCGCGAAAGCCACCAGATATAGAGCCAGCGCGGCGATCAGCCAAGGCAGTGCGGGGCGGCCGTGGCCGCGCCAGGCCAGGACCACGGTCAGGCCGAGGAGCGGGATCGATCCCAGGAAGGGGAGCATGAACACCGGGTTGATGATGGCCTTGTTGATGGCCTGCATGGCCTCTACGAGGGTGTGGTCGGAGGAGCGGGCCAGGCCGGGCATGACCGAGTAGGCGAAGGCCGCGAACAGGCCGGCCATCAGCCCGGTGAAGAGGGTGGCGGCGAGCAGCGTGCCGGTCTGCAGGTGTTTCATGCGGCGCCCCTGTCAGTGCTCTTGTCGGTCCAGATGCCGGTGGCGGCGGTGCCGTGTGCGTAGGCGGTGAAGTCCCGGGCAGCGCGGCCGAGGACCTGCTGGACGCCGTCGCCCAGGTGGGCGCCCCGCCCGTCGAGCACCGTGGTGAACAGGTAGGTGAGCAGGGCGGTGACCTCGTCCGGGACGCCATCGGCGGCCAGTCCGGCGGCGTAGTCGTCGACGGGCACGGAGACGAAGGAGATGTCCCGGCCGGTCGCTTCAGCGATGGTTGCGACGGCGTCGGCGAAGGTGAGCAGGCGCGGCCCGGTCAGCTCGTAGGTCCTCCCGTTGTGCCCGTGCTGGGTGAGTACGGCAGCGGCGACCTCGGCGATGTCGGCGGCGTCCACGAATGGTTCCCCCACCTTGACGACGGGCAGCGCCACCTCACCGGCCAGTACCGGCTCCAGCAGGTAGCCCTCGCTGAAGTTCTGGGCGAACCAACTGGCCCGCAGCACCGTCCAGTCGGCCCCCGAACGGGCCACGGCCTTCTCGCAGGCCTCCGCTCCCTGTTCGCCGCGGCCGGAGAGCAGCACCAGGCGGCGCGCGCCCGATGCCACCGCCAGTTCGGCGAAGGCCCCGATCACGTCAGGCGCCTCAGGAGCGGCCAGATCCGTGTGGTACGCGATGTACACCGCTCGCGCACCTTCCAGCGCGGGCGCCCAGGTCGCCGGATCCGTCCAGTCGAACGGCACGCCCCCGGACCGGGAGCCGATCCGTACCGGCAGACCGCGTCCGGTCAGCAGCCGCGCGACGCGGCTGCCGGTCTTGCCGCTCCCGCCCAGGACGAGGGTCAAGTCATCGCGTGTCACTGTGTTTTCCTCCGCTTCTCGGTAGTGCCGGCCGTGTCTTGTTCGGCCACTTCCGATGATCCGGCGGCTGGGTATCGGCAACAACGAGCAAGCGTGCAAGGATCGTTGACCCAGAGGTTGATGAACCGGGCCTGCGACGGGACGGACGGACGAGGTGGCCATGGAGCGGCGTGACATCGAGATCTTCCTGACCCTTGCCGAGGAACTGCACTTCGGCCGCAGCGCCGAGCGGCTGCACGTCTCGGTGGCCATGGTCAGCAAGGCGATCAAGAAGCTGGAGCGCGCCGTCGGGGCGCCCCTGTTCGACCGCACCAGCCGCCGCGTGACGTTGACGCCCATCGGGCAGCGCCTCGATGACGACATACGCCCTGCTCATCAGCAGATTCTCGACGGTTTCGCACGGGCGGTCGCGGCCGGCCTGGGACTCGACGGGGTCCTGCGCGTCGGTTTCCTCGGCACCGCCGTCGCCCAGTTCGTCCTGCAGGTCGCCGAGGCGTTCCAGGCCAGGCACCCGGCCTGTCGGGTGGAGATCATCGAAAGCCGTTACGCCGACAGCGCCACACTGCTGCACGGCGACACCGTCGACATCTTGCTGATCGCCGCGACGGGCGTCCATCCCGACCTCAACGAGAGCCCCGTGCTCTTTTGCGAGCCCTCGGTCCTGGCGGTCTCGGCGCGCCACCCCTTCGCACGCCGCGATTCGGTCTCCCTGGAGGACCTCGCCCGCGACAGGGTCCTGCGCCCGCGCGGCATTCCCGCTGAACTCGATGCACTGTCCGTGCCCAGCCACACCCCCGGCGGCCGGCCCATCGAGCGCGGCACGGACTTCGCGACCATCCAGGAGATGCTCGCCCTGGTGGGTTCGGGCCGCGGCATCTTCCCCGTCCCCACCCACGCGGGCCGCTATGACTCACGGCCAGACGTGGTCTACATCCCCATCACTGACGGCCTCCCGTACGAATGGCGCCTGATCTGGCGAGCCGCCGCCGAGACGAGCCGGATCCGCGCCTTCTGCCAGGCCGCCCGCGACTTCGTCGAGGCCAACGGGAACCCGCTCCTGGCCGCCTGAGGTCACCAATGGAGCGTGTACGTGGGCAGAGGCCATGGCAGACAACTGCGGGGATCTCCGCGGCTGTTGCGCTCCTTGGCCACCGCCACCTGACGTCGACCACAACTCGCAGGCGGCCGTTGCGACTCGGAGCACGCTGACTGCGTCCAGATGTGGTTCAGGCAGGGACGAAGACGCTCTCGTCGGCTCCGTCGAGGATGAACCCGTTGTCGAAGCGGACCCGTACGCTCACGTGAGGCGCTCGTTCCTGGTAGGCGGTCCACGCGGGTTCCAGAGAGGCAACCTTCTCTTCGAGCTGTCTCCTGCTCTGCGTGGGCATGTCGGGCCCGAAGGCGTCGAGCAGCGCCTTGAGCCGCTCGTACTCGCGCACGTCCTCGCTCTCGTCCTGGTGGTCGGTCACCCGCTCGACGGTCCCGCCGGTGCCCGCCGCCAGGGACAGGAACCCGATGACGACTCCTGACACCTCGACCGAATCGGTCAGCCTGGTGTCGGCTGCCAGCTCCACCCGCTGGCCTTCCTTCAGAGTCATCGACTTCCCATCTCTCCTGTGCACTGTTCGCCGGCCGCAAATCCTGCTGCGGAACGGGCGTCCGCTGAGGCTACATCGGCAGCAGGCCCGCAGGCCGGGAGGGCTGTGGGCCCTGAGCGGAGGTGTTGGTCGTTGCCGTGCAGCACCCCGCACCCGCCCATCGGACAGGCACGTTTCGGTCGGAGAGGCATCGACCGTGCCCGCTTCGGCTTCCGCTCGTCGATCACCGTCTGAGGCGCGTCAGACGCCTCGTTCTCAGAAGTCGGCTCAAAGCATGCAGGGGTACCTCCGGCGTATCGCCTCGACATGGGGCGGAAGCACGAAGGTCCGCTGATCTTGACCGATCGGGATCTCTCCGAGGTGTCTCGACTAGACCGTTGCCTCAGCGCCTGGGGCGGTCGCAGCCTGCGACATGGCCGGGGACACGGTGAACAGCGCGTACACGGCGGCGCGCACCTGGTCGGCGACCACCTCAGGGGTGGAGGTGTCCAGCTTGCCGTCGAGGTGGAGGAACGCCAGGCCGTGGACGAGAGCCCACACCGTGGTCGACAGCGCGCCCGCATCGTCCGCACCCGGGAACGCGTCGCGGACGATGCCGTGGACGTACTCGGTGATGACGGCGGTCGCGGCGACCCGTTCCTCGCTGGCTGGATCGCAGGGCTCGGCGAACATCGCCCGGAACATCGCCGGGTGATCGAGCGCGAACTGCACGTAGACAATCGCGACCGCGGCCAGGTCGTCGGGCGTCGAGGGGGAGGGGTGGGCCGTGGCCAGGTGCCCGGCGAGCTCGCGGTAACCCTCCGCGGCGACTGCGGACACGAGCGCGTCGCGGTCCGCGAAGTGGCGGTAGGGGGCCGTGGCTGACACTCCGGCTCGGCGGGCGACTGCGCGTAGGGACAGTCCGGCGCTGCCGTCCTCCTCGAGCAGTTCCCGGGCGGCACGCAGGCAGGCCGCGCGCAGGTCGCCATGGTGATAGGCGCTGGTCTGCGGCATAAGTCACACTCCCCCATGTTTACGATGCTTACATTTCTGCTTTAATGTGAGTGGTGTACACATCGTAGGTGATCGACATGGAAGAGGGAAACGGGATGACCAGCGAGCTGTTCTCGCCACTGTCCCTGCGCTCCGGGCAGGCACTGGGCAATCGCATCGCGAAGGCGGCCATGGAGGAGAACATGGCCGGCGACGGCCAGCTTCCCGACGAGCAGCTGTTCACGCTGTACCGGCGCTGGGCCGCCGGGGGCACCGGACTGCTGATCACCGGCAACGTCATGGTGCACGCCGAGGCACTGACCGGCCCCGGTGGCGTCGTGCTCGACGAGCACGCGCCGCTGAAGCCGTTCAGCGACTGGGCCAAGGCCGGCAAGTCCGGCGGTGGCGCGATCTGGATGCAGATCAACCACCCCGGCCGCCAGGTGGCATCCGACATGGGCGCCGAGCAGAAGCGGATTCCTGCTTCACCATCGGTTCGAGACAGGTGGCGTGACCGCCCCACACCTACGGTCGTAGCTGAGCCCTCGCCTTGGCTGCGGTACCGCACGAGTGCCGCCTGCTGTGGAAGCGTGGCATCAAGCGGTGACCGCCCGCGCGGTGTCGCCCATGGCTCCGTACTGGGCGAGGTCCGGCAGGTGGTCGCACGAGACTCGCCTGGTTTCACCAGCTCACACGACACGGCATCGGTTGCGAACGGCGCGCCGATCTCCACGTGTGTCTCCCGGAACTGGCCTGCAGCCTCATCCGCCGCCGTCTGCGCACCGCTTGGCTCGTTGAAGTGATGGGTCAGGTCAGGATGATCGGATTGGTGAGTGCGGCGACGTACCCGTTGGGACGGCGGACCTCGATGCGGACGAATGCCGATTCCTCCGCCGTCGTGTGCCACTGCACGACACCTGATCCATCGCCGGGGAGAGACAGGCGGTGAACCCTCCCTCGACGGGTGTGGAAGCTGACGGTCGCTTCCGGCACGCCATGCACCTCTGCCTGCACTTTGACCTCTCCACCACGAGTTGCGAGCCGTTCACCTACCCCGACGATGCGGCCCGCGACGCCGGCGGCAAACGACACCTTCACGGCGGCCGACTCGGCGATCCAGCTGCGACCCGACCGGATCCCGGCCAGGATCGCCTCCGTACTCAGCTCCGTGGCGAAGACCACCGTATGAGGGATGCCGATCTGTCCTTCCAAGTGCGTGTCGCTGTTGCCCACCGCCGGCAGCCACGAGCCCGTCTGGATGCCGGCTGCGAGACTCCGCCCCCACTCTGCCAAGGAGGCCTCGTTGTCTGCATTCCAGGGCCGGTCCGACGTCCACGGCCCGTTCCACACCTCTACGACATCGAAGCCCTGGAAGGAATACATGAAGTCGCCTGACGGATAGGGCGCGTGCGGGTGCGCGACCACGCAAAGGCCTCCCATTCGATGGACCTGATCGAGGCACCGATCGATGAGTCCGTCCCTGGCCCGATCAGTCAACGATCTGGCCAGGGCTGGTGCCGAGTGCGAGCCAGTGCCCGGTGTTCGTGGTCACCTCCTCACCGAGCATGATCAGGAAGTCATCGGCAGCCAGAGGCGTCCACACACCGGGTGCTGCAGCAGAGTTGTGCTCGGTCGTCGCGATGAAGTCGAGCCCGACAGCGCGTGCCCGGTATGCCAACTCCTTGGGAGTGAGTTCTCCGTCCGAGTGGACGGAGTGGACATGGCAGTCCCCGCGATACCAGCTCGGCCCGCGTCCCATCGCCCGTACCGGCGGGAAGTTCGAGCTCGACAAGGTTCTCCTCCCTCAACGGTCTGTCGAGCGAACGTGCGGGCTGAGCACACGGTTCTGTGTCACCGCCGAGCGCCGCCCCGTTGAGACATCAAGTTCTCGTTCTGAAACGACCCCGATAAGCGGTTCTGGCTGCATGGGGAGAGAAGCCGGACCGGAACCGAGTGAGTTCTGGTCCTACCTTTGATCTTGGCCAGTGCTCCGCCGTTTGCGGCGGGGGTGAAGGCCATCTCAGGGCTGCTCTGACCCGCACGTTCGCATGGGTCCGCAGTGTTGTCCTCAGCCGGTGGGGCGCTGCTGGTTTTCGATGTACTGCTTGACGACGGTCAGCGGTGCGCCGCCGCAGGATCCGGCGAAGTAGGAGCCGGGCCAGAAGTGTCCGCCCCACAGGTAGCGGCGGACGTGGCTGTCGTATTCCTGGCGAAGCCTGCGGGAGCTGACGCCCTTGAGGGAGTTGACCAGTTTGGAGAGCTGGACCTTGGGCGGATAGTGCACGAGCAGATGCACATGGTCCTGCTCGCCGTTGAACTGCTTGAGTTCGGCCTCGAAGTCGGTGCAGACGTCGCGCATGATCTCCTCGGTGCGCGTCAGCATGGCGTCGGTGAATGCCTTACGCCGATACTTGGTGACGAATACCAAGTGGGCGTGAAGGTTATAGACGACGTGACGGCCGGTGCGTACGTCAGGATTTGGGTTCCATCGTGGTGACATAAGCCAACTGTATTAGGGTGATGGTCATGGGTGAACTCGTGTGGGAGAAGCGGCAGTTCGGGCACCGCGCCCGGCTGGTGCTGACGCCCGCACAGGTCCGGCTCATGGATGACCAGGCGCACGCGGCACGCGCGATGTGGAATCAGCTCCACGACCTGTGGCAGATGACGCCGAAGTGTCAGCGCGCTCTGACGCGCATGGATCAGGCGTTGCGGCAGGCCCGCAAGGAGATCGACTGGTACGCGGTGCTGCCCGCGCAGGCCGCGCAGGCGGTACTCAAGACGTACTTCCAGGCGTGGCGGAACTGCTGGGACGGGCGTGCGGACGAGCCGAACTTCAAGGCCCGCTTCCGCACGGCATTGTCGGTGGACATCCCGCAGGGCCGGGACTTGCAGATCAAGCGAGTACACCGACGGTGGGGCATGGTCAACATCCCCAAGGTGGGCCGTGTCCGGTT
Source organism: Streptomyces longhuiensis (assembly GCF_020616555.1). Lineage (NCBI taxonomy): Bacteria > Bacillati > Actinomycetota > Actinomycetes > Kitasatosporales > Streptomycetaceae > Streptomyces > Streptomyces longhuiensis. The sequence continues at coordinate 550,872 of NZ_CP085173.1, read as the reverse complement.
CCGCTGGACCAAGGATCTCCCCGTCGGCAAGCTCGCCAACAAGGAGAACCGGATCACCGGGGCACGGCTGGTCAAAGACGGGCTCGGCTGGCACATCGCCTTCCGTATCCGGACCCTTGAGCTCAAGCCGGAGCCCCACCAGGGTCCCGAGGTCGGTATCGACGCCGGGGTGAACCTGCCGCTTGCGCTGTCCGACGGCAACCATCAGGATCACGGACGACCCGCCCGGCTCCCGGACGGCACCGCCGACCGGGACAAGTGGCTGAACCCGGATGAGAAGGCCAAACTGCTCCGCCTGGAACAGCGCGCCGCGCACCGCAAGAGCTTCCGCAAGCCGAAAGAGCGCAGCTCCAACCGGCTGCACGTCACCTACGACCAGATCAAGCAGCTCCGCGCAAGAGCCACGCGCCGAGCAATCGACTGGCAGCACAAGTCCACCACCGCCATCGCCAACCAGTACGGCACGGTCGTGGTGGAGCAGTTGCAGATCACGAACATGGTCAAGTCCGCCAAGGGAACCATCGAGAACCCGGGGAGGAACGTCGCGCAGAAGTCCGGCCTGAACCGTTCCATCAGCCAGGAGGCGTGGGGCCGCACCGTGACACTGCTGACGTACAAAACCGCGCGAAATGGCGGAACCCTGGTCAAGGTACCCGCCCCGAACACCTCCCTGCGCTGCTCCGCGTGCGGATTCGTCACGCCCGGCAGCCGCGAAGACCAGGCCACGTTCGTATGCAAGAACCCGGACTGCGGATGGTCGGCGAATGCCGACTGGAACGCGGCCCGGAACGTCTTGCACCTGTACCGGATCGGCCTCCTGGCGATCCCGGCTGCCGGGAGGGCAGTCGTCAGGCGCACCCGTGGCGTCAAGCCCGCTGCCGCAAGGTAAGCAGGAATCTCCTTCCTGAGCCTGCGAAGGGAGGAGAGCACTTCAAGTGGCCGGCCTGTCGACGCTGTGCCCGGAAACAGTGCCGCGGCTTCGGGCTGAGACGGGGGAGTGGGACCCGAGAAGAGGGCGAGCCCGTCGTGTGGATGGGCCGCCCTCTTGCCGTGGTGTGGCTCCACGGCCGTGGAGCAGTCGCCGTTCAGCGGACGCCGGCTGCCTTCATGAGCTTCAGCGCGCCGGTCAGCAGGGTGGCCCAGGTCTCGGGGGAGACGCGGGCCGGTGGGTAGAACCCCTGGATGCGCTGGTGGGCGACGGTCTGGGCCTCGGTGTACTTGAGGATGCCGTCCACTCCGTGGCGGCGGCCGAGTCCGGAGTCGCCCATGCCGCCCATCGGCGCGTCGATGCTTCCCCAGGCAGCGGCGAAGGCCTCGTTCACGTTGACGGTGCCGGCGTGCAGGCGGGCGGCGACGGCCCGGCCCCGGGCGCCATTGCGCGACCAGACGCTGGCGTTGAGGCCGTACGGGGTGGAGTTGGCCCGCTGGATCGCCTCCTCGATGTCGCGGTAGGGGTAGATCGAGACGACGGGGCCGAAGGTCTCGTCGTCGTACAGCGTCATGTCGGGGGTGACGTCGGTGAGGATGGTCGGCTCGTAGAACAGCGGTCCCAGGTCCGGCCGTGCCTTGCCGCCTGCGAGGACGATGGCGCCCTTGGCGACGGCGTCGTCGACGTGGGTGGTGACGGTGTCCAGTTGGGACGGGTTCGTGAGACTGCCGACGTCGATGGTGTAGTCGAAGGCGGCGCCGATCTTGAGTTGCTTGGCGCGGGCGACGAACGCGGCGACGAACTGGTCGCGGATGGACTCGGCCACGTACAAGCGCTCAATGGAAACGCACAGTTGTCCGGCGGAGGGGAAGCAGGCGGCAACCGCGCCGTCGGCTGCCTTCTCGACGTCGGCGTCGTCGAGGACGATCATGGCGTTCTTGCCGCCGAGCTCGAGGGATGTGCCGATGAGGCGTTCACCGGCATCACTCGCGATCTTCCGTCCGCTGGCGGTGGAACCGGTGAACATCATGAAGTTGGCGTTGTCCATCAGCGTGTTGCCGATGGAGCTGCCCCTGCCGATCACCATCTGCCACACCCCGGCAGGCAGTCCGGCCTCGTGCATCAGATCGAGTGCCCACAGCGCGCTCAATGCCGTCTGGGTGTCGGGCTTCTGGACGACGGCGTTGCCGGCCATGAGGGCGGGGATGGCGTCGCCGGCGGCCATGCTCAGGGGGTAGTTCCACGGGGAGACGACGGCGACGACGCCTTTGGGGTGGCGCAGTTCGGTGGTGTGGGTCAGCACCGGGATCGCGCCGCGCCGGCGCTTGGGCTCCAGATACTTGGCGGCGTTGCGCGCGTAGTAGCGGGCGGTGATCGCGATGTCGGTCACTTCGAGGAACGCGTCGCGGCGGGTCTTGCCGTTCTCGGCCTGCATCAGATCCAGCACCTCGTCCTGGTGGGCGAGGACCAGGTCGTGGAAGCGCAGAAGGATCCTCTTGCGCTGACTCAGGGATATCGCCGCCCAGGCCTTCTGGGCGATGCGGGCGCGGGCGAAGGCGTCCTCGACGTCCGCGGGTGTGGAGACCGGCAGGTCGGCCAGCGGAGCCCCGGTGTACGGGGCGTTCGTGGTCACCCGCGCGGCGTCTGCTGCGGCGGCGACGCGCGCTGCAAGCCGCTCGATCCGGGCCGGAGTCAGCCAGTGGGGCAGGCCGGCGTCGCGGGGGGCGGTGGTGGGCAGGGTGGCGTGGTCGGTGACCATGGCAGGGCTCCTTACTTCCGGCGCTGGACCGAGGTGGGGACCGGCATGTGCAGGGCCAGCTGACCCTCGGTCACGACGTCGAGCTGAACCTTCCTGATCGGCCTGAGCGATCGCAGGTCGTCGGCCATGCGGCCCTTTCCGACCTGGAGTTGGACGTCACGAGGAACAAGTGCGGTGCCGGCCGACAGCACATTGGTCTGGCTCAGGGTCGAGTGCCAGGCGCCGTCGATCGACGTGTACGAGGTGAGAGCCGAGACCCGCTCGCCGCTCGGGTACACGGTCTGGGCGGGCGTGGCCACCGAGAGAGACAGGTCCGTCCCGCCGGTGTCGTTGGCCACGCGGGCGGTCGTCCGGTTGGCGTCGATGGCCACGTCGAGGCCGGTGACCCACTTGGGGAAGCCGTACCCGTCGTGGCCCCGGACCTGGGCGATTTCGGTGCTGACCGGCAGGGACAGCACGTAGGTGACGAGGTGCTCGTTCTTGAGGGCGGAGACGAGGTCGAAGAATCCGAGCTTGCCGTGCCGCGCGGGCCTGACGGCGATCCCGACGGCGGCTTCCGTGTAGAAGTCGATGTCGCACACGTCGTAGCGGAAGAACATCACCGAGACCAGGCCAAGCCCCGGTGCAATTTCCAGCGGTGCCAGCTCCGCGGGAAGGCGGGTGCGGATCGCGCGGGACGGAGCGAGCAGCGTGAGCCGGGCAGTCGAGATGCTGTAGTAGAAGTTCGGTGTGAGCGTGGGACCGATGGGAGAGTCGACCTTGGTCTTGGGCAGTTTTCGGAAGAAGTCCACGCCGCTGACTCGGGGGTGACGGGCGATCTCGCCGAGATCGGTGTCCATCCGGTACCGGTCGTACAGGCCGCCCTTCGGGACCGGGACCGATCGGCCACCGAGGTCGACCGTGACGGTGTCCTTCTGTGTCGATGTCATGACGTAGTTCCCTCGCTCACTCATGTTTACGGTGCATACATGAATTTAACTCGCCATGTATGCACCGTCAACACTGTGGGCTGGGGGACTGCTGCAGGCGTCCTCGGCGCTCGCGCAGGCGACCGGCACCCCCGAGGCGCTGAGAGGGAAGCAGTTCCGGGCCCGCCCATGCCACGGATGGCTTCGGCGGACCCGGAGCGGTCATCAGTACCTGTGCAAGGGGCGGAGTCAGCTTTCGTGCAGTGCCGTCCGAAGAGCGTCGACAGCGAGCTTGCGGGCGACGTTGGCGGCGCGGGTGTCACGCAGGCTGTCCAGGAGGAGGAAGTCGTGGACCATGCCTGCGACGCGGACGGAGGTGACATCCACGCCGGCCTCGCGGAGTTTGTTGGCGTACTGCTCGCCCTCGTCACGCAGGACATCGGCCTCATCGGTGATGACCAGGGTGGTCGGCAGCCCTTTCAGCTGATCGAGGCTCGCCTGCAGTGGTGAGGCGTAGTGCTCGGTGCGCTGGGCGGGGTCGGTGGTGTAGGCGTCCCAGAACCACTTCATGCCGTCGCGGGTGAGGTAGTAGCCCTCCGCGAACTGCAGGTAGGACGGAGTGTCGAAGTCGGCGTTGGCCACCGGGTAGAGCAGGACCTGAGCCTTGAGGTCGATGCCACCGCGCTCCTTGTTCATCAGCGCGAACACCGCCGACATGCAGCCACCCACCGACTCGCCGGTGACGGCGATGCGCGAGGTGTCCAGGCCGTGCTCAGCGCCGTGCTCCAGGACCCACCGACCCACCGCATAGTTCTGCTCGACCTGGGTGGGGTACTTCGCCTCCGGGGCCCGGTCGTAGACAGGGAAGACGCCCGCGGCGCCCGCACCGACCGCCAGCTCACGGAAGAGGCGATCGTGGGTCTGGTCGTCGCCGAAGACCCAGCCTGCGCCGTGGATGTAGAACACCACAGGCAGCAGGCCAGTGACTCCCTTGGGCCGGATGATGCGGGTACGGACCGTGCCCCACTCGCCGGCGTCCACATCGACCCACTCCTCGTCGACCTCCGGGCGGGGCACGCTCGGGTCGCTCTGCAGGCCGAGGAGGATGTCACGGCCCTTCTCGGGAGGGACCTCGTAGATCCGCGGATGCGGATCGGTCGCCTCGCACAACTCCTTTGCGGCGGGCTCAAGATAGGGGGTGATCGGCGGGGGAAGCTCGGTCATGTCCACTCCCGTGTCACGAGCACACACGTGTGCCCTGCTCCTACGGCCCATCCGACCGCGGCTGTGGCCCCCCTTGCCAGGCGTGAATGCCAGGTTCCATCGTTCGCGCCCTGCCCGGAAGGCGCAACTTAGCCGCAGGCATGCCTTCTGGGGCACGGACCGCGCCGTTGCTCAACAGCGGTTCCGCGGCCTGGGCTCAAGGTTTTCAGGGGCGAACTCCGCAGTCAGGGCTGGGCTGATAGCCGAAAAGGGTGTGTGCCAACGCGATTGAGTAGCGCGGGCCGCTCACTCGGGCTCCGTGCTTCAGGTCTCGCAAAGGCGTACGGCTAGGGCCGCGATGTCGTCGTCGAGACGTCCTCTGCTGTGGCGGACGACCTCGTGGTGCAGAGCCGTGAGCAGTTCGCGGGGTGGTCTCGGGGGCTGCCGACGCATCCACGCTGCCAGCGGAAAGAACTCGCCGTCGCGGGCGCGGGCTTCGGCGATCCCGTCGGTATAGAGGAGCAGTGTGTCGCCAGGGGCGAAGTCGAAGGTGTCGACGTAGTAGTGATCGCCGATCAGCTCGGCGAGGCAGAGCAGTGGCGAGGGATTGGCGGACTCGAGGATGCGGAGGTTCCTGCGGTTCAGGAGTAATGGCGGGGGGTGTCCGCAGTTGAGGATGTCGATACGTCTGCCCTCGTGCGGGATCTCGGCGAGAAGGGCGGTGGCGAAGCGCTCCATCGACCCCTCGGAGGGAAAGGCGGCGTTGTAACGGGTACTGCTGGCGTCCAGCCTGCGTGCGACGTCGACCATGTCGGCCTCGCCGTAGGCCGCTTCCCGGAAGGCGTTGACGATCGCCGCGGCCACCCCCACTGCCGGCAGGCCCTTGCCCCGCACATCACCGATGAGCAGCCTGACCCCATATGGCGTGTCGGCCACCTCGTAGAAGTCCCCGCCGATACGGGCCTCCGCCGCGGCCGCAAGGTACAGCGACTCGATCTCGATATTCCCCAGGCGGCGCGGCATAGGGCTCAGCACCACCTGTTGCGCCGCGTCGGCGACGAGCCGTACCTGGAAGAGGGTGCGCTCCCGCTGGAGCCGGACATGGCTTCCGTACGCGGCGGCCACGGTGACTGCGATGATCCCTGCGGCCGTCCACCACGTTCCCAGATCGGGGAAGACGAGGCTGAGGCCGATCATCAGAAAGAGACAGACCGTCCCGAGCAGGACGGTGGGAAGGACCGGCCACATGGCGGCCGCCAGGGCCGGCGCCGCGGGCAGGAGACGGCTGAAGGCCAATTGCGGCGGAGTGGTGTATGCCAGGCTGGCGATGACGACGGTCAGAATGACCGGCGACAGCCGTACAAGTCTCCCCCGGCCGTAGCGCCGACGGAGCCACGGCCGTCCAGGCTCGATCACATTTCACAGAATATCTTCGCAATAAGGGCATAGCACGCTGGCGAACAGAGTCGGCTCCCCGCCGTCCCGCTCCAGAGCCGACGAGCGTTCCTGTGGCCTCCCTGCGATCGCCGGATGGTCATCCACAGGGCCTGCCGCACGCCGAGCGCTGGCATCAGCGCTGGGAGACGGCCTCGCGGACGTGTGCCGTCCTCGGACCTGGGCCCTCAGCGTTGGTCGCTGCGCAGTGCGCGCCGGGGCAGGTCCATCACCGGCCTCCCTCCGGGCGTCGGCCGTGCCGGGACGGCACGCGGATGGTGCGCTGCTCGACGAATGGAGACGGCATCGCGTCGGCGTGAACCGTGCCACGCGTATAGCCCGCCTCTGGAGGCGGGCCGGCCGTCCACTGCGAAGAATGAGAGCCCTCCGCATCGGTGCCGCAGCCCGCGGCCCCCGAAGCCGTCCGCAGAGAGGCTCCCGCCCATGCCAGGTCTCTTCCGGCGCCGGAAATCCGATCCGCCGGGGCGGAACGCTCCGCGCGCGTCGCATCCGGCCACCGACCGCATGCTGCGTACGCTCCTGCGCCGCCGTAAGAAGGCCCTGTCAGCCCAGGACGTGACCGTCGCCGACCGTCCGAAGGTGCGCAAGGCCGTCACCGCGGCCGCCCTGGGCAACACCATGGAGTGGTTCGACTTCGGCGTCTACGCCTACCTGGCCGGCACCCTGGGCAAGGTCTTCTTCCCGTCGAGCTCCCCCGGTGCGCAGGTCGTCTCCACCTTCGCCACCTTCGCCGCGGCCTTCATCGTGCGCCCCCTGGGCGGACTCGTCTTCGGGCCGCTCGGCGACCGCGTGGGCCGGCAGAAGGTGCTCGCCGCCACGATGATCATGATGGCGGCCAGCACCTTCGCCGTGGGCTTCCTGCCGACCTACTCGGCCGTCGGCTTCCTCGCCCCGATCCTTCTGCTGGTGTGCCGCCTCGTCCAGGGCTTCTCCACCGGCGGCGAGTACGCGGGTGCCACGACCTACATCGCCGAGTACGCGCCCGACAAGCGTCGGGGCTTCCTCGGCAGCTGGCTCGACTTCGGCACCTTCATCGGCTACTCGCTCGGCTCCGGTCTGGTGACGGTCCTCACGCTCGTGCTCGGCAGCGACGGCCTCGAGGACTGGGGCTGGCGGATCCCCTTCTTCGTGGCGGGTCCGCTCGGTCTCATCGGCCTGTACATGCGCATGAAGCTGGAGGAGACCCCCGCGTTCAAGCAGGAGGCCGCGTACGCGCACTCGCAGGCGTCGGGGAAGCGGGCGGACGAGAACCCCGTGGAGCAGGCCCGCCAGTCGGGCAAGGGCCGCGTGAAGGAGATCTTCGCGCGCCACTGGGAGGCGGTACTCATCTGTATGGGCCTCGTCCTGCTCTACAACGTCACCAACTACATGGTGACGTCGTACCTGCCCACCTATATGACCGTGACCCTCGGCGAGAACGACACGACGGCGCAATTGCTGGTCCTCGGCACGATGCTCCTGGTCGTCCTGCTGATCACGACCGTCGGCAGGACGTCCGACCGGTGGGGACGCAGACCCATGTTCATGGCCGGCAGCATCGCGCTCATCGCGCTGTCCTATCCCGCGTTCCTGCTCATCAGGGAGGGCGGCATCCTGCTCCCGGCGTTCGGGTGCGCGATTCTCGGCATGCTGCTCGTCATGTTCGCGGGAACCGCAGCCGCCACACTGCCGGCCCTCTTTCCCACCCGGATTCGCTACGGCGCCCTGTCGATCGCGTACAACCTGTCCGTGTCGCTCTTCGGCGGCACCACACCCCTGTTCGCCTCAGGCCTCGTCGAGGCGACGGGTAACAACATGGTCCCCGCGTACTACCTGATGGTCGCCGGAGCGATCGGCCTCATCTCGACGTTCTTCCTGCACGAGACCGCGGGGCGACCCTTGCGCGGATCCGGCCCCATGGTGGAGACGCCGGAACAGGCCCGCAGACTCGTGGCCCGCAGCCGCACCGCCGCCGGACGGCAGGCGCGCGACATCTGGGTGCGCCTGCGCCATCCGCACGCGCGTCACTCGTCGTCCGACGACGAGTGACGCGCCCCCACAACCGCGAAGCGCCGGACGGCTTTGAGCACCTACGTTCACGGACTTGGGAAAGCACACCCCGACGCGCATGGGGCGGTAATCTCTGCGCTCGGCCGGATGTTCCACCGGGCAGCCGAAGGGTGGGGGCATGGGGATTGCGCGGCAGGTCAGGTCCGGGCCAGGGTCGGAGAGAGATCCGAGTTTGCTGCCGGCCCTAGGGATGTTCATCGTGCTGGCCGCAGTACTGGAACGCTGTCTGTCGCTGTTCGGCGGACCGGAGACGTACATACTCTGTGGCGACCTTGTCGAGCTGTCCAAACGACTCGACCGGGAGGCAGGCGTGAACCGGTGGCTCCTGCTGGTCAGCCTTGTGCTGGCCGTGACGTCGCTGGTCATCTCACGCGTACGCCGCGGGCGAGTTCTTCCCGTCCTTATGCTGACTTTAGTTCTGATCTTGGTGGTTCTGGCGGACGACCATGCGGCGCGTGCGGATGCCGTCGCCCTGCAGATCTCGACATCCCAGACGTGCGACGAACCCACGAACCTCTACGACACCTCGCGGGGCTGGTTCAACTGGAATCCACTCGGTTAGGGACCGTGATCGCATAGGTCACCCGGGTTGAGGCTTGAGTCTCGAGAGGTCCTCATCCTGTGCGAGCAAATCGCACACACAGCTGGTAGGCCCGGACTGCTCACCCTCACCTGGGGCCACGAGGGACGCATTTTCGCCGACGTCGGGCCGCTGGGCGGCGTGCCGCCACAGGAAATTGGCGGCGTAGGCGACGGTGACCAGCAGATTCAGCGCCATGTGGACGAGGCCCATGCGGAAGGCCCGGGGACCCGGCGGGATGGCGAACAGGTCCAGGAAGCCGACCACGGCCGCGGATAGAGCGCCGATCACGCCGAGCGCGATCAGCCACATCGCTCCCCGGACCAGAAATCCCGGATCGCCGACGAGATGCGAGGCGATGTCGAAGACCAGGCTGCCCAGCCCGCGCCCCGATGGGAACGGTGACCAGCATCGGGTGGAACGGGTGCCCGTACGGTCCGGCCAGCGCAGCACTCACCTGGTCGCCTGGCCTGGTCATGCGACGGACCACCCGCCATGACGACCATCTCTCTTTTCGCCAGCAAATCTTGGTCTTATTCGAGCGAGCCGTCAAGATGCCCACTTCCACGCCGCGTTCCACGAAGATTCGCCGGTTGCGCCTATCGCTGTACGCGTTATTGTGAAGAGGTGGCCTCTGACGCAACGCCGCAGACTCCTACAGGTGACTCGGCGATCGAGTCCGTCAGCGTCCTCGGCGAGGACTCCCGGCGGCAGATGTTCGCGTTCATCCGGCGTCAGCGCCGGCCCGTGACCCGGGACGAAGCAGCCGCCAGCGTGGGCATCTCGCGCAAGCTCGCCGCCTTCCATCTCGACAAGCTGGTGGACGCCGGACTGCTGCGTGCCGGCAACGGCTCTCCCGGCGGGATCCGGAAGGTCGGCCGTCAGCCCAAGGTCTACGAACCCACCGACACCCACATCCACGTGAGCATCCCCGACCGCCGTCACGAACTGCTGGCCGACCTCCTGCTGGAGGCCGTCCTGACCGAGGACGGTGACGAATCCGCACCCCACGCCGCCGTGCGCACGGCCGGCCGGCGCGGCCGGGAACTGGGCAAGAGCGAGCGGGAACAGACACGTCCCGGCCGGCTCGGCGCAGAACGTGGACTGAGCGTCTGCGAGCGGATGCTCGAACAACACGGCTTCGAGCCCGTCCGCGAAACCCCCACCCGACTACGGCTGCGCAACTGCCCGTTCCATCCCCTGGCAGCCAAGGCTCCCGAGCTGGTGTGCGGCATGAACCACGCCTTCATCACCGGCTACCTGCAGGGCCTGGAGGTCAGCGGTGTAGAGGCGACCCTCGCCCCGCGCCCGGGGGAGTGCTGCGTCCAGCTGGGACCCACCAAGGGGTGATGCGCAGCCCCGTTCACCAGAGCGACGGCGTCGAGCTTTCGGCCGACGACGTCACCGACGCCACCTGGCGCTACCACTGAGACGGCCGGCAAGATCAGGAAACGGTCGCAGCGCCGAGGAGGCCGTGGGCGACGACCACAGGGACCGGCCCGGCGTCCTTCGACCGGGAGCATTCCCATGCTTACCAAGCTACTTGCGTACCACCAACCCTCGAGTACGACTGAATCGGCAGCACACGGCACCGTGACAGCGAGAGCGTCCGCCTCCGACGGTGGGCTTCTGCTGATCAGGCTGGCCTTCGGACTGCTGATGGCCGGGCACGGCGCTCAAAAGCTCTTCGGGATCTTCGGAGGCTCGGGCCTCACGGAGACCGGGAAGGGGTTCGCCGCCCTCGGCTACCACCCGGGCAAACTCTTCGCTGCGATCGCTGGTCTGTCCGAGTTCCTCGGCGGCCTAGGCCTGGCTTTCGGGCTGCTCACACCGCTCGCGGCGGCTGCCATCATCGGCGTCATGATCAACGCGATGGCGACCGTCACCGGGTCCCACGGCCTGTGGGAGACGGGCGGCGGAGTGGAGTACAACGTCTGCATCGCCGTGGTCGCCCTCGGTATCGCCGCCACAGGTCCTGGGCGGCTGGCGGTGGACCGGTTCTTCCGCTGGGGCACGGGAGGCTGGCCCGAGGCCGCCTTCGCCCTAGGGCTAGGGGGAATAGCCGCCGCGATCACCTTGAGCCTCTGAGCTGTCGGGCCCACACCCGCCCCGGCGCTGTCGACGGCCGTCGCGAGCGGGCAGGTCCCACCCGTCAGCCTCCGGTGGAGCAGCCGGGCTTCACCTGGCCCCCTTCGTGCCCGCAATCCCGCCGTCTCCAGCCGGGTGCCCACAGCGTCGAGTGACTCGGTCCCGGCGACGACCTCTCAGGAGTTGCAGGCACGGGCGCCTGGATCCTGAGCGTCCCGGAGGGCAGCCCCGCCAACTGTCGTGCTCACACGATGTGGTGACTGAGCACGACAGTCGCCCCCAGGCGAGGGCCTTAGGTGACCCACAGGCTCAAGCGGTATCCGGCAGATAGACCCACGCACGCCGCCAAGAGGGCCCCTTTACCCTGGCCGGATGATGGATGAGGGGGACTTCCGGGTCGGCGACGTGCTGTCGGTCGCTTGCCCTTTCACACTGACCAGGGTCGAGCGGGGTGTTACGTGGGATCACATATCGGTGCGCTGGCCGTGGTGGGAAATCGACACAGACAACGATTTCGCGCACTGGAACGGGATCGTCGCCCTCGGTGCAGGCAGCGGCGTGCGCGTCGCACCTGAAGTAGAGGCTGAGCTGTTTCGAACCGACCCTCCGCCCGAACAGCTGAAGGCGGGAGACGTCTGCCGGGTCGGCGTGCCACCCACCGTGGTGCACGTGACGGCTGTCGACCATCACGATCCTCCGCTGGAGACGGCCTGGCTGCCCCATCCCACCCAGACCGTGACCGTGCTGCGCCGAGGTCTGTCGTATCGCGAGTTTCCGGACGGGAGCCATCTCGATGGCTCGGGTTACACGCTCCACCCTGGCGACGGGATCCCCCTTCGCCTTCGAACTGTTGATGCGCCCGTATCCGTTTCTCCGCGTTGGCGACGAGGTCGCCGACGCCGTCGGCTGGGCATGGCGGTTCGACGGGCCCTGGGACTGGTCCGCCTTTGACGGAGAGTCCGCCGGCGCGGGCCCCGAGTGGCCACTCGTCCTGCTCACCCGAGCCGGAATGCCGTGCGCTGTCGAGGACGCGGAGGCAGTGGCTGCGACCACAGCGAGCGGTTCGCACCAGGGGACGGTACGAGCCTGGATGTCACTCACCGAGGCCTCGCCCACGCCCTGACCCGTCGGGACGACTCGTCTCTTCCGCGGCTGGGCACAGACCTGGCCTCACAACGCGCCAACTGTCGTGTCGGTCAAAGCTGTTGAGACTGCGCGCGAGGACCCGGTCGGGCGACCAGGCGGAGCCAGGCCGGAGCGAGTGCGGCGTGGCCGGCCGGCCTTGAGCGAGCGAGCACCGGTCGACGCCGGCGGAGCCGGACATCGCCACGTGAGAACAACGCGTCGGCGGTACCGCCTGAGCACCTCAGCAGCCCCAACCCGCCACAACGGCATATCGCCGCAGACACCACCAATGAAGCGCTCACGCCCTGTAAGGCCGGCCGTGCGCCGCAGCTCACCGCACCGACTCGTTGGGCGGGCGCTCGCGCATGGCGCCGTAGCCGATGAAGTACGCCGGCACGCGCTTGAGCCACGGTGAGGTGGCAAGTAGGTCACTCATCCGCTCCGCCCGCCTGGCATTGCCGAAAGGAGGGCGTCCCGCGAGCACAGGCGCGATGACCCTCGCGTGAGCGAACCGCTGCAGTGCCTGCGTCGCCGCCGTGGTCGGCCACCGGCGCCGCTGGACGCCGCGTACGTCCCGAAGGCCGACCACACCCCTGCTCAGGGGTTCGACGAGATACCGCGCGGCGGCCACTGCGTCCTCGACGGCGAGGTTGATGCCGATGCCGAACACAGGTGACATCGCGTGCGCCGCGTCGCCGATGCACAGCAGTCCCGGGCGGTGCCAGCGCCGGAGGCGGTCGAGCCGTACGTCGAGCATCTTCACCTCGTCCCATGACCGCAGCGCATGCGTCCGGTCCGCGATCCAGGGCACGGCCGCCGAGAAGTCGGCCATGAACCGCTCGAGACCGGCGGCGCGGCGCTCGGCGTCAGTCCCCTTGGGAATCAGCGCGGCGCACTGCCAGTACTCCCCACGGTCGATCATCGCGGTGAGGAGCCGGTCGCCGGCACCTCCCACGAGCCCGTGTGGATCGCCTTCCCGGCGCGGGAGCCGGAACCACCAGGCGTCCATGGGGCAGGTGAACCGCCGCAGCCGAAGTTCGCGCCGTGAGCGGGCCAGCGAGCCCCGACCGTCGCAGGCCACCGTGAGGGTGGCCCGCAGTTCGCCGGTACGGCCGTCGGACGTGCGGTACCGCACCCCGGTGACCCGTTCGTGCTCCACGACGAACGACGTCACCTCGGTGCTCATTCGCACCGAGAAGGACGGCTCTTTCCGGGCCTCGTCGGCGAGGAGGTTCAGCAGGTCCCATTGCGGGACCATCGCCACGTAGTTGTACGGCCCCGGCAGTGCGCTGATGTCCGAGACGGTGATCAGCGAACCGTCCTTGCCGAGTGGCAACTGCACCGTGGTCACCCGACGTTGCTGCAGATGGGCGAAGCGCTCGGCCAGGCCGAGATCGTCCAGCAGCGCCAGGGTCGAGGGATGCACGGTGTCGCCGCGGAAGTCGCGCAGAAAGTCCCCGTGTTTCTCCAGGACCGTGACATCCACGCCGGCGCGGGCCAGCAGCAGGCCGAGGACCATTCCCGCGGGCCCGCCGCCCACCACGCAGCATGTCGTCCGTTCCATCGCAGCCCTTCCCTTCGGTGACATCCGCAACCCGAGCCAGTGGGGCATATACCCTCAAAACTGACAAACTTTGCCGTGTGGGTTCGTGACGACCCTGGAGGCCCGATGAGCGAGCAGCCGGCCCCTTTGCCCTACGCCGATCCAGCCTTCATGGCGGATCCTTTCCCCTTCTACCGGCAGCTGCGCGAGGACGGCCCGGTACGGCGCGCCGTCATCGCCGGTGGCATCGAGGCATGGTTGGTCACCCGCTATGAAGACGGCCTCGCAGCCCTCTCCGACTCACGGCTGAGCAGCGACGTCCGCGACGCCACGGACCCCCGGCTCCTCGAGCGACTGCCCGCCACGGAGCGCGAGTCAATGCTGCGCACCATGCTCCGCTCCGACCCGCCCGACCACACCCGCCTTCGCCGCCTGGTCTCCAAGGCGTTCACCGCCCGCAGGGTGGCCGAACTGCGGCCACGCGTCCAAGAGATCACCGACGGGTTGCTCGACGCGATCGTGCCCGCGGGCAAGGCCGAACTCGTCGAGGACTTCGCGCTGCCGCTTCCCGTCACTGTGATCAGCGAACTACTCGGTGTGCCCGTCACCGACCGGGACGACTTCCAGGGGTGGACCAACGACATGATCCTCCAAGGAGCCGAGCCGCCGGACCCGGCCCGGACGGACCGAGCGTGGCGGCAGATGCGCTCGTACCTGACCGGACTCATCCAGGACAAGCGAGTCCGGCCCGGTGAAGACCTGCTCAGCGCGCTGATCGTCACCCGGGACGAGGAACACCGGCTGGACGAGGACGAGCTGATCGCCATGGCTTTCCTGCTCCTGGTGGCCGGGTACATCACCACGGTCAACCTGATCGGCAGCGGCATCGCCGCACTGCTCGCTCACCCCGACCAGCTGCAGCTCCTGCGGGACGATCCGGAACTGCTGCCCGGTGCGATCGAGGAGTTCCTGCGCCACGACGGACCCGTCAACCCCGGCATCGCCCGGTTCGCGCGCGAGGACGTCACCATCGCGGGAGTGGCGATCCCGCGCGGCGCGACCGTGCTGATCGCCTCCGCCATCGCCGACCGCGACCCCGCACAGTTCCCGGACCCCGACCGCCTGGACATCACCCGGCAGGACAACGCACACCTCGCCTTCGGGCACGGCATCCACTACTGCCTGGGAGCGCCCCTGGCCCGGCTCGAGGGCCAGATCGCCGTGGGAACCGTCCTGCGCCGCCTGCCCCACCTCAGCCTGGCCGTGCCGCCCAGCGAACTGCGATGGCGCTCGGGCGGTCTGCGCGGCCCCGAACAGCTGCCCGTCACGTTCACCCCCGACGCCTCCAGCTGACCGCACCACACAGAGATCTTCATGCTCCACCCATCACGGCAGATGGCTGCTCGTTGCACGTGTGCTCTCTGCCTGCCCAGTCGCTTGTGTGGCCACGGAGACGGGCATCTCGCGGGGCATCGGGCGGGTGGGGGTGCGCCGGCGGTGGGCGGAAGCATCGCTCTACCGGCCGCAAACTGTCATCGCTGCCACACCGCACTCGGCGGCAAGCCCCCCCCGTGAGCCGTCGTAACAGCCCTGCAGGGCTCTGCCCCTAGGAGTCCGGCGCACAGCGACAGGACGAGCATCGCAGCCGAAGCCGCCGCGACAGGCGACGCCTTCGGGACGGCCGTCCGGGCCGAGCCGCATTGAGCCGGGCCCGGCAACGCCGGCCCGGCTCAATGCGGTCATGTGGGCTTGATGTCGTCCACCCGCTCACCCTCCGCCTGGGACGGCTCGGTCCTGGGGACGTCCGGGTGCTGGGCTGAACGCTCAGCCATCTCGTCGCGCTCGCCCTCAGCTTGGGAGGGTGTGTGAGAGTACAGCCAGGTGTCGTAATCCGAGGCTTCGGACTTCATGGCGGGCCTCCCTTGGTCGCCCATCTCCCATGCTCCTCCGTCGGCCCCCGCAGGGCGAGACCAGCGAGCACTGCATCTCGCGTCCCAAGCCAATGAATCTGCCGGATGCGCAGCCCAGCCGATTCCCGGTGGTGCTGCTGGAGCTGAAATTTGCTGGCTTCTCCGCAGCTGACCGCGCTCAGAGGATCCCAGCACTCACCATCAGGCGTTGTCGCTTGTCACCGGCGCCATCCTCAGCCACCGAGCATCACAGGCGGCCAGGAGGGCCGCATCCGTGGGTGCGTTCCTACCGTTCCTGATCCTTATCGGCTGCCTCGCCGCTGTCCTGGGCTTCTTTGCGTGGCCGGCCGCGCGTATTCGTCGGCGGGGCCTTGCGGGCGGGGCCATGAGTGCCGCGCTGAATTCCTGCGAAGAGGCGTTCCGCGTCACCGCTCACGAATCTCACGTGGAGATCCGAGTCCAAACAGAACGCAAAGCACCGATCCCGTCGCCGGACGATCAGTGGGGGCGCAACCCCGGCGAAGCCGACCAGGTCGGCGCAGAGGACCGTCGACCACGTCAGCCGCAACGCCGCCGCTCACGTCGGGGCCTTGGCCGCTGGGTCCATCGTCTGAGGTCCGGTCGCTGATCCACGGGCACTGTGTTGCTGGTTGCAGGAGGAGTTGTTGCGCTGGGCGTCGCGATGTTCCTGGCAGATGATGTTCTGCCGGCGATGAGGCTCGAGGCTGGATCTACCTTTTGATCTTGGCCAGTGCTCCGGCGTTCACGCCGGGGGTGAAGGCCCGCTCAGGACTTCTCTGACTTGCGGGTGAGCATGGGTCGGCACTGTTCACCTCGGCCTATGGGGCGCTTCTGGCTCGATGTATTGGCGTGCGACGGTCAGGGGCCTACCGCCGCAGCTTCCGGTGAAGTAGGGGCCGGACCAGAAGTGGCGGCCCCACAGGTGGCTGCGGATGTGCGCGTCGTACTCCTGGCGCAGACGCCTGGAGGAGGCGGAGTGGACCAGTTTGGAGAGCTGGACCTTGGGCGGGTAGTGCGCGAGCAGGTGCACGTGGCCCTCCTCGTCGTTGAGCTGCTTGAGTTCGGCCCGGAGTCCGCGCACATCTCCCGGATGATCTCTTCGCAGCGCTTCGGCATCTTGTCCGTGAACGCCTTGCGCCGGTATGTGGTGTCGAACGCCAAGTGGACGTGCAGGTTGTAGACGATGTGCCGGCCGGTTCTGACATCGGGGTTCGGATTCCATCACGGTGACATAGACACACTGTAGGATCATGGTCACCATGGGTGAACTCGGCTTGGAGAAGCGGCAGTTCGGGCACCGCGCCCGACTGGCACTGTCCCCTGCCGAGCATCTCCTCGCCGACGAGCAGGCGCACGCCGCCCGCACGGTGTGGAACTGCCTGCACGCGTGGTGGCAGATGATGCCGAAGGACAAGCGGACTCTGGCGAACGCGGACGCCGCGATACGCCAGGCCCGCAAAGAGATCGATTTCCTCGCCGTCCTTCCTGCGCAGGCCGCGCAAGCGGTGCTCAAGACGTACTTCCATGCCTGGAAGAACTGCTGGGACGGCCGTGCCGGCGCTCCGAACTTCAAGGGCCGGTTCCGGTCCGTGATGAGCGTGGACATCCCGCAGGGCCGTGATCTCCAGATCAAGCGGGTACACCGCCGCTGGGGCATGGCCAACATTCCCAAGGTCGGCCGTGTCCGCTTCCGCTGGACCAAAGATCTCCCCGTGGGCAATAAGGCGAATGCCGACAACCGGATCACCGGGGCACGGCTGGTCAAGGACCACCTGGGATGGCACATCGCCTTCCGTGTGCAGAGCGTCGAAGCCAAGCCCGCATCTCACCAGGGGGCGGAGGTCGGAATTGACGCCGGGGTGAACCTGCCCCTCGCCCTGTCGGACGGCAACCACCAGGATCACGGGCGTGCGCCTCACCTCCCGGATGGCAGCGCCGACCGTGACAAGTGGCTGAACACCGAGGAAAAGGGCAAGCTCCTGCGCCTTGAGCGCCGGGCCGCCCAGCGCAGGACACACCGCAAGCCTGGCGAGCGCACCAGCCGCCGCCTGCACCACACCTATGACCAGATCCGGGGGCTGCGCGCTAAAGCCACGCGGCGGCACCAGGACTGGCAGCACAAGACAACCACCACCCTCGCCCAGAAGTACGGCGTCATGGTGGTCGAAGCACTCACCATCACGAACATGGTCAAGTCCGCTCGGGGCACCATCGCCGAGCCGGGGACAGGCGTCGCGCAGAAGGCCGGACTCAACCGCTCCATCAGTCAGGAGGCATGGGGCAGGACGGTCACGATGCTGACGTACAAGGCCGGCCGGTACGGCGGCACCGTGCACAAGGTGCCCGCCCCGAACACCTCCCGACGCTGTTCCACCTGCGGCTTCATCACGCCCGGCAGCCGGGAGGACCAGGCCACGTTCGTATGCAAGAACCCGGACTGCGGATGGTCGGGCAACGCCGACCACAACGCGGCCCGGAACATCTTGCACCTGTACCGGACGGGCCACGCGCTCATCCCGGCTGCCGGGAGGGCAGTCGTCAGGCGTGACAAGCGCGTCAAGCCCGCCACCGCAAGGTAGACGGGAATCTCCTTCCTAAGCTTGCGAAGGGAGGAGAGCACTTCAATGGCGCAAAACAAGGGCCTGTCATCGATCGGTGCCGACCTCATCCGGGAGAGCGACACCGAGGCCCAGGCCGCCAAACACGGCCTGGCGGGCGGCGGGCCGGATAATCGGCGGCCGAGCCAGGCAAGAGCGGCAGACGCCCGTGAGACCGGTGACTTCGATCCGGCCCGCCGATAAGGAAGCGCCTCAACTTTCGCGCTGGTGTCGTGACGTACGCGGCGGCCGTAGTGGAGGGTCGGACAACTTCCCTTCCTGACAAGCCGAGACGCCCCTAGGATCGCACCTCCTGGTTACCGGCCGGTGACCTGTATGAGGGGGTACAGATGGGGTTCTTGATCGGCATTCTGTTGATCGTCTTCGGCGCACCGCTCGTCGGCCTCGTGGGTCACTGGCTGGAGAACGCCGGCCATGAAGCCGCCGGAAAGGCGATCTCCGTCGGTGGGTATGTGACGGTGCTGGGCGTGGCAGCCTGGCTGATCATCGGCAGCTTCTGAAGCAACTGCCCAGGATGGATCGGCCCATCATGCGGTTGCTGTCATCGAGCACCGCGGACAGAAGAGGGGCATCCGTTCCTGCGCCTCGTCGAGAGTGAGCGTGGGGAGCCGTAGGGCGGGCGGTCTTCAGCGCTGGCGTGATCGTCGAGTTGGCGGGCGGCACTGGTCGGCGAGATGGACGGCGTGGCCCAGTGCGACCAACTGGACGGCGTGGCTCAGTGAGACGAGCTGGTGCCGCAGGTCGTCGGTGGTCACGCCGGGGAGCGAAGGCCCGCGGCGCCCGCGCTCAGCTGCTCGATGACGAGGCGAAGCTGCTGCATGTCCGTCAGGTCGGGGGCTTACCCGGCTGGCGCGAAGTTCTCCGTGATCGCGCGGTGGCATGGCGACCGTACGGTGGCGCCTTGGCGGAGCGTGAGGTCAATACGTCAGTGACAGAACGAAGACGTCGCTGAAGACCGCCTGTAACTCGGTGAGAGATACAAATACTTCCGACCACATGCACCGCGCTCGTTCTGGGGGAACACCGTGAAGTACACCCGCATCACCGCACTCGCCGCCATCGGGGTCGCCGCCACCCTCTCGCTCACCGCCTGTGGCAACAACGGCCCCGGGAAGAAGTCGTCATCCAAGGGCTCCTCGTCCTCGTCTTCTTCGTCCTCGGACGGCGCCTCCAAGTCGCAGGGAGGCGGTTCGAAGTCGGAGGGCGGCTCGCAGGCCGGCAATGCGAAGTCGGACTCCGGTGAGGACACCGCGGCCGGCGCCGGCACCGCGAACGGTACGACGAACACCGGCGGCAAGGTCACGTTCTGCAAGACGGAAGACCTGGCCATCGACGCCGTGGATGCCGCGCCCGACGAGAACTCCGGCAGGATCAACATCACCATGATCAACCGCGGTTCGACCACCTGCTCGGCCACGGGCTTCGCGGGCGTCAACATAAAGGACGCCGACAACACCTCGAACCCCATCGAGCGCGGCCACGCCCAGCCGCGTATCACCACCCTGAAGCCCGGCGACGCAGCTGTCTTCAACCTCGCCTACGACATCGACAACAGCGGCGACAGCCTCGCGGACCCGACCGACATCCAGGTGACGCCCCCGAACGAGACCCACACCGTGAGCCTGAAGTGGCCTGCAGGCGCGGGGGAGATCAAGGGCGCCTACACCGACGTCGAGGTCTACCCCACGCACACGACCGAGTAGGGGTGGTGACCGCGGTCAGCCATGGTGGCCAACCGCCGCATCCGGCCAGGACCTTGGCCATCCCTGACGGCGCGCACTGACAACGACGGGCGGTACAGCTGGTCCTCGGGCCACTGCTTCAAGGCCTCGTAGTTGTCGTCGCCGCTTCGTTCCGAGAGGAGGATATTCGCCTCGGTTATGGCACTGAGGCTGCCGATGCGGGAGGTGAACTTCCGTTCTGCGCTCGCGAGTTCGGCCCACCATCCCTGCATGACGACAGCGCCCGCGCCCGTTAATGGTGAGGCGATGGCGCTTGAGGTCAGCCATGGCAATGGCCCGCACTGTCGGGCCACCGCATCGGATGCGGCTTATGGGCAGGGTTTGACGGTGCCTGTTGTCGGCTGGATGGTGCCGGGTGCCGGGTGCCGGGTGCCGGGTGCCGGGTGCCGGGTGCCGGGTGCCGTGTGCCGGGAGATGAGGGACCGTGCCCGGCGTCACGGTCCGTACCGGCGGTGCAGCGCTCAGGTGGTCAGCGGGTCTGGCTCGCCGCGCCCTGGGGCTGGGCGAGTCCGGTGGCCCACAGCTGGTCGACGCGTGAGCGCTCGGTGGCGTTCGGGTAGTGGCTGGTGCAGGTCGGGCCGGGGCCGCCCCCTGACATCAGCTCACTGCAGGGCCCGCTGTAGTCGTCGGGCAGGCCCAGTATGTGCCCGGTCTCGTGGGTGGCGACGCGGACGGAGTCGTTCTGCCGGCTCTGGGTGTAGTCGAGGAAGACGTAGCCGCTTCCGTGGCCGTTGGTGTCGGCGTAGGACCCCTCTGGGTCGTTGCCCTCGCGGTAGGAGAAGTCGGCACCACTCGATGCCGGCTGGAGCTTGACGTTGGACTGGGAGCTGTTCCAGATCGAGGCCGCAGTCGATATCTGCGAACGGAAGCTCGGTGCCTGGGAGGCGTTGTAGTAGAGGGTCACCGCCTGCGCGTTCGGCTGGGCGGCGCGCTTCTTGGCGACCGATTTGAGTACGGCGTCGAAGAATGCCTTGTTGTTCGCAGCCTTCTTGACCGACCCGGCGTACCGCGCATCGGAGGTGCCGGCGGTAGCGGACGGGGCGGCGGCCGTCTGAGCGCTCGCCGGCACCGCTGCGCCCAGTGCGCTGGAGGCCAGACCCAGGCCGAGAGCGAGGGCGAGGAGCCTCGCGGGCATTCGAGACGACTTCATACGGGGGACTCCTACTCGCTCGGTGACGCCGAGCGCCCGGTGCGTGGTCGACTCGGCGTGAGCACCGATTCCGGACTGCGGCGACGTCTTGTGAGTCGTCATTCTTAGAACGGCTCGACAGCGAGCACAATGGGTCCCATAACTACGCTGCTTCGTAGGTTCCGGGACCTCGCCGGGGCGATGTGCGGGCCTTCGGCGCGCACATCGGGGCAGAGGGTGAAGCTGACGCAGCGTCAGAAGCGTTACGCCAGGGGGTGACGAGCGCGCGGGTCGGCCGGGTGGAATCCCGGGGCGAGCGACAGGGTTCGAAATTGGGCAATACGGACATATGAGCCAATGTCTGACACGTCGCATCTACTAAGCACGCCGGTTGGTCGGCGGAGCGCCGTGACTGATGTCATAGAACAGGCGCTTTCGTTCCTTTCGCGCCTTGCCGGCCCCGGCTCGCCCCCCACGGGATCGCCCTCGGAGATGGGGCGCGCCCTTCACCGCCGAGCCGCCGCTCGGTCCCCATCGAGAAGGAGGCCGGGCCCCGCCGTGCAGCCCGGCGCGGGATGTGGGGGAGGGAGGGGGCGGTGGATTCCTCGCCCGCCTCCAGCAGCACGTCTGTCGCACCCACGATGAGGGGGGCCGGCCTCCCGACGACCGCGTGGCCCTTCGGGCAGGTAGGCGTCCGATCCAGCAGGCTGCCCATGGCCTCGATCCGGTGTTCTTCACGAGGTCCACGGCGCGTGCTCGGTGGATGAGCTCACTCGCCGGTTTCGCCCCCACGCCGGATCGCCCCGGTCGAAGGGGTCTTCCATCAGCGCCAGGGCATCGATCGCCGACAGGGCAATCGCGGCGGCTCCTTCCCTGAAAAGCTGGTGATTGAGAGCGGGGCGTGGCCGCCATCCTCTACCTGCGGAGACTGTGCACCCAGGACGTCCTTGTCGATGCGCTGGGCGACGTGAGTGGGTCCTCGGTCGGGGGCGTCGGCCGCGAGATCGGGCCCCTGCTTGCGGAAGCCGGACTCCGCCCGCCCACGGACTCCTCCACCCGGACGCCACCCGGTACCGGACATCAGCACTGTGAGTAATCTGCGCTGGTCAATGTGAAGGTAAGGGATTCCCTCGATGGAGTCGCAGCCGGTGCAGGAAGGTAGCTGGCTGGCGCTGTGAGTGCCGTGCGCGAGTGTTGCTGGCCGGAAATCCTTCGTACTTCCGCTACTTCACGGCTGTTCAAACCTCAACCAGCCAGAAAGGGCGGGCTGACCTGGCCCTATTCGGTGGGTCTACGGTCCTGCCGCTGGGGCGGTATGGCCCGTCTTGTTGTGCGCACGGTGCGGGGGAGAATGGAAAAGGAGGGGTATAGCCCCTTCCTCTCCAGGACGGCGAGGGGCACGGCGCGGCGAGGGTCCCGTTGCGCCGCCGTGCGGGGCTCTTGTCGGGGACCACGAAGGAGTCGCCGCCGTTGTGACTGCGGCCTGGGTTCGGTTGTCACTCCAGCCCCGGACCGAAGCCGACCAGCACCCCCAGGCTCAGCGAGGACGGACGTGAGATGACCACACCATCACGTGGACCCGAAGAAGGGAATTTCGGCGACCCGCTGAGGGTCGCGCAGGCCGCCACCGTCATGCTGGACGAACAAGGGCGAGTGACCGGATGGAGTCGGGAGGCCGAAGCGCTGCTCGGCTACCGCGCTCAGGAGGTGCTCGGGCAATCGATCGACACGCTCTCGGTACGGACGGATGGGGACCGGACTGGAGAGTGGCTCCCGCAACTGTCCAATCCGGAGCATTTTCAGCACGTCACTTTGCGTCATCGTTCGGGTCGTCCTCTGCGAGTGACGGCAGCTTGCTGTCGCCTCTCCGACACGGTGGAGGGCTCGACCGTGTTGCTGTCCCTTGAGGATGCCGAGGAGTTCAACGATCGGCAGATGCAGCAGGCCATGGTGCACGGCCTTGCCGCTCAAGCGACCGTGGCGCTGACGATCTACGGCACCGACCTGCGCGTGGTGTGGGCGAACACCGCCGCCCGGCAAGAACTTCCCGGGCCGTTCGCTCAGTACCTGGGGCGCAGTAAGGATGAGCTGTATCCGGGAAGCCAGATACTCTCCGCGCAACACCCGTCTTCGGTCACACAACTCATGAGTAGTGTGCTCGACACCGGACAGAGCGTGAGGGGCCTGCACTACCGGGGCCGCCCCCCTGCCGATCCCGGCCGAGAGCATGTGTGGTCGCTGTCCTACTACCGGCTACAGGACGCTGAGGGTCGGCCTCTGGGGGTGTGCGAGGAGTCGGTGGACGTCACCGACCTGTACCAGGCGCAACGCCGACTGGCCCTGCTGAACGAGGCCAGCGTGCTGATCGGCAGCACTCTGGGCCTCACCCGCACGGTCGAGGAGCTCGCGGAGGTCCTCGTGCCCCAAGTCGCCGACTTCACCGCCATAGACCTTCTCGGCGACGTCCTGGACGGCGGGGAACTCTCCGCGCGCTCCTCCGACCCGAGCGGCGACATGCGCAGGGTCGTCCACCGCTCAGTCAAGGAAGGCATGCCCGAGGCTGTAGTCGCGCCTGGCCAGACGGTCGGCTATTCGGCAGGCTCCCCGCAGTGGCGGTCTCTCGCGACCGGCCGTCCCATCCTGAACGCCGTCCTGGACCTGTCAAGCCCGTGGCTGCTCCAGGACCCAGTGCGCGAGTCACGCATGCGCATGGTGGGTATTCATTCCCACCTGGTGGTCCCACTCCGCGCCCGGGGAATCACCCTGGGGGTGGCCACCCTCATGCGCTGGCGCACTCCAGATCCCTTCACCAATGAAGACCTGCTCCTCGTCGAGGAACTCACCGCCCGCGCCGCAGTCTGCATCGACAACGCACGCCGCTACAACCGCGAGCACCGCTCCGCACTCACCCTGCAGCGAAGCCTTCTGCCGCACGAGCTGCCCAGTGATACAGGCGTAGAGGCTGCCTACCGCTATCTTCCGGCCGACATCGAGGCGGGAGTGGGTGGTGACTGGTTCGACGTGCTGCCCCTGGCCTGTGCCCGGGTGGGACTGGTCGTCGGAGACGTCGTCGGCCACGGCATCCGTGCCGCAGCGACCATGGGGCGCCTTCGCACCGCCGTCCACACCCTGGCCGACCTCGACTTGTCGCCCGAAGAGCTACTCGTCCACCTCGACGACCTCGTCAGCCGCCTGGCCGACGAAGCCGAAGCGGCGCATCCCACCGGCGTCGAGGGCGTCGTCGGTGCCACCTGCCTGTACGGGATCTACGATCCCGTCACGCGCCGCGCCACCTTCGCCCGTGCCGGCCATCCGCCTCCCGCCCTCGCCCATCTCGAGAAGGCAATGGAGTTCCCCGACATCCCGGCGGGTCCTCCGCTGGGGATCGGTGGGCTGCCGTTCGAGTCGGCCGAGATAGACATCCCGGAAGGTGCCATCCTCGCCCTCTACACCGATGGACTCATCACGGCCTCGGACGGCGACGTGGACACCGGCCTCGAACGCCTCACCTTCGCGCTCGCCCACCCGGACCGCCCCCTGGAGGAGATCTGCGACACCATGGAGCGGGTCCTGCTGCCCGACCACCCCTCGGACGACGTCGCCTTCCTCGTCGCCCGACCCCGCCCGCTCACCGCCGAGAGCGTCGCCACCTGGGACCTTTCCTTCGAACTGAGCTCGGTAGGACTGGCCCGCAAAATGACCAGCGATCGCCTGACACAGTGGCGCCTCGAGGAACTGTCGTTCTCCGCAGAGCTGATCGTCAGCGAACTGGTCACCAACGCCATCCGGCACGCCCACGGCCCCATCGAACTCCGCCTGATCCGCACCCGCAACAGACTCATCTGCGCCGCCTCCGACGCCAGCAGCACCTCTCCACACCTGCGACGGGCCACACTGAGCGACGAAGGAGGCCGAGGGCTGTTCCTCATAGCCCAGTTCGCACAGCGTTGGGGCACCCGTCACACCGCAGAAGGCAAGGTCATCTGGGCCGAACTGGTCATCCCGCAGGACGAGTGCGGGGGCGAAGGCAGCAGCGAATCCAATAGGACACCGTGAGGCGGGGATGGGATTGCCTCAGACTCGATGACGTTTCCGGGTGCGTTCTCAATACCTACGCGGAGCGCAGTCCCGGTCACGGAAGTTCGTCCGGGCTCGCGACCGTCACCGGCTCGTCGGATCTGTAGGGAGAGTCGGGGCGGCAGGCGAAAACGCGGTCATGGAGCCCTTCTTCAGACTGCTGCAGAAGAGCGTTTTCGACCGCCGTACATGGGCCACCGGTCAGGAACTACGGATCGCGATCGTGACCTGGATGGAGAGGACCTACCACCGACGCCGTCGACAGACCGCGCTCGGCCGGCTGACCCCGGTCGGATACGAAACCGTCATGACTACACCGGTCATCCAGGCCACGTGACCCAACCCGTCACCTACCCCTGCATCAGACCCCTTCAGTATGGGGGGATGGTGTCTACAACGACGGTGATCGTCTTGCCGCCACGATGCTGCTGGGTGGTGACCGAGCGGGCCAGATTCTGCACCATGAGCCAGCCGAAACCGCCTGGCAGGGCAGGGTCGTGGGGGAGCGGTTGCGGCGCATGGGTGGTGCGGTCACTGACCTGCAACAGCAATCTGTGCCGGCGCACGCAGGCACTGAAGCGGGTGATGCCGCCGCCGTGGCGCAGGGCGTTGGCCGTCAGCTCGCTGGCGATCAGCAACGCATCCTCTCGTAGTCGGCGCGCTTGGTGATAGGGAAGGCCCTCACAAAGAGGGGCGATGGCCATGCTGGTCTCGGCCCGAGCCTGCGAACAGGTCATGCGCTCTTTGCGAGGCATGTCGAGAGTGCCCATGGAAGAAGCCTCCTTCGGTCGCATGCTGCTGGCTTCCGAATCGCCTGCCCGCCGTCTGCGGAAGCACACATTAAGCGAGGATTTCCTGGCGCTCAGAGGCCACTGCATTGCCGCGATGCTCGGAATTAGGATTCTGGCAATGCCACACGCCAGGCCCTCATTCGCAACGCTGTCGGTGCGCGGCCCTGATCCGGCAGCTGAACGATTGCGGCGCTCAAGTTTGTTTAATGGAAGGCCATTTGGGATTCGAGGTTTCGTATTCCGTTGAGTGGACAGCGTCTCGACGGAGCTTGATGATCCGCCCGCCCGAGAGTCCAGGGTGCCCCGGTCGATACCTTGCCCCCGAGGGCACCGCCTTCCACCACGTCTCTGGACTGGCATCGTGGAGAATCCGGTCCATCCCCGGCCTGGTCGGGGGAGGCATCGGGGCGACAGGAGCCGGCCGCAGGATCCGGGCATCGCGGCGAGAGTGCCCCGCGCAGGTGCTCCTCAGGAGCACTGCTCGGTAGCCCGCCGGGTGCATGGTCCGGAGGTCGCGGGTTCAAGCCGTGTGCCCGCCTTCTACGCCCGAAAGCGCCCTGAACATCTGCTAGTTGGTGTGGTGCTGCCATCATCGTCCCCGGTAGGGACCCAGATCAGAGGGGGCCGTATCCGTGCGTCCTGTGCGGGGGTCGTCGTGTAGACAGGGCCCGACGTGGGCCTGTTGCTCGTCGTGGAAGGCGGGAGGAGTCGGCGAGCGGGTTGCCACAGGGCGGCTCCATAGAGGATGGTTGCCATACGGCAACTTTTCTTCGAGTGGATGAGGTGAGGGGTTCGCGCAGCGGGCCCTCGTACTGTGACTTCTGCCCAACAGGCACACGCCGCGGGCGCGCCTGCCGCGGACATGGCATGGACCTCGGTGCCCTATCCGGTGCTGATGGTCGATCCCAGAGGCACGGTCCGTCTCGTCAACCCGCTGGTCCGTGATGTTTTTCCCGATATCGCCCCGGGTGTTCCTTTGGCCGGGTGCGTTCCGGGCTGGCTGGCCGACGCGCACAGCCGTCGGGCCGCTGCCGGGACAAACGGCGCGAAGGTGTCCGGGCCAGTGGGGGAGCGGAGTTTGGAGGCCCACCCCACGGTCCTGGAAAACGGGGACACTGTGTGGTGGCTGGTGGACGACACCGACCACCGCCGGGCCCGTGAGGCTCTGCGGGTGGAGCGCGAGCGGACGGCGTTCCTGGCTGAGGCATCTAATGTGCTGCTTTCGTCGCTGAACGTCGATCGGTGCATGGACGCGACGGCGGACCT
This sequence comes from Streptomyces longhuiensis, assembly GCF_020616555.1. NCBI lineage: Bacteria > Bacillati > Actinomycetota > Actinomycetes > Kitasatosporales > Streptomycetaceae > Streptomyces > Streptomyces longhuiensis. The sequence continues at coordinate 523,680 of NZ_CP085173.1, read as the reverse complement.
TGCCGTGAAGCACCTCGCGGACGCCGCCTTGGTGGTTGCGCCCCGCGGCCGCCACGGGCTGCCGGTGGTGACGTGCCTGAGTGGCGGCACACCAGAGCGTTCCCAGTGGGCTGCCAATCCTGACGAGGTGCCGGGACTGGCCGAGGCTCTGCAGGGCTTTCCGCCTGTGCCCTCCCGATGGATCGATCCCGAGTCCGCCCCCGGATGGCTGATCCCGGACGGCTTCGGCCCGGTCGGCTCGATCGTGGTGACCCCTCTGCCGGGTCATGGCGTTCCAGCCGGCGCGCTCATACTGCTGCGGCGAGACGGGCAGGCCGCATTCACGCAGGCGGAGGAGGTCTTCGCGCGGCTCTTCGCGGCCCGCGCGGGTGCGGCCATGTCGTCGGCACGCATGTACGCGGAGCAGGCCTCCCTGTCCAGGGCGTTGATGCGGGATCTGCTTCCTCCGGCTCTGCACCACATCTCGGGTGTGGACTTCGCCGGCGGCTACCGCCCCTCGAAGGACCACGAGCGGATCGGCGGCGACTTCTACGATGTCCACCCCGCCACGCAGGACGGCGAAGAGTCCTTCGCGGTGCTCGGCGATGTCTGCGGCAAGGGATTGGAAGCCGCTGTCCTCACCGGAAAGATCCGTAACACGCTTCAGGCACTGCTGCCGATGGCCGATGACCATCAGCGGATGCTCGACCTCCTCAACGGCGCGCTCCTCAACTCGCACCACACGCGTTTCGCCACCCTGGTGATGGCGTCCGCCGTGCGCGAGCAGGCAGTGGTGCGCCTGCGGATCACCAACGCCGGACACCCACCGGTCTTGATCGTGCGCCGCGACGGCACGGTGGAAGAGGGGCGCTCCCGGGGCACGCTGGTGGGAGTGCTACCCACGGCCCAGGCGTCCACGACGCACGAGATCCTGCAACCGGGCGAGTTCTGCGTGCTGTTCACCGATGGCATCACCGAGGCCAAGGGTGGCCCATTGGGTGAGGACCGGTTCGGCGATCAGCGGCTGAAGGACGCCGTGTCCGCCTGCGCGGGGATGCCCGCCGAAGCGACCGTCGAGCACCTGCAGATGCTCGCCTCCCAGTGGGTGGGCGGCGGGCCGCACGACGACATGGCCGTCATGGTCATCGCAGCACCACGTTCCCACCATCTCAGCGCTGTAGGCGGCCATACTCGGGGCAGGTTCACTGCATGACGAACACCATGACCGCTGCCGCCTCGGACGCTCGCCGGGTTGGACAGCTGTGGGAGGCCGTCTCCGCAGGGGACGAACGGGCGGCCACCGACGTGCTCTTCGACGCGCTGGGAGACGGGATGCCGGCGGAGAAGGTGCTGCTGGATCTGATAGCTCCGGTGCAGCGCACCGTGGGTGAGGAGTGGGCCGCCAACCGCATGTCGGTCACGCAGGAGCACGCCGCCACCGCCATCAACGACCGGGCGATCGCCGCGCTTTCCCACCAGTGGTCGGCACACGTCCCTGCGGGCCGCGGGCGGATGACCGTGGCGTGCACGGACGGGGAATGGCACGGCCTGCCCGCCCGCCTCCTGGCCGAGGTGTGCAAACTGCGTGGTTGGACAGTCGACTACCTCGGCGCACAGGTCCCCACCCACCACCTCATAGCCCATATCCACCAGACGGGCCCGGACGTGGTGGCACTCTCATGCTCGATCGCCACCCGCCTGCCCACCGCGCACGCGGCGATCACCGCAGTACAGGCCACCGGCACGCCCGTACTGGTCGGAGGGGCCGCTTTCGGTGCACACGGGCAGTACGCGCGCCGACTCGGCGCGGATGCCTGGGCGCCGGACGCGCGCAGCGCCGCGGACCGCCTCGATCAGGAAACACTGCCGCGGCCGGCAGCGGCACATCAGCCCATCGACGACCTGCCGCACCTGAGCGACCAGGAATACACGATGGTCACCCGCACCCGCACCGAACTGGTGCGCGCCACGATGGGGACTCTGGAAGAGCGCTTCCCCGCCATGCGGGACTACACCCCCGCCCAGCGGGCGCACACGGCCGAAGACCTCGCGCACATCGTGGACTTCCTCGCTGCGGCCCTCTACATCGACGATCCGCAGCTGTTCACCGACTTCCTCGGCTGGACCGCCGGTATCCTCACCGCCCGCCGCGTCCCCGCTCACTCCCTCATCCCTGCACTGGAAATCCTGGGCGAAGAGCTCAGAGACTTCCCCCGCTCCCTTCAGCTCATCCAGCGGGCCACCGACCACCTCACCGGGACAGGACCGGTGACCGCCACCGACAGGACCACCGCATGACACCGCCCCCCGAGCCCACCGCGCTGCGTCTGACGCGCGTCCCCAGCGCCGAGGAGGGCGCCCTGCGGCTGGAGGTGCAGGGTTACCTGGATTACGAAACGGGCGAAGGTTTCCTGACAGCTGCCACACGACAGTTGGCCGACGCCCCCGACGTGAAACATCTCTACCTGGACTGTGCGGAACTGAGCGGCCTGGATTCCATGGGCCTGGCGATGCTGCTGATGCTGCATCGGCACGCGAGTGCCGCCCAGGCCACTATGCACTTGGAGAAGCGCACGCCGGTTCTGGACCGCATACTGGCGATCACCGGCACCCTGGAACACCTCGCCCCCGGCTCACAGAAGGCGGCGGGTGCGGCGGGTGAACAGCCTCAGGCTCAAGGGCTGGCATCGGGTCGAACCCCCGGCGAGCAGCAGGCTGCCGAGTCCTGCGGCCGGGGCACGCGCCCCGATCCCGAACCCCACGCGTGATGATGCCCCGAGGGGCGAACACAGGCCCTCGGCTTCATCGGCCGCCGAACCCCAACCTCCGCCAACCGGCGAGCTTCACGTCGTCCGTGACGACGACCAGCCACGTCCGCCCTGTCCGGATCCCGGAATCGAGCGGACTCCGATGCGTCCAGTCCGTCGCCACGCTGCCCGCACATCAGCACGCTGCTCTGACAGAAAACCGTGCCGTCTCCCGGGAAACGCAGGCCGAGCAGCACGCACCGCGTCCCGCCGAGGACTGGCCGCGGGCGACGCCACCGCTCGAGGCCGGCCCGACTCGGCTGTGGCAGTGCCGCATACGACACACTGCCCGATCGGTGGTCAGCCCTGCCGTAACCGCGGCACTCGATCCGCTGCAGGAGGCTCCCACGAGTGGATGCGAGGCGGGGACTGGGCTGGTTTCGAACGGCCGCGGAGGTAGGATTTGCGAAAGTCAGCCTCACTCCGATGTCAGAGGGTGCTCGGATGCCCCGAAGCCTGCCACCCCGTAACCAAGAGCAGGTGGCTCTGGTAGCGGGCAATGTGTCAGAGCTGCTCCAGGTGCTGTGGGGACGGGGCCATGAAGCCGTGCGGTCAGGTCCGCTGTCCCCTTCCCAGCTGCGCGCCCTGACGGTGATCGAAGGACAACACACGGTCAACCAGCGAGCGCTGGGTGCGGCACTGGGCTCGCGCCCCTCCTCGATCAGCCGGCTGTGCGACCGCCTGGAGGCCGCGGGCCTGATCGAGCGGTGCACCAGCACCACCAGCCGCCGCGAGGTCGATCTGCGCCTCAGCCGCCGCGGAGCTGCCGCACTAGAGGAGTTCCGTACGTCCCGCCTCCGCGAGATCGAGGCCGTACTGCAGCACATGTCGCCGGCCCACCTGGCCACCTTGGCCGAAGGGCTGGAACAGTTCCAGGCGGCAGCCGCTGTGCACATCGGCCTCCAGACAGAGGATGATGCGGACGGTGCCGCTTCCGCGATGACTGCCTGACTGCGACGGCGCGCGGACGTCAGTCATGCGGGGAGGGTCCGGCATCGTCCGGCCGGGCAGCCTGCACGAAGGCCCGCAGCCCTGTCAAAAGCTGCCTGCGGGAGCCGGGCGGCATCCGGCTGAGAACGTCACCCACCCACTCGGCACGCTGGGCGAACACGGTGTCGAGCATGTCGTTTCCCTGAAGCGTCAGCAGCAGGCCTATCTCGCGCCGGCTGGTGGGCGCCGGTTCTCGCCGGAGCAGCCCGGCCGCTTCGAGACGGTCGCACAGTCTGCTGGCGGCGGGCGGAGCCGCCCCCACCTCCCTTGCCATACCGCTGAGGTTGATTCCCGGGTAGCGACGGGCGACGAGCAGGGCTTGCAGCTGGAGGACCGAGAGCTGTGGGGACAGGGGTCTGGAGGCGTGCTGCCAACATGAGATCAGCGCCTCCAGGGCCTCTGTCATCTCTGTGGTCACACCGTGCGAGACCTCGTTCGGGGGGCCCGCCCGGGCCATGCGGCCGTCACTGTCCATCAGCTGAAGTGCACCTCTCGCGGGCTGACGCCGGACCGTACTCACCACGCCTCTTCTGCCCATTGCGCCGAAAATATCCCCGGAACGGGTGCTGGAAAGGCGCCTGTGCGGCAGAGTCACCGCAGCGGACTGCCGCGATCGCGTACATACGAAGACTCCGGCACACGGGTCAGACGGCGCGAGATAGAATCAATCATTGCCGCACGGCAACATTCGTGCGGTGCTGAGACCTACTCTCCAGCCCAGGCTGCTGGGCAGCTGCAGGCGTGGTCGGGGGCTGGAGATTGGTGGAGAGCGCATGCTGTAACAAGGATTCTTCCCGGACGGCGGGCGATCTGCGGATCCAACCGTCTCTTCTCCCGCTGGGCATCTTCCATCCACTGAAACAGGGCTTCCGGTGACGAACTTTCTTGCTGTGGAGCGTGCCGTGCGCAGTGCTGCCCCGTACGACCTCCTGGACACGCTACGGGCCGCACTCATCGAGCACTACCAGGCAGTGAAGGTCGACCTACTGATGGCCGACTACAGTCTCACGGTCCTGCAGCCAGTGACAGAACTGCCCTATACCGCAGAGCCCTTGTCCGTCCATGACAGCCCCGAAGGCCGCGCCTTCGGCAGTCAGGAACCTCACGGATATGCGGTACGCCATGAAGGAGCAGTCGATCTGCATCTCCCGGTGACCGTCCGCGGAGACAGACTCGGCATCCTCAGTGTGCGAGTACCGGAACAGGACTGCACGCCCGACGCCGTAACGGAACTCGCGGCACTCGCGGAAATCGTGGGACACGCCATCGTCGTCGCCGAACGCGATACGGACATCTTCCTGCAGGCCCGACGGGCACGCCGCCTCACTCTCGCCGCCGAAATGCAGTGGCAACTGCTCCCGGCGCGCGCCTGCAGTCGCCAGGAATACGCTATCGGCGCCCAACTGGAACCTGCCTACGCCATCCACGGCGACAACTTCGACTGGGCAGCGACCGCACAGACACTGACGCTCACGATCACCAACGGCATGGGCGAGGGAATCCAGGCATCGCTGCTCACCAACCTCGCCGTCAACGCGCTGCGCAACGCCCGACGGGCCGGCATCGGCATCGCGGACCAAGCCGCCCTGGCTGACCAGGCGCTCTACGCACAGCACCGCGGCGAACAGTATGTCTCCACCTTGCTGCTCTCCTTCGAACTGGCGACCGGTCGGGTCCAGGTGGTGGATGCCGGATCGCCCCAGCTGTGGCGCCAGCGCGACAGGAACGTAGAACGGATTCACTTCGAAGCCCAGCTGCCCCTGGGCATGTTCGAGGAGACCGAATACATCACGCAGGACTTCGAGGCACAGCCCGGCGACCGGCTGATCTTCGTCAGCGATGGCGTGTACGACGCGGTGTCGGAGTCGGGTGAGCCCTACGGCAGACAGATGCTCGCCCGAGCAATCCAGTCGGTGAGCCTTCTGCCCGCGGCTGCGGTTCCCCGGGCGATCCTGCAAGAGCTCTCGGCCTATCTCAAAGCCGTGGCTGATGACGACGCCCTGGTGGTATGCGTGGACTGGTTCGGCCAAGCTCCCCGCTCCTGAGGCCACCGTGCGAACAGGTTGGTTTGCTTCCGGTTGAAACGGTCGAAGGGGGTACGGCCGCCACCGAGTTCGTCAGCGAACGGGTAGCCCAGCGGCTGAAGGAACCCGACGTTGCGACTACTTCTTCCGTGGGTACGCCAGGCCGTCTCGTGCAGCGCGTGCATTTTTGGTTCAGCCTTTGGAATGCCTGTGCATCTGGTGCGCAACCTTTTCGGTCACCTCCTCTACCTTTCCACGCACCTGTTCGCCACGACCTGACCGCTGCATGGATTTGTCACCCAGCGCTTTGCCGAGGGTTTCCTTCACCTTGCCCCTGATCTGCTTCGTCTTGGCGTTTCCCTTGATCATCACGATCACATCGTCTCTCCGAGTTTGACGGACCGTTGCCGACCTCCTGTCCGAGCGTAAACGTCGCAAACGCTGCACGCACTCTTCGCAGGTCTGCTGTTCGCGTGGCCACGAAACAAGTCCTCTCCTGGTGAAGTGGGCGGTGCGACCAGGTCGAATTCCGTCGTGCTGACAGAGCGCCCGAAGCCGCGTCCGTTCCCTGACGCACCTTGCACTTGTCCCTGACGCACCTTGCACTTGGAATAAGCTGTCAGTGATCCATCGAACACGTCTGGTGAGAGTTGATGAGGTGATGGTGATTCGGTCACTCGAATTTGCGTTTCATGCGAGTCCTCTGGGGCACCAAGGGGGCGAGGTCTCAGAAAGGACCGCGTCATGAGCGGCAGTGAAAAGGCAAAAGCCAAGGCAGAACAGGTCGCCGGCAAGGTCAAGAAGACAGCCGGACGTGCGGTCGGCAATGAAAGCGCAGCCGTGAAGGGTAAGGCCAAGGAATCCAAAGGTCATCTGCGTGAGGCTAAGGAGAAGGGCAAGGACGCCTTGTAAGGTCCGACCCCTTGGAGAACTTGCGGGCGGGTCCTCGCGGCTCGGGGGGACCCACCTGTCCGCCACTCAATCCAGGTTGTGAAACTCGAGCTCCAGCAGACCGCCTCCTGTCATGGCGATCGCCCTCGTCGCAGATGCTGTTGCGGGCCTCTGCGTCGCCATGGAGTCCTTCAGGCTCAGGTCGCGCCTCACCGTTGAACCTGAATCGGGCTGACGGCTGGGGAAAATCAGGTAGAAGCGCAGCAAGCGTCGTACGTAGCGGAACGGCACGGCGCCGGCCATTGAGTGCACCCGGCAGCGCCCACCTAGTCATGGTCGTGGAGTTCATCGCTGCCCACGGACCGGCGACCATGTCACACGCTGCCGTCTCCGTGAACAAAAGGAGCGCGCTGGCGACGCGCATCTGTCGCCGTAAGAACGTCTCACGTTCGCGCAGATCGAGGCGTGCTTGCGACCGCCGCCTCTCGCGTTCCCTGCTCGTCCCCTCCACGACGGTCCGGATGCCGCTGGCAGTGACGCTGATGCTGGCTTCCTCCGTGTTCCTCGCCGTCGTCGGCACGCGTGCGTCGGCCCCATCCCTCCTAGGGGGCTGCGCGGGACTTTGGCCGCTCACCGTTCTGCAGGCTGTACGACTACTGCGTCGATGGACGACACCGACTGGTTGGATCACGCCCCTAGGTGTGAGAGGGCGTCAAAGGCCGTGATCTCGGCGATTCTCAGCCGTCCGAGAGTTGTTCGAGCAACGGCTTGACCTTCTCGCAAATGCTTCGCGAAGGGCTAACCGCTCCATACGCCTGTTGTACAGGGACGTCGGCGTGTCCGAACGAGCGAGGACAGATCGAAGGCGGTCCCTCATGCCTCTCGCGCCCGGGGGGAAAGGGGGCCCAGATGGCTCCGCTCGAGATGCAGGTCATCATGACGGCGATCAGGCTTGCCTCATGGCAGAAGAGCGTCGTACACGTGCACGGAAGTCCTCGACGCCATCCACCCGCCGCCCGTCGTCCACTCGCGGACCCGAATACGCCGCTGGCGCAGCCTGCCGGAGTTTGCAGCGATTGATCGGCCACACCACGGAGGGCGTATCGGCTGTGAGGCGCAATGACGACGGATGGTGCGTCGTGGTGGACGTCCTCGAATTGCCCCGGATCCCCGACACGACGAGTCTTCTTGCCTCCTATGAAGTGCAGGTCGATCAGGAGGGCGAACTCATGGAGTACCGCAGGGTCCGCCGCTACCGACGCGGTGCCGCCGACGAGTGATGCAGGTTTGCCCGACAACCGGAAGGACGACCCATGCCTGCGACCACCTATTCCGATGAGGTAGTGGCATGCCCGCCTCGGGCAGGCACCCTGTACGACGTGCTGGAACTGATCCTCGATCGGGGCATGGTGATCGACGTCTTCGTCCGGGTCTCCCTGGTAGGCATCGAGATCCTCAAGATCGACGCGCGCATCGTCGTCGCGAGTGTCGATACGTACCTGCGCTTCGCCGAAGCGTGCAACCGGCTCGACCTGGAACGGGATTCAGGCAGTACTACGGTCCCCGAGCTGCTCAGCGGGAGCGCTGCCAAATCCATCGGCAAACGCAAGGTACGCAAGGCGGCGGAGTCCGTGGGCGAAACCGTGCGCAAGGTAGTCGGTGGCCATGATGACGACTCCGAAGAGCCGGACGAGGACGATGAGGAGACTGAACGGCCGAGGAAGCGGCGCCCTCCTGCCCGCAGCGCTAAGAGTCGACGACGCGTGGAGGCATGAGCCGTGGCAGCTGAGGGTGTATACGTCTACGCGATTGTCCGGGCGGCAGTGGCCCCGCCATCAGATGTTGGCGGCGTAGGTAGCCCACCTGCCCCGCTGAGGTCTATTCGGCGGGGGAAGGTCGCCGCTGTTGTCAGCGAGGCGCCGCCGAAGCTGCGCGCACGGCGCCGCGACCTGCTGGCCCACCAAGACCTGCTGCAGCGCCTTGCGGAGGACGGCCCTGTGCTGCCCATGCGCTTCGGCGTGGTCGCGCCAGACGAGGAAAGCGTGCGCAGGCAGCTGGCCAGAGCCGAGGGGGAACACGTCGCCGCCCTGGAGCGTCTTTCCGGCGGAGTCGAGGTCAACATGAAGGCTTTCCCGGCCCAGAGCGGGCTTTCGTCCCTCATCGCCGAGGACAGAAACGTACGCCACCTGCGGGACGAAGCGCGCCGACGCCCAGGTTATGAAGCCAGTCTCCGGCTGGGCGAGGCAGTCGCTGCCGCTCTCGCCGCACGAGCCGCCGCGGCTGGGCGGCGCATTCTGCGCGAACTCACCCCTCTGGCACGCGAGGTGGCTACGGGACCGGACGTACAAGGTTGCACGCTCAACGTGTCGTTTCTCGTTGACCGGCGCGAGCAAGAACGTTTCCGTGCCCGGGCGCAGCGGTTCGCCGACGCACACCGTGACCATGTCGAGCTACGCCTGGCGGGGCCACTGCCCTGCTACAGCTTTGTCACCGCCGAAAGCTGCCCGTCTCAGACGGCCGCCGGAGTCTGAGATGGGTCTGATCACCGGTCTGTTGACCCTCCCCATCGCCCCAGTACGTGGCGTGGTGTGGGTTGCCGGAAAGCTCCAAGACGCCGCAGAACGCGAGTTGCACGATCCGAGTGTCCTTCGTGCGCAGCTGACGGTGCTGAACCAGGAACTCGAAGACGGCTTCATCAGCCTTGAGGAGTTCGAACGGGAAGAGGATCGGCTGCTCGAGCGGCTGCACGCGGCCGAGGCCAGTCCCACGTTGAGAGAACGAAGGTGACTCACTCATGGATGACACGGCCAAGGCAACCCTGGCGGCCGCTGTGGTAGGCGGTTACGTCTTGGGCCGCACGAAAAAGGGCCGGCTGGCTCTGTCCATCGCCACCTATCTGGCAGGCAGACGGTTTGGTCTTGAACCCCGTGAGCTCGCCGCCGAGGGTATGCGGAGGCTCGGGGAAGTCCCCCAGATCGCGGAACTGCAGGAACAGCTCAGAGGGGAAGTTCTCGAAGCCGGCCGTAAGGCCATGACGGCCGCAGCTGACCGCGGCATGAGCTCGCTCGCGGACGCGATCAGCGATCGTACGGCTCGCCTCCACGGGACTGACGAGGAGGAAGAGGAGTACGAGGACGAGGACGAGGAGGCCCCGGCGGAAGGCGAGTACGAGTACGACGAAGAGGACGAGGACGAACGGCCCGAGGCTGAGTACGAAGAGGAAGACGAGGAGGAAGAGGAAGAGGAGGGCGGCGAGCAGCCAGAAGACGAGTACGAGGAAGAGGAAGAGGAGGAAGAGGAGGAAGAGGAGGAGCCGGAAGAGGAGGAGCCGGAGAAGCCGCGGTCCAGGCGGCCACGTGGTTCTCGTGAGTCGGGCCGGCCTCGGAAGACGCCCAGCACTTCGGCCAAGCGCAGCGCCGCACGCAAGAAGACTGCCCCCGCCCGCCAGAAGTCCGAGCGGGGAACGGCTGGGCGCGCCGACAGCAGGAGGACAGCCGAAGCCAAGAAGTCAGCTGCGAAGAAGACTGCTCCGGCCAAGAAGACGGCTGCCAAGAAGACGGCCGCGAAGAAGTCAGCTGCGAAGAAGACTGCTCCGGCCAAGAAGACGGCCGCCAAGAAGACGGCCGCGAAGAAGTCAACAGCGAAGAAGACTGCTCCGGCCAAGAAGACCGCCGCCAAGAAGACGGCCGCGAAGAAGTCAACAGCGAAGAAGACTGCTCCAGCCAAGAAGACCGCCGCCAAGAAGACGGCCGCCAAGAAGACGGCCGCCAAGAAGACGGCCGCGAAGAAGTCAACAGCGAAGAGGACTGCTCCAGCCAAGAGGACGGCCGCCAAGAAGACGGCCGCCAAGAGGACGGCCGCGAAGAAGTCAGCTGCGAAGAAGACTGCTCCGGCCAAAAAATCCACGGCCAGGAAGACGACGTCATCGAAGCGAGCAGCATCCAAGCGCGCCGATCGTCGGAGGTAGCCCGGCATGGCCAAGACGGAGAATAACGAGCCCGAGGCAGGAGAGTCAGGCGTGGACCGGCTCCGTGAAGAGCTTTCCAAGTTCCTCGGCGCACAATTGGAGAGAGCCGCCGAAAAGGCGGGCGAAAAGCTGACCGATGTCGCTGGCAAGCTCACTGACGTAGCCGAGAACGGTGGATCGCTTCCTGCAATCGGATCTCGCATCCTCCAGGGCGAATCGCCAGTGAAGGCGTTTGTCTCGGAGAAAGCCAAGGGGGTCAAGGACACCGTTGTGGAGAAGGCCAAAGAAGCCTTCGGCGGCGGCAAGGGAAAACGCAAGTCCAGCGGTGGAAAGATCACACACATCTTCGAGATCCAGGATGTGGGAGTGCCGCTGCGCACGGCCTACGACCACTGGACTCAGTACGACCGGTTCAGCAGTTTCGCCAAGGGCGTGCGCGACGTATCGACGAGCGACGAGACGACCAGCGACTGGAAGGTCAAGGTCGGGCCCTCCTCACGCTCTTTCAAAGCAACCGTCCAGGAACAGATTCCCGATGATCGGATCGTGTGGACGTCGGAAGGAGCCAAGGGTACGACGCGAGGTGCCGTCAGTTTCCATGAGCTCTCACCGAACCTGACGCGCATCGTACTGGTAGTGGAGTACTACCCGGCAGGCTTCTTCGAGAAGACAGGCAACATTTGGCGAGCCCAAGGGCGGCGCATGCGCCTGGACTTCAAGCACTTCGTGCGCTTCGTAACCCTCACCCAAGAGGAGGCAGAAGGCTGGCGCGGTGAAATCCGCGACGGCGAAGTTGTGGTGACCCACGAAGAAGCCATGGAAGAAGAAGAGGCGCAGGAGTCGGAAGCCCAGGACGAGGGGCAGGAGGACGAGTACGCCGACAACGAAGAGGAGCCGGAGGACGAAGAACTAGCAGACGAATACGACGACGAGGAAGACGACGAAACCGAGGAAGACGGTGACGCCGGCGACGAGTACGAGGAAGACGAAGAGGAGGAAGAAGAGGACGAGGAGGAAGAAGAGGACGAGGAGGAAGAAGAGGACGAGGCACCCTCAAGGAAGCGTGGAGCAAGGAGGCGCAGCCGTGTCTGAGGTGGACTTCAGGCAGGCAGGCTCTCCGATCTCCGGACCACAGTCCGCCAACCTGGCCGACATTCTCGAACGGGTGCTGGACAAGGGAATCGTCATCGCCGGCGACATCAAGATCGATCTCCTCGACATCGAGCTGCTCACCATCCGTCTCCGTCTCTTCGTTGCATCCGTGGATACCGCAAAGAAGGCGGGAATCGACTGGTGGGAAACCGACCCAGCCCTGAGTTCACGAGCCTCCCGCAACGCCTTGCGGGACGAGAACCGTGAGCTGCGCCGACGTCTGGACGCGTTGGAGTCCAGCACAGATGGGGGTGACCCACCCGGTGCTCCCGACGAAGCCGCACCCGTGAAGACGAAGAAGAGGCGAACCACATGACCGAGCGCAGCCCGGAGGGCTCGGACACCCTCGCCACTTATGTCTTCGCGGTCTGCCGTGGTGTGGATCCGGAGGCCTTCACCGGTCTCCCGGGCGTCGGCGGCGAGGAGATGCGCGCGCTGCCGCTCGGAACACTCACAGCCGTCGTGCAGTCCGTCGACGCTGCCGACTTCACAGATCAAGCCTGGCAGAGCCGCCTGTCCGACCAACGTGAGCTGGAGCGCTACGCCCGCGCGCATCACGAAGTTGTGTCCGCCACCGCCGCCTGCTGCCCCACCGTCCCCCTCCCGCTGGCCACTCTGTACCTCGACGACGAGAGGGCACGGCAAGGCCTGACTGACGAGGCTGAACGGTTCCATACCGTTCTCCGGCGTATCGCGCACCATGCCGAGTGGGGCGTGAAGGTCTACGCGCCCGAAGAGGCCGCCGATGACACCGTGGCTACTGCACCCCTGGCCGCCACGCCCTCAGAGCGAACTCGTCCGTCACCTGGGGCTGGTCTCGCCTATCTGGACCGCAAGCGGGGGATCCAGCGGCGTCGGGAACAGCACCGTGACGAGGCTCTCCGCATCGCTGAAACTGTGGACACTGAAGTCCGCGGCCTTGCCACCGCGTTCCGCAGGCTTCGACCGCAAGCTCTTCAACTGACCGGACAACGTCACGTCCAAGTCCTCAACGCCACCTATCTTGTGGCGGACCACCGAGCCGATGATCTCGCCCTGCTGACGCGGACGCTGCGTGAGCGGACCGGGGTGCGGATCGATCTGTCGGGGCCCTGGGTTCCCTATTCATTCGTCGGTGAGGTATAGGCCATGACGCAAGCATTGGTGCCTTGGGACAGCCCCGAACCGCTGCAAGGTCCTATCGGAGTGCCACTCGTCGACCTACTTGATCGCCTCCTGGCGACCGGTGTGGTGGTCAGCGGAGACCTGGTCATCGCAATCGCAGATGTTCCGCTCATCCGGCTCTCGCTCCATGCTCTGCTGTCATCCGTCAACGAGCGAGTTCCGGCACCTTGGGCGGACGGAGGCCCTCTGTGACCGGCGGCCCTCGTCTCGACCTGGACTCCGACCAGATGGGGCGTGACCTCGTCGCTCTCGTCCTGACCGTGGTGGAACTCCTGCGGCAGTTGATGGAGCGGCAAGCGATCCGGCGTGTGGAGCAGGGCGACCTCAGCGAGAAACAGGTTGACGAGATCGGCACCACGCTCATGCTGCTCGATCAGCGCATGACGGAACTCTGTGAGCAGCACGGACTGAGCCCGGAGGACCTCAATCTCGACCTCGGTCCACTCGGAACCCTCCTCCCCAGAGACTGAGCCAACAGGCTGTTCCACAAACCGAGTTGGCCAGGACGAGCACTCTAGGCCAGGCTGCGAGGTGGATGCGCAGCGCTTGCATCGAGGTGGGAGCTTGGCGCCTTCGCGGGAATAGTGGGACACGCCATCGTCGTGGCCGAACGCGACGCGGGCATCTTCCTGCAGGCCCGACTCACTGCGCGATCTCCCAGACGTGGCCGCCCGGGTCACGGAAGCTGGCTGTCCGAATCCCCCAGGGCCGGTCCATCGGGCCATTCAGCAGCGTCACGCCGCGGGCTGTCAGGGCTTTGCACATCGCGTCCACATCGTCCACGGGGAGGGTGAACTGCATGCGGGATCCGGCGTCCGGAGCAGCTACGCGCGCGGGGCCGATCAACTCGTGTGCTGCGGTGGACCGCAGCAGGTTGATGATGGTGTTCCCGAAGCTGAAAACGGCCGAGTTGTCGTTCTCGAAGGTCACCGGAAGGCGGAACACATCACGGTAGAACTCCTTCGTGGCTTCCAGATCCTCGGTGAACAAGGTGATGGCGCTGATCGCTCCGGGCCAAGGGGTTTCGCTCGTTGTGTCGGTCACGGGGACCAAGAATCCACGAGTGACTGCGTCCTGCACAAGGCTTGTCCCGCAAATGATCTCCGGGTGAGTGTGGGCCCGGCAGTGGGCGGTTGGGGCCCGTCGGCCTACCCAGCGAGGGCGAGGTTGTGCAGTCGAGCGATGCCGCTCATCGCGTGAGAAACGCCGTCCACCTTGTGGCGGCAGTCACGCAGGATCATGGTCTTGCCGACGGAGGCCTTCGCCGCGGATTCCTCCCATGCTTTACAGTCGCGCGGTTGCCGGGAAGGGGACGGCCGACCGCGACGACCAGGCGGCTGTCCGCGTCGACGACAACCTGATGGTTGGTGGAGTACCGGAAATTCTTGGACTGTTCAGCCACCTTGTGGTCGCGGGCGGGTACCAGGGTTCCGTCCACGATGAGCACGGTGTCTTTGCGGAACCTTATGCGGGGCTGGAGTGTGAGCAGAGGGCCGAGGTGGTCGACGATGCGGTCGGCTGACGACTTTGAGACCCCGAACAGCGGGGCAAGGTGGCGCAGCGTCAAGTTGGTTCGCCAGTACGCCGTGACCAGGAGTACTGGGTCCTCCAGCGGTAGGCCCTATGGCCGACCCCGGCGTGCAGCGTCAACTCCCCGACGTCGCAACGAGGTCACCGACTTGCCGAACTGGCGCGGGCTCAGCCGCTGAAGGGAGCTATCCAGGACGGCACCGCTGCCGTGAACAGACCAGCCATGCGGTGATCATTCCAGCCCTCCTGTCGTCGCGGGTCCCGTTTCCTCGGCCCAACGTCGACTCCAGGCGTCCAGCGGGCTCAGCGCCTCGACGAGATCCTGGCCGAGCTGGGTGAGGCGGTAGCCATCGCTGTCCAGGGCGAGCAGGCGGGCGCCGGACAGTTCCTCGATCCGGGTACTGAGCACGCTGGAGGACATACCCGATCGAGTCGACGTTCTCGACGGTCCGGCTACGGACCAAGGTCACTCGGGGAGCCGGCAGCGCGGCCGCCGCCCTCGCGATGGTCTTCAAACTCGTCGAGTCCGCCCAGGCCCGCTGGCGGGCCGCGAATCACCCCACCTCGTCGCCCTCGTCCGCGCCGGAGCCCGCTTGGAACGCGGCCACCTCGTCGAACGCCCCGAGGCTCACGCAGCCTGAGCAACCTCAACCGACCCGCAGGTCTCTCTATTTCTCCGAATACGAATACACATCGCCCCAAGGGAAGGTCGTCATCAGTTGGCGCCACGCCGGAAGGCTGCGCGGTAGTCCCTTGGTCGTCGTCCGGTGTGTTTGGCGAAGAGAACAGCGAAGGTGCCGGGGTCTCTGTACCCGATCGTTGCAGAGATGCTGGCGACCGTTCGGTCCGTGGTCTCAAGGAGGTGTCTGGCGCGATGGACGCGCGACGATCGCAGGTACTGCAGCGGACTCTGGCCTGTCTCGTCTGCGAAGCGCCGCAGCAGCGTTCGAGTGCTGACATTGAATGTGTCCGACAACGCGGCGAGGTCGTATCGGGCGGCAAGGTTCTGGTCGAGCCAGCGCATGACCCTGCGGGAGAACTCGTTTCCAGGCTGTGGAAGAAGTCGCACGTCAACGTACGGGGTCTGAGACGATCGCGCATCGTCGACGAGCGCCACACGCGCGGTCGCCCGCGCCACGCCGGCACCGCTGTGCTGGCGGATCAGCTCCAGCGCGAAGTCGTACATGGCACTGAAGGCCGCCGTCGTCGTCACCCCCTTGTCGGTGACGACGAGACGTTCGGGTCGGACATCAGCGTCAGGACAGCGTCGAGCCAATTCGTCCGCGAAGAGCCATGACGTCGTAGCGCGGCGCCCCTTGAGCAGTCCAGCTTCGGCGAGCAGGAACGCCCCGACACAGATCGAGACGACGACATGGCCTGCGGCAGTATGTGAGTGGATTGCGGCGACTTCTGGGGCGAGGGACGCGAGCTTCGCGTCCACGTCGAGGCCCGGCAGAAGCTCGAACCCTGGCACGACAAGGATGTCGACCTCGCGCAGCGGAGAGACAGTCAGTGCTGCACCGCCCGATGCGGTGACATGACGTCGCGACGAAACGACCGACACTTCGTATCCGGCGTGGTCCGGGCCGGCAACGTGCGTGGCCATCGTCAATAGATCGGGTACGCCGAACACCTCGGACGCGAAGCAGCCCGGATAGGCCAGGACACCGACCCGCAGCGCGCTCACGCTCGCCTCCTCACCATCACGCCTATGGCGAGATTACCCCTCTACATGGCGATCTGGCCTATCACCTTGTGCGGGCAGGCCAGTTCACGCTGTCGGCATGAGAGCCAACGGACGCCTTAACGACGCGATCAAGGACTTCTCCCGACGACTCGTGGACGTCGACGGGGTGGTGAAGACGGTGTACGCCTCGGGTTCCGGACCAGCCGTCGTGTTGATGCCGGAGATGCCGGGTATCAGCCCCGACGTCCTTCGGCTAGCACGGTGGGTGCGGAATGCGGGCCTCACCGTCTACGTCCCCTCGCTCTTCGGCATCGACGGCGCCTATCCCACGGTCGAGGGTGGTAAGGAGGTCGTCCGTCGCGCCTGTGTCAGCGCCGAGTTCCGTGCGTTCGCCGGGGGCGGCTCCAGCCCCGTCACCGCGTGGCTACGTGGGCTCGCGCGCCAAGCCCACGCCGAATGCGGCGGTCCGGGAGTCGGTGCGATCGGTCTGTGCTTCACCGGCAACTTCGCACTCACCATGGCGCTTGAGCCGGCCGTCATTGCGCCAGTGGTCAACCATCCGTCACTGCCGCTGGACGACCCTGCCGCACTCGAGATCAGCGGCGAGGACGCACGCGCGGTCCGAGAGCGCATCGCGCGCGATGGACTGAAAGTTCTCGCCTACCGCTTCGACGACGACCGCTGGTGCACCGGCCAGCGCTTCGCCGCTTACCAAGCACTCCTCGGCGACGCCTTCGACGGCCGCGTTCTTCCGGCCAGTTCCGCCAACACCAACCCGCCCCCGTTCTTCCGTGACGTGGTCGGCTCCCCCCACAGCGTCGTCACCGCCCACCTCGTCGACGAGGACGGACATCCCACTCTGAAGGCCAGGAACGAGATCCTCGCTTTCCTCATCGACCGCTTGAGCCCGTCTGGACATTCCGAATGGTCAGACGACTGACCGTGAGCAGCGTCACCAGTTCGATGGCGGGTCGTCCACATCGGGTCCTTGGCGTGCTCTTAAGACTCAAGTCGCTGACACCCCGATCCACAGGTCTTGACTATTTCTCCGGGCCCCAGGGCGTGCACTATCTGATGCGGAAGAACGGCATCACCGAATACGACGGCTGGGGCACCTTTGCCGACGACCACACACTGTGCGTCGCGCGGTCCGACGGCGAATCGGAGACGCTCATCTTCGACCACTGCGTCATCGCCACCGGTGTCACGACCCGGCTGCTGCCCGGCACCAGGCTCAGCGACAGCGTGGTGACCCATGAGGAGCAGATCCTCGCCGAGGAGCTGCCGGGGAGCGTCGTCATCGGCGGCGGGGCCATCGGTGTCGAGTTCGCCTACGTGCTGCGCGCCTATGGCGTGAACGTGACCATCGTCGAGTACCGGGACCGCGTGGTGCCGACCGAGGACGCCGAGGTGTCCACCGAGCTGGCCAAGCGGTACCGCGAGCTCGGGATCACCATTCTGACCTCGACCCGGGTCGACGCCGTCGACGACACCGGCCCGGCGGGCAAGGTGCGGGTCACGGTCACCCGCGACGGCGCCACCGAGGTACTCGAGGCTGACAAGGTGCTCCAGGCGGTCGGGTTCGCACCCCGCGTCGAGGGCTACATGTCGCGGGTCATGACGTTGTTGACGGTGCCGTCGGCAGCGACTTGGGCGGGTAGCTGCGCAGTACGAGGGCGGTGGTGACCGGTCCGTAGCGGGCGAGGGAGTCCACGACTTGTTCAAGGCGTTCGGCGTGAGAGCAGTGCACGTCGAACACGAGGCAGTCCTCGCCGGTCACGCGGAGGGTCGAGACGACCTCGGGGGTCTGGGCGGCGAGGGTGAGGGCTTGGGTCAGCTGCGCGTGGGTGGTGCGTAGTCGGACGATGGCATGGATGTTCAATCCGACTGCGGCTGGGGCAACGACGGCGCGGTAGCTGGTGATGATCCCGTTCTTCTCCAGGCGTTGGATGCGGGCGCTGGCTGCCGGCTGGGACAGTCCGACTCGGCGTCCGACCTCGGCTCCGGTGAGCCGGCCGTCAGTCTGGAGCAGTTCCAAGATGGCACGGTCGATCTCGTCGAATGATTCCATCGTTGTCACCCCCACTTTCTTTGAGATCGCTTGCTGAGCCCGATCGTTGCCGCTGCCCCATCGAGAATCGCCCCAGGGTGCCACCGCGATGTGTGGGGGCCACGATCGAAAGGGCGGTAGGCAATGGTCGCGTACGTCATCATCCCTGGGATCGACGGTTCGAATGAGCGGCACTGGCAGAGCTTGTGGGAGAAGCGGTGGGGGTCCTCAGCGGTCCGGATCGCACCGGCCTCGTGGAGCAGGCCGGACCTGCCGGACTGGGTTGCCGCGATCCAGGACGCCTACGAGATCGCATCCCGGCGTGAGGGCAAGGTGGCGTTGGTGGCTCACAGCCTCGGCTGCTGGGCAACCGCGCACTGGCTGGACCGGACGCGACCCGACGGGGTCACGGCGTTCCTGGTCGCTCCCCCGAATCCCCAGGGGCCGGCGTTCCCAGGTGAGGCCGCACCTACGTTCTTGGACCTGTCCGCTCGCCTATTGCCGTGCCGGAGCCTGATGGTGGCCAGCGACGACGATCCCTACTGCGACCCGACGACGTCCGCCTCCTTGGCGCATACGTGGCAGGCGCAAGGCCATTTCATCGGAAGCCACGGCCACATCAACTCCGGCAGCGGTCTTGGCGACTGGCAGGCCGGCCAGGAACTCCTTCGCGTACTCGTCGACGGCTGAGATGACCGCTTCGACGCGGAGGCCCTTCGCGTCGACACCGGCCCTCGCCCTGCCAAGAAAGCCCGTGCATGTCGCATCGCAATGCCCCGCTGTCCCCTGAAGGCCGGAGCCGTCTGGTCGGCCGCTGCCAGAACCGTCAGGTCGCCCACGTCGCCGCAGAGAGCCGGAGGCCGCCGAGTTCCTGTCCGAGCTGACGACGGCACGGATGTGGGATCTCACAGCGCACGAGATCGCCAGGAACGTCCATGCCCACCCGACGCTCGGGGAAGCCGTCAAGGAGGCCGTCCACGGCCTCGTCGGTCCGATGATCAATCACTGAGAGCTGAGGAACCACCTATGAAGATCGCCGATTTCCCCGCGTCGGCGGCGCGGGCCAGCGTGGCCGCGGCCCTGGCGGAGGACAGGGCCGCCGACGACATCACCACCTTGTGGAGCGTCCCGGCCGGCCTGATCGCCACCGCCGAGATCAGTACCCGCCAGCCCGGTGTCGCCGCCGGACTGCCCGTGGTCCCCGAGGTCTTCGCCCAGACCGACGCCGAGGTCGAGGTCGAGACTCTGGTCGCGGACGGCGTGCGGCTGCGGGCCGGGGACGTCCTGGTGCGGCTGACCGGATCGGCTCGCAGCCCGATCACCGCCGAGCGCACGGTGCTGAACTTCCTGCAGCGCCTGTGCGGCATCGCCACTGTCACCGACGGCTTCGTCCAAGCCGTGGACGGAACCCCGGCGCGGATCCTGGACACCCGCAAGACCGCCCCGGGGCTGCGGGCGCTGGACAAGTACGCCGTCACCGCGGGCGGCGGCAGCAACCACCGGCTCACCCTGGCGGCGACGGTCCTGCTGAAGGAGAACCACATCACCGCGGCGGGCGGGGTGACCGCGGCGATCAATGCGGTCTGGAAGGGAATGGCCGATTCCGGGACGAGCGTGCCGATCGACGTCGAAGTGCAGACCGTCGCGCAGGCCCGCGAAGCCATGGAAGCGGGAGCCGGCTGGCTCATGCTCGACAACATGGAGGTGGGCGCCATCGAAGAAGTGATGCGCATGAGGGCCGGCCGGTCCGGCGGTTCGGAGATCCTCCTGGAGGCCTCCGGCAACGTCACCCTGGACCGGGTTCGCGCCATCGCCGATGCCGGCGTCGACCTCATCTCGATCGGCGCCCTGACGCACAGCACGCCCGCGCTCGACCTGACGATGCTGATCACGATGGACGCGGCGCCATGCCCGAGGTGACGATCGTCGACGCGTGCCGGCGGCAGGGCCAGGGCGGCAGTCCGACCGCCGTTCTCGACGACGCACCCTTCACCGATGCCGAGCGACGGCGCATCCCTGCTGCGACAGGCACCTCGCACGCGGTCTTCATCGCTGCGGTGGACGGCGAGGATCAGGCTCGACCGTCGTATCGGCTCCGGTTCTTCACCGGCGAAGGCGAGTTGCCCGCCTGTGGTCACGGCACAGTCGCCGCACTGGCGCTGCTCGCTCTGCGCTACAGCGGCGACGCCGATTACCGGGCCGCGCTGCACACCACAAGTCGCGTATTCGAAGGCTGGGCGAAGCGAGAACACGACGACCTGACGGCCACTTTCGACCCGGGCCCGATCAGCCCGCGGGACGCCGGGGAACCCGAACTCCGGGCGATCGCGACCGCCCTCGGCCTGATGGGCGAAGCCCTTCCCGACGGCGCCTGCGTGGCCTCACCCGGCCGGCCACGGCTCCTGTTACCCGTGCGATCGCGCACTGTGCTGGCCGAACTCCGTCCGGACTTTCCGGCGTTGCGCCATGCCTGTGACCGCTACGGACTGCTGGGCTGCTACGCCTACTCGATCCCCGATGCGGACGGTCGGGCGGCGGCCCGGATGTTCGCCCCGTCGATCGGCGTCCCCGAGGATGTCGCCAACGCCAACAGCACCGCATGTCTGGCCGCGTATCTCGCGGATCAGGGCGTCACCGGCATCGCGGTCGACATGGGCGATCACCTCGGCCATCCGTCCACGATCATCGCCAACGCACAACGCAGCGCGTCCGGCACCCTGATCCGCCTGGGCGGCGCCGCAGGAATCGCGGGCGCCGTCCGCCTTCCCCGGCTCGGCTGACACGAAGGCGACTCGCGGTGGTCAGCAGACCGACAAGGACGGCCGCCGACGCTCGTCCGAGACCAACTCGTAAGTCCCGTAAGTCGGATGCACTCATCCCCACACTGGAGGTTCCATGCCCAAGGGCTACTGGGTCAGCGTCTACCGCACCATTTCAGACCCTGAGAAGCTGGCTGCTTACAACAAGCTGGCCGGTCCGGCCGTCAAGGCCGGGGGCGGCCGGGTCCTCGTCCGTGGCGGTCGGGTCGTGGCGCATGATGCCGGAATCGCCGAGCGCACCGTCCTGATCGAGTTCGACAGCTTCGAGCAGGCCGTCGCGGCGCACGAGAGTGCGGCCTACCAGGAGGCGCTGGTCGCCCTCTCAGACGGCGTCGAGCGCGACTTCCGCATCGTCGAAGGCATCGACTGACCGAGGTCCAGTCGGATCTTCACTGAAGATCCACCACCTTGGTTCTCGCTGGTGCGGCTGCTGGTGTGGCGGGGTTCGTGGGTGCTCGTGCTGGCCGTGGGCCGCACGAGCCCCGCCCGCGCCACCAACCTGCTCCGCGCCACCGGTTCTCCACACGATGACTACGTTCCGCCCCTACCCGGGCGTCGACCAACATTGCGGGACAGGCCTTAGGCTGCGGCAGGCCTTTTCGCAAGCAGCCCCCGGGACGCATCCGAGCATGGTGTGGTGGACGCCCTCGCCCTTGAGGTGGCAGTCGCAGAGGATCTTCCAGGTTTTCGTCCAGGCGACGGCATGCTCGACGCGGGCGCGAACTCGCTTGTGGGACTTGTTGTGTTCGTGCTTCCAGCCGCACAGTTCCTCGCCCTTCCACCGTCGATGCAGCATCACGATTCCCATGCCCGGACAGCCACCGTCCACGATGGACATCGTTTTGCCGACAGCGGCCTTCGCGCCGGATTTCGCCCACGCCGTACCGTCGTTGCGATTGCCCGGCAAGCGTCGGCCGACCACAACGACCAGACGGGTGTCGGCATTGATGACGACCGATGGTTCGTCGAGTACCGGTAGCTGTTGGACTGTTCGGTAATCGTGGGGTCGCGGGCTGGCACCATGGTGCGGTTCACGATGAGCGGGGTGTCCTTCGCGAACCGACGGCGGGGCTGGATCGCGAGCGGCGGGCCGATCTGGTCGATGACGCGGTCGGCCACGGACTTGGATATTCAAACAGCCGAGCCAGCTGGCGCAGCGTCAAGTTCGAGCGCCGGTACACCGCAACCAGCAGCGCCCGGTCCTTCAGAGGCAGGCTCTCGTCTAAAACGGACGGCCGCTATCGACAGGTGGGTCGCACCTAGGAGATCTGCATGACTGAACGCGAGCCTTCAATGCGCGCCAGACATCGGCTCCCGGGCCTTCCGTGGAACAGTCACACATGGTCATTCTTGAGAATCACTCGGCGGCCGCGGGCGGTGTCGCTCGGACGGGTCCCGGCGAGTTACCTCTCCACCCTAGGCGCGCATCGGCGCCGGCAACCTGGCTGGCACCGGTACACCGGCAGGTGCGGCCCCGCACGTGCGGCGGTCATGGCCCATTGGGAGGCGACGCGCACTCATTCGGGTGCATCACCCGCGCCGTCACTCCCTCTCGCTCACCCCTGTGGTTTGAGTGATCTTTCGTACGTCGTCATTCTTCCCGTCGGGGCTTGTGCTACCCCGCACGGTGACGACGTCGCCAGACACGATCAACAGGAGTTGTAGTGACATCACCACGACGGGGTGCTGGGCTTGCTGCCGCGGCTGCCCTGCTGGGCTCGCTGTTCCTCGGAGCTCCGGCCGCCCAGGCCGCACCGGCCGCAACGCTCGCCGATGACGCGCACCGGCCACACCTTGCGGCACCGGCAACTACACTCGCCGATGACTCGATCCGGCCACACGTATGCCGAGGCCTGGTACCGGATCCCATTCCGTACCCCCTGCGCTCGGACTACTTCTGCAACGACTGGCGGCTCGGCCCGCAGAAGCTGCCGACCCGCGGCCTGGTAGCGAAGACCCTCCACCGCTACCAGCGCCTCGGCCACCTCACTGCGACCCAGTTCCTGAACCGGTGGTGGGACCCGACCGCCGACACCGGCCAGGGCGACTGGCGCTACCCGGACGCCGACGGGTACGCAAAGGACCCCCAGGGACATCCGATCGCCGCCGTACTCACTCTCCACAAGGATGAGTACGTCGACCGCTTCGGTAATGAGGCTGGACGCTACCTCGCACCCGCCGGCACCAAGTACGGGAAGCGGAGCATTCCGCCGTCCAGCCTCAACACCGCCGATCCGCGCCACCCGTACAACTACTACCTGTACAAGGTGACCAAGGATGTCGACGTGTGCGCGGGGCCGATCGCCCCGGCGTTCGAGCAGCCCGGCCTGGGCGTCCAGTACGTGACGTCCAGTTCGTACTGCCCGGACATTCCGCGCACCTCCGTGCTGGACCTGGTGCGCAACGGCACCCTGGTGCGACGCGCGACCTCGTAGCTTTCCGGCTGCGACGACCGCCGCACGCCTCGTACAGATCGCCGGATAGGAGACTGGTTCCGTGGACCGTCACCAGCTGTGCGAGGCGCTGCGGGCAGCCGGGGTTCCCGATGCCCACTACGAGATTCCCGACTGCCCGGGCGGCCCCCCTCCGCACGAGGGCTACTACTTGGCCCAGCGTCAGGGCGAGTGGATCGTGGGAGTCCACGAGCGCGGCAGGCGCGAGGTGCTGAAGACCTTCGCCGGCGAAGGCCAGGCCTGCACGTGGCTCTACGAACGCCTTACCGACGAGAGCCCGGCCCCCTCGCGGCCCACAGCGGCGGAGATGGACGAGCTGCTGCACGACAGCGAGGGCATCGAACGCCGAGCACAGGAGCAGCTCGAACGGGCGCTCGCGGAGCGCCGGCGCGGGACCTGCCCCGACCCACCGAACGGTGGCCGCTGAGAAGTGTCGACCCGATGGGCGCTTATGTCTCCCTGAGGCTGAAATATCGCCTCGAGCCGATGCGGGGAGATCCTCGACCCACGGGCTCGGCGTGCCGTGCCTGGTACTATTGATCTGAGCTGTCCAGCCGAATTCATGCTGAAACGTCGTGCGTTGGTAGTCCAAGGAAAGACGCCCCGCTTCCTGCGGGGAGATGCAGGTGCAAGGCCTGTCCAGCGCTCTGTGAAGACCCCGTACCGAGATCTGCGGCGCGGGGTCTTTTCACGCCTGCTGCCCGCCGTGGTCTACAGAGGACCGGTCCAGCTGCGCGGAGATTGGGCGGCGGCCCTGTCACTCACTTTCGGGTGACGGCTGACCACTCGCCGCGTCGCCCGGTTTGACGGATGGAATGCGGCGGCCGGTCATGGCAAGGGTTTGGCATGCCGTAGGCCTGTCAATTCCATGCACAGTTGATATAGGCGGATGTCGCAGGCGCGTATCCCGGTGGTGCGGGTGCTCGGCAACGCGTGCCCTTCTGCGTCCGCGGTGTGCCAGCCAGCAGCCGCAAGCTGGGTCGCGCCGCGCTCGCCCAACAGGTCAGCCCCGTCTATCGGTGACACCATGACGTGCCCGTAGCGCGGCCTGGGCAGTGACCGGTGCGATCGGGCCGCCGTCTCCAACCGTGTCGCGTAGCGGACCTGTACATGTGGTGGCGTCCGCCTCCGCGCACCAGTGGTAGCCAACGGGCCCGGTCGGCGAGGACGAGAGTTGGCTCTCCTCATGTACCTCTTGGCGAGGGCCGCGACCAGGTCGCCCGGGTCCTAGTGTTGAGGCGTGCAACGGGGGAGGCCGTACTGGCACTTGTCGTCCTACGTGCCCACCGCTCCGCTGACGAATTCGAAGACGATCCTGTACACCTGCCGGGCTTCCGCTTCCATCCCTCCTGCGGCGCGGCTGGCTCTCCAACGTGGCCTCCAGCACCTTGTCCGACGCTTCCGACATGGCCTACGGCACATCCAGTACCACAGTCCCCTCAGAGACGGCTGCCTCACCCAGACCGGCCTGACCGTCCAACCCGCCTGGTCAGCAGGACGACATCCCGAGTTCAACCTCAGTACGCAGAACAGTCCGTGCGATGGAAGGCTCCCAATCCGGATCAGGTCTGCCTGCGGGAACCCCTGCGTGCTCGGCGCGGACGTGTGTGGCGCCGTCGGTGCTTCAGACCGGGTCCGTGCGGCCGAACAGGCCTGCGTGTCCCGGCGGGAGCTGGATGAGGATACGGCGCAGTAGTGCGTCGTCGGCCACATCCGCGACGGTGGTCAGCACTGCAGTGACGGCGCGGCGCGCTTGCGCCACCTCGAGGTCGTCGCGTGCGGCGACCGCTTCGACGAATCCCGACGGCGTGAGAGGTTCGCTGGCAGGTACGACGTCGATGAGCAGCGGGCTGCACGACAGGGGCAGGAGCCGGGCCAGGTCTGTACGGTCATCGCCCACCAGATGTGCGCCGAGCACCTCGAGCACGCTGTGGACCATGCCGGCCGCCTGCTGCCGTGCTGTGTAACCGCCGCGGTCCTGGACCTGCTCAAGCAGCAATTCAACCGTCGCGTCCATAACCGCTCCTTCTCTCAAGTCCTTCCACTGCGTGAACTCCCGGACTGGTGCGCCACGCAGGGTGATCATCCCAATACCCGGCGTCTGGTCTCGCAATCTCCCTTCCCCGTTCGGTGTAGTCCATATGGCCCCAGGCTTACCTCAATCCCGGCCCGCCACATTGCCGATGCTGCGCCGGAAATTGCCCGCTCTCTATCCAAAGCGCTGTTCGCATCGGCTGTATGCTCCGGAAGGCCTTCGCCGAGTCCGCCAATGTGCGCAGCGCGCAGGTCGAACTCGACTAGGCCCTTTGCGTCTTTTTAGCCGTGAGTGCGAGTCGGACTGCTCTATGCATTCCCGTAGCAGCCGGGGGCTCGTGGCTGCTCAGGAGCGCTAGCATCAGGGCACCGCTGATGACCGATCGAAAGCGATGCCGAAATGGCCGATGACGCGTACTTGTTCTTGCTCTCCGACCGGCATCCGCGGTTGGGGGCTGCTCTTGCTGCCGTGGGCCTTCTGGAATGTGCGGAGACGCCGGCCGTGCACGGCTGGTTGCAGGCCCACGACGTATCAGCGACCTCCGAGCAGGTTCGGGTTCTTCCCTCCGAGGCGCAAACCCTGATCCCTCCGGACGTAGAGCGCTTGCCGGTTCCGTTGAGCGAGGAAGAGACGCTGAGGGTCCAACAGGAGTGTGCGCCCCAGTCCATCACGGACGTGGAGGCGGAGCTGCTGGAGTTCCGGGATGTCACGCAGGACTGGCAGGCTCTGGTCCACCGGGCCTTGACTGCCGGCATTCCCGCGTCGCGTATCGCTCAGCTGACCGGTTTGGACCCACAAGAAGTTGGCCGTCTCAGCGTGTGACCGAGGCGTGCAGAACGCGGTGCGAGGCTGTGGATCGAGGCTCCGCACCGCGTCTCCAGCCCTGGCCCTCGGAGGGGTCGGATGGGGCGAACATGTCGCGGCAGAGTCTGGCCTGGATGACGTGCAGGATACGGTAAGTGCCTCTTTTCCCTTGTGAGTTGGTCGGGATTACGACTCACAGGACGCTGTAGTCCCGGGTAGCGGGATAAGAACCCCTAACGAAATGATCTTCAAGGTGGTTGGATCGCTCCGGGACTGATGATCCGGGGGTGTGGTTGTGGCTCGGTCGAAGCCGTGGGAAGTCGATGACGCGCTGTGGGCGGTGATCGAGCCGTTGCTGCCGAAGGTGGAACGGCGGACGCGGCATCCGGGACGAAAGCGCCATCCGGACTGACTGGTGTTCCAGGGCATCCTGTTCGTGCTGCATACGGGGGTTGCCTGGGAACACCTGCCGCAGGAGTTCGGCTTCGGCTCGGGTATGACCTGCTGGCGGCGCTTGGCCGAGTGGGCCGAGGCCGGCGTATGGACCCGGCTGCACCAGGTCCTCCTCGCCAAGCTCCGTGGCGCGGACGCCCTGAACTTCTCCTGGGCCGCAGTCGACGGCTCCCACATCCGCGCGTTAAAGGGGGCGCCAAGACGGGACGAAGTCCTGTTGACCGGGGCAGAAACGGCAGCAAGCATCACCTGATCACGGACGCCACCGGCATCCCGCTCGCGGTCACTCTGACCGGCGGCAACTGCAATGATGTCACCCAGCTCATCCCACTGCTTCAAGCAGTACCGCCCGTGCGAGGCAAGCGCGGCCGACCTCGCCGCCGCCCGGACGCCGTACTTGCGGACCGCGGTTACGACCACGACAAGTACCGCCGGCTCGTCTGGGACTTCGGCGTGAAGCCGGTCATCGCCCGCCGCGGAACCGAGCATGGTTCCGGCCTCGGTGCCCAACGCTGGTTTGTCGAGCGCGCGTTCGCGCACTTGCACTGGTTCCGCCGCCTGCGGATCCGTTGGGAGATCCGCGACGACATCCACGAAGCCTTCCTCACCCTGGGATGTGCACTCATCTGCTGGCGGCGGCTTGTCTCCCTACTCTGACAGCATCGGAACCCAGTGATTCATCACCTGGTGCAGGCGTTGCCGGTGGTCAGCGATCCAGTCGTCCGGCGGCACGAGCGGCACCCGCACGGTGACCATGGACCCCGACTCGTCCTCCACGATCACCTCCGGACAGTCACGCTCGCCGGTGAGTTGGATGGAGATGGACGGCCCTCTGTCCCACTCCATCCAGACGACGTCCTCGTCGGCGTCGAGCAGGTTCAACGCAGCTGCCCAGCTTTCGAGCTTCGAGGTTGACAGCACCAGGTTGATACGGCCGGACACGAACGGTGTCCTGACCATGATCTCGGCCTCCAGCCCGGCGGACCATCTGAAATCACGCCCCAGAACGTTGACGGTGACGCTGTTCCCCTCGTCGTCGGCGAGGGAGATGAGCTCCCCCGGAGCGATGTCGCCCATAGTTGCCCCTTCATCGGCGAGTACCGAGCGATCGTCGCCCTGCGAGGAGTGCATCCGCCACTCCATTTCGTTAGGGGTTCTAAGCCGCCGGACGCTAACGACGCCGTGCCGGGCGCGGACCCTCGCCGGGCGTTGGTTCCTCCAGGTCCGGACGCTGTCGAGCCGGCCCGCGCCATTCGTGAGAAGTTCCGTTGTGGGGGAGGAGCCAGGCATACCTTTCGAAGCGGTCGGGCTCCGGCACCGATCAGCTCCTCGCCGAGGGTGATCGGTCGGCGAGGAGGTCACGGATCTGCGCAAGCCTCAGCGCCGAACCAACCGACGGGAGGCTCCCGTCGGCCAGAACTGTGGTCTGGTGCCTGTGCCCCAGGAAACCAGATAGAACGGCCCGCAGAGCGCCGTCATCGCCGCGCCGTAACCGCGCGCAGGCGGACCCCTGTTGCTGACGTACACCAGTTCGCGGACCGACGGCTCGCCGTAGCTGACAGCGGGCTACTGTCTTGGCATGAGCAAAGTGGATCCCCTGTTGAAGAGGTTGACTGACCGAGTGGAGCGCGAGGCCCTCACGCTACCGATCACACTCGTCGTATGCGGCACCACGGTCACGGGAGAGGTAGTACCGCACACCGTCTGGGCCGAGCACATAGCCGAGCAACTCGGCGATTCGGCGAGCCGCGCGAGCGCCTTCTCCGCCGATTTCACCTGGGCGACGGAGGAGCCCGAGCAGAACAGCAACTACCTCCACCTGAACGGCGGCAAGGTGGTCAGCGGCGGAGCCGCCTTCCCTGAACACGGCGGGCTGTTCCGAATCGGACTCGACGAGGTCAGCGGCTGGTTCCTGGGCGAGATTCAGGTCCACGGCTAAGGGCTGTCCCCCCCCCCGTAAATAGTCTTTGACTTGAAGGAGACATCGCCGGTCGCCGGTCGCCGGTCGCCGGTCGCCGGTCGGCGACCGGGGCTATGCGGCGAGGGCGAGGTTATGCAGGCGGGCGATGCCGAGCATCGCGTGATGGACGCCGTCGCCTTTGAGGCGGCAGTCTCGGAGGATGTTCCAGGTCTCCATGCGGGCGAAGGTGTGTTTGACGCGAGCGCGGACCTCTTCCCCTTTGCGGCGGCGGCGGTGTGGCATGACGAGTCCGGTGCCCAGGTAGCAGCCGTCGGCGATTGGCGAAGCCGTTCCACCGCTCTTTCTGCAGGAGCAAGCGGCCCTTCGGCCGTGTCGGGCGGTGGCCGGCCGTGCCCATCAATGGTTCGATCCCTTGATCCGACGATACGAGACCTGTTCCCGTGCCTTGCGCCACCGTGACCGAGTGTGCTCGACCACGCTGTCCCACTGCCGGCGGACCTCATGGTCGGAAGGGCGGTGACCCTGACGGATCCGGTTGAGCTCGTCTTGTACTTCTCGTCCCAGTGCCGCCGATGCAACCAGGACCAGCATGACTGCGAAGAGGGCGGAGATCATCGCGAAGACAGCACCGACCACCCCGTAGCGTGCTGCGTAGGAGTTGAAGAGATGCGGCATGTAGATGGCTGCGCCCACTGAATAGGCCGTCGTCAGGACGGCGGCTGTGACACCGAAGGGAAGGAGGTCCGGCCAGCTGATCCGCTTCGCCGACAGGATCCGGCCGCTCCAGACGAGGAATGCAACGGTCACCAGTACCCCACACACCGAAGCGGCCAGACGCAGCGCACCCCGGGCAAAGAGCGCGGACAGCAACGTGCTGACCAACATGTAGCCACCGAGAGTGAGGATCCACCACAAGCCGTTGCGCGTGTTGCGCACGCTGAGGGGCTTGAGTTCCCATGCCTGTTCGAAGAGTCGCTGTGCGGCTCGCGCGAAACTCAGCACCGAGATCGTCAGAAATACGACCCCGAAGATGCCCACGCTTGCGCTGGTCGCTTCGGCAGGAGAGAACAGCGAGTTGACTGCCGTGGCGCCTGCTCCGGTGAGGTTGTAGCGCTTGATGATCCGCTCTGCGGCGTCGTAGTTGACGAAGTTGCTCAAGACAGCGCCAATGAGGATGGAGAGCGGGACCAATGCCGTCAGAGCACTGGACGCCAGGGCCATCGAGCGGTCGAAACCCACGATCTTCTGGAACCGGTTGATGACCCGCAGCGCGAAGGCAGGCCGCAGCCAGAACGTCAGCGTTCTGACGAGGCGCTCTCGATTGATCGCCGTCGCCCTGCCCTCCGTGAAGATCGGGACCTTTGTGGCGACGCGAGCCTAACGCTCGGTCGCCTACCGATGAAGGACGACACGAAAAGCAGCATGCCGACCGTCACTTGTGATGCGGTACAGCAGCGAAGTACCGCAACTACAGCAGCCCTTCACATCCCGTAGCGCCCCTGCGTGGCTTTATCGAGCAGTAGTGACGTCACTTGTCGATGGGTTTGGGAGGCGCCCCGATCCGCGGTCGGGTGATGTTGACGAGTTTGCGAGGCATGGTGGCTCTTCCCAGGGAAGTATCGAGATGCTCTTGGCGAAAGGTGCTGGTCATGCCGCAGGTGGTGCGCTCGGTACTGTCCCGAGAGGGAACTCCGCAGCGTCCTGGGCGTGGAGCTTGGAAGGGGAACCAGTGCTGATCCAGGCAATTGGAGCAGTGCTGCCGGCAGCGCTCGCGGTTGCCCTCAGCCCTTTCCCTCTGATCGGGATCGTGCTGATCCTGGCCGGCCGACAGGGCCGACGCAACGGCCTGCTGTTCACGGCCGGGTGGATCGCCGGGCTCGGGATCGTGGCAACGCTCGTGGTGGTCGTGTTCGGTGGAGCCGACGACCCAGAAAGCCCCTCGTCAGCGATCGCAGACTGGGGACGGGTACTCGCCGGAGTGGCCCTCATCGTGCTCGGGGCGCGCAAATGGTGGCAGCGTCCAGGCGTCGGCGACGAGACCGAGACGCCACGCTGGATGGCGTCACTCGAAGACGTCTCGGCCCTGCGGGCGCTGCTCCTCGGTGCGCTGCTGTCAGGCGCCAACCCGAAGAACCTCGTCCTGACGGCCTCGGCGGCCACGTCGATCGTCGAAGCGGGGGCTCACAACGGCGATCTCACTGTGGCCGTCACTGTGTTCGTTCTCGTCGGATCCTGCACCGTCCTCGGCGCCGTCATCATCCATCTCCTCGGCGGACAACGCGCGGCGTCGTTCCTGGACAATGTCAGGCAATTCATGATCACCAACAGCGCCGTGATCACCACGATCGTGCTCCTTCTCCTGGGCGCCAGCATCCTGGGCGACGGACTCACCGGACTTGGTCGGTGAGTCCTTCCATCGTCAGCACGCGTGAGACGTCAAGCCGAGCGGCTTCATTCACCTGAGCAGCATGCGCGGGGCAACCTGTTATGCCGTCATTTCGCATCAACAATCCGGGGTGGGTTGATCATCAACTGCCGCCGGAACTCATGCACAAGTGCTGTCACTAGACATCGACGAAGCCACCTGCGAGGCCCACGGACGACCTGTTTGCCCTTGGCTGACCGCTCGACATAGGACTACGGATCAGATGGTCGTGGATCAGGTTGCCTGAACCTGGGCCGTCCCTGGGCCGTCCGAAGCCCCTCGACACCGGTCCCCAAGATCCCCGACAAGACCCAGGGCACCCAGGGCAAGAAGAAGTCTTCAGAGAAAGAGACCCCAAGGCCATCGGTTCAAGCGGCAGGAGGCAGCTTGCCCAAAAGCTGTCGATCCGAGGAGGCCCGCCAGTGGAACAGAGCTTTGCAGGTACACCGTGCAATCTGGATGACCTGGTACCCGAGCTCGCGGTCCTCTGTTGTTCCTGCTGGGCGACGACCCGGGGAATTCGAACGACCCGCGGTTCTTCCTCGACCAGCAGTCGGGCAGTGTCGCAGCCTCCGGGGTGCTCGGGCGAGTGCAGAAGAGCTTCACTGTGCCAGGGGTGTCGGTGGCGCTCGGCGTCCGTGGGAGGGGGAGTGGTCACCCATTGTTTTGTTCACGGATCAGGTCGGAGACACCTTCACCGTGAAGCTTGTGGACGGCGCCCCTTCACGACGTCCGGGCACGCCCTCCTGCCCGCAGCCTCTCGCACCTGGAGCATCCTGACACTGCGGTCCGCCTACGGGCACGTGCGTGGCCGCAGGAGCAACGACGCGAGACGGCGGCCGTGACCCGCTTCTTCGGTCGTGTGCGTGATGCCTTGGCATGTGTGGCATGCGTGCGGTCCGGCCCTGTGGCAGCGTGGAAGACGACCAGCCATGGACGTACAGGAACGGCCCGCATGGACGGACGGTCAGGCGTGGCGCCGTCCGCTCGGGCTCGTGCGCTCGCGGTTGCGGGTGCGCAGCATCGCGGGGCAGGTGTTCCTGTGGCAGGTCGCTGCCGTGGTGCTCCTGATCGCCTCCGCGCTGGCGGCGCTCGTCCTGCAGGCCCGGTACTACAGCACGACCGACGCCGAGCACCGCACCCGTACCGCAGCCATCGCGCTGGCGGAGTCTCCAGGAATCGCGAAAGCTCTGGGCGGCCGCGATCCAACGGCGACGCTGCAGCCCATCGCCGAACGGGCTCGCAAGAGCGCCGGTTTCGACTATGTCGTGTTCACCGACCCGCGGGGGATCCGTTACACCTCGCCCATCCCGGGTCTCATCGGGAAGCACATCTACGGCCCGTACCTGCGAGCTCGGAACGGCCCGTACACCAGCAGCTTCACCAACCCTCTGGCACACATCGTGGACACCACCGCGCCGGTCCGCAGCCAGGGTGGACACGTAGCCGGGTACGTTTCGGTGGGCATCACCGTCGCGCGGGTGAACCACGGGGTGATCGGCCAGCTGCCAATCGTGTTCGGTGGCGCGGCGGCCGCGCTCTGCCTGGGCATGGGCGGAGCGGTGCTGGTCCGGCGGCGGCTGCACCGCCAGACGCACGGCCTGGACCCGGCCGAAATGACGCGCTTGTACGAGGAGGCCGACCGGGCGCGGGCCCGCCTGCAGCTCCTGTACGACGCCGGCGGGCGGGTCGGCACCACGCTGGACGTGAAGCGGACCGTGCAGGAGCTGGCGGACGTGGCCGTCCCCCGCTTCGCGGATTTCGTCACGGTCGAGCTGGCAGACCCCGTACTGCACGGCGATGAGCCGTCCCCGGACACGGGCGCGGCCGGGGGCCTGGCGCTCCGCCGCACGGCCGTGAGCGGCATCCGGGACGATGCGCCCCTCTATCCGATGGGATCGGTGGTCAGTTTCCTGCCGACGACCCCCGAAGGCATGGGCCTGGTGACGGGACGTCCTGTCGTCGCCGCCGATCTGCGCCGGGCCCGTGCCTGGCGGGAGCGTGACCCGGCGAATTCCGACAGCCTCCTCGCCTACGGCATCCACTCGCTGCTTTCCGCGCCCCTGCGTGCGCGGGGCCTGAACCTCGGCATGGTCAACTTCTGGCGCGCGGGAGCCTCCGAGCCGTTCGGGGACGACGACCTCTCCTTCGCCGAGGAGTTGGTCGCCCGCGCCGGGATCTCCGTGGACAACGCCCGCCGCTTCACTCGCGAGCACACGATGGCCGAGGTGCTCCAGCGCAGCCTGCTGCCGCGCGGCCTGCCCGAACAGAGCGCCCTGGACGCGGCCTCCCGCTACGGCCCGATATGGCAGGGAGTGGGCGGAGACTGGTTCGACGTCATCCCGCTCCCGGGGTTCCGGGTGGCGCTTGTCGTCGGTGACGTCGTCGGCCATGGCCTGCACGCGGCGGCCACCATGGGCCGCCTGCGGACCGCGGTCGACAACTTCTCCACCCTTGACCTGGCACCCGACGAGCTGATCGCTCGCCTCGACGACCTCGTCACCAGCCTCGACCAGCCAGGTGCCGATGACGAGCAGGGCACAGAGGTCACCGGAGCCACTTGCCTCTATGCGATCTATGATCCGGTCTCCGGGCGCTGCACGATGGCGCGGGCGGGCCACCCGGCGCCTGCTCTCGTGGGGCCTGACGGCGGCGTGGAGTTCGCCGACCTGCCTGCGGGGCCGCCGCTCGGCGTGGGCGGTCTGCCGTTCGAGGCGGTGGAGCTGCAGCTGGAGGCTGGAACCGGGCTCGTCCTCTACACGAACGGGCTCATCTACAGCCGCGAGCGTGACGTGGAGGAGGGGCTCGCCGCGTTGCGCGCCGCGCTGCGGGACGCGAGCGGCGACTCCCCGGAAGGCATGTGTGACGCGGTCTTTCGTGCGCTCGTTCCACCGCAGCCAAAGGACGACGTCGCCCTTCTCGTCGGGCGCACGCGCCTGTTCGCGTCCGACCAGATCGCCGAGTGGGAGCTTCCCAATGATCCGTCCGCCGTCTCGCGGATCCGGTCCGAGTGTGTCGGGCAGCTCTCGGACTGGGGGCTGGAGAGCCTCGCCTTCACCACCGAGCTGATCCTCAGCGAGCTGATCACCAATGCGATTCGCTACGGCAGGCCGCCGGTCCGCGTCCGCCTGTTGCGCGACGAGGGCCTGGTCTGCGAGATCTCAGATCACAGCAGCACCTCACCGCACCTGCGGTACGCCGCGACGACGGACGAGGGCGGCCGGGGGCTGTTCCTGGTCGCTCAACTGGCCAAGCGGTGGGGGACCAGGTACACGGCGCTGGGTAAGGTCATCTGGGCCGAGCAGTCGCTCACCGTCAGGCCCGACCAGCTGGGGGACGCACTGATCGGTTGACTTGTTCCTTGCCCTGAAGGACTGCTGGAGGCGTTCGGGTACGACTCTGGTCAAGCGACTGGCATGCCCGTCTCTTTTGGCACTGCAGATTGATCAGCGCGCAGAAAGGCGGCGCCTCTGCCGCTGATCACATCGCACGGGAGTGGTTCCGGCCCCGGCGCGCCGTGACGAGCCGCTCCGACGGGTCGCGTGCAGGGGAGGGGAGAGGCGCCGCCGCAGTACTTGTGATGCGCTGGGTGGCGGCACCTGAGAGGGGCGTCGTGTGCGCGGGTGGCCGCTCTGCGTTCATGCCTCGTGTCTCGCCGGGGCGAGGGTGAGCGCGGCGTCGTTGCCGACGGTGAGCGCCTGTGAGAAGGGGGCGCCGTGCCGGGTAAGGGCATCGTTCAGCCAGTGGGCGTCGCGGAGGCGGGCTCGATGCAGCGTGAGGCGGCGGGCCTGGAAGGGGGTCAGGCGCAGTCCTCGCAGCGTCCCCGTGGCGCGGTCGAGGCGGGCGGTGTAGAGCAGGCGGAGGTCGTCGCGGTACTGCTCGTGGCCGGTGATCCCTTCGTAGTCGTCGACCAGGTCTCCGCAGCCGTAGAGGATCAACCGGCCGCGGTAGACCTCCAGGGGGCGGGGGTGGTGCGAGGAGTGGCCGTGGACGAGGTCGGCGCCGCCGTCGATGAGGTCGTGGGCGAAGCGGATGTGGTCGGGCGGGACCCGGTAGCCCCAGTTGGAACCCCAGTGGATCGATACGGCCACCAGGTCACCGGGCCGGCGGGCGGTCCGTATGCGGGCGACCAGGTCGGTCGCGGCGGCCGGTGAGGGTGCGGAGACGAAGGCGATGCCGCTGCGGTCCGGGGTGGCTGCCCAGTCGAGCGGGATGCCGCTGGAGGGCAGGCCGACTGCGAACACAAGGAGGCGTGGTCCGTGGCCTGACGTGGTTCTTGGGGAGGAGGCAGGAGGCCGCAGTGTTACTTCTGCCGGCCGCCACGCCTCGGCGGCGTCACGGCCCGCACCGGCGGTACGCAGCCCGGCGGCGCCGAGGCTTTCGAGGGTCTCGGCCAGCCCGTCCCGGCCGAAGTCGAGGACGTGGTTGTTGGCCAGTACGCACACGTCGGGCCGGGCGGCGGCAAGGCACGGCAGGTTCGCCGGATTCATGCGGTAGTGGACGCTCTTGCCGGGGGCGAAGCCGTCTGCCCGGGTCACGCTGGTCTCCAGGTTCAGTATCCAGGCACTGGGCCCGGCGGCCCGAAGCTCCTCCAGCAGGTCGCCCCACGGCCAGTCGTATTCGACGGGCCGTGGTACCGGTCCGTGCGCGGTTTCGGCCATCTCGACGTACATACGTGCGTCCGTCACCCACGGCTCGGCGAGCCGCGGGTCGCCGGGGTACCGCAGCACCTGGTCGATGCCCCGGCCGAGCATCACGTCGCCGGCGAGGCAGACGGTGACCTCGCGTTCCGTCCCACGGTCGCCGTTGGCTTCCACATGTCCACCGTAGGCCCGCAGGACGGGCCGGTAGATGCTGCAGGCGCCGAAGGAGCGCCACGTGCGTAGGCGCCATATGCGCGGCAGGTCCCGGGAGGGGCCCGGTTTTCCGCGAGGAGGCCGGGCCTTTCGCCGTACCTCCCCGCGGAGAACTGCCTGTCGCACCCGTGATCAAAGTCTGGTTGTGTCTGTCGCATGCCCGAATCTGTTTACTTTCTCGAAATCTCGTCCTAGCATCAAACTGAAACCACAGACTCGGGCACGACCGAGCGAGAGCGTCGGAGGCAGACGGACATGTACGCACCGGAGCGGCAGCAGGAGATCCTCCGTCTCGCGCGTGACGGCGGACGCGTGGACGTGCTGTCTCTCGCCGAGGAATTCCAGGTCACCGCGGAGACGATCCGGCGCGACCTGAAGATCCTGGACAGGGCCGGTCTCGTACGGCGGGTGCACGGCGGTGCCATACCGGCCGGGCGGCTCGACTTCGAGCCCGACGTCGCCGAGCGCGAGGGCACTGCGGCCGACGAGAAGGACCGCATCGCCCGGCTCGCGCTGGCCGAGCTCCCCGAGGAAGGGACCGTGATCCTCGACGCTGGCACTACGGTCGCCCGCCTCGCCGCGGTGGTGCCCTTGGAGTCGACGCTCACCGTCGTCACCCACGGCCTGCCCGTCGCGGCCCGCCTCGCCGACCACCCCGGCATCCAGCTGCATCTCGTCGGAGGCCGCGTCCGCCACCGCACTCGCGCCGCCGTCGACGCCTGGGCCCTGCGGGCGTACGGGGAGATCCGCGCGGACGTCCTCTTCCTCGCGGCCAACGGGTTCTCCGCCGAACACGGCCTGACCACCCCCGACCTCGCCGAGGCCGCCGTGAAGCGCGCGGCCGTCGGCGCCGCCCGCCGGGTCGTCCTGCTCGCCGACTCCGCCAAGTACGGGCAGGAGCACTTCGCGCGCTTCGGCGACCTGGGCGATGTGGACGTGCTGATCACCGACAGCGGCCTCAGCGACGGGGACGCGGCCAGGATCGAGAAGGGCGGTACGGAAGTGGTCCGCGCATGAGCCCCATGAGACCGACCCCGGAACCGGCATCGGCTCCGGCACCCCCACGCCAGCCACCACGGAAGACGCACGCGGCATGATCCTCACCGTTACCCCCAACCCGTCCCTGGACCGCACCTACGAGGTCCCGGCGCTCGACCGGGGCGAGGTCCTGCGCGCCACCGGCGAACGCATGGACCCGGGCGGCAAAGGCGTCAACGTCTCGCGGGCCGTCGCCGCCGCCGGCGGCCCCACGCTCGCCGTGCTTCCGCTGGGCGGCGCGCCCGGCGCCCTCGTGGCCGAACTCCTCGACGCCCAGGGGATCAGCGTCGACCCCGTCCCCGTAGCCGGACAGACCCGGTCCAACATCGCGCTCGCCGAGCCGGACGGAACACTGACGAAGATCAACGCTCCGGGCCCCGAACTCACCCCGGAAGAAGCCGAGTCACTGCTCGCGGTCGTCGGCGAGCGCTCCGCGGGCGCCGACTGGATCGCCTGCTGCGGCAGCCTCCCGCGCGGCCTCGCCCCGTCCTGGTACGCCGAGCTCGTCGCCCGCGCCCACGCGGCCGGCGCCCGGATCGCGCTCGATACCTCGGGCCCGGCTCTCCTCGCGGCCCTGCGCGAACGGCCCGACGTCGTCAAGCCGAATGCGGAGGAGCTCGCCGAGGCGGTCGGCCGTCCGCTCGCCACCGTCGGCGACGCGGCCAAGGCGGCCGAGGAGCTGCGGGACCTCGGCGCGCGCGCCGTCCTCGCCTCCCTCGGCGCGGACGGGCAGCTGCTCGTGGACGGTTCGGGAGTCTGGTTCGCCACTGCCCCGGTCGACACCGTCCGCAGCAATGTCGGCGCGGGCGACTCGTCCCTGGCCGGCTTCCTCATCGCGGGCGGCAGTGGCCCGCGGGCGCTGGCCTCGGCCGTCGCCCACGGCGCCGCTGCGGTCCAGCTCCCGGGCAGCGCGATGCCGACCCCGGCCGACCTGGACCCGGACGCGGTGACCCTCACGGCAGACGTCCCGCTGGACCGCGTCCTGAAGGAGCCCGCGCCATGACGGCCTGCGCCCCGCCCCTGAATACGCCCCATCCGGTCGTCTCTGACCTGATCACTCCCCACGCTCCCCTCCGGAGCCGCCGTCCCCGCGGCGAAACCCCCGTCCCCACCCCCGCCGCCAAGGCGATACGAGTGCGAAGGAGCCCGCGATGAGCGAGATGATCACCGCGGACCTGGTCGATCTCGACCTGTCCACCGACACCAAAGAGGCGGCGGCCCGCGCCCTCGCCGAACGGATGGTCGCCCAGGGCCGGGTGACCGACCTGGACGGCTTCCTGGCCGACGTCGCGGCCCGCGAGGCGCAGATGCCGACCGGCCTCGACGGCGGCATCGGCATCCCGCACTGCCGCAGCGAGCACGTCACCGAGCCGACCCTGGCATTCGGCCGCAGCGCCGAGGGGATCGACTTCGGGGCGCCGGACGGCCCGGCCGACCTGATCTTCCTCATCGCCGCGCCCGCCGGTGCGGACGACGCCCACCTCACCATCCTGTCCTCGCTGGCACGGCAGTTGATGGACGAGGACTTCAAGGCGGCGCTGCGCACGGCGACCGATGCAGGGGCCACGGCGGCGCTGATCCGCGGGGACGAACCGGAGCCCACTGCCGAGCCGGAGTCCTTGCCCGAGCCCACTACTGAGCCGGAGTCCACGGCCGAGACCGCTCCCGTGGCCCCCGCCGCGAAGTTCAAGATCGTCGCCGTTACCTCCTGCCCAACGGGCATCGCCCACACCTACATGGCAGCCGAGTCCCTCGAGAACGCGGGCCGGGACGCGGGCGACGTGGAAGTGGTGGTCGAGACTCAGGGCTCGGCCGGGTTCACCCGCCTCGCCCCGGAGGTGATCGCGGGAGCGGACGGCGTGATCTTCGCCCACGACGTGCCCGTACGGGAGAAGGACCGCTTCGCCGGGAAGCCCACCGTCGACGTCGGCGTGAAGGCCGGCATCAACCGGCCCGCCGAACTCATCGGCGAGGTCCGCGAGAAGGCCGCCCGCGGCGAGACGACGTCGGGCGCGGCGTCCGCCACCCCCGTGGACCGTGCCGGTGACGCCGGCGACGGCTACGGCACCAAGCTGCGCAAGTGGCTGATGAGCGGCGTCAGTTACATGGTCCCGTTCGTCGCGGCCGGCGGTCTCCTCATCGCCCTCGGCTTCGCGATCGGCGGCTACACCATCAACAAGGCGCCGTCCGTCGCCGAGCACTTCGTATGGACCCAGACCGACAGCTGGGCCGCGCTGCTCTTCCAGGTCGGCTCCGTCGCCTTCGCGTTCCTCGTCCCGGTTCTCGCGGGCTTCATCGCGTACGGGATGGCCGACCGGCCGGGGCTCGTGCCGGGGTTCGTCGGCGGTTCGATCGCACTCACCATCAACGCCGGCTTCCTCGGGGGCCTTGCCGCCGGTCTCATCGCGGGCGGCGTCGTGATGGCGATCCAGAAGGTGAACGTGCCCCCCGTGCTGCGCGGGATCATGCCGGTGGTCGTCATCCCGCTGATCTCCTCCGCAGTGGTCGGCTTCCTGATGTTCCTCGTCATCGGCAAGCCCATCGCCTCCCTCCAGCGCGCCCTGACGGACTGGCTGAACTCCCTGTCCGGCGCCAACGCGATCATCCTCGGAGTCATCCTCGGCCTGATGATGTGCTTCGACCTGGGCGGCCCGCTGAACAAGGTCGCGTACGCATTCGCGGTCGGCGGCCTCGCGAATCCCACCGAAGGCTCGCTCAAGGTCATGGCCGCGGTGATGGCCGCCGGCATGGTCCCGCCGCTGGCCATGGCTCTCGCGACGACCGTGCGCGGCCGGCTCTTCACCAGGACCGAGCGCGAGAACGGCAAGGCGGCCTGGGTGCTCGGCGCCTCGTTCATCACGGAGGGCGCGATCCCGTTCGCCGCGGCGGACCCGCTGCGCGTCATCCCCGCCTCGATGGCGGGCGGCGCGGTCACCGGCGCCCTGTCGATGGCCTTCGGCTGCACGCTGCGCGCCCCGCACGGCGGCATCTTCGTGGTCCCGCTGATCGGCAACCCATTCCTCTACCTCATCGCCATCGCCGCCGGTGTCTGTGTGTCGACGGCCCTGGTCGTGATCCTGAAGGGGATGCGGAAGTCCGCGCCCGAGGGCGGGGCGGACGGGGCGGGCGACGCGACGGCGCAGGGGCAGGAGCCGAAGATACCGGTGGCCGTCTGACGAGGGACTCCGGTGGCCACCTGACACCAGAACAAACCGGTAGTCACCTGATGGTTGGCACCTGTCCTCTCATGCAAGATGCGTCACGGTCCGGGGCCATAGTCCCGGACCGTGGTGCTGACCGGCCCGTCTCGCGGGCTCCGACGGCTTCTGCGGCGTTGCCTGATCCGGCGCCGGTTGCTCTGCGGCAGTCGGAAGGGTCGGTAGCGAGAGAGATCGGTGCCGGCCTCCGGAGTTCCAGACGTCAGAGGCGGTCGGCGTCCAGGACTGCCTGGGCGAATGCTTCCGGTGCCTCTTGCGGCACGTTGTGCCCGATGTGCTTGAGGGTGCGGTGGTTGTACGGACCGGTGAATTTGGCACGGTAGGCGGCCCCGTCGCCCGCCGGGGTGAATGGGTCCGACGCGCCGTCGACGGTGATCGTGGGCACGTCGATGGCCGGGCCGGTGGCGAGCTTGGCCTCGATGCCGTCGAGGCGTGGGTTGCCCGCCGCGAGGCCCAGCCGCCAACGGTAGTTGTGGATCACGATGCTGACGTAGTCCGGATTGTTGAAGGCCGTAGCGGTGCGGTTGAAGGTGGCATCGTCGAAGTGCCAGGTCGGGGAGACGTTGCGCCAGATCAGTTCCGCGAAGTCGTGGCGGTGCTCAGCCAAGCCCAACTCCCCCCGCTCCGTGGCGAAGTAGTACTGGTACCACCACGCCCACTCGGCAGCCGGGGGCAGCGGCTGCTTGTTCTTCTCCCGGTTGGTGATGAGGTAGCCGGTCACCGAGATCAGGGCTTTGCACCGCTGCGGCCACAGTGCCGCGATGATGTCTGCCGTCCGCGCGCCCCAGTCGAACCCGCCGAGCAGCGCCTTCTCGATCCGCAGTGCGTCCATCAGAGCGATGATGTCCAGCGCGACCACCGCTTGCTGGCCGTTGCGGAAGGTGCTCTGCGACAGGAACGTCGTGGTGCCGTAGCCACGCAGGTAGGGGACGATGACGCGGTAGCCCTTGGCGGCCAGCAGCGGTGCGACGTCGACATAGCTGTGGATGTCGTACGGCCACCCGTGCAGCAGGATGACCACCGGGCCATGGGCCGGGCCGGCCTCCGCATACCCGATGCTCAACTCGCCGGCCCTGACATGCTTCAACGACGTGAACGAGGCAAGCCCGTCCGCTGGGCCGTCCGGCGTCGCACTCCCTCCGCGAGGAGTGGCCGTCGAGGCGGATGCGGGTGAGGAGTCGAGCCGGCCTGCCGGCGTCACAGCAGCTGTCCCGATGGCTCCTGCTCCGATGGTCTTGCCGAAGGCCCGCCTGTTGATCATGAGAACCGTCCTGTAGGGGCGTGTCGAGGGTGCCGTCCTCTGGAGCGCGGTCATGGCCGGGTGCGCCTCTCAGCTGGACCGGGCGCCACGACCGTCTTCCTCGCGGGTACAAGCGCAGGTTCTCAGCCGCTACAGATCGGGGTCCGGTGTCGCCTTTGGAGACGTGGCACGGACGGATCCGGCCCGTCGTGTGTGCGCTCCGGAACGAGGAGGAGGTGCACCCGAGCTTCCCAACCGTCGGGTCGCCGAAGGTGACGGCGGCGAAGCCATCGGCCAGCTACGGGCCGATTTCGTCAGTGTGGAGCACGGGGGCGTCCGTCGCACGTCGATGCTCGCTGTATGTCTGCCACCAGCCAGGAGGTCGGCGGCCTCGTCGAGGGTGAGCTGGCCACCCTTGGCGACCGGCGCATCAGGCTGCCGCATGCGCCGGGTCGTGCTCCGAGGCCCTGTACCGAGCACCGTTCCGGGCCCTCTACACTCACTTGGTAGCTACAAGCAATAAAATCTGAGTGGAAGAGGGGGCGGGCAATGGGCAAGGGGACGGTCCATGACCGCGCAGCGGGGGAGCACACGACAACCGGGGACACCGGGGTCGCGAGCGCCGAGGATGCCGGGGCAGGACTGGGGAACCAGATCGTGCGCTTCACCCGGCTGGTCGCGGCACGCAGGCACCAGACCAAGCTGGAGCAGGGCGCCGGTGAGCGCGTCCTGCTGGCCCGGCTCGTACGGGACGGGGAGCAGCGGGCCACCGATCTGGCCGCCGAGACCTTCCTCGACCTGTCGACGGTCAGCCGTCAGGTCCGCTCCATGGTGGAGCGCGGCCTGATCGAGCGGCGGCCCGACCCGGAGGACCGGCGCGGCACGCTGCTGCACGCGACCGAGTCCGGCAGGGCGGTGTACGAGAAGTACCGCCAGCAGCGCGACGCGCAGCTGGCGGAGCTCCTCGGCCCCTGGCCCCCCGAGGACCGGTATCAGCTGATCCGGCTGATGACACGCCTCAACGACGACCTGGTAGCGCATCAACAGAAACGCCACGGCGACGGGACTCAGCCCGAAGCCGCGGCGCAGCAGGGAGCAAGCAAGCATGAGTGAGGCCGTGTCGGCACCGCGCCGAGACACCGCTAAGCACACGGAGGCGACGCCCGCCTCCTCCGGCGGTGGCCTGAGCCACCGCCAGATCCTGACCATCCTGAGCGGCCTGATGCTGGGCATGTTCCTGGCCGCGCTCGACCAGACCATCGTCTCCACCTCGATCCGCACCATCGCGGACGATCTGCACGGCCTGAGCCAGCAGGCGTGGGCGACGACGGCGTACCTGATCACCTCGACGATCGCGACGCCGCTCTACGGCAAACTGTCCGATCTACACGGCCGCAAGCCCTACTTCCTGGGCGCGATCAGCATCTTCATCCTCGGCTCGGCGGCGTGCACGTTCTCGACGTCGATGACCGAACTCGCCGCGTTCCGCGCCCTGCAGGGCATCGGCGCCGGCGGCCTGATGTCCCTCGCCCTCGCGATCATCGGCGACATCGTGCCGCCCCGCGAACGAGCCCGTTACCAGGGCTACATGCTCGCCACCTTCGCCACCTCCAGCGTCGCTGGGCCGCTCATCGGCGGCTTCCTCGCCGGGCAGGACAGCATCCTGGGTGTCGTCGGCTGGCGCTGGGTGTTCCTGGTGAACGTGCCGATCGGCATCATCGCGCTGTTCGTCGTCGCCAAGGTCCTCAACATCCCGCACACCCGCCGCGACCGGCGAATCGACTGGTGGGGCGCGTTCACCATCGCGCTCGGCGTCGTGCCGCTGCTCCTGGTGGCCGAGCAGGGCCGCGAGTGGGGCTGGGACTCGTCCAAGTCCCTTTCCTGCTACGGCATCGGCATCGTCGGCATCATCTCCTGGATCCTCGTCGAGCGCCGGATGGGCGACGACGCGCTGATCCCGATGCGCCTGTTCCGCAATGCGATCTTCAGCAAGACCAGCCTGCTGTCCGTCCTGATCGGTGCGGGCATGTTCGGCGGGATGCTGATGATCCCGCAGTACCTGCAGATCGTGAAGGGCGCGAGCCCCACCAAGTCCGGTCTCGAGATGCTGCCACTGATGCTCGGCATGATCATCGCGTCCGTCGTCTCCGGCCAGATCACCGCGAAGACCGGCCGCTACAAGATCTTCCCGACCATCGGCACCGTCCTCATGGTCACGGCGCTGCTGCTCTTCCACTTCAAGGTCCAGTGGGACACCCCGCTGTGGGAGAGCATGATCTACATGCTCGTCTTCGGCCTCGGCCTCGGCGGCTGCATGCAGACCTTGGTGCTCGCCGTGCAGAACGCCGTGCCGCCGCAGGACATGGGAGTGGCGACCGCGTCGTCCACGTTCTTCCGCCAGATGGGCGCCACCGCCGGTACGGCCATCTTCCTGTCGGTGCTGTTCTCGAATGTCGGCGACAAGATCTCTTCGGCGTTCAAGTCGG
Organism: Streptomyces longhuiensis; assembly: GCF_020616555.1. Classification (NCBI taxonomy): domain Bacteria; kingdom Bacillati; phylum Actinomycetota; class Actinomycetes; order Kitasatosporales; family Streptomycetaceae; genus Streptomyces; species Streptomyces longhuiensis. Next base: position 479,691 of record NZ_CP085173.1, on the reverse strand, counting down.
CCGCCGGGACACCCCAGTTCCAGGCCGCGCTGCACGACCCGGCGGTCCTGTCCGACCCCGCCAACAAGCCGGTCCTCGACATGCTGCAGCACCCCGGCGCCGGCGGCGGCTCCGACGTACTGAGCGACTCGTCGTTCATCCAGCACCTGGACCCGCGCCTGTCGGAGCCCTTCAAGCAGGGCTTCGCCGACTCCATGCATGTGGTGTTCCTGATCGCGGCGGGCGTGATCGCGATCGCGTTCCTCATGGTCCTGTGGACCAAGGAGGTCCCGCTGCGCAAGATGTCCGGCCTGGAGGCGCGGGCGGCGGAGGAGAACGGCACCGCTTCGGATGCCGCCGCCGAGAAGACCGTGACGGAGATGGCGGACACGGCGGAAGCGGTGGAGGCGGCCCCGGTCGCCTCGCTCGCCACCGCCCTCATGGACGAACCTGGCTCGGGTGTCCGCGGCCACATCCGCGACATCGCGGGATCGCCTGTGGCGGGCGCCATGGTCACGCTGATCGACCTGCGCGGCAGCCAGGTCGGCCGTACGACGACGCAGGCGGACGGCCGTTACGCGGTCGCCGCGCCCGCCGAGGGAACGTACGTCCTGATCGCCTCCGGCGGCGCCCGGCAGCCGCAGGCCACCACGATCACGGTGGCCGACGGTCCGGTCGACTTCGACCTGGTGCTCTCCGGCGCGGCCGGCCTGACCGGCACGGTCCTGGCGACCCCCGGCGACCTGCCGCTGCCCGGCGCCCTGGTCATCGCGACCGACGTGCGCGGCGAGGTCGTCGCCTCCGCAGCGGCCGACCAGACCGGCGAGTTCGGCTTCGCCGACCTGGTCCCCGGCGGCTACACCCTCGTGGTCAGCGCCCCCGGACACCGCCCGGCGGCCCTGCCGGCCGAGGTGGCGGGCGGCGCAGCCAACCGCTACGAGATCCGCCTCGACCCTGGCGCCCACGTCCACGGCACGGTGCGCAACCGCGCGGGCTACCCGGTCGACGACGCCCAGGTCACGCTCCTCGACGCGGCGGGCAACACGGTCGCCACGACGGTCACCGACGCGCAGGGCGCCTACGCGTTCGACGACCTGGACACCGGCGACTACACCGTGATCGCCAGCGGGTACGCGCCCCAGGCCGTGGCGCTGCTGGTGAGCGGCGAGGGCGAGGAAGACGCGGACGTGAATCTGGGGCACTGACCGACACGGGTGGCGGGAAAGCCTGAGAGGGCGCTGCCGATCCCTGTTGTCCGACGGGGAAGGACCGGTACGACCTCGTGCTCTGCGACCGCCGTTGAGGCGTTGCCGCCTACCGACTGAGAATGCCCCGCCGGAGCACCGCCGGCGGGGCTTCTCCGTCACGCCCCGTGCGCACCGTGAACGCCGCGTTCTTAGCACTTTCAACGCCGCGCACGCGTACGGGGTGTCGGCGGCGATCCGTTGGATCGGCAGCAGCGTGGCGTCCACGATCAGATACGCCTCGGTCCGGAGGGACTTCATCGCCTCGGGCAGGGGCGGTGCGAGGTCGGCCAGGGCGTCGACGGCCTCGCGTAGGGAGCGGTACACGGTCGCGATCCCGATGCGGAACCCCGCGGCGAGCTCGGCGTTCATGTCCCCGCACCTGAGGTTGGCCGGAGCGAGCAGGGCTTGGCGGCCAACGGGAAGGCGCCGCCGGCAGTTCCGATCTCGCGACGCCGGGCACGGAGTTGCCCGGTCAGGGATCACAGGGTCCGGCGGGACAGACAGATGGATGACGGATGGTGGAGCACCGAAGCTCCTGGCGGACACAGGTGATCTTGGTCGAGTACCCGTCTACCAGGAGCTTCTTCGCGTTGTACAGCCAGCCAACGTGCCCACCACGACATCTGATGGGGGACGTCACTGTTCGGTCCAGGAATGCCTATTCCTGGATCTGCTTCGGATCGATCGGGATCTCCCGTGCCGTGTTCTCGGCGCGCTGCTCGGCGCCCAACTGCCGCGCCGCGGTCCCGCAGCAGCGGTCGTACTGGTTCTGCCAGTCCGTCATGAACGTGTCGTAGCTGGACTGGCCGACCAGCTTCAGGTCCGTCTCGTCGTTGTGCCAGATGCCATTGCTCGTCCAGTTCGAGGAACCGACGAACACGAGTCTGGAGTTGGCCACGCCCGCGTAACTGCCGCTGATCATCATGTACTTGTCGTGCGTGTAGTGCAGAGCGTTGCCGTTCGCGTCGGTGCCGTGGCTGGTGTCGTGCACGTCGATGTTCGGCCGGTTCTTCAGGTAGCTCTGCACGCTGTTGTCGACCTGACCGGCGGTGAAAAGAATGTGGATCTTGACGCCGGTTTGTGCCAGGCTCACCAGCTTCTTCGGCAGCTCCAGATAGTTCTTGTCGCCCGGCTCCCCGTGAGAGGTCCACTGGAACATGGCGATGTTGATCGTGGCCGGCGCCTTGATGTTGTTCAGGAAGTCGACCCAGGTATCGCTCTTGTCGCGTGCCTTGGGCCACTGATAGGAGGGCGGGGACAGCGTCCTGGCGGCCGTGCCGCTGGTGGAGCTGTAGTAGTCGGGCGCCAGCGGGCCCGGGCCATTGAGCGCCCCCTTGGACATCGCGGTGAAGTAGCTGACGTAGGAGTTGTACAGCGCGACGTTGCCCTTGACGGTGGCGCTGCTGTTCCACGCCGTGCTGGCCTGGGCGGCGGTGGGGTTGGCGCTGCTGACGGTCACCGTCCTGTTCGCATCGCTCCCGCCGCTGAGCATGTAGTACTTCGCGTGCAGGGAGGAGCCGGCGTAGTGGGTCAGGCAGCCGCCCGGGCACAGCGCGGCGAAGCTGGAGGCTCGCGGGTCGTTGCCCAACTCGGTGACCATCGACTGCCAGATCGCATTGTCGCTGTGGGCGTCCATCAGCGCCTTGACGATGACGCCGCGCTGGTGCGCGGCGATCAGGGCGTTGGCGAAGTCCGGGCCCGGCTGTGCGTTGCTCATCGAGTACATCGAGACGCGAATGGTCTGCCCGCAGCTGGCGCTGTTGATCGACTCGATGATCGAGCCCATGATCTTCATCTGGGCGGCGGGGTCCTCCGGGTCGTTGAAGCGCGGTCCCGGGGTGGAGGTGAACGTCCGAGACTCGCAACTGAGCGGGTCCTTGGCCTTCTTGACCGCGGCCTCCGCGGATGTCAGCGACAGCGCGGTGACGACCAGTGCGGTGATTAACGTGAACGTTCGCTTCATTGGGCGGCCTTTCGCTGGGCTGTTGATGTTGAAGAGTCGGGTTGCCGCAGGAGTGATGCCGCTGGTAGCGGAATCAACTACTGTGCCACCGAATGTTCCGAAAATCACCGTGAAGGCGCGGTACTGCGCATCACGAGAGTCCTCGAGTAGGTGAGCGACCGCGGGGTGTTGCTCTACCGGTCGGCCAATCAGCGGCCGCCGTGGGGAGCGACCATCGCCCGGCGTAGCGACCCGTCCATGCCGTCGGGCCGGCGCTCGCACCCCTGCCACCACCCGCTTTTGACGCGCCCGCAGCAACGACTGCGCCGAACGCCATTACCCCCGGGCAAGGCTGGGAAGGCATACGAACCCTGTCGGGCTCGTGGACTGCAGAGCGCTATCGCTCGCGCTGCGCCGAGGCTGTTGCAGCTATGGCGACAGCGACATGACGAAACTTCAACGTCCCCCCCGGGAGTGTCCTGAAGGGTGCCCCGAGCCGCCGATGATGATCGGCGCCTACACCCCAATGCTCTTGCAGCGGCCCCATGGGCGAGCCTCAAGCGGGCACGCACCACCCTGAACCGGGCCTTCCCTTACATCGGAAGATTACCACGATAGCTTCACGTAAAATCTACAATCGCCCCCGAGGGGGGACATGGGAGGTCTCCTCCAACTTGGCCGAACGGCAAGCCTGTTGACGGGTAACGCTGAGTGAGGCTCTTCCCATCAGATGTTGTGGTGTGCACGTTGGCTCGCCGTACAACGCGAAACAGCTCCTGGTAGGCGGGTTCTCGTCAACGGGATCAAGACGCTGAAGCGCCAGATGGTCGGCTGGGCAGGATCCGAACTCCGCGCAAGCGCGTCCTGCTCTACGCATGGCACTCGGATGCCGCTCTGCTCAACGAATGGCCTTCGCCTGTGACCCGCAACCGTAGCCAGACCGGGCAGCTTCACCCCGCCAAGCTCGCTCCCTTGCGTCGCTCGAAGGCACGGATCGGGCATCGCTCGCCACGCCACGTGGGAACGGGCGCCCCTACCTGCGGCGCTGGCACGCCTCACCGACCCTTACCTGCAGGTCCGGAATCCGCTGCCCCAAGATGCTCTCGGGCAGCGACTCACCAGAACAGGCTTGCGAGGCCACCGTGTCCGTGGCGCTCTGCATCGCGACGATCCTCGACCACCCGGCCATCGCAGCGGGCTCTTCCCTCCACGATGTCAAGGCGCCCCCGAATGGCCCGAATCTCGTGCGAATGCTTGAGCGACTCGGCGACACCGCTCACGACGCTGGCGACGAGAGCGTTGCCCACCCTGAACGCGCTCAAGGCATGAGGCTGCGACACCAGCAGCCTGAAGAACGAGTCCGACAGCGCAGCCCGCGAGCAGAGCAATTGCCAACACCTGTGGATGAACGTCTCACCGCTCCGGTGATCGCAATTCAATGGCCAGTGACGTGCGAGTGGCCGTAACGTCCGCCCATGGACTGGAGCGCCTGGCACGATCAGTACGACCTGTCCGACTCGTGGATGGCACGGCGGCTGCGGACGGTTCAGGCACACGTCCGCACCGCCCTGTCTGAGGCCCCGGCTGGCGAATTGAGGGTCATTAGCGTCTGCGCCGGGGAAGGCCGCGATCTCCTGGACGTTCTGGCCGGGCATCCCCGCCGCGACGATGTGCGCGCGAGGCTGGTCGAGCTGGACCCACGCAACACTGCAGCTGCAGCGGAAAGGGTCGGCCGGGCCGGCCTGTGGCAGGTGGAGGTTGTCACAGGCGACGCCGCCATTGTTGACCAGTACGAGGACATGGCTCCTGCGGAACTCGTCCTGGTCTGCGGCGTCTTCGGCAACATCACCGACGCCGATATAGAGCGCACCATCGCGGCATGCAGTCACCTGTGCAAGGTCGGCGGCACCGTCATCTGGACGCGACACCGCGCCGCGCCCGACCGTGTACCTCAGATCTGTGAATGGTTCGAAGCGCAGGGCTTCGAACTGCGTTGGCTCTCAGCACCGGACGCGGGCTTCGGGGTCGGTGTGCACCGGTTCGTCGGCACGCCTCAACCCCTACGCCGCGGCACCCGCCTGTTTGAGTTCGTCGGCTACGACGTCCTCCGTCAGGCCGTCACAACGGAATTCATCGTCCGTAACGAGCCCACGACGTACAACGAGCGCGAGCCGTAGTCGAGTGGAGTGAGTTCAGATGAGGCCGGCCTCGGCGCGCTCGATCAGGATGCCGTTCTCGAACAAGGCCCCGGCGCGGACCAGCGGGACCAAGTGAGCACCGGTGATCGCGCGTCAGCGGGCCTGGGCGGACTCGACCAGCTTGAATACCATCGCAAGGGCCCCCGGATGCCGGCGCCGCGGGTGACCTTGGTTCACAGCTGCACGGTGGAAGACATCGACTCGAGGGGGTTCGTGTTCCGCCGGTGGATCCAGTGCTCGGCTGGGAATTCGTAGAACGGCCAGCAGTCCTCGGCGTCATCGGTGATCTTCCCGACGGCCGCAGGCCGCCTGGCTCCGTAGGTCTTGGCGAACGCCTCGATCGCACTCTCGGATTGGGTACGGTCCTCGGCGTTATAGATCTCCTGCATCGCCTTCGACGCGGTGGGGTGCGCGGACTTCGGCAGGCCGTTCGTGACATCTCGTGCCCTGTGAACTCGGCACCGCTGATGGTTGGCTGCGGGGAACACCTCCCGGAGCGCGTTCCGCAGGCCCATCGCGCCGTCGCTGACGGCCGGCTCGGGGTCGCGCGTAGTCACCGATGTCGGTGCCCTGGGGGGTGCTGGTGCGTGAAGGTCTGCAGACGCGGTGTCAGGGCGGGCAGGGTGCGGTCCGTTGGGAAGACGAGGGCGACGCACGCAAGGGCTGGCCCAGCCGCAGGGCATTCGGCCGGCCGGCATGTCAGCAGATCTGGAGTGCGGGCCCGGGCAGCGCTGCGGGCTCGGGTCTCGCTGTCGGGATCTGAGTTTTGCGGGGTGGTTGGCCAGGTCTTGGCGAGATGGCGCTCGGCGACGGCGGCAACTTGGAAGCGGTGTCGGGCGGGAATCCGGTCGTCGATGGCGAGGGCCGCGAGCAGGACGAGGCCGTCAGCGGTGGCGGGCTGGCAGGCGTCCCGGTGGAGGATCTCGTTGTAGAAGTCGCAGAGGAAGCCTCGGTCGTCTCAAGAGGGGGCGATCTCGGAGCCGAACAGCATCGCCGCCTGGGGCTGACTGCGACTCGGCAGGCGGTCGGCGATGACGTACCGGAAGAGCTGCCGGATCGGCGAAACGGCCGCGATCGCATCGTGCCGGGTCTGCTCGGTTCGGCTCGCGTATCCATGGCCCGCGCAGCCTCGTGGAGCATCTCGGGTCGACAGCCGTCGCCTGGGCGGGGAACTGGCAGGTCGTCGGCCCGGAGAGCGGCGGTCGGCCGGCCCTGGCGGGCGTTTCGGTCAGTGCGCGGGTGCCGCGAGGCGGTAGGAGTTGTTGCCAGTTCGATGATGAAGGGCTGGCAGGGCGTACTCGGGGCGGTACGAACCGTGCGAGGCCTGGCACTCGAGATGGCGCCATCCGAGTGTGCAGCGGCTGTGTCGGGCCATGATCGCCGGACTGATTGATCATGCTGAGGCCGGACCAGCATCATGCCCAGCGAAGGGGTATCTAGTATGCCGAACGAATCAGTCGCACGCTTCCTGGCTGCCTTGGCGCCTGAGGACAGAGAGGCTGTCGTGGCCAGGCCGGGGGAGGAGCAGGAGCGGCTCGCCGCGGCCTGGGAGCGGGAGTTGGAGGGGGATGACGAGCTTGATGTCCTCGATGAGTTGTCCCCGCCGGCAGCCGAGGCTGAGGCGGCTCGCCGTGTCCTTCGTGGGGATTCGGACTGACTCGTCTGATGGTCCGTCATGAGGTAGTACCTAGCGGATTGGTAGGTGTTTCGGCTGTGTCTGCGATGAGTCCCCAGCAGTGATCGGGCCCCAGCGATGCCACCGCGTTGCCCTGGCTCGGGCTGAGCCTACGGCCGAGCGGCTGTTTCGGAGCGGTACAGAGCCGGGGCGACGGTATGGGGGAGGAGCCACGATTACGGTTTGAGCGGAAAAAGCACGGCGCCTGGATACCCGGCGCTCTCATGGACCACAGAGGAATCTCATGCGAGCCATCACTGTTCAGGACCGCGACGCCGGCGTCGGCGGACTGACTCTCACTGAGCTGCCCCATCCGCATGCCGCCGAGAACGACGTGATTGTGCGCGTCCACGCCGCCGGGTTCACCCCGGGCGAGCTGACCTGGCCCGGCACCTGGACCGACCGCGCGGGGCGTGACCGTACGCCGAGTGTGCCGGGGCACGAGCTGTCTGGTGTCGTGACCGAACTGGGCTATGGCACCACCGGACTGACCATCGGCCAGCGAGTGTTCGGCTTGGCCGACTGGAGCCGTGACGGCTCGCTGGCCGAGTACACGGCGGTCGAGGCCCGCAATCTGGCTCCGCTCCCGGCCGACGTCGACCATGTCACGGCCGCCGCCCTGCCGATCTCCGGACTCACCGCCTGGCAGGCCCTCTTCGACCACGGCCGCCTCACCACCGGCCAGACTGTGCTGGTGCACGGGGCCGCGGGCGGCGTCGGCTCCCTCGCCGTACAGCTCGCCCGGGAGGTCGGCGCCCGGGTGATCGGCACCGGGCGGGCCGCCGACCGGGAAAGCGTCCTCGCGCTGGGCGCGGACGTCTTCGTCGACCTCCAGGCCGAGCGCCTTGAGGACATCGGCGACGTCGACTTGGTCTTCGACGTGATCGGCGGTGACATCCTTGACCGCTCCACGGCGCTGGTCCGGGCCGGAGGCACGCTGGTCACCATCGCTGCGCCGGTCACCGTGCAGCCGGCGGACGGGCGGGCTGTCTTCTTCGTTGTCGAACCTGACCGTGCCCGCCTCGCGGACCTGGCCGGACGGGTGCGGGACGGGCGGCTCAAGCCGATCGTCGGTGCGGTGCGCCCGCTCGCCGAGGCCGCCGACGCATTCGCGCCGCAAAAGCGCGTCCCCGGCAAGACGATCATCCGCGTCAACGAGGACTGAGGCAGCTCCACTGGGCCCCTCAGTCCTGTCGCCCCCGGGGTAGCGCCCCGGTGCCGGCCGATCCTCCGCCGGAGGCACTGACTTGACCGCAGACCACGTTCTGCGGTGATCGCCTCATGGCCGCTGGCCTCGTGTCAGGGCCTTGACCTCCGGAGGCAGGCTGCCACCGGATTGGACGGCGAGGAGCATGACCTCGTCCGAGGTGTACCGCATCGCGATGGCGATATGTGGATTCAAGCCGTCGACGGCATAGGCCGTGGTCGGTTCGGGCCCTGCGGCATCGTCGTTGTGGCCCGGTGTGTCATCACAGGGCGGGAACTCGGCGGGGCCGAGTGCTTTGCCTACGGTGAAGTCGACGTTGGCCACCTGCGTATAGGTGCGGCCCCCGTACGTGGCGGCGATCGCGCAAGACCCTCCGGCCTCCCCGCCACCACCCTGCGCTGAACAGGCGGTCGTCAGCGCGGCCACGACCATCACCGAGTTCAACGGCAGCCACAGCGACCGTGTCGACATGTCGGCGTCGCGGCGGCGTGAAATTCTGATTCGCATCAGTGGGCTCCTTCTGGAGCGTGCGCGCTCCGTCTCACCGGGTGCCGCGTAACCCCTGGGGAGTTCGGACCCCCGGGCGCGTCTCCCGATCAATTCATGAACATGACGGAGTTCGGGGCGAACTGGTTCGTTCCGCTTTCGGTGGCTCGCCCTTCTGACATGATCCGAACAACAGACCCCAGGGCTGTTCGAGGTTCGGATCATGTCGTTGAAGCTCCTCACGTCAACCACATGATGCGAACCCCGAACAGCTCCTAGCGAGCGCTCGTCGGCTGTGTGTTGTTGGGGGTACGGGTGATGGCCAGCAACGCCATGTCGTCGGCTTTCCGGCCACCGGTGTGCCTGTGCACGTCGGCGAGCAGGGCGTCAACGAGGGCATCCGGACTGGGATAGCGATGTCCCGTGAACCTATCGATCGGGTCGTAGAAGGTGCCCGTATCGTCCCGGGCTTCGGTCAGACCATCGGTGTACAGGAGCAGACTGGCCCCTTCGGCGAACGTCACCGTGTCCACGCACCCAGGGCCGGCACCGAGGGCGGCCAGGCCCAGAGGCAAACCGGGCCGACCGGGCTCGACATATCGCACTGCGTCTCCCACGAACAGCAGAGGCGCCGGGTGCCCGCGGTTGACCAACCGGAATTCGTTTCCTCGCTGCGGGAATTCCACAAACACGCCTGTGATGAACCCTTCAAGCTCACTCACGCTCCCTGCCTGCCGAGCATCGAGGGCGACGGCCCGCTCCATCCGTTCCACGAGACCGGCCAGGCTGGGCTCCTGCAGGGCCGCCTCTCGAAAAGTCCCGATGCAGACTGCTACCGCCCTGACCGCTCCCATCCCCTTGCCACGCACATCGCCGATCACGCAGCGCACGCCGAATGGAGTGTCGACGACCGCGTAGAGGTCCCCGCCGATCTGCGCATCCGTCTGAGCAGCCTCGTAGTGTGCGGCGAAGCGCAGCGGACCGACCCTCTCCGGCGGGCGCGGCAGAACTGCATGCTGAGCAGCGGCGGCAATGTCGCGTACGGCCTGCAGTTGCATTTTTCGGTGGTGGAGGAGGCGATTGAGGAAGGCTGCGATCACGGTCACTGTCGCAACCATGGCCAGCTCGCTGAACTCGATCGGACTCTGGTGATAGCCGAAATACCCGAACATGGCCCAGTCGAGGACGAACGCACTCACGCCGGTGAGGATGGTGCCGCACAGAGACAGCAGAGGGGCAGCCGCCAGGATCGCAGCCGCATACAGGGCCGCAGCGCTGACGGTGCGTGGTGTGGTGAGGTCCGTCAACACGGCGAGGAGAAGCAGGACGGCGGGCAGCAAGCGGCTCCGCTTTCCCACCCACTTCCACACACCCAGCCTTGCCACGTGTTGCTCCCGACGTCGACTGGGCTGCTGGCCAGCTCAGGCTAGCTGCCGACCCGCCCGCTCCGCGGTCTCACCGCACCCGGCTCGCCCACGCCGCGCCCCACCACGCGGTGGCCATCACTCAACCGGGGTACACATGTGAGAATCATGCAGCTTCTTCCGGGAGTAACTTCGCCACAGCTTGCAGCCCCTCTGTGTGACGGAGTGGTCCCTTGCCAGGCGGGCAGTTTTCTCGAACGCGGGTACGCCGTTCGACGGTGATCGGTCGGACCGTGGGCCTGGATGCTTGGGAGGCCGCAACAGGTAGGGCTCTCGCCGTCGATGTCCAGCGAGGAAGCCGCCGGGTTCCGTCAGGACGATCCCTGGCAGGTACCGACTTGGACGTCACGGCCCAGCAGTTCGACGACACACTCAACCGGCGCAACAGTGCAAGCCGCAGGATGTACGGCTCTTGCGCGACTACCTGCGGAACCTGGCCCTGCCTGGGGCGAGACCCTCGTCCCCTGCAGTGTCCTCACTCGGAGAGGAGCACGTCTTGCCGCCCCCTCTGATTCCCGTCGCGTCGCCCTACGAGCGTGCAGCACCGTTCGTGAGATGCCGACATCGTGGCCGGGCGTTTCCAGAGCATTGGTGAGGCATCTCGCCTCCCGCGCGCTGAGGGAAGGAGGCCAGTGCCCCGGTGTATTGGTTGCAGGGGAGCGACGGGAGACTGGCCTTATGGATGCAGGTTTTGCCGCGCTGGCGGGGGCCGCTGTCGGATCTGTCGCCTCTTTGGGCGCTGCGGTGGTCGGCGGTCGGGTGCAGGCCCGGGGGCAGCGTGATCAGTGGCGTCGTGAGCATCGTCGTGATGCTTACGCCGGCTACCTCAGCGCGCTCCATGACCGCGACATCGCGATGGATTCAGTCCTGGACGCGCTGCGGTCGGACGACCCCGACCTGCCCGATGTCGATGAGAAGGTAGGCCGCTTCATTGCCCTGGCCCGAGAGGCTCATCGTGCTGGCGAAGTCGTCATTCTTGAGGGTCCGGCTTCGCTTGCGGAGGTGGCGGGGCGAGTCACTCACGCATCGAGCGGCCTCGCCCATGTCATGCGGCGGATGGCCGAGAACGCTCACGCGGGAGTCACCACGCACAAAGCCGAGGATGTCACCCTGGCTGCCGAACGAGAGCGAATCCTCTACGAAGCCGTCAAGGACTTCCGCCTCGCAGCCCGGAGTGTCATCGGCAACACGAACTGACCGGGCAAACACTGACGGCCGGTGTGCCGGTTGGGCAGGACCTCCTCGACTGTGCGTCGTAGATGATGTGGCGCGGCGGTCGGGCGGACCCGAACACGACGGAGGTCAGCGTGCGCAAGGTGCTCGATCTGCATGACGGTGACACCTGAGGGTTTCGCCGAGCAGCACGCGCCCATATGGTGGCCCGGTGATGTCGATCAAGAAGTTCCAAGTCACCTTCGACTGCGCAGAACCTGAGCGCCTCGCTCGTTTCTGGTGCGAGGTGTTGGGGTACGTCGTGCCCCCGCCACCGCAGGGGTTTGCCACTTGGGACGATTTCAATCGCTCGCTGCCGCCTGAGCGGCAGGACTCATGGTTTGCCTGCAGTGATCCCTCAGGTGTGGGCCCGCGACTGTATTTCCAGCGCGTCCCCGAAGGGAAGGCCGCCAAGAACCGGCTGCATCTTGACGTGCGGGTCGGCACCGGGCTCGTGGGTGAAGAGCGCCTCGCCGTACTTGAGGCCGAGTGCGCGCGACTGCTTTCGCTTGGCGCGGTACATGTCCAAACGCTGTATGACGGCAACGATTCGTGCATTCCGATGCAGGACATCGAGGGCAACGAGTTCTGTATCGACTGAGGGGCCGCGAGCGTGCCCTCGTTCGTTCATCGGGTTCCCGCGTGGATACCCCTGGCTTCAGCCGGGGGAGGAATCGGACTCCTGTGGAGCAGGGCAACGGGCTGCGATTCGCCCTCTGGGGATCGCAGTGCGACCCGTCGTCCTTGCGCTCACACGGCCCGATCGTCACACATGCCCGATCGTCTCGGTCCCAAGCGGCTACGTCGCCCGAGTTACCAACCACCCCTGCCGGGACGTAACAGTCTTTAAGAGGCCCGCCACACCGTCAATGCCCCGGTCAGGAAGCTGTCCCCGCTCTTCGGGAGTGCGGTCGACTTCGTCTCGACCACGAACAGGCCGATGTAGCCGTCAGGGTGTTTGAAGCAGATCTCGCTGCCGGTCGTGATGATGGCGAGCGGCAGGCGCGTGTCGGCGCCCTTGCCGGCGAGCCAGGCGCGGCAGTCGTCAAGGGTGGTGCCCGGTTTGCCGTACACCGGGGCGATCGTGCTGGTGGTGGTCTCCAGCGCGCAGCTCTGCTCCTTGGCGCAGGTGAAGCGGATGTCCCCCTTGCGGTCCTTCCGATCTGCACCGTCCTTGATGCTCAGTGAGTTCTTCTCGTCCAGCCACTGCATGGGGTACGGGGTTGCCACGGGTGACGAGGAGGCGTCGACGCCGCTGGATCCCGTTCCGGTTCCCGCTCCGAGCTTGGATGCCGACGCGGACACCGACGGTGACGGTGATGTCGATGCCCCCGTCGAAGTGCCCGTATGGGACCCTTTCGCAGACTTGTCACCGCCCCGGCCGCCGTCGAACGTCCCCGTCGCGTCCATCACCGTCCACGCCAGGACCGAGAGCACCAGCACCCCCGCCGTCACCGCCGCACCGGTGAGCAGCTTCGCGCGTCGGCTGCGGGGTGGTGGGGCGGCCCAACTCGGCTCCTGCCAGGGCGAGTTCGGGCCCACGGGCGGTCGCGTGTGCGCCAGGGTGGGGCCCATCTGAGGAGGAGTCGGGGGTGCAGGGGCCGGTGCCGGGACCGTGATCTCCGGGCCGGTGACCTCGCGCCATACCGCACCGGCGTCCGCGTCCTGCCCGAGCCGCTCCCGGCACCACGCGACGATCTCCGCCAACGTGGCCCGCTCCGCCGGATCGGCGGCGAGGCAGCGGGCGAGCAGCGGGCGCAGTTCCGGAGGCAGTACGGACAGGTCGGGGTCGGAGTGGACGATCCGGTAGAGCACGCTGACCGCGGGGCCGTTGCCGTACAGCGGTTCGCCGAGTGCCGCGAAGGCGATCGTCTGACCCAGCGAGAAGACGTCCGTGGCCGCCGAGACCGGACCCGCGGACGCCTGTTCGGGCGCCATGAACTGCGGGGTGCCGATGGTGGCGCCGGTGGCGGTGTACGACGTGCCGTCCGCGGCGAGCGAGATGCCGAAGTCGATGACGCGGGGGCCGTCGGCGGCCAGCAGCACGTTCGACGGCTTCAGGTCACGGTGCACGATGCCCGCCGCGTGGATCGCCTGCAGCGCCTCGGCCACCCCGGCCGTCAGCCACAGGAGCGCGGGCAGCGGCAGTGGGCCGCGCCGGGCCACGGCCTCTGCGAGAGAGGGGCCGGGCACGTACAGCGTCGCCAGCCAGGGCGGCGCGGCGTCCGCGTCGCCGTCGATCAGCTCGGCGGTGTACGCGCCCCGCACACGCCGCGCCGCCTCCATCTCGCGGCGGAAGCGCCGCCGGAAGTCGGGGTCGTCGGCCAGTTCGAGACGTACGACCTTGATGGCCACAGGGCGGCCGCCCTGGGTGTGCGACAGATAGACCCGCCCCATGCCGCCAGCCCCGAGTCGCGCGGCGATCTGGTATCCGGCCACCCGGTGCGGATCGTCTGCCGCCAGCGGCTCGAACACCTCTCTGGCTTCGTTCATCTCCCTCTCCCCCCTGCCTCTCGCCCACCGAAAGTTGACCAGTGAACCATGAGCAAGAGCAGCAGCCTAACCGATGGTTTGAGAATGAGTTCGGTGTGGCGGCTGGGAGTTGAAGGAGGTTACAGGCCATGTCTCCGCATGGCTGACGATCTTGTTCCTGATGACTTGCGGGAGCGGGTAGCCCCGTTCATCCCTCGACCGCCGCGCCGTCACCGGTTCCCGGGGCTCAAGCCGGTTGATGACCGTTTCGCCCTGATGGGCATCGTGTGCGTGCTGCGCACGGGCGTGACGGGGCAGATGTACGCGCCGAGCGGACCCGGCACGGCACCCGCTCGCTGTTTCACTGACCGCCGGCAACAGGCACGACGTCACCCAACTCATGCTGCTGCGGGTCGCGACACGCCGCATTCGAGGAGTCCGTGGTCGTCCGTGTCACCGGCCCAAGCGGCAGTTCACCGACCGTGGCCACGACTTCGACAAATGCCGGCGCCTGATCCGCAAGCGCGGAGGCTTCTGCTGTTGCGTTCATCGGGGGCGGTGCGTGCGGCGTGGTGTCGGCGGCTGTTGCGTTGGCGGACCAGGGCAGGCCGGTGGCGAGGCCATGGGGCAGCGGAGCCGTGGGTCGGTGCGGCAGAGGGATGGGTGAGTTTGTGTCGGTGAGCTGCTCGATGTCAGCGAGAGTTCGCGGTCACCTGTGCTGTGTGAATGCTTGGGTTGTGAGTTCTTGAAGTTCGGGTAGCGGGACGTCGCGGAGGTGTTGGGTCAGTCCCCATCGGTGACCGAAGGGATCGAGGAGTTGTCCTTCTCGCTGGCCCCAGTAGGTGTCGTTGAGCGGGCGGATGACGGTGGCGCCGGCGTGGACGGCCTGTTGCCAGGCGGCCGTGACATCGTCGACGTGCAGGTAGATGGCGCTGTAGGTGCCGTCGTAGTGCTGGGGTCCGAAGGATTTCAGTTCGGGGAACTCGTCGGCCAGCATGAGGGTGAGTGTTCCGATGCGGAGTTGGACGTGGATGAGCCGGCCGTCGGGTACCACGAGCCTGGTGAGCTCTTCGGCTCCGAAGGCTTTCTGATACCAGCCGGATGCCTCGTCCGTGCCGCGAGCCGTGAGGTGCAAGGTGTGGGAAGTAGACGACATGGTTGTCCCTCTCTGATTTCTGGTCCCGGCCAGTTCAGGTACGGCACCGATTCGATGCGCAACCCGGTGAATCGACGTTGTGGGAGGGCGAGTTGTCAGTGTCGATCGGGTCAAGCGGGTCGGTTGGCCCATGAGCGCAGCTTGTCCGGGTTGCGGATTGCCCAGATGCGTTGGATGTGGGCGTCGTCAATGTCGAACGCGTAGACGGTCAGTACGTTGTTGCCGTTCATCGCGACGAGGCCGGGCTGGCCGTTGACGGTGCGCTCGAGAAGGTCGAGCCGGCCGGCGAGGTTCGCCAGGTGCACCAGGAACTGTGCGACTGCTTCGCGGCCTTGGACGGGAACCGGTGACGCCATTGCGCGTCCACCGCCGTCGGCGGCTGCAGTGACTGACGGGTCGAGGAGCGTGACGAGGGCATTGATGTCTTTGGCCTGCCATGCCTGCCGGAACTCGCGGATGATCGCGGCACGCCGGGGCGCTCCCGTACCGCGGTTGTGGGCGGCGGTTACCCGATGACGGGCTTTGGAGGCCAGTTCGCGGCAGGCCCCTGGTGTGCGGCCGACGATCTCGGCCACGTCGTTGAACGGCAGTCGGAACACATCGTGCAGCATGAAAGCGACCCGCTCGGCCGGCGTCATGGAGTCCAGGATGATCAGGAAGGCCATCTCGACGGATTCATCCAGCGTGATCTGGTCGGCCGGGTCACTCGCGGTCGAGCCGAGTGTGAGCCGGCTCCATTCCGCTCGCACGGGGAGCGGTTCGGGTATCCATGGGCCGACGTACCGTTCGCGGCGCATGCGTGCCGAACGGAGTTGGTCGAGACAGATCCGGCTCACCACGGTGGTCAGCCAGGCGTGTGGAGAGGAGATCGCGTCGCGGCGCGGCGCGGGGAGCGCGAACCAGCGGGTGTAGGCCTCCTGTACGGCATCTTCCGCCTCGGTCAGTGAGCCGAGGAGACGGTAGGCGACATTCGTGAGATTGCGGCGTTCGGGCTCGAGCAGGTCCTCGTCCGAACGCGTCGGGGGCTTTTCGTTTCCGCCTGTGGTCTCCATCGGCTGGTTCCCTTCGCTCGGGCCGCACGGGTCTCCTCGTCCCTACGACGAATCAGGACTCGTCGATGTCAGCAGTGGGCACGGATCTGCTGTAGGCCTGTCCATCTCTCGCGCGCTCCCGTCGGTTCACAGGGTCGGTGAACCTGCCCTGACACGAAAGCTGTTGAGTGCTCACAGGGCGCCCCATCGCGCGCGACAGGGGACATCATGAATGAAGCTCCGCCATCCCGAAGTCCTGGTCAGAGCGGTGGCGTGACCTCATTTCGGGGCGTGCTCGTGCTGGTCGTGGGCGGCAGTCTGTGGAGTAGATCGTCCGGCGGGGTGGTTGCGCCGATGAGTTCACCGACCTCGAACGGTCTGCCCAGAGACGCGACCGTTCTCGACAGGAGTGCCATGTCCACCATCCAGCCAGTGATCGTGACTGCCAACCAGGACAATCTGTTCGGCTTCTATACGAAATTGTTCGGCGCTGAGGAGATCTTTCGGGTACCGGCGGAAGGCCCGGCCTTCTACCTCGGCTTGCGCATCGGCGACACCGACCTCGGGCTGGTGGCCAAGGCGGACCCGGGGACCGGGGCTGCGTCGCGGATCCTGCTCAGCATCGGTGTCGATGACGTCGACGAGACGCTCAGCCGGGTGGCGGCGCTGGGCGGCTCGGTCCGCGGCGGCCCCAACGACATGCCGTGGGGACAGCGCGTCGCCCACATCCAGGACCCCGACGGCAACCCGGTCAACCTCACTCAGCCGATCCCGGCCCGGTGATGCTGTTCCGGGGCAGGTACTGATCGTGGGCTACCTGCCATTCCGGAGGGATGAGGTATCCCGATGACGGCGGGCTGACGGCTGAGGAGCGGGCTCGGCGTGGGCGGATTCGGCTGGCGGCCGCCGATCTGACCGGGGCCGGAGCCGGTGACCCGGCGGTCGCCCGGCGGGTCGCCTCCGCCGGGCAGGCGGTCGACCTGGAGGCGCATCAGCGTGCCCTCGATGATGTGGAGTTCGCCGGTATGGTCGATCCACGCGGAGCGCATGATCAGACGAAGGCCGCCTCAACGTCCGGCGAACACTCAGGTGAACGACCTAGTTCGAGGAGCAATTCGACTCATCGATAGCCTGCATCACCATGATGCGCGCTTGGATCCTGCCGATGCTGCTTGTGCTCAGCGGCTCAGCTGTCGCGACCGGGCAGATCTTCAGGGGGAGCCCCGGCGCAGCCGCAGCACTCCTGCTGGCGTTCCTGACGCTCGCCGGCGTGAACTCACCCCTGATCTTCCCGAGGTCGATCGGCGCGCAGGAGGCACAACGCCGCAGCGCGGTCGACGGCCGACCAGTCGTCTTCTGGCGGCCGGGCTGCAAGTACTGCATACGACTGCGCATCCGGCTGGGCCGCAGCGCCCGCCAGCTGCACTGGGTCAACATCTGGCGCGACCCGGCAGCAGCCGCAGCGGTGAGAGCCGTCAACGACGGCAACGAGACCGTGCCGACGGTCGTCGTGGGGGGCCAGCCACACACCAACCCCGATCCCGCATGGGTGCGCGAACAACTCCCCTCGTCAGCGTGATCAGAAACCACGACCTACCGGAGAGGCGCCCGCGCCCATGCGCACCGAGGTTAAAAGACAAGCCCAGCTTGCGTTTTAACCTTTGCCTAGTCAGCTATTGACTCGTTGAGGCAAAGAAGAGGACCGCACGGAGCTGAGCGACAGCTCTCAATCGTCATGCGACACACCGAGGTCGTGACGCATAGTGGTTCTCATGGTCCGCAGCAAGTCCCAGACCTCGTACTGGGCCTGAGCCGCAGTCTCCATCGTTTCGCCTGGTTCGGGGTCACCGCGTTCGAGGCGCTTGACCTGGCCGTAGACCTTGTTCAGGGCTTGATTGACGACGCTCGCTCGCATGAGTACTTCTTCAGGGGCGATCATCTGTGCTTCGGAGTATCGATCCCGGTGCGCGTCCTTCGCTTCGTCGAGTGTGTCGCTGTCGGCGTCCCCAACGCCGCGTTCCCTCATGACGTGCAGGTGGCGGTTGAGTGCTGTGGTGAACTGCCGGGCATCTCGGTTGAGTTCCACATAGCAGGTGCGTCGGAGTGAACGTTTTTCGCGGATCTCATCATGATCACGAATGAGCTCTATTTCCCGACGCTTCGCTCGTTCGGAGCCGCGTTGGGTGAGTAGTGATCCTCCCAGGGTTCCTGCGACGCCTGCCACCGCGATGATCACTGAGCTGAGATCCACCAACGCACTCCGTGAGCTTCTTCGGCCTCGTGCCCGCTACACATGGCCCCGGCCGTCTAGTCTGCCGTTCTTCGGTACGCCGGAGTTTGGTGCCCCCTCTTGTCTTGTGGTGGGTGAGGCCGCTGTACGCCTCGCCCACTGGCAAGGACTCTGCCCACGTCATGACGGGTGGCCGGGCGGCGGTTCGTTGGGCTCCTGTGCCTGCAGCGCGACCAGTCGCCCGATCACCTCTACCGGAGTGCGATCGGTGCGCGCCAGCAGGAACTGTCGGTCCATCAGCGCCCGGTTCAGGGCCCGGAGGGAGAGGGCGGTCACGCCAGCCGCACCGAGACATTGCCCCGGTAGGAACCCTGAAGCAGCGAGAGGAACGCCCGCGGCACGTCCTCGATCCCGCCGTCGACGACCGTCTGCGGGTAGATGAAGCGGCCCTCGCCCAGCCACGTGCTGAAGTGCTCTTTCCAGGCCGCGATCTGATCCGGTGTGTGGTAGCAGGAGAACGGCAGAAGCTTGATGCCCTTCGCCTCGGCCGCCGCGCGGTCGGGCTTCGGGAAGCGTTCGGCCGCGTCGCCTAGCTGGCTCGACAGTGAGCCGCACAGGGCGAAGCGCGCCCCGGGCCGGGCCGCCTGCAGCGCGGCGTCGTACTGCTCGCCGCCGACAACGTCGAAGAACACCGAGATGCCCTCGGGCGCGAGCTCCCGCAGCCGGTCGGCCGCGGAGCCGTCGTGGTAGTCGAACGCGGCGTCGTAGCCGAGCTCGTTGACGAGGTAGTCGACCTTCGCCGGGCTCCCGGCACTGCCGATCACCCGTGCTGCACCGAGACATCTGGCGATCTGTCCGGCCAGCGAGCCGACCCCGCCCGCAGCACCGGAGACGAACACCACATCGCCCTCGCCGACGGCCGCCACATCGGCCATCCCGTAGTAGGCGGTCGGCCCCTGTCCGAGGTGGTAGCCGGGGTCGGCGAAGAGAGTGCGGTCGAGCTTGACGTACTCGGCGGCCGGACCCGCCGAGTACTCGCTCCAACCAGCCATCGACTGGACCAGGTCGCCGACCGCGAGCTCGGGGCTGTCGGACCGGACCACCGTGCCGGTGGCGGCCACTCCCACCCGCCGGCCCGGCTGCCAGGCCGGCACCGGGAGGGTGCAGTCGGCCCGCATCAGCTCCAGGTATGTCGCGGCGAGCCCGACCTGGTCGGTACGCACCAGGACCTCGCCGTCCACCTCGGTCTTGGCGACGGTGAAATGGTCGAGGGTCGGGACGCCGCTGATCTGCGCGGCCAGTTGAATCTCACGGCTGATCATTTCTTGGTCCTCACATTGGTCCGGTACGGCCTTCGAGATCGACTTTAGGGAGGCTTCCGGCCACTTTCTGACCGGAACCCAGGGCAGTATTCCGGCATGGCCAACACCAGCTCACGGACCCTCAAACTGCTCTCCCTGCTGCAGACCCACCGACACTGGCCCGGCCTGGAACTGGCCGACCGGCTCGGAGTCTCCGAGCGGACCCTGCGCCGAGACGTCGACCGGCTGCGCGAACTCGGCTACCCGGTCAGCGCGGCCCGGGGCACGGACGGCGGCTACCAGCTTGCGCCCGGCGCTGTCCTTCCCCCGCTGCTGCTGGACGACGAGGAGGCGGTGGCACTCGCGGTGGGCATCGGCGACGCGGCACAGAGCGGGATCGCAGAGATGGAGGATGCGTCCCTGCGCGCCCTCACCAAGGTGGTGCAGGTCCTGCCGCCCCGGCTGAAGGCCAGAGTGGACGCCCTGCGCGCGATGACCGTTTCCGCTGCCGCTTCCGGGCCGGTCGTCGCAGCAGGGGTGCTCACCGCAGTCGCCCAGGCATGCCGGGACGAGGAACGGCTGCGGTTCGGCTACACATCCAGGGGCAACGCACCCACCGAGCGCGAGGTCGAACCGCACCGCGTCGTCGCCCTCGGCGGGCGCTGGTACCTGGTCGCCTACGACCTGGACCGCCACGACTGGCGCAGTTTCCGCCTCGACCGGCTGACCGGGCCGACGGCGACCGGCGCCCGCTTCCGGCCCCGCCTGCTTCCGGCCGAGGACGCCGTGGCCTTCGTCCAGACGGCGAGCGGGGCCCCGGCTCCGTATACGGTCGAGGCCCTCGTCCACGCGCCGTCCGCACGGGTTCGGCAGGTGGTCGGCCAGTGGGGCACGATCGAGGCACTCGGCCAGGACAGCTGCCGGCTCACCATGACCTCGACCTCCCTCGACTGGCCGACCCAGGCACTGGGCAACGTGGGCGCCGAGTTCGAGGTCCTGGGGCCGCCGGAGTTCGCCGCGCACGTCCAGGAGTGGGGGGCCCGCTTCCTCCGGGCGACCCGCGCAGCCGAGTGACCTTCCTCGGCGTGGCACCCGGGTCGTCCTGGGCGGGCGACTCGGACACCATGAAGTCCACGATCTGCGCCTTGCAGCGGCCAGTGTCGGCCCAGCGCTTGAGCATGGACACCACGCCGCGGCCCATGCCGTTCTGGTCGACTTGAGGCGGACGGGTGCTTGGAGCCGAGGACGTCGGCCACGCGCTGGCGGCGTCCGGCCTAAACGGTCCTTGGCAGCGGACGAGGGTGCAAAAGCCCCCGTCTCGCGGGGATTTCCTTGAGGACGCCCACCCTCGAAGGCTACGGCGTCTGCCTGCGCCCGCTGGGGGTGACACGTCCGGCCCCGCGCCAATCCCCAGTACGTCACCCCGCGCCCACGCCCTGTGCGGGCCCAGCCTGACCACCCGGCACGTCCTCCTGCCCGGGCAGACAGGACCAGTTCCTCGGCGACCCCGAATACGTCGGCCGTGGCCGACCCATCTCGTAGACCAAAGGGGCGCGCACCGGTCGGCGGGCGGGGGAGGCCGGCATGGCGATCGGGCTCCCCACCTGAGTGTCATTTGTCAGGCCCGACCTGATCGAACGATCGCCGATATTGCCGGTTTCCTCCCCTCCCGGTCGGCGATGGAGACGAAGGAGCGGATGGCACGGCCGTCGGTGACCGTTCGGCATCGAATTACGGATCACAAGGCGTGCGCAGTTTCAGGCGCGGCGGGCGAAATTCCATCGCGACCGGGAAGGCGACGCCGTAGGGTCACACCGTCCCGACAAACGGCGCCCGGGGGCGCCCCAGGCGGAAGCCAAACCGGTGGGAGTAAGAGGCGGCTCGCGGGGTGGTCGCACGCGTGGCGCGCGGTCGGCGTCCTGAGTAGTCCCCACCGGACCCCGGCAGTTGCTCGTGCCAAACCCGTGCCAGGTTGGGCGGGGAGCCACGCAACGACCAGGCAACGGGTCATCGGCCTCAAGCTGGCAGGCCAATTACCCGCAGGTCAGATGCCCAACTCTCTCTGGACGAGTCGAGCTTGACGCGCCCAGAGCTCGATGTCAGAGCGAGGTGAGAGCGTGCGGGTATGGACGCACTGTTTGAATTCCCGGAACCAGAGCCGTCGGAGCAAGCCGTCATTGCCTACTACTGTCTGAGCGATGACCAGTACGGCTCACCCGCTGAGCGCGAAGTCATCTACGACGCAGAGCGAGCCATGACCTCGGCAGTCAAGGAAGCGGGAGTCGGCGAGGTCGACGGAAACGAGTTCGGCGGGGGCGAGGTCGTGCTGTATGCGTACGGTGCGGACGCCGAGGCACTCTTCAGGGTCATGGAACCGACCCTGCGTAGCTTGCCGTTCAGGCCGGCACATGTCGTGCTGCGGCGGGAGCCCCGCGAGACGGAGTCCCGCGTGGACTTGTGACGCCGTACATCAGCGAGTACCGCAACTACAGAATCCGTTCGCATCCATCGCGCCACTGTCCTGTCCGAGGAGAACTTCTGATGCGCGGCGTGACGTCGGTCTGCGCCTGGGCAGTGGGAGTGCCTGCCAGAGAGGTCGCCGCCAGCACGACGGTGCCGATTGTTGGCGTGAGGCGTGTGCGCATGAGACCTCCAGAGTGTGAGCCGGTGCCTGTTGGCGGTAGTCCCCATGGCGTCGGACCCCAGGGCGTTCTGGCTGTTATGGAAGGGAAGTTGGAGGCTATCGGGCACCGCAGCGCCCGGGGGTTCATCAGGGGCACGGTGGGTCCGGGACTAGAAGGGGGTGTCGTCCCAGCAGGTCATGGCGACCCAGCCCCACTGTCCACCGAAGGTCTTGACCTTGATCCAGCCGTTTGCGCGGTTGTATCCGCATCCTTTGTACGGGTCACCTACGACGGTGCTGTTCGGGGAGCAGACACGGTTCTGGTCGTTCGGCACGGCTTCCAGGATCCGGGCGTTGTTCTTCGCGAATTCCCTGATCTGCCCCCAGGTGCTGATGGGTGTCACCATCCCCGTTGCGCAGCCGTCAGTGAATGAGGCGGACTTGTCAATCCCCCCGAATCGTGGAGACCTTCTTATGCAGCCAGCCTCTCGTTGAGGCTGGCCCAGTAGTCGTGTTCGTAGTCGATCGGGCTCGTAAAACCGCACACGCTGTGCAGCCGTCGTGTGTTGTAGAAGTCGGTGATCCAGGTCGCGATCCGGATCCGTGCCTCGGTGCGGGTGGTGAAGGCGTGCCGGTGGACGTACTCGACCTTGAGGACGCTGTTGAACGCTTCGCTGACGGCGTTGTCGAAGCACGAGCCTACGCGTCCCATGGACTGGAAGACGCCCAGCTTGCGGCAGGCTCGGCGGAATCTCCGTGATCCGTATTCGCTCCCGCGGTCGCTGTGAAAGATCACTCCACGGACGTCGCCGCCGCGGGTGGCCGCGGCCATGTGCAACGCGGCGACCACCAGGTCGGCGTCGTGCCGCGGACCCATCGCGTATCCGAGCAGGCGACGGGAGAACAGGTCGATGACCGTGGCCAGATACAGCTTCCCGTCACCGGTTGCGATCTCGGTCATGTCCCCGCACCAGACCAGGTCAGGGGCCTCGGCGGCGAAGTCGCGGTGCACGAAGTCAGGGGCGGCCAGCCGTTTGCCGGGCCGAGTCAGCCCCCGCCGGCGACGCACCGTGCGGGCCACCAGACCGAGCTCGGCCATGACTTTGGCAATGGTGTTCACCGAGACACGCCAGCCCTGCCGCACCAGCTGGATCCAGATCTTCGGTGAGCCATAGGTGCCGCCGGAGGCGGTGAACTCTTCGGTCACCGCCTCGGCCAGCTGCTGGCGGCGTACTTCCCGCCGGGTGGGCTTGCGGGAGCGGTGCTTGTAGAACCACGACTCGCTGACGCCCAAAGCCCGGCACGAGACGCGGTGCGAAATGCCGTGCTCGGTCCTGAAGTCGCTGATCACCCCGACCACTTGGGCCGGGTCCGCCACGGCTACTTCACCCACAGGACCATGCAGCGTTTGAGCACATCACGCTCCATGCCCAGTTCCTTGTTGTCCCGCTTGAGCTGGGCATTCTCCCGCCGCAGCCGCTCCAACTCCTCGCTCCCGACAGCCGGTCTCGTCCCGGCCTGCCGAGCCCGGGACACCCAGGTGGCCAGGGTCGTCTCGTTGATCCCCAGGTCTTTCGCGACCTCGGTGATTGACTTCCCGGTCTCCGTCACGATCCGGACCGCACCCTCACGGAACTCCGGATCGAACTTCCGTCGCTTCTCCGCCATGACTCCCAACTTCCCCTGCAGCCGCAGTCTTCACGCTATGAGGGGAGGGACAGACTTGACGGAGTGGTCAGCGGCGTTCGCGACGCCCGGAATGGCAAGGCTGATGGCTGCGGCAGCCGCCAGCGATGCGACTGTCCTTGAGCGCAGAGACTTTTTCACAGGTTCCCCCTCCTATGTCATCTCGTGCGTCAGACCCTAACGCCTTGCGGGCTGATCCTGCGGAGCAACACCACGAGGCCGACTGCACAGCGAGGCCATTTCACCAGACTGCTCGAAGGTGAAACCTCTGAAGGGCCTGACTCGGATACGCGGCAAAGGGGCCATGAGTTGATCTTGGGCGCCTGACGGGCAGCTGGGGGCACGCTCGGCGTTGTCAGCTCCTTCGGCGCGGGTGCGGTACATGGTGGCGATCGAGGCTTCGGCCCGTCATAAGGATGGTGAAGGCGTCTGCGGCCTCGGGCACCGTCTTGAGCTTTGCCGTCCGGCGCTATCTCATTGGATCTGGCAGTCCGGGTGCGCGTCGGGGGCAATGGGCTTGACCTCGTCGACGTCCAGGCCGCGGTCAACGCCGTGGGGGGCGGCATCCTGCCCGGGCTCGAGATGCCAGGTAGGCGCAGCCGTCTGGGCTTTCGTGCGGGACGCCGATACTGCCGCCCCGGCACCCTGCGCCTCAGGCGAGGACGCGGGCCAGGAAGTCGCGGATGCGCTCGGTGATGGTCCCGAGGTGGCTTTCCAGAGCGAAGTGCCCGGACTCGAGCAGGTGGATCTCTGCGTCGGGCAGGTGTTGGGCGAACGCCTCCGCGCCCGCGGGGCCGAAGATCTCGTCGTTCGCGCCCCAGACCGCCAGCAGTGGGACCTGGGAGTCGCGGAAGTACTCATGGACTTGCGGGTAGAGGACCACGTTGGTGGGGTAGTCGCGGAAGAGCTGAAGCTGGATCTCGTCGTTGCCGGGGCGGTCCAGCAGCGCCTGGTCGTGCACCCAGTTGTCGGGGCTGATCAGGGTGGGGTCGGCGACGCCGTTCACGTATTGCCAGCGAGTGATCTCGGGGGTCAGAGCGCCGCGCATGGGGGCTTCGGTGTCCGGGCCCGGGGCGTGGGCGTAGGCGAAGACGCCGTCCCAGAAGGGCTTGACGAAGCCCTCCTCGTAGGCGTTGCCGTTCTGGGTGATGATCGCGGTGATGTGGTCCGGGGACTGGAGGGCGAGCCGCCAGCCGATGGGAGCGCCGTAGTCCTGCACGTACATCGCGAACCGGTCGATGCCCAACTGCTGGAGCAGGCCGGAGGTGACTTCGGCGAGGGCGTCGAAGGTGTACGGGAAATCTTGCAGGGCGGGCATCGCGGACTGGCCGAACCCGATGTGGTCGGGGGCGATCACGTGGTAGCGGTCGGCGAGTGCCGGGATCAGGTGGCGGAACATGTGCGAGCTGGTCGGGAAGCCGTGCAGGAGTACGACCACGGGTGCCTGGGGGTTGCCGGCCTCCCGGTAGAAGACCTCAAGGCCGTTGACGGTGGCGGTGCGGTGGTGGACTGCGGAGACCATGTCTCTAACCTCTCTGCCTGGATTCGCTGGTTACATATAGAGTCGAGCACGCAAAACCTAACCTGTCAAGTTAGGTTTGCAGGTTAGATCGAAATGGTGCTCGGGGGTGTAGCCCGGCCGCGGCGGCGGAACGCCGGCCCGCCTCAAGCCTCCGCCCGTGAACGGTGGTCAGCCAGCGCACCGTCTACTCAAGCCCGCTCAGGGAGCCAATGTCCGCCCGCGCCGGGCCGGCTCTGTGTGCTGTCGTGGTCGACCGGCTTGAGGTGTCCGGGTGGGCCCGGGACTTGCGTGAGCGGCTATCCGGCGGCCTGCGCGCCCGGCCCACGCGGCACGCGGGTTCGGTTCGCCGTGCGGTCAGACGTGGAGCGCGGACCTGCTCTTTGGGCGCGGTCCGGGTCGGACGAGGGCTGCCCCTTCCGGTCGCGACTGCTGACCGTTTGGCGGTTGCGGTGCCCCTTGGTAAATCTAACCAGTAAAATAAGAGTCTCTGGTTAAGGTGGGCGAGCTGGTAAAGCCTGTCATGTGAACCAATTCGGTTAGGAGGCGCGATGGTGACCGACCGAGAGCAGCAAGACGTACTGCTGGAGCTCCTCAACAGCACGCCGGTGGTCAATGGCGTCGTCCAGGACCAGCTGGCAGATCCGCAGGAGGCCCGATCCTGGCAGCAGGCCCACGGCGGCAGTGGAAGCGCGGACGAGCTGCGTAGCCTCGTGCGGGCGCGCGATGCCCTTCAAAACGTGGTGCGCGGCAGCCGGCCCGCCACTTCGCTGGCTCCGCTCCTCAAAGGCGTCACCTCCCGACCTGAGCTCTCCCCTGAGGGAGTGTCGTGGGCCCTGGAAGCCCCCGCGGAGCGCCAGATGGCAGTGGAAGTGGTCATGGCGTGGAGCGCGGTGCAACAGACAATGCCCGGACGGCTACGGTCGTGTGCCAACCCGGAGTGCCGGCTGTTCCTCATCGACCGCAGCAAAACCAACAAGGCCCGCTGGTGCTCGATGGCAGTCTGCGGTAACCGTATGAAGGCACGGCGCCACTACCAGCGCATCCGCGACGCCGCAGCCGAGTAACACCTCTGTCAGGCGTTCGGTGCCGGTGAGTCAATGCCATCCGCGATCCCCGGAAGGCAAAGCCGGGGAGGGCATCGGTGCTCACATCCGATGTCCGCGGTGACGCCAGAGCTTCGCCGTGGGGGATCTGGCCCGCGATGGGAAGTCAGTAGTTGACGATGAAGGCAGCGATCACAGCAGCGACCGTGGCCGGCGTTGACGAGCGCGGCCGCCCGGTGCGCGCCGTGATCACCGTCGTCGTACGGAGGTTCGTCGAGTCGACGACGGGACCGGTCTGCAGCGCTACTTGCGTGTGTGCAGCGCGTGTGAGAGCGCGTCGACGGTTACGCCCACGATGGCCAGGAGTTGCGTCGGGCTCGCCCCGGCTCTGCTCATGACGGCGAGGGACTGGTTCACGGCGGCCACGTGTTCAGCGAAGGCCTCGGCGTCCTCGTCGGTCAATCGGCCTGCCTTGAGTGCGGCGCGTAGGCGCGTGCGCTGGAAGCCCAGCGCCTCCTTCGTGTGTGTCGCGATGCTCTGGCTCAGCGCTGGAATTGCCATGGCCGATTGGGCCACCAGGCATCCGTCCGGCAGTTCGGGATCGGCGATGCGCTCGAGGGTGACGTCGAAGAATGCACGAACGGCTGTAAGAGGCTCCGAGGCTGCACACGACAGGGCGGCGTCGTACTTGTCGCCGTAGCGCGTGGCGTAGCGATCCAGGCAGCGCAGGAAGAGGGTGTCCTTGTCGCCGAGCGAGGAGTAGATGGAGCTGCGGTTCAGGCCGGTTGCCTGGGACAGATCGTCCACTGAGGTGTCGGCGTAGCCGGCGCGCCAGAACTGGATCATCGCGGCGTCAAGTGCTGTGTCCATGTCGAATTGCTTCTTGCCCGCCACGTGGCACTTCCTTGCCGGTGTGTCCGATGTTTCGTGCTGCTCCGCACCATTCTATCTTGAACTAATCAGTTCAAGATGTGTTAGCGTCCGAGCGCGGCCATGACCGAGCGTCCACCTCGCACTTCGCGACAGCGCGACAGCGTTCGTCCAGTCCGGCTCTTCGTCCCTGTCCTGCTACTGGGCCTCACCGATCAGGCCGTCGGGGCCCGGATGCCGAGCAGCACGCTGGCCGCTCTCGTCATCTGTACTGCGCTCGTGGGCCTAACCCTCGGGCGAAGCTCCGAATCAGGATGCTTAACACCGACGGAGGATCCCCGTGACTGACCCTGCGACCAGCGCATGGCACCGCTGTGAAAGTAACCCTGTCCGCGATCTGCCCCTGCACGACCTGGCGGGATTCACTCACTGCTGGGTTGATGCCGACGGCGTCCGCCTTCATGCCGTCCAAGGCGGCCAGCCGACCGGCCCGGCCGTCGTCCTGCTCGCCGGATTCCCGCAAACCTGGTGGGCATGGCGAAAGGTCATGGCCAGCCTCGCCGGCCGGTTCCACGTCATCGCGATCGACCTGCCGGGACAGGGCCACTCCGAGCGCCCGGAGCGCAGCTACGACACGCACACGATCGCCGCGCATGTCCACGCCGCCGTGAAGGCTCTCGGCGTGTCGACCTACTGGCTGGCCGCCCACGACATCGGCGCCTGGGTCGCCTTCTCCCTCGCACTCAAATTCGAGAGCCAACTGCGTGGGCTCGCATTGCTCGACGCCGGAATTCCCGGCATCACCCTCCCCGAAGCGATCCCCACCGACCCGGATCAGGCGTGGAAGACCTGGCACTTCGCATTCCACCTTGTGCCCGACCTGCCGGAGACGCTGCTTGCCGGCCGCGAACGGGACTACGTCGGCTGGTTCCTGAAAGTGAAGGCCCACTCTCCTGACACGTTCGAGGACGCCGAACTCGACCACTACGCAGCGGCCATCGCCGTCGACGGTGGCCTCCGCGCTTCCCTCGCCTACTACCGAGACGCCGCCGAGTCGGCGCGCAAGAACCACGAGGCGCTCGAGCGGCAGCACCTGACTGTGCCCATCCTCGGAATCTCCAGCAGCCACGGCTCCATTCCGGACATGGCGGCTTCCATCAGCCCGTGGGCCGACGACGCCACCGGACTCGTCGTGCCCGACGCCGGACACTTCATCCCCGATGAGCAGCCCGAAGCCGTCGCTGCCGCCATAGCCGAATTCATCCTCGACCGCGACTGACACCGGTCAAACCTGCCCGACTGTGCACCGCCCGTTGCTCGTGGTGGACGCCGTCCTGCGTGCGGCACGACAAATTCGCCTTCAACGCAGGTCGGCTCGACCAGTCGATCACCGGGCATGGACGTCTGCGCCAACCTGAGCGCGCACACGATCCTGTTGGCAGCGAATACTGTGTTCGGCTTCATCACGTCCCGCACGGCGTCCAGCAGTTCGGCGGGCCGCGGACCATCAACGGCTTGCCGCCTGATGGCCGACTTGTCGCAGGAGACTGGCCGCGCCTGCCGCGCCCCACCCACGTCACCCAAGCTCGCTGCCCCTGGCGCGGTGGTTCGCGCTGAACAGGTGGGCAGGCCCGACGGCCCGACAGGGTGAGATGGAGATGATCAGGCGCGCCTGTCGGCCCAGGTTCCCGCATCGGCGGTGGTCGGGCACGGAGCATGGCGGGCATGACCACTGAGCATCCCGCCGAGCGGGGCGGCACTGGGCGGGACTGGTTCGCCGCCTTCTCCGATCGGGCATCGAATGTCACCAGCTCGCCGCTGTTCTATGTCCTGTGCGTGCTCCTGGTCCTGGGCATGGTCGCCGTGCACCTCGCGCACCTGCCGCTGCCCTGGCTGATCTTCGCCGGCGATGTCATGACGGCCGTCAACCTGCTCTTGCTCACTTTGCTGAAAAACACGGAACGGCGTGACGCTCACGCCGTCCAGCGCAAACTGGACGCGATCGCGGCGGCAATGCTGGAACAGCGCGAGGGCGCGAGCCACACAGCGGCCGACGAGCTACGGCGTGCGATCCGTATGGAGGAGGAGCAGTGACGCGGCTGCTTCACGGACATCCGTCGTCAAGGAACGCCACCGGCTCGAACCCGTAGCCGAGGCTTCCGGCGGACCGGCGTTTGTGGCCTACTCAGTCCTGATCGAGTCCCTCAGCTCCCGCTTGCGTGAGGTCACCGGGCGCCGTGGACATTTCCCCGGCGAGGCGGCAGTTCAGTTCTCACGGCGCTCTGCCTCGTGGACCAGGACTGCGACCCGACCGGCACCATCTCACCGGCCGGAGCGGTCCGAGCGGTGTTGTTGGTCTGCCTGGCGTTATGGGGTGGGGGGGTGTTGTGGGGAGCGCAGTACGAGCAGGGTGATCTCGCTGGGGGCGAAGACGCGGAAGGGCGGGCCCCAGAAGCCGGTGCCGCGGCTGGTGTAGAGGAGGGTGCGGCTGCCGTGGCGGCTGAGGCCGGCGAGGGCGGGCTGGTCGATGCGGACCAGGTGGTGGAAGGGCCAGATCTGGCCGCCGTGGGTGTGGCCGGAGAGCTGGAGGTCGATGCCGTGGGCTGCCGCACGGTCGACGAACTTGGGCTGGTGAGCCAGGAGCAGGACGGGTAGGTCGGGGTCGGCGCCGTTCAGGGCTTTGGCGAGGTGGGCGCGGTGGCCGGCCAGGCCGGAGGACTCCGCGGTGACGTCGTCCACGCCGGCGACCACGAGGGTGTCGCCGCCGCGTTCGAGCAGCAGGTGGTGGTTGCGCAACGGCTGCCAGCCCAGCTCGTCCATCAGGTCCACCCAGCCCTGGGCCTGGCTGTAGTACTCGTGGTTGCCGGTGACGTAGACCCGGGCCCGAGTGGCTTGCACGGTGGCGAGTGGGGCGGCCTGGGCGCGGCGGCGTTCGGCCGTGCCGTCCGCGATGTCGCCGGTGTGGCAGACGAGATCGGCGTCCAGGGTATTCACTGTCGCGCAGACCCTTTCCGACCAGCGGGCACGGTCGAGCGGGCCGTAGTGGGTATCGGTGATGAGAACGACACGGGTGCCGTCCAACCCGGCCCCCAGGCGCGGAAGTTGCACGTCGAGACGGCGCACGCGGGGCACCCGGCGCGCCTCGGCGTACCCCCAGGCGAGCAGCACGGCGGCTGTGCCGAGGACCGCCCAGGTGACGATCCTTGCCCGGTCCTCGCCGTCACCGACGCCGGCCACGGTCAGGGCGAGCCGCAGCAGGACACCGAGCAGAACGGACCAGGTGAACAGAACCCAGCTGGCACCAAGGAGGGTGTCCCCGACGATCGCGGCCCCGTCCTCCTGCCGCCGACCGTGGCCGCGCACCATCGCGAGCGGCATACCTATCAGGCCGAGGGCGAACAAGGCGGTGCCGGCCAACGTGACGGCCAGCGGCCAGTGCTGGCCGGTGAGCAGCAGCACCCAGCAGGGCACCGTCCACAGCAGGACGGGGGCGATCAGGGGGATGAAGCGCATCAGGCGGCGAAGTCGGCTCTGCTGACTCGCTTGCGCTTCGCTGTCAGCGGGCCGGGTGTCGCTTGTGTCGGTCACGCTTCCCCTCCTTCTAAACCAGGCTGCCGTCGCGCGCACTGTATCCGGTCGTCCTGGGGCCCGTCGGATGGACGTGGCCCTTATGGGGGCGGCCGGGATGTGCCGGGTGGAGACCTTGTGCGACGCGGACGCCGTGCTCGCCGGCGCCGTAATGGCGCCTGAGGACAGAGAGGCTGTCGTGGCCAGGCCGGGGCAGTAGCAGGAGCGGCTCGCTGCGTTCTGGGAGCGGGAGTTGGAGGGGGATGACGAGCTTGATGTCTTCGATCGTTCGTGCTGGGCCCACGGCCGAGCGGCCGTTGCGCAGCGCTTCACTTGGCGAGGGAACGGTCGACTTGGCGGGCAAGGCCCTCACCGCCGGCACACCAGATCCGCTATCACGGCAGTCGGCAGGGACGGGTTGGCTGCTGCTGCTTCCACCACCTGCCAGTCCGCGTCGGTGAGCAGCTCTTCGATGACCGGTGGAGGGAGTGCTGGGTGGCCGGCGGCTACGGGTCTCGCCCGTTGGTCTGCCAGGCAGACGAGCAGCGCCGAGTTCGTCGCCCTGCGATGCCGGGCAACCTCACGGAAAACTTTCTGCACCGCTGGTTGGTGCCGGACCAGGTCCTCCAGCAGCACCGGGGGCGCGTCTGGGTTGGTCGCCACCTTGGCCAGGACGCTGACGCCGTGTCGGTGGACCATGGCGCGCAACTGCGCTTCGGTGAGACCGGGGTGCGGAGCGAGGGCCTTGACCACCTTCGCGTCGGGGTCGTCGGCCAGCCGGTTGCGTGTCTCGGGCGGCAAATCGCGTCGTTGGGCTACGAGCATGCGGGCAGCCGGGTCCGGTGACGTGGACAGCTCCTCGACCTCGGCGGGAGAGGAGGCGGCAATACGGGGCAGAAGGGTGGTGCCGGTCCTGGTAGTTCGGGCCAGGTGGGTGAGCACGTCGAGCGGCACGCGGGGGTGGTGTGCGAGCCTGCGGCGCACGTCGGGGTCACGGTCGTCGGCCAGCGCGCGGATCAGGGCGTCGTCGATCGCGGGATTTTCGGCAAGGTCGGCGCGGATACCGGGAGTGAGGTCCGAGGCAAGCCGCGCGCACGCTTGCTGGGGGAGGTCCTGGCGGGTGGCGAGCGCCCAGCGCAACAACATCGACGGATGGTCCACGAAGCCGACGACGGATTCGACGGGCGTGGCAGGGTTACGGAGTGCCGCCTCCATCATGGCGTGGACGGTGGACTCGTGGGATCCGTCGCAGGAGGCGCCCGGCAACAGGTCGCAGTCGAGCCGTGGGCACTGCCGATCGTGAACGAAGGGAGTCTGCTCGCGGTCACAGACCAGGCAGCGTCGCGCCGCAGGCAGCCCCTCCCCGGCCAGCAACGCTGCCAGTGTGGCCGGGGGTGTCGCCTCATTGGCCGCGACCGCGCGGCGGACCTCGGCGTGCGGGTGCGCCGCGAGCCTCGTGGCCACGTCTGGGATGGTCCACAATGCAAGCTCGGCGACGACACGTACGTCCGTGTCCGCCGCAAGCGTGTCCACAAGGTCGGACGGGAGGCCGGGGCAGGCTGCCAGTTTCTCCCGGCGCTCACGGACCGGGTCCGCCGCGAAAAGACGCGCCCACTCCGGGCGACCGACTCCCTGGTCGAGCAATGCGAGCGCGGCATCCGGCCGGACAGAGGGATCGATGTCGGCGGCGGTCAGCCGACCCTCGTACGCGAGCTGCACCGCGCTCTGGTCGACGCGCTCGGCCAACGCGACCGCCTGTGCACGGCTGAGGTCCGCACGACAGGCGAGGTGCGTGGCGATGTCGTCGTCCGCGATGGATATCAGCCGGTCGACCAACTCGGACGGCAGGGCGGGATTGGCGGCGAGCCCGCACAGGATGTGATGCACAGACACATCCTGCCTGGTGCGTGATGGATGACTGCGGGACCTCTTGATGCCAACGAGTTGCCGGCGGAACGCCCCGCCCCTGCTGCGTGGTACCTGACGAAACCCCCTATGGAAGCGCTCAGTCACAGCATGGTGTGACTGAGCGAGCTACTTGGGCCTTGAGTAAGGCAGTTGGCCACTGAGCGCGTTTCCAGGCTCGTACGAAGACGGGAGGGGCTGCTGACTGAAGTGCTAGCGGACCCCTGCCAATAGGCTCCGGCACCATGACTGCCACCACTCCCAAGTCGCCGATCCCGGTTGCGCCTGCCGGCCTGAGTGACAGGGCCCAGCGGTTTGTCGAGGCGGACGGGTTTCGTGTTCCCCACCAGGACATCGGGCGGCACCGAGAGAGCTGGATGGAGCACGGGATCCCGGTCGCAGAGATCGACAGGGCCACGGCTTTCCAGGAGCGATGGGGCGGTCTTGCTCTGCCGCCTGCCCCGTTCTACGAGGGCGGCCCGCACATCCTCAACGCCGACTGCCCCGAAGAGATGGCTGCTGAGGGCTGGTCGTTTCCGGCGGGAACCTGTCGCGTGTCCATGGCCTATGGATTCATGATCGGCCCTGACGACGCGTTCGGGATCGATGCCAACCGCTGGACACCCCTGCACGCCAGCACCGACGGATGGGTGGAGTCCTTGGCACTCGCCGCCCATGCCCGCCGTTGGGCCAAGACCCTCACCAGGCTCGAGGGTGAGGGCGTCGAGTCCTTGGACCTTGGCGGGTACGAGCCCGTTGCTGAAGTGCAGGGGGTGACAGATATGTGGTGGCGGGGCAAGGACTCGCTCATCGCCCTCTACCGAGGCGAGGCCGTCGGCATGGACGCCCCACGATGTCTTGAAGCCCACGTGTATGGGGGCCTTGACGAGTGGGGGCTCCATGGTGGCTGATCGCCAGCACTGCCAGATCGGGCAGCCTGCTTGGCCTGATGGGCCACCTATCGCGCTCAGTCCCCAAGCGCCGGAACTGGGTCATAGTTCAAGCGTCGCCGACAGCGGGCGGTGGTGATCTCCGACGAGAAGTCCGGCCGGGCCGCTGAGAACCGGCGCGCCAGACGCGCCTGACCGGGTCCTTCGCCCGGCAGGCGCCTCTGGTTCGACTCGCTGGAAGCGAGAATCGACTTGGTCTGTTCCTCCCACCCAACGTGTCATGGAGTGGGTCCGAGACCTGTCTGCAGCTGTCGGCGTTCGGGTCGGCCGACGGTGGCCGCATCGGTCAGCGGGTGCGGAGACTGCTGGTGTACACGTCCGTACGATTCTGTGGTGCGCCGGAGTGGGTCTCGGTGAGCACCGCCCGTACTCCCTTGCCGTCTGCCACCAGGCCTTGGTAGTCGCCGAGGAAGTAGCCTCCGGCGAACGGCGCCTGCAGCCAGTCGAAGACTCGCGAGATCCGTCGTTCGGTCCGGAGTTTCGGGTGTCCGTGCCGCAGCGTGGCCAGTTGGTAGGCGGTGGGCAGCGTGGTGGTGTTGCCGGGCTTGAGGAAGCGCAGGTCGTAGTAGGTGAGTGCGACCGTGCCCCGCTCGTCGACCGCGATCGACGGAGAGAAGGCCGGCACGCCCTTGGGACTGATCAGCTCCGGAGTTCCCCAGGTGCGTCCGCGGTCGTTGGACCGCACGAGCTGGACGGAGTCGAACTTTCCACCGGAGAAGTCCGCGCCCTCGTAGGCCATGTACAGCGTGCCTGTCTTGGCGTCGACGGCCGGGCTGGGCAGGGTGGCCGCGGCGCGCAGCAGCTTGGCGGGGTCGTTCGGGTCGACCTCCGGTACGGAGGTGTCCCGGGCCACGGTGACCGGGGCGCTCCAGGTCCTTCCGGCGTCGGTCGAGGTGACCATCGCGTAGTGGGCTTCGGCGACAGTGCTCAGGTCGTCGGAGTAGGTGATCCGGTCGAAGAAGTCGTACAGGGTGCCGGTGCGGCTGTCGACGACGATCACATGGCCGATGGTCTGGGTGTTGGGCACGGTGCTGGTGTCGACGAACCGCCGGGCCTTGCTCCAGGTGCGGCCGCCGTCGCGGGTGAGGGAGATGTAGCCCGGACCGTCGAGGGAGCTGGGGCCGGGTGGGTCGTTGTCGAGGCGGTTCCAGACCTGATAGGCGGTGCCCTTACGGAGGGGGTCGGCGGTGAGTGAGGGCTTGTCGTTGAAGAACGGCTCCTCGTCGACGTGCGTGGTGGTGAGGTTCCGCCAGGTGCGGCCGCCGTCGCGGGACGTGGCGGCCAGGAGAGCGCTGCGGGTGCTCTTGGTGAAGTCGACGCCCTCCCCGCTCGCGTAGACGGTGCCGTCCGGTCCGGTGCTCACCCAGGGGTCGGAGGCCCGTTCGAAGTCCGCGCCGCCCGGGGCGCACAGGCTGAACGGCAGCGTGCTCCGGTGGAAGGTGTGGCCGTCCGCGGTCCAGCTGGCCGCCAGGCCACGGGCGCCGCCGTCGTTCCAGCGGTCCTGCTGGAACACGGTGACCACGCGTTTGGGATCGCGCGGATCGACCGACAGGTACGGCTCGACCTCGGTGGCCGGGTAGACGATGCTGTCGGAGGACCTCGCGCCGATGGT
This sequence comes from Streptomyces longhuiensis, assembly GCF_020616555.1. Taxonomy (NCBI): domain Bacteria; kingdom Bacillati; phylum Actinomycetota; class Actinomycetes; order Kitasatosporales; family Streptomycetaceae; genus Streptomyces; species Streptomyces longhuiensis. The sequence continues at coordinate 444,353 of NZ_CP085173.1, read as the reverse complement.
GCAGTGCGCGTACGGGTCGCCGTGGGACACCTTGACAACTTGTGTGCCGTCGGGGTTTCGGTCTGCTGCGGCGGGAGTCGCGCCGGTGACCGTGATGAGCAAGAGCGCGGTGGTGGTCACGGCGGTCAGGGGCAGGAAGACGCGCATGCGGGATCTCCTCCGGGCCTCGCGGCCGGGGTACGGGACCGCCGTCATGGGGGCGGCCGGGGGCGCGGAGGCGTGCCGGAACGCGAGGGTGGGACGGCTCCGCTTGATCCTTTTCGGCGTTGGCGCCGGTGCCCTTGATGGGCCGAAAGGCGGAGTCCGCCCCAGGGTCGTCGAGGAGCACGGCGCGGCGGACGAGCTGGCCGGTGGACCTGTAGCGCGACGCCGGACGGTTCAGACCGTGTCGGGCCGGGATCGGGTGCACGGGCACGGCGGAATCTGGAATGGGGGAAGGCGGGAATGCTTCAGGACCGGACCGATCCGTGCAGCGCCGAGCTTGCGGCTCCGGCACACGGCCATCACGGTCACCACTTCAACAGCACAGCTCGTCAGCACTTGTCGTCGACGAGTTCGGTGAAGTCCTTGGTGCTCATCGCCCGGTCGTCGGCCCAGACCTGGCCCGGCTTGAGGGAGGCGAGGTCGTCGGCGGTGAAGTAGACGTGTGCCATGTAACTGCCGGACCCATGGAAGCCCAGCGCGTAGGTCCGGCCGGGCAGCAGTTTCTGTCTGCCGTAGGTGTGCGCACGCCATTCGGATGGTGGGGAGAAAAGCGGGAAGACGACACCTCCGTGATTCTTCGCTCCCCCTGTCTCCCACCCGCTGTCTTCTTGGTGCGCCTGGCTCCCGTCCGGATTGTCAGTGCCGGCCTGTGCAGGTTGGGAGGCCGAGGAAGAGCCGACCGAGCCGAGTGATGCCTCTTCGATCGCGGCTTCGCCTTCCTCAGGGGTCCAGCTCTGCAGACCGATCCCCGAGAGGGTGTCGCCTCCTTCGCACGGACGCAGTTCGGCCACCGGCTGCCCGTCGTCCCCGTTTCGCACCGCCACGAGCGGCAGGTCAGGGGGGCTGCACCCACTCACCATGGTGAGACCCAACGCCAGGCACGCCGCTCCGCACACACGTCTCATTCTGGCTCCCCCTCGGATGCTGGTTTCCTAGAGTTGGGTGTGCCTGGGGAAAGAGTCGAGTTCTGTACGGTCTCGGTTCGGACTCGTGTGCGGGCCGGGCGTCTTCCCAGGGCCTTGCGGGGTTGCTTGTTGGGTAGATCGCCCGGTAATGGCCCGTCGCCCAAGCGCGTTCCGATGGGACGGGGCCTGCGGTTTTCATCGGGCTGCAGCGGGCTTGACGGTTCGTGTCCGGGTGCTGGCGCGGCGGTAGACGCATCACGTTGCTATGCCGTCAGGCCGGGGGACTGTGGGAGCCGTGTCCGGTAGCGTGGTCCGCCTCTTCGAACGGGCGGGATGAAACGTTGGCCGACGTGGTGCGTGTCATGGAGGCGCTGGCCGGGCAGGGCGTCACGGTGCTGTTCAAGGCGGATGCGGAACGCATGCGTGATGGGGTGCGGCCGTGGACGTTCGTCGCGAGCGGTCTCCCCTTCCACGAGGACTTGCTCGTGCGTACTGATGCCGCCTCGGTGGAAGCCTGTCTGGATGTCTGTCTGCCGCAGCTGCGCGCCCGCGGGCTTGTCATCCCCGAATGAGTGCTGCCCGGCCGGCAGTGCTGTGTGCGGCGGCCACATCTGCGGCTGCGAATGCTGCGGTTGGCAACGCCGTGCCTTCGTCATAGCGCCGGTATGGCTGAAGGCGGCAGAAGGGGTGTCCGGCGACGGAACTGCGGGTGGACCGAGCCACTGGTGCTGGATGGTGTGAGTCAGTGGTGGGCGTTGTGCTCTGCGGAGAGGACGGCGGCGGGGATCCGGCCCGCGGTTGGGGGGACGCCGCAGCCGTTGGCGCGTGGGAGCCCGTGGCGGTGTCGGGGAAGGCGTGCCAACTGATGCTGAAGCGTGCAGGTGTGACGTGTAGTGAGGTGCTGAAGCGGTGGGGGAGGGGCTGCCCGCCACCACACATGCGGTGAGTGTGAGGACGACAGCCAAGCTGTGGCGCACCCGCGTGGATCACGCGGATCCGGTACATCGGCCAACCGCTCCAGAAGGCCTGGGACCTCCCCGGATACGACCTCGGGGTGTTCGCGGAGCTGGTCAAGGGCAGGCGGGATCAGCGTTGATGCGTCGGCAGGCAAGGCCCACTCGGGCCACGGGGCGTCGAGAACCTCATGATCTTGGGAGCCGTGCCTGTCAAGTTCCGGGCCCCGTCGACGATCTGACGGACCACCACGAACCGGGCGTCACGCGACTACGCCGAAGCCCTGGGACCGGTGGCCTTCCCTGGCTGATCAGTGCGCCCAGGCTGTCCGGCTGGCAGGGGGGTGCTTCGGGTTGGCGGCCCGGGGACGGGCGTGGGGCCCCTGGGTGGTGTTCCAGGGGCCCCAGGCGAGTGCTGGCCGGGTCGGGTCCGGGTTAGAAGTGGCGGTAGCAGTTCCTGTAGTCGTCGTGGCCGCGGTGGTTCCAGCTGCTGTACCGGTAGTTGTACCTGTAGTTGTACCGGTCACGGTAGTTGTCCCGGTCCCAGCGGGAGCGGCAGTCGTCGTCGTACCGGTTCCAGTAGTGGGCGCCGCGGTAGTGCCGGTCGTTGTCGCACCGGTCGTGGTCACCGTGGGTGGGGTGCAGGACTCGGTAGGAACCGGAGGGGGCGGCGGCAGTGGTGGACGCCATGGCCGTGCCGGTGAGGGGGATGGCGATCGCGGCGACGGTCAGGGCCGCCGTCGCGGTAGCGCGTGCCAGTTTTCGCACCGTGTTTCTCCTTGGTTTCGGTGAATTGCCGGATGGCGCGTCAGACATTACTGGCCCGTCGCCCCCAGCTGATTTATCCGGCCGGTTCTCTGCCGCTTACCGGACGACAATGGATGACGACCCTGTGGCGGGCATGTGGCCTGTGAACTGCACGTATCCACTGTGCGCGGTCTCGCCCGAAGGGTGGCGGGAAACACCCTTCAAGGTGATGCTGCTTCGGCATGTCGTGGAATTTGCGTGAATCGCAGGGAGGGTTGAACAATTCTTTACAGTGCCCCGGGAATTGCGTTGACGAATTCCGTTCTCATTCGTTATTCAAGGGGGACTCTGCTGCGCAAACCGTGCCGCGTCAGATCGTATGCGCCCCGTGTTGCGCGCAGCCGGCCGTGCGGTTTCTGTGCCGGCATGCGAAGAGCCGGCGGGTTGGCCGAGTCGGCTCGGTGATCAGGCCCTCTCGGCGGGGCGGCCGTCGGGCGGGTGCGGGCGCGGCGGTCAAGACGTTGCCGGTGAGCTTGGACAGTGCCTCGCGCAGTTCGGGGCCGGCGCCGAGAAGCGCGGCCTTGAGCCGGGGTGGTTTTCGCTTGCGCGCGGGCGTTGACGGCTGGCTCGTTTGCTGGCCGGAGCGCACGCCCAGCCAGGGGAGGGGTTTCGTGTGCGGATGAAGACGATCGGGGCTCGCAGGGAGATACGTACAAGCGCATGGCGCGGCCCGGCTGACTGACCATGGCGGCCTGGATGTTGCCCCGGCTCAGATGGCCTGGCGGGGCCGCTTCGCAGGATCCGGTGCATTCCCATCCGGCTCGACGCGTCGCACCGAACGACCCCGGTCAGAAAGGTGAGTTGGCGGCATCCGCGGCGGCAGCCGGGAACTCCTCATGGGTCGGAAGCACTCTGGGTGCGGTGATCACTGCGTCGGCATGGCCGTCCGTGGAGGCACCCACGTCCGGGCATGGCATGGGGGCCTCTGCGGCAGCGTTGACGTCCGGGTGCCCCTCCCAAGGATCATCACGTCCTCAACTACGCCCGTTATCGCTCCTGTTGACCCTGCGCCGTCAGTGTTGTCTCCCTGCGTGTATCTCATGCGCACCGCATGCTGCTGGCGGAGTGAGCTGTCGCGGCCAGCTGCTGTCGTGTGTCCGCTCTCAGTGGCTGCGGTAGACGGTGAGGATGGCTCCGCTGACTTCGATGCGGCGTTCGTGGAGTTGTTCTCCGCAGTGGAGTGCGGTCAGGCAGGTGCGGAACAGGTCGAGTTCGTGGGTGTCGAGGACGGCGGCGGCCAGGCTGAGGAGTTCGTCGAGGGTGGTGGGGGTGAGGGTTTCGGGGAGTTCGCCGGACAGGAGGACGACGGGTTCTCCGGTCCGGTCCCTTACGACGGCGGTGGCTGACGCTCCGTGGACGACGAGCACGTGCACCCCTCTCGAGGAGGTTTTTGGGGTGGTTCACCCTTCTTGCGGGTCGAGAGGATAGTCACGCCGCGGGGCGGCAATGGGGGTCGGATGGCTGCGAGTTGGGCCATTCGGGTGTCGGCGCCGCGCGTGCCGGACGAGTTTCGTTTCGGGGTGCTGGCGCTCCTGCCTGCTGGTTCTCCTGTTGGGCGGGATGTCCGGGGAGGGGGGATGTGCCGGAAGTGGTTGCCGGAGGATTTCCCGACCCGCTACTGTCCAATCTCGTCAGACAGATCGTCCGGCATGAATGGACGTCCGGATGGGATCCGGAGCTGTCCCATGCCCCCTTCAGCAAAGGAATCACCATGCTCGGCATGAGTGAACTCGACGCGGAGTCCGCACAGTTGCTGCCCGGCCGTGAGGCCCTGGGCCGGCTGAAGTTCAGCCTGGTCAAGACGACCAACGTGACGAAGCACGTCGCCTACGTGTCGGCGCACAACAACTCGTACGCGCTGAACGCCTGCTCGCCCGAGGCGATCGCCCAGTCGGCTGGTAACCAGTCGATCTCCGTCCACCAGTGACCGGCATCCACCCCGAAAGAGGATTCACCATGAACAACGACCAGCTCAACGCCGAGTCCGCGGAACTGCTCCCCGACCGCGAGGCCCTGGGCCGCCTGAAGTTCAGCTTCGTCAAGACGACCAACGTCACCCGCCACGTTGCCTACGTCGACGCGCACAACAACTCGCTCGCCGCGAACTACAACTCCCCGGAGGCGATTGCCGCGTCCGAGGCCAACCAGTCCATCAGCATCAACCAGTAACGGATGCCTGGGCGTGCGGACCGCGTGTGTGGCACACGCGGTCCGCACCGGGGAGGGAGGACTGCATGGTGGACAACCACCGAAGGGGCCACGATCCCGCTCTCGCGGGGACGGCACTGCAGGACACGCACCACGCGCCGCCCAACAGCGAAACGTTTCCCTCGCACGACGCGCCCCCCGCAGACAGCGCGTCACACCCGGACACGACGTTTCCCCAGAGTGTCGTGTTCGCCGGCGACAGCATGTCCGCCGCGGATGTCACGCTGGTCCAGGACGACACATATACCAAGAACAGCACGCAACCCTGGGACGGCACTTTCGCCGGAGTTAGCACGTATCCCAGTGACGGCACGTTCTCTGGGGTCGGCACGCCAGCCGGGGTCGTCACATCGGCTGGTGACGGCACGTTCGCCGGGGGAGGCGCGCATCCCGGGGACGGCACGTATCCCGGAAGCAGCGCGACGGCCGGGAATAGCACGTCGGCGGGGGTCGGCATGTCTGCTCGGGTCGGCGTGGTGGCTTTGGATGCGGGTGGGCAGTTGGTGTCTGCTGTGCCGCGTCCGGTGGTGGGGTTGCAGCGTCTGGGGGAGTATCAGGGATCAGGTTCGCGGGAGCGTAAGTATCTGATCCGCCGGGCGGACGGGCAGGTGGTCCAGCTGTCCCGGTTGCTCTACCTCGTCACCGAGGCCATCGACGGTGTGCGCGACACGATGGCCATCTCTCACCGGGTCAGTGGCCGCTTCGGACGCGAGATCAGCGCGGACAATGTCGAGTATCTCGTGGAGCACAAGCTCCAGCCCCTCGGCCTGACCGTCCCGCCCGGCCAACAGGACGAGCAGAGCGTTGCCGCTCCGCGCTCCGATCTCCTGCTGGTCCTCAAGGGCCACCGGGTCATTTTCCCCGAGCGGCAGGTCGCGCGTATCGCGGGGGCGTTGGCGTGGCTTCACCGGCCGCCCGTGGTGGCCCTGGTCCTCGCCGCCCTCGCGTCCCTGGACCTGTGGCTGTTCGCCTTCCACGGCGCGATGCAGCCGGTGCTCCAGGTCGTGGAGCAGCCGGTCCTGATGCTCGCGGTGTTCGTACTGATCGTGGCTTCTTTGGTGTTCCATGAGTTCGGACATGCTTCGGCCTGCCGTTATGGCGGTGCACGGCCCGGGAGTATCGGCTGCGGCCTCTATTTGATCTGGCCCTCCATGTATACGGACGTCACGGACGTCTACCGGATCAACCGGACCGGCCGGATCCGCACCGACCTCGGCGGCGTCTACTTCAACACGGTCTTCGTCCTCGGCCTGGCCGGCGCCTACTTCGTCACCGGCCAGCCCTTCTTCCTGGCCGCGGTCTATCTCGTCCACTTCGAGATCCTCGAGCAGCTCATGCCCGCTCTGAGGCTGGACGGCTACTACATCCTCGGCGACCTCGCCGGGATCCCCGACCTGTTCGGGAAGATCAAGCCCATTCTGCAGAGCATGCTGCCGGGCCGGGAAACCCCCGCCGAAGCGGCCGACCTCAAACGCTCCGCACGGATCATCGTCACCATCTGGGTCCTGACGATGGTCCCGCTGATCGTCGCCGAGCTGGGGTATGTGCTGTGGAACCTGCCGCGCCTGATCGAGACCGGGCTGCGCGCCCTGTCGGAACAGGCGGTCGGCACCTGGTCCGCGTTCACCGACGGCCAGATCGCCGCCGGACTCGTCGGTGTCATCGGCCTCGTCATGCTCCTGTGCCCGCTGGCCGGCGCCGTATACCTGTGCGCGCGTCTGGCAGGAAGGGTCGTGCGCGCCACCCTGCGCGCCACCGAGAACAACATCCGGGTGCGGCTGGCCATCTGTGCCGGTGTGCTGGCCGCGTGCGGTGCGCTGGGTGCGGCCTGGCTGAGCGGGATGACTCCCGAGCCCCTGCCCTCGCAGGCACCGATCGTTCCCCTGCTCGAACCCGGAGTCGTCGCCCCGCGCACCTCGGCCCCCGCCACCAGCGCCCCGCCGGACGATTTTGCGCCCCCGGCGCCGCAGCTCACCCAGGCACCACCGATGAGCCCGACCCCCACGCCCGAGGCGTCCCCCTCTACCACGGCCTCGGCGAGTGATTCCCCCTCGGCCACCGACCCGGCAGACGCCCCCTCGCCCCTCAAGGCGAGTCCGAGCCCGAGCCGGACCCGCCGGCCGAGTTCGGCGCCGCCCTCGCCCAGCCCCTCCTCCGGCACGCCGAGCCCCACCGCGTCCACCTCGCCCTCGGACAGTGGTTTCCCGACACCCACCATGAGCTTCCCCGGCCCCCTGTCCACATGACACCCCCGGCCCGATGACGCCTATGACACTCCGGACTCATGACGCCCCCGCCCCTTGACGCCTATGACGCCCCGGGCCGGCCGGGCTTCATGACATCCCCGGCCTTGTGCCGCCCCGCTGTACGACTGCAGTAAGGAGAAAAACTAGTGAGTCACCGAAAGCCGCGTCCGCGCACTGGCGCACGCACCGCTATGCGCCTGGGCATGCTGACGACTGTCTGTCTGACCGGACTTGCCACTACCGCCCCGGCCGACGCGGTCACAGGGTCGCGGGTCACCGCCGGTGCGGGTATCGCCCTGGACGAGGCACGTTCCCAGGCCAACCCCAGGCACCGGGCCGACTACGACGACGAGTTCACCATCCACCAACTCGGCACCGTCCTCGGCGCCGGCGTTCGCAACCGGGCGATCGCCCGCTCCACCGGCTGCTCACTCGAGCGGCCCTGCCGCTCGGTCGCCCTGTCTTTTCAGGTGGTCACCGCCACCGGCGCCGCACGTCTGAATGCCTCGAACACCAGCAGCGCGGTCAACGACCACTGCCCGGGCTGTCAGACCTTCGCCGGCGCCTACCAGTTCATCGTCTCCACCCCCTACCGCTTCACCCTCACCCAGGCGACCAGGAACCAACTCGCCGTCTATGAACGTCGGTTGGGGGCACTGGAGCGCAGCCGGGAGCCGATCGGCACGGTCAAGAACCACGCCGACACCCTCGCCGCCGAAGTCGTCAGCCTCCTCCAGGACGCGGTGGCCAACACACCCCACGGCCCGGCCGTCAACTCGCTGAACCTCAGGCCCACCGTCACCCTGCGCCGCCACATCGACTAGCACTCCCTGCGCCCCACGACAGCCCATCTGCCACCTCCCGAGTCCGGGAGCAGGCCCCAGCCACCCCCTTCTCGGGTGGGCCTGCCCCCGGACGCCCCCGGGTCCGGGAGCAGGCCCGTCCGCCCCTTCTCGGGTGGGCCTGCCCCTGGACGCCCCCGGGTCCGGGAGCAGGCCCGTCCACCTCCCAGGGTGCGGGCCTGCCCCCGGCCATCTCCCCGGTCCCGGCCTGATCCTCTGGATCCAGGGACCTCGTCTTGTCTTCACTTCGGCATCCGACAGAAGCACACAGACTCATGCGATATCCACCCGAACTGCGCCGCCAGGCCCTGCAGATACTGGCCGACGGTGAACCCGTCAAGAACGTCGCCGCTGCGCTGGGCCTGCCAGGCCCCACTCTCTACCAGTGGCGGCGCCGGCATCTGCCGCATCTGGGCCGCAGCGCACACGCCCCCTCCACCGGGCAGGACCTTGCCGCCGCGCGCCAGCGGATCACACAGCTGGAGACCGAGCTTTCTGCGCTGCGGCGCGTGAGTGAGCTGCTGCGGGAGGTCCTTTCCCCGAAAAGACGGTTCGAGGCAGTACATGTGATGGCCAGGGAGGGCCTGCCGGTGCGGGTGGCCGCGCGGGTCCTGGGGGTGACCGAGTCCGGCTACTTCACCTGGCGTTCCCGCCCGCCCTCCCCACGCGCCCTGCGGCACGCCTGGCTCACCGAACTCATCACGGTCATCCACGCCGCCTCGAACGGCACCTTCGGATACCGGCGCATTCACAGCGAACTCACCCACGGCTACGGCATCACCGTCAGCCACGGCACCGTGGAACTCCTCATGCGCCGCGCCGGCCTCCAGGGAGCGCCGGCCGACCAGCCCTCTCTCACGACAGGAACCGGCCTGTGCCCCTGAACCACCCGACACCGCCCCTGCCCATTGCCGCGCTCCTGCGTGCCCAGATGCGCGCGGACCAGGACCTGCCGGCCTCCCAGGCACACCAGGTGCTGCTGCACTGTGCCCTCGACGCCGCCTGCATCACCCCACGGACCTCCGACCTGCGTGCCATCACCAGCATCGCCGAACTCGACTACCAGGCCGTGGCCACAGTCATCAGATGGCTGAGAACCCTCACCGACAGACGGTGACACATCAGGCGGCCGGTAGGACCACGGTCAGCCCAAGACGGTGAAGCACAAGGAGCCGGGCGCCACCGACGTCAGCTCGAGCCCGGGCTGGTGCCGGTCTGGGTGTCGTGGTCGGGGGTGCTGCGCAGAAGGGACTCCACGAGCGCGGTGACATGACGGCGGTCGGCATCCGACAGCCGCTGCAGACTCGCGATCAACGTGGCGATCTCCGGATCGGCCGCGGAACCGGCACCGTCCTCGAAATACAGATGAATACCGCACGCCTCCGCGGCCGCCCGGCGCACCGCGTCCAGAGGCAGCTCCAGCCCCCTCGCCAAACCCTCCAGGGTGGCCTGCTGCGGCATCCGCGCCACCTGCGCCACGGTCGCCAGATGATGGACCGTCGAACGTGGGATACCACCACGCCGGGCCACATCACCGTAGGACCAGCCCTGTTGCTCCAGCCGGTTCTTCACCAATTCCTGAAGTGCATTGGCCACGAGATCGATTCTCCTTGCTTCTACCGCCCCAGGCAAATGACCACCCAGACGCGACATCCCACCCGCACACGGCATCCCACGACACCAGAATGATCACACAGCCGAACCAGTGCAGACCCCGACAGGCAGCAAGCAGCAAGCCGTCATTCGTGCCGCTGGTTCTCTTCACAGGTCGTGAAGTCAGTTGTTCGCGAGTGTGAGAGGCACCCCGTTTTTAAGGTGAGCCATGGTCGCGAGTCTTTTGGTTCTGGCTCACTTGCCGTGGAGGTCTGACTGACAGCGGTTAACACAATGGGCTGGATCGCTGCTGATGGCCGTGCCTACGTGAGCAGTTGAGCGTTCCGTCTGGTGTGGAGACGTCGCCGTGGGTCGTGCCGGATGAGCTGTGCGACCGTCTGAAGCCGCTGCTGCCGCAGGGCGAACGGTGCTTCCGGCACCCAGGTCGCAAGCCGTTGCCTGACCGGGATGTGTTGTGCGGGATCCTGTATGTGCTGCACACCGGGATCCAGTGGGAGTACCTACCCAAGGAGCTTGGCTTCGGCTCGGGTATGACCTGCTGGCGACGCTTGCGGGACTGGAATGAGGCGGGTGTCTGGCAGGCACTTCACGAAGTCCTGCTCGCCGACCTCAACGCGGCCTCCCGACTGGAGTGGTCCCGTTTCGTCGTCGACTCGTCCCACGTCAGGGCGCTAAAAGGGGGCATCACATGGGCCCGTCGCCAGTTGACCGAGGCCGAGCCGGCTCAAAGCACCACCTGATCACCGACGGGCACGGCACCCCGCACGCGGTCTTGCTCACCGGCGGCAACCGCAACGACGTGACCCAGCTACTGCCCCTGTTCGACACCATTCCACCGATCCGCGGCCGGGTCGGTCGTCCCCGCCACAAACCGGATTCGCTATTCGCTGACCGCGGCTACGACCACGACATCTACCGGGACCAGGTCAGCGATCGAGGCAGCGTGCCGGCGATCGCCCGACGTGGTACTCGGCACGGCAGTGGTCTGGGCACCTACCGGTGGGTCGTCGAAAGGATCTTTGCCTGTTTACACGGCTTCCGACGTCTGTGGATGCCTTGGGAACGGCGGGCCGACATTCCCGAAGCGTTTCTCAAACTCGCCTGCTGCTTGATCACCTACCAACAACTTGGCGTGTTGGGTGGCCCGTAGACGGCTGAGAGCTATCTCCGCTTACTTCAGCGGGTCCGACTTCAGGAAGGTACGCATCTCGATGGCAAGGCGGCGCATGTCTTCTCCAGGGGCATGGAAGGTCGCCATCTCGAAACGCCACTCGTCATCGGGGAGACGGTCATGCAGCCCCCACGTCAACCGGACGTGTGATCCTGCGTGCTCGGCAGCCAGCGTCAAGTCGTCCTCAAGGGAGCGCCAGGTCTTGGTGCCGTTCCAGCCACGAAACTCCTCTGCCAGTTCGGCAAGGAAGACGTCGAGGCCGTCACCGTCCCAGGTCCTCACCGTGACCTCGATCCGCGCCGACTCACCTTGAGCTGTCACGAGGAAGTCGCGCATCACGTCATCTCGCTCTTCCGGGTACGAACGTGTCAGCATGTGGAAGCGCAGGCTGATCGTTCGATGCCGGTCACCTCCGACGCGGACAACCGGGTTGGTCTCGTCTTCCTCCATCACGTGTGCAGGCTACGGACACGAGGCTCCCAGTGACCAGGGGTTTTGTACCTCGTAGCTGACACCCGGTCCGCGGGGGAGCCGAGCGCAGTTTCGACGCGGTCATTCCGTTAGGAGTTGTGAGTGGGATGTCAGTGGCGTGTGGTGGGACGGCCGGACTCTGCTGCCGTAACTGCTGGGAACCCGCCTTGATGCCTGTGTATACGTCTCTGACCCACGCCTTGGCCGAAGCCCTGGTCGATGTCCTGCGGTTCATCGAGAGCTGCGACGACGAGCAGATGGATCCGGACGACGCGGTCAAGGTACTGGAGGGCGTCGGCCACCTGGTCGGCAAGCTGTCGAGCAGTCAGCGGAGCGAGTTCATCGATCTCCTGGGAACGATGGCTGAAGCCGAGTCTGACCCTGCGCGGCGCGCCTTCCTGGAAGGGTTCTCGGAAGGCTTCGGGCTCCTTGATGATGCGGTCTGACCTGCGGCTCACGAGTAGGGCACGACGCGTTTGCGAAGGAGATGGAAGCCTGCCCCGCTGAACATCCGGCGCTTGAGCAATTTGATTCGGATGTCCGCCCCGCGCCACTTCCTCCGCCCGTGGCTGGAGACCGTTGAGAAGTGAGACAGGGCCGTTCGTTACCGTTCGTTACCCAGGGTCCCGGTAGACCGCCAGGACGGCGCCGTTCACCTCGATGCGGCGTTCCTGGATTTTCTCCCCGTATCGCAGTGCGGCCAGGCACTTGCGAAACAGTTCCAGTTCTTGTGTGTCCAGCACCGCGGCGGCCAGATTCATCAGGTCGTCCAGGCTGGCGGGTGTGAGCGCTTCGGGAAGCTCGCCGGAGAGCAGGACCACCGGCTCTCCTGTCCTGTCCCGTACGACGGCCGTCGCAAACGCCCCATGGACGACAAGCACCTGGACCCCCCTCTCTGCCTCATGGAGGTTTCGGGCGGTTCAGGCCCGTGCGACGAGAGGATAGCCCCAATGGAACCTTTTTTAAGGTGATCTGACGCTTCGGCATGCAATAGGCGTAGGTGTCGAGATCGCCGGATCCACCCCCCGACATGCCGCATAGAAGAAACGCCTGATCCTGAGCCGACCGCCCACGTGCGTCGGGTGTGAGGGTCCGTCTGTTCGGTGGGCGGCGAACAGGGTGGGCGCCTCCAACGAGTCCCTCGGCGGCTGGGCCAAGACCTCCACCGACCATGGCTCTGCACCGCCATCGTCGACCGGCTCACCCTCCGGCAGCCTTGTTGGGGCCCCCTTTACCGCCTACTTCCCGCCCCGGAAGCGCTCGGAGAGCCACAGACGCGCGGTCAGGCCTGCGTGTGGTGCGGCGCCAACCTGTGCACACTCGCCGCGGTCGAACTCGGCCAACGCGAAGCCGCCTTTCACGGCACTGTGGCCGCCTGGTTCCCCCGCGGCTGCCGCGCGTGCACCGCCCTGCTCACCTACCCGCAACTGCTCGAGCACAGCACTACGTGCGAGCAGTGCGCCGACGAGGCTGCCCTGTGCCCCGATGCGCGCGACCTGCGGCGGGTGCTGAGGGAGGCCCGCCGGTGAGCGTCGAGGGTGTTCGGTTCTGCTGGTACTGCGACCAGCCGATCGAGCCGGGCCAGAAGATCAGGTCTGTTATGAAGAACTCTCCATCGGCGGGCGGCCTGACGGTCGAGCTGCACGAGGCGTGCGCAGAGAAGGCCCGTTACGTGACGCGGACGCGGACGCGGACGCGGACGCAGCGTTCGCCACTAGAGCGCGTCTCTTTGATCGGTTGGTCTGTTGATCGGGTGTGTCCGTCCGATTAGTGATCACTGATGCGATGTGGGACCGGATCGAGCCGCTGATGCCGGCCGATCCGGTCCGTGGTCGGCGGTGGGCCGATCACCGCCGAACCCTGGAAGCCATCGCGTGGAAGTACCGCACCTGCTCGCCCTGGCGGGACCTGCCCGATGAACTCGGCTCGTTCCAGACCGCCCACAAACGGCTGATCAGGTGGGCCGTGGACGGCACCTGGGAACGCATCCTCGCCGCGGTTCTGGCATCGGCCGAGGGTGCTGACGACATCGGCTGGACCGTGTCGGTGGACTCCACCGTCTGCCGGGCTCACCAGCACGCCGCCGGCGCCAGGAAAAAGGGGCTCCAGGCCGGACCGAACCCGGCGACCATGCGCTTGGACGCTCCCGCGGCGGCCTGAGCACGAAGGTCCACCTCGCCAGCGACGGCCTTGCACGCCCCCTCGCCCTTTGCGTCACCGCAGGCCAAGCTGGCGACGCCCCGGCCTTCGAGACCGTCATGGCCGGCATCCGTGTTCCGCGAAGCGGGCCGGGAAGACCGAGGACCCGACCCGATGCCGTCCTGGCGGACCGCGCGTACTCATCCCGCGCGATCCGAAAACACCTCCGCCGACGTGGAATCCGCGCTGTCATCCCCCAGCCGTCCGACCAACTCGGCCACCGTCTGCGGCGAGGCCGCGCCGGCGGTCGCCCACCGGCTTTCGACGCCGAGGCGTATCGGCAACGCAACGCGGTCGAGCGATGCATCAACCGGCTGAAGCAGTGGCGCGGCCTGGCCATGCGAACGGACAAGCTCGCCATCGCCTACAAGGGCGCACTCCACCTCGCCGCCATCCTCATCTGGGCACGCCGATGACCACGGAACAAGAACCTAGACCCGTTCCAGCGGGCGGTGAGGGGGTGGCGGGGGCTCGACCTGGATGGAATCGTCGGGGCGGACGGTCCCTCCACGGCGGACCACAGCCATGACGCCACACTTGAACGTGAACTCGCCGGACAAGGGGTCCATGGCGAAGACCTCACCGAGCAGCCCCTTGCGGAAGTCGTTGATCTTCGAGCATGGGTTGCGCAGTCCGGTCACCTCAAGTACCGCCTGCTCCCCGAGATGGAGCAGGGCGCCGGTGGGCAGGCCCAACAGGTCCATTCCGCGCGTGGTGATGTTCTCGCCGAGCTGGCCCGCAGAGACCCTATAGCCCTTGAGCGCGAGTTCGTCGAAGAGTTCCTCGGGCATCAGGTGGACCTGGCGCAGGTTGGGCAGGTTCGGCTCGTAGGTCATGCGGAACTGGTGGCGGATTGTCTCACCTGCGTGAACGTCTCCTTCCACTCCGAGCCCCGTGAGCAGCCTGATGGAATCGCGATTGGGCTTGCTGAACGAGTACCCCTCGTTACGGCTCACTGCGGTCACCTGACCAGGCATCACGCCCTCCATCTGTCGTCGTTCTGCGGCCGGTCGATCATAGAGGCGGTGCAAGCAGCCTTGTGAGGGAAGCGTGCAGTGAGCGGACCTCATCCGGCGGATGGGTCATGTCCGGCTCCTGATCGGCACCGTCCCGTCAACGAACGCCAAAGAGACAGCTCCTAGCCCCCGCCGCCGGCGCTTGGAGGTGACCGGCGGCGGGAGAGGGCGGCCGCTCGATGGCGAGCAGTGGAGCGGTCGTCCTGCACGAGATCGCGGAGCGGAACTCCGAGCGCATTGGCGATGCGGATCAGGGCGTCGAGCATCGGGCTCGCGTGGTCCTGCTCGATGCAGTTGACGCCCTGCCCGTCGTCGTAGGAGAGGAAGACAGCTCCGTTAATCGGTGCGAGCTGGGGTGCTGTCCAGGGCCGGGTACACGGACGTAGGGGGTCAAGAGGGCACATCCGGGGCTCCCGTGTACGAGAGGCCCTCCATGGCGGCAGCCGGAAGCGTGCTCACGCAAACGTCGCTGCTGATATCTATCGGGACAGCGCTACGAACGCCCCCTGCCGCCTATCCGGCCTTCCCAGGTCTGGCAGCCGCCCTGCGCTGTGGGGCGGGCTGGTGGCAGGGTGGTCGGTGCCGCGGCGGATCGGGTCGGCGCTCTCCTGGTGGTAGGGGCGCGCAGTGTGGTCGACATCGAACGGAGATGCAGGCCCATGCCATGCCGGTGGCCGAGGACGGTAGATTAGGCATGCCTAAGAAACATCTGCGGCATACGTCTACGCGACTGTAGTCGTCGGCAAGGTGCTATCCGCACTGGTCTGGCTGTGCCGCCCTGGGGTTGTGGGGGGACGGGAGAAGTGCCGAACAAGCGTCGGGACGAGAAGCGTCAGCATGGCGAGCTTGTCGCGGACGTGCTGGCCGTGCTGTGGCAGGCCGGTCAGCCGATGACTGCGCATCAGGTCAATGCCGCCCTCGACAGGGGCCTGGCCAGGACGACGATGGCCACCATCCTGAGCCGTCTCTATGACAAGGGAACGCTGCGCCGGATGCCGGTGGCGCGCGGTTTCGCCTACGAGCCGGTGCAGGACGAGGCGGGACTTGTCGCGGGCCGTATGCGTCGCGAGCTGGAGAGTGATCCCCGCCGTGACCTGGTGCTGAAGCGGTTTGTTTCGTCGCTGTCCGAGGGCGACGAAGAGACGTTGCGACGGCTGCTCCTGGAAGCTGAGGACGAATCCGAGTGACGTACGTGTTGGGCGTGGTCGTTTTCACCCTCGCTTTCCCATGGGGCGGGGTGGCCATTGCAAGACGTCTTGCCTGCAGGCTGCCGCCGCGCTGGGCGTGCTGGGTGCTGACGGGTGCGGCCGTCCTGCTGGCCGGCGCGACGATCTCTGCGCTGGTCGGCTTGTTCCACGTGCCGTTCCTCGCGTCGTTGGAGCAGCTGTCGTTGACGCGTGTGCTTGAGGTGTGGCCGGCGGCGGTTCCGCTGGCCTGTGCGGCTGGAGCGGTGATGCTGGTGCAGCTGGTACTGCTGGCGCGGCGCTGGCTTCAGCACCGTTCGCTGCTCGAACGCGCCTGGCTGTCGGCGGATGAGGGCACCGGTGACGGGGACGTGTTGGTGGTTGCGGGAAGTGACGTGGATGCCTTCGCGCTTCCCGGATACCGGGGGCGCCCTGGCCGGGTTGTGGTGACGTCAGGGATGGTGCGGTCGCTGAAGGCGGGCGAGCGCGAGGTCTTGCTGGCGCACGAGCGGGCTCACCTGGCCGGGCGTCATCATCTGCTGTCGGCAGTGGTCGATCTTGCCGCTGTAGTTCACCCTGCGCTGCGGAGCTTGAGGGAGGCGTTGGTTTTCCACGTGGAGCGATGGGCGGACGAGGATGCCGCCGCGGTCGTGGGGGATCGGCGGATGGCGGCTGCGGCTATCGCCCGGGCGGCTCTGGCCGGGATGTCCCACGGCGGTGTCGGCGGCTATCCGTTGTTGTCGGCGACAAGCGGGCCAGTGCCCCAGCGTGTTGAGGCTCTCCTTCTGCCTGAGCCGGTGATCCCGCGAGGGGGTGGCCGGCGAGCTGTTGTCGCTGCCTTGGCGGGGATGGTGGTCGTTGCGGCGGTAGCGGCTCTTGCGCTGGCTTACGGGCTGCATGAGTACGTGGAGTACGCGGCACGACAGCTGATCGGCTAGCCGACGGGCCGCTCGAGGTTGTGGGGTGGCTCAGCGTGTTGTTCGCTTCCGGCACGGGTTAGTGATCGTGGCTCCTTCATCGGCTGCGTCCAGCGGGCTGGCGAAGAGGTTTCTTGTTGCCGTCGTGCAGGCGCAGACGGACTCGCTGCCGGTGTCGGCATGGATGAGGCGGTGGTGGAGAGTCCGTCTGCGCTGTGTGGCTGTGTGGCTGTGTGGCTGTGGGGGTTCGGCGGTCAGGCTGGGGTGGGGGCAGGCTGGGGTTGTGCAGCGGCGAGCGCGGTGTTGTAGCGGCGCAGCAGCAGCAGCGCGGTGGTGGCGAGGCCGGTGAGGAGTCCGAGCCAGATCCCGACCGTGTCCAGGTTCAGCGCGTAGGCGAGGAGCCATGAGGCAGGCAGTCCGATGGCCCAGTAGCCGATCAGGGTGATGCGGAAGCCGCTCTTGGTGTCGTTCAGGCCGCGCAGGAGACCGACCCCGATGTTCTGGGTGCAGTCGAAGAACTGCAGGAACATGGTGACGATCAGCAGGTGTGTGGCGATGGTGAGGGCCTGGTCGGATCCGGTCTCGAGGAACGGGGCCAGGACAAGGCGGGGCAGGGTGAGGTACACGAGGCCGACAACCGTCATGACGGCCGCCGCGCAGGCGAGGGCGGTGTTCTTGATGCGGCGGGCGCCGTCGTGGTTGCCCAGGGCGAGTTCGCGGCTGACGTTGATGGACGCGGCGTGGGACAGGCCGACGGCGACCTGAAACACGATGTAGACGAGCTGGTTGACGGCGGTGTGCGCGGCGAGCGCGTCGGGTCCGAAGGAGCCGGCCATCAGGGCGGTGACGGAGAAGAAGCCGGCTTCGGAGCCGTAGGTGGCGGCGATCGGGATGCCGAGGCCGAGGAGGCGTTTGGCGGTGGCAGGGTCCGCGCGGGTGATGTCGAGGGTGAGGAGCGGCGCCAGCTCGCTGTCCTTCTTCGCGGCGAGGTAGAGGGCGATGAAAGACAGCAGGTAGACGGTGGAGGTGGAGATGCCCACCCCGGTCAGGCCGAGGCGGGGGAGGCCGAATGCGCCGTGGATGAGTGTCCAGTTGAGTGCGGCGTTGACGGCGATCGAGCCAAGGGTGATCTGCAGGAGTGCCTGGGGGCGTCGCATGCCGACGGTGAACTGGCGGATGGCCTGGAACCACAGGCAGGGGAGCAGGCCTGGGGCGAGCGCGTAGAGCATCGTCTGGGTGAGGCGGACGACGGAGGCGTCCTGGCCGAGCCACGAGAGGAGGTGCCCGATGAGGATCATGACGAGGGCGCCGACGATGCCGGCGAGGGTGGCCACGGCCAGGCTGGCGCGGACGATGGCCCGGACTTCGTCCTGTGCTCCCTCCTTCGAGCCTTCGCCGCTGATGCTGCCGGTGTTGGTGGCTTCGGCTCGTGCGGCTGCGGCGGCGATCTGATTGCCGACGGAGGTGACCAGGCCGACGCCCATGGTGCGGATTTGGTTGAAGATGACGATGGCGAGGCCACCGGCGGCGAGTTCGGTGGTGCCCAGCAGGCCCATCATCACCGTGTCGGTGGTCGTCAGGGCGACCTGCGCGAGCTGGGTGAGGATGAGCGGGATGGCCAGGGCGCCGAGTGTGCGGCTGTCGCGGAGGAGGGTGTTCAGCATGGGTTACCGGTTCCTGCGGAGCTTGGTGAGGTGTTCGTCCACTTCGCGTTCGACCTCGGGGCTGAGGAGGTTGCGCTCGGCCATCCAGTCGTCGTTGAAGACGGTGTCCATGTATTTCTCCCCTCCGTCGTTGATCAAGGCGACCATAGTGGTGCCCGGTGGCAGCAACGGCAGGCGGGTGAGGGCTTCGTAGACGACTCCGCCTGCGGAGCCGCCGATGAGTACTCCAGTGCGGGCGACGGCGCGGCAGGTGGCGAAGGCTTCGATGTCGCCGACCTTGACGCCTTCGTCGATGAGGTCGAAGTCGACCAGTGCGCCGATCTCGGCGCCCTCGGGGGTGCCGGTCCCGGACTGGTAGTAGTCGTGAGCGGGGCCGCCGAAGGCGATGGACCCCTTGGGCTCGACGCCGACGACGGTGAAGTCGGTGATGAGCTTGGCCAGTTCGCGGCCTGTGCCGCACAGACCGCCGCCGGTGCCGACGGCGCCGATGAGGATGTCGATGTCGCCGTCCAGGGCTTCGGCGAGTTCGTGCGCGACGGGGAAGTAGCCGACGCCGTTGGCGGGGTTGTTGTGCTGTTCGGTGAAGATGGTGTTGTCCTGGCCACGGGCCATGTCCTCGGCGAGTTCCTCGCGGGCTGCGGTGGCCAGTTCCTCGGTGCCGTCGTCGACGACATAGACGAGTTCGGTACCCAGGGCTTTCATGGCGCGTAGCTTGTCGACGGCGGCGTGGTTGTCGACGACGGCGGTGAACGTGTAGCCGCGTTCGGCGGCGATCACGGACAGACCAAGACCTGTGTTGCCGGAGGTGGATTCGATGATCCGGCCTCCGGCGCGGAGGTCTCCGCAGGCTTCGGCGGCGTCGATCATTGCGCGGGACATGCGGATTTTCGCGGTGCCTGTGGGGTTGAACATTTCCAGCTTCAGCAGCAGGCGGCTGCCGGTTTCGGTGGTGGCCAGTTCGAGGAGGGGGGTGTAGCCGATCAGGTCGGATATGCGGGAGACCACGGCGGGTCGCTGCAGGGCTCCGGGCATCAGAAGACTCCTGTGAAGGGGACGGCAGGGCGACGGGCGCATGTACTGGCGGTCAGGTGAAGTGGCGGTCGAGGCGCCAGCGCGGGCGGGGGCGGTCGATGTGGTCGATGACCACCTTGGGCGGCAGCGGCAGGTCGTGGAAGGAGGACTCGTTGGAGTCCATCTGGTAGCCGGCCGTGTTGGGGTACAGCAGGAGGTCACCGGGCCCGGGGCGTTGCGGGAAGACGATCTTGCGCCAGGTGAGCATGTCCGATTCCAGGCAGGTGGAAGCGCCGATGCTCGCGGGGAACGCGCCGGTCGGCGCGTTTGGCCGGAGGGGGATCAGCAGCGGGTCGGGGAGGTACTCGCTGTTGAACCACTGCTCGGACAGGCTCAGGCTCGTGCCGTCGACCGTCAGGAGCTGGTAGCCGTCGCGGTCCTTGCTGCCCTGCACGGTGAACACGGTGGCGCCGGCCTGGTCCAGCAGGGCACGGCCCGGCTCCAGCAGAAGTTCGACTCCGGCATCGGTGAGGACCCGGGCGAGGGTGCTGTCGCCGTTCTCGGGCTCGGTTTCCAGCAAGGTGGCCACGGCGTGAGCTTTGGACGCCGGTGAGTGGTACGGGTAGAAGTCCCCGCTCTTGAACGTCTTGCCGGCGTGGAAGTGGGTTGGCTTCTGCGCCTGGAGGAACGTGTGCCAGCTGTCCGCGTCGGTGTAACTGATGGGCAGGCCGCCGCCGATGGAGATCCGGCTGGCTTCCAGGCCCATCACACGTGCTTTCAGGCACTGTTCGACCAGGCGGGCCGCGAGGTCGGCGCGGGGCTCGAGGGCGTAGCCGGACAGGTGGAAGCTGAAGCCTTCCATCCGCAGGGCCTCACCGGCCTCGACACACCGCTGCAGAGCGGTGGTGATTTCGGTGCCGGTCATCCCGAAGCGACTGTGCGGCTGCGCCGGGGGCAGGACACGTAGCAGGATGCGGGCCGGGCGGATCCGTCCGGCCATTGCGGTGGTGATTACCGCGTCGAGTTCATCGAGAGCGTCGACGGCGATCAGGGCACCGTGTGTCACGGCCAGAAGCAGCAGCGCCGGGTCCTTGGCAGGGCCGGTGACCATCAGCTGCTCACCGCGTACTCCGTGACCGAGTGCCTCGCGCAGCTCGGCGGTGGAGGCGACGTCCACGCCGGCACCGTGTGCGGCGGCCTGTTCGACGAAGACGGCTGCCTTATTGGCCTTCTTCGCGAAGTAGACGAAGCCGTCCACGCCGGCCGCGGACAGAGCCGCCCGCATGGCGCGCAGGTTGGTGGCGAAGGCGTCGGGCAGCAGGAAATGGAAGGGTCCGCCGAACGCGTAGGCGAGTTCGGGCAGTACCCCGGATGCCATCACCGCCTCGGTGGCGGCATCGGGCAGGGCCGGCAAGCGGGGCCAGCTTTTGCTGTTCACTGCCACAGGGCCACCTCGGTTCCGAGCTTCTGCTCGGCAGCGAGCTGTGCGAAACGGTGTCCAAGGGCGATGTCGGTGACGACCAGACCGCTGTTGTAGGCGAAGATGCGCTGTTCGGCCGTGGTGCGGGCCCTGGAGACTCCGGAGATGATGACGGGAAGCTCCAGGTCCACGGCGGGCAGGTTGCCGTCGGCGTCGGCCATGTCGGTGCCTGTGACCTGCATTTGGGCTTCGCTGGTGGCGATGACCCGGTCGGCGCGGTGCAGGGTGGAGGGGGACAGGCCGTGGCCGACGAGGATCGCCGTCGCGCCGGGCCGCAGCCAGTCGGCTTCGATTGCGGCGGGCGTGTGGGCGCCGGCAGTCGCGATGACGACGTCGGCTTCGCGCGCGGCGGCCTTCAGGTCGCTGACCAGTTCCACGTCGCGGTCGGTGAAGTGGCGGGCGAGTTCGGCGCGGACGGCGGCGATGCCGTCGGGGTGGGTGCCCGACAGCAGCAGGCGGTCCAGCTGGGGCAGGGTGGTCAGCAGGAACGGCAATGCAAGACGACCCTGGGTGCCGGTGCCGACCACCAGCGCAGTCGAGGCATCCGGGGCGGCGCACTCGCGGGCCAGGAGCGCGGAGACGGCCGGCGTGCGCAGGGATCCGATGCGGGAGCAGTCCATCATCGCGACCGGAAGGCCGGTGACGTCGTCGTAGAGGGTCAGGGTCGTGTAGTAGTGCTGCCTCTCGCGGCTCTCGTGCAGGCCGTGCTTGTACGAGGTCTTGATCGCGACGACCTCGCGGACGCCGTCGCGGCCGAGCATGGCGTATGAGACGGAGTGGCCGTCGGCGGGCTTGACTGTGAGCTTGCGCGGGTTGTCCGACTTGCCTGCCGCCAGGGTGCGATAAGCCTGCTCGACGGTGTCGACGACGTCGGCGAGGGAGATGTCCAGGCCGGCGAGGTCACTGGTGGACAGTACGCGCAAGGTGGTGTCGTCCCGGTCCATGAAGAAGCCCTTTCGAAGTGGGGGAGCGGCGGTTGGGGCGGGCTGGTCAGACGGCCCAGGCGGTCAGGGCGGCCTGCCCGTAGCCGTGCTCGTCGGCCTCGGCACCCGGACGGGTGGGGCGTCCGGGAACGCGTACGGAGGCGCGCTTGAGCCAGCGGTCGGTTCCGTCGTAGCGGGCTTTGAAGGGCACCCTGCCGTGGACGACGATGTCGTTGTCCACGACCAGGACGTCGCCGGGCTCCAGGCTCACCGCGACCGAGACGCGGGCCAGTTCGTCCTCCAGGCGCCGGTATGCCTCACGCCACTCAGCGTCGGCCTCGTCGAGCGGGGTGTAGGCGGGGTCGAACCGCATGGTCAGCCCCTCGGGAGTGCCGAACAGGGTCGGTACGTGCGCGGGGCGTCCGGCGAACTGCTGGGCCTCTTCGTAGGCGTCGTCCGGCAGGATCGGTACGACCGGCCGCTTGAGCTGCTCGACGTCGGCCTCGGAAAGGGCGGTGCGGCGGACACTGGCCGCGGTGGTGGCGATGTTGTCGTTGTTGCGCATGCAACACAGCAGGAGCAAGTGGGCGCGGCCGGGGTGGAATGCGTCCTCGGTGTGGGGCGTGAGCAGGACGGAGCTCGAGGCGCCCGTCTGCTCACTCTCGTGACCGGGTGAGGGCACGATGTTGTGCACGAACCGGCCGTCCTGCTGGCCGTCCCAGGCGATCGGGGTGCCCATCAGTGCGGAGACCAGCAGCAGGACCACGTCCCACAACGCGCCGGCGTCGCCGACCGTCGACCAGTGACCAGGCGTGGGGCCGAGGCCCTCGTCCTCGAGGTGCAGGCCGCGCAGGACGAACAGGCCGTCGGCGGTGTCCACGGGCCGAAGGGTGTGGCGGACCGTGTCTGTGAGCCCGGCGCACGCCTGGGGGAGGGCGGCGAGAAGCTCGGGCGAGGTGGCGGAGCCGTGATCGGCGAGCAGCTTGGCTGCGGCGGTGGCCAGTTCGGCTGCGGCGGTGACGTCGAGAGGGCGTACCGGGGCAGGGCAGGTGGGCACGGTGGCACCTTCCGGGGCAGGACGAATCGAAGCGCGGGCATGCGGCATCGCCGCACCGGCTCGAAAGCGGGGGGAGAGAGGCGTAAATGGTCGGGCGCTGCGCGGCTCGGGGCGCCGCCGGACACCAGGAAAGTAGCAACGCTACTGAGGTAAGGCAACCCTAACTGATGTGATTGACTACATCAACGTAGTCCCATTTTCGGCGAGTCAGCATCTGTCTGACACATCATCAAAACTCTTGCTGAATAGGCGTGTTGAGGAATGCCGGAGCCGCTTCGGCGGCCTCGGCTGCAAGGTGGGGCGGCTTGCGAAGTCTGGCTGACTTCGGTTAGGTAACCCTAAGAACGACCAAGTGCGAACCTGAGACGAGGACTAGACGTGGGCGTCACCAGACGACAGCTGCTGTGGGCCGGCACCGGCATCGGAGCGGCCGGGATTCTTGCAGCCTGCAGTGGCGGCAGTGGGAATTCCAAGGACACGGCAGCCTCTGGTGGGACGCCAGGCAAACCTCGCGCAGGCGGCACTTTGCGAGTGGGGGCACTGGGGCACGCGAGTGCCATCACCCGGGACCCGCACGGCACCCAGGCCAACGAGAGTGACTACCTCATCCTTGCCCTCGTCTTCGACACCCTCACCGTCCCCGGGGCGAAGTCCAACACCGTCCCGCGCCTGGCTGCTTCGTGGGAGTCGTCGGCAGACCTGAAGACGTGGAAGTTCAAGATCGCCAAGGGGGCGGTGTTCCACGACGGCACCCCGGTGACCGCCGAGGACGTGGTGTGGTCGCTGAAGCGACTGCGCAACACCCCCTCCGGCGCGGCCCGTCTGCCCGGTATCCAGGCCAAGAACATCCGCGCCCAGGGCGCGGACACGGTCGTGGTCGTCTCCGACTACGCCAACGCCGAATTCCCCCTCATGACACGCTTCGCGTCCTTCGTGATGAAGAAGGACACCAAGGACTCCGCGATAGCCAAGGCGCCCGGCACCGGCCCGTTCAAGCTGGACTGGTTCCGGGGCGGCAACGCGCGCCTTGTACGCAACGACAAGTGGTACGGCGGCACGGTGCACCTCGACGCGATCGAAGTCACCATGTTCGAAACCCCGCAGGCGATGGCGAACGCTCTGCTCGCCGGGCAGATCGACCTTGCCTCCAACGCCGGTGCCCTAGCCGCCCGCACCGCCGAGTCCCGCAAGGACGTCCAGGTGCTGCGCCGCCCGAACGACATGGCGATGCCGATCGTCATGCGGACCGCCAAGGGCAGCCCCTTCGCGGACGAACGGGTGCGTGAGGCGATGCGCCTGGTCGTGGACCGCGAGGCCATGGTCAAGCAAGTCCTGTCCGGGTACGGCACGGTCGCCAACGACATCCTGGGAACTGGCGACCCCGAGTACGCCAAGGCCATCCCACAGCGCAAGCGCGACCTCGCCAAGGCCAAGAAGCTGCTGAAGGACGCGAACTTCGACCTGTCGAAGACGTACGAACTGGTCACCACCGAGGACATCTCCGGACTCGCGGACTCCGCGACCCTGTTCGCCAACCAGGCCCGCGAAGCCGGGATCAAGATCAAGGTCGTCAAGCAGGAGTCCGGCGCATTCTGGGAGAAGACCTGGAAGTCCGGCGACTTCTACACCAGTTACTGGGGCACCAACGACTCGGTGATCTTCTTCGCCTCCAAGACGATGGTCAGCGAGGCGGGCCAGAACGAGGCCGGATGGGCCGACGCCGGCTTCGACGCCGCCTACCGCAAGGCCATCAGCAGCGCAGACCCCAAGAAGCGCACTGCGGCGCTGAAGGATCTCCAGCAGATCGAGCACGACCGCTCCGGCTACCTGCTGTGGGGCATGGCCGACGGAATCGACCTCGCAGCCGCGAAGGTGCAGAACCTGCCCAAGCTCGCCGGCTACGGACGCGTCCAGCTCGAAGGCGTGTGGCTGCGTTGAGCCAGACGGCCAAGACCGGCCCGGTGGCCGCCCCCGGCACGGGGGCGGCCACCGACCCACGCCGGGCCGCACACATCGCGGTGCGGATCGCGGGGACGGCAGGACGCCGCATCCTGATGCTCATCGTCCTGCTGGCCATGGTGTTCGCGGCAGTTGAGATTCTGCCGGGGGACGCGGCCGGCGCATCGGCCGAGCGCGGGGAGAGCGCGGCAGACCTCGCCGCCCGGCGGCATCTGCTGGGCCTGGACCGACCGTTGTGGGCGCGGTTCGCCCACTGGATGACCGCGCTCCCGACCGGTGACCTCGGTACATCCGCCCGCGGGCAGAAGGTCACCGAGCTGCTCGCCGACCCGCTGCCCAACACCCTCGTCCTGGCCATGACCGCGTTCGCGATCACGGTAGTGCTGTCCCTGCTGCTGGGATGTTGGGCCGCCGCCCGCCCCGGCCGCCCGACCGACCGGATCATCTCCCACACCTCGACAGCCGCGTTCGCCGTGCCCGAGTTCGTGGTCTCGGCCGCGCTGCTGCTGGTGCTGTCCCTGTGGACAGGCTGGCTGCCCGCCGTCACTGTGACCGGCGGCGACGGAAAACCCGCGTCCTGGACCATGCTGATCATGCCGGTCCTCGCCCTGGTCATCCCTCAGGCCGGGTGGAACACCCGTGTCGTGCGCGGCGCACTGGCCGACCAGGCATCGACCCCACACGTGGAAGCCGCCCATCTGGACGGCCTGCCCCTGCACCACGTCCTGCTGCGCCACCAGCTGCCCGGCGCTGTCCCCGCGATCGCCACCGGCATGGCCACCTCCACCGGCCTGCTGTTCGGCGGCGCTGTCGTGGTGGAGACCCTGTTCAACTACCCCGGAATCGGCAGCGTCCTGGCCGGGGCGGTCGCCGCGCGTGACACACCACTGATCGCCGGCGTCGTCATCTGTGCTGGTGCCGTCGTCAGCCTCGTACTGCTGGCCGCCGACCTCATTCGCTACGCCGTCCTGGGAGCGCGCGCATGACCGCCGTCCTGCCCCTGGCCGCACGCCGGCCGTCCCGCCGGGTGAAGACCACCGCACTCGTACTGATCGCGGCCCTGCCGCTGCTCCTCGCGGTTGCCGGACCCCTTGTCGCCCCGCACGCCATCGACACCCCCGTCACCGCACCGTTCGCCACCCCCGGCGACGGTGCCCTGCTGGGCGGGGACCAGCTCGGCCGCGATGTGCTCAGCCGCGTTCTGCACGGCGGCACCCTCCTCATCGCGGGTGCCCTGCTCGTCGCCGTCGTCACCACCCTGGCCGCCACATTGATCGGCTGCATCGCCGTGCTGCGGCCCGGACTTGGCCGAGCTGTCGAGCGCAGCGCGGACGTCGCGATCCTCCTGCCGCCCCTGCTGGGCATCATGCTCATTGCTCTCGCCTGGCCCGGCGGAGGACGCTGGGCCGTGGTCGCTGCCGCCATCATCCTCGGTGTGCCCTACGCGGTCCGGGTCGTCGCAGCCGCCGCGTCCCCCCTCGCCACGGCTGGTTACGTCGAAGCGGCCCTGGGCCGCGGCGAGCCCACGCCCTACATCGCGCTGCGCGAGATCCTGCCCAACCTCCGCGCCACCGTCCTCACCCTGTTCGGACTCCGCTTCGTCGAAGCCGTCTACGTCATCTCCATGGCCGGATTCCTCCAGATAGGCCCCCAGCCGCCCGCCTCCGACTGGTCGCTGATGGTCCGTGAGAACGCCTCCGGCATCCTCCTCAACCCCTGGGCCGTCATCGCCCCCAGCCTGGCCATCGCCCTGCTGGCCATCGCCGTCAACCTGGTCACTCTCTGCCTGGCCCCCGACACCACAGCGAAGGCGGTGACCCGCTCATGAGTGAACTCGCCCCTGCCGACCCCACCGCTCCCACCCCTCAACGCATGACCGAGGCGCCCCTCGTCACCATCACCGGCCTCGAAATACGCCTGCCCGACGGGCCCGTCCTGCTGCCCGAGACCACCGCACGCATACACGCCGGGCAGGTCACCGCCCTCATGGGCGCTTCCGGATCAGGCAAGACGACCCTGCTGCGCGCCTTGATCGGACACCTTCCCCCCGGCGCCGCCACGACCGGAACCCTGGATGTCCTCGGCCGCACGCCGCACCAGCTGCCGGCCGACGAACTGCGCACACTGCGCCGCACCGCCGTCGCCTACGTCGGCCAGGACCCAGGCTCCGCCCTTAACCCCCGCATGACCGCCCGCCGCCTGGTCGCCGAACTCGCCACCGACCCGTCCGAGGAGAACGTTCTCGAGCTGCTGGCCGAATGCCGTCTGCCCGTCGACACCGGGATTGCCAGCCGCAGGCCCACCGCCCTGTCCGGCGGCCAGCAACGACGCGTCGCGCTCGCCCGCGCCCTCGCCCGCACCCCCAAGATCCTCCTCCTGGACGAGCCCACCGCCGGACTCGACGCCGCGGTCCGCGACGAGATCGCCCACCTGCTGCGTCACCTCGCCGCCAGCCGGAACCTCGCCGTCATCATCGCCACCCACGACCCGCATCTGGTTGAGACCTGCGCGGACCGCACAATTCGACTGACGACCAAGAGTGCCCCCGCACTGCGTGCGGTCTTCGACCAGTCCACCACTGAAGACGGCGCGCACGACACGCCCCCCGGCGACGGCATCACCGGGCAATCGATCGAGGCCTACTTCGGCAACGGGCGCCAGCGGCGCCCGGTCCTGACCGACGTCGCATTCACCGCCGTGCCCGGCTCGGCCACGGCCATCATCGGCCTGTCCGGATCCGGCAAGACCACCCTCCTGCGTGTCCTGGCCGGACTTCATCCCGCCCACACCGGGCACCTGACTTTCGACGGCCATCCGCTCGCCCCCCGGGTGCAGCGCCGCACCCGGGAACAACAGCGCCGCATCCAGCTCGTCCCCCAAAATCCCCTTGCCGCGCTCAACCCCCGGCGCACCGTCGCCCAGCAGTTGACCCGGCCCCTTCGCCTGCACGCGGACCTGCCCAAGAGTGTCCGCCCCGAGCGCGTCGTCGAACTCCTCGCCCAGGTCGACCTTCCCGCCGACTACGCCGACCGCTACCCCGCCGAACTGTCCGGTGGACAACGCCAGCGCGTCTCCATCGCCCGTGCGCTGGCCGCCGACCCCGACATCCTGCTCTGCGACGAGGTCACCTCCGCCCTCGACACCGAAACCGCCAACGGCATCATGGACCTCCTCACCCGCCTGCGCGCCGAACACCGGATGACTCTGGTCGTGGTCTCCCACGAACATCACCTGGTCGCCCGCTACACCGACACCGTCCACCTGCTCGACGCAGGCCACATCACGGACCAGGGCCCGACCGCAAGCCTCCTGCCTGCCCAGGCCACATAGTGAAGGTGCCTTAGCCCCGGTCCGGCGCACGGATGATCTCGGGGCACAGTGCGGGGCGCATCGGCTGCACGTCCCCTCCTCGTAGGAACTGGCGCGCGGTTTGCGGCGCGTTGTCGCCGGACGCCTATCGAGACCCTCATCCACGACGGCCGGCTGGGGCGATGCCAGCAGCTCCTACCGGGGCTGCCGGGGTGCCGTGAGCCGCGCTGCCGCTGATTCCTCGATGATGGCGGCGAGATTGTGGATTCCGGGGTCGTTGAAGCGGGGTGCCCGGGCTGCAATGAAGATGGTCCGCTCGATGGGTGTGGAAGGCGTGAGGAGGTCGACGCCGTCAGGAAGCGTCTCGACGGTGAGGTCGGGGACGAGGGCGACGCCGACCCCGGCGGCGACGAGAGCGAGTTGGACGGAGAAGTCCAGGGATTCAGCGACGATTTGGGGGCGGAACCCGGCGAGGCCGCAGGCACGCTCAACCATGTCGAAGCAGGTGACGTCGTCCGTGGCGGCGATCCAAGGGCTTTCGGCGTAGTCCTCCAGACGAGTCGAAGGTTCCCCATCACCTGGACGGTCAGGCTTTCGGGTCGCGAGCCACACGGGTTCGGTCCCGATCGTGCGCGTCGCCAGGCCGGCTGGGACGTCCCGCGGAACGTTCGAGTAGGAGTGGATCACGGCGAGGTCGACGGCGCCCGAGGACAGGGCGTCGAGGGCGGCCTCGGGTTCGGACGTGGTGATGCGCAGTTCGAGCGCGCACCCGTCGTCGCCGATGACGTGGCGGCAGGCGTCGGCAAGGAAGGTACGCCCGGCAGAGGGGAACGCCGTCACGGTGTAATGCCCCACGGTCCCGGCCCGCAGCGCGTTCAGTTCAAGTTCGGCGAGCGAGATCCGATCGATGATGTCGTGCCCGTGCGCGGCGAGAAGGCTGCCGGCCGGCGTAAGGGTGACACGGCGTCCCTGTCGCTGCGTGAGCTGGAGCCCGAGTTCCTTTTCGAGCCCGGTGAGCTGCATGGACACACCAGGAGGGCTGAGGTGGAGTTCGTCGGCGACAGCGGCGATGGTGCCGAGCCGCTGGAGCGCGGCAAGCATGCGCAACTTGCGGACATCGATCACCGCACACCTCTTTCGTAAGTTTCATTTAGGTAATAAGTAAAGAACATTAAATTGTGCTTACTTCTTCATCTTGGCACCATCGAAAGATGAAGGTCAACCGCGCACTGGTCTCCGGACTCACCGTCGTCATGCTCTGGGCATCCGCGTTCCCGGCGATCCGGACAGCAGCACCCGCGATGGGCGTGATCGGGCTGTCATTCGCCCGGCTCCTGATCGCGACACTCGCCTTGGTCGCGTTCGCGTTGATGGCGAAGGCGCGTTTGCCCCACGTACGCGACCTGGGCTTGATCACCGCATGTGGATTCTTCGGCATGACGGCGTACCAGCTGCTGCTGAACTGGGGCGAGACCTACGTTCCCGCCGGTACGGCGAGCATCATCGTTGCTGGGGCGCCCCTCGTTTCCGTCGGTGTCGCGGCGGCGCTGTTCCGCGAGCGGATCTCCGTGGCGACAATCGTGGGCAGCGTCATCGCGCTGGCCGGGGTGGTGTTCGTCTGCCTGGCAAGGGCAGGAGTCTCCGTGTCCGCGTCACTGTGGATCGTGGTCGCCGCGATGGTGGTCCAGGGCATCTACCACCCCCTGCAGCGTCCCCTGCTCCAGCGGTACACAAGCCTTGAAGTCGCCTGCTATGCGATGGCGGCGGGCACGGTGATGACCCTTCCGTTCGTTCCCCTCGACCTCGACACGTTCCTCGGGGCGGGAGCAGGCGCCTGGATCGGTGCCGTCTACTTGGGCCTGCTGCCGTCCGCGCTCGGCTTCGTCATGTGGGCCTATGCCGTGGCGCGCATGCCGGTCGCCACATCGACGTCACTGCTGTACCTGGTACCACCTGTCGCCGTCCTCATCTCCTGGGTCTGGCTCGGCGAACTACCCATCCCGGCCGAACTCCTCGGTGGCGTCGTCGTCATCTTCGGGGTAGTGATCATCTCTCAGGCGCCCCGCGTTTCGGCACGTCGGGCTGCGACGCGGGCCGGGGCCGAGGCCATGGACGACGTGGAGGTTCCCGTCCCCTGATCCCAATTGATCGATGGGTCCTGGGGATCTTGTCCGAGGATGACAAGCAATTCGTCGGCCGTCCGTATGGGGGCAGGCCGCGTCGTCCCGGCGTCGCCCTGCCCCCAGGGGTCTGCTCGCCGCCACTCCAGACCGACTCCAGCACCCTTGCAGCGCGAACGCGATCGAAGTTCCAACTGTCGACTGGAGAATTGGTGCACTGTCATCGAGCGCCAGGCTGACGCGGCTTGGGACCTCAGCGCTTCTTTGTGGCTGGCAACCAGTTGTCCGCAGCGGTCAATACTTACTGGTCGTCGCGCTGCACGAGACGGTAAGTGTTGGTGGAAGGCTTGAGCCCTGGCTTGCGCGGCCGATAGGTGGATGGGACGTACGTGCTGGGTTTCCGGGACCGGGCGCGCCGCGCCGCATCCAGGAGAGCGATGAGAGTGGGGGATTCCCTCCACAACTGGCGGAGTTTACGAACGCTCAGCCCCGCCGCGGCGGCGGCAGCGTCCCAGGTTGCGCCTTTGCTCAGGGCCAGCATCACGACTCGAATCATCGCCGGCGTCTTTGCGCCGCCGGGCTCAAGCCCGTGTGCGCTGGCCAGGGCGGAGGCTGTTTGGACAGCGGAGGCGAAGTGCTGGTCGCTCGCCAGCCACCGCTGCAGGAGGGGTTCGGGCACACCAGCCCATACCGCGGCTGCCTGTGGCCCAAGTCCCAGTGCAGTTGCCTGGAGAATGTCGGCCATACGGGCAAGCCGTTCGTCTCGTTCGCTCGGTAGATCGCCCAGCGGTGCATGGAGGGTTTGCTCGACGTCCTCGCGGGCGGCCAACCATGCCATCACTCGGTCGGCCTGGGGCACCGCTTCCCTTACGGATTCGGCGCTGGGCCTTTTGATCTCGTACATCATCTCCCGTCCAGGGCCGGGGCAAAGGTTGCGGTGCGTGGCCGACGTGGGGTTCCAGGTGTCTGTCGGGTGTGCCGGTATCCGGGCCTGCCAGGCGTCACCGCACTTCAGTGCTGCTGATTGCTGCAGAACGGTTCGGTCTCGGCCGGCGGTACCGGCGCTCTGCTACTCGGTGGTCGGCTGGCTTGCCGGTTGCTGGAGGCGGGTGGCTGGGCGAGGGCGCTCGGGGGCAAGGAAGAGGGCCATGACAGGGATGAGGTAGAGCAGCCAGACGATGATTTGGAAGACGGTCGGGTCGGGCTGGAAGTTGAAGATGCCCTTGAGGAGGGTGCCGTACCAGGAGTCGGGCGGGATCGTGCTGCTGATGTCGAAGGCGAGGTTGCGCAGACCGGGCAGGAAGTCGGCCTCCTGCAGGTCGTGGATGCCGTAGGCGAGGACACCGGCTGCGACAACGACGAGCATGGCGCCCGTCCAGCGGAAGAACTTGGCCAGATTGATCCGCAGCGCGCCCTTGTAGAAGAGCCAGCCGAGGATCACAGAGGTGGCAAGACCCAGCACAGCTCCGATGAGGGGACGGATGCCATCGCCAGTGGCCTGCACCGCGGTCCAGATGAACAGGGACGTCTCAAGGCCTTCGCGGCCGACGGCGAAGAAGGAGGTGATGACCAGAGCGCCGGTGCCGATGGCTAGCGCGGCGTCCAGCCTGTCCTGGAGTTCGCTCTTGAGATGGCGGGCGGTACGCCGCATCCAGAACACCATCCAGGTGACCAGGCCGACGGACAGGATGGACAGGCTTCCGCCGAGGGCTTCCTTGGCCTGGAAGGTGAGAGTGGAGGACCCGAACTGCAGCAGGGCGCCGAAGGCGAGCGACAGCGCGACGGCGATGCCGACACCCGTCCACAGGGGCGGCAGCCGACGCTGGTTGCCGGTCTTGACGAGGTAGGCGACAAGGATGCAGACGACGAGGCTCGCCTCCAGGCCCTCACGCAGACCGATCAGGTAGTTGCCGAACACGCCGGTTCCTTTCTCTGGTTGAAGCAGTGGGGCGCTTGCAGTGCGTCAGGTGAACAGCGCCCGGTCCCACCAGGTGTCCGTGTCGCAGACACCACGCGGGACGGCGAACAGTGCCGAACCCACGTGCTGGACCTACTCGTTGAGCGCGTCATAGCGCGCCAAGTTCGGGCTGCGCGGTTCACTTCGCCACGGCGGCAGCGAGCTTCGACGAACACTCGGCCAGGGCGTTCACACCGTCGGAGAGTTCCTTGCGCTTCGGCCCGCCGACCTTTTCGTACGTGGCATACGCATAGCTGGGTTCGTCCGTGCCCTTGTCCGTGCGGGACGTGTCCAGTTGGGTCGTCAGCGCGGCGACTTGCTGGTCGAGTTCCTTGGTGGGCGAGGGGTCGTTCTTCACGGCGATCGGCTTGAGCAACTCGTAACACGTCTGCGGGCCTTCGAGGTTGGCCTTGAAGTCGACCAGATCGGTGTGGGAGCAGAAAACTTCTCCAGCAGACGCCAACCGGTCCAGTCCGCAGCCGGGATCTGGCCGGCTTCCAGGCCGTCCTCGCGGACGTCGACCTTGGGATCGATGTCACCGAAGGCCTCGGCGACCGGCTCGGTGCGCTCCCAGCCGATCCGGGAGGGGGTGTAGAGCTGCTTCGCCTTGTCGATGTCACCGGCTTGCGGCGCGTCCGTGAATGCCTTTGCCTTAGGAGGGCTCTGTTCGGCCTGCGTCAGCACGTCTGAGGGGTAGGAGACAACCGCGGTGTCCTCCTGCGGGCTCCGCTTGGCTGCCGTGTTCTTGCGTGTGGCCCTGACCTTCTGGCGGATGCCGTCGCCCTTCAAGCCGGGCTTGCACGCGATCTCGTAGTCGCCCGCCTTGAGTTCGGCGACCAGGGATGCCTTGGTTTTGGGACCGATGTTCTCGCGCTCCGCCGCGATCCGGTCGTCAGAGAAGAGCATGCACACCTCGGTGACCTGGGACCCCTTGTCCTCCAGGGCCATGGTGATGTGTCCAGCGGGGAACTTGGTCTCGGACACCTTGTACGCCGAATCCGAGGCGTTCACCGTGAGCGCGCCGTCATTGCTCGTCGCCTTCTGCGTGCAGCTCGACAGGGTGCCGGCGCCAAGGAGAAGGGGACGGGGTATGGCGGACATGGGTGCCTCAATTTCACACGGGTGTGCCGACGGCGCGGGCACAGGTGCCCTGTCGCAGCAGAGTCTACGTAGATGTAGACGGTAAGGGAAGGCTGCCCTTATCTTGAAGCCGGGTGGGGGTGGTTACTCTCATTGGCGCTCGTACCGCGCGATCTCGACACCGCCGCGCAGCCAGACGGCCACCAGTGACGAAGCCTCAGCGGCTGCGCATACGACGCCGCTGGTGGTGCCCATGACGGCGCCCGCGCGGCCTGCGCGGAGTCGAGGAGGCCGCCTGGGCCCGTCCGCTGCTGTGGCCGAGAGGGTTTTTAGCACGTGCTATTGCGTGTCGGTACCTCTGTCGAGCCGGTACCCGTGTCCCCGCAACGTGGTGATCTCCGGCAGCCGCAAGGGGCGCGGTGAGTCGGCCGCGGCCAGGTGAAGGCGGCGGCGCAGCGAGGCGAGGGTGACGTCGAGCGTTTTCGTGGGCCCGAACCAGTTCTCGTCCCACACCTGCGCCATCAGTGTCTCGCGGGAGACAGCTGCCCCCACGTGCCGGGCGAGTAGGGCGAGCAGCTCGAATTCCTTGGGACGCAGCGAGATCTCCTGGTCGTCGAGCAGGCAGCGCCGCGCGGAGGTGTCCACGGTCAAGTCGCCCAGGTGGATGGGCTGTTCCTGTGGTACAGGCCCGGACGGCCGGCGGCGCAGATGAGCGCGCAGCCTGGCCAGCAGGACTGTGAGGGTGAAGGGCTTCACGAGATAGTCGTCGGCTCCGGCGTCGAGCCCGGCGATGACGTCGATCTCGTCGCTCCTGGCGGTGAGGATCACGATGAGCACATCGGGGAATTCGGCTCGCAGGGTGCGGGCGATGTCGATGCCGTCGGTATCGGGCAGGCCGAGATCGAGCAGCACGATGTCCTGAGAGTGAGCGCGTGCCTCAGCCAGCGCGCTCGTGCCGGTGCGGGACCGGACCGTGGTGTATCCGTGGCCCCGCAGTCCGGTTTCGAGATGGCGGCCGATGGTTTCGTCGTCCTCGACGACCAGGACACGGGTCCCCTCCTGGGGCACGGGCGGGCTCATGGTCCGCATCGTAGGCTCCACAGGTTCACAGTTCTCGGAGCTCCTCGACGGCTGGTCGCGAGGAGAGGCGTGCTGCGTTCAGCGCGGCCGCGGCGATCGCTGCGATAGCAACAACGACGGTGAGGGTGAGGTAGCTCCAGGGGACCGCGATGGTGGACGGGGGAGGGTCGAAGACGCCGGTGAGGACCTTGACCAGCATCTGGGACAGGGTCCAGCCGATCAGAGCACCGCCTGCCAGACCGCCGGCCGTCATGACGGCCGCCTCGCTCAGGACGAGACCGCGCAACTGCCGCCGGGTGGCGCCCAGGACAGTAGTGATGGCGAAGGTCCGTCGCCGCTCGGCGAGCCCCAGCGCCAGCACGATGCCACCCGAGGCGGCGGCCAGGATGACCGCGAAGCCCAGTTCGATGCGTGTGAGCCCGGCCAGGTCCACCGAGGTGAGGCTGGAGCCGACGGTGGAGCGGGTCCCGACGACGTCGGTGACCGTCGCGGTGGTTCCCAAGTGGTGCCGCAGCGTGGCCGCGACACTCCTTTGATGGATGCCGCCGGTGTCGATCAGGAACGCACCGACTGCGTTGCTGCCTGTGGTCTTGGCGATGTAGTCGGCGTTGGCTACGAAGAAGCTGTCCTTGGGCGCCGTGGGGAACTCCTTGACGATGCCCGCGTAGTGGAAGGGCACGGTGTGCAGCGACTCGGTGCGGCTGTCCTGCAGCCGCAGGTTGAGGGTGTCACCGGGAGAGAGCTGGAAGTCCTTGACGGTTTCTTCGCTGACCAGGACGGAGTCGGGCCGCGCGGCGAGCTTGTTCATGAGGCTCTTCGCGGTACCGCCGGCGAAGTAGGCGTCCTGGAGGGAGGTCGCTGATGTGATGGAGGCGGGGTTGACCCCGTAGAGGTCCTGAAGGTCGGCGCCGACATAGGCGAAGCGGTGCTGGACGGGCTCGATGTGCCTGACTCCGGCCACCTTCAGGGAGTGCCCCGCGCCGGGGCCGACGGCAGTGCCGGGAGATTCGGTGACGGTGACGTCGGCGCCGTTGGTGAGCTGCGCGTCGACCTCGGCCTGCTGCCGGTAGGTGGCGTTGAACGTGGCTGTGGAAGCGGCGAAGGAGACGGCGAGGGCGAGCAGGACGATGGCGCGGGCCAGCGGACGGCGTTGGCGGGACATGCTCGCTGCCGTTGTGCTCGCAAGCGTTCCGGTCAGCGGACGGGCCAGACGTGCCAGCGGCCGCCTTCCATGGGCGAGTACGACAGTGGCAACGCGCCACAGGAGTAGTGCGCCACCGAACCAGAGCAATGCCGGTCCCAGGAATGCCCAGTACGACACCGAGATGCTAGCGACCCCTTCGGGCGCGAGGACCAGCGCGTACTGGTTTCCGCTCGAGGCTCGGAACACCAGGAGCGAGGCGGCGAGCAGGATGAAGTCCACGCCGAACCTCATCCACCACGGTGAACGAGCGCGGCCGACGACCTGACGTGCGGCGGCGACGGTGCCGCCGCGCAGGTCGCGCAGCGCCGGAATGAGAACCGCACCGGCTGCGACGGCGAGTCCGAGGACCAGAGCGAGGGCGAACCATCCGATGGCCGACGCGCCTTGTACACCGAACGAGGCGGTGCCGAAAGCGGCTTGGCCCACCAGCGCCGCGATGCCCAGCCCGAGGAGACCGCCGGTCATACCGACCAGGGCGGCCTCTGCGCCGGCCAGCGCCATGACCTGACGGGGCCGCAGCCCACGCGTGCGCAGCAGTGCCTGCTCGCGGCGCCTGCGC
Source organism: Streptomyces longhuiensis (assembly GCF_020616555.1). Classification (NCBI taxonomy): domain Bacteria; kingdom Bacillati; phylum Actinomycetota; class Actinomycetes; order Kitasatosporales; family Streptomycetaceae; genus Streptomyces; species Streptomyces longhuiensis. The sequence continues at coordinate 408,213 of NZ_CP085173.1, read as the reverse complement.
CCGGCCCCCGCGCCTGCGACCGCGGTGGTCAGGAGGGCTGCGAGCACCGCTCCCGGCACGCCGAGGAACAGGAAGAGGATCTGCGCATAGAGGGCGTCCTGGCGGGCCGCGTCGAGGGCGGCACCGAGGTTGTCGCCGACGAGAGCCCCTCCGGAGGTGTGTGCCTCCAGGTTGTGGGCGGCAGCGGTGACGGACGTGAACGCGGCGGCTGGGTCTGCGGGCAGGGGTGCGTTGCGGGTGAGGTGGATCTGTGTGGTGACGGCCGCGGGGTCGACGGCCCTGACCGGCGCGGTCAGCTTGTCGAACGCGGGGGAGGGGAGCAGCAGGACGTTGTCGGGTGGCGCGGTGGGCTGCGACTGGGGCGGTGCGCCCACCTTCTGGAACAGAGAGTCGGCCTGCGGGAGGTCGACGACACCGGACACCTTCACTTCGGCGGGCCGCGTGCCGGGCAGTCGTACCGTGACGCTGTCGCCGGGAGCGACGTGCAAGTTGGCCGCGGTCTGCTGGGCGAGGAGCACGCCGGACGTGGCGCCGGTGAGCTGCCGGATCTCACGGGGGAACGCGGACCGGTAGGTGTCGGGCAGACCGAGGACGACGCCCGGTCCGGTGTTTTGCGTGCTGCCTTGGCCGGTGGCCTCGAATCCGGTGGATCGGGCCATCCCGACACTCTGCGCGTTCCCAACTCCTGGTGTGGAGTTCACGGTCCGAAGGATCCCGGCTGGGTCGGCTCCGGGCTGGACCTCCACCTGCCAGTCGACCGCGACCGAGCGGACGGCCCGGTCGGTCATGGTCGATTTCGACGCGGTCAGGAACGAGCCGAGCGAGGCCACGAGGGCGACCGCGAGAGCGATTCCGGCCGCGGTGGCGGCCAGCCGTCCCGCGCGGCGTCGCAGCAGCCCGCTGATCCAGTTGATGATCATGGCGTGTCTTTCCGGTGAGCCGTTGCTCCAGTCCGTGGCGACGGAGCGGGCACGGGTTGCAGACGGCCTTCGTGCATCTCCCACTGCTCGGTCAGCCGCTGGGCGACCGTGGGATCGTGCGTGGTGACGACCAGGGCGGCGCCGATCTCGTCGGCCACGGATATGAGGACGTCGATGATGTGCTGGCCCGTCGCGCGGTCCAGCTGACCGGTGGGTTCGTCTGCCAGGACCAGGCGCGGGCGCAGGGCCAGTACGCGGGCGATGGCCACCCGTTGGGCCTGACCGCCCGATAGTTCTTCTGGCAGCTTGCGCGCCAGATCGGCCGCAGCCACGAGGGCGAGGGCGTCCATGGCACGGATCTCCGCCTCCGCTCCCGGGATCTTGGCGAGGACGAGCGGGAGTGCGGTGTTCTCGGCCACGTCGAGGGCCGGTATGAGGCTGGGGCCCTGGAACACCACCCCGACCTGTCCGGTCATGCGCCCCTCGGTGAGACCTGGCCGGCTGACCCTCCCGGCGGTGGGCTCCTCGAGCGCGGCCATCAGATGCACCAGGGTGGACTTGCCCGAACCAGACGGTCCGGTGATGGCGATCCGGTCGCCGGACCGCACCTGACAGGTGGCACCGTGCACCGCGACAACAGCGGTAGGACCCGAACCGTAGGTGCGGGCCGCGTCCTCGCACCGGACGAGTACCTCCCCGGCAACCACGACGCCCGCGTCGTCCGTGGTGCTCATGACGGGATCCTTCCGTCGCGCAGGGTGATGACCCGGTCGGCGATCTTGACCGCTTCGGGGCTGTGGGTGACGACCAGCACCCCGCCCCCGGCATCGGCGCGGGCCCGGAGCAGGCGGAGGATCCGCTGCTCCGTCGCTCCGTCCAGCTCACCGGTCGGCTCGTCGGCGAGGAGGATGTCAGGATCGTTGGCCAGGGCAACGGCAAGGCCCGCACGGGCGAGTTCGCCGCCGGCCAGCTCCTGAGGCAGAGCCCGGGCCCGGTGCCCGAGCCCCACCCGGTCGAGAAGCGAGGCGACAGACTGCTTGCTCCCGCCGGGCGCTGCGGTACGCGCGAGGCGGATGTTGGCGCTGACGTCAAGATGCGCGACGAGGTTGCCGGACTGCAGCAGGACGCCGATACGGCGGGCACGGACGCGTGACCGCTCGGCCTCCGGACGATGGCTGATCCGCTCCCCGCCGATGTGTACGACGCCGCCGTCCGGCTCGTCGAGACCGGCCAGACACGCCAGCAGGGTCGACTTGCCGGATCCCGACGGCCCGATGACAGCGACGGTCTCCCCACGCCGGACCTGCAGCGTGACGCCGCGCAGGGCCAGGGTCTCCTCCTCGCCGGCCCGGTAGAACCGGTACAGGTCCGTGGCCCGGAGTGCGTCTCTGTCGGCGTGTTCCGGGGCCTTGGCACATGGGGTGCTGGTCATCACTGCCACCGCAGCGAGTCCGAGACAATGCGCCACGGGTCCACGTTGTCGGCGCCGACAGGTCCGGACAGCGTCAGATCGACCTCGTGTCCGTTCTTGGAGTAGGCGTAGCGCTCGAACGCGTCGTGCACGACCTTGCCGGTCACGGAGTCCGGTGCGCTGTCCCCGCGGTAGGTGACCAGTACGGCCTTGCCTCCCTGGCGGGACACGGTCGTGACCTTGCCCATCCGGAAACCAGGAACTTGTTTGCGCAGGACGGGCAGGGTCTTCGTGTTCACCGACCCAGCGGTGGGAGCCACGGACGTGTTCGTCGGCGCGATCTCGATCCGGTTCAGCTTGTCCGTGAAAGTCACCGCGTTGCCGGTCGTCGTGCGAGACCACCCCTCGGGGACCTTGACGGTGAAGCCGCCGCCGGCCGGTTTGTAGACGACGTACGCCTGGTTGTCGGGGATGTCACCGGCCGGGTTGGACTCGGTGGGAGCGGGCGCTGGACCGGAGCTGTTCGACGTGCCGCCGCCAGATGCGGAAGTGCTGCCGCCGCTGCATCCCGCCACTGTGCCCGCGGCCAGTGCCACCGCGGCAACGGAAAGAACGAGTTTGCGTCGCATGATCGTGGTTTCCTTCACGAGTGAGGCCGACTGCATACCTGCGACGCTAGGCAGCGGCTGGTTAGAGCCCGGCGCGCGCAGGGTTAGACGACGGCAAAACCTGCCTGTGGCTGCCGGTCACACGCGTGCGCGCCCGCATCATGGAGGCCATGAACAAGCGCGTTGTCAGGGTGGCCCTGGTGGCCGCGGTGGTGGCTCTAGTCCTGCTCGCCGTGCCGCTCGCCGTGGCCATCCGGGTGTCGTTCTTCGCCGATGAACGCGGAGAGGTGGAGCGCCGCGCGATGGCGGCCGCGGCCCGGGTGAGCCCTGACTTCGCCTCCGGCGACCCGGTCGAACTGCCGCCAGGGCCATCCGAAGGCCAGGTCGGCGTCTACGACCGACAGCTGCGTCTGCGTGCGGGGACCGGCCCGGGTACAGCCGACAGCGCCACGCGCCGCGCGATGGCCGACAAGGTGGTCCAGGAGCAGACGGATGACGACCTGGTGGCCGCCGTACCCGTATCCCAGAACGAACGCGTCATCGGTGTCGTACGCGCCTCCACCGCCACGCAAGGAGTGTGGAACCGCGTCCTGCTCGGCTGGGGCGCCCTGGTGGCCGCAGTCCTGATCGCGCTCGGCGTCGCCGTCCTCGTGGCCCGCAGACAGGCACGCATCCTGAGCGCCCCTCTGGAGGCCCTCTCCCGGACATCCCTGGCCATCGCGGACGGCGACCTGTCCGCAAGGGCCGAACTCTGCGGCATCACCGAGATCGACCAGGTGGCCGCCACCCACAACACGATGGTCCAGCACCTGGCTCAACTACTCCAACGCGAGCGGCACTTCACCGCCAACGCCTCCCACCAGCTGCGCACTCCGCTCACCGGCCTGCAACTGGGTCTGGAAACAGGGCTCAACACCCCCGGAGCGGACCAGCGTGCCGCCCTGGAAGAGGCATTGGAGCAGGCACACCACCTTCAGCACACCATTGACGAAGTCCTTCGACTGGCCACGGCGGAAGCGCTGCCGGCCGCCGTCGCCTCCACCCGTCCGGCCGGTGACCTCCTGGACCAGGTCGAGGCACGCTGGCACGGCCCCTTCGCCCAGGACAGCCGTCGCATGGAGGTCGTGCCGGACCCGGCAGCGCTCACCCTGCCCGTCCCCGGCCGGACCACTGACCAGATCCTCGACATCCTCCTCGACAATGCCCGCCGCCACGGCACGGGAACAGTGACGGTGACTTTGCGCGAACTCGGCGGCGCGCTCGCCCTCGACGTCGCTGACGAGGGAACTCTCGCCATCGACGCGAAACGCCTCTTCGAGCGCGGCGTCACGACAGGACCCGGCAGGGGAATCGGCCTGTCCCTCGCTCTCGATCTCGCCGAAAGCGCAGGTGCACGCCTCAGCCTGAGCCAGCGGTCGCCCACGCGCTTCACCTTGCTGCTGCCACTGGCCGAGTAACGCCCCGCTTCCCTTACGTTCCGGGTCCGGAGTGCTGCGCCGACCTTCCAGGGAGCGCCATCAGCGGGGCGTGAACGGCTGTGTGCCGGTGCATAACGGCGCTTCTTCCCGCCGGGGCTCCTGCAGCGGAAGTAGACCGCAACAGAGCAGCCCAAAGGTGCTTCCCGGGCTGATGGCGACCGGCTCGTTGCGATACCGAACCGGCCCCGGAGGTCGTGTCCTGCGCAGCCGCCTTGCTCCTGCCGGCTCCACTTGCTGCCACTCGCCACTTACCACCGCGCAGCCAGCCACAGACAGCCGCCGTCTTGTGTTGCGCAGCCGGTGGCGGATCGTCCCGGCCGGTGGCAGAACGGGCAGAACAGAGATCAACGACCTTTTCGTCCGAGTCCCGTGGCTGTGGTTGAGCGTGCCACCTAGTCTCTCGGCCAACTCGATGGCAGGGCAGCCCCGTTCGCGTCATGGGTTTGTGCTTTGCCTTTCGCCTCTGACTTTCCGGGAGATTGCTTCATGAGACGAGCCTCACGAGCAGCCGCTGCACTGACACTGACCACCACTCTGTTGGTGGCGGCCAGTCTCACCAGTCAGGCGCAGCCGGACAACGACGCGAAGGACTTCGGCACGTGGGCGATGGCGCCGCAGAAGACGGTCACGCCGCAGACCGATGACCAGGACGCCTACAACCAGGCACACGGGCGCCCTCTGCCCGAGCGGGAGCTGCTGCAGCCCTCGCTCGATGCGGCCCTGTCCTCCTACAGCGCGAAGCCGAAGAGCTCTCTGCACGGTGACTACCAGTGCGGGGCCTCGGACGTGTTGGCCGCGCTGTCGAAGACCTGGATCAAGGAGTTCGAGAAGAAGTATCCGCGGGTGCACATCTCCGTGAACCCGCCCTATGCGGGCAGCCTGGGCGCCCTGGAGCTGGTGAAGGGGAACCTCGACTGTGTCTTCGTCTCGCGCGAGCTGAAACCCACGGACGTCAAGGGATTTCACGACGCCTTCGGCTACGACCCGCTGAGCGTGCCGATCTCGGGTGGCAGCTACCGCCACTTCGGATTCCTCGACTCCGTCGGGATCATCGTCAACAAGGACAACCCCGTCGACAAGCTCTCGTTCGACCAGCTCGACGCGGCGTTCTCCACGACACGCAACCGCGGTGGCTCGCCCGCGCTCACCTGGGGAGATCTCGGCGCCACCGGTGAGTGGGCCGACAAGCCGGTCCACATCGTCGGTCTGCAGCCGTGGAACGGCTTCGAGGAGTTCGTCCGCCAGCGTGTCCTGAACGCAGCCGGCAAGCGGGGCGAGTGGCGCCCCGGCGCCGGCGACGGCTCGACTCCGGCAGATCCCGACGTGCGCTGGGAGAAGACCGTCTTCCCCATCGCCAAGGACGTCAAGGCCGACCGTTACGCGATCGGCTACACCGGCATGGCCTACGTCGACCAGGGCGTGAAGGTCATCGCGCTCAGCGAGCACAACGGGGCGACGGCGTATGCGCCCACGTACGAGAACGTCGCCTCCGCGGCGTATCCGTTGAGCCGGGTCACGTACTTCAACGTGAACAAGCGCCCGGGCAAACAGCTGGATCCGGTGATGGAGGAGCTGATGCGATTCATCCTCAGCAAGCAGGGCCAGGGCGTGGTTTCCAAGCAGCAGGTGTTCTTGCCGCTGCGCGCGCAGCAAGCCGACGCGAGCAAGCGGGCCATCCGCCAGGCTCCCTGACCCTCAGTGCCCGGGGCCGGCGGCGTCGCGGCATGCCTGCGACGCCGCCAATCCGGGCCGACCGGGCTCGCCAGGCTCGCTGTCGAGCCCTCAGGGCGGCGATGGCGGATTTGTGGGGCTTGGGCGGCCGGTCAGCAGGCGGCGGAGCCAGTTCAGCCGAGCGGTGGCGGCCGTCTGGGAGAGGACAGCGCGGGGGAGCAGGCTGGTGAAGCCGCGGAATCCGCCCGGTCATCCCTTCTCTTGCGTGGGAGCCCCCGGTTTAGACCGGGCCAGATATGGGGTTGCGGGAGCGACCTTGAGAACCGCGTGGGGTTGCGGGCTAATTGCTCGCTGATGGCTGTCGGCAGGTGTATGGATCTGAGGATGCTCTCGGCCGCGTTCAGCGAGCTCTCAGCGGGGGTGTGGAAGAGTTGCTTCGCGTCAGTCGCGGTCGCGAGATGAATCGTCGGACTGTAGCCGGTCCGATTTCATGTCCCGGCGGCATCAGCGTTCTTATGTCGCGTGCATTGCTGCGTGAGCCTAATCAGATCCGTGCATGCGGCAACGGAATATTTGGAGACAGGTGGAATTATGACTGTCACCGCGCCCCGGTCCTCCAGGGTGGATGGCTCGGCCAAGTATGTGCTGCGGAAGCTCCCCCTTGTGACAGCGTTGTTCTGGGCGCTGAAAATCGTCGCTGTGACTCTCGGGGAAACTGGCAGTGACGAATTTGCGATCGAACTCAAGTTTGGGTACGTCGCCTGTGCGATCGTGTTCTTCGTGTTCTTCGTGATCGTCGTCGGTTTCCAGCTGCGAGCCAAGCGCTTTCATCCGGGAATTTTCTGGACGGTGATCTTTAGCACCAGCATCGTCGGGACCGCCATCTCGGACCTCATGGACCGCGGGGTCGGCCATTCCGGGACTGTGACCAGTAACGGGATTGGCTACGGGGCTGGTGCGGTGATCCTTACCAGCCTCCTGGTGATCATCTTCGTGGTGTGGTGGCGTACCGGGCAGACCTATGACGTGGAGAAGATCGCCTCACGCAAGGGCGAGGTTCTGTACTGGGTTGCGATTCTCGTGTCCAACACCCTCGGCACCGCCAGCGGCGACTGGCTGGCCCACGGCGCCGGCCTGGGATTCCGCAATACCTTCTTCGCCATCGCCGGAGTCATGCTGCTCCTGCTCGCCGCCCACTACCTGACCAGCATCAACACGATGGTGCTGTTCTGGCTGGCGTTCATCCTCACCCGCCCACTGAGCGCGGCAGCCGGTGACTCGATCACCAAGCCTGTCAGCGAGGGCGGACTCGGACTGGGCACGCTGTGGGGCTCGGTGATGCTGGTGGGAGTGCTGGCCGCCTTGGTCGCCTACCAGACCTGGCACATCCGGCGTCACCCGCTCGACATGCTGCCGGCCCCGACCCACCGGATCACTGGGCAGCCCCAGCAGCCCAACGGGCAGGTGGTCCTGGCCTACGGCCCGCGTCCTGAACAGATCGTCGAGGTCTCAACGAAAGCACCTCGTTGATGATGTTCCTTCGAGGGATTCGATTCAGTGCTGTGTGATGGGGAGGCGGACGACGAAGCGGGCGCCGGTGGCGTTGTCCTCGACATGGACGGTGCCGCGGTGGACGGTGATGATGTCGCGGACGATGGAGAGTCCCAGTCCGCTGCCGCCGGTGTCTCTGCCCCGCGCGTCGTCCAGGCGTGTGAAGCGGTCGAAAACGCGCTGTCGGTCGGGTCCGGGGATGCCGGGACCGTCGTCGGAGACGACAAGTTGCGCGGTGCCGTCGCAGACGCCGAGGCTCACGTCGATCCTTTGGGTGGCGTACCGGAGGGCGTTGTCCAGCAGGTTCCGCACCACGCGGGTGAGGGCGTCAACGTCGCCGTCCGCGCGCGCGGCACTGACGGCGTGCTGATCGATGGTGAGATGCGTGCGCTGACGAGCGCGCCGGACTTCGGCGAAGACGATCTCGTCCAGGTCCACGGGGCGTGTGCGGAATTGAGGGCGGGCGTCGAGACGGGCCAGGCGCACCAGGTCGTCGACGAGACGGGAGAGGCGTTCGCTGTCCTCTACGAGGACCGGGCCCAGGCTGCGCCAGTCCGTGGATTCGGGATGCCGGGCGGCGACCTCCAGTTGCGTGTGCAGGCTGCTCAGGGGGCTGCGCAGCTCGTGGCTCGCGTCGGCGATGAACTGGCGCTGCTTGTGCGTAGAGGCCTCTAGCCGGGCGAGTAGATCGTTGAGTGTGGTGGCGAGCCGGCCCAGCGCGTCGGCTGATGGGGGCACATCGAGACGGCGACTGAGATCGGAGACGGTAATTTCGGCGGTCTGAGCGCGCAGCACCTCTACGGGATGCAAAGCACGCCCGGTGAGCAGCCATGCGACGCTGGTGAGCACGGTAACGGCCAGCGGCACGCCAATGGCCAGCCCCCTGGTGAGCCCGGCGAGGCTGTTGTCGACGTCCTCCGTGAGCACGGCGGCGTACACGGTCATCGGCGTGTTGGGCGTGCCGGCGCGGATGGCCACGGCGCGCCATGTTCCGTTCTCTCCGTGGGGAAGGTGATGCACGCTACGGGCGTGGGGCTCATCCGAGGTGGCCGGTGCCGGGGCGAAGGTGAACGCTCTCTGGTTGCCTTCTAGATTCGGTGAGCTGGACCGTACCGTGCCTTTGCTGTCGATGACTTGGGCGGTGATGTCGCGATCGCCGGCGGAGGGCAGCGCGGCAGGGAGGTTTCCGGAGTTGACGATCTCGGCGACGGCTTGGGCCCGCTGCCAGGCGGTCTGGTCGAGTCCGCTGATGAGGTTGGTGCGAAGCCAGGCGACCAGCACTACGGCGGCACCCGCCAGTGCCGCTGTGATCACGAGTGCTGCCGCGGCGGTGAGCCGCAGGCGCAGCGACCGGCGGCTCCACCAGGCCCAGGCACGGGCGGGCCATCGTGTCACTGGCCTGTGCCGCGTAGCCGGTAGCCGGCCCCGCGGATGGTGTCGATCGACTGGCGGTCGAAGGGGACGTCGATCTTGCGCCGCAAATAGCCGACGTACACCTCGACAATGTTGGTGTCGCCGTCGTAGTTCTCGTCCCACACGTGGGTGAGGATGTCGGTTTTGCTGACCACCTCGTCGCGGTGGCGGAGCAGGAATTCCAGCAGCGCGAACTCCCGCGCTGTCAGAGCGATTTCCCGCCCTGCGCGGTGACATCGGCGAGATGCGGGGTCCAAGTTGAGGTCGTCGGCTGTGAGTACGGCGGGTCTGGCCGGTGCCCCGCGGCGCAGCAGGGCCCGCAGGCGGGCGACGAGCACCACGTAGGAGAACGGTTTGCTCAGGTAGTCATCGGCCCCGAGATCGAGGGCGTCTGCCTCGTCGCACTCGCCGTCCTTGGCAGTGAGCATCAGCACTGGGGTCCACACGCCGGCCATCCGTAGCCGTTTGAGGACCTCGTATCCGGTCAGTCCGGGCAGCATGATGTCCAGCACGATGACGTCGTGCGGCTCGTTGACGGCATGCCAGAGCCCGTCCACACCGTTATAGGCGATATTGGCGACGAAGCCGTCGGAGGCGAGGCCGTGCGCGAGTCCCGCGGCAAGCCCGCGTTCGTCTTCGACTACGAGCACTCGCATGATTGCCTTTCCGGCCGCTTTCTGCCCTACCCATTACAGCAGGACCCTGGCCAGTCGGCCGGAGACCGTTTCGCCTGAGACACGGACAAACGCTATGCGCGCACGTTCTTGCCGTGACGCCAGCCTCTGCAGGAAAGAGGTCTGATCACTAAGCTCAAGGCACGGCGAGGCATCGCGATGCCTTTACAGCAAGACTTTCGACAGGTGCCGCGCAGGCCTCCATCTGCGCGGCACGGGCGACTCCGACGTCCGGTGAAACTGTCCAGGTACCGGTGTGACCGGCAGGTCGGTGACGTCGAGGAGCTCCGTGTCCAGCTCGGCCTGGAGAGCGTCGATCTGCTCGCGTACTCGGCGGCCGGTGACCTCGCGCTGCCCTACGTGGCCAGGTACCTCTGGCGCGTCCGCACTTGACGGTGGGCACCGCCCGCGCACGCGCCCACTGCCGTTACGACGCCCTCGGGCGCCGCTCGTCGAAGTGCTGCATGGCCCACGACGGCATCACAAACGCCGACGAAGCCCACTCCAGCTGGGATGGCACCCTCGCAGAACAGACGGACTCCATCATCAAAGCCACTCTGACCTGGGAATACGACGGCCACCGGTCACTGACCCTGCGCTCGGGGATCGTCGTCTGGTTGGTACGGGCCGGGACGGTGACAAAGCGGGTCGGTACCTGCCCTGGGGTCAGGGATGCCCCGTCACCCAAAGGCGCGCCAGGGCCTGTGTTTCCAGGTCGCCGTGGGGCCGTCGACTCGCGCTCTCTTGAGGCAGGGAACTCAACGTGACCAATCGGCGGCAGGGGCGCGCCGCCGCCTGACGCAACTCGACTCGCATCGACCGCCGTCGCCCAAGGCGGGGGCGCACACCGAGGAGGGTCGGTGTGCGCCCGCGGCCGAGTGGATCAGGTCTCCGCAATCCACGTACGCCGCCTCATAGTCGTGTGCGAGGCCGCCGAGCCGTGTAACCCACGACGGATCGTCGAGCAGCTCCTCCGCATCTGGCAGGCCCGCACGGCACAGGAAATGGAGCACGTCCACATCCGCGCAGGCGAAACCGGGGAGCCGGCCGCGCGACCGTTACTCGCCGACCGCCCAAGCCGAACGGCAGGTACGCGGCTATCGGCGCCACCGCCGTGACTGGGGCGCCTGTAAGCGCCTCGGCTTTGCTGCTACACAGCAGGGCGAAGGAGCCAGCCCGTCGTCGGGTTCGTGACTGAGCAGTCATAGCGACTGTGCCTGCGGGCGGACGTCGGGAAACAGACACAGTTTCGTGGACACAAACTGAAGGATCCGTACATATTGTTTCTTTTCATGGGTTGACGCTCAGTGTGGTGATTCTCAGGCTGGTAGGTGGGACTGGCGGAAGGACTGCGGTGGTGAGTGGTGGGCAGAGCGGACATCCCCGGTTGCTGACGGCAGCGGAGACGGCGGCGCCGGTGGATGCCGTCGATGTGATCGCGGAGGACCTGCGGCTGCGTTTCGGGGCCACGCAGGTCTCTTTCCTCATCGTGGACCTGACGGGGAAGGCGGTGGCGCGGCTGTCGACAGCCCCCGCGGAGGATGGGCTGAAGACGGAGCGGATCCCTGTCTTCGGCAGCGCCTACGAGGAGGTGATCCGTACCCAGCGGCTTTATCAGGAGGTGACCGATCAGGGGCAGCGAGTGATCGTGCCGGTCACCAACCGGGGGGACGCGATCGGGCTGCTGGAACTGCTCCTGCCAGCCGATCCCGGCAAGGACGTCCTTGATGAGGTCGGGGAAGCGGCCCATGTCCTGGCCTACATCGTGATCGCCAATGAGCGCTTCACCGACTTCTACACCTGGGGCAAACACTCCAGGCCAACCACTCTGGCAGCGGAAATCCAGTACCAGCTGCTTCCCTCGTCTCTTTCGTGCGAGGCCGCACAGTTCACGCTGTGCGGGAGCCTGGAGCCTTCCGAAGACCTCAGCGGCGACACCTTCGACTACACCCTGCAACGGGACGCACTGCACGTGTCGGTGACCGATCCCATGGGCCACGACCTCGATGCGGCCCTGGCTGCCACGGTCCTCGTGAGCGCCCTGCGTGGCGCCCGCCGCGCAGGAGCCGGCCTGGCCGAACAGGCCCAACGGGTCGACCGGGCACTCGTCGACCACGGCCACGGGCACGCCACCGGGCAGCTGCTGCGCATCAATCTCCATACCGGGCGGGCCCAGCTCGTCAACGCGGGACACCCCTGGCCACTGCGCATGCGCAAGGGCGTTGCAGAGGTGATCACCTGTGAGGTGGACCATCCATTCGGGCTGTCGGAATTCACGACCCTCCCCTACCGTGTGCAGGACCTCGATCTGCGCCATGGCGACCGTCTGCTCATGTTCACCGACGGCATGGTCGAACGACATGGGGAGAAGGTCGACCTGCCTGCCCTACTGGAGCGCACCCGGGGCCTGCACCCGCGGGAGACCGCGTTGTTGCTGACGTCCGCAGTCCGGGACGCAGCTGGCGGGCGGCTCGAAGACGACGCCACCGTGATGTGCCTGGACTGGCACGGCCCACAGGAGACCCAACGACACGCCAGTTCCGGCGCGGACGCTCAACAAGCCTCAGCCAGTCGCACGAAGCAGCAGCCGTGACCAGTGCGGTTTCCTGGACGGTGCCGGGCTGCCGCTGAGTAGCGCTCGCGCCCTACCTCCTCCTGGAGGCGGCGGCCAGACCTAGGTGTTCAGTTCGGGCACGTTGGTGACGGCAGGGTGGCCTTGCGTGGGTGAGGGCCTTCTGGTTTCGGTGACGCCTCGACCTCCTCGACCCCGTCCAGACCGGACAGCAGGACAACGAGCAGGACAGGTCGGGGCGCGCCCTGGGCACTGTCCGGGCGGCTGTCCGCGCTGTCATGGACACGGTCCCGAACGCCGCCCTCGACGATGTCCTTGACCAGCTCGATCGCCTGCGCACCGACGCCGACGAGGACACTGTCCGCGCCGTCTGGGACAACGAGCAGGGCATCGAGGACAGCAGGTCAGAGGGCAACCTCCGCCCCGTTGCCCCGCCGGGACAGACCGTCACGGACTCGATCAGGACAGCCCTGTCCACCGGCATGCGGGACAAGGAGCGGATCTACAAGTGCGTGCAGGGCATCCACGGCAAGGACGTCCCGCGCTCCACCGTCGTCCGCACGGTCAACCGCCTTACCAACGAGCTGAAGGGCACCCGATGACCGAGACCCGCCCCGGCCTCGACCAGTAGGAACTCACCATTCGTGACTGGCTCCGCAAGCGCGGCATTGGCCCCGACGCAGACGAGCCGCAACTCCCCTCCGCGCCAGCTCAACTGCCCGACGGCTTCGAGCCCCGCCCGCCGGACTGGCTCGACGACATCCTCGACGGCAACGCCGAGGCAGGCGCCGACGAGGAACCCGAGCCTGCCACCAGCACGGACCCCGATCCGGACCCGGATCCGCACCCGGTGGACGACGATCCGGACGAGGAGCCCGCGCCTTGCGAGCGCCGCCGCCCGCACATCGAGCTGTCCCGCACATCCCTCGCCGAAGCCCTCGCAGCACTGACACCCAAACAACGCTGGCTTCTGACCCACGGCACCGCCGCAGCCGGATGGCCCATCGGCCTCGTCAACTGGGGCGCGGACACGGCGCGCTGGTTCGCCGCCGGCCACTGGACGAGCAGCTGAGCGTGGACGATCTACGGCCTCGCCGCCATCGTCATCTACCGGCGCACCCGGCACCGCCTGTTCCCCATCGCCTGGCTCGCCGCCGTACCCGTCTCCTCCGTCCCCCTCGGCGCGCTGCTGTACGGCCGCGCCGCCTAGCCAAGGAACCCACCGTGAACAGCCTGTTCGGTAACCTCGGCATCGTCGGCCTCGCCGTCGCGCTGACGGTACTGCTCCATATAGGCATCAAGGGCGGCGGCATGGTCAAGCCCCTCGGCTGGAGGCCGTGCCTGACCGGCGGCATACTCGCGGGCTCGTCGTACGCGGCGGCCGGCGGAATTTTCAAGATCGCGCCTGACCTCGTGGGCGGTCTCCTCGACGCGGCGCAGGGCATCATCCCCGGCTCACCATGCCCGCGGTCGCTGTGGTCATCGCCAGCCGCGGGCTCGTTGCGCAGTGACGAGCCGCGCCTGGTCACACCAGGCCGAGTCCTTCAGGACGTAAGTCACGCTGAGCTCAACTACGGTCCCGAAGCAAGAAGCTCGGCGCTCTCGGAACTCTTTTACTGATCTTGGGAACCTCGATACCTGTGTACGGCCTGTGCACCCGTAGAGTCCGCTCGGCTCAACCGCACCACTCCTCAAAGAAGGACTCAGAAATCCCGATGCGTCACCTCTCCCGCGCGGCCAAGGCGCTGCTCGCCGCAGCCGTGCTCCCGCTGGCCCTGGCGGCCTGCTCATCCGGAACCACCGTTCAGCCCTCGTCTGCCAAGACGAAGCCGGCCAAGGACCCCAACGCCGGTCTCCTGACGGGCGCACAGCTCAAGAAGGCGCTGGCACCCGCGTCCTTCTTCGCTGCCGGTTTCGCGGTCGACCCCAGCGGCGCGCGGGATACCGGCACCACTTACGTCTCGCCGAGTTCCTCCCCAGCGCCGAAGCCGGACTGCTCCCTGCTGGGCGGCACCAGCTGGATAACGATCACCGGCGACTCGGGGGTGTCCTTCGCCCAGAACGACTACGTCAGCAAGGCCACTTCCGAGGACATCGCCCAGGAGATCGACACCTACCGCGGCACGACCTCGACGACTGTGCTGACGGACCTGGAGAAAACCGCCACTGCGTGCGCGACCTTCACCGACTCCGACACGCACACCAAAGTGAAGGTCACCGGCGCCACCACGCCCGGCCTGGGCGACGCCGCTTACACCATCACCCTGACCGACAGCGCCTGGCAGAACGGCACGACCCTGATCGCCGTGCGCGCGGGCACCGACGTCGTCAGCGTCATGTCCACGGACGGGCACGACAACGGCGCTGCCACGGCCAAGAAGCTGGCGACGCAGATCGTGACGTCCCTGAAGGACGAACACCAGCGCGTCTGACCTGCTGGATGTGAGCACGACGACCCTGAGAGGTTTCTCGGATTCCGAGAAACCTCTTGGGCGGCTCGTAGCGCTTGTGGGTGCTTGGGGGCGTGCTGGACGTTGCACCCAACGGGCGACGCTTCACTTCTTGTCGTTCCCCCAGCCAGTCGGACTCGTGGCCTGTTTCAGGGAGGAGCGTCGTGCAGCTGGTCTTCGGCGTCGTGCTGATCTCTGGCGCCTACAGACGCCGCCGGGATGCCGCGCCTCCTAGGTGATGGCCCGCCCAGTCAGAGTCAATCCAAGGCGTGGTCAGAGGGCGACCGTTGCCTGATGCGGTTCTAGGCCGCGCCGGTTCGTGCCTGAACACGGAACGAACCGGTCGCGCAGCCCGTGATCCGCCAACCGCCCTTCTCTCGCGCTGACTTCACATCGGTCACCCCGTGCACGGTGAGCTTCGGCGAGGCCGCGCCGGGGAACCACACGTCGAGGGTGCACGAGCGAGCGCTCTTCGCTTTCGTGCCGCTGAAGTACAGCGTGTGTCGCGAGCTGGAGAGCGCGTCCAGGGTCCCCGGTACGGCCCGCGGATAGGGCCGTACCACGAGGCCCTTGACTCCGGCGGCCGGCGGCAGGGTGTCGCCGGTGGCGCAGTCTTGCTGGACGTAGTTGCCGGTCGTCGGGGACGTGGTGCTCGACTCGGGGCTGCCGCAGGCCTGCTTCCACACCCAGAAGGCGCCGCCCATCCGGTACGCGTCCGCCTGGTCCTGGAATCGCTCGGCCAGGGACTGCGCGCGCTTGCCCGTGAACGGGAACCAGCCCCACTCGCCGCTCCACATAGGCATCCCGTATGCCTTGGCCTGCCGCTCTGCCAGTGTGAAGCCCCGCTCGACGGAGACCAGGGTGATGCCGAGGGTCTGGTCCATGGTGATCGACTCGTTGTACAGGTGCGGGGCGAACACCGTCCAGGGATCGTCGGTGAAGGCCGGCAGCGGCGTCGCGGCGAAGCCGAGCCCGGACCACAGCACGCTGGGTTCGAGGAAGGCCAGGTGGTGGAAGCCGCCTGGGGTCGCGTTCTCGGCCGCGCGGATCGCCTTCAGCGCTCGGTCGTAGTACGCGCCGAGCAGCACCGAGCTGCTGGTGCTCGCGTCGTCACCGAACCCCGGCTCGTTGTAGAGGCCGTATCCGGCCACCGCCGGATTGTCGGCGAAGGTGCGCGCGAGAAGGGCGAGGGTGTCCACGAGGTGGCCCTGGATGCCGTCGGTGTCGTGGTAGAAGTTGCTCGCCGCGCGCTGGACGGCGGACGTGGTGTCCCGGTCGAGCCCCTGGCAGCGGGAGAGTCCGTCGGTGAGCGTCGCCCAGGCGGGCGCGCCGTCGAAGCCCGGCAGCGGTGTCGCGCACGCGCTGCTCTTCGCTCCCGCCGTGTAGCGGGAGTAGGCGTCCTGGTGCATGTCGATGTCGGTGTACATGCCGTACTCGGCGGCCCAGTCGACGGCCTGCTCGATACGGGCGAGGTAGGCCCGCGACCAGTGCCCACGGGTGGGCTCCAGGCGTGACCAGTTGACGTTGAGGCGTACGACGTCGAAGCCCGCGGCGGCCATCTGCTGGAAGTCGTTCTCGGTCAGTGGGAGCACCCTCTTGGCTCCAGACCGGCCGTTGGTGCCGTAATCGTTGAGTTGGTTGACGTTCACGCCGCGCAGCAACACCTGACGGCCGTTCGCATCGACGATCGTCCGGCTCCGCACCGTCAGTGCGGGCAGCTCCTGCGACCCGGTGGCCCGTACGGCGGCGCTCAACGGCGCGGTGCGGTCCGGCGTCGCGGTCAGCAGGTTCCCTGCGACGACGGCGAGCAGCACCAGGACCGTCGCCAGCGGCAGGCCTGTTCGTGGGTTCGTACGTACCTGTGGCAGGCGGCGTAGGAGCAACTCGGTCGGGGCGAGGGCCCACCCGAAGGCCAGGCCGAGCGCCAGCCCCGCGGCGACCGCCTGGCCTGCCATGGGTATCGCCGAAAGGTCGTCGGTGCCGGACACCGCCTCGTGCACCACTGTGCCGAGTCCGTCGACCACGCCGACCACTGCGCCCGCGCCGAGCGCGCAGACCCAGCCGCCGACCAGGAGTCCAATGCCCCGCGCCTGGGCGAATCGCCGCTCGCCGCGCAGTTGCAGCGCGGTCGCCGCCGTCGTCACCAAAACAGCTGACATCGCGGGCAGTTGGGCGGTCAGGCCTGCGGATATCGAGGCGGCGGGTGAGGAGGAGGCCAGGGCGCCGAGCAGCAGCAGTCCGGCGGGCAGAGCGGTCGGCAGCGTCCGGGCGACGATCGACCGGAGGTCCTGTCCGGCCGCCGGCTCTCCTGGCGGGGTCGAACGCCGCAGCGCCAGCGCCGCGACCAGTGCGGGCAGCCAGCCGAGCAGCGCCGTCCGCTCGGCCACCAGTCCTGCCGACCAGAGCGCGACCGGTAGGAAGTCCGTGCTGCCGCTGTGCACGGCTACTCCCACGGTGCCCGCGACGGCCTGCCCGAACCTGGCCAGGCCGCCCGCGAGGACGCACACCCCCCAGACCCGAAGGAGCACCCGGCCGCGCCCGGTGCCCGGCGCGGCCGTCCGCACCGTCACCAGTGTTCCCGCGTACGCCACCGCGGCCAGGACTGGCAGGAACACCAGCCATCCGGCCAGCGACCACAGTCCGTGCACGTCCCCCGGGCGCAGGGTCTGAGCGCCTACCGGGGCGAACAGGCCGGTCGGATCCGCGTACGCGGCGACGAGGCACAGTGCGGCGAGCGAGACGGCGGCGGCTGCCGCCGCGGCGTGGTCCTGGTACCTGGCGCGTGACATCGGGCGATCGTAAGGCGCCGTCGGCCCCGCCAACTGGCCTGTGGCGATCACGAGTTGATTAAGTTACCGACGGGTTGGGCCGGGCGGCGTGAACGCACGGGTGCTCGGCCCTCAGCGAGAGTAGGGGCCGCGCATCGGCGTGTGCTGAACCGTCGTCAGAGGGCTGATGTCTGCGAAGAGGTCCAGGTCGAGCAGGCCGCTGAGGCCAAGGTCGATGTCGCGTCGAGGCCAACATGCTGGCTTGACAGAGAAATCGTCGGCCAGCCGCTCGCGGCAGACGTCCAACGACAGGCGCCAGGTGCGGGGGAAGCCGCGGCGTTCCGGGTCTTGCCGCTCCCGACCGCCCCGATCGTCTCGGAGGACCACGGTGGCGGGCCGTGGGCCCCGGTAGCAGGGAGCGGGCGGGGGTGGGGCCTGGCCGGCGGCGTTCGTCGAGTTGCGCGCGGCCTGGGAGCGAACTTCATGTCGGCGGGGTCGATGCGCCGCAGCACACGAAGACTTTCACGAGGGCGGGGAGACTGGGCCCGCACAGCAGCGTGGCGAACTACCAGGCGTCCTCGGCGACATAGACGCCGGCGCAGAACATCGGGACCGCGACGACCCCGCCGCGGCCCAGCACTTTGGCCTCTGGCCAACCACCATCTCCAGATTCGAACGGAGACTCAACAGAGACGACAACCTCGCCCGCGCCTATCGCAACTGGCTCCAGACCGCCTTGACGGCAATTGGAGCATCAACGCGCGGGGCGGGGGGGGGCTATGGCCGCCCGTCGTCCGGGTGGTCCGCGTGCTCGGCGTAGGGGAGCGCGAGTAGGCGCACGGTCATGCAGGCGCACTCGGGTACTGGCCCGTCCCCCCGCAGATGACGGGCCGGGGATCCCCGGGCCCTATCTGGCGCGTCGGGCGAAGCGGCGCGACCGGCAACGAGCAAGGCCCCTGTCACCGGATGTGCCAATACACTACGCCCTGCACCAACTGGCCCAGAGCGAAAGGGGAGCGGCATGGCTACGGGGGGATGGGGCCCGGGAAACGGCCCGGGTCAGCCTGGCGGCAACGGACCGGGAGGCCAGGGCGGCTGGGGCGCTCCGTACGGACCACCGCAGGGCGGCCCGTACGGTCCGCCACCACCGAATCCGGGGCCATACCCGTACCCGAACCAGCCTCCGTACCCCTACGGCCCCCAGCCCACGAGGCCCGCCGCCCGGCGCCGCCGCGGTTGCCTGTCGTTCGGCTCTCCCTTCGGGCTCGTCGGCGCGATCCTGCGCTCCGCGCACCGCGTTGCCACCAGGCTCTTCGTGCAGGAAGGCGACGGTCGGATCGAGGACCGCGCCGTGGACCGCGTCCAGTTGGCCCGCACGGTGCTCGGTGCCGCTGCCACCATCGCCCTGATCCTCGCCTACAACGTGGACCCGAACCGCTGGGAGGACGCGGCGTACGGCGGTGCCGCCCAGCTCATCGTCGCCCCGTTCGTGCTGATCATCGCCGCGCCCCTGGTCATCATCGGATTCATCTACTACGCGCCCCCGCACCTGCGGCCGCGTCTGCGCTCCCGGCTGCGCGCTCCGCTCAAGGCGGTCGGCTGGTACGTGCTGACGTTGGTCGTCATCGGCGGGGTCCTCGTCCCGACGGCCCTGACCGTCAACGCTGACGACGGGAAGAGCTGGTGGGAGTACGTGCTGGCTGTCGCCTCGCTGATCGTGATCGTGTGGGGGTTTCCCTTCTTCTTCATGGCGTCGTTGTACTCGGCCCGTAGTGCCTTCAACAGCGCCCAGGTCCACCCGATGCTGCCTCCTGTCCTCACCCTGACGCTGGTGTGGGTGTTCGCGGCCTTCAGCGTGATCGGCGACGGCATGCCGGCGGGCCCGCCCATCGTCCAGTTCTGCTCCGTACTGGGCGGACCGCTGTCGGTGACCGCCGTCTCGCTGTGGGAACTGCGCCGGATGAAGACCCGTTTCGGCGTCACCCTGCGCGCCTGATCCGGCTTCGGCGGGCCCCGCTCCCAGGCGACGTGCCGAACCGAAGAGACGGAGTGCGGCGTAGGCAATGGCGCCGGGCAGGATGCGCGGCCTGCGCCAGACCTTCCAGCGACTTCATGTTCGTCGCGGCGTTCTATCGCCAGGTGCGGAGCTGTTCGGCGATGCGAGTGGCGGTGCAGCGCGGGTCGTACAACTCGTGTGCGAGTGCGGTGAGTTGGTCACGGTCTGGATCGACGGGAATCCCACTGGCCGTGAGGTACATGACGGCGACGGCGCATGCCACGGTCAGGTTGGACTGTTCGAGCCAGCGGCAGCGGCCGAGTGTGTGCACGAGTGCGGCGGCCCGAGCGAACGGTCCGCCGTAGACGGGCTGTTCGAGGAGTTCGGCACGGTGGCGTTCCACGGCCGCGACGGGCACTCCGAAATCGTCGGGAGCCGGGTCGTGGCGTCCGGCACGCTGGGTGACTTCGAGGATCCAGGACAGGTCGACCTGAAGAGACATGCTCACGCAGCGGCGTCCCGCGCAGTGTTCTGCGAGCGAATGTGGCCCTGGTCGAGGTCGCGCTCGAGACTGTCGAGGAAGTCGCCGTGGCGGTCGAGAAGGTCCTGGACGGCGGCCATGCCGGCGGCGCGGGCTCCGGTGGTGTCCTCGTCGATGAGACGTTCCACGTAGCGGTTGAAGTCGAGGCCGCGGGCGGCGGCTGCTTCCTTGCCTGCGGCCAGCACGTCGGGGGCGAGCCGCACCTGGGTCTGCTTCCGGTCGTTGCTCACATCCACAAGGTAGCAGGGTGGTAGCAGGCTGTCTCGTGACCGCCGGAACATGCTCAGTGTCCGCTCCCCGTAGGGCGACCCGCGCTCGCCGGCCGTGGCCCTGGACGAGACGGCCCCGGACTTCCGCCTCGGACACCAGGCGCAAAGGAGGTGCGTCTTCGCTGGTCAGCGGTTCGGCCGACGGTGAGGGAAGAACGCTGCCACCAGCTTCGATGAGTCGGCGCACCGCCTCGACGACGGCCCGCTCGCCCCATTCAAGATCGGCGAGCGCCTTCTCGGCCACGTCGCCGCAGAAGGCGTGGGTGCGTACTCATGACTTCGGTGCGTGCGGGCTGGGCCGGCCGAGGCCTATGCGCGGCTGACGGGACGGGTGGTGGGGCGGAGGGTTGCCCGGAAGGGCCGGATTCTCCGGGTGACGTACGTCGCCGGTGCCGAGCAGGACGCGGGCGCGGACCCGCATCGGCTCGTCGCCGCGCCGGGAGAGCACGACCAGCTCGTCGACCCGGGCTGTCATGGGGCCGAGGAGGGCCTCCACCTTGCGTGCGAGGAGGTGCGGGTCCGGGGTACGGCCGAGGGACAGGTGCGGGGTGAAGCCGTGCGGGTGCGATCCGCACAGCGGGAAGCGGAGCTCCAGGGAGTCCCGCAGCCGTGCCCAGGGCTCGTGGTCGGCGGCGGCCGGGTCGAGCCAGACGGTGGCGTCCTCGCGGTGTTCGAACCAGTGGACGCCCGCCAGGCGGGCCGAGAACGGCGGCGTCTCGGCGAGCGCCGCGGCGACCAGCGGCAGGGCCCGGGCGAACTCGGCCTCGGGGACGAAACCGAAGAGCACGTTGACGTGCGGCGGCCAGCGGCGGATCTGCCGGTCGTGTTCGCGGCGGATGTGCTGGATCGGCGGCCACAACTTTGCCGGCGGCAGCCAGGCGACCGCGGTGCGGTTCGTCGATGGGACGGCGAGGACGTCGCCGGGTGCCGGGGCAGGCACGGGACCGACCTGCCCGGCGAGGGTCTCGTCGAGCCGGTCGACGCCCGAGGCGCGGTCCCAGACGACCTGGCCGTCCGCCTCGAAGAACACGACCCGATGCCACGGGATCTCCCCGCCCGGCACGAAGTCGCCGAGCAGGACCCGCTTCGGCGGGGCCCTGCGCTCGGCGACCCCCATCACGAACCGCTCGGGGTCCAGGCGCGGGTCCCAGAGCACCCGGTGGTAGATCTCGTCGCTGGTACGCACGGTCAGCACCTGCCCTCGCCTATCAGGGTGACGCGCGCCCGGCCCACCCTGCAAATCAACGCCTGGCCCGCCCCACCTCGCCGCGGTTACGGCACGAGAGCGAACGACAGCGGCGGATTTCGCCCCGGACTCCCACCAAGGACAAGGGACAAGTAACCCGCGATTAGGACTGTCGACGCCCGCCGATTGCCGACACTGCCGACCCGCGGAAACTCCACGAATCGCCGTCAGCGCCCCAGGATCATGCTTGGCTGCGTGCGGGCCCTCACCCGGTCCGCGCCCTCATAGGTCTGCCCGCGCGCGGGTCCTGCCCCTCGGTCATCCAGCCCTCACCCGGTCCCAACTGACGGCCGTTGGCGCGAGAAGCCCGTCTTCCCGTGAAACACAGTTGCGGGATCGCTCCCGCACCCCCAAAGATCGGCGCCATGACTCCCTCGCCGGCTTCCCAGGCCACCCTGCGCCCGTACCGCCCCGAGGACCGCGATGCCCTCTTCGACATCTGTGTACGGACCGGGCACGAGGGCGGCGATGCCCGCCACCTCTACCCGGACCCGGCGTTTCTTCCGAACATCTTTGCTGCACCCTATGTGGTCCTCGAACCGGACCTGGCCTTCGTCGTGGAGGACGGCGGACGAGCCGTCGGCTACATCGTCGGTACGGCCGACACCGCATCCTTCGTCGCCCGCTACCGTTCCGAGTGGCTCCCCGGCCTGACGGACCGCTACCCCGCCCCCGTACAGCCTCCGTCCACCCCGGCCGAGGTGATGACCGACTTGATGCACCGCCCGGAACGGATGGTGCTCCCGGAACTGGAGGCCTACCCGGCCCATCTCCACATCGACCTGCTGCCCTCCCACCAGCGGAACGGCTACGGGCGGCAGCTCATGAACGCTTTCCTCGCCGCCCTGCACGCCAAGGGCGTCGCGGCGGTCCACCTCTCCATGGTCACCAGCAACACCCCGGCCCGCGCCTTTTACAACCGCGTCGGCTTCCACGAGATCGCCGTCCCGGACCCCGGGCCTGTCACCTACCTCGGCCGGACCACGACCAGCCCCTGAATCGACGGCCTGGAGAGCTCAACGGAAGATCGAGTCCGCCGCGCTGATCGGTATCGGCGTATGTACGAACCGTTCCGGCTCCGTCGGCGGGTGCCGCCACGCCAGCGGGCCAGGTCCGGCCGTCCAGCCCCGGCGCAGTAGGTGCTGGTGCTAGGCGGAGCGACACCAGCACCTTCCGCGATTCTGGCATGCCGCCCGTCGGATGCTGCAAAGCTCAAGCCGGTCATTGCGCGTATGGACCCGAACGCCAGGCGACGTCGGCTGAGACTGCCGACGCGGACGCTCACCGCAAGCCCCAGCCTGGAACAACTCGCCGACCGGGGGCGGCAACGGCGCCCGCGGCGGCGACTCCGGCAATGCCCGCACCACGGGCTCCAGCACCGCTGCCGCGCACGCGATGAAGTCCGCCCACCACATCTGGAGCTGGAGCCGGAGCAGCGGTGACAGCAAGGCCGGCGCCCTCGCGCGCAACACCACCGGCGCCGCATCTGGTGACACCGGCCGGGGCGGCAACGGCGGCAAGGCCACATCCGACACCAAGGCCACGAACGGGAACACCGGCTCGAGCGGCAACTCGGGCGCGACCGACGGCAACAAGGCCAGCCACATCAACCTCCTGACCGGTGGCGAGCGCGGCCACCGCGGCGGACGCGACAACTGCTGGGGTCACCACCAGCTCGGCCACCACGGCACCTGGGGCCAGAGCCGCGGTTCGTCCTGGGGCCACGGCCAGCACCGGGGCTGGAAGCACGACTCCGACAAGGCCACGGCCACCTCGGCCAAGTCCAGCCGCACCGGCGACACAGGCATGAGCGGCAACGCCCACGCCTGGGGCATGGGCCACGCAATGGGCCGCATGCCCGACCCAGCAGTTCGACCACAGCGGTGGGGCCCCGAAGGCCATGCGTCTTCGAGGCCCCACCGCTGTAGGGGTCCCAGCTGCGCTGCAGTAACTGCGGCCTTGAGTGCGAAAACGCCCTGCCACGATCGGATATCTCACCGCCGTCTGTTGGATCAACCGCCCTACCTGACACCGCTACATCGTCTCGCTCGCCTGGCGCCCAGGGCCTGCACGGCGCTCTGACCAGCGACCCGGGCGTGCCGTGCCCGGCATTGTTGATCTTGATCTGGTCGGCGGGCGTCCTGTCGGCAGGCTATGCGTTGGTGGTTCAAGGAAAGACGTCCCGCTTCCTGCGGGGAGATGCAGGTGCAGGACCTGCCCAGCGCTCCGTGAAGACCCCGTGCCGAGTTCTGCGGCGCGGGGTCTCTTCACGTCTGCTTCCTGCAGTGGGCCGGTGCGGCCCGGTCCAGCTGTTGCCGAGACCGGGCAGTGGCGCTGTTACTCACTTTCGGGTGACGGCTGTCCGCTCGCCCAGCCGCCGGGCTTGCTGGGTGGAACGCGCCGGCCAGTCACAGCAAAGGCAGCGATCCTGCCGGTCTATCAATTCCACACATAGGAGACATAGATGGATGTTACAGGCGACTGTCACGGTGATGTAGGCAAACGGCAACGTGCGCCGCGTTGCGTCCGTGGCGCGCCGGCGGAGTGAGCAAGGTGCGCGTGTGCGGCCGACCGGCCGCCACCCGAACACCGCACCACCCCGGCCGCTCTTGGGGGGCTGCCGGGCTGGTGCCCGCACGATGCAGGGAGATCCTGTGACCGTTTCCATGTCCGCTCGCCGTCTGACTGCTGCCGCGCTGAGTGCCGCGGCTGTCACCGCGGTGATCGCGGTGCCCGCGTCCGCCGCCGATCACGGCGCGCAGTGGCGGAGCGTCGAGATCAGCCGCGTGCAGTACGACTCCCCGGGATGGGACAACCGTTCCAACCGCTCCCTGAACCAGGAGTGGGTGGAGATCACCAACAACACGCGCCGCAGCGTGAACCTTGACGGCTGGACCCTGGCGGACGAGGACGGCCACACCTACACCTTCGAGCACTACCGGCTCGCCGGCCGTGCCACGGTCCGCGTCCACACCGGTATCGGCTACGACTCCCGCCGCGACGTCTACCAGGACCGCCGGGCCTACGTGTGGGACAACCGTTCCGACACCGCGACCCTGCGCAACGACCGTGACCGCTTCGTCGACGACGCTTCCTGGGGCCGCCACCACTACCGCCGCTAGAGGCACCTGAGCCGAACACCGCGGCGGCGCGTGCCCCGTGGCTTCGGCAGCCAGGACGACAATCGTGGGGCGGGCTGGTGGTCTACAGCCCGCCCCACACCACTCTTTGGTGCGCTGAGGGCTGGGCGATCATCAGGCTGCGGACAGGCCGAACCTCGACCGACTCGCGCGCGAGCTCGTCATTCACGAGGCAGCGCTCGCGTAGACCTGGCAGTGCGTGGGCCGCGCCTTCATGGCCGACCAGGGCGAGATCCTGCCCAACGAACCCGAGGACCCGATGCGTACCGTCAAGCGTCAGATGACGGGCGTCTTCGTCCGGTTGGAGCGGTGCGATGATCACTGCCCGGCCTAAAGATCTCCAGTAGCTCCGCACGTCGTCGATCAAACGGACGGGGCGCCCGCCGTCCGCGCCCACCAGCCGCCGTCGATGCCGGAGCCGTTGAGGGTGGGCGCACGACCGGTCCTGCGACGTGGCTGCGCTCGCTGACGAAGGTCAGCAGCCCCGACGGTGACGGGTTCAGTCACCCTCGTTGGCCTGCTCCCAGGCCTGCCGCACCTTTGCTGGGATGCGTCCACGCAGGGGGACGCTGAAGCCGTTCGCACGGCCCCACTCGCGGATTCTCTCCGGGTCGGAGGGCGGCGGCACCGACGGCACCGGCGGATACCACTGGTCGAGGTCCGACGGTTCGAAGCTGATGCCCCCTGCCAGGAGATCCTTCGGGAACTGCGGAACCGCCGTTTCTCCGCTCAACACAGAAGCCAGGAACTGCGTCAGGTTTCCGGCGAACGTGAACCAGCGAGGCCCGCGTGCTTCGTTGACGGCAATTGTCCAGGTATCCGGTCGGCTCCGAGGATCGGTCACCCAGAACAGCCGCTCACCGTTGTCTGTGCCACCGCAGGGAAGCAGGAGCGTGGGATCCACGGGAGCCGGGCAGATGCCCTGAGCGTGATCGGATCGCATCCGCTCCCGGAGCTGGTCACTTGCGGAGCCTGTCAGGTTGACGTGGACCGAGGTGTGCCGGGGGTCGTAGACCCAGAGGTAGTCGGCGAAGCAGCCAGGGTCGTACGTGGCGGTGAGTTTTTTGTAGTCGTCGGGCAGGGGGGTGTCCAGAGCGGACTCGACCTGTGCCCAATCCACCGGCTGCTGGTGGGGGGTGGGAGGGGGACAGAGCTCCGTGATGCGCTCAAGGGGACACATTCGATTCCGTTCCTGCGTCGGATCTGCTGCGCGGCATGGTCAGGGTTCTCGAGCCGGGGACCTCGACAGGCTTCGGGCCATCCTGGACCGGCACACCACTCGCGTGCAACAGACGGGAAAGGCGCCCCCGTCGTCGGTCGACTGCCGGGGCTTGCCACTGGGATGTGGTGACCAGCAGTCGCCGAGACCGGAGCCGACTAACTGATCGTTTCAGAATGGGAAACGCCGTCGTCTGGCCTCCATGGTCAATGGCCCCGGCCGTAGCCACACTCTGGGGCCTCAGGGGCTGACGTTGACTCAAGCCCACTCCGTCTGCAGCCCGAACCGCTGGACGTGCTCCGCGCCTAGGAACGAGGTGAGGCCTTCGACGAGCTCGCCGCGCAGGGTCAGCACCGTGATCGACCACGCGAGGTGCGGGGCCGACCGGCTCGCGCCCACGTAGAAGGCCACTGCCGGTTGGCCGTTCGCCGAAGTGAGGTGGTAACGCCAGCTCGGGCAGCGGGTGAGCGGGACCTCAACGGCGAAGTCCATGACGGCGGCCCGGCCCCGGTACCACTGGGCCAGCGGCGGCATCGACCAGGCGACGTCCTCGGTGAGCAGGGCGACCATGGCGTCGGCGTCGCCGCCTTCCAGGGCGGTGGCGAAGGCGGTGACGGTCTCGCGGACCCGGGCGTCGCCGAGCTTGCGCAGGGTCTGCTGCTGCGAGCGCGCCGGGACCCGCTCGGCGAGCAGCCGACGGGCGCGGGCCAGAGCGGAGTTCACCGAGGTGGTGGAGGTGTCCATCATGGTGGCGATCTCGGCGGCGGAGAAGCCGAGCACGTCGAACAGGAGCAGCGCGGCCCGCTGGTTGCCTGACAGGTGCTGCATCGCCGCGACGAAGGCGAGTTCGACGGCCTCGCGCTGCTCGTACCGCGCGGCCGGTCCGGCCGGGCCGGCGGGCAGGCCCGCGTCGAGGTAGGGGCCCAGCCAGGCGACCTCGGTCAGCGGGGTGGCATCGACCACCGCGTGGTCGCTGGCCGGGCCGAGGTCGATGGGCATCGCCCGCCTGCCGCGCCGGTCGACGGCGTCCAGGCAGGTGCGGGTGGCCACGGTGTACAGCCAGGCGCGCAGTGAACTACGCCCCTCGAAGCGGTCCAGGCCCCGCCAGGCCCGCAGCAGCGCCTCCTGCAGTGCATCGTCCGCATCGTGGGTCGACCCGAGCATCCTGTAGCAGTGCGCGTGCAGCTCCCGGCGCAGCGGCGCCACCAGGCGGGTGAACGCGGCGTCGTCCCCCTCGCGCGCCCTGGCCAGGTCGCCCGTCGCGGATCCCGCCGAAATTTCCTCGCCCACGAGGGACGATTCTGCCCCACTCCGGGAGTCACCTCTTCGACCCATCGTTTCCGACACCCCGAGGAGACCCCGATGAGCAGTGCCGCCTGGTTCGACATCTCCACTCCCGAAGCGCCACGCGCCCGCCGCTTCTACCAGGAGCTGTTCGGCTGGCCGGTCCACGTGCTGGACGACACCTACGCCCTGGTCGGCGACGAGGACGGCCGACCGACCGGCGGGGTCGGGCAGGCGGGCCCGGATAGCCCGTACACCGGGCTCGTCGCTTACTTCCCGGTCGACGACGTCGATGGCGCTCTCGCCCGCGCCGAGCGGCTCGGCGCCGCACGAATCCTCCCCCCGACCGACACGCCCGCCAGCCGCATCGCCGTCTTCACCGATCTCGACGGCAACCACGTCGGCCTAATCAGCCGCTGACCGGTCCCCTGCCCGACCTACCACCGCACAGGAGCATCACCCCCATGACGACATCCGCCACCGGAACCTGGCCACTGATCCACACCGAGCGGACCGCCCTGGCCGCCGACCTCGCGCAGCTGACCGACCATCAGTGGGCCACCCCGTCGCTGTGCGAGGGGCTCACCGTTCGTGACGTGCTCGCCCACCTGACCTCGGCGGCCGGCCTCAACCCGGTGCGGTGGATGGCGGGCGTGATCCGCTGCCGCTTCGACTTCGACAAGCAGGTCGCCATGCGGCTGGCCGAACAGCTGGGCGCCACCCCGGCCGAGACGCTCGACCGGTTTAGCCGAGTGGCCACCCGCACGACGAAGCCGATCCCCTCGACCGTGGCCATGCTCGGCGAGACCATCGTGCACGGCGAGGACATCCGCCGGCCGCTCGGCATCGAACGCGACTACCCCGTCCGCACGTTGACCACCCTGGCCGACTACTACCAGCGCACCGATCTGCCCGTCTTCACCAAGACCCGCATCCGCGAACTGCGCCTGACCGCCACCGACAGCCCCTTCACCACCGGCGAGGGGCCACGCGTGTCCGGCACGACCCTGGCCCTGATCATGGCGATGGCCGGTCGCACGTCCTACCTCGATGCGCTCGATGGAGACGGCGTTGCCATCCTTCGCGAGCGCCAGGCACAACCACGGGCATGACGCCCTGTATCAAGGCGTGAAGCTCAATGCCGCCGCCCCGTCCGGGGCGGGGGCATTCTGATCCGACGGTTCGTCAGCCTAGGGTGAAGCGGTCGGCCAGCAGGTACGTGCCGCCCGTCTTCGCTACCTGACCTGCGGAATTAAGGGAGAAACGCCCAGTCTGTTCGGTTCAGAATGAGTTGAACTGCGCTCTTGTGCCCGACGATCATGGTGGGCAGGCTGTCCAGGTGTGTGCTGATCTTGTTCCGGATGACCTGTGGGAGCGGGTGGCTCCGCTGCTGCCGCCCGCTCCCGAACGACGCCACCGCCACCCCGGGCGGCTACGAGTCTCGGACTGGGCGGCCCTGGCCGGCATCATCTACGTGCTGCGGACGGGTGTGGCATGGCGCGATGTCCCCGCGCAGGCCGTGGGCTGCTCCGGAGTCACGGCCTGGCGTCGGCTGCGGGATTGGACCGAGGCCGGCGTCTGGCCCTGCCTGCACGCCGCACTGCTGACCGAACTGCGCCGCGCAGACCTGCTGGACCTGGACGACTGCGCCGTGGACGGCTCGCACGTCCGGGCTCTCAAAGGGGGGATCTTGTCGGCCCATCGCCCGTCGACCGCGCCCGTCCCGGCTCCAAGCACCATGTGATCGTGGATCGTTGTGGCACCCCGCTCGCCGTGATGCTCACCGGAGGCAATCGCCACGACGTCACCCAGCTGCTGCCCCTGCTGGACGCGATCCCGCCGATCCGAGGACTGCGAGGACGCCCGCGACACAGGCCCCGGCGGCTGTTCGCCGACCGGGGCTACGACTTCGTGCAAGTACCGCCGCCTGCTGTGGAAGCGCGGCATCAAACCGATGATCGCCCGACACGGCGTCGCCCACGGTTCCGGACTCGGCAAGGTGCGCTGGGTCGTAGAGCGCGCCTTCGCCTGGCTCCACCAGTTCAAGCGCCTCCGCACCCGCTACGAGCGACGCGCCGATCTCCACCAGGGGCTACTCGACCTCGCCTGCAGCATCATCTGCCTCCGGCGCCTTCGAAAGTCATTCTGAGTGGACGTTAAGTCCGATCTTCCTCGGTTCGTGATCGCTCGATCGTGGTACTGATCGCCGCACGAGCCGCCTGCTGGGCATGTCCATGCGGAGATGCGGGGCGTGAAGAGAGAGCCGTACCTCAGCAGCAAAATGATCAGCCCCACGAAGCGACCAAGCAAGTCACACCCACTCACGCTTGACATACGTTTTGAACGCGTTCAAGATCTGGTTCGGCAAGTGCGGCGCGCTTGAGCCGTGGCGCCGTGATGATCAGGGGGACAGGATGAGCAGGGGGATAGTCGGACGGTGGTTCGTCGCTGTACTGGGCGCTGCTTCGGTACTTATCTCAGGGTGTGCGTACTCGGCCGACCCCGACGAGCTTCCCGGCATATACCGCAACGGCAAGACCGGCGGCGAGATCACGCTCGATTCCGACGGCACATTCACCGCCACTGATCTGTCGACAGACGCGCACACCGACCCCGAAGATTTGCACGGCCACTGGGACTTCGTCGACAGCAGCGGCGGCGACTTCGTCTACCTGGACATCGATGAGCGTGGCATCGGTGAGGTCTCCGGTGTCCAGCTCTACGCGCGCGGCGGAGGGAAGGTGGAGTTCAGCCGTCCGGATGGGTCGTGGTCCCTGGTGCTCACGAAGGTGTCCGCCCAGTAGATCTGGGTGCCCAGTCAGGCGTGTGGTGGCACCACACCCGGCGGCGGCAGATCCGGGTGGCGACCGATGCGTTGAGGAATCAGCAAGGCTGCTTCAGTGGACGCTGAGCCCGTTTCTGGTAGCGGCCGCGTCCGGGCTGGGCGAGGAAGCCTTGGCGGGTGAGGCGTCCGAGGCGGGCGCGTGTGACGTTGACGGATGCCTCGTCGGTAGGCATGCCGAGGAGTTCGTGCAGTTCACGAGCGCGGAACTCTTGGTCGGGGTGCTGGTTGAAGGCGTTCACGATGGCCTGGTAGGCGGTGCTCGTCTCGGGAGGTTCGGGTTCGTTGTGGGCCGGGGCGAGTTCGGCGATGACCTTCTGGGTTGTGACCAGGTCCGCGAGTCGCGCTTCGGTCTCGGCCAGGGCGGCGGTCAAGTTCTCGATCTGGTCGCGTAGTTCAGCGGCCCGGGCCGTGGTCTCGTCGCGCTGAGCCTGGAGGCCGGCCAGGAGCTCGGTGATGTTCATGCGGCCAGCTCGAGGGTGTCGCGCCAGGTGGGACTCGGTATGGTCAGGCGGCGCGTCATGTTCGCGATGGACGCCCAGTAGACACGTGAGGTGGAGGTGTCGGTGCGGTGGTCGTATTCGCGAGCCAGGCGCCGATGCAGCATCAACGTGCCGTTGACCTGTTCCACGATCCACCTTTTCGGCTGCGGGACGAAGCCTTTGCCCTGGTCTTCGGGGTTGCGGCGGACGACCTCGACGTCGATGTCCAACAACGTGCCATGGATGACGACTTGATCCTTGAAGCCCTGGTCCACCAGTGCCTTCTCCAGCCGGTTCCCGCACCGCTCGGCGGCCTGGTCGAGCAGGGCGGTGCCGGCGGCGTTGTCGTGGGCGGATGCGGCCAGCACCACGACGCCGATGATCAGCCCCAGAACGTCCACGGCCAGTCCCCGCTTGCGGCCCGATACCTTCTTGTTCGCGTCCAGCCCCGTCGTGGTCTTCGGGACACCCGCGGCCGCGCGCACGGACTGGGTGTCGATGATCACGAGGGACGGGTCCTCTAATCGCCTCGCTCTCTCCCGAACCTGACAGCGCAGGAGTTCCTGAATCCGCTGGTCCAGTCCGTCCTCGCGCCACAGCGTGAAGTAGTAGAACACCGCCGACCAGGACGGCAGATCATGCGGAAGGAGGCGCCACTGGCAGCCCGTCCGGTTCTGGTAGAAGATCGCGTTCACGACCTCCCGCAGATCGCAGACCCCGGGATCTCCGGTCGCCGACCGGGCCACCCGGACTCGCTTCCAGGCCGTGATCATCGTTTCGATCAACGCCCACTGCTCGTCCGACAAGTCGCTGAGGTACGGCTCTCTCTTCACGCCCCGCATCTCAGCATGGACATGCCCAGCAGGCGGCTCGTGCGGCGATCAGTACCACGATCGAGCTATGGCGAACCGAGGAAGATCGGACTTAACGTCCACTGAAACGATCAGTAACCCCACCCGCCAGCGAACGTCTGATCAGCGGGACAGACTACAGCGACCGCCCCGCTCGTGGGTCGCATCGAGAGGGTCACCAGTTCACGGTGTTGCGCTGTTTGTAGGCCTCGCGGTCGAAGGCTCGAGGCCTGTGGCTTTGTCGAGCAGTAGTGACGTCACTTGTCACCCGAACCTGCAGCAGCCCCCCAATCCACACAACAGTGACGTCGACGAGTCAGTGCGAGAGGTGCCGTTCTTGACGTGAGCGACGAGGGGTTGGGGGCGTCGAGACCAAGGCAGGTGCTAGAAGATTGTTGTATGTGGAGTCAGCGAGTGATCGAACTGACCGGGTGGGAGCCGCTCGGAATCTCCGTCGATTGGGCGGAAGTTGAAGGAGAGCTGGGGGTTCCGCTTCCGGCGGACTACAAGGAGCTCTACGAGGTGTTCGGCGGCGGCGTCTTCAGTGATTCCGTCTACTTTCTGGGACGCGACGAGGGCATCGCGTTTGACTTCCTGACACAGTGGCGGGCCTCCCTGTCGGTCGACCAAGACAGCAGGTACGGAGACGTCTCCGCCGTCGAGCCCTATGCGATGTATGCGCCAGGCGGCAAGGGGCTGGTTGAGTGGGGCTCCACCGAATGGGCCGACGAGTACTTCTGGCTGATCGATGCCGAGCGTCCGGGCGAGTATCCCGTCCTCGCTCGGTCCAATGACATCGGCACGTGGCACCAGTACGACATGTCCACCTCGGAGTTCCTCTACCGCGTCCTTGCCGATGCCGATTTTCAACCTTTCGGGATCGCGAAGTACGACCTCGGCACGACCTTCGAGCCCGGCTCCGGCGACCCCTTCGACGGCCAGCCACTCTGACGAAAGGCCGGCTGTCCCAAGTTCGTGGACACGACAGTGCCGCCGATTCTCATCGAGATCCGTGAGCCAGGTGACACCAACTGCCTCCGGAACGGTTCGCCAGACTCTGTTCCTAGAGACCGATAAAGCCATGGCATGCCACCACAGTTGTCCGCGGGTACCCCTTGCGAGGCTGCGGGTCCGAACAGTAGCCGGAGTGTGCGCCCGTTGCGTGCCCGAAGGGGTAAGGAGCTCCAGCTTCTACCCAGAGCGCATCGAAGGACGAGAAGTTCAGCCTTCTGGATCAAGCTAATGAAACAACTCTACGAAGGCTACGGGGCCTGGCCCAGCCGTGACGTGACATCGGGCGACGAGCCGCGCTGACATCAACGACGACGTACAGACGCAATCGCCGGAAGACGTGCACGGCCTCGGTCCGCCCCGGCGGGCTCTACCGCGATCAGGGCGGAGCGAACTTACAAGGCGGATGCCCAGCCCACTCACCGGTTCCACACCCGCTGGAACTCTTCGGCCGGGATGGCCTCCTGTGGGTTCTCTTCAGGGGCGACCGCTTGATCTGTCAAGAAGCCGTGCTCGTCCTCCAAGTGCTCCCAGTTGTACCGGTGGAGCTGGCCGGCCGAAGTCAGCTCGGCTTGCTTGATGACGATCAACTCGCCGCGGTCGGGTGCGGCCTCGACGTACCACAAGCCGCCATCCTCATCAGCGCGATGGAACTGGTGCCGCAGGCTGGCGTTCTCATCGAATGCTGGGAAGTACGCCACGCTCTGAGCCGAGGCGCCCCTCGAAGCCGACGGTCCTGCTACCCGAAGTCGGCGCGACGATGGTGGAGTTCGACTGTCAGCCCGTCGTGCACCGCGTCCGGGGTTCGCGGGCCGGGCGTGGACGCGTCGTCTGGCTCGACCGCTCGGACCGCGCCCGACACACCGGCTGGATACACCCCCAACTCACGGTCGGCTTGGGCCATTCCGGCTCGGGCGGCCCGGCGCAACTCGTGTGCCCGGGGCATCGCCCGCAGCGCCACGTAGAGCACCGGAATGGCAAGCACGATGAGGAGGGTTCCTACGAACGGATGCGCCCCGGCCCAGTGGGCGAAGCGCACGAAGAGCAACAGGCCCGCGCAGAAAGCAAACCCGATCAGTGCGAGGGCGACCACCAGCACGCTCAGGCGGTCGCCCCCGCCACGGGTCGAGGCCGCGCAACCGGTCATGGGGGGCGCGCCTGTCACGCTGTCGGGCTTGTGCATCACCACTGAATCTCCTTCGTCCGTCAGTAAACGCCGTGGGAGGACGGGTGCCCCGGGAAACCCCAACCATGATCGACTACTTGCGGGTGCTCTACGCCGCGTAAGTCCGTGGCATGAGCACGGGTTCAGCGTCGACGCGATGTTCTGGTACGTGCCCAGCCACCGGCTCCCGCCAGATGGAGAGCCAGAGCGGTGAGTCCGAGGAGCATGACGTTCACAGACGAGAAGACGTCGTTCGTCGCGATGTCGGCGGCATTGATCAGGAATGCCAGGAAGAACAGCACGGCAGAGGCGATGGCAAGCATG
Organism: Streptomyces longhuiensis; assembly: GCF_020616555.1. Classification (NCBI taxonomy): domain Bacteria; kingdom Bacillati; phylum Actinomycetota; class Actinomycetes; order Kitasatosporales; family Streptomycetaceae; genus Streptomyces; species Streptomyces longhuiensis. The sequence continues at coordinate 374,327 of NZ_CP085173.1, read as the reverse complement.
GGAACTCCTGTTCCTAGTCGTTGTCGCCCGTGTGCCCGCTTTCGTGTTCCGTATTGCTTCCCGGGTAGTCGCAACGTGAGCGGCGACGCAATGTGGCAGCTCTTGGCGAACGGCACCTTGGAGGCGTCATGCCCGGCATCTTTGACCGGATCAAGCAGTACAGCCGCAGTCCGCAGGGACAACGGGCCATCGCGACGGCGCGCCGGACGGCCGCGGACCCTCGCAAGCAGGCTCAGGCTCGCGCGTGGCTCGACCGACTGCGGCGTCGCTGAGCGACGGCGATGTACGTGTGTCACCGGTCTGTAGTCGGCCTCGTTCCTGGCATGGTGCACCGTCCGGGCTCGGGGCCGGCGTCGTCGCATCCCGGGTCGGCAAGCGCACTTGCCCGGGCGGCCCTGGCCAACACCCTCCCCTCACCGAGGAGATGCCGGTGCCGACCACCAGCCGCTCGGTGCCACCAAGCAGCGATGCGTAGCCGAGGTCCTCGATCTCTCGGGCCATCACGTCGCTGATCGACCACCGGTTGCTCGTCCACCAGGCGCAGGCAGGAGAGCCAGAGTTGATTCGGTGCCATGCTTCGAGGCTGGGGGCGCTGGCAGGGGGGAGCGGGCGCCCCCAGCAAGGCATTGAGGCGCATGGGGAAGCGCACGCATCTGGCCGGTCGACGTATGCGGCGCCGGCGTCGGGGTAGTTGGCGCCGCATGAAACTCGAACCTCGTCCGCGGCGGCGCTCATGGGGCTGGAATCTGGTACGCGCCTTTGCCATGGCAGTTGGCTTCGTCTGCATGGTGGCTTTCGCCGTCGCGCTGGCGAAAGTCACACTCGTCCCGTCACCTACGTCTGTACCGTTGACCCACACCAACCTGCACCCCGGCAGCTCGATTCGGCTGTACTTCAACCAGCCTGACTGGCGAGACACGATCAAGCAGGTCGGAGGAAACGTCGTTCTGGGAGTGCCGTTCGGACTCCTGTTGCCAGTGATCTTCCCGCGCACGCGGGGCTTCGTCCGAGTGGTGCTCATGACGGCGTTCGTGATGCTCACCGTAGAGGTCGCTCAAGGACTGCTGGTTGCCGGTCGGGCATTCGACATCGACGATGTGATCCTCAATGCGGCAGGCGCCTTCCTCGGGTATCTCGTCCTTGGCCGCAGGCTCGGCCGAGCGTTGCATCCGCGCCGCGTCCACTGGTGGCGCCCGCGCGCCGAACCAGCCGACGAACCAGCTCGGGTCGCTGCCGTCAAGAAGAGCCGGGAACGCTGGGTGTGGGCCTGGCGCAAAAGCGACGATCGCCCCGCATCGGCCACCAAAACAAACGCCAAGACAAAGGCCAGGAAGCAAACTGCGCCGAGGTCCCTCCGCAAGAGGATTCCTGCGTTGCTGCGGGCGAAGCGCCCCTGATCCTCGAGGCTGCCCGCCGTGCTAGGAGCATGCTCCCTGAGGCGCTGGTGAAGCTTCCCCTTGATCCCGGACACCTGGAGGCTGGGAGGCGTGAGCCCGGAAGCAGCGCCAGGTGGGAGGCAATTTCACGAAGCGGACATTGCGAAGAGGGCGCCGGCTCGTGGTCTTGCAGGGCGGAGGAGGGCTTGGGCGTGGTGCATTCCCTGAGCGATCTTTCAAGCCCTCATCGATCTGTTGAGGCCGCGGGATCCGATGACACTCCCTCGGGTCGTCAACGGGAGGAGGGGGGGAGTCATGCAGGGCCCGAAGGTCGGTGGCCTCGTTGTGGAGCCATGAAAGAGGTGGCTGGGGGCTGCTCTGCCCGCCGCGTTCTCAGCCGGGCGGAAGCGGTAGGGACGGGCCAGGTGTGGAGTCAGCGTGTGTGTCGGCGCCGCCCCTGGGCCGCACGACGTGGTGTCGGCTGTGTCAGACCTTGCGCCAGCGGGTGTTGGCCCAGGAGAAGGCGCCGTAGGCCGCGAGGCCGAGCGCGAAGGCAGCGCCCCGGCAGGCGCCGCCGAACATTCCCGGAAAGGTGACCACCTTGCGGGCCTTCGGTGAGATATCGGACATCTTCACGTGCTTCTGGAACGTGCGTATGAACGCCCGGGCAGCGATCCATGCACCAGCATCGGCCACCGTCGCACCCGCGACCCCGACGATCCACTGCCCGCCCGGCCAGTCCAGAGTCTTCGCCGTGATGTCCCGGGATTCCTTGTCCGATCTGCCGCTGCCGCTTCCCTTCTATCCGGCCGCGTACGACAGCACGGAGTAGGCGACGAACCCGTAGAAGACGCAGTGGCCTGCAACGATCGTCCTCTTGCAGCCTTCTTGCTGTCGGGCCCCGCTTGCCGAAGGCCGCTTCGGTCAGCCGCCACAGGGCCATCCCTGCCAGCGCTATGCCGAGCAGCCACAGAAGGACGGTGCCGAAAGGCTTCTCAGCGATCTCGGCGATGGCACCACCCTGGTCTGCTTGCTCACTGCCCGAGTCCGGGAAGGCGATCCTGAGCGAGAGCACACCAATGAGTAGGTAGATGACTCCACGGGCCGCGACGCCCGCACGGGCTGCGCCCGAAACTGCTGTGCTGTTCGCCGCGCGCCGGGCCTGTCTGCGTCCTCGGCCTGCAACTGATCCCGTGGTCACGCGCACCTTCTGCCCCCGGAGGGGTATGCGATCGATGAATCCGGCCCGTCCCCTTTTGGTTTCCCGCTCATCGTCCAGGAAGGTGCATCCATGACACACACCCAGAGCACTCCCGCAGGCCCCGCCGAAACGAGCAACGTCGTCAGGCCGTCTTCCTCTGGCAGCGGGGGAGAGGAGGACATCAATGCCGTCCTTGATGAGCGGGCCCGGCGCGCCAGACGTCGGCTGGAGAGACTCATAGGGGTGGCGGCGACCGAAGGCAACGCGCTGGTCCCGCTGCGCAACGGCGACGAGATTTTCACGGCGATGCTGGACGGCATCCGCTCCGCGCGGCACACCGTGGACATGATGACGTTCGTGTACTGGAAGGGCGAGATCGCCCAGCGGTTCGCCGACGCACTGGCCGACCGCGCGCGGGAGGGGGTGCGGGTGCGCCTCCTGCTGGACGGTTTCGGCAGCCGGCTCATCGAGAAGGATCAGCTGGAGGTGATGGAGCGGGCCGGTGTGCAGGTGGCCTGGTTCCGCAAACCGCTCTATCTGTCACCGCTGAAGCAGAACCACCGCTGTCACCGCAAGGTCCTGGTCGTCGATGAGGAGACCGCGTTCACCGGAGGGGTCGGTATCGCCGAGGAGTGGTGCGGCGACGCCCGCACCCCGGACGAGTGGCGCGACACCCACGTGCAGGTGCGCGGTCCCGCCGTGGACGGGCTGGCCGCCGCTTTTGCCCAGAACTGGGCCGAGTGCCACGACGAACTCTTCGATGACCGCGACCGGTTCATCAACCACGCCCCGCAGGGCGAAGCCGTCGTGCAGGTGGTGCGGGGCTCGGCCAGTTTCGGCTGGCAGGACATGCAGACACTGCTACGCGTGATTATCGAGTCTGCGGAGGAACGGATCCGGCTGGCCACCGCCTACTTCGCACCTGATGCCTACTTCATCGAGTTGCTGTGCGCCACCGCACGCCGCGGCGTCGAGATCGAGATCCTGCTCCCGGGCCCGCACACCGACAAGAGGGTCTGCCAGCTGGCCGGCCAGCGCTACTACGAAGACCTCACCGCCTGCGGCGTAAAGGTCTTCCAATATCAGCCCACGATGCTGCACACCAAGGTCATCACCATCGACAGAACCATGGCACTGATCGGTTCGACCAACTTCAACCGCCGCTCCCTCGACCACGACGAAGAGGTCATGCTCGCCGTCCTGGACCCGACGTTCACCGCCACGCTCGATGGCCACTTCACCGAGGATCTCGAGCGCAGCGAGCTCATCAGGCCCGGACGCTGGAAGCGCCGTTCCGCCCTCCAGCGCGCCAGGGAAGCAGCTGTCGTACCCATCCGGCGCTTCCTCTGACCCGCCAGACCCGTCACCGCGCCAGTCCCACGGCGGCCAACTGAGGCCACCCGTGAGGGCTGAAGCTTCTTTTCCCCGCACATGGGCCTCAGCGGGGTCGGCCCCGGCCCAGTTGCGGGATTGGGCCCATCCCTTCGTGCGGCTGGTGGCGCCACGAGTGAAAACCCGGAACACAGCCTGCTCTTTCGACTCGGGAGCCGATCAAAGCCTTGCAGACTCCGCCCACAAGGGCGCTGAGGTCCCACGGCGCCACAGCCTAGGTCCCCGAGATCGAGCGTCGCATCAACGGCATCTGACCTGAAACGTGCGAGGACCCTTGTCCTTATGGCCGAGCAGAATTCCTCGTTCTCAAAGGCCACCCCGCAGAGAGCGGCGGGGGACCGAATGATGCGATAGAGGTGGGGCGGACTCCTTGGGAGTCCGCCCCACCTCTATCGCATCATTCGGTCGGCTAGTGCTTGCCGACATCCTTGATCTTCTCCTTCGCCTCCCGGGCGTCACCCTTCTTGCGCTCGGCGCGGCCCTCGACGGTCAGGCGCTCGTTGCCGACAGCGCGTCCCGAGACCTCCTTGGCGGCGCCCGTGACCTGCTCGGTCTTCGCCTTGGCCTTCTCGTTGGCAGTCAAGTCCGCTCACACTCCCTTGGCTTGGACATCATGTGCTGTCAGTTCGGGTGGCCACGGATCAACAGCGTAAACACGAGTGGCAGCGAATTTCCCGGATGGATAACACGGAATCCGGTGCATGACCAGTTCGGTCAAGGGCGCTCCGTGAGCGGCCACGGCGCGATCAAATACCCTTGTCTCTATAAAACAAACTCCTCTTTCACGCGTTTGTATGAGGTAGACGAGGACAGATGGCGGCCAGGAGGTTGATAACGATGGTTCCCCTGATTCTTGTTCTTCTTCTGGCCCTGCTCCTCTTCGGTGCCGGCTTCGCGTTGAAGGCCCTGTGGTGGATCGCGGTCATCGTCCTGGTGCTGTGGCTGCTCGGCTTCGTGATCCGCCCGGCGGCGAGCGGCGGCCGCAAGGGCCGCTGGTACCGATGGTGATCACGGCCGGCTGAAGACGGCCCGCGGCGGATGCAGCACTGCCGCCGGGGCGATGGACTGAGGGGTGGACCCCGACCTGGGACGGTCGGGTCCACCCCTCTTCTGCGCACCTGCGAAGAATTGCCCGTCCGCTGGGCCGACGTACTCAAGCAGCAAATCGAAAGTCCGAGGAAGCGCGTTGGATCGATCGCGTACAGAAGTGCCGTGCGCAGAAGGCGGGACACAGCCCATGGAGACCAGTATCGGCAGAGTGTCCGAGGCGCCGTCCTTGTACCGGATAACGTTGACGCTCTGCCTTTGAGTGGGTAGGGGGAGTGTTGTGCGACGGGTCGGGCAGGTGGGACAACGCGACGGCGCACCTTCCGATTGACGAGTTCGCACAACGACGCAGAGAGGGGCTGAGGTCTTCATGACCACGCACACGGCACCCGAGATCCAGAAGATGGGCTGTCACGACGCGCGCGCCGAGGTCAGGGCAGTTATGGAAACCGTCTGTCGGCTGCGCTCAGGCCAGGCCAGGCGCTTTCGTGAGGACGCCCTGCTGGTGACCAGCGAGTTGACGTCCAACGCGATCCTGCACGGCGGCGGGCTCACCCGGTTCAACGCCCGCATAGAAGACGGATCCCTGCTGGTGCAGGTGAGCGACCAGAGCATGACGGCGCCTCACCCCGTACGCCACAACCCCGGACTGCCCGGCGGCTTCGGCTGGATGATCACCCAGCGCCTCGCCTCACACGTCTCCGTTGACATCCAGCCCGACGGCAAGACCATCACAGCCGTCCTCGCTCTGCCGTAGAGCACAGGGCGCTCATCGCCGGACACTCAAAAGGATCTTCCGGCTTCCGCATGCATGTCCGCCGCCATGGTGGGTAGTCGCGCCAGAACGGGGAGCAGCAGGCAAGCTCGGAACAAGCAAAAGGGGCGGGCGCATGATCACCGTAACGACGCAGGAGAAGATCCAGGCCGCACAGGCTCAGGAGGACCTCGCCGAGCGGGCATACGCCGACCCCTCTTCCATCGCCCCGAAGGATGCGCGAGAGATCGGCAAGCGGTTCTTCGGCCGGCTCGGGCAGCTGGAGGAAGGCACGCACGAGTATCAGTACGTGCGCAACTGCCTGATCGAGATGAACCTCTCCCTGGTGCAATACGCGGCCTCCCGGTTCCGTCACCGTGGCCAGGAGGAGATGGAAGACATCGTTCAGGTCGGCACGATCGGCCTGATCAAGGCGATCGACCGGTTCGAACTGACCCGTGAGGTCGAGTTCGCGACGTTCGCCGTCCCCTACATCACCGGTGAGATCAAGCGGTTCTTCCGCGACACCAGCTGGGCCGTGCACGTGCCGCGCCGCCTCCAGGAAGCCCGCATCGAACTGTCCAAGGCTACCGAGGAGCTGCGCACCCGTCTGGGCCGCAACCCCTCCACGGCCGAGCTGGCAGAGCTGATGCAGCTGGAGCCGTCCGAGGTCGCCCAGGCGCAGATGGCGTCCAACGGCTACAACGCCTCTTCCCTGGACGCCTCGGTGATGAGCGCAGGTGACGAGTCCGACACCGCGCTGGCCGATTTCATCGGCTTCGAAGAGGACTCCTACGAGCTCATCGACAACTTCCACTCGCTGGCCCCGCTCATCGCCGGCCTCGACGAGCGTGAACGCACGCTGATCCATCTCCGCTTCGTCGAGGAGCACACCCAGTCGCAGATCGGCGAAGCACTCGGTGTCTCGCAGATGCACGTCTCCCGCCTCATCGCCCGCGTGGTGGCGAAGCTCCGCACCGGCCTGATGACCACCGACTAGTCCAGCCCGGCTCCTCGTGAACGCATCCCGCCCTCCGGCATCACAAGTGCCGGAGGGCGGGATGCGTTCGGGGCACGTTGTGTGTCAGGGTGCTGAGCATGACATCAGGCATCGGGAAAGTGCGTCTTGATCAGCGGGAACGTGTAGCGGTGATCACGCCGTTCGGTGACGTGGACCTGCACGATCTCGCCGACGTTGTGGAAGTCTTCGCACAGGTACTGTCCGACACGTCGACGGACGCAACGCTCCTCGATCTGTCGGAAGTGACCTTCGCCGACAGCACCTTCCTCAACCAGCTGATCCGGACGCTCTCCGACCACACCTCGATTGCCAGGCCGCTCGTCCTGACCGGGCCCCTGCAGTCGGAAGTGCGACGACTGCTGCAAATCACCGGGACCGACACCATCCTGCCCCTCGCCGACACTGCACACGAGGGACTGCAGCAACTCCGCGCAGTCGATACGTCCGCAACGAGGGGTCAAACACCCGCCGCTGGCATCTGACCATCATCTGGGCGAAAGCACGTGACTGCTGCCCAAGGCAGGTTCAGTGACTCACGGAACTGCTGGCGGTGGCTGTCGCGGCGTCCGGGGGGGATGGTGAAAGCTTGGTCCAGACCGACGATGCCCAAGATGCGGGTGGTGTTGGTGGGCACCGCGGGCGGCCAGGCCTATGCCACCGCCTTGATCGATGGCCAGGCTCCTGGCCGACAGCAGAGCGCTGATCCCGCTGGAGTCGCAGTCGTCCAGGCCGGTCAAATCCAGGACCAATCGTTGGCCTGCGGAACCGGTGAGGGCGTCCACGGCCTTGCGTGGTTCGGTGCTGTCTCATGGCTATACCTGTGCCCGTGACGACCCGTCCACGGTTCCCTTGCGCTTACGAGGTGTCGTGTTGTTGTCGGTGCTGGGCCGGCCGTCAGGTCGGCGTGGGTGCGGCGGTTGAGGTACGTGGTCCACCAGGCGAGGCGGTCGGCGGAGTTCTGGGGGAAGAGGGTGCTGAGGGCCGTGAGCGCAGTGGAAGCGGCCGCGGTGAGGACGACGGCGGTGAGCGTGGCCCACCAGGGGGCGCCGGTGGCGGTGGCGTGCGCGGCGGTTGTGCTGGCGCCGGCGAGCGCGTTCCATGCGGGCTTGGGTGCCATGAGGGGGTCTGCTTCCCAGTGCCGGTGGCGCCTGCGGGCGCCGGTGGGAGCAGATCGCGCCGCGGGACTTCACACCGCGGTTCCGCGACCTGGACGAGCAGCGGTTCTGGCGGGCCGCGATGCCGACAGGACCTCGATGATTTCGGCGATGCCAGCGACGGGTTCGCCCTCATGCATGGTGATCACGTCACCGGGCTTCAGATGCTGCCATTGCCCAGGCTGCAGGGGAGCCAGGCGAATGTCGGCTGTCTCTCCAGGGCCGAGCTGCGGCGCGAACTCCACCCAAAGCCGCGCGATGTTCAGATCCTGTTGTCCGTCTGCGGTGCGGTTACCGATGTCCCAAAGAGGCCTGAGCCGGCCGTCCCCTGAGAAGGCGCTCTGACGCCCGCCCTCGTCGGTTCCCACAAGCGTCAAGGTCGCACGGATCGTGCCGTGTTTGACTTCCCAGCCCCGCCACTCGCACCAACGGCGGCTGCGGTCGAGCATCATCTGCCGAGCGGCCTCGGAGAGCATCTCCCAGAAGGTGATGGATACCGGATGGACATCCGCGATCTCGATGAGCACGTCGAGCGCCATCTCCCATTCCTGGAGCTGGATTTCCCTGCGAACATCTCCGACCGTCTGGCCGTTCTCTGCCACGGCGCCCTCGGACAGTAGGTCAGCGGCCTGCCGAAGGAGTGTGAACGCGTCATCCATGTACTGGATTGTCGCCTAGTTCCGGCCTCAACTTCTTTGGCGTGAGGCCAGTGAGTTGCTGCCTGCACTGAGGTTTCGGTTTGGGACGTAGCTGATGGTCTGCATCATGCCGAGGTCTTCGTGGTGGAGTTGGTGGCAGTGGGCGATGGCGCGGCCGGTGAAGTGCTCGTACTTGACGAGGAAGGTGATGGATTGGCCCGGTGTGCCGCCAGCCAGGCCGATGGTGTCGTGCCAGATGGGCGGGTCCAGCCGTTTGCCGTTCCGATGGGTGAGGAGGATCTGGTTGGTGTGGAGGTGGAACGGATGGTTGAACTTCGGCATGGTCTCTTCGGTGCGGACGGTCCATCGTTCCACGGTGTCGAGCCGAAGTGTGTGGTTGGTGTACTCGGGGTCGAACAGCCCGTAGGCCGAGTCGCGGGTGAGGTCGCCGTCCGGGTCGGCTGCGGGGGTTGCGTGGGTGCCCAGCATGCGGAAGGCGTTGGGGAATGCCCCTGTGAAGGCGCCGGGGTCGGCGTGGAAGACGACTTCCCGGTCAGCGTCGGGGTTGATGATGTCGTTCTCGTCGAGGAATGGCCTGCCTGGGGGCAGGGACGCGGGCAGCTCCATGGCCGGTTCGACAGGCCGGCCCGTCACCTCGATCGTCATCAGCGGTCCGGGGACCGCCTCGGCCCGAAGTTCGTACCTGCCGGGCAGAGTGCCACGGATCAGGACGTCGGCACGGTTGCCCATGGCCAGCTCCACCGTCTCCCGCGCGACCGGTGCACCGAAGGTGACACCGTCTTGGGCGATCTGGTGCACCGTCATGGCGCCGCTGCCCCCGGTGACCGTGAGCCGAAGGGCAGTGAATGCGGTCGCGGCCACCAGCCGCCACCGCTGGACCTCGCCCTGGCGCAGAGTGATGGTGGGGTTGACCGTGCCGTTGACGGTGAAGACGGACGGGACGCCCATCACCCAGTCACCTGAGGTGAAGGCGGGGACCTTGCCGGCCTTGAGCTTGAGTTCGTTGATACAGACGACGACATCGGCGGCCGCCTTGATCTCCGGGACCTCGTCGACGTCGCCTTCGACGACGATCACCCCGGCCATGCCGCCGACGATCTGCTCGGCGGTGGCTCCGTGCAGGTGTGGGTGGTACCAGTAGGTGCCGGCGGGGTGGTCGGCCGGGACGTGGATGGTCGTCGTGTACTGCGGTTCTGCGGCGTCGGCTGCAGCTTCGCTGGCGGTGCGCGGTGCGAACTCGCGCAGGACGTTGTCGGCGTGCCCGGATGGGGAGACGTGCATCCCGTGGGTGTGCACGTTGAAGCTGTTGGCGTGGTGCGGCGTGTTGTGGCCGCCCAGGTGGGGCGGGTTGGGCGGCAGCCCGTTGACGTGAGTCAGCCGCAGGGTGTCCCCGCCGCGCAGGCGCAGGGTTGGCCCCGGGATCGTCCCGTTGTAGGTGCGCGTGGTGACAGAGCCGTGGCCGGGGATGGCGACGTCCGTGAAGCGGACACCGAGGATTTGGTCGAGAACGCACGAGGCAGAGATCGGCCCAGGCCGCGAGACCACCACGGTCGGTTGAGGAAACGGCGCGGATCGCGGCGCCGTGCGTCGTCCGCTCAGGGCTGCGCCCGGCGCGGCCGCGATGCCGGCGAAGGAGATGGCCTTGAGTGCCGAACGCCGGCCGATTCCGCCGCCTTGTCCCATAAGGCAGCAATCTAGATCAACTCGACCTGGGGCAGCCGGATGGCGCACCGGTGCGGCATCTGCGGCTGCCGCGAGCGCGCGACGGGCGGCGGCGCCGGCGTCGGCGAGGACTGCCTGTCCGTGCCGGCCGCGTGCGCCCCTCTTGCCCGCCCCGACTATGCGGGGGTCAGGAGCCAGGCCGGTAGCCGCACCGCCCGCGATGAGGCCAGGACGCCGGGGCCTCACGAAGCCGACGACCTCCGCGTCGACTGTGTCCCTCGGCCCTCCCACTCATGACCACAACAACCATAGGGACCAACGACACAGCCCTGCTCGAATCACGCATTCCTCAGCAGAGTCGTAAACGCCGGAGCACTGGCCAAGATCAAAAGGTAGAGCAGTTCACGTGGGCACAGGCGTTCCTGTGGATAGGGTGATCCTGGGCAAGGGGGCTATGAACCAGCAGCATGCGCGCGAAGCGGAGAAAGTCCGACAGGCGTGGGGGCGCGTCACACGGTGGCTGGAGCGCCATGCCCCGAGGAGCGCCGCTGCCCTTGGTGAGCCCGCAGGTCCGAAGATGATCAGTGAGGCCGAAGGCCGCCTCGGCGTGAGTTTCCCGCAGCAGATGTGGACCTGGCTTCTGACCCACAATGGCGTACGGAGGAAGGAGGATCACTTTGGCGGCAGCTCTGAGGCCCGTGCGAACTGCTTCCTCCCCTCCGGCTGGCACCTGCTTTCCGTCGAAGAGATCGTGGCGGTGTATGAGTGGCGCACCTCGATGGCGGCCATGCAACCGTCGCCCCACCCAACCCCCGAGTGCCTCGGCTGGCACCGGAACTGGATCCCCTTCGCCGTCGAAAGCGACTGGCTCTACGGCCGGTTCGTCGACGCCAGCACCGGCGTGCTCGGAAGCTGGAGCGACGGCGACCTGAACGAGCTGGGGACGCACGACGACCTCGCGGAGTACTTCCACGACCTCGCGGACGAGATGCGCCTGTACGGCAAGGTCGAGGACGGCGAGCTTGCCTGGTAGGAACCCAGACCGCATCCCTCGCAGCACTGCCCCGCCTCGCACTCGTGTGCGTGACCGCCTCACCGCCCGATAGAAACGATGCCGCGAAGCTCCCAACGCCTTCTCTCGTCGGCCTGCAGCCATAGCAGTCGGGCCCCGCGCAGCCTCACATCCGGGATCTCAGCACGTCGACCTCACAACCCGGCGCGAAGGGGTCGAAACCGTGCTCGATCAGCCAGCGAACTACCAGCAGGCTTCGCAACGACCACCACGCGTGAATCACGTCGAGGTCGACGTCGGTGCCATAGCCGGCGATGACGTCGTCGAGGTGCTTCTCGTGTCCGAGCGTGAAGGTGGCGAGGTCGTACAGGGCATCTCCCTGGCCCGCCTCGGACCAGTCGATGATGCCGGTGACCTCGCCGCCGTCGACAAAGACGTGCGCGATCTGCAGGTCGCCGTGAGTGAACGCCGGAGTCCACGGCCGGAACGCGGCCTCGGCGACCTGGCGGTTGCGGGTGACCAGGTCAGCGGGCAGGACACCGTTCGCCACGAGCAACTCGCACTCGTCGTCGAGTTCCGCCGTCAGCGCGACGATGCTCCGCCCGGCCCGGCCCGGCCGGGGCGGCAGTGGCGCGTCGTGCAGCTTCCGGATGGCGGCGCCCGCAGCGGCCCACGCCGCCGGCGATCCGGTCGATGGCCCGCCGAGGCGCCCCAGCGTCGTCCCTGGGAGCGCGGCGATCGCGAGCACGGACGGCTTGCGCCACAGGATCTCCGGGGTCGGGACCGGCGCGAGGGACATCGCCTCGACCTCGGCGTCGATGCGCGCCTGATCGGCGTCCACCTTGAAGAACACGTCACCGACGCGCAGAGTCGCGCGCTCGGAATGGGCGACGACGACTTTGACTTCATCCATGGGCGACCAGTATCCCAGGGATGATCCCCGACGTCGCCAGGTTTATCGCGTGCGATGAGGCGGCCTGACCGCGTCCCGAGCCCCGGCCGCCTCTTGCACGACACCGACCTCTACAGCGAGGTTAGGCCCGCCACTTCGATAGGAGCCCCTCAGCCGCGGTCAACTTTGGCCTGCGGCCGGGTAGTCCGACCAGTGCCTTCCGGCGAAGTGATCACCTCGTGCCCGTCTTGGCTTGTGCGCTGCCCACCAACTACCAGTAAGGCCCGTGAGGATGGGCGCGCGAGAGGCCGGTGATCGTCACGGCGGGGGTTGCAAACAGCCCGGCAGGCTTCGGGCGCAGACGGCGCGGCATGGTCTCACCAGGGAATCGGCCCGTCCTCGGCCAAGAAGGCGCCCGTCGGGCCGTCCTCGCCCGCCGTCGCCAGGTCAACCGCCAAGGCCGCGCCCTCCTCCGCCGTGCGTATCCCGGTGTGGCGGTTGAGGTCGGTCGCGCAGTAGCCGGGACTCACCGCGTTGACCAGGATCCCTTCGGCGCGCAGTTCATTGGCGTAGAGCACGGTGATCGCGTTCAGCGCGCTCTTCGAGGTGCAGTAGGGGAGGAGGATCGAGGTGTAGGCGGACCACGGGCTGCCCGGGTCGGCGAAGTGGGTGAGGGAGCCGAGTTCGCTGGACATGTTGACGATGCGTGCGGCGGCGGAGCGGCGGAGCAGGGGGAGCATGGCGTGGGTCACCGCGATGACGCCGAACACGTTGGTCTCGTAGACCTGCCGGACGGTAGCGGCGGGGGTTTCACTCGGCTTTTGCGGTGCGGCGGCGATCGCGGCGTTGTTGACGAGGATGTCGAGGCGGCCGAACGTGGCGTCGATGTGCTTGGCGGCGGCCTGGACCGAGGTCTCGTCGGTGACGTCCAGCGGAAGGAACCGTACGTCGGCGCCGCCCGCGCGAAGCTCCTCGGTCGCCGCCTCGCCACGCTCGGCGTTGCGGGCGCCGATCAGCACGGTGATGCCGAGGGCTGCGAGCCTGCGCGCCGTTTCCTTGCCGATGCCCTTGTTCGCGCCGGTGATCAGAGCAGTCTTTCGCGAAGTCGTCATGGCACCCAGCCTCCCCTCACCCACGGGTGGCAGGGAAAGACCAGATGACTCTGGATCTATAGTCCTCAGATATGAGTGAGCTTGAGGTGCGGGAGCTGAGGTACTTCATCGCGGTCGCCGAGGAACTGAACTTCAGCCGGGCCGCGCAACGCCTGGGGATGGCGCAGCCTCCGCTGTCGAAGGCGATCGCTCAGATGGAGTCCCGGCTCGGGGTACGCCTGCTGGAGCGCACCACCCGGCGGGTGAGGCTGACCAACGCCGGTCAGGTGCTGCTCGGCCAGGCCCGGATCGCGGTCGACGCGGTGCACGCGGCGGCCCGGCGAGCACGCCGGGCCGGTCAGCCGACACCGCAGCTCGTCGTGGCGGTCAAACCGGGAGGCGATGCCGGGCTGCTGCGGGACATCCTCGCCGCCTACCGGAGAACTGGTTCGCATCTGCCGCCGCCTGAAGTCGTCGTCGGCGGCAGCGGAGAGCCGATCGCCATGCTGCGGGACGGCCGTGCCGACGTAGCGCTGCTGCGCAGCCCGTTCGACGGTCAAGGGCTGGATTCCCAGACACTCGTGATCGAGCCGCGACTGGCCGTCCTCCCCGCCGCGCACCGCCTGGCCGGACGCCGGCGACTGCGGCTGAGCGACCTCAAGGGCGAAGCGATCCCGCGCTGGAAGGGGGCCGCGCCCTCCACCACCGCCTACTTCACCGGATACGACGGCGCAGAAGCAGGCGATGCCCACAGTGGCTTGGCGCCGGCTGACCCTCCTGAGGGGCCGCTCGTGGCCAGCGTCGAGCAACTCCTGGAGGTGGTCGCGCTGGGGCAGGCGGTGGCGTTCCTGGCACGCTCCACCACCGAGCGGCACCAGCGCCCGGACATCGCATACCGGCCGGTCACCGGCCTCAGCCCCAGCGCGGTCATGGTCGCCTGGCCGGAGACCTCGCGATCCGCAGCCGTTGCCGCCTTCGTCCAAGCCGCCCACGACGTCGCCACCGACGACCCTGACTACATGACCGCACTGGCCTGACCGCACTGGCCTGGCCGGCGTACTCAACCCCTGGTCTGCGCCGACCACGCGCTTCTTTCCTCGCCCCGACACCAGACAGCAACCGGCGCGAAGAATGGCCGGCCCCAACCCGTCACCGTCATGCGCATGCCGCGGGAACACACCAACAGGCAGCCGGAGTCTCCTCCGAGACCGTCTACAAGGCGTTCGGTGGCAAGCCGGGGCCGGTCAAGGCGCTGTGGGACGTCACCCTGGCAGGGGATGACGAACCGCTGGCCATGGCCGAGCGGCCCCAGTTGCGGATGATGTGGGAATTCCGCGACGCGGCCTCCAAGTTCCGCCTGTACGCCGCGTTCGTCCGCGGCGTCCATGAACGGCTCGCCGCTCTGTTCGCCCACCTCGCCCAGGCCGGCCCCGACGTCGGGCAGGTCCTCGTCCTCAGCGAGGAGGAACGCATGACCGGGGTGACCGCCTTCGTCGCCCATCTCGCCGAGACCGGCGTCCTGCCCACGGATGCTGACGCCGCCCATATGGCGGACTCCTGCTGGGCGCTGACCGGGCCCCATCTGTTCACCCAGCTCACCGTCGGTCGCGGCTGTGACGCCGACACCTACGAGGACTGGCTGACGGGCATGCTCGCGTCGCCCCTTGCGGACACGACCTGAGCGCACACCGCTCGGCCGCGCGGTCGTAGCGACGGCGCAGCCGGTGTTGGGCTGCTGCGCCGTACGGAGCGCCTCCTCGAACTGTGGGCGGACCCGTACGCGGATGCTGGTCTTCTGGCCGGGCACCTTGTCGCGGGTAATGCCGTGGGCGGTGAGCGCGTAGTGCTGGGAGTCGAGTTCCTGCCTGGGTGTCGAGCAGGGGCGTAGCCGATGTGGATGTCCGGGCCGGGGGGCGGGGGCGGGTATTGGTATCCGCGGTGGTTTCGTGAGCCGGGCACTTTTGCGAATCGGCCGGTGTGGTGGGCAGCGACCGTGCTGCCGTGCGAGCGGCGAGGTGAGCCGGACTCGACTTCGCAGCGCGAGCAGGGGGTGCTCGACGTCGTCCGCGTCGGCCGGTGAAGGGCCGTGAGGGCCCGTCATGTCCCTGGATCGTCAACCCGTGCACGTCTGAGAAGGCGCTCCGGCCTGTTTTTGCACGAGAACGGTTTCTGAGAGTCGATTGACGGTCGGTGAGGTCCCATCGGCCCGTTATCGATCTTGCTCCGGGAGAGGGTCTGTCGGTGAAAGCGCGGGGTTTGTCGGCGTCGACGGGTGTTTGGCCCTCACGGCTTGTTGTGGGGGCGGATGAGGAGCAGGGCGATGTCGTCGTTGAGGGGTGCGGCTTGTTCGGCGTAGTGGATGAGGGTTTCGGCCAGGGTGTCGAGGTTTTGGGTTTGGGCTGATGTCAGGTGGGCGGCGAGTGCGGTGGTGGCGTCGTCGATGTCGGTGCCGGGGGATTCGACGAGTCCGTCGGTGTACAGGGCGAGGACGGCGCCAGGTGGCAGGGCGATGTCGGTGGTCTGGTATTGGGCGTCCGGGGCGATGCCCAGCAGCAGTCCTGGGGGGGATGCGGAGGATGTCGGTGGGGCCGTCGGGGTGGCGGAGCAGGGCGGGTGGGTGTCCGGCGGTGGCGAGCTGTGCGCGGTGGTGTGTGAGGTCGAGGTGGGCGATGAGGCAGCTGGCGAAGAGGCCGGGGTCGAGGTCGGTCAGGAGGCGGTTGGTGCGGGCGAGGATGTCGCCGGGGGTGGCGCCGGCGGTGGCGTGGGCGTGGACGGCGGTGCGGACCTGTCCCATGAGGGCGGCGGCGGTGGTGTTGTGGCCTTGGACGTCGCCGATCACGGCGACTGCCGTGGTGGGTGTGCAGCGGATGAGGTCGTAGAAGTCGCCGCCGATGTCCATGCCGTTGCGGGCGGGCCGGTAGCGGGCGGTGACCTCTAGCCCGGCAAGGCGTGGCAGGGTCCGGGGCAGCAGGCCGGTTTGCAGGGTGTGGGCCAGCTCGTGCTTGGCGTCGTAGAGGCGGGCGCGGCCCAGGGCCTGGGCGATGAGTCCGGCGAGGGAGGTGAGGATGGCCCGCTCGGCGGGCGGGTAGGGGCGGGGCTTGTCGTAGGCGAGGACGAGGGTGCCGACCGGGTGGCCGGAGGCGATCAGGGGGAGGAAGGCCCAGGATGATTTGTCGTCCAGGTGCACTGCCGTGGGATAGGACCTTTTGAGGTCGGCGAAGGTGGAGTAGAAGCTGGGAACGCCGGTGGTGAGGGCGGCCGCGGCGGGGGTGTCGGCGGTCAGCGGGGCTGCGTCGAAGCGGGCCATCAGGTCGGGGCTGTAGCCCCGGTAGCCGATGATGCGCAGTCGTCCCTCCTCCACGGTCATGAGGGCCATGGCTGTGGGGCCGAAGGCCGGCACGATCTGGTCGGCGGCCTGTTCGACCACGTCATGAGCGCCGACGGCTTCGCCGAGGGCGGCGGCGATGTGCGTCAGGTGATACAGCGCTGTTGCCCCCACAGGCTCGTCAGGGGGTGGGGCAGGATTGCTGGCCTTCGTGGCAACGGGCTTTTCGGCGTGGGTGATGTGGACGCTGATGCCGCTGCCGTCCGGGTAGAGCTGGAAGAACAGCCAGGTGCCGGAAGGGTGTTGGGCGGTGAAGGAGATGGGCTGGCGTGCGATCACCGCCGCTCGGTAGTGGTCTTCGAATATCGGGTCGTACAGCCAGGGGAGCACCTCCCAGGGGCGGTTGCCCATCAGATGGGCGGCGTCGGCACCGAGCAGTTCGGCGCCGGCGGCGTTGAGGAAGGTGAGCTTGCCGTCCAGGTCGAGCGCGCAGCACCCTATGGACAAGCGCTCGGTGAAGTCCAGGGCGGCCATGGCCTGGGCCGGGTCGGCCTGTGGGAGATGCGGCGCGGGAAGCAGGCGGGGCTCATCGGCGGGGCGCAGCGGACGGCCGCTGTCCGTGGCCTGTTGCAGGAGGGCTGCCGCGCGGCGGCAGCAGGCCGTGATCGTCTCCTGTTCGTCCGCGCTGAGCTGCGGCGGGTGCCAGACAGGCCACAGCAGCCCGATGCTGCCCCACACGGTGTCGGCGCCGGTGATCGGGGCCGCGGCCACCATGAAGTCGTACGGCACCACGGCCCCTATCTGCGGGTAGCGGCGGGCGATCTCCTCCTGGCTGCCCAGCCAGATCAGGCGCCGCTGCCGGACGGCCTCCGCAAGCGGGGCCTCGGCGTCCCAGGGAATGCGGGCCCACGGCGCGACGATCCGCCGCGACACACCACAGACCAGCACCATCCGCAGCACCCGCTCACCCGGCGGCAGCAGGTACACGAACCCCGCCGAGGCCCCGGTGTCGCGCACCACATCGGCCAGGACCGCATCGAGCAGCTCCGCGGCGGCGCCGGCAGCGGTGCGAGCGGCAGCGGGGTGCTGCATGACCCTCACCCGCCCCCGGCCGGCTCAGCACTGCGGGTGCGCCCGAAGCGGCTGCGCGCCGCCTCGGCACTGATGCCCAGCCCCGCACCGATCTGCGCCCAGCTGGCCCCGGCGCGCCGGTCCGCCAGCACCGCCGCCCGGACCAGCGCTCCGGCCAGATCAGGAACCCGGGCTACCGCGGCACAGTGCCACCCCGCCGGCCAGCCCGGCGAAGGCTGCTCCAGGGAGCGCTGCTCGGCGCTCATGACGTGCCGCAACAGGACTTCACCGGCCGCAGCCATCCCTTCCCGAGCGGAAGCTGCCTCCTGCCACCTGCGCCGAGCCCGCCAGGCCGCCTGCCGGTGCGCCGGCCGGCAGTACCGGCGCCCCCGGGCCACCGGCCCCGGGAGCGGCGCACCGCACCAGTCACATCGCGCGTCACCCATATTCGGACAATACGCCCGTGGTGCGGTGACGGCGACGCGCAGCCCTGGTCCGGTGGGTCCGGCCCTGATGCGCTCGTGCACTCCTCTCTTTCTCCGTTCGTAGGTCCGCTCTTTCTCTGTTCGTGGGTCCGCCCGCCGTGCGGTCCCGCTCTCGGTGATCGGGCGGTGGCTGCACTGCGCATACCGGCTCGTGCCCGCCGCCGGCAAAGCCGAGGTGCTGGACCTCGAAACCCGCCTCGCGCCATTCCTGGACGGAGCGTCCTGAACCTTTCACCGATCCCTGGATGCTCGTTTTCCGGAGCACGCCCGGGCTGCCCCGCCCGCCCGACGCCGGCGGTGACGGCCGGTGCGACAGCAGTGAAGACGACGCGCTGGGGCCTATGGGCGACCGTGGTCGACGTCACTAGGTCAAAACGGACAAATAATGCCATCATCGATGTCGTGCAAGATTCAACCATCTGTGTGGGGCGCGCGCCCGTGACGACAGCAAGGTCGATACCCCGCCTCGCCGGCCGGCTCCGCACCAAGCGGGCGGACCATGTGGTTCACGGCGCCAAAACCCTCATCGCGACCCTGCTCGCCTGGGGCATGGTGGCCCCTTGGTCCGCCGGGGGGCGCCCCTACATGGCGGTAGCCACGGCGCTGCTCATGGTCAACGCATCCACGGTCTACCAGTCCGTGACCAAGGCGGCGCAGAATGTACTGGCGAGACTCGCCGGGCTCGTCCTCGCCCTCGTGGCGGCCCGACTGCTGGGACCGACCGCGGGCGCCGTCGCGGTCATTGCGGTCATCGCGGTCCTGGCAGGCCCTCGCCGCACCGCTGAGGACCGTCTCCAGATCGCCTCCACGGCAGTCATCGCGCTGGCTGCCACCACGGCCGATCCCATGGGCAGTCTTTGGGCCCCCGTGCTCCAGACGCTCGCCGGTGCGGCCGTGGGCATCGCGGTGAACGCCCTCGTCCTGCCGCCGCTCTACTTGAACGAGTCCGGTTCCGCCGTACGCGACCTCGCCCGCTCCATGGGAACGCTGCTGCATGACATGGGTGTCGGCCTGTCCGGGCGGCAGCTCAACTCGAAGGCCCACAACTGGCTGCACCAGGCGCGCAACCTGGACGAGCGCCTCACTCGCGCAGAGGAGCAGGTGCGGCAGGCTGATGAGAGCCTGCGCTGGAACACACGCTGTGTCGCGCACGCGCGGCGCAACGAGACGGCCTTCAGCGACAGCGACACATTCAGGGCCTTGCGTGGCGTGTCGATCCAGGTACGCGGAATCGCACGGACCCTCGCCGACAGCGCGCACGACCACCACGCCGATCACCACCTGGGGCACCAGTTCCTCGACCGGTACGCCGAAACCCTCCAGCTGGCAGGGGCGGCCGTCCAGACATTCGCCGAATCCACCCCGGCGACCGGGGCGCCGGACACATCCCCTCGCGAACGCTTGCGCGGAGCGATCGACGGCACGCTGGCCTGGCACGACACCATGACCGACATGATCGCCCGGGGCGCCCTCACTAAACCGGGTGCCTGGCACGTCTACGGCTCCCTCATGACCGACGCGGAAAGACTGCTGGCCGACCTCGACTGCACGGGCGCACGCTGATACACGCTGGCTGAGGTTTCAACGGTGCGCGCGACTTTTGGCCACGCCTGACGTTCATGCCAGGGTCGCAGGGGCACCTGTTGTCGCCCCGGGAGCAGTTCCGCCACCCCGCATCCAGACCCACCGGCATCCTCGCGCCCCTGACCCGCACGCGAGGTCCAGGAGTCATGGACCGGAGGGCTGCAAGGCACGCCCTGACTGCCAACGGCTCCCCGGCCGCGCCGTGACGCGCCCAACCGGGCGGACGGGGCCGTAACGGCATCCGGCCGCAGTCCGTCGTCCCGACCCGCACCGTCCACCGGGCCGCGGGGAAACACGGCTCGCCTCCGATCGCGGCCCTCGTCGATCCGGCATGGCGCCCCGCAGGGACGTGCGCAGGACCGGCCGCGCGCTTGAGGGCGTAGGGCTGATGCTGCCCTCGAGTGAGCGGCGGCATCTGCCGGTGGCCGGGGCGAGACTGCCAGGGCGCCGCGGTGCGCAACCCGTTGCCCGTGTCGCCGCCGTGGATGAGTGCGGCGGCGGGGCGGGAGCCGCAAGCTCGCCGGGGGACCGATCCGCAGGGGCCGCCCGTCTCGGCACTCACGGCCGGTCAGCCGTTGCAAGGGGTGCAGCTTCAGCCTCATGCCCGGCCGGGCCCCTGCGGGCTCGGCAACGCCCGGGCCGCGACAGCGGGCCCCGCTCCATCAACGAGCCGGACGCACAGCGCCGGGCCGCCCGCGAGCCGGTCGTCGGCGCCGACGTGCAGAAGCAGGAGTCGCTCCGCCAACTGCCCGGCCCCGGGCGGCAGGCGACCGACGGGGCTGCCGGAATCATTCCGGCCCAACGACTCTCCTGGGCATGGCGCACCTCACTCCCCGGATAGTTCATCGTTCAACCACTTCGGAGTACTGTCGTCAGTGCCTCATCGAAGGCAAGCCCTCGCGGCCTGTTGCGCAGGTGACGCGATAAGCAAGGAGGAAAGATCATGGCTTTCAGGATTGCGCGACGCGCTGCTCTCACGGCCGTCTCTGTGACGGTCGCAGCAACCGGACTCCTCGCGACCGGTGGTCCCGCCTCGGCAGGGGCCCGCCCGACCGACGAGCGGACAGCCGTTTCGCACCACGTGCAACACCTCGGCACTCATGACAACGGCCGCAGCCGGGACGCAGGTCAAGCCAACAACGAAGACCGTCGGCGCTGGGTCAGCGACCAGATCGAATGGACCCTGCACCACAACCGCCTCACCCAGCAGATGAACGACGACGAAGGCCGTCGGCGCTGGGTCGCTGACCAGGTCGAATGGACCCTGCACCACGCCCCAGCAACTCAGCGGACCTACGACGCCCACCGTTGATGCTGAGTCACTGACCAGATCCTCGATCCGGGACCAAGATGGACCTCACCGCTGGGTTCGGCGGCCACATGGACACCGTGACCCAGTGGGCGGCGCTCGCCCAGGATGGCTGGGCCGGCTACCTGGCG
Organism: Streptomyces longhuiensis; assembly: GCF_020616555.1. Classification (NCBI taxonomy): domain Bacteria; kingdom Bacillati; phylum Actinomycetota; class Actinomycetes; order Kitasatosporales; family Streptomycetaceae; genus Streptomyces; species Streptomyces longhuiensis. The sequence continues at coordinate 353,161 of NZ_CP085173.1, read as the reverse complement.
GCTCTCAAAGCCACCGAACGGGCCGTGCTCGCCGGGTGTGGTCACCTTTTGACGATCATCCTCTCGACGTGGGGAAACCCCTTGTCCCACCAGTGTCCGTAGCGCCGGTAGGCAGCTGGATCGCGGTTGGCGAGCAGCGCTGACAGCTTTTCCGCCTCCTCGGTCAGACCTTGCCACGCAACCGCGCCGAGCTTACGGAAGGCGGTCAGTTCCAGCCCGCTGTCGACCGCGCGCCATACTCCGGCGACCTGGCCGTCGACGAGCAGGCAGGGCAGCACATCGCCGTTACGCCGGACGGTCAGGGGCCGGTACTCCGGGGGCATGAGCCGCCCGGGGACGGCGTGAGCCAGGAGCGTGCTGTCCCACATCGGCAGCAGCCTCGGCGGCGCCGGGGTGTCATCGGCGGGCACTGTAGCGCCAGGCAGGTCGAACAGGGCGGCGCGGCCGGGGCCTGCCACTTGTACCACCTGGTCGCCGAGCTCATGCAGCGCCTTGGATATGGCGGTGCGAGTCAACAGGGTGAACCGGGCGAAGTCCTGGGCCGACGCGGGCCCGAACGCGCGCAGGTAGGCGAGAAGCAGGCGTTGGACCCCAGCGTCGGCTTCCTGTGGCGCGGCCGCAGGGGCCGCCGGGGAGGCGCGGTAGGTGTTGGGCTGCGTGAACGACCACGGGCCGCCGGTCGGCGCATGATGCACCGGCGCGAACGTGCGCAGCGCCCACCACACGCGGTGTGAGTGCTCGCCGTGCCTTCCCGTGACCTCGTCCTCTACCTGGGCGCCGGTGCGAGGCCGCTTCAGGAACCCGGCGAGCTCTGGGAGCAGCGCGTCGGCGTCGTCGGGAGTCAGCCCTGTTGCGGTGAAGCGGCGGTCGTACAGCCGTGACGCCCGCAGAGTGCTCAGCATGGCAGCGCGGTAGGGCTCGTAGTCCTCGGCATGGACGACGTGCAGCGTGATCCGCATGAGGGTTGCCTTCACGATCCGACCCTGCGCGAACGCTGCGTCGAGATTCTCGGGCGCGAAGTCCTGCACACGGTTCCAAAGAGCCAGGTACGGCGACGCGGGTGCCTGCGCCTGCAGAGCGCAGACCCGCCGAACCGCCTCTGCCACATCGAGGCGCCGGCGCTCGAGCAAGAGCTGACGGTCCAAGGTAGCCAGGGCGAGCTGTCGCGCGGTGAGGCTCATGACCGGATCATGCCACCTCGGCTTCAGCTCCCGCACGGAGCAATTGCTTTGACAGTCCTGTCAGTTGAAGGCGCCTGCTGGGCACGGATCGAACCGGTGCTGCCGCCATGGCCCGAACGGTCGCCAGGGCCGAAGCCGGTGCCCGACCGGCTGTGTCTGCACGGCATCCTGTGGGTCCTGCACCAGAACATGGCTTGGCAACTCCTGCCCTTGGAGCTGAGGTTCGGCTCCGGACAGATGTGCTGGCGGTGCTTGGAGCGCTGGCAGAAGTCGGGCGTCTTCGAGTAACTGCACCGCCTCCTGCTCACTGAACTCAACGCGGCGAGGTCAGTGGCCGGGAGCGGGGGCCTGGGCGGGGGTGGGTTGGGGCAGGGTTTGTTCGGCCCAGATGATTTTTCCGTGTCGGGTGGGGCGGGTGCCCCAGTGCTCGGTGATTTCTCCGGTGATGAACAGGCCGCGGCCGCCTTCGTCGCTGTCGTCGGCACGCCGTAGTTGCGGGACTGTGCTGCTGGTGTCGGAGACTTCGCAGGTGAGTGTCCGGTCTCGGATCAGGCGGAGTCCGATGGGTCCGTCGGAGTAGCGGACGGCGTTGGTGACCAGTTCGCTGACGACCAGTTCGGTGGTGGAGGTGAGGTCTTCGAGGTCCCAGGCGGCGAGCTGGGCGGTCGCATATTTACGTGCCTGGGCCACGGATTCGGGGGAGGGCTGCAGGGTCCAGGACGCCAGTCGGTCGGGGCCGAGGGCGCGGGTTTTGACGAGGAGCAGCACCGCGCAGTTCTGAGCGATCGGGGTGCGCAGGAGGGTGTCGCAACTCGCCTGGAGTGAGCGGGTGCCGGGTGGGAAGAGGCCCTGGATCTGGTCCAGTGTCCGTGTGGTGCTCTGGGCCAGATGGCCCGGGACGTGGGTGCTGGTCAGGATGAGGTGGGTGCCTTCGGGGAGTGTGTGTTCGGTCGCCTGGTAGGCGGGTCGTCCCTGTCCCAGTGCCGGTCCGGACGGGGCGTCGGCGATCTCCAGCGTGCCGTTGGGCAGGACGAGGAGCGGTTGCGGGTGGCCGGCGGTGGCGATTGTGCAGTGCCGGGTGGTGGGGTCGTAGATGGCATAGGTGCAGGTGGCGTTCAGGGCCGCGGTGGGGGACCTGTCGTGTGTGGAGGGGCTCTGCTGTCCGCTGAGCCAGGTGACGAGCTCATGCAGGCGCTCCAGCAGTTCGTCCGGTGGCAGGTCCATCAAAGCCAGGGCTCCGATGGCGGCCCGCAGTTCGCCCATGGCGGCGACGGCGGGGAGGCCGTCGCCCTGGACGTTGCCGGCCACCAGCGCGACGCGGGCGCCGGGCAGCGCGATGACATCGGTCCAGCCGCTGCCGGAGCGGGGGGCCGGGTAGCTGTATGCGCTCTCCACGGCGCTGTGGACCGGGGTTCCGGCCGGTCTGTGTCTCATCTGGAGAATGAGGGCAGCCGCGCGGCCGTGGCTGTACAGCCGGGCGTTGTCCAGGCACAGGGCGGTGCGGGTGGCCAGTTGCTGTGCCAGGACCCGGTCGTCGTCCGCGTACGCGTCCGGGGAGCGCCAGCGGTAGAAGCAGGCCAGACCGAGGACGAGGCCCCGGGCGTGCAGCGGAACCACGATCATCGAGTGGACCTGGACTTCCCCCAGCAGCCGGTGGAGAAGAGGATCGCTCTGCAGCCAGGCGGCATGCGGATCGAGCCTCTTGATCAGCCGGGGACGAAGGTCCGCCAGGGCGTCACGGTAGGGCGATCCGGCGGGAAGACCGCTCACTTCCCCGGCCACGGGGCCGTGTGGATCCTCGATGCTGCGCATCGAGTGCCAGCCCCCGCGCCGCAGCTCGATGTGCTCGATCTGCGGTCCGGGTTCCAGAGCCTCACCGCGCAGTACCGGGTCCAGGAGATCGACCGTGGTGGTGTCGGCGAAATCCGGGACGGTCGCATCGGCAAGGTCCTGCGCGGTGCGGAAGACATCCAGCGTCGTACCGATCCGGGCACTGGCCCCTTCCAGCAGAACCAGCCGCGCCTGAGCCTTGTGCCGCTCGGTGACATCCGTGATCGACGCGGCCACTCCCAGGACCTGGCCCCGTTCGTTGCTCAGCTGGAACCAGGACGTTGAGAGAGCGAACTCACGGTACGGCGCGTGGCGGGAGCGCGCCGTCACCTGGACATCGCGCCGGGGCGTACCGCTCTCGAGTACTTCACGCGCCAGAACCTCAACAGCCGCGGCCCGCTCCCGGTTGAAGCCCTGCAACGCCTCCGCGAGCGTGAAGCCGAGGAACTCCTCGACCGGGAAAGCCCGGACGTTGCGCGCGGCAATGTTCATGTGCACGATGCGCAGCCCGGTGTCGAACACCAGCAGGCCGACCGGAGACTTGGTGAACAGGGCCCTCAGGACCGCGTCCCCCATGCCGCCACCGAGGTGACCCGCAGTATCCCGCGCAGCGCTCACCGCACTCCTTCGGCTGAAGGTGAAAGACCTTGCTCCGGTCTCCGTACCGGATTGGATCATCTCATTCCTGATTGATCGTGGAGGAACAGGACACTTGGGTGCCCTGGGATCAGCCTGCCGGGAGCCCGCGCCACCACCACGTGGACGCAGAACAGCCCGGCCGGGTCGGCGCTGGACCTCCTGCCGGCGGTACGGACTGTGCGACCCGCCGACATCACGTCCCCACTCCTTCCCCTGTGGCGGGGATGTGGCGGCAGGCTCTGCGCGCCATCGAAGACGGACTGGTGCCTCTCGCCCCGAGGAAGGCCCCCGGGGAATCCGGAGAGGGGCAGCAGCGGCCGGGACGGGCCCTGTGTGATGTGATGGCCCGATGCCTGTTGGGACCGTGCAGGGTGGGGCTGTGATACGTGCAGCAGACGCAGCGGGGAAGGGGCAGGCAGATGGGCCGAGCTCCCAGCGTGAGCAGACTCGATGAGTTCCTGGGCGCGTGCCTGGTGCCGGGGTTGTCGGGCGGCACGAGGCCGCCTGTCCGTGTGAGGTCCTTGCCCTTGCCTTGGGGCCTGCCGCACAGGTGGATCTCTGCAGGACGCGGAGCGCTGCCGGACCCCGCAAGAACACACGCCGGTGGACCGACAGGCTGACCGGCGGCAGTCTTTCCTGCAGGCACGAGCCGACGGCATCGCGCGGGTCAAGAAGCCCCTGCCGGGCCGTTCGTGGCGGGTCGCGTCCAGGGAAGTGCTGTACGGGTTCCCGCCGAGTCGGGTGGTGACCAGCCGTGGATCGTCAGCGGCGCATCCAGATCTTGCCACTGGTGTCCTCGTCATAGCCTTCGCAGCAGACGCCCACGGCAACGACGTGGGACGTGCCGGGGATGACAGCAAGGCCGGTGATTGAGTGGTCGGAGGCGACATGCTCGCTCGACCAGTGCCGGCCGTCGTAGTGGAAGACCAGATCGTCTCCCTTCGCGGAGAATGCGGAGACAAAGACCCCGCCATGCCCGTCGGCGGCAGCATTGACGAACTTCCCGGCGACGCCGGAGCCGACCACACTCACCCACTTGTGCCCGTCCCAGCGCACCGCGACAGGCCCGACGGCATCCCCCGTTCGACCCGTGCGGCCGACCGCCCAGAGCTGCGTCGGCGACTGTGCGGCGAGACCGCGCAACTCTCCGGCCGGCCCCGCGACCGCGGGCGGCAGCGGCACCGTGCGCCACCTCCGCCCGTCCCAGTGCAGAGTTACCGGTCGGCCCCGGCCCTCGCCCACAGCCCAGACATCCCGAGGCGACACGGCATGCATGGCATGCACGCACACCACCGACGGCAGGGCGACGGCCGACCAGCCCGCAGCCGTATGGTGCCGGAGGAACGAACGACACACGCCGTCACCGCCCCGCCGCCGAGCCGCCACCCACACGTCGCCGGGCCCCGCGACGGTTGCCGCATCCACCAAGGAGTTGGGCTCACGCCAGGTGGGTGTCCACCGGCTGCCGTTCCACCGCGCCGCTCGGGACTCCTGGCCACCGGCCGGCCCTGCGGCACCGAAGACCCACATGTCACCCGGCCCCGAGGCTGCAACGACGCGCAGGCTTTTCAGGCCCAGCTGCCCGGGTACCTCGACACGCGTCCACGTCCTGCCGCGCCACCGCATGACGACTGGCTCGTCGTTCTCGTCTCCCACAGCCCATGCGTCTTGCGCGCCGGTAGCCACCACGCCGTACAGGTTCCCGGGGTTGCCGGTGTGGCCCACCGGCCGCCACAGCGCGGAGCCGGCCACCCCGCTCTGACGCGCCGTCGGACGCGTGTCCTTGTCCGTCGTACAACCACCGACCGTCATCACCAGGACTGCGCTGAAGACAGCAATCACAAAGCGGCGCACCGGCCGCACCCCCTCTTCGCCCCACCTGAAGCGGGATCGTACGAGAGCTGACGGCTTTCGTCAGCCAGAGCGCCCCCAGTCTTTTGCGGACTGCCTCCAGCGCGTGCGTGTGGTGAAGGGGCGCGACGCACGCTGCGGTGCCCACATTTTTCTGAGACAGGACACTCGTGGACAGCGGTGTGCCGCTCTCCACCGGCAGTGCCACGGATAGATCGATGGCTTTGCCGTCGATGCGTACGATGCCCCACGCGGACAAGGCCCGAGGCATCCGCCTCCTTGGGCACGTAGCTATGCGGCAGATGTTCCGGCACGGGCATCCCTGACCCCTTCATCCACCACTGCAAGATCACGGCCGGGCCTGCGCGTTGCTTGGCGGGAGGAGAAGGCCGCCGCGTGCGACCCCCGATTGAAGCCGGGGATCTCGAAGGGGCTGTGATGCTGGCGATGGACGAACTCGGCGGATGTGTACCAGAGTTGGAGCATGGGAACGGGAGCCGTGGCCTTGGTCGGTCTTGCAGGGGCCGTCGTCGGAGCGGTTGTTACAGGGATGCTCGGTCCGCTTGTGCTGGAGAGGCGCAGAGCCAGGAACGAGTCTGCGCGCGTCCAGATCGAGTCCATCAGGGACGTGCGCGCCGGGAGCCTGATGTGGCTGGGCCATCTTGAAGCCACCGTCGCGTCGCTGGAGCAAGGCCGGCCTGTCGACGCGGACCGGTTCGGGGAAGAGTCCAACGAGCACTTCAAGGAGCTCATGAGGGCCAAGTTCTCCAATGTCCTACTCGATGGGACAGGCCTGCTGGAGAGTCTCAGGCTTGCCGACAGGCGGGTGGCGCGCGACGTGGCCATGCAGAGCCCTGGCCGCTCGGTGAGCAGCGCTACCCGCCGTGCTTTGCAAGAGGCATTCGAGGTGCGGGCAGCCGTGGAACCGACGTTGACACGCAGGATGCGCGTGTTGTTCACCGGTCTGGGAGGCTGATGCGCGGTGCGGGCTGCCTGCTTCACGAGCGGGCAGCCCGCCCTGAGCCGTCTGAGCCGTTCCGTTTCGGATCATCGGGCGGACTACATGAAGAGCCTGCGATGCGGAGTCCGGCGAGGTAGATGCTTGCGGTCTCCTCTTGACGCCCTTGCCTGCGTGAACGCAGGCGAACATCGTCCAAGAGGCGAACCTCACCGAGCCGCGGATGACGCTTTTTCCGCAGGGGCGCGAGTGGAACCGGTCTCGCGAGCGCGCGGGCCTCGTGTCTGACGCCCACGGCGACATGCACGCAGGGGAGATCGAGACCTCCATCCTGCTCCACGCGGAACCGAGCCTCGTGCGCGAAGGCTACGAGACCGCGGACCACGATGGTGGAGAGCGCCCGTTCCTCCTGACGCACGGCATGAAGGCGTACACGGAGACCGGTGTCATTGGCTTCCCGTCGTATGCGACGGCCGACAAGGGGAAGGCCGTGCTTGCGAGCCTTGTCGGCGACTTCTCGGAGCATCTCCGGGCGCTGGGGGAGTAGGCGTGCGGATGGCTCGCGCCTGAAGGTCGTCCAGTGCAGCGCGTGCAGGTGCCCCTGCCGGGGCACCTGCACGTCGTGGGTCACTGACGGTGCAGAGCCATGCGCAGCTCGGCGTCCGGGTCGGTGGACGGGCCGTCGCCGCGCCGGATCTCGACTGTCTCGACCCGGCCCGCGAATTCGGCCGGGCCGTCGTACTCCGGCCACACCATGAGGACGTCCCGCCCGATGCGCAGGCCGTCGGCCTGCAATCCGTACGTCACCGCGTTGGTGCGCGGCACGTCCGCCTCCGCGACCGGCCTGCCGTCCACCGAGAGGTGGGCGCTGCCGGCGTGCGGGGCCGTCTGGTCGAACTCCAGCAGGATCTCGTGTGCGCCCGCCGCCAGAGGCGTGGCGGATCGCAGCACGGTGAACTCCTTGCCGAGGGCGTTCGAGACATAGACGACCCGGCTGTCCTGGACGCACAGCAGATAGCCGCCGTCCGGGCCGCCGTCGGCGACGAGCACGCCGCCCGTCGTGGGGTCGGCAACGTCCGCGCGGACCAGGATGGAGTGGGAGGTGTTGCGGACGACGGGAGTGGAGCGCATGTCGAGGTGGACGGGGCCGTCGTAGCGATAGCAGTCGCGGGGTTCGAGGATGTCGGGCTCGTCCATCGAGCGCTCGGCGAGCCGGTCGTCCAGGGGCAGTACCTGGTGGCGGCCGGCCTCCTCCCACCACAGGTCGACCAGTTCCTTCAGTCTCTCGGGCATGTCCTGGGCGCGGTCGTGGACCTCGGCTACGTCGGTGTCCGTGTGGTACAGCTCCCAGACGTCGGCGTCGAAGTCGCCGTCGTTCAGCGGGTGGTCGATCTGACCGAGGCGGGTGTGGATGGCCTTGGACCAGTGCAGGGTCACCGCCTTCCAGCCGTCCTTCCACATGGCCCGGTGCCCGAACATCTCGAAGTACTGGGTGGACCTGGTCGTCGGGGCGTCGGCGTCGTCGAACGAGTACCGCATCGTTGTGCCGTCGAAGGGCAGCTGAGGATGTCCGTCGACGACGTCGGGCATGGCCGTGCCCGCCACGTCGAGGACGGTCGCCGCGAGGTCGGTGGGGCTGTGGAACTGGGTCCGGATCCCGCCCCGGTCGGTGATCGCCCGCGGCCAGTGCACGATCAGCGGCACCCGGGTGCCGCCCTCGTGGCAGAAGGACTTGTAGAGGCGGTTGGGGGTGTTGCCCGCCATCGCCCAGCCGGTCGCGTAGTGCGGGCTGGTCGTGGGGCCGCCCCAGGCGTCGAGGAGCGGCAGCATCTCCTCGACCTTGTCGCGTACGCCGTTGTAGTAACGGTTCTCGGAGGAGATGCCGTCGGGTCCGCCCTCCGCGCTGGCACCGTTGTCGGAGACGACCATGAACAGGGTGTTGTCCAGCTGGCCGAGGGCTTGCAGGCTGTCGACGAGGCGGCCGATCTGGTGGTCGGTGTGGGCGACGAAGGCGGCGAAGACCTCCATCTGGCGGGCGTAGAGGCGGCGTTCGTCGTCGGTCAGCTCCGCCCAGGAACGGACGCCTGGGTTGCGGTCGGGCAGGGAGGTGCCGGGCGGCACGAGCCCCATCTCGATCTGGCGGGCCAGCGTCTCCTCGCGGATCACGTCCCATCCGGCGTCGAAGCGTCCCTCGTAGCGCCGGATCCAGTCGGCCGGCGCGTGGTGCGGCGAGTGCGCGGCGCCGAAGGCCAGATGCAGGAAGAACGGTTTGCTCGGCGTGACCATTTTGCGCTCGCGGATCCAGGAGACGGACTTGTCCACGAGGTCCGAGCTGAGGTGATAGTCGTCGTCTTCCTTGCCGGTGCGGCGCGGCACCCGGTGGTTGTCCTCGTACAGGTTCGGGTTGAAGTGGTCGTCGTCGGCGCCGAGGAACCCGTAGAACCGGTCGAAGCCCTGGCCGAGCGGCCACCGCAGGAACGGACCAGCGGGGGTCGTCTCGGTCGGCGGCGTGAGGTGCCACTTGCCTGCGGAGAGTGTGCTGTAGCCCTGCAGTTGCAGAACGCGGGGAATCATCGCGGCGTTCTTGGGGATTCGGGCGTTGTAGCCCGGGTAGCCCGTCGCGCGCTCCATGATCATGCCGATGCCGACGGAGTGGTGGTTGCGGCCGGTCATCAGTGAGGCCCGGGTCGGTGAACACATCGCCGCGGCATGGAAGTTGCTGTAGCGCAGGCCGTCGGCGGCCAGCACGTCGATCGCCGGGGTCTCGATCCGGCCGCCGAGCCCGCCGAAGCTGCCGAGCTGGGCGAAGCCCACGTCGTCAAGGATGACCATCACCACGTTCGGGGCGTCGGGCCCCGGGGTGGGCAGCACCGGCCAGGCTTCCTGCGAGGCGGCGATGTTCGCCCCGATCGTGCCGATGAAGGGGCTGCCCTCGGGGTAGGTCCGTTTGGCGGCTGGAGTGCTGCGCATGTCTCAGTCCTCAAGGTGTGCGGTTCAAGGGGAGTTCGGCAGGAGAGGGTCACTTCAGGCCGAGGCGCTCGGCGTCGCGTTCGGGGTGCACCCACAGGGCCACGGCGATGCCGCCGAGGATCATGGCCAGGGCGGGCACGAGGAACCCGACGCGGTAGCCGACGCCGGGGTCGTCGAATAGTCCGGTGAGTGCGCCCATGAGTGCCGGGGCGATGACGCCGGCCGATGTCATGACCGCCGTGCCGATGCCGAGGGTCGCGCCGCGCTGCCCGACCGGCGAGATGTCGACGACGATCAGCGCGCTGAAGATGAACACGATGCTGGGCACGCTGAACGCGACAGTGAACAGGGCCAGGTGGAGCGGGCCGCCGCCGGAACCCGGCAGCAGCGCCGCCGCGAGCGCGGCCCCCGCGACGACGAGGATCACTGCGGCCGTTCCGGCCCGCGCGGCCCGGCGGCTCGCACCACGCCGCATCCACCGGTCGGCCAGCACCGGCACGGCGAGTTCCAGGACGACCGCCACCGCGCGCGGCACGGCGAGAAAGGACCCTGCGTGCTGCTCGCTGAACCCGTCGACGTCCTCCAGGTAGGCGGGCAGCCACGTCAGCATCAGCGCGATGGTGGAGTAGGCGGCGAAGCCACCCGCGCACATGCCCACGAACGTTCGGGACAGCAACAGCTTCCGGTAGGGAACGTGTGGTTCGTCGACGACGACATCCTGGCCCTGGCCCACGCCGAACGTCGTCAGCGGGCCTTCCTTGCCGACAGCGGTCCAGACGAGCCCCCAGACCAGGCCGGCGACCGCCAGAGCGGTGAAGGGTGCGCGCCAGCCGTGGTGCACCGTCAGATAGGTCAGCACGGGCGCAATGACGACACCCAGGGCCGCGCCGATGTTGACCACGGCCGTCGGCAGCGCGCGCCTGCTGTCCGGGAACCACTTCTGTACGGAGTGCTGGGCGATGCCCAGGGTCGGGCCCTCGGCTGCGCCGAGCAGCAGGCGGCTGCCCAGCAGCGCCGGCAGGGTGGCGACGAGGACGATCGGCATCATCGCGGCGGACCAGATCACCGCCATGCCGAGGAGCAGCCACTTCGTGCTCATCCGGTTGGCGAGAAACCCGACGGCGACGCTGGAGACACCGAAGAGGAAGAAGAAAGCGCTCGCCACCAGCCCGTACTGGGCCTTGCTGATGTCGAGCTCTCTCATCAGCGGTTTCGCGGCAATGCCCAGGACGACCTTGTCACCGAAGTTGATGACCATGAGCGCGGTCAGCATCGCGGTGATCAGCCAGGCGCGTCCGCGGGGTGGCTCCGCTCCGGGCCGGGTCTGGCGGGGCGGAGCTTCCACAACAACCGGGTCCGTGTCCGGGTGAGGTGTCATGTCGGGGGCCGTCCTCTGGGGCCGGGCACCGGTTGAACGGTGCGGGTCGAGGTCGGACCGCCGCCACCGCGCCTACGGCGATCCGTGCGTGACGAACCGTTGGAGATATAGAGCTGGGCCGGTGGCTGCTCCGCGCTCTCCGTGGGAGCGCGGAGCAGCGGCTTTCACATGGTGGTGAGCGCCCGGCCGAGGATCTTGCCCTGGGCGAGATCGGTCACGGCCTTGTTGATGTCGTCGAGCGGGTAGCGGTCGGTGACGAAGGCGTTGAGGTCGAACTTGCCGGTGTGGTGCCAGTCCAGGAACGTGGCGATGTCGTCCTGGCGGCAGCCGCCTGCGGTGGTGCCGACGAGGGACTTCTGGCCCGTCAGCATGTTGCCGTTGATCTGCTGGGCGATGTTCAGCTCCAGCGGCTTCTTGGGCAGGCCAACGATGACGGCGGTGCCGCCCATGTTCACGCCGAGGCGGCCGGGTCGGGCGGCGTTGATGGCGTTGGTGACGGTGTCGGGCAGGGCGACGCAGTCCACGGCGACGTCGACACCGCCGCCGGTGATCTCGATGATCTGCTGGACGGGATCGCCCTGGCTGCCGTCGATGGTGTGCGTGGCGCCGAACTTCTCGGCGAACTCCAGCTTGTCGGCGCCGAGGTCCACGGCGATGACGTGCTCTGCGCCCCGGATGGAGGCGGCGGCGACGGCCGACAGGCCGACTCCGCCGACGCCGAACACGGCGACGCTGCCGCCGGCCTGGACCGGGGCGACGTTGGTGACGGCGCCGGCGCCGGTCAGCACGGCGCAGCCGACGACGGAGACGACGTCCTGGTGGCTCTTCTCGTCGAGCGGGACGACGTACAGCTCGTCGACAAGGGCGTGCTCGGCCCAGGTGTAGACGTTGGGCGAGTACGCGGTGCCGAGGCCCGGGATGTCGAGCGAGGCGCGGCCCGGGGCGCGGTCGGAGGCCCGCGGCAGCCACGTGACCATGACCGTGGTGCCCTCTTCGACGTGGGTGACCTCGCTGCCGGTGGCCAGGACGGTGCCGTAGCCCTCGTGTCCGAAGAGCATCGGGTCGGGGTGCGGGGCGTGCATCCAGAACAGCTGGCTCTGGCAGACGCCGCTGGCGTGGACCTTGACGAGGACGTCGTGCGGGCCGGGGTCGGGCAGTGTGACCTCACGCAGGTCGAGCGGCTGCCCGGGCTTGTCCTGGACGACGATGCGGGTGGGGGTGGGCATGGTGGTGCTCCTGACTCAGGGGTACGTAAGACGGGCTCGATGTCAGATGCCGGGCCACGGGCTGGGCAGCGGGGCGTCGGCGACGCGCAGCGTGACGCGCTTGGTACGGGTGCAGCCCGCGACCGCGTCCTCGCCGTAGGCGTTGCCGAGGCCGCTGTCCTTGAAGCCGCCGAACGGCAGGGCGGAGTCCATGACGAGCGGGGTGTTGCCGTGCACGACTCCCGCCTCGATCGCCTGGGTCATGCGGATCATGCGGCCCATGTCGCGGGTCCACACGTAGCTGCTCAGGCCCAGCTCACCGGCGTTGGCCAGCTCGACGGCCTCGGCCTCGGTGGTAAAGGTCTGCACGGTGAGGACCGGGCCGAAGACCTCCTCGCACGCGATCTCCATGTCGGGGCGCACCCCGTCGAGCAGGGTGGGCCGGACGTAGAAGCCACGGCCCTCGGGGTCGTGGGCGCCGCCGCCCGCCAGCACGCGCGCGCCGTCGGCCTTGGCCCGCTCCAGCATGGCGAGGACCTTCTCGTACTGACCGCGCGAGACCAGCGGGCCGACCATGGTGCCCTTGGTGGTCGGATCGCCGACAGCGACCCGTTCCATCCGCACACGGACCTCCTCGACGAACTTGTCGGCGATGTCGGCGTGCACGATCAGGCGGCTGGAGGCGGCGCAGATCTGGCCGGCGTTGACGAGGATGCCGAGGACGGCGGCGCGGGCCGCGGAGTCCAGGTCGGCGTCGTCGAACACGACGATGGGTGACTTGCCGCCCATCTCCAGGGTGAGCTTCTTGAAGGTGTCGGCGGCGGCGTGCGCGATGGCCCGGCCGGTGGGCACGGAGCCTGTGAAGGAGACGCCCGCGACGCGCGGGTGCTCGCACAGCGCGGCGCCGGTGGCGCCGTCACCGGTGACGACCTGGAGGACGCCCGCCGGGATGCCCGCCTCCTCGGCCAGCTCGGCGATGCGCACGGCGGACAGCGGAGAGAGCTCGGACGGCTTGACGATGACGGAGTTTCCACAGGCCAGGGCCGGGGTGACGCGGGCCATGAAGGAGTGGGCCGGGGCGTTCCACGGCAGGACGACGACATACACGCCGAGCGGCTCGACGATGCTGTACGACAGTCGGCCGGGGACGTCGGCGAGCTGCTGGCCGAAGAGCTTGTCGGCGCGGCCGGCCCAGTAGCGGGCGTGTCGGGCGCCGCGGTGGGACTCCATCATCGCGTCGGGCAGGTTCTTGCCGGTGCACTGGACATCGAGCTGGGCGATCTCCAGGTGCGCGGCCTCGACCAGCTCGCCCCACTTCCACAGCAGCTGGCTGCGGGCCTCGCCGGGCAGGCCGATCCACGCGCGCTGGGCGGCTGCGGAGGTCTCGACGGCGGCCGCGCACTGCTCGGCGGTGTGGTTGACGACCTCGCCGACGACCTTTTCGGTGGCCGGGTTCACGATCTCGATCACGGACGACTGCTGGCTGGGCATGGAAGAAGAACCTTTCGTGCTGTCCCCGGCCGACGGGGCCGGAAGTCTGCGAGGGCGGGACGGGAGCGGTCAGGCGGCAAGCGGCTGGACGTCGGGCAGTTCGGCCGCCTTCGGGGCGTCGCGCTCCGGATTGACGGTCAGTACGGCCACGAGCCCGCACAGGAGGGTGAGTGCGCCGCCGCACACGAACGCGAGCGTGTAGCCGGAGCTGTCGTCGGACGCGGCGTCGATGAGCACGCCGGTGACGGCGGGGGCGATCAGGCCGGGCAGTGTCTGGATCGCGACCAGCAGGCCAAGCGAGGCGCCGCGCCGGTCCACGGGCGTGACCTCGGAGGTCGTCTCGTACGAGAGCCCGAAGGCACCCGCACCGACGCCGAACCCGACTGCCACAAGGACGAGTTGGCCCGCCTTCGCGTCGACGAACGGAAGGAACGCCAGCGCGACCCCTGCGGCCAGGACGAGCGCGCCCTGCGTGATACCGCGCGAGTGATGGGAGGAGACGCCCCGCCGGAACAGCCGGGCCGTCCACGGGCTGACGGTGAGCGGGACGATGACGGTGAACGCCGCGTAGAGGGCGACCGCCTGGGCGGCCTGAGCCGACGTGTAATCGTACTGGTCCTTCAGGTACGACGGCAGGAACGCGGAGCCGAGGGCGACGGTCCAGTACGCCCCGAACCCGCCGATCGCACCGCCCCACCAGGTAAGACTGCCGAGGAAGCCGCGGTACGAGGACGGTTCGGGGGTATCCCTGGCCGTGGAGGGTTCGGCGGTCTGCGCGTTGCCGTCGGCGTCCACACTGAAAGGGCCCTCACGGCCGATCAGGAGCCAGAGTGTGGCCCACAGCGCACCGGTGGCCGCGAGCGCCCAGAAGGCGGAGCGCCAGCCGTGGTTGTCGATGAGGTGGCTGAGCACAGGGGCGGCGATGAAGACACCCAGGCCTGAGCCGATCACGTACAGGGCACTGGGCAGGGCGCGCCGCGTGGGCGGGAACCACTTGTACAGCGCGTGCACGGCGACACCCGCGGTCGGCCCCTCGCCCGCACCGAGAATGATCCGCGAGGCGAACAGCGTGCCGACCGATGTCGCCAGCAGCAGGGGCAGTTGGGCCAGGGACCACACGATGGCGAGAGTGAGCAGGACCCAGCGGGTGGCCACGCGGTTGGCGATGAATCCGACGATGACGGCCGAGACGCTGAACAGCACGAAGAAGCTGCTGGCCACCAGGCCGTACAGGCTGTGGCTGAGCCCCAGTTCGTCGGAGAGGGGGTGGGCCGCAAGCCCGAGGACGGTCTTGTCACCGAAGTTGATCATCGCCAGGGCGAAGATCATGAACGCCATCAGCCATGCGCGGCGCGGCTGGGGAACCGCGGCCGGATCCGCCACGTCGGGCAGAGCCCCTTGCTGTCGAGTCATGGTCGTCACGCCTGTCTGCGTCGTCGGAGATCGGATTGGGGAACGGGATCGGGATATGTGGATGTGGCGGCGCGGCCTCAGACGACGCCGTCTGCGTGGAGCACGGCCACGGCGTCGGCATCCAGGCCGAGGAACTGCGCGAGCACCTCGCCTGTGTGCTCACCGAGTGCGGCCCCGAGGCTGCGGATGCTGCCCGGCGTCGCGCTCAGGTGCGGCAGCGGTGCCGCCATCAGCAGGTCGCCGTGGTGCTCGTCGTGGACCTCGGCGATGGTGCCGCGCTCGAGGTAGTGGCGGTCGGCGGCGATGTCGGCGACGTTCATGAGCGGCGCCGACGGGATGCCCGCGTCGTTGAGCAGCGTCACCACGTCATCCGCCTCCAGCGTGGCGACCCAGGCGGCGACGATCTCGTACAACTCCTCCTGGTGGGAGAGCCGTTGGTTCCGTTCCGTGAACCGCTCGTCCTCGGCCAGCTCCGGGCGGCCCATCGTGTGGGCGAGGCGGCGGAAGAGCGGATCGGTGCCGGCGTGCACGGACACCCGCCGGCCATCTGCGGTGTCGAAGTCGCTTGCGGGAGCGATGTTGGGGTTGCGGTTACCGAGCCGCTCGCGCACCTGTCCCGTGCCGCTGTAGGCGACCAGCGCGTTTTCACAGGCCCGGAAACCGGCCTCGTACAGCGCGAGGTCGATGATCTGGCCCTCACCGCCGCGCAGATCGCGGTGGTACAGCGCGGTCATGGTCGCGAACGCGGCCATATAGGCGGCCATGTAGTCGATGACGGAGTAGCCCGAGCGCACCGGCGGGCGGTCCGGGTCACCGCTGACGTAGGTCAGTCCCGAGTAGGCGCTGGCGATCCGGTCGAAGGCGCCCCGGTCGCGGAACGGGCCGGTCAGCCCGTAGCCGGTGAGGAAGACGAGCACAGCGCGCGGGTTGAGGGCGGCCAGCGCGTCCGGGCCCAGGCCCCATTTCTCCAGCGTCGGTGGCCGGTAGTTGGTGACCACGACGTCGAAGTGCGGAACAAGGGCGCGGAGCAGTTCCTGCCCGCGCTCGGTGCGCAGGTCGATGGTGACCGACTTCTTGTTGCGTCCTTCCTGCACCCACTGCAGAGACCGCTTGCCGGGTGCGTCCTGTCCGGCGCCGCCGCGGGTGAAGTCGCCACGGCCAGGCTCCTCGACCTTGACCACGTCGGCTCCGAAGTCGCCCAGGAAGGTCGCGGTGACCGGGGCGGCCAGTACGGTCGAGACGTCGAGTACGCGTATTCCAGCAAGGGGTGACTGTGTGTCGGTCATGCATCCACCTAATCAACGGTTCGTTAACAACGGTTCGTTAACAACGGAGCGTTAAGATGGGACGGTACGTCGCCACCACGCGCCCGACAATGGGTTACTGACCAGTAGTTTTTGGGAGTGTCATGCCGGACCAACCAGCTGCAGTACCGACCAAGCGCCGCCGGCGCACGCGCCAGGAGACCGAGGCCGACCTGCTCGACGCAGCCCTTCGGCTCCTCGAGCGCGACGGCACGCTGGCCGGGATCACGTTGCGCGAGGTCGCCAAGGAGGCGGGGGTCAATCACGGACAGATCTATCAGTACTTCGGAGACCGCCAGACCCTGCTGCGCGCAGCCATCGGCCGCCTGCTCGACACCCAAACCCTGGGCGCGCAGAACCACTGGGAAAAGCCCTTCTCCGAGCGCGTCCGCGCCATGCTGCGCTACGCGCTGGACCAGCCTCAGCTCCTGCGCCTCGAAGCGCTCCTGGCCCTCGACGGAGACCCCGAACTGACGCTCTTCCCGGAACTGGAGCACACCAAGGCGGCCCTGGAACGCGACCGGCGCGACGGCCATCTGCCCGAGGACGCCGACGGACTGGTCATGCACGCCATGACCGCGGCCACGTACCTCGGCTACTGCATCTTCCGCGAGGCCCTCGCCCGTGACCTCGGCCTGGACCCGGACGAACTCGACCAACGGGCATCCGCCGTCTACGACCTCATGCTCGACGGCCTCGTGGACGGTCGCCGAAACCCAGGGCCGTCCGCGAGCTGATCCTGGCACTGGCGGCGGCGAGAACGCCCAGCGCGGTCCCCAGCGGCGCCGTCGAGGAGTCCGGGCCCTGCGGTGTCGCCTGGGGAACGCGGCGCGGCCGCCTCCTCCCAGCTTGCGCCAGGAGGGAGCAGCGTGGAGAGAAGGGAGGGGAGGACCGCGCGCAGTTCGTTGGCGGACTCGGGGGGCGTCGGGGACGGTGCGAGCAGCGAGGTGGGCGAGCCCGGCTACACCGTGGCAGAGCCCGGTGTCCACCGTGGCGCGGAGCTGCGCGGGGTCGGTCAGCGAGTCCAGTAGAGCAGTCTCCGCTTGTGCGCGGCATTCAGCGTTGCCGAGGGCGAGCACGGCGAGTTGCTGGGCGCGCCAGGCCTGCGGTGCCATAGCAGCATGACGGGCGCCATGGCGCGGTGGGCGGCGAGTGTGAGCACCGCCAGGACGGAGCCCACCCCGTGGGTCATGCCGCTGTTGCCGTGGCCGCCGGAGAAGCGGTCGCGCGGACACTCTCCTTCAGGCGCAGCATGCGATCTGCGCTCTCCTCCAACTGGTGGCCGACGGTGAACGCTCCGGGCTGGCGCCCGGTGGGGGCGGAGGCTGCGTTGGAGGAATCACGCCGCGGAGCGGACCGTAGAAAGCCTCGAAATTTGCGTCTCGGCCTGCCGAGACGGTCAGCCGGACCGCAGCAAGTACGCGGTGATCGAGTACGTCGGCGAGCCCGCCGGCCGATAGGCTGAAGCCCACGCGACAGAGCTCCGATTCCGTACCCTCGCACCGGCCGACACGGCGTAGCCAGACGGGAAAACACACAGTGAACAGCGCCGATACCGACCGCCTTCCGCAGCGGGCCTTCCGCTTGATCATCACGGGCGGCGGAACGGGCGGTCACACCTACCCCGCCCTGACCGCTGTGCGCACGCTGACGGCCCGGCTCGCAACTCAGGGCCGTGCGCTGGAAGTCCTGTGGGCAGGCAAAGCGGACAGCTTGGAGTCCCGAGTCGCAGCTGCCGAGGGAATCACGTTCGCGTCGGTGGCCACGGGGAAGATCCGCCGCTCGAAGAACCCGCTGAAGATGATCTCGCCCGCGAACGTGGCGGATATGAGTCGGGTCCCGCTCGGTGTCTTGCAAGCCCGCAAGATCATCAGTGGGTTCCGGCCCGATGTTGTGCTGGCAACTGGCGGGTACGTGGCTGTTCCGGTGGGTGTGGCCGCGACCCGGCTGTGCCATGTGCCCCTGGTGGTGCATGAGCAGACCGTGCGTCTGGGCTTGGCCAACAAGACGCTCGCCGGCGCAGCGACCCGCGTAGCCGTCTCTTCGGAGACCACCCTGCCGCTCCTGCCGGAATCGGTGCGAGCATCGGCGGCTGTGACGGGCAACCCGGTCCGGCCGGAGGTGTTCACCGGGCAGGCTGAGAAAGCGGTCGAGGCATTGAAGTGGGACGGCTTCGACCGCCGCCTGCCGACCGTCTACGTCACCGGCGGGGCGCAGGGATCACAGCAGATCAACACGGTGGTGCGCGATGTGCTGCCGTGGCTGCTCGGCCATGCCAACGTGATTCACCAGTGCGGTCCCGACCACGTCGAGGAACTGCGTGAGCACGCCGCGCATCTTGCTGCGCCGAGCGCGGCGCGTTATCACCTCACGGGATACGTCGGCGCTGAACTGCCCGACGTGCTGGCCCTGGCCGATGTGGTGATCTCCCGTAGCGGTGCCGGCACGATTGCCGAGTTGACCGCGCTGGGCAAGGCCGCAGTGTTCATTCCACTCGCCACCTCGGCCGGAAATGAGCAGGTGCACAACGCCGGACACCTGACGGACAACGGGGCCGCGGTCACGCTGGTCGATGATGTGTCCGCGGCCCGGCTTCAGGCTGCGGTGGAGCCGCTGCTGAAGGATTCGACGCAGCGCCAGGCGATGGCCGAGCGGGCCCGGTCGTACGGCCGCCCCGATGCTGCCGAGCGGCTTGTTGACGTCGTCCTGTCCGCGGCCGCCAGCGGCTGACGGCGGCGGACAGGCTGTCGCGCTACGGCAGGCAGCGGGCGGCTCCGGCCTCGAAGATCGCGGCGCAGGCGGCGAAGTCCCTTACGGTGTGCTGGTGTTACGGCCAGCCATGTTCTGTCAGTCCAGTGTCACCGTTCAGGTAGCCGAGGAGGCCCTCCTTCGGACACTCGATGATGTCCTCAGGCAGATCGTGAACACTGAACCACTCCAGAGCCAGGCACTTTCTTGATCACCCGGCTGACGCCGGGGAGCAGACCGTCGACGAACCGGAAGGCGTTGGCACGGCCCTACTGCCTCAGCTGATGCAGACATGCATCCAGCGGGGTTTCCGCATCCTTCAGGGCGAGGTCAAGCGGCTTCCTGGGCGGACGGACCCCGCCGCCCGCGTCCTGATCGAACTCGAGGGAACCGCCGATTCCGCTCAGCTGACCTCGGAGTTGCTCTGAGGGGGTGTGCGCCCATCTCCTCCGGCCATGGGCTCCGACCACAAATGCGGCCGGAAAATCACGGTTCTCCTTCATCCGATCGTACGTAGCCCGGAGGCGGCCACTTTTGCGATCTTGAGGGGGCGCAGCCGACGAGTACGGTGCCGCCTGGTCGCCCCGGTCCAGCGCCCAGCGGCCCCTTGCCCGGCGGGCCGCCGCACGACCGAACCGCCACCTTCACCACCGGCGATCACTCGATCGAGTCGTCGCCGGCGGCACGGGCCGGATCGGTAACGACAAGCACGGCACTTCGCCAATCGAAGGTCGTACTGCCGGAGTGCGTCACCAACTCTCGTTCACCAGGCCCTGAGGAGGGGCCTCGCCCATGTATAGATCACCACGTCGGCACCTCACGCCGGACGGCCGCTCAGTTGCGGCCACACGCGGTCACTCACGCCGAGTTCCGACGCTCATCCTCGCGGTAGCGACCGCCTTGCTGGCCAGCAGCCCGGCCTCAGCGACCGTCGCCAAAACGACCAGGTTCGGCACTGCGGTGAACCTCGACGACAGCGGCCGTGGCAGCTCCGCCGTCGCGATCGGCGATCTCAACAACGACGGGAAGCCGGACCTTGTGACGGCGATCCGCACCGAGGGCCTCGGCGTGTTCCTCGGCTCGGGCGGCGGCAGCTACGGCGCCGTAACGAAGTACGCGGCGCCGCGCACCTCTTGGTCGAACCTCTTTATCAACTCGGCAGTGATCCGCGACGTCAACGGCGACGGCCACAAGGACGTCATCAGCCAGGACGCGCGCGGCAACGTCGCTCTGGTCTGGCTCGGCGACGGCTCCGGCGCTCTCCGTGCCGGAGCGGCCGTGCAACTCAACCCGAGGCCCGGGTGCGACACCACGGGCGACAACCCCTGTGTCGTGCGCTGGCCGAACGACGTCGCCGTCGGCGACTTCGACGAGGACGGCAAGCCGGATCTCGCGACGTCCAACACGAACACGAACAACGTCGCGGTAGTGCTCGGCAACGGCGACGGAACATTCGGCGCGGCGACGCGGTTCGGACTGGGCGGCAGTACCGGCCCGCAGGGCATCGCGGCCGCCGATCTCAACGGCGATGGCCATCGGGATCTCGTCACGTCGAACTCATCGGCCGGCACGCTCTCCGTGCTGCTGGGCGACGGAGACGGGGGCTTCGGCACAGCTTCGAACGTCTCGGCCGGTGTGCCACTACCGTCCAAGCTCAAGCTCGCCGACGTCAACGAGGACGGCAAGCTTGACGCCGTCATCGTGGCGCCCGGCACGCCGGGGCGCGTCGCTGTCCTGCCCGGCGACGGCGCGGGCGGGTTCGGCACCGCGAGTGTCCTGTCGGCGGGGTCGAACCTCACCTCCGCGTCGGTGTCCGACCTGAATGGCGATTGCCACGCCGACCTGGTCGTCTCCAGCTCCGGCTCGCACGAGGTCGTGGTGTTGGAGGGCGACGGCACGGGTGCGTTCGGCAGCCCGCTCGCATTCGGGCTCAACGGCGGTAGCAACCCGTATGCCGCAGCGGTAGCCGACCTCGACGGCGACGGGCGTCCCGATGTCGTCACGGCCAACAGCAACAGCTCGGCGACGTTCGTCAAGGACGCGTCGGTGCTGCTCAACACGACGAAGCGGCCGCGGACGGCAACACACCAGCAGCGGTCCGACGCTCCCGGGCGCGGATGCGATCACGGCCGACGGCTCCTGCGAGACCATCGTTGAGGTGCCGTAGCCGACGAGCCGTTTCCGGCGGCTGCCTCTGAGCCGCTGACGTGCGTCGCGGGCTCGGCGATTGCGATGATGCGATCGCCGAGCCCCTCTCGCCGGCGCACGCACATCGTTGAGCACTGTCCACGGCTACCGGGTGTGGTCCGGGACGCGTATGTGCAGGCTGCTGCGCCGCCGCCGGGGTGTCATCTGTCGTGGTTGTTGCTGAGCGGTATCGGTCGGATCGAGTCGTGGCACGCGCGCGGCGGTGACGTGGGAAGGGCGCGGTTGATGTTGAGGGCGTAGCGCAGGTACTGCTTGGGGCGGGTGCGGAGATTTCCACGCGCGCTGACAAGGAGTGGATCGTTGAGCCCTTTGTGTTCCTTAGCCGGATCCTGTGGGACTTTCTGCCGGCTTCAGGCGGGGTGGGCGCCGGCCGGGCGGTCGACGCCGCCTTGGCCGGCCGCTCAGTGCCCTCGTGCAGCTTTACGTGATCGCATTCACGCTCGTCTTCCCAAGTCACTGCCTGTGCGGCGCAGTGTCGCAGCATCGCATCGTTGGGGCATAACGGCACACTGAGGACAGGCGGCGATCCGGCGCCGGGTACTCCTGGGTCAGTACCTCACTCGCCCGCTGTGAGGGGGATGGCCCCGATGGCGGCGGAGGCGGCTTGGCTGTGGCGGACGATACGCTCATGATCGTCGATGGCTCCGGTGTCGTCATGGAGTGGAGTCACGAGGCCGAGTCCTTGCTGGGCCTGCCGGCGTCCCAGGTGCTGGGCTTGCCGGCGACAGGTCTCTTCACGGTCGGCAGGGGCGATCATGGCGCGGAAGAGGTACGGCTGAGATGCCGGGAAGGTCACACGGCAACGGGTGAGTTGTGGGTGCGGCCGGTACTGAGGGACGGCGCGGTGGCCTGGGAGATCGGGCGGCTGCCGACGCAGCTCACGCGGGGGAGTGCGGGCAGTATCGGTGCCAGTGTTCTCGAGGCTCTGTTCACTCAGTCGCCCATCGGTTTGCACATCCTCGACGCCGAGCTCCGGGTGGTCCGCTTCAACACGGCCGCACGGGGCATGCGCGGTGTGCCGGCGGACAGCATGCTGGGCCGGCCGCTCGCGCAGGCGTATCCCCTCGTGGATCCTGCGGCTGAGGAAGCTGTGGCCCGCCGAGTCCTGGAGGACGGCGTGCCGGTGCTCGACCGCCTGGTAAGCCTTCGCCTTGCTGCCGATCGCGGCGCGGAACGTGTGTTCTCCGTGTCCATCTTCCGGCTCCGGGATCCGCAGGGTGCGGTGCTGGGGCTTGCGGTCTCCGCGGTCGATGTCACCGACCGCGACCGCGCGCACGCACACGCCGCTGTGCTGGCCGGTGTGCGTGAACGTGTCGGCCGGAGTCTCGATGTGGTCGCCACCTGCCAGGAGGCAGCGGACGTTCTGGTGCCCGGGTACGCCGACATCCTCGTAGTCGAGGTGGTGGACGACGTCGTACGGGGTGAGGACCCGCCCATTGGTCCGCTCGGCCGGGATGTGCCCCTGCGGCGTGCCGCTTTCCGCAGCGCTGCCGCGCAGCCCGTGCATCCACTGGGCGATGTACGCACCGCACCCTACGGGACCCCGTTCGGGCAAGCCCTGTCCGATCTGCGTCC
The DNA here is from genome assembly GCF_020616555.1 of Streptomyces longhuiensis. Classification (NCBI taxonomy): domain Bacteria; kingdom Bacillati; phylum Actinomycetota; class Actinomycetes; order Kitasatosporales; family Streptomycetaceae; genus Streptomyces; species Streptomyces longhuiensis. The sequence goes on along the minus strand of NZ_CP085173.1, from coordinate 330,410 downwards.
CAGGCTCTTGCAACTGAGTGCCGAAAGCGCCTGGTTTGCGGCGGATCCGGCACATGCCGAAGCCATCCCCGCAGCGGGAGCACATTCACTCATCACGGCGCCGCTGACGCTGCGCGGTACGGTGCTGGGCCTGATGAGCCTGTACCGCTGCGGAGAGAGTGAGCCCTACGCGGACGACGACGTCGGCCTCTGCCTCGAACTGGCTGCTCACACCGCCCTGTGCATCGACAACGCCCGCCGCTTCACTCGCGAGCGGACCATCGCCGCCACAACCCAGCGCAGACTCCTGCCCCAGAGCACGGGGCAGTGCACGGCCCTCGATACAGCGTGGCTCCACCTTCCTGCCGACGGGGGCGCGAGTTGGTTCGACACCATCGCCCTGCCCGGCGCCCGCACCGCACTGGTCACCGGCAATACGAGCGGACAAGGCATCTCCGCCGCCACCACGATGGGACAACTGCGCACCGCAATCCACACGCTGGCCGCACTCGACCTGGAACCCGACGAACTCCTCGCCAGGCTGCACGACACCACCGGCCGTCTCGCCGAGGAACGCGCGGCGCTCCCACCAGCGGACCCGCTCCACAAAGAGACGCTCACGGCAAGCTGCCTCTACGGGATCTACGACCCCATCACCCGCACCTGCACCCTGGCCTGTGCAGGTCACCCCGCACCGATCATCGTCCACCCGGATGGCTCGACTCGTGTCTGCGACGTCCCGGCAGGCACCCCGCTGGGCAGTGCCGAAAACCTCCCCAGGGCCACCGCGCACCTCGAACTCGCCCAGGACAGCATCCTTGCCTTCTATACCGCCTCCCTGCTCCCGCAGACGCAGACGGAGCCTGATGTGCTTCTCAGCGCTTTGAGGCGATCCCACCGCCCGCTGCAGTCCCTGTGCGACGACGTCGTCTACGCACTGGGGAGCCAGCGCCCACGAGGCGACGCCGCGCTCCTTTTGGCCCGTGCCTGCGAGATCGCCCCCGACCACGTGGCCACCTGGCAACTCACCCCCGACGCGACAGCCGCCGGCAAAGCCCGGCACCTTGTCCGGCGCCAACTCACCGAATGGAACCAGGATGAGGAAACCGTCTTCACCACAGAACTGATCGCCAGTGAACTGGCCACCAACGCCGTCCGCTACGGGACTCCTCCGCTGCAACTGCGCCTCATCCTGGAGCACACCCTCACCTGCGAGATGGCAGACGCCGGTGACTCCGCACCCCGCCTGCGGCACGCCCGGTCCGTGGACGAAAACGGCCGTGGACTGTTCATCGTCTCCCAACTCGCCCACCGCTGGGGCACTCGCTACAACCAGTACGGCAAGACCATCTGGACCGAACAGCCCCTCTCACCGCAGTGAAGGCCGAGGAATCAGCCTTCCGCTGTCTCGATAACCGGACCGGACTCGTCACCATGGATCTCAGGGCGGGATCTACTCGGGACTGTTCGGCAGCCGGTCGTCGACACGCTGATTCGATGCACGAATCCCGGCAGCACACGTCCAGCACTGCGGGAGGCGGTCCGCCGCCGTGGAAGCCGGCCTTCACGAGGACGGGAGACAACTCGTCCCGGGCAGGCGCGGCTTGCAGGGCCCTGCCCTGCCTGCCGAGGGTGAGGCCAGGGGCAGCGATGGGTTGATCCGTCTGCGAGTCTTGATCGCTGCCGAGCGTGCTGATTGGCTAGCCGGCATGACTGAGCTCGGAGACGTCGCCTGGCCACCTGCCCCGATCAGGACCGAGAGGCTCGTGCTGCGTGAGTCGGAGGCCCGGGACCGTGCGGCGTTCATCGAGCTGCACGCCTCGCCAGAGGTGCACACCTACCTCGGCGGTCCCCGGAAGCGTGACGCGCTTGAGCGTGAGATGCCCGAGACGCCGGGGCGGTGGCCTGGGAGCTTTGTCGTTGATCTCGACGGGGCGATGATCGGGCAGATCCTGCTGCGGAGAGCAACGGAGCATCGTCGCCCGGCTGCCGTTGGGAAAGCCGATCTCGGCTACCTGTTCCTGCCGCGGGCGTGGGGATTGGGGTACGCCGCCGAGGCGTGCGCGGCGGCACTCGCCTGGCTCGACGGCGCGCTTCCGGGCGAGCCGGTGGTGCTCACCACGCAGAGCGCCAACGTCAGCTCGATGCGGCTCGCGGCGAAGCTGGCGTTCACCGAGGTGGAGCGGTTCGAGGCCTGGGGCGCCGAGCAGTGGCTCGGCATGCGGTCCCCGCTCACGCCGTCTGGTTGAGCTCGTGCTCGACCGTGCGGATCCGCAATTCGACAGCGCTACTGGGACGGAGCCCAGCGCTGGTGAAACGCGTGAACATCTCACCAGGCGGAGGCGGCCCAACGCGTCCCGAAGCGCTGTCCGTTCTCGTGGGCGAAGCCACCATGTGGCAACTCCTGTCGCCCTGCCGTAAGCGCGGCATCTCCGCCCGTGTGCTCGACACCCGAGCGGCCGCCTGCCTGGCCCAAGTAGATTGATCACAAGTGTCGTTGAGGCAGGCGCGAAGGGCTGGGGCATGGCTTTGGAGATCAAGCCGATCGGGGAAGTGGTCGCAGGCCGCACGGAGGTCGCTGATGACTACTGGGGCGGCGTCGAGTCGGTGATCCAGCTTGATGAGGCCGAGTTCCCCCTCGACTCCGTACAGGGCCTTGAGGAGTTCTCGCACCTGATTGTGGTGTGGCACTTCGACCAGGCCTCACCCGGTGATGTCGAGTACCACGCCCGAAGCCCGCGCGGGAACACCCAGTGGCCGGCAACGGGCACGTTCGCCCATCGCAACCACCGACGCCCCAACCAGCTGGCACAGAGCTTTCCCCGACTGCTCAAGGTCGATGGACTCAGCTTGAGGGTGACCGATCTGGATGCGGTGGTGGGCACGAAGATCTACGACCTGTCGCCGTACTTCACCGAGATGGGGCCACGCGGGACGGTCCATGAACCGGCCTGGCCTGCCGAGATGCTGGCCGACTACTGGAGGGACAACTCCTGACAGGCCGTGCGAGGGTGTGCGGCTCAGTGCGCGCTGCCACGGCCGCGAACGGGCGCCTGGAGCACGCCGGAAGCTGGCAGTTTGCGAGCCTCACATCCCATCTGCGCAGGCCGAGGAGATTAGCTGTGGGGTTGCGAGGCCGCGCGCCCGTGCTCCCGGCCTCCTGGTCCTGCCCGCTGGCGCGGAGAGCGCTGAGTGCCAGGTCACCTCGATGCCCGCTCTCTCCGCCAGAACCAGCACCGTGGCTACGGTGGCTTCGAACTCCTCGGGCAGGGCGGCCATGACGGCGTGACTCAGGAATGCGCCCCGTCAGTTCTCACGCCTTGGGTCTTCCGCGACTGCCACGCGACCCGACCGCAAGGACGTCCGCCCTCGCGCCGGGCCGCCGAGGGCGTGGGTGAGGCTTTGGAGATCGTTGTCGGACACCACCTGCAGGCCGTGTTCCGCGAGCAGAGCGGCCATCGCCTGTGGCTTCCATAGTGAGCGCCACGGTTCGCCGGAGGTGCTGGCACTGCCGACCAGGCGGGTCAGTAGCCGGCCGACGGCCGCTCGCGCCGAGGGCGTCTGGTAGTTGACGACGAGGACACTGCCCGGGGCGGTCCGGGCTGCGAGCGCGGCCAGCGTGGCACGCACCTCGTCGCGCGTGAGGTAGGGGACGACGCCTTCCCACAGCCATGCCGTCGGCACGGACGGGTCGTGTCCGGCGCCCTCCAGTGCCGCGCCGAGGTCGTCGACGGAGAAGTCAACCGGTGTGAACCGCACGGAACGTGCGGCGACCGGTAGTTCGACCGCGGGCCGCTCGTTCTCCTCCGGCCCCTGCGGCCTTTGCGACGCGGCCTCGGCGAGGCGGGCCCGTTTGTCCTGCTGGGAGGCCGGATGGTCGACCTCCCACACATCGGTCTGTGCCAGCTCGGGCAGACGCCACGCACGCGTGTCCAGGCCGGCTCCGAGGATGACGAGCTGGCGGGGTCGGCAGGCGCGCAGGGCCTCATCGATGGCGACTGTCCGCGGCACCATGACCTCGGCGCCTGCCCGTACGCTCTCGTACCTCGAGCGTGCCGGCCAGCCTTGTGGCGGCACTCCTGCCCGCACGTCGTCCACGGGTGTACGTTCCTCGGCGCGCAGCAGCCGCACCGCCACCGGGTCCGAGAACCGGCCGACAGCTACGCTGCCGTCCGCCGCTGCCCGCCCCTGGCAGACCAGCACTGCCGTCCGACTCGCCGCACGCCCAGTCTCGTTCACGGGTCCGTATTCAACACGACCTGATCGTGCAGTTGAAGAAGGTGCACCGCGGTCGGTGCAACGGTGCGGTCCGTGTCCTGCGACAGTTCCGCGAGTGCGTGGGACGCCCTCGCCCTCCGGGATGCCCGTTAGCGCCTGGGGCAGCCGTTCGCGGGCGCTGGAGTGGTCGGGGGCGGTCGAGGAGTCTGGTCGCGAGCGGGTCCGTGTCTCTCGCCGGCACGCTCAGCGCGGCGGTGTCATTGCGTCCCTCTATGAGTTCCCTCTCCTCAACCAGTTCCAGGTCTCCCGTCCCCGTCGGCGGGGTGCTCTCGGCTCGGGTACGGGGCACGTGTCGTCAGGGAACGGCAGTTCGCGGAAGAGAAGTGGCCTGGGGGGCCTCTTGTTTGGGTGGGCCGTCCGACCGACAGGTGACCTAGCTGTGCGACGAGCGGCCCGTCACCGCGTCGCCCCGAATGAGCTGGTCACAGCCACTCGTTGATGACGAGGCGAGGGCGGGTGTGCTCGCCGGGTCCGCTGAGAATGCCGAGCCCTCCACCTCACTCGACCTTTGCGGCGCGCGTAGGGCAACGATTGACGACAGCCGCAGCGCCTCTGGTGTGGCGCAAAAACGATGACCCCTCTCGGGCACATCACCCCGTGATGACTGTGTCGGGCACTGTAGAACTTGGCGCCGAATCCCGATGGAGAGGAGTCTCCGACGACAAGGCACGAGGACGAACGGGAGAGGGAAGAGGCAGAACTCAGAAAGCGGAGGGAGGACGAGGAACGCAGGAGGCGGCAAGAGCAGGCCAACATCGAGCAAGCCAATATGTTGGCCAACGACGTGTCGACCTACAGCACGTCGTCTAACAACACGTCCAGCTACGACACGTCCAGCTACAGCACGTCGTCGAACGACACGTCGACCTACGACACGTCCAGCTATAACGACCCCGGCAGCTACTGAACCAGCCGCGTTCAATTTCACTCCGTAGTGGGACGTGCCACCCTGTGAAGGTAGTACGCCTAACCTCGCTGATTCATGATGGGCCGCCGACTCCGTCGGCGGCCCATCATGTTGTCACTGGCCGAGGGCTGGTAGACCGAGGACGTGGGTGTCGTGTCAGGCGGATCCCGGGTTCCACTGCTCCGGGTCGCAGCCTCATCCAGCAGGACCAACCCCGCCTGCGAGAGGAGGCTAGTTACACCTTGGGGGCTTCGTAGTGAAGTTGGCTTCTCGTTATGCCTCGTCGACCAGGTGAGCCGCAGCGCTGAGAGCGATATCCCAGGGATACCCGGCCGGCTTGCCGGACCCTGCCGGGTTGGGCTCGAACCCGCCATCGCCGTACAGGACTGTGACGCCCTGCTCGCGCAGTTCGGTGACGCTGCGATGGAGCTGCCGGTGTTGGGCGTACGCGGCGTTCACACACGGCATCGTCACAGTAGGGATGCCTTTGCCGATGCCTTCGGCGACGACGCCGACCACGAACGACGAGGTGATGCCGAGGGCCCACGAGTTGATGCTGTTGAAGGTGGCCGGGGCGAAGAGGATGACGTCGGCTTTGGGCCAGACATCCGGCTGACCAGGCAACTTGTATTCGCTGCGCACCGGGTGCCCGGTCAGCGCGGCCAGGCCATCGAGGCTGTCTCGGCGGGTGCCAGCTTCGTCGAGCCAGCGGGCCGCTGTTAGCGTCAGGCCGAGACACACGTCCCACCCGTCGGCCTGCGCCGTCTCGATGACCTGCGCGATGTCGAACACAGGCGGCGCGGCTGACGCGAACAGGTACAGGGTCCGTGAGGTCATGCCCTCATCTCATCCCGCACCGTTGATCACATGCAACCGGCCCCGTCCGGAGGGGAACGAGGGCGATCACGGGTCCTGCGCCATGGAGCGCGGGTACCGTTCCAGGTGGTGAGCCAGGAACGGAGTTCCAGTATGCCCAGAGACGACCACGCAGGGGCCCGCATCGCGGAAGCCCGCAAGCTCGGTGGATATACGCAACGCGGATTCGCCCCGTTGATCGGCTTCTCCTACAGCCTGCTCCACCAAGTCGAAGGCGGCCACAAGCCGGCGTCTCCTGACTTCATTGCGGCATGCGCCAGGGCACTGCACATCGATGTCACAGCCCTGACAGGACAGCCGTACATGACCGAGCTGCAACAGGATCGCCTCGCTGAGCTGATCCGCCCCATCCGCGAGTCACTCGACCTGTACGACCTCGGCGCCGATCCCGACGTCACGCCCCGCTCAGCGGGCGAACTCATCGCCGGCGCGGACCTGTTGTGCCAGCACATGAGGGCGGCCAAGCTCACCGCCGCGGCCAAGAGCCTGCCCCGCCTGGTCACCGAACTGACGACCGCCGTTCACCTCCACCCGACCACCGATCTGTGGCGCGCCCTCGCCTCCACGTATCGCAGCGCCCACGACATCGCCGTCAAGCTCGGTTTCTACGACCTGTCCACCATCGCCCTCGACCGCATGGACTGGGCTGCACAGCGCGCGTCCGATCCTCTTCTGGCCGCGGTCCGCCAGTACATGCGAGGTCTCGTCTACTTCCGCGAGGGCGAGCACACCATCGGCTTGCGCCTGGTCGCCGCCGGCCATCTCGTTCTCGGTCAGGCCGACGAGAGCACCGAGTCCCTAGCCGTGGCCGGGCAACTCCATCTCGGCGCTACGGTGATCGCCGCCCGGGCGCGTGACGCAGGGCTGGTGGATACGCATCTCACCGAGGCGCGGCGGATCGCTAAGCGGACCGGGGACGCGTCCGCGGTGCACTGGCTGTCCTTCGGGCCCGTGAACGTGGCAGTGCACGAAGTGTCTGCGTTGGGCGAGCTCCGCCAGTACGGGCAGGCCGTCGAGAAGGCTCGCAGGGTGAAGATGCCCAACACGTGGGCGACGTCCAGGCGGGCGCACTTCTACATCGACCGGGCCCGTTCCGAAATGGAGATCGGGCGGTGTGAGGCCGCGCTGAAGTCCCTGGTCCGGGCGCGGGAGGCCGCACCGCAGCAGACGCGGTATCACCCCGCTGCACGCGAGACGATCCAAGGGCTCGTCCACCAGCAGCGCAGCACGCCCGACGCCCTCGGATACATGGCGGCATGGGTCGGCCTGTGAGCTGTCACTGAGGAGTGACAGTTAGGCCCCTCGCTAGTCGCGACGCTGGTCACACAGCGAATCCGCGACGACGGCGGGGGCCGAGTATGAGCAGTCCCAGAGGAACGGTGCTTCCAACACCCACGATCTGTGAGGTGATTGAGGAAGCGCTGTCCGCGCCCCGTGACTATCCCACCCCGGAGCGGTTGCGGTACCTGTACGCGGCAGCACGGCTGGCGATCCAGAGGCTGACGCCGATCGTGGCCGCTCAGGTCGAGGACGCAGCGCCCGGACCGGAGCGCGCATCCCGGGAGCTAGCGGTCGACGAGGCCGAGGCGATCGTGCGCGAGGGTCTGAGCCCGAGCCCGCTCGCCGCGTCCCTCACGATCAGCGCACTCGGACGCGCACTGTGGGGCCTCCACCAGTTCGCCGGCGGTGAGCGGTGATCTGCGAGGGCGTGCGGTTCTGCTGGACGTGCCAGAAGGCGATCCGGCCTGGCGAGCAGACGCGGAAGACTGACGTGTTCAGCGCGTCCGGGCCCGGCGCCACGGTTGAGTTCCACGCCCCGCGGTGCCCAACCACTCCACCCCCGTACCAGCGGACGCCTGTACCGCGCAGTCACTAGACCCCCGCAGCCGGGTGCTTGGAGCTGATGGTCGGCGGGACAGGGCGGGCCGCCCGATGGCGAGCAGTAGGGGCGGCCCGCCCAACACGTACCGCCCACCACTTGTGCTGGCCCGTCCGGCGAACCCCCACTCCGTCGCATCTGCCCGCACCGCCCCTCCGCGAAAGGAAGGCTCGTGCACCGACTGATCGCCAGCCCGTTCCTCAAGGACTACCTTCTCCTGCACCCCGGTCATCCCTCCGGCGTCCGTATCCCTGAGCCCCGCTACAACGAGCTCCGCGCCCTCACCGAGCCGGACGCCCTCCCGGTCTGGTTGCACGACGCCGCCCGCCAGGCATGGGGGCTGGATCGCCCCCAGCCCGAGGACCTCTTCGTCCGCGAGCGCTCCCGGTACGGGTACGCGAAAGCATCCTGGGAGATCAACCTCGGCTGCGACTACGACTGCGAGTTCTGCTACCTCGGAGAGAAGCGGTTCGAGGGCCTCGACTGGGAAGGCAAACAGCAGCTGCTCCGCACGATGCGTGACGCCGGCGTTCTGTGGCTACAGATCACGGGCGGCGAAGCCCTCATCGACCGAGAGTTCGGCGCGGCCTACGAGTACGCCCACCAGCTGGGCATGATGGTGCAGGTCTCCTCGAACGGCTCGTCCCTGCGGAAGGCTCCGATCCGTGAGCTGTTCGCCCGGCACCGCCCGTACCGGCTCACCCTCAGCGTGTACGGGGCGACCGCAGAGACCTACGAGAAGCTCACCCGGAACCGCGGCTCGTTCGGCAGGTTCCTCGAGGGCCTGGACGCCGCCCGTACCGATGGGCTCCCGGTCCGGCTGAACGTGATCGTGTCGGACGACAACGCCCACGAGGTCGACGCCATGGTCGCCCTGTGCCAGAAGTACGGCTTCTCGCATCAGGTGTTCACGAACATGTCGCCGACGATCGACGGCGAGGCCAACCCCCTTGCCACACAGGCGGAGAGCCACATCACTCCGCGGAGCATCTTCACAGGATGCAACGCGGGCCACACCTTCTTCCACGTCAACCCGCACGGCATCGCATCGGTCTGCAAGGTCGGCCGCGACCCGAGCGTCAATCTCATTACCGAGGGTCTGGACGCCCTTCCCCGACTCGGCCAGATCGCCGAGTCCCTACAGCTCCGCACCGGTGGATGCTCCGGCTGCACAATGGTCGGCACGTGCCGAACGTGCCGACCGCTGGCCAAGCTCTACCAGGAGGCGGGGGATCGACGAGAGCTCTACTGCCAACACGGAGGTTACGGATCATGACACCGCCCACCGCCACCATCGCCCCGCCGCGTGAGCCCGTGATGCTCACCATCAGCACCCGCCCGCCCGCGCACGCGACCGCTACCCTGCCGCTCCCGCTGACCGCCACGCCGATCTGCGCGGACGAGTTCCAGATCATCGCCGATCTCGACGTGGCCGCCGAGGGCGCTAGGTGCTCGTGCTCGGCTGGCGACGACCAGCCCTACTAGAACCGGCACCCTGCTCCACCGTGCCGCCCTGGCCCGTAGGCTGGCCGGGGCGGCATCATCCCCCCACTCTCTGAGGATCAGCGCGTGCCCATTCCCCGCATCGCCTTCGAGCAGCTCCCCGCCGACGCCCGCCGGGCCGTCGCCGACCAGACCGGCACCGTCCACCACACCGAGACGATGACCGGCGGCATGAACTCCAGCATCGCCTCCGTCCTGCACACCGGCAGCGGGCCCGTGTTCGTCAAGGGCATCCCCGCCGACCACCACCAGGTCGACGCGCAGCGCCGCGAAGCCGCCGTCGCCCCACACCTGCCCCCCTCCTGCCCCCGCCTTCACTGGCACATCGAGGCCGCCGGGTGGAGCCTGCTCGGATACGAGGTCGTCCACGGCAGGCACGCCGACTACGCGCCCGGCTCGGCCGACCTCGAGCTCGTCGAGGACGCGCTCACCGAGCTCCAGGCCGTGACCGCGCCAGCCGACCTCGATATCAAGGAAGCCGCAGACCGGTGGAAGAACTATGTCCCGCTGAACGTCCTCCACTACTTCCGCGGCACGGCGCTGCTCCACACCGACTTCGCCCCGGACAACATCTTGATCACCGGCGGCCGGGCCCGCCTCGTCGATTGGGCGTGGCCGACGCGTGGCGCTGCCTGGATCGATCCTGGGGCGCTGGCGCTGCGGCTCATGGAGGCTGGCCACTCGGTTGAGGATGCGCTCGGGTTCGCTGACCGGTTCCCGTCGTGGCACGACGCCGAGGCCGGGGCGCTTGCCGCGTTCGGGATGGCCTCGGCCGCCCTGTGGCACGAGATCTCCGAGCAGTCGCCGGCCGAGTGGAAGCAGGGGATGGCTCGCCACGCTGCCCTGCTGGCTGACCACTTGGCCGAGGGACGGTAGGTCAGACGAGGTCGCGGAGCGGGACGCCGATCCCGACGGCGATGCGGATCAGGTTGTCGAGGATCGGGCTCGCGTGGCCTTGCTCGATGCGGTTGATGCTCTGCCGGTCGAGGCCCGCCTGTTCCGCCAAGGTCTCCTGCGTCATGTTCGCGTGGATGCGCGCGGTTCGGATGCGCTCGCCGACGGCCCGCCGGCCGCCGAGGACGCGGGGAGAGGGCGGAGCGGGCGGCACCCGCTTAACGGATGCCGGATCATGATCGTCTGTCTGTATCGTCGACCGTACATTCTTGGATCAATGTTCGACCCAGGACGCAAAACCGTATGAAATAGAGCATAGGTTCGAGTGGTCTCGGTGGGGCGCCATTGCCAAACGGTGATCAAGACCCACCGATTACTTGCGCCGGACGCTAGCCCTCACGCACGTCGGGTGGCCCCAGCGATGCCCCATGAGCCGTCCCGCCCGCAGGCGGGACCTCACCCACTCACAGGCAGCCCGCCCCGACTCGCGCGCCGCGACCTTGATTACGCCCGCTCTGAGGACTTGGCGCAGCTCCCCGCCGCCGGTCTCATCCTTCTCATCGAACGCCTGCGTGGCCGACTGGACGACACCCTCACCCTGGTCGACGAAATCGCCGCGCCGCGAGCGGACTTACATGACTGAGCAACCTTGTCGTCCGTCAACACCTCGATGTATGTACGGTGTTCGAGCAGGGAGTGCACGGCCCGTTCGATACCGGGCGTCGCGTCGACCGCGTGCGTGGGCGACGACGAGCCCGCGACGGCGACCCAGCGCACGCCGTTCCACGGCTCGAGTCCCTGCGCGATGAGCTCGGGGAAGATCACGGCTTTCAGCCCGACGGTCACCAGGCCGCTGTCGACGCGCGCCAAGCTATTGATGAGCGTGCAGAGCCTCGCCGCGCTCCTGACATCGCTCCTCGTCATCGCCCGAGCGGTAAGCGTTCTGCACTGAACTCCCGCGACGCACCGAGGCGACGGACAAGGGCACCCGTGCCACGCCGTCTTCCTTCTCGCCAACGCGCTCGTCGTACACCTGGAGGGCTGAACTCCTGGCCCTCTTGTGTGACTTGACGGGACTGGGGTACCCGACGCGCACAGGACGTCACGATCGACTGGAGGCGAGATTCATGGGACTCGGCGGATGCATCATGCTGCTCGGCGCGGGGGCGGTACTCACCTTCGCGACCGACTGGCACATGGACGGGGTCAACCTCAAACTGGTCGGCCTGATCATGATGGCGGTGGGGCTCATCGGGGTCGTCACCTACAGCAGCATCGCCCGGCGACGGCGCATGGTGGTGCCGTCGGCCACCCCCGTGGTCGAGGAGGAACGCCACCACCACGGCGGCTACTAGGCGGCCGGACGCCCACTCTCAGGACGTGCGAGTGACGCGGTAGGTGTCCGGCAGCACGCTTACCTGCGTGATCGAGACCGATCCGCTCATCCAGGCACGCTTCGCGATCATCCACCGTTCGGGCACTTGGCGTCGGCGGCACAGCATTTTGTCCCCCTCACGTGCGCCGGGCGCTCGATTGCCGGTTCGCCGGCCTCGACCGGGCCCACTGTGCAGTCGTCGTCATACGCCGTGGTCAGTCTCCGTAGCGGGCTGCAGGGGAGAGCGGAGTCGCCTGCGCTCACTGCATGAGGATGCCAGGGCCAGCGCCTGCTCTCGCCCTGGACAGATCCGCGGCGGTGCCCCCGAAAGCGAGTGGTTCGACGACGCCGCCGGCATCGCTTGCGGCGGTCTCGAGCAGGACCAGATCGCCTTCGGCGATGTCCCGTCCGTCAATGCGGATGTCGCAGACCGCGATGCGACGCAGAGTGCGTACCGGCGGATCGCGGCGGAGCGTCTCGGTGAGCTGCACCTTGATCGGCTGGGTGCCGACGCCGGTCGCCGTGGCAGCGGTGCTGGTCTGCGGGGGAGTGTCAGTTGAGCATCTTGCCGATGCCCTGAATGCCGGAGGCGCCTTCGGTCGTGTGGGTGAGTCGCACGGCTCCAGGCGAGCCGTGCGCATCATCCCGTCTGCCCCTGCGTGGAGGGTCGGCGAGGAGCTGCATACCGGCGCTCTCGACAGCCGGGCAATATGCCTGCTAGCAAGTCGAGTTGTTGGGGTTCCGTATCGCGCATCGCGCGTCTGCCCGTCGTGGCATAAGGCTGTCTGCGCTACAACATCTGGTTCCGATGGGGCCCCGGTTCTTCCTGGGCTTGTGTGCTTTGGCGTGCGGATACGCGGTCCGGTGCCTGCCTGGCTGGCTTGCCAGGCCAGATCATCCATCGTGGCATCGAGTGTCCAGGCGGAAAGTGCTCCGGCCGTGGTGAGTTGCTTGACGCCGTGACGAGCTGGCTGTCCGTCAGCCCACAGCTGCGAGCCACCTGGCCGGCGTCTGCGGTGGCGTGTGCCCCGCCCGGGGAGGTGCGAGCGGTCAGCACCACCGCGGTCAGTTGCAGGCTGGAGCCGCGGTTGCGTAGCGCGAGTGTACGGGCCGTAGGGCCCAGTCGGCGGCGCGGGCCCGGCTGCGGCGTTCCGGCCCGGGGCTGAGCAGGGCTGCATCCAGCAGCTGAACGGTGGCCCTGTGCCCGGATGAGGGGGGCGGCCGGTGCAGCCAGTGGGACTGCTCCAGCTTGCGCCACCACACGCCCTCGCCGTTCAGGTGCATGCTGCGCAGGAGGCCGCGCGGGAGCAGGACAGGGCCGAAGCCGTCGGCGCGCAATGAGCATTGCAGGGTGAGTAGTCGCTCCTGTGGGTCAGTGGGGGAGGGGAGGGTCGCGGCGAGATAGGAAAGCATGTCGCCCACACGGTTCCGCGCTCGTGGCACTGGCACGTCCGAAGGTGCAGCTGGAGTGAGTCGAGGCGGGCGTGCCGGGCCAGATGGGTCAGAGCGGCGGACGGAGCTGGCGTCCCCCCGGCTGGCGTCGTGGCGGGCTGGCACTGCGGGCATACGAGTTCCGGGCCGCAGCACCCGCTGAAACCCATGGTCGAGGGTCACCAAACGAGACATGACCCCTACCGCGGACGCTACTTCAAGCCACAACGCCTTCACGGAGACAAGGCCTACGACATCCCTCACCTGCGGCGATGGCTCTGGGGCAAGCGCATCGGGGTCCGCATCGCCCGCAAGGGTGTCGAGTCCAGCGAACGATTAGGGCGCCGCAGGTGGGTGATCGACGATGTCGTGGCTGACGGGCTACCGCAGACTCAGCCCTCGTTACGAGCGCCAACCCGCCGACTACCTGGCCCTTCTCGGCCTCGCCGCAGCCCTCTGCTGTTACAAACGGCTCCTCAAACTCACCATGTAGGACATCGTCTTAGCATGTCGGTGGCTGGTGGGCTCAGCTTCGCCCTTGATCGCTACGATCTCGACCTGATTCGGCCTGACCTGAAGAACGACATTCCGAATGGAGCGCCACAGGCTGTCATGGTCTACCGCATACATTTCACGGTTCAGGATCTGGCCCGGACACGTGTGGCCGAGGCGCCGATGCCGCTGCATGAGCTGGAACTTGCAGCGCGAGCCCTGCAGAGTCGCAGCCAGCCCGCCTGGCTCGATGCCTGGCGACATCGTGCTCGCGCACAGCTGTCTGCGCAAGCTCGTATGGCCCTGGCCCTCATGCCTGCTGTGGGATATTCGCCAGGCTTCATAAGCCCTACCAAAGTGGGAGCTATTGAAGAACTTTTGGAACAGGTGCGCAGCACGCCTCGCGAGCGCGTAAGGAAGAGTCTGCTGGAAACAGCACATCGTCATCCCTCGCTACCTGGGTGGGCCCGCCGTCTAGCGGACGATGCATCTTTGTTTGCTGAGCTCTGCACAGGGCTCAGCCATCTCCACACCTGCCTGCTCGCTCCGTACTGGGCCCAGTTCACCGAACTCCTGGCGGTCGATCGGACTCTGCGCGCGCAGCAATGGCTCACCGGCGGTGTCGAGCAGCTGCTGACCCAGGCCAACCCCCAATGGATGCAGTGGAACTCGCCAGTTCTGGAAGTCCGAATGATGAGCGGCGCCGACCGGGATCTTTACCTGGACGGGGAAGGGTTCCTGCTCATCCCGTCGATGTTCTGCACACGCGCCATCGTCACTGACGGCCGGCCGGTCGCCGTGAGCTATCCCGTTAGCCCGGATCAGCGCCTCCGTGAGCTCACCGCCCTTGCTTCTTCGCCTGGCCAGGCAAGCCCCTCCGGTGCGTCGACGCTTCTGGGCCGTACGCGCACTACGGTGCTCACCACCATCGCGGAGCACCAAGGCTGTTCCACCAAGGAATTGGCTGCTCGCGCAGGTATCGCACCAGCGAGCGCAAGCGAACACGCAACCATTCTTCGCGAAGCCGGACTGATCCGCTCTCTCCGCCACCGGAACTCCATGCTTCACAGCCTCACCCCTCTCGGCCTGGTACTCCTCAATGGCTCAGCGGGAGGCTGAGGACGCGTCGGTGGCCGGTGCTGTGACGGTGCCGACCAGTGCCGGTGCCGCTCGTAGACGCGCAAACGCCTCCACTCGGCGGTGGGTTACTGCCCCACACGAAGCCCATGATGAGGACAAGAAGTCGCGATTCCCCGCGTGAAACAGACGGTCACATGCCTGTCGGGAATACGCGAGGTCTGTCAGCAGACCACGACAGCTTGATGTGATCCTTCCGGAATGTCGTCCTTCGGGCCAGGCCGAATCAGGTCGAGATCGTAGCGTTCGCAGGTGAGGGTGAGCGCACAGTCAGCAGGAGTCGACGGCGCACGGGTACCTGAGCAGCCACGAGTTGGTCATGCAGTCACATGACCGATGCAACCCTGGGCCCGGGTACGTGATCGACACATGAACCCCCAGGTGGTGGCGGAGGGTGCCCGACAACGTACGTGCTCTTGCGTTTCAGCTCACCCGAGGGGTCTCCTTGCCCAGCGTTCCCATTTCCCGGCCAGGGCCGATCGCGCTTGCCGCGGTCGCCGCTCTGACGATAGGGGTCATACCGGCCACCGCCGCGGTACCGGCGGACACCGGTTCCATGCCGTCCGTGGGTGCCGTTCACCAGCCGGCAGGAAGCGGCGGCACGCACAGCGTCACCCTGATCACCGGTGACAAGGTCACGATCGGCACCTCCGCCGACGGCACCGCCATCCGGTCCTTCGAAAGCCCGAAGGGAACCACCACCGGTTTCCACCGCTCAGTCATCGACGGCTCGACGTATGTCTACCCCGACGCCGCCCTGCCCTACGTCAGCGCGGGCAAGCTCGACAAGCAGCTGTTCAACGTGACGCAGCTGATCGCTGACGGCTACGACGACGCGCACGCCAAACGGCTGCCGCTCCTCGTCCGCTACACCGACGCCGCCGCCAAATCCCGGACCCGGCCGAAGGTGGCCGGCTCGACCGTCGCCCGCCAGCTGGACAGCATCCAGGGCGCGGCCCTCGGGCAGAAGCGCGAGCAGGCGTCGGCGTTCTGGTCCGCGCTCACCGGCGGTTCCGGCGCGGCGGCCCGATCGGCGAACCCGGCCTTCGAGGGTGGTATCGCCAAGGTCTGGCTCGACGGCAAGGTGAAGGCCGACCTGGCCGACTCGACCGCTCAGATCGGCGCGCGGCAGGTCTGGGAGCAGGGGGACACCGGCAAGGGCGTCAAGGTCGCAGTACTCGATACCGGTGTGGACACCGAACATCCCGACCTGGTCGGGAAGTTCGACGCCACCGCCAGCTTCGTGCCGGGCGAGCAGGAGATGACCGACTACGTCGGCCACGGCACCCACGTCGCCTCGACGATCGCCGGCACCGGCAGCGCCTCCGACGGAAAGGAGCGGGGCGTCGCCCCCGGTGCCCAGCTGGATGTCGGAAAGGTACTCAACGGCAGGGGCCAGGGGCAGGAGTCCTGGCTCATCGAGGGCATGGAATGGGCCGCCCGAGACCAGCAAGCCAAGATCATCAGCATGAGTTTGGGCAGCGCCGGCGACGGCACCGACCCGCTGAGCCAGGCGGTCAACCAGCTCAGCGCCGAGACCGGCGCCTTGTTCGTCGTCGCGGCGGGCAACGCCGGCCCGCACAACATCAGCAGCCCCGGTGCCGCGGACTCCGCGCTGACCGTCGGTGCCGTCGACTCGGCGGATCACCTCGCCGACTTCTCCAGCCAGGGACCGCGTAACGTCGACGGAGGGCTGAAGCCCGAAATCACCGCCCCCGGAGTCGACATCCTGGCCGCTCGCTCCAAGGACAGTTCGGCCGGCTCCGGCCACTACACGACGATGAGCGGCACGTCGATGGCGACGCCGCACGTCGCCGGTGCCGCCGCGCTGCTGGCCGCAGCCCACCCCGACTGGACCGGTCCGCAGCTGAAGGACGCGCTCGTCAGCAGCACCAAGGCCACCCCGTCGTACACCCCCTACCAGGCGGGCAGCGGACGGCTCGACGCCCTGGCGGCCGTGCACGCCCCCGTCTTCGCTTCCGCCAGCGCCTACTCCGGTTTCCACGCCTGGCCCACGAAGCCCGCACAGACCGACGTCCAGAAGGTGACGTACACCAATCCCGGCGATGCCCCGGTCAGTCTCGATCTGGCGGTCAACGCCGCCGTCGCGGCGGAGGCCTTCTCCCTCTCCGATGAACGGGTGACCATTGCCGCCCACAGCACCACCTCGGTGACTCTCACCGCGGCACTGGACCGTATACCGACCTTCCAGCCGGTCAGCGGCATGATCACCGGTACGGACAGTGCCGGAGTGGTCCGGGCGCGGACCCTGATCGGGGCCGTCAGGGAGGGGCCGCGGCACGACCTGACCATCGTCGCGAAGGACCGTTCAGGCAAGCCGCTCTCCGGCAGGGTCACCATCGTCTCGGAGCACAGCATGCCGACGGTGACGCTCGACGAGTCCGGCACCGGCACCGTGCACCGGCTGCCCACCGGTACCTACAGCGGATGGCTCATTGCCAATGTGGAGGGAGCCAACGGGCCGCACTCGCTGGGTCTGGCCCTGCTCCCCTTCACCGGCGCCCATTTGGAGAAGGACCGGACCATCACCCTGGACGCCCGGAAGGCTCGTCAGGTCCGGGCACACGTGCCGAAGGAGGCCACCGCGGTCCTGTCGCGGATGGACGTCAGCCAGTCGTTCGGCGGCAATTCGGCGGCTACCTCGTTCATGCCCGGTTCTGTCTCGGAGCAACAAGATGTCGACGCCTACGACAGCATCTGGGCTCTCCCGACCGGCGGGAAAGCCACTGACGGGTTCACGTTCGGCGCCCGCTTCCGACTTGAGCAGCCGGCGCTGACCGTAAGCAGGGGGTCGGAAAGCTACGACGATCTGCTGGTCAAGCGCGCGGCCAGGCCGCTGCCGGCCGGCACCCGAAAGCTGACGGCGGTCTTCGCCGGCGAGGGTACGACCAAGGACCTGGCCCGGAAGAATGTCCGCGGCAAGGCCGTGGTGGTACGGCGCAGCGACGCCATCGGAATCGAGGAGCAGGCCAAGACCGCCGCGGCGGCGGGCGCACAGGTGCTCCTGGTCGCAGGCGACGGCATCGGACGACTGCAGCCCTGGAACGAGCCGACCGACAGCACGCAGAGCCCGGCACCGCTGACGGTGGCGACGCTCAACGCCGACCAGGGCGGTGACCTGATCGACGCACTCCAGCAGGGAACAGCCACGCTGAAGGTCACCTCGCACCCCACCACCGACTACCTGTACGACGTGGTGCACCACTGGTCCGGCGCCGTTCCGGCAAAGCCGGCCTGGCGGGTGAAGCCGGGCGACCTGGCCCGGCTGGACGTCTCGTTCCGCAACTACCGGCCGGGCAAGGCGTACGAGTACCGCAACGACATCTCGGACGGCTGGGGCGGTACCTGGAGGGCCTTCCCGGCTCCCGCCCAGGGAGAGCGGACCGACTGGGTCACCGCGGACACGGACTGGGTGGACGACGCCGGAATCTACGGCGAGACCACGCAGGAGTCGCTCAACCCCCTCCACTACCCGGCAGGGAAGACCGACAAGGTCAGTTGGTTCGGCCCGATCCAGCGGCCCCGGATGAGTTCGTACATCAATCAGCCGACACGCTACGGCGACAACCTCGTCATCCGCGTGCCCGGTTGGGGGGACTCCGGGGCCGGCCATGTCGGCGACGCTTACAACAACTTCGACGTCCAGAACTGGGTGGGGCTCTACCAGGGTGATCACCAGCTCATGTGGGGCAACGCCGAGAAGGCGGTGGCGTTCGGGCTCGCCCCGGAGCGGCTGCCCTACCGGGTGGTGGTCGACAACGACCGTGGCGCCTGGGCCAACCCCTACTCGACGCACACGCTGACCGAGTGGAACTTCACCTCCGCAGCCGCTGAAGCCGACCCCCTACCGCTGATCCAGCTCGACTACGGCGTGGACACCGACAAGGCCGGCCGGGCAGACCGGCAGGCCCAGCTGACGGTGACCGCCTCCCACCTGTCCGGCACGACAGCCGCCATCGGCAAGCCCTCGCTCGAGGTCTCGTACGACGACGGGGCGACCTGGCAGAGGGCTGAGCTGAGCCACAAGAGTGACGGATGGCGGACGGCCCTGCACGCGCCGAGGTCCGCGCGCTTCGTCACGCTCCGGGTCAACGCCAAGGACAGCGCCGACAACAGCGTCTCGCAGACGATCACCCGGGCCTTCGGCCTGCGCTGACGTCACCTGAGGTAACAACCCCGCCGGGCGGGGCCGCAGCCGGCGGCCCCGCCCGGAACGACTTCTGTGGACCAGCTGCGTGCCAACAGCCCCCAGTACACCGGAGCAGCCGGCAAGCTGCTGACCACCCACCTGCTGAATACGCTGGGAGCGTTGCGTGAGATTCGTGACCGCATCGGCGGCATCCCCGGTCTGCCGCCGCCCCCGATTTGTCGGGCGCGACGCGGAACTGAGGCGTGTGGATGGACGCGCTGCGGCAACTGCCTGCACTCGTGCTGGTCGATGGTGAGGCAGGCATCGCCAAGAGCCGCTGGTGCAGGAGGCCTTGGCGGTGGTCGCCACTCGGGGGCCGCGCACACTGGTGGCGGTGTGCCCGCCATGTCGCGAGGCGCTGACCTTTGGCCCGATCGTTGACGCCGCCCGGCAGGCCGCACCGAGTGGCGCCGATGTATCCGGCCTCGGACTGTCGGCGCTGGCCGGTACGCTGCGGCCGCTGTTCTCAAAATGGGCAGACGGCCTGCCACCCGCGCCGGAGCCGCCGGCCGATGCCAGTGCCGCCCGGCACCAGCTGATCCGAGCCTTCGCCGAATTCCTGGACCGCCTCGGAATCGACGTTCTGGTCGTCAAGGACGTGCACTGGGCGGACGAGACGACGCTTGAGTTCCTGCTGTTCCTGGCCTCCCCGCAGCCGTTCCGGCTCACTTTGGTGATGACCTGTCGTCCCGGGGAGGTGGCCGCCGACTCTCTGCTGCCCGCCGAATTCACCGTGGACGTCCGGCACCGTTTTGGCGTTCCGTGGAGTCCCCTGTCGGTTGCGCTGCCCAGACGGTCTTGCCCTGGGCTTGGTAGCGGGTGCCCCACTGGTCGGAGACGCTCGCGATGATGAACAGTCCTCGGCCTGTCTCGTCGATGGTGCGGGCATGTTTGACCTGCGGAGCGCTGGCCGCGGTGTCGCTGACCTCGCAGGTCAGCATCCGCTCGAAGACGAGGCGTAGTTGCAGGGGCGGAGCGCCGTAGCGGACCGCGTTGCCGACGAGCTCGCTGACGATGAGCTCGGTGGTGAACGCGGTTTCCTCGTTCACCCCCCAGACATCCAGTTGGCGGCGGGCCGCTGCGCGGGCGATCGGTGCGGCTTCGGGGCCCGCGGGCAGCGGGAGGGTCAGTACCCGGTCTTGGGGCAGCGCCTTCGTGCGGGCGAGCAGCATCAGTGTCTCGCCGGTCCGGTTGTCGTCGGGGAACGCGTGTGCGATGTCGTCGCGCAGGTCAGGCAGAGGCCTTGTGCCGGCGCTGTCCAAGAGAGGGCGCAGTGGACCGGACGGTGCCAGGACCGTGTCCGCGAGCGCGGCCGTCCCTATCGCCAGAGTGCTTCCTTCGGGGAGGGCGATGGTGGTCGCGGGGAATGGGGCGTTGCCTGTTTCGGCGAGTGGGGGACCGGGGGGGACGGGCAGGTCGACCGATGTGCCGTCGGGATGGACTGCGACCGGCCCGGGGAGGCCGGCGCGGGCGATGGTGCAGGTGAGTTCGACCGGGTCGTAGATCGCGATGGCGCAGCCGGCGGTGACCGGCTCACGGCTCAGGGGATCCGTGGGAGGCAGCGTTGCGCGCGCGGCCACGAGACGGGTCACGGTGTCGCTGAGGCGGGCCAGCAGGTCGTCGGGCTGCAGGTCCAGGGCGGCGAGTGTGTGGACGGCCGTCCGCAGAAGCCCCATCGTGATGGCGGCGGCGATGCCTTGCCCTGCCACGTCGCCGACGATCAGCGCGGTCCGTGCGCCGGGCAGCGCGATTGCGTCGGACCACGCCCCGCCGCCCTGCGGAGCGGGAAGGTGCAGTTGGGAAACGTCGATGCTGGCGTGTGTGGCAGGTGGTTCGGGGAGAAGCCTGCGCTGGACGGTCTGCGCGATGACCCACTCGCGCATGAACTGACGGGCGTTGTCGATGCAGAGCGCAACATGGGCACACACTGCGGACGCCACCGCGATGTCCTCCTCGTCGAAGGGGTCTTGTCGCTGGTGGCGGTAGAAGCTGACCACGCCCAGAGCGTGGCCGCGCAACGCCAGCGGTGCCACGATCAGGGAGTGGGCACCGGATCGCCGGATCACTTCGGCTCGGGCCGGGTCGGCGGCAAGCCACGAGCTGTCCTCCTCGATCGACACGAGGCGCGGCCGAAGGTCGGACAGGACGTCGGAGAAGGGGGTGCCGATCGGCAGGGGGCGGACGACTCCGAGTGGATGATCCGCTGCGATTTGGCTTTGGAAGGCTGTTCGGCGCAGTGGAACGTTCCGGTGGACGGGCACCGGCGGGGGCTCGTTTCCGCGGATGACGTCTTCGATCACTTCGACGTCGGCGATGCCGGCGAAGGAGGGCACCACCGCGTCCACGAGTTCCTTGCAGACGGTGCCCACGTTCAGCCGGTGCCCCACTCGTGTGCGGACTGTGTCCAGGAGGGCCAGCCGGTTCTGTGTGTTCTCCCGGTCGGTGACATCGGCCGCGGACGCTACCAGTCCGGCCACATCGCCGTGGGAGTCCTCCAGGCGGAAGTACGAGACGGAGCGGATGAGGCGCGTGGGCCGGTCCGGCTTCTTGATGCGCCGGACGAGCCGGTTCACCACCGGTTCTCCGCTCTCCAGGACCCTTTGCGCCACGGCGACTTCTTCTTCGGGGTCTGCGAGTTCGTACGCTTCGGTGAAATGCTTGCCCAGCAGGTGCCTCACCGGCGCGTCCTCCAGCCCGGCGGTGGTGGTGCTGGTGCGGACCACGCGCAGCTGGTTGTCGAGGACGTGCACTACGACCGGGGAGTGGGCGAGCATGGCCTTCAAGATCGCCACGTCCTGCCCCGACATGGCGTCCGCCGCCGAGAGCACCTGCCACACCACGCGAGTACCTCGCAGCACCGGCTTGACCAGCACCGAGGCAGTCTCCGAGAACCGTTCCCGCTGGCGTTTGCTGTCAGTGGCGGCCTCACGCATGAGCGCGGTCACGGACCGGCCGACGGCCTCCTCGGCGGACCACCCGAACAGCTCCTCAGCCAGATGCCCCCACTCGACCACCCGGCCACTGTCATTGATGAGTGCGAGCATGTCGCCGCTGGGCATTCGAAAACACCTCCGCCGCCATCTTTGCCCACCCCGTGCCGACGACAGGCCCCCTCGTCCGGTAGCTACGCCGATTGGCTCAGCTCCCTTCTCGCCGGAGCTGTCCCCGGCTGGCTGGTGTCCGCGGTGAGTCAGGGGCGCGGTCTGGGTCGGGCGATGAGTACGGACACGTCGTCGTGCTCGTCCGGATCACACAGTGTTTCCACGAGCCGGTCGCAGGTTGCTTCCAGGGGAAGGCCGTGGTTGTCGAGTACGCGGAGGAGGAGGTCGAGGCGTTCGTCGATGGCGTCGCGGCGTGTTTCGACCAAGCCGTCGGTGTAGAGGACCAGTTGATCGCCGGGGCGCAAGGGCACGGTGGCCGTTTCGAAGGGAACGCCGCCGACCCCGAGGGGTGCACCAGCTGGTAGGTCGAGCAGTTCGGGGGGTCCGCCTGCAGGTGTCAGTGCGGGGGGCAGGTGGCCGGCTACGGCGATTCGGCATTGGTCGCTGTGCGGGTCGTATTCGACGTAGATGCAGGTGGCGATGTAGGGGTCCAGACCGGCGGTGATCTTGTCGAGGCGTTGCAGCACCTGGGCGGGCGGGAGGCCAAGGTCGGCCAGGGTGGCGGTGGCGGTGCGCAGGCGGCCCATCGTGGCGGCCGCGTCGATGCCGCTGCCCATCACGTCGCCCACCACGAGCGCGGTCTTGTCCTCCGTGAGGGGGATGACGTCGAACCAGTCGCCACCGACCTCGTTCGAGGTTCCGGCGGGTTGGTAGCGGGTGGCGATCTCCAGGTTCTCGGGTGGCGTCGGCTGGGGCAGCAGGCTGCGCTGGAGGGTCACCGCAGTGTTGCGGACGCTTTGGTGCAGGCGCGCGTTGTCGAGGGAGACTGCGGTTCGGCTGGCGAGCTCGGCGGCCAGGGTGACGTCGTCCGCGTTGAAGGGCAGTTGATTGCGGCCGCGCATCAGGCCCAGGACGCCAAGTGCCTGGCCCTGGGCGGCCAGCGGTATCGCGAGATATGAGTGGATGCCGACACTGGCCAGGACAGCGGCGGCTCCGGCGTCACGGGCGATGTGCGCCAGATCCCACTCGTCCACGCGAGTCACCAGGATCGGCTCACTGGTCCGTAGGCATTGGGTGGGCAGCCGGTCGGCGGCATAGCTGACCAGTTGGTCGACCGTGCCGGCGGCGCCGGTCGCCTCGGCGAGGTAGGCGGCCTTTACCGCGAGGGTGCGAAAGAGCGCCGGGCCGCTGTCGGGTGTCGCGGGCCGGCGATCGTCCAGGACGGATTCGAGTACATCCACGACCGCGAGGTCGGCGAGCTCGGGCACTGCGACGTCAGCCAGCTCGCAGGCGGTCTGTTTCATGTCCAGGGTGGTACCGATACGGGCGGAACCCTCGGCGATCTGGGCCAGCCGCTGCCGGGCCTGGGCCGCCGCTGTGATCGCGCCGTGCCGATCGGTGACATCCACCACCGACGTGGCGACCCCAAGAACCTGACCTTCTGGATCCTCCAACCGGTAGACGGAGACAGACCAGGCATGATCCTTGTCAGGGTCGGCCGGGGTGCGGCCAATGGTGTACTTGTCGACCAGGGGGCGTCCGGTCTCGAGCACTTTTCTGACTGCCGCCTCGGACGCGTCGACACTGTCGGAGGGCAGGACCTCGCGAAAGCCCCGACCGAGGTGGTCCTCGGCAGACAGGCCGTGTATCCGTTCCATCGCCGGATTGACGGCCACATAACGCAGGTCGGTGTCCAAAACCTCCAGCGCGACCGGTGACTGGGCGATCAGCTGCGTGGACAACGCCAAGTCCTGCTCCACCTTACGCAGCGTCGACACATCGGTGGCGATACCCAGAGCGTAGAAGTCGCCCTGCTTGTCCGGCAGACGGTTGTAGCGGAATTCCACCAGGCGCGTACTGCCGTCCTTGTTCCGGACGGGAATGAGTCCGGCCCAGTCCTCGCCGGTCTCCATCGCCTGCTCGCGCTTACCGGCGACCAGGTCCATATCCGGGTCATGGACCAACAGCTGAGCCGCGTGCTGTCCCAGTACTTCCTGTGCGGAGTAACCGAACAGCTCCTCGGCCTGCGGGCCCCACCACACGAACCGCCCGGCCGTATCAAGCGCCACCACCGCCACGCCGAGCGCATCCGGCACCCCGCTCGGCAGCTCCAGCCGGAAATCGGACGAGCCGCTGTCGGCACTGAAAGATCCCGCTTCACTCATCCCCAGGTGCTCCTTCCACCTGCCAGGCCGACGCGCGCCCAGCGCAGGCCCTGGAGCTGCAGCGCTGGGATGTTTTTCGTTGCTTGCTGGTGCCTCCATAGTCTCTTGACACGACCGACGACGCACAGTGGGGGCGAGGCGTGCGGTCACCGGGTGTGAGTGGCTGAGGTACAGGAAGTAGCGTCGAGATTGATCATGGTCCGTTGCGGCAGCGGCCTCCCAGGGCGGTGGAAAGATCGCTGAGCGGGCACGGAGCGCGGCTACGTCCGGCTGTGCCGGTGGAATTTCTGACGGAGCGAGCCGCTGGCTACGGGGCCCTCGGGGAGGCGCCCATGCGCCCCGAGCGGGAGCGGTTCTTCTTCGATGACGACGGCCGCTTACTTGATCGCGCTGCGACGGTCCGACGGGCATCGCCTCGGGGTGGTGATTCAGATCTGCACCGTGCTGCACATCGGCACGTTCCTGGGAGGGAGCCCCTATGTCTTTGGCCAAGGGAATCGGGGGAGCGTTGGGTTGGCGAGCTGGGCAGCATGGCGGGGTGACCGACCTGCTGTGGGATGGCGTGAAGTACTTCCTCGACCCGGACTTGATGGGGCCGTTGCCGGACGTGCGTGTCCCGAATGCCTCGGTGGAGAACTGGCAGGCGGTCCTCAATCTTGTCGCAGAGAAGGGCTGGAAGTGCCAGTACTGGGAGGGGATGGTGCTTCCGGTGCCCCGGGCGGAGGCCGAGTGCCCGGACCCTCCGGGAGATCGGACGGCGGTTGGGCAAGCCGGTGCTGATGGACCCGGAAAGCGACGTGGCCAGGATTGAGGAGTCCGAGCGCCGGGTCGCCGGAGCGAGACCGGCGTAGGCGCGGCCGGCAGTCGGGAAGGTGCTCGGTCGCGGTCCGTTCCCGGGGAGCGAACGGCTCGATGCCGGTGACCGTGACCGCCTTGTCGGCGTCGGTCCGCTGTGGCCGGGCGCGCGGCCGGGTTCGCCGGTCCGCGTGCGCAACGATTTCAGCTACGGGCGCGAGTGGCAGCCGTCCCCTTTCCTTCGGCGTCGCTGCTCGCTGGGCTGGTCAGGATCGCGCTTGCGACAACGTCGAAGAGGCGGTCGGCGCGTGGCGCGAGCGAGCGCTGATCGCCGAGCCAGGCGAG
This sequence comes from Streptomyces longhuiensis, assembly GCF_020616555.1. Classification (NCBI taxonomy): domain Bacteria; kingdom Bacillati; phylum Actinomycetota; class Actinomycetes; order Kitasatosporales; family Streptomycetaceae; genus Streptomyces; species Streptomyces longhuiensis. Next base: position 305,043 of record NZ_CP085173.1, on the reverse strand, counting down.
CGCCGATACCAGCGCGAACAAATCGGCGCCGTCAATGTCGGTCCGCGCCATGCCCGCTGCCTGGGCACGGGCGAGGAGCCGCGCACCGGCCGCACGCAGGGTGACGCACGAAGCGTGGAGTGCGGACTCGGGGTCCTCGATGGCGGCTGCCATCAGCACCACCGCGCCCCGGTACTCGGTCGTCCACGCGACGCAGTCGCGCAGCCACGAAACGAGAGTATCGTCGGGCGAGCTGGACGTTTCGAGGGCGCCTGCCTTGGAGGTCAGCTCGTCGAAGCTCGTGCGGAGCAAGGCATCGAGCAGCGCCTCGCGCGTCGGGAAGTGCCGCAACAGCGTCGCGAGTCCGACATCGGCCCGGCGCGCGATGTCACGCAGTGACACGTCGACGCCCTGCTCGCTGATGGCGGTGCCCGCTACGGCGAGCAGGTGATCGCGGTTCTTCCTGGCGTCGGCCCGCATCTGTCCCTCTTGACTATTCGAATCACTGATCCGAATGAGCCTATCCCGCAGCGCGGGCAGGAGAAAACGATGCCCACCCACACGATGAGTGCGGTCCGGCTCCATGAGCACGGCGGTCCTGAAGTCCTGCGATACGACGAGGTGCCGATTCCCGGGTTGGGGCCGGGTGAGGTGCTCGTTCGCGTGCACGCGGTCGGCGTCAACCCCCCGGACTGGTACCTGCGCGACGGGATGTCCAACCTGCCTGTGGAGGCGCGGCCGAAGTTCAGCTTGCCCGCGATCCCGGGGACGGACCTGTCGGGTGTCGTCGAGGCCGTCGCCGCGGATGTGGACGGCTACTCCGTCGGTGATGAAGTCTTCGGTCTCCTTCGCTTCCCGGGTTTCGAAGGCAGTACCTATGCCCAGTACGTGGCCGCGCCCGCGTCGGACCTCGCAGTCAAGCCGGCCGGCATCGATCACGTGCACGCCGCCGGGGCGCCGATGTCCGCACTCACCGCGTGGCAGTTCCTGATCGAGGTCGGACACGATCACCCCTCGGGCTTCCAGACGGCGCAGCACCGTCCGGTGCCGCTCGACGCCCACAAGACGGTGCTCGTCAACGGCGCCGCGGGCGGCGTGGGGCACTTCGCGCTGCAGCTGGCGAAATGGAAGGGTGCACGGGTCATCGCGGTGGCGTCGGGCGCGCACGAAGCCTTCCTGAGTGAGCTCGGCGCCGACGAGTTCATCGACTACACCAGGAGCCGTCCCGAGGAACTCGTGCACGACATCGACCTCGTTCTCGACGCCATCGGTGGCCCCGACAGCAGGCGCTTCCTGCGTACCCTCAAGCGCGGAGGCTCCCAGTTCCCCGTGTTTTTCGGAGAGTTCGACGAAGAAGAGAACGCGAAGCTGGGCGTCACCGTCACGGGCACCACAGTCCGCTCGAACGGCGCGCAGCTCGCCGAGCTGGGACGCCTACTCGACGCGGGCACGGTCCGCGTCGCGATCGACAGCACGTTCGCGCTCGCGGATGCCCGAGCCGCGCACGAACGCGCCGCCCGAGGACACATCCAGGGCAAGATCGTACTCACGGTCGCCTAGCACTCCAGCCGGACTTTGTGCCTGGCATCCTGTCACGCGCAGTGCCGCGCAGGCCCATATCCAAGCGACACACCCCGGCGACGTGACAGCCTCGTGAATGCGGATACGCGCGACAGGGAAGGTAGGACGGTATGGCCGCTGACGAGACCGGACGGCGCGACCCCGAGCCGCGGCAGGACCTGGTGCAACGCTCGGCACCGTTGCTGCCCGCCGGCAGCGAGATCCGGCAGGTCTTCATCTGCCAGAGCGCGCCGAACTTCTGGTTCTTCGTCATCACTTATCTCACCGGCATGACGATGTTCTGGAACAAGTACCGGTGCTTGGCGGTCACCCAGGACGCCATCTACGTGTTGGACAGCAGCAAGCTGTCCGGTGGCGCCAGCCCACAGCGTCTGGCGGGCACGATGCCACGCCATACCCGACTTGGTCCGGTCTCCGGCCGATGGGGACAGGTGAACCTACTCGGCGAGCGTCATTGGGTCCATAAACGCTTCCACGACCAGATCGCTGCCGCAGACCAGGAGACTGGCTTCGCCCTATAGGTCACGACCTCGGACGGCGACCTGCTGTCACGGTCTGACGCGGCCGACCCGGGCTGCCGCGAGCACCGAATTCCGCAGCGCCCGCAACGGACCACGACTGGACCTGGCGCCGATGCCACCAAGCCCGAGCGCGCCACAGCCACTACCGCCGCCAGGCAGCCCTTCGATCATGAAGATCACGATCTACAGCTGGTGTACTAGGAACGAGCCCGTTTCACGGACGCGTCCCGCGCTCGTCCGCACGGCCCGGTAGTCATCGAGACGTCGATGCGGAGAGTTTGGGACGTGTTGGGCGACCAGGCGGTCGAGGTGCTCGCTGAGGCCAACCGAGCGGCCCCGTGCGGTCGGCTCGGTTCGCCGCTCACCGAGACGGTTGCATTGATTCTGCGAAGCCCCGGGCCCGTGAAGGGCCTTCAAGGCACCTCCTCGTCCGACGCGGGCGACGTCGAGCGTCAACCATGCCCGCAGTGCGCGGCTGAACCGGGCTCGTTGTGCCGCTGGAGCGGCGGCGCGGTCGCCGGCAGCCGGAGGGCCGTTCCACGGCCACGAGGCCTGAGGCGCTGTCCACCAGGGCGCAGGTCAGGAGCTCCTGGCCAGCCCGCACCCCGATCGCGCCCCCTAACCTCACCTCTAGCGACCCGGACGGCGACGGCTGGGTGCCCAGGGCCAATTGGCCGTGGAACTCGTGTCAGCGGCCCGCCTCGACGCGGCCGATGGACGGCTCGTTCCTAAGCGACCGTGAGCACGATCTTGCCCTGGATGTGCCCCCGGGCCATGCGCTCGTGCGCCGCCCGGGCATCCGCGAGCGGGAACGTGCTGTCGATCGCGACGCGAATCTTCCCCGCCTCAACCAAGCTCTCCAGTTCGGCGAGCTGCGCGCCGCTCGAGCGGACCGACACGGCCGTGACCGTGACACCCAGCTCCGCGTTCTCCTCGTCGTCGAACTGGCCGAAGTACACCGGGTAGAGGGACCCGCCGCGCTTGAGGGTGCGCAGGAAGCGCCTGCTGCCTGGCCCCCCGACGGTGTCCAGGACCAGGTCGACGTCACGGACGACCTCCTCGGGCCGCTCCTTGGTGTAGTCGATGAACTCGTCGGCGCCGAGCTCACGCAGGAACGTCTCGTGGGCGCCGGAGGCCACGGCGATGACGCGGGCCCCCTTCCACTTGGCCAGCTGGAGAGCGAGGTGCCCCACGCCACCCGCAGCGCCGTTGATGAGCACCGTGCTCTCGCTGTCGAGTGCCATCGGTCGGTGTTGGGCCTCTTGGAACGGCGAGGGATGATCGTGCCCAAGCTCGATCAAGAACTGCCACGCCGTCAACCCTGACATGACCAGGGCGGCGGCGTGTACGTGGTCGATGCCAGCCAGCTTGCGGGCGAGGTCGGACGCCGGCGCGGTGACGTACTCGGCGTACGCGCTGCTCTGGAGAACGGTGGGGAAGCGCAGAAGGCCGATCACCTCATCTCCGACCACGAAGCCGTTGACGTCGGCGGCGACGGCTTCCACGACGCCTGAGACGTCGGTCCCCGGAATCAGGGGGAGATGGAACTGAGGCCTGATCTCGGGGGGTATGTCAGGCATCCCCTCGCGCGCATACCGGTCAGGAGGGTTGACGCCGACCGCGTGCACGCGAACGAGCACCTCACCCGGCCCCGGCACGGGAACCGGCACCTCCTCATGACGCAGCACCTCAGGGCCGCCGAACTCGTGCAACCGGATCGCCTTCATGGTCTGTTCTGGCACAGCGCTCTCTCCTTCGTCTCTCGCGGGGGTAAACTAAGTGAACCAATGGTCCGTTTTACCGGACCACTGATCCGAATATATGGACCACTGATCCGAATAGTCAAGAGGGGCAGATGCGGGCCGACGCCAGGAAGAACCGCGATCACCTGCTCGCCGTAGCGGGCACCGCCATCAGCGAGCAGGGCGTCGACGTGTCACTGCGTGACATCGCGCGCCGGGCCGATGTCGGACTCGCGACGCTGTTGCGGCACTTCCCGACGCGCGAGGCGCTGCTCGATGCCTTGCTCCGCACGAGCTTCGACGAGCTGACCGTCAAAGCGGGCGCCCTCGAAACGGACGACTCACCCGGCGACGCTCTCGTTTCGTGGCTGCGCGACTGCATCGCGTGGACGACTGAGTACCGGGGCGCGGTGGTGCTGATGGCAGCCGCCATCGAGGACCCCGAGTCCGCACTCCACGCTTCGTGCGTCACCCTGCGCGCGGCCGGTGCGCGGCTCCTCGCCCGTGCCCAGGCAGCGGGCATGGCGCGGACCGACATTGACGGCGCCGATCTGTTCGCGCTCGTAGAGGCGCTCGCCTGGCTCGGCGATCAGCGCTCGCTCGCGCCACGCGCCAACCGCCTCTTCGACGTTGTCGCAAGCGCGATCCTGACCAGCCCAGCGAGCAGCGACGCCGAAGGAAAGGGGACCGCCGCCACTCGCGCCCGTAGCTGAAATCGTCGCGCACGCGGACCGGCGAACCCGGCCGCGCGCCCGGCCACAGCGGACCGACGCCGACAAGGCGATCACGGTCACCGGCATCGAGCCGTTCGCTCCCCCGGAGCGGACCGCGAGCGGCACGAAGCGGCCGACGAAGGCGGCGCGCACGGAACAGTCGAGGCCCGGGCACCTTGTCCGCGGCGGATGTGGGCGGTGCCGTCATCCAGCAGTTCGTCGAGCCGGTTCGGCGCTGGTGCAGCGAGTGCCGAGCCGTGCGCGGTGGGGCTCGCCCTCCGTCCCGCAGCGCGGGCGTCGGCAGGGCATCGCAGCCTGAGTCGATAAGGGCTGCCGGCCCCTCGGTGTGGGCCCGCGCCCACTCCCGCCCGTACCGGAAGTGGTCGGGAATTCCCGTGACCACTTCCGGTCGCCCTTTAATCCCGGTACCCGCACAAGCCGACGGACACGGCGATGCCCGTGCGCTGGGGCAGGTGGAGGAGATCTCCGCGTTCGGACCGGGCGGGTGAATTTGTCGCGGGTGCCGGTGGGCCGGCTGGACGCGTCGGCACGGTACGGGCAGCCGAGCAAGGCGCAGGCGATCGAACGGGCGCCGCAGCCTCGGCATGGGCCGGGCGACGGCGCCGCGCACCGGCTGCGCACAGGGTGACGTACGAAGCGCGGAGTGCGGATTCGGTGTCCTCGATGGCGGCTGCCGTCAGTACGGTCACGCCCCGGCACTCGGTTGTCCGTTTGCCCGCACGACGCAGTCGCGCATCCACGAGAGGAGAGCACCTTCGGGCGAGCTCGACGTCTCGAACTCGCCTGCCTTTGCCGTCAGTTCGCGTGGAGCAGGGCATCGAGCACGCCTCGCGCGTCGGGAAGTGCCGCAGCAGCGTCGCGAGCCCGACATCGCCCCCCCCTTGACTATTCGGATCAGTGGTCCATATATTCGGATCAGTGATCCGGCAAAACGGACTATTGGTTTAGATTGGGCCGCGGTGGACGAGCCGCCCCCTCCGGCCGTCATCGCCGTCCGCCGCAGCAGCCGGGGGCACTGAGGCGCCCCGGCTGCGATCACTACCTGTTGAACCGGTGACGCATTGGATGCGGATTCACCGACGCCAAGGAACAAGGACATCCCCATGCATCTGAAGCTTGAAATGATCGTGCTGCCCGTCTCCGACATCGACCGGGCCAAGGCCTTCTACGAGAAGGTCGGATTCCGCCTGGACGTCGACTACACGGCCAACGAGGACGTCCGGGTTGTGCACTTCACGCCGCCCGGCTCCGAGTGCTCGATCACCTTCGGCGAGGGGATGACCCCCATCGCACCCGGCTCGTTCCAGGGCCTGTACCTCATCGTCTCCGACATCGAGGAGGCCCGCGCGGAGCTCACCGGTCGCGGCATCGAGGTCAGCGAGATCTTCCATGACGCAGGCGGCCTCTTCCACGGCCACGAGGGCGGGGACGTCACCCACCGCAGCCCCGGCCAGGAGCGGCTGGCCGGCCTGCACCCCGAGCGCGCCTCCTACGGCTCCTTCCTCACCTTCAGCGACCCCGACGGCAACGGCTGGGTGCTCCAGGAGGTCACACAGCGCCTTCCCGGCCGCTGACACCCCAAGCCGCCGTCCAAGGGCTGCACGGGCCGTGTCCGGCCCGGATGGCAGCCCGCGCCCGTCCGGCCCAGTACCTCTCGCGGGCCGGGCCGAAAGGCCGGCACCGTGCCGCCGGGCGAGCGCAAGGGTGCTCTCCGCCGCCCGGCGGTCCGGCTGCCACGGGCCGAGCGGCCGCCGGGCAGCTTTGCCGCCGGGCCGTCCCATCCCGTGTCCGACCGAGTCACAAAAGCAATGAGGAACGAAGCAGTGAGGATCGAAACAGTGATGAACGCAGCAGTGATGAACGAGACCACCCGCACCTATGACGTCATCGTCATCGGCGCAGGGCCGGTCGGTGAGAACGTGGCCGAACGCGCCCGCGCCGCCGGGCTCAGCACCGTGATCGTGGAGCGTGAACTGCTCGGCGGTGAGTGCTCGTTCTGGGCCTGCGACCCCAGTAAGGCGCTGCTGCGGCCGGTGGTGGCGCGCGCCGACGCGCGCCGCGTGCCCGGGCTGGGTCAGGCGGCGGCCGGGCCGCTGGACGTCGAGGCGGTCCTCGCGCACCGCGACAAGATGTCCTCGTACTGGAAGGACGAGGACCAGGTCGACTGGCTGGACTCGGTCTCTGTCGACCTCATCCGCGGCCACGGCCGCCTCACCGGCCCCAAGCAGGTGGCCGTGCAGACCCCTGAGGGCGACACCATCGCCCTGACCGCCCGGCACGCCGTCGCCGTCTCCACCGGCACCCGCGCCGCCCTGCCCCCCATCCCCGGATTCGACGCCGTGCGCCCTTGGACCAGCCGCGAGGCCACCAGCGCCGACAAGGTACCCGGACGCCTCGCCGTCGTCGGCGGCGGTGTGGTCGCCGTCGAGATGGCCACCGCCTGGCAAGCCCTCGGCTCCCAGGTCACCATGCTCGTCCTGGAGAACGGACTCCTCGAGCGAATGGAACCGTTCGCCGGTGAACTGGTCACTGACGGACTGCGCGAAGCAGGCGTCGACATCCGCTTCAACACCAGCGTCACCTCCATGGCCCGCGAGGACGGCGAGGTACGGATCACGCTGTCCGACGGCGGACAACTGGCCGCGGACGAGATCCTGCTGGCGACCGGCCGCGCCCCGCAGACCCGCGATGTCGGGCTGGAGAGCGTCGGTCTCACCCCCGGCGGCTGGCTGACCGTCGACGACACCTTCCGGGTCACGGACGTCGACGGCGGCTGGCTCTACGCCGTCGGCGACGTCAACCGCCGCGCCCTGATGACGCATCAGGGCAAGTACCAGGCCCGGATCGCGGGCGCGGTCATCGGCGCCCGCGCCAAGGGAGAGCCCATCGACGACGCCCCCTGGGGCGCGCATGCCGCCACCGCCGATCACACGGCCGTCCCCCAGGTCGTCTTCACCACCCCCGAGATCGCCTCCGTCGGCCTGACCAGCCGCGAGGCCGAGCACAGCGGGCGCAGCATCAAAATCGTCGACTACGACCTCGCCCACGTCGCCGGCGCCCACCAGTACGGCGAGGACTACCGCGGCCAAGCCCGCATGCTCATCGACACCGACCGCAACACCGTCGTGGGCGTCACCTTCGCCGGCCCCGGCGTCGGGGAACTGGTGCACTCGGCCACCATCGCAGTGGCCGGCGAAGTCCCCATCGACCGGCTCTGGCACGCCGTCCCCGCCTTCCCCACCCTCGGCGAAGTCTGGCTGCGGCTGCTGGAGACCCACCGCGGCTGAGCATGCTCCCGGCGGGGTGCGGGACGGTCCCGGACCCCGCCGGCGCATCGACCGAGCCTGCACCTGCCCGTGCAGCTACAGGCCGATCCAGACCATGCGCCCTGATGGACAGCCCGACGAGACATTCGCGGCTGTGTCCTGCGACGGCCCTGGCGGCCACCGTCTGCCTGTCCGCTTGCGCGGACGCGGACGCGCCGCCGTCATCCTCGCCCGAACACGCCTTTCGTTGCTGCCTCGAGGCAGCAACGAAAGGCGTGCACAGCAACGAGCCTCAGCCGTGCGGAACGTCAGCCGTTGTGCGCCGGGGTCTGCTTCATGCCGTCAACGATCGCGCGCTGGGTGATGGCGCTGGTGAAGCGGACGGTACCGGGCTTCATCACGACGCCGTACTCGGTGACCTTCTTCACCTGCACGGTGCGCACACCGAGGAATGCATGGCTCTTCTTGTCGAAGATCCATTCCTCGCGTGCCCCGCTGGTCTCATCCAGCCGTGCCACCGCAACCCCGCGCCGGCCGATTGCATCCCGCGCATCGTTGACCACGACCACGCCAGGGATCTTCGCCGCCGCCTTGAACAGAGCCGAGTTGAGCTCCGCGGGCGCATAGCTCTCCACGACCAGGTCCCCGATCGTGGCGAACGCCTGCTGGTCAGGGGAGTTCCCCTGCCCCTTGGTCTCCTTGTAGATCTTGGCCAGCAGCGCGTCGGGGTCCGTGGTGAGCTTGGACAGGTAGTCGTAGGACGGGCTTCCCAGGTGAGCCTTCGGGGTGTTCCCTTGTTCGTCGGGCAGGCTCAGCGTCTCGCCCTCGGGGCTACTGTTGACGGCCGGGTCGACAAGCCATCCCTTGGTTCCGTCCGGGGACTCCCAGATCTGACGCTGGTGCAGTATGTGGCTGGCAAGGGCACTCTTGCCGTCCACGGTCTTCACGAAGGTGTTGGCCGTCTTGGACGCGATGTAGACGTACTGGCCCGGCTTGACGACCGGGTGGGTGCTCTCCGCGGCCGCCAGCGAGATCTGGTCGAGCAGCTGTGGCACCCCCTCGGTGGTCGACGAACCAAGTGAAGTGGTCAGCGCCGGCCCAGTGGCAACGCCGGCCGATCCTCCGTCACCATCGATCAGCACCGAACCGACAGCCACCGCTCCAGCCAAGGTCAGTGCCATCGCGGGCAGCGTGAACGCGGGGCGCAGCAACCGAGCCTTACGGATCTTCGGGCGGGCGGGGGAAACCGCGGTGGTGCTTTCGTCTTGCTGAATGCGGGCCATCAGACGCTCCTTGTGGAACTGGTTACGGCCCGCAGGGAGATCACGCTCGGGCTGCGGAAGGAGAGACGCGCTCTCCTCCCACTCAGCCGGATTCTGCCGAGTCGCTTTCATCGATTTCCCTCCGATACGGGCCGGATAGCGTGGTTACGCTCATCTCTTCTCTGTCGCCCTGCCCGGCCGAGTTCCCGCATTTCTTGTGCGAGTTCTTCCGCGTGCTCATCGGCACATGGCGCCGACTTCGTGCGTGTCCCGCGGAGTTCGGCTTCGGTGTGTTTGCGCAGCTTGGCACGGGCACGCGAGAGACGTGAGCGGACCGTCCCGACAGCGATGCCGAGCGCCTCGGCCGCCGCCGTGTACTCCAGCCCCTCCCACAGGCAAAGAGCCAGAACCTCACGCTCCGGCCGGCGCAGTGCAGCAAGGGCGCGCAGGGCAGCAGCGATGCGCCGCTGGTCGTCGAGCTGCCCTGCGACCATGTTCGCGTGGTCAGGCAGGGTCATTTCGGCTCGCGCAGCAGCCTCTGCAGCGGCTCGGTAGCGCCTGTTGCTGCGGTAATGGGAGCGGGAGACGTTGGTCGCCACGCCCAGCAGCCAGGGCCGCAGGGAGCCACCCTCGGCGTCGATCTGGCCACGCAGTCGCCAGGCTTCCGCGAAGGTCTCGGCCATCACGTCCTCGGCCGTATGCCAGTCGGGAGCCAGGCGGAAGGCGTGGTTGTAGACCGCGCGGGCGTACGTGTCATACAGCTCGACAAACGCGCTCGGCTCCCCGGCCCGCACCCGGGTGCGGATATCAGTGCTCACAATGCAATACCTGTCGTTTCACACCCGCGAGTTCCCGTGATCCACATCACTAGCGCTGGCGCAGCTGTCGAGAGCCCTGGTCCTGGCCGCAGAGCAGAAGTTGGGCGGCATAGCCGAGGGTACGGTTCGACGACGTGGAGAGATGGACAGCCTCGTGCGGCAGCGGCCGCGTCGGCCGCCCAGGCCATCACCTCCGGCCGTCGAGGGATTTGCCGTCGTCCCACAGAATGCCGTCGAGGATTTCGATCTTCCACGGCTGGATGGGGTTGGGCAGGGCGGTGTGGATTTCGGGGCCGCCGGCCCAGGGGGTGAACGTGGTGCTTCGACAAGTACTGCCGCCTGCTCTGGATACGCGGCATCATGTCGATAGTCGCCCATCGCGGTGTCGCACACGGCTCCGGTCTCGGCAAGGTGCGCTGGGTGGTCGAGTGTGCCTTCGCCTGGCTGCATCAGTTCAAGCGACTCCGAATCCGCTGCGAAGGCCGAGCTGAGCTCCATCAGGGCCTACTCGAACTCGCCTGCAGCATCATCTGCCTCCGACGCCTCCGATGATGATTCTGCAACGATCAGTTATTCAAGGCGCCGCCGATCGCCGTCCTGGCGACCATCTCCGGGCAGTGCAGCCGCCGGGCGCTTGTATGGGCGCCGCCTTCGGCAGAGGCCCTCCGCCGGCCGCCCCGTTGCTGCCGCTCCCCGGGGCGGTGACTGGCCGGCGCGTGGGCGGACGCGTCACAGTCGAACCTCCGAGACCCCCGTGCGCTCGCCGCCCTGGCGGTGCCATCGGCTTCGGCGGCCGACCTGGCCCTCCGGACGCCTCAGCCGCCTGCTCAGTGGGCTGGCCCTCCCTCACGTGCGCGCTCTGGGCGATGACGAGGCGGAGCGGTTCACCACGGCCGCACTGGTCAACTCCCGGCCGACGGCCGCGCCGCCGTCCAGTTGGTCAACTGCGGCCACCTGACGCCCCTTGCCATAAGCCGTCGGGGCGCCTGTTGAAAGAGGCAGTGTCGCTTCCTCTCCCTTTGTTCGACCTCGCCGCCGCCGAGAACGTTCGCGTGGCGTGTATTGAACTGGATCGCGATGAGACGCTGCTGCTGATGTCCGACGGCGTGTCCACGGTGGGGGACCGCAGTCGTGGAGTACTGGAACGGTCAGGGTGCGGCGCCGATGCCCTTGTGTAGCCGCGTAGGCCTTGTCCGCCTCTTCGGGCCGGTGGAACTCCTCGAACCTGACAACGTCTCGTGCTCGCGTTTGCGCCCCGAGGCTGCGGACGAGGAGATCGTTGACGGTGCCCACTTCGGGGGCGTGGCCGGAAGCCGTGGGACGACAACTCCGATGGACCCCTGACGTGCCCCCTGGTGAAATGCCGGGGACCGTATGCTTTCAGCGCAAAGGTTGCGGAATCCGTCCATCCGTTCCATGGCGGGAGAGCACGGGCAGGCGTAAGACAGGGGTAAGGGGTCCGCCCCGGGCCCCCTCACCCCCAGGAGGAGCCATGACCCAGGCCGGATCCATGACCGCGATGAGCAAGGAGATGCAGGACTGCGTCGCAGCGTGCATGTCGTGCCACAGCATCTGCGAGGAGACCATGAGCTCCTGCATGCAGGTGGGCGGCCAGCCCCAGATGCAGATCATGCGCGCGCTCATTGACTGCTCCGAGATGACCCGCATGTGCGCGGACATGATGATGCGCCGCTCGCCGATGTCGCCCGAGATGTGCGCGATGTGCGCCAAGGCGTGCGACATGTGCGCCGAGGCATGTATGTCAATGCCGGACGATCAGCAGATGATGCGCTGTGCCGAGGCGTGTCGCCGCAGCGCGGAGATGTGCCGCGCGATGGCGGGCGCCACGATGTGATCCCCGCCTGATCGGCTTTCACGGCGCCCGGGCCCGGGCGCCGTCAAAGCCCACGGCGGCGCCAGATCGGACTGGGGGTCTCCAACTGTCTCTACTGTCTCCACGGGTCGCCCAGTCGATGTGATTTCAGAGCGCGCCGTCCGCGATCAGTAGTGCTCGCGCCGCCGCGATCTGCTCCTCGCGTGCATCATCGATGTTCACGATGTACTCCACGCGGTCCTCCCAGCCGGGCCCCCTCCCTCCCTCCCTCCGCCCAGGACACGCGCGAAGACAGGGGAGGGAGCGACACAAAGACGGCCGCCCGGGGTGAGAAACGTTGTTGCCGGTCGCCCGACACCACCCAGAAGTCCACGCGGCGTTGGCCACGGGCACCACCCTCGCCGACCAGGCCCCACTCGTCGGCCGCGTCCCGCAGGGCGGAGTGAGCCGCGAATGCATCCGGGAGGCTCTTGTGGGGCGTCCCTATCCGCCACCTCAGCAGCGCACCCTCACTCCCTGGCCGCCCTCGTCGCCGCCCGCCTGCAGCAGCTCGCGCTCATGGCCGCAGCCTCCGATCAAGCTCGCCGTTCCTGGATGGCGCCGGCGGCGGTCTGCGGAGCTGAGGTTGGCCATCGCGCGCCGGGCTCCGCTTCGACATGGGCGTACGAGTGACCTCCGTGATCGATGAGACGTGCGGCTGTGGCGGGTCGGAATCGCGCGTGTGGGGCTGGTCCTATCAGACCCTGGAAGGCCACCTGGAACAGGGTGAACTCACCTACGATGTCGTCAAACGACTGCGGACCGGCGCCGTGGAGTTCTGTATTACCAGCTACTCGAAGCGAGCTCCGCTGACCAACCCCCTGATCCACGCAGAGCTAGAGGGCGCCGCCCCGCTGACACCCAAAACCCTCCCCGGCTACGACAGCATCGTCATCGCCCCTAACCTGTGGGCGAACACATGCTCATACAGAGCCTGTCACGGTCAGTGAAGTTGGTTGTTCAGGACGCGCGTCACGCTGCGTAGTGCACCGGTCAGGCGGCATCGAGCAGCGCGCCTTTGTGCAGTGCCAGCGCCCGAGGATCTCCTTGGCGCATCGGTTCCGCACGGGCGGGCGGGCCCGGTCCTGGCATCCGAGGTACGGCACCTCGACGGGTGCGGCGCGGTGCGCTGGAACAGCGGACCAGCGCGTGTCTCTTGCTGCGGCATGCCGAACTCATCGGTGATCTGACCGTGCATCATGCACTGCAGCAGAACGTGCACGCCCAGCTCATCGTGTCGCTGCATCGCCGTGGCCGTTCCGACGAGGCGGCGGCGTTCCGCTGACTCGCCGGTCGGCGAGGAGAGCGTGAGCGACACCGAGCCAAGCCAGATGGGGAGGGCGGGGAGGTCTGTGGCTGAGCTGTCGAAGAAGACGTGGGCTCGCCGAAGGCTGTCGAGGCGCCCGGAGGAAGGAAACACCCCAGGGGCCCTCCCCGCGGGGAGTCAGTCATCTGAGTCAGAGATTCGTCGGCAGTGGGTGGCGACTTTGTTGAGGGTCTCGTCGGCAGTCTTCGTTCAGACGAAGGGGCGTGGGTGCTCGTTCCAGTCGGCGAGCCAGCTGCGGATGCGGCGCTCGGGGCTTTGACGGAGCGGTGGGCGCCACGCTTGATATGCGGATAGCCGAGCGCGCCGTGTCCGCCGTGCTGCGGCGCGCAGCCGACGAGGTACCCGGCGTCACTGCCGTCAGTTGTCGCCTTGCCCGATCTGACCTCTTCACGGGTGTGGGCGTGGGCATGACCGTGACCGACGTCGGCATCACGGTGGTCGAGGTCCACCACGCATCCGTGTAGCCGTACCCAACTGCAGCAGACCAAGCCGCGTCCGGTGTGTCCCGTCGCCCTTCGTCACATCGCCGCAGCGGCGCCGCCAGCCCATTCCGCACCGCTGCTTCCCCGCAGACCAGAGGCTGATGGCCGCCGCGCCCGTGGGGTGGCCGCGGCCCGGAAAGCCCGCGTGAGCGTCCCGCAGTCTCAGTGGCAACCACGAGGCCCGGCAGGTATTGGCCAACCGTCGGACCCGGCCCCGGGGACGCTGACGTGCAGGCACGTCCGATGCTGATCCGGGCATTCGATGTGAGCTCGGCAAGCTATTGGCCGCAGGCGTGAGCAATCGGTCCGACGCGTGCGCTCGCTGCTCCGCTCGACGTGCGCCAAGCCCGACATTGGTCAGACTTGTATTCATGGCAGAAGAACGTCGGCCACACGCCGGGAAGCCCCCGACGACAGCCGCTCGCCGCTCACCGCCCGTACGGGGAGCAGGCCAAGCCGCGCGGGCTGCCTGCCGGAGCCTGGAAGGGCTGATCAGCCATCCCACGGAGGGCGTATCGGCCGTGAAGCGCGTCGACGACGGTTGGTGTGTCGTCGTGGATGTCCTCGAGCTGCCCCGGATTCCGGATACGACGAGCCTTCTCGCCTCCTACGAGGTGCAGCTCGACCAGGACGGTGAACTCATGGAGTACTGCAGGGTCCGCCGCTATCGGCGCGGATCCGCCGATGAGTGACCCTGGCTTGTCGACAACCGGAAGGACACCCCATGCCTGCGACCACCTACTCCGATGAGGTAGTGGCGTGCCCACCGCGCGCCGGCACGTTGTACGACGTGCTCGAACTCATCCTCGATCGGGGCATGGTGATCGACGTGTTCGTCCGGGTCTCCCTGGTCGGCATCGAGATCCTCAAGATTGACGCGCGCATCGTTGTAGCGAGTGTGGACACCTACCTGCGGTTCGCCGAGGCCTGCAACCGGCTGGACCTGGAACGGGACTCGGGCAGCACCACCCTTCCTGAGCTACTGAGCGGCAGTGCTACCAAGTCCGACGGGCAGGACGACGACGAAGAAGACCAGCGGGAACGGCCCCGGAAGCGGCGTGCTCCAGCCCGTGGCAGTTCGCGTCGACGTCCGGCGGAGGCCTGAGTCATGACAACTGATGGGGTATACGTATATACGCGACCATTCGGGCGGGAAGACTGCTGCCGACGGACTCAAGCGGTGTGGGCAGCCCTGCCCCCGTCTGCGAGTCATTCGGCAGCGTCGGTTCGCCGCTGTCGTCAGTGACGTGCCCGCGAACCTCCGCGCCAGGCGACGCGACCTTTAGCTCATCAGGACCTTTTGCTGCGCCTTACGGGCCAAGGCCCCCGTTCTTCCCATGCGATTTGGGATGGTGGCACCGGACGAGGAGGCGGTACGCGCTCAGTTGGCAGCCTGCGAGGCGGACCACCCGGCTGTACTTGGGCATCTCGCGGACGGGGTCGAGGTCAACGTCAAGGCCTTCTCGGCTCAGAATGCGCTGCGAAGCCCCCTTGCGGAGGACAAGAACGTCCGCCGCCTGCGAGATGAGGCGCGCCACAGGCCCGGCTACGAAGCCGACGTCCGATTGGGCGAAGCCGTCGCAAGTGCTCTGGAAAACAGGGCCGCCGCAGCCGGCCGGCAGCTGCGCGAACTCACGTCCAAGGCGTGTGCCGTGGCCTCGGGACCGGAGGTCCACGGATGCGTGCTCAACGTGTCGTTCCTGGTAAGTCGTGGCGACAGCGACGGCTGACGCGGCGCGGAGTGAGGTGCTCGGCGATTAGCGCCAGCGTGAACAGTACGGCCCCCGCCTGGAGTTCTCGGGTTCTAGTGAACGTTGCAACACTCGACGTCCGGGCGGGGCCGTCGTCATGCAGTGGGCTCGTCGCCAAGTACCGCAGTCAGCCGATCGCGCAGCATACGTGCGGCGGCTGGCGAGAGCAGCGCATCCACCTCGGGGCAGCCGAAGAACAAGGCGAGCCGAATATGGTCATGGAGGCCATTCGTGGCCACGTCGATGTTGATCGTGGGCTCGCCCTCGGCGTGATAATTGGCCGCGTCGTCGGTGCCGTTCAGGGCGAGGATGTCAGGTCCTGGAACGCTCGCCCAGATACTCACGTGCTCGCCCCCTTCTTCGCTTCCAACCAGAGTCCGGCCGACGGCCGTTCGGGCAACTTCGCCCCGGAGCGCCGAATGTACCAGCGGATGAACTCGCGCACGACGGCGGCGCGTGAGCTGCGGCCGGCGGGGTGCTGCGCCTTGGCCGGAAACTGCGGTGGAACCATCCAACCCGGAGACTGATTCCGAATGGCACCCGGCAACCCACCAGGTCACCACCTCCACTGCAACCATCCTGCGCGTGCTGCGCCGCCTTGGCAGGCCCACCGCCCGGCCACGATCTGCAGCTGTCACCGAACTTATGGACTGCATCCCCACCGCCGTCGGGTCGGTTACCTCCGCGAGCCCGACATGCTCCTCCCCATGCCAGGCCCCGACTTCGCCGCCCACGTCCGCACTCTGCTCAACGCTGCCGCCCACAGGCCCGACACCCCTGACAGCCTGCCCGCGCGCCCAGACGCCAGTGAACGCAGCCCACACGAAACCAGCCCACGCCCCGTGTCCAGTCCTGGTACCCACGACTCCACCCCGACCATCCAGCCGCAGTGGGGAGAGACCGCTCACCGGTGATCAGCCCGCTACGGGGTTTTGGCAGTCTGGCTGGCGCGGACGTGCGCAACGTCGGCAGCGCTCTCTTCATGACTTCCGTACCCGGGAGAGGATTCTGCGTGTCGGCGGGCCTGCCGCGATCCGAGGTGACGAGCGAACCGTTGCTCCAGCCGGTGCAGCCGCGTGACCGGCAGCGCGTCCAGCCCGGCCGCGATGTGCCACGTTAACTCGACACTTCCTCCCGTCGCCGGTCATCGATGTCTGTGGCGGGGATGGCATTGTCGATGAGGACGGCGGCGATGGCGGCAGCGGTGGGGAAGGCGTCGGCGTTGAGGACCCGGGTGCGGGCCGCGGCGCCGTCGATGAGCAACGCGAGCTGCTCGCCGAGCTGTTCAGGGTCGGCGGCGCCGGCTTCGCGGGCGGTGTCGGCGAGCCGCGCGGCGACGGCTTCCTTGTAGTCGCGTGCGTACTGGGATGCGGGGTGCTGGGGGTCGTGGAGTTCGACGGCGGCGGCGATGTAGGGGCACAGGGGGGTGGTGGGGGGGATGTCGAAGGCGGCGAGGAGCCGTTCGCGGGGCGTGAGGTCGGTGCGGTCGAACACGCCGGACAGAACGGAGGGGTCGAACCGGCGCAGGTACTCGGCGACGAGCTCGTCCTTGCCGCCGAAGTGCTGGTAGGCCGTGCGCTTGGACACCTCGGCCGCCGCGCAAAGCTGGTCCATGCCGGTGCGGTTGATGCCCTGCTCACGGAACAGTTGCTGGGACGCGCTGAGGATGCGCTCGCGTGCGCCCCGGCCGCGGCGGCGGCCCGTGGGGCCCTTCTCCAACTCCGTCATGGTCCCATTCTATCGCAGCTGGGTAACGACCGGTGTACATAGTTTGCGCCCCTGCCGCCCGCCCCGTACCGTAAGCACACAGGGCGGTGTACATAACACCGTCGCCCCGGGTGCACACGGCACCACCGACCCAAGGGAGCGGCTATGGGAAAGCTCGACGGCAAGGTTGCGGTCATCACCGGCGGCACCACCGGCATGGCGCTGGCCGGCGCGAAGCTGTTCGTCGACGAGGGAGCGCACGTCTTCATCACCGGCCGCCGTCAGGACGCCCTGGACGAGGCCGTGAATCAGATCGGCCGCAACGTCACCGGCGTCCAGGGCGACGCCGCCAACCTGGACGACCTGGACCGCCTGTACGACACCGTCAAGCAGGAGAAGGGAAGCCTCGACGTGCTGTGGGCCAGCGCGGGCGGGGGCGAGCCGGCCCCGCTCGGCGAGATCACCGAGGCCCACTTCGACGCCGCGTTCTACCTCAACGCCCGCGGCACTCTGTTCACCGTCCAAAAGGCCCTCCCGCTCTTCAACGACGGCGGTTCCATCCTCATGACCGGCTCCAACGCCTCCCTCGGCGCCTTCCCCGGCTGGAGCGTCTACGCCGGCAGCAAGGCCGTCCAGCAGGCCTGGGCCCGCGTCTGGCTCAACGAGCTCAAGGACCGTCGCATCCGCGTCAACGTCCTGACTCCCGGTCAGGTCGCCACAGCCAAGCAGGAAGAACTCTTCGACGAGGCCACCAAGCGCCAGTTCGAGTCCCTCATTCCCCGTGGCCAGATGGGCCGCCCCGACGAAATCGCCACCGCGGCCCTCTTCCTCGCCTCCGACGACTCCAGCTACGTCAACGGCATGGAACTCGTCGCCGACGGCGGCACCACCGCCGTCTAAACCGAACAACCACAACCAGGGCAGGACATCTCATGAGCACCATCAGCATCATCGGCACCGGGAACATGGCCCGCACCATCGGCGCACGGGCGATAGCGGGCGGCAACACCGTCGAGGTCATGGGCCGAGATCAGTCCAAGGCGGCTGACCTGGCCAAGGCTCTCGGCGGCGACGCCACGACGGGAGAATGGGGCACCGCCCCGGCCGGGGACATCGTCATCGTGGCCCTGCTGTACGACGGCGTCGTGCCGGTCGTCGCCCAGTACGCAGACGCTCTCGCGGGCAAGGTCATCGTCGACATCAGCAATCCCTTCAACTCCACGTCCGACGGGCTAGCCCACCGCGAGGAGACCTCGATCGCGCAGGAAGTCGCCAAGGCCGCCCCGGCAAGCGCCAGCGTGGTGAAGGCGTTCAACACCATCTTCCGCCATGTCCTGGAGAAGGGTCGGCCCGACGTCTTCATCGCTGGCGATAATGCGCAGGCCAAGGCAAGTGTGGAGACGTTCATCGAGACCCTCGGGCTGCGCCCGCTGGACGTCGGAGGCCTGAAAATGGCGCACTGGCTGGAAGGAGCAGGCGTGGTCACGATGGGCCTCGCCAACCACGGGGTGGGGAACTTGGACTTCGCCCTCAGCGTCACCGAACTTCCCGTCTGAGTGAACGGTTGACGGATCACCGAAAGGACTCGCCAAGTGAGGCCGTGGCGAGTCGGCGGGGTAGTGGTCCTGCACGTCCTTCTCGAAGGCGAAGATCACTCCGTCAGGTCGATGACCGCCCGGCCAGCCGTGCTTCGGCCGCCTCCAGCCCCCCCGGGCCGCCGTCGGTGAACTCGGCGAGCAGCCTGGTCACGCGCGAAGGCCGTAGCCCGGTGGCGTGCGCCAGCTGGACGACCAACTCCGAGCACCGAACGACCACCTCGCCGGGCGCTGTGATGGGGCAGCACACGCCGCAGCCGCACGACGGGCTCGGGGTGGGCGCTGTAGGGGGTGTTGAAGTAGTCGGTTCCCTGCGCACAGAGCGCTGCGAGGATCGGGTCGCCGTCCGCGATGTCGCCGGCGCGTGCCACCCGCGCGTGCGGCAGGGCGAGCGCGAGACGAGGTTCCGGGCTTTTCACGGCGAGCTGCCCGTCGAGCAGGCGGACGTTGCCGGTGGCGTGCGCGGCGAGCAGGGGCCGGTGGAGGTCGACGGCGGTCTCGGCAGTGTGCGTCGCGGGGCCCTGAACGTCGCTGATCATCGGTCACGGGCGTTCCGGGCACGAACGCCTGGTGCACCAATTGGCCGCCGGCACCGTCGACGGCGCCCTGTTCACCGACGACATGCGCTGCCCAGTCCATGCCTCGGACCTGGCGGCAGCCTTCCTGGAACTGGCGTCGAGCGGAGCAGATGGTATCCACCATCTCGCAGGGACCGACGCCCTGAGCCGTCACGAACTCGGCGCCCTCATCGCCACACGCGACGGTCTTGACGCCTCCCGTCTGCCCACGGGCCTGCGAGCAGACAGCACCGTTCCAGCAGCCCTCGACGTTCGCCTCCAAAGTCGGGCGACCCAGCGTCAGTTGCGCACTGTGCTGCGTGGAGAGCCCGGCAGTTCCTGCGCCACGGTGCGTGACCGCGGCGCCTCGCCGGCACTCGCATAGTGCGGCACCACCACCGCCCGTACATGCAGCTCCGGCGCCCCCGCAGGCAGCCAGTGCATGAAGAAGCTCCAGTAGGCCGCGACCTGGAACACCGGATGAGCCGCCACCACCCCTTTGCTGCGCATGACCCGCTGCCTATCCAGGGCGCGGCAAGCCAGCCACTGCCTCCGCCCGACCACCACCAGGCCCAGCCCCCGGTCCGGTCCGGCCCTGAAGAGCAGCGGGTCGAGGTGTCGACTGCCGCACACGCCACCATCTCCGCCCCCGTGGCTGATGTGCCCGGTGCGGGGCGTGGGGAGGGGCGGTGAGGCTGCCGGGCTGTCGCCGTCTGGTCGGACAGATTCTTCCCCGGGTTCTACGCCCCCTACAGGCACCTGTATGGCACGTCAGCTTCGGCGCGGACGCCCAACAAGCCTCAGCCGTCCGCACGAAGCAGCAGCCGTGACCAGAGCGCTCTCCTGGACGGTGCCGGGCTGCCGCTGAGCAGCTCTCGCGCCGCGCCTCCTCCTGTGGGGCATCAAGCCCTACGCCGCGTTCCTGGGCGCGCTGCGATGGGCCGACGCCGTTCCGGTGGAGTCGAGGTAGCCAGGCTCGAGCCGGCGGACGGACCTGCGGCGCCGCCGCGCACGGGCCGCACCTGAGGGCGGCGGCAGCCGTACAGGGACCCGACTCAAAGGCTGCAGGGTATTTGTCCCGTTCGGCTCCTATGGTGGGTACATGAGAGCCATCATCGTCGTGTACGAGGTCGACAAGCCGGAGCCGGCACATCCCTCCCCGGGGGTAGGAGGCCGCGAGGAACGGCATGTCCGCAAGGTGCACGCAGCGCCGACCGCACCCGGGGAGCCTGCCGCCGCGGGGCCGCGCACCTTGTGCGGGAAGGACACCTTCGCCATGGAAACGGGTCCCTTGACCGTCGAGGATGGAGGGACTACCTGGTATCCCGCGCCATACGCGTCTGTGGTCTGTCCGGACTGCGACGTCGTGATCGAGACTTGATGGGCATGCTGACTGCCCTTCGGGGCACGGGGCGTCGGCCGCTGCGGGCAAGAGACTTCCCGACGACGTGGGCGACCCAAGCGGCCCATGAGCCAGCCTGAAGCAGAAGGCCCAGGCCGCCAAGGACTGCGCGACGAACTTCAACATCGGCAGTTGCGTCGAGTGACTCCCTCGCCTGGATCGGCAGCTCGGGAGGCGATTGGCCCGGTGGCTCCGTTCACGGGAATGAGCTCTGGCTCAAGTTCTGTGACGCGGCCACCGTCCGTCACGCTAATAGGACGCGCTTGCGGAGAAGTTGGTGTCCCGCCCGCCCGAACATCTGGCGCTTGAGCATCTTGATCCGGTTGACATGGCCTTCGACCGCGCCCGAGCTCCAGGGCAGGGTGAGACCGGCGATGACGGCATCGCGGTCGCGGTCGATGCCGGCGGCAAGCGTGTGGAGACCGGGCAGATCGTTTCGCCGGACGGCGGCGAGCCAGTCCGGAAGACGCTCGCCCTGGCGCTCGGTCAGCATGACCGCGAAGGCACGGACGTGCCGGGTGAGCGCGTCGATCTCGGGGCAGTGGGTGCGGACGGTTTTGAGCTGCAGTTGCTCGGCCTCAGGGAGGGTTTCCGGTCGCCGGAGAATCCATCCGGCGACTGTTCGGGGCGAGGGCGGCCGGGCGACCACCGGTCGCGGGGGAGGTGCGCTTCTTGTGCAGGTAGGCGCGGACGCGCTGGTATCTGCCCTTAGCCAAGCGGCACGATCTCTTCCCACAGCTTCCAGGCGTTGGTGCAGCCCTCGTTCCAACGGTCGTCCAGGTAGGGCTTGTAGTCATCGAGGACCGACGGCCGGTTCTGCCACTGCCCAGTGAAAAAGCTGCATCGGCGAACTGCTTGACGGTCCGCCAGGTCATGCCGAGCTGCCGCTGGACCGATCAACGGCTGTGCCCGGCCTTCAGCAGTGCGTGGACGTTGGCGTGCCGGGCTCTGGTGCGGTCGGCGAAACGATGGCCGGTCGGCCATGGCGAGCCAGACGAATCTTCCTCCAGCGCAGGCTCCGGATCGGGTTCGGGGCGGCCGTGACAAGGGCGCGGAGGCAGTTGCGGTGCTGAGCGACAGCTCGTTCGGCAGCCTCGCTCACGTTGTGCCAGAGATGCCACCGGTCCGCGACCTGGACCGCCTGAGGAGCACCGGTGACGGCACCTTCGGCGAAGAACGGCGCCCGGTCACGGCAGATGACCTCAACGCCCGGCCGTTCGGCGAGCCAGGCCGCCAGGCTGGACGGCTCCCGGTCGGGTAACAGGTCAACTGGGCGGCGGGTTTCGACATCGATGAGGACGGTGCCGTAGTGGCGGCCCTTCCGGGTGGCGTACTCGTCGACACCGACCACCCGCGGCGCGGCCAGCTCGGGCTCGGGAAGCGCATCAACCAGCCGAAGCACCGTGCTACGGCTGACGGAAGCGCCGAGAACGCTGGCGATGCGAGCCCCGGCCCGGCCCGCGAGGGCCAGAGCGACCGAGGCCAGGGTCGAGCGCAACCGTTCGGTCCGCTGACTGTGACTGTGCCGGCGCGTCAGGCCAGGTATCTGCTCGACGAAGGTGCGGCGTGCGCAGCCCGAGTTTTCGCAGGAGAATCGCCGGACCCTCAATTGAAGGACGACCCGTCGGCCTCCGCTGGGAACATCAGCGGGAAACCGCAGGTAGGAACCGTGAACCCGGTTCGACCAGGCGCCACAGACCGGGCACGCGGCGCCGTCGGCGGTGCATTGCGCGTTAACGCGCACCATCGCGATGTTCACGTCTACCGACAGCACCGCGACGTCCGCGATCGACGGGAACAACAACTCCTTGAGCCGGAGCAGGACCTCTTTCACAGCCCTGAACATTCAGCCCAACTGCGTTGCCCACGGACCAATTTCGGGCGATTTCACCTAGAGCTCGAAAAGGCCCAGCAGTCACTGAGAGTGGCCACGTCAAAGAAGTTGAGCCAGAGCCCTCCTGGAACTGCGGCACCGACGCGGGGCTCACGGAGCTGTGGGAGCTGCTGGACGGTGCCCGTGGCCAATCCTCAGTTGTATTCGAACCAGGCCAGAATGGCCTTGACGCGCCGATTGTCCTCGTCGGGAGGCATGCCGAGCTTCACGAAAACGTTCGCCACATGCTTACTCACGGCAGCGCCGGAAAGAAACAGTTCCTTCGCTATTTCTGCGTTGGAGCGCCCTTCGGCCATGTGGGCGAGCACTTCCCTTTCACGAGCGGTGAGCCGGGCAAGCGGCCCCTGTGGCGAGTCCGCGCGGGTGACGTGGCGAACAACCTCGGGGTCGATCACGACGCCACCTGCGGAGACCGTCTCGACAGCTCGCAGGAAGTCGGCGACTCTGCCCACTTTCTCCTTGAGCAGGTACCCGACGGCTCCGTCGGCACCCGGGCCGTTCAGAAGCTCCCTCACATAGGGGCCCGTGACGTAGGCGGAGAGAACCAACACCGGCAGGTCCCGGTGCCGGGAGCGCAGATCGATCGCGGCACGCAGTCCGTCGTCGGTGTTTTTGGGGGGCATGCGGACATCCGTGATCACCATGTTCGGGGCGGCTCCGGCATGCACCAGCTCGTCGACTGCGGCAACCAGTTCGTCGGCGTCCTCGCATTCGCGGATGACATCATGAGCGTGGGAGGTCAAGATTTCCCGGATGCCGGCCCTTATCAGCACGCTGTCATCTGCCAGAACAATTCTCATGACCCCCCTCCCCGGGGAACGTCCTGCTTCAATTTATCACCATGGGGGTTGGCTGGGAGCGGACGCCACAACCAGCGTCCCGCCACCCGGTGGGCTGAGAATTTCGATATTCCCGCCGACACTTCGCATTCGCTCGCGCAGTCCGGCGAGCCCGGAGCCCGTGTCGATTCTCGCACCGCCGACACCATCGTCGTGCACACGCACGTGTACGTCTGTCGTGGCGCATCTTAGGTCGATCCGAGCGCTTCCCACACCTGCGTGTTTCGAGATGTTCGTCAGGGCTTCGGACACCGTGAAGTATACGGCGGTCGCAGTCGGTGACGAAAGCTGGGCGTCATCGCCGGTGCTGGTCAATTCGACCCGCAAAGGTGATCGCGCGGCCAACTCTCGGACGGCGGCGATGAGGCCGAGGTCGCTCAGTTCACGGGGATGGATGTCGCGCACCGTGTCCCTCAGCCGTTCGAGTGCGCGCTCCGCGTGAGCCTGGGCCTGCCCTGCCAGCCGCACGATTCGTTCCTGGTCGGCGGCTGCGGCTGCGGCTGTGGCCGTGGCTTCCAGCATCCCGAGACGCATGACAACGGCGACGAGTTCCTGTTGGGCGCCGTCGTGCAGATCGCGTTCGATGCGCTGTCGCTCGAATTCGAAGGCCGCGGTCAGCGAAGCCCGACTGGTCCGGAGCTCCTCCAGTTTCGCGAGCAGATCCGGGTCACGGCTTCTGGAGAAGGTGCGCAGAAGAAGGTCGCGAAGAAATGATGTGCCGGTCAGTACGGCGGTGGTGACCGCGCCGAGAACGATGCCTGCGGGCATCGCCAGGAGGGTTTCCCTAACGGATTCAGGGGTGAATGGACCGACCTGCGCGGCGATGCCGAAGAGCCAGAAGACGGGGGAGAACACCAACGCGGCAGCGCCGATGAATCCGAAGAAGGCCACCAGCAGTGACAGCGCGGACAGGAGCACGGCGGTCACGAAAACCGGCAGGTCGGTGCGCCAAATCGACCGTGAACGCAGCCGGAGTGCCACCCACTGGGCCCAGCTGTGGTCAGAGGGTTTCAGGGGCATCGTCTCGACGCCGCACCACCGGGCTCTCGAACGGTCCGTCTCCGCCACCACCGGGGCCGAGACCGGCGCAACGAGAATGGAAAGCAGCAGAATCGGAAAAGCAATTGCCGCGATGCATTCCGTCAGCACCCTCCGGGCAACACGAATCTGCGCCATGCCCGCCATTGTCCCATACTGTGGATCGCGCAAAAGGTAGACCTAGGTCTACCTTTAAGCAGTGCAGGCACCCGTGTGGCTCCCGCCGTGCCCTGCTTAGCTCGATGCATGCCCATCTCAGCTGCTGCTTCCGCGCCGTGCATCCGTTTGCGCGGCCTTCATATGGACTTCCCCGTTCCGGGCCGTCGACGCGAGACGGCGCGCGTCCTGCACGATATCGACCTGGACATTCCCGAAGGCCGGCTGACCGCCATCGTCGGCCCCTCCGGGTCCGGCAAGTCGACGCTTCTGCTCTGCATTGCTGGTCTGGAGCAAGCGACCGCGGGTTCCATCGAGGTCCTGGGAACGGACGTCCTGTCGCTCCCCCCTCGCAAGCAAGCCGCATTCCGCAGTGAGAACGTCGGATTCATCTTCCAGGAGTACAACCTCGTCAGCTCGCTGACGGTCGAGGACAACATCGCCCTGCCGGCGCGACTCGCCGGCCATCGGGTGCCCAGGTCGAGGGTCGGCGACGCCATGTCGAGGCTCGGTATCGCCCAGCACGCGCGGCGGCGCCCCGACCGGCTCTCCGGAGGTGAACGCCAGCGCGTCGCGGTGGCCCGGGTCGTCGCGAATCAGCCGCGGATCGTCTTCGCCGACGAGCCGACCGGCGCGCTCGACCTCAAGTCGGGTCACGTCGTGCTCGATTGGCTACAGGCACTTCCCGCGCAGGGAACCACGGTCCTCATGGTCACACACGACCCTCATGCGGCCGCACGTGCTGACCAGGTCGTGGTGCTGGGGTCCGGGCAAGTGCACGCCATCATTCCTGGTGGCGACTCCCACGCGGTGAGCGATGCCGTCCTCGCGGCGCAGTCGGAGGACGAAGCGGGTGAGCAGGCGTCATGATGCGACTTGTCCTCTCGGACATTCGGATGCAGGCGTCCATGTGGTTGTGGACGTTCCTGTGCGCAGTGGCCGGTGCGGCATGCGCAGCGGGCTCGGTCATCGCCATGTTCACCGCCGTCTCGACAGCGCGGGCGGCGGGTGATGCGCGGATGGTCTCCGCGTCGATCGCGCTCGGCGGCAACATCGTCTTCTTCACCGTGCTTGCCGCCGTGGGCATCGTCGCATCCACCGTCGGCCTGACCTTGACGACCCAGCGACGCGATCATGCCCTGTGGGCGATCCTCGGGATCCCGCGCAATCGCATCAGAGTCATTCTGCGCACGGAACTGGTTGTGCTCGGAGCTGCAGCCGGCGCGCTGGCAGTACCGCTGGCCCCTCTCGTCGCGAGCACCGCCCTCGCACAGTGGACGACCACGGGACTCGACCTGCACGGAGCCACGGCCGGATTCCACCTCTGGCATGTCGGGGCGAGCGTGCTGTCCGGGGTGGTTCCGTGTCTGCTCGGCGGCTGGGGAGTCACGCGCCGTGCCGCCAAGACACCGGAGATGCGCGCGTTTCGAGACCTCTCCGATCCACCGGCGCGGCCCGGCGTCACGCGCAGCGTTCTCGCCCTCTGCCTCCTCGCCGGTGTGGTCGGGATGTGGATTCCCGGGCTGGGACTCGAACTCGAGGGCGGGATCGAACAGCGGACGGCCTTCGCTTTCGCCGGCGACCTCTTTCTCATCTGCCTGTTGCTGCTGATGGGGCCGTGGGTGCTCACACCTCTGATGAGGTTCTGGACCGCACTCGTGCCCTCGCGCGGTGTCGCCTGGCACCTTGCCGTGCAATCGTGCCGCACCCGCGCGGCGAGAAGCGTCGCCACGGTGCTGCCCTTCGCGCTATCCCTGTCGTTCGTCGGACTCTTCATGGTCATGGGGAACGTCATGCCCGGAAGCACCGCCGGGCTGGGCGATGTCCTGGTTGTGCTGGGCTGGGTCTTCGTCGTGTCCTGGGTCGGCGGCCTTGCTGTGATCGCTCTGGTCGGGCGGGAACGCACACGTGATTCCGCCATCGTGACGGTCGCCGGTGCGCGACCAGGTGTGGTCACCCGATCAACGATCTATGAGGGAGTGATCTACGCGGGGACGGCGATCGTCTTCGGCGCGATCGCCATCGCGGTGACGAGTGCCACTATCGCCGTAGGCGCCGAGATCAGTGTCGTCCGGGTTCTGGACGGCCTCCCCTGGGCGACTCTCGGCGTGCTCGCCGGCGTGACGCTCGTGACCACCTGCCTCGCTCTGGCCCTCCAAGCCGCCCGTGTGTCGCGCACGGTCGCAGCCCGGGCTCTGCGTTCGTGAAGCAGGGCGACGTCCGTACCGCCGCGACAGCAGAATCCCCCGGCCGGTATTCAGGCTGCCTGCTGACTCCACGGAACGAACTCGCCACCGACGCGATCGCGTCCTTCGAACCAACCACCACCATGAACGGCATGCGTCACCTGCATGACCAGAATTATGAAGGAATGAATCAATGGGAATGAGGCCTCACACTGTGCTCGCCCTCGGGGGCGTCGCGATCCTCGCTGTCGCAGCAACGGGATGCAGCCCGGACGGTACCCCGGCGAACACAGTCGTGGAATCGAAAATGTTTGATTTCGGTGGAGACAGCCTGACCGTGAAGTCCGACTCCGCCGACCTGGAACTCGTAGCCGCCGATGTCAAGGGCGTTCGGGTGACGCGGCAGGTCAGCGGTACGAAAGTAGGCGGAGAAATAGAATCCGGATGGAAGCTCGAAGGGGGCGTTCTCACGCTCTCGTTGGACTGCACGGGTCTCTCCGTCAACTGCGGTGCGAAGTACACCGTGAAGGTACCGCGCGACGTCGCGATCATTGCCGAGAACGACAAGGGTCTTGTTGAAGCCACGGGCTTCACCGCAGATTTCTCGGCCAAATCCGGCGACATGCGGTTGTCGGACCTCAGCGGGCCCCATCTGGATCTGGAAGGCCGCGACGGAACCATCGAGGGCGACAGGATCTCCGCAAGGTCGGTCACTGTCGCCTCACGGAACGGCGACAACGAGCTGAACTTCGTCTCCGCACCTGACCTCGTCGATGTGCGAAGCCAGGACGGCGACGTTCGGCTCGGCCTGCCGGAGGCGACGTACGCAGTCGACACGGCCGCCAAGAAGGGCGACATCGCAGTGGATGTCATGAAAGACGACACAAGTGACCATGCCGTGAGGATTCACACCCGTAACGGAGACATCGTCATCGGCAAGAGGGAGGCGCCTTAGTTGGATATGAGGAATGGGGGTTTTCCCTACCATGCTCTCTCCCGCTGCCCGCGTTGTTCGGGCGATACCCGGTTCGCCACTGGCAGTGCAGTGAGTCGCGCACCCCGTGGTTTCCGCTGGTTCCCGAATATTCCTTGGCTATCCCATCAAGATAGAAAAGGAATTCATTGGTGGCGCGGATTGGCATTACGTTCTTGAAACCGTACTCCATGCGCTGGCGCCGGCGCATCTCGATCGCCTAAAGCACGACCGCCGGCATTCATGGCGCCCCCTCGTTTAACGCTAGAAGTTAAAAGGTATCCTCGCAATGTTTATGAAAGTCCCTGATCTCATGCGAAATCGCATCCGAAGGGAACGCAGGCCCGCAGTCCATCGGAGGGCGGGAGCCACACGGTGGGAGGTGACTGGATACGGCTCACGCCGACTGTGTACCCGCGCAGCCGCAGTAGCTGTGGCATCGGCCCTTGCGGCCGTCACGATGTCGGCGTGCTCCAATGACTCAGAGGATCACTCGAATTCCGCGTCCCCGAACGCTCCAGGTGTGAGCGCCGAGCTGCAAAAGCTCATGGACACCTCACCGTGGGCAACAGGCGACTGGGGCGTGCAGGTCGCCGACCTGAAGACAGGAAAAGTCCTCCAGTCGAAGAACGCCGAATCCAAGTTCATGACTGGATCGACAGCCAAGACCTTCGCGGTAGGTGCAGCCCTCGACGACCTCGGCAGCGACCACCGTTTCCTTACGCCAATCGTGCACAGCGGTTCGATATCGGAGGCCGGACGACTCACGGGCAACCTGATCATGGTGGGAAGCGGCGATCTGGCTCTCGGCGGACGGACGACTGCAGCAGGACGACTGGACGTCCCCGACTTCGACCACTACGACGCAAACGCCGTGCCGGGAATGGCAACCATCACTCGGGAAGACCCGCTGGCAGGCATCAATGACCTGGCTCGTCAGGTCGCGGCAAGCGGCATCCGTCAAGTGGACGGCAACGTGATCATCGACAATCGGCTCTGGGACCCGGTGTCGATCGGTGGGACGCCTGTCACGCCAACGGTGGTCAACGACAACCTCATTGACCTGCTCATCACGCCCGGCACGCCCGGCACGCCCGGCAACCCGGCGAAGGTCGACTCGCAGCCCAAGACGGCAGCCTTCACCGTCGACGCAAACGTCACAACCACGCCCGCCGGCACGAAGCCGACGGTGAAGACCGAAAGTAACGCCCCCGGGCACATCCGGGTTCGAGGCTCGGTGCCCGCTGACGCCACCGCACCATTCGTGGCGACATTCCAAGTACCCGACCCCGCAGCATTTGCCCGCACCGTACTCATCGAGGCTCTTGAGCGGAATGGTGTCACCGTCAGCGCCCCGACGCTCGGATCCAACCCCGGCTCCGACCTTCCGTCACCGGAGGAGGTGAAGGCCCTGCCTGTCTCGGCGACGTACACGTCACCGCCCTTCAGGGAATACGCCAAGTTGATCAATAAGGTCAGCCACAATCTCGGCGCCAACCTCTTGCCACCGCTGATGGCAGTCCATCACGGCAAGCACACCTATGCCGACGGAATGCAGATCGAGCGGAACTTTCTCGCCGGCGCAGGTATTGACCCGAATTCGTTCAATCTCGTCGATGCCCAGGGCTTGACCGGGGACAAGGCCACACCAGCCGCACAGACGGAGTTGCTGCGGCATCTTTCCCACAGTCGCGACTTCAGCACCTTCTACGACTCTATGCCGAGCCTGGGTGTCGATGGATCACTCGCGGATGTCATCGCGCACACCGACCCTGCCGCAGGACACATTCGCGCGAAGACCGGCACCCTGGTCGGCGCTTTCAAGGGCAAGCTGGCTCTCACCACCAAGGCGCTTGCAGGATACGTTGACGCGAAAAATGGTCACCGTCTCGTCTTCGGTATCTATGTGAACAACGTCCCGGTCCCCAGCAACAGCGTCAGCGACGCGATCGACCTGGCGCTAAAGGCCAACAAGCAATTGGGATCAATGGCCGCCAGCATCTACCAGAACCCCGAAGGGAGAAACTAACCTCCCCTCCGGGTCAGGACCGGCGATCAGCGAACACCCGGGCGGCCGCGACGAGTCGGGCGGTGGCGGCGGTGACCTCTACCTGGAGCGTCGATTTGCCGAGGGATGCACCAGCGTCACCCGACAGCACGGCGAACTGGTTGCCGAGCACGCTCCCCGTCACCTACGGCATGGTTCGCGCGCACATCGCCACCTTGCGCGGGGCTCCGCCTGCTGCGCCGCCGCGGGCGCCGTCGGTGCGGCAGGTGACCAGCTGGCTCACCCGTCACCCAGCGACCCTGACCGAGGAAGACCTCACCGGCCTGAAGGAGGTCCTGGCCCGCTGCCCCGAACTGGACAAGGCGGCCGGACACGTCCGCGATTTTGGCGAGATGCTCAGCAGTCGCCTCGGCTCCACACTCCCCACCTGGATCGACGCAGTCGACGCCAGCCGGCTGCCCGGTCTCACGGGCTTCGCACTCCACTTGCTCCGAGACCTCGATGCCGTGACCGCCGGGCTCACTCTCCACTGGAGCTCCGGCAGCATCGAGGGCGCCGTCAATCGCATCAAGAAGATCAAGCGGCAGCTCTACGGGCGCGCCGGGTTCGATTCGAACTGCTCCGCAAGATGATCCGGCTCCAGTGACCCTCCGCGATCGCGACCGATGGATTCTCCGGCGACCGGAAACCCTCCCTGAGGCCGAGCAGCTGCAGCTCAAAACCGTCCGCACCCACTGCCCCGAGATCGACGCGCTCACCCGGCACGTCCGTGCCTTCGCGGTCATGCTGACCGAGCGCCAGGGCGAGCGTCTTCCGGACTGGCTCGCCGCCGTCCGGCGAAACGATCTGCCCGGTCTCCACACGCTTGCCGCCGGCATCGACCGCGACCGCGATGCCGTCATCGCCGGTCTCACCCTGCCCTGGAGCTCGGGCGCGGTCGAAGGCCATGTCAACCGGATCAAGATGCTCAAGCGCCAGATGTTCGGGCGGGCGGGACACCAACTTCTCCGCAAGCGCGTCCTATGAGCGTGACGGACAGTGGCCGCGTCACAGAACTTGAGCCAGAGCCCGGGAACGGGCAGCAGATGTTCACCACTTCGGAAGCCGCCACAGCACACCGGGAATTCGAACACTGAGTGAGCCGCATGCCCCAGTCGCAGGCGGCGGCCGGCCTTGCCCGCGCTGCGTTGATATTCCACGACGATGGCAGGTGCCGTTCCCACAACGGATGAGAAAACCTGTTGGCCGGCTGCCGGCGAGCTGCGACGATGCGCTTGATTCCCAGGCGGAGGACATTTGTTCGTTTTCGTGTGTGCGGGATGCGGCGCCGAGTTGACCACCCCGCTGTCCCCGGTCTCACTGCCGGCCCACGCCCGTCAGACGTATGGGAACGGAGCCCAGCTTCCGGTGCTCATGAAGTCCGGGACGTTTGCCGTGGACCCGGACCCTTGGGGAGGGCCTTGGCGGATGTGGGACGAGATCGATCCGGGCGAGGCACAGGCACGCGGTATCTACGCGCCGGTCTACGCCCTGTCCGACAGCACGCCTGGGGCGAGTGTCATCGCGCCCGGTGATATCCGTGGAACCCGGCTGATCCTCGGGAAGCGCGGCGGTGCCTGCTGCGGCCTTGACGGGGCCGACGGGCCCAACATGGCCTGCGAGGCATGCGACCTGCCCGTGGCGACCAGGGTCGACGACTGTTCGCTCTGGCAGCAAGTGCGGCTCAGCCCGGACGCCGTGCACCGCGTCCCCGTCGACGGTATCCACGCTGCGCCCCTGTCCTGGGCGGAGCTGGCAGAGGAGGGGGAGAAAACGCCCCCGTTCGAGCCGATCGCCACGTGGGGAGGACGGTCGGGGTCGAACCACTACTGGTCGTGGAGCCCGCAGTGGGAGGCGGCAGCCGGCCAGGCCCTCGCCCACCTGCTGGTTGCCTCCCAAGGGCAGCCGGTGAAGGTCCCGGGCGGTCTGACCGCGGACGTCTTCCAACGCGCGCTCGACGCCCTGCTGCCCGCAGGCCCCGCGAAACGGCGCGCCGTCCTGGCCGGACCAGGAAAACCCTCCCCGGGTAAGGGCGTTGACATCCTCCTCGTGCCGGTCCATCCCCAGACAGGCCAGACCTGGACACCCGCCGGCTCGACTGCCTCGGCATACCTGGTGCCCCTGCCGCTGGGGGTGTGGCTATGGCTGACATCTCCCGAGCCGTACCTGCCGATTCCCGCATCAGGCCGCATACCCCAAGACGTCCTGCGCGACGACCCGCTCCCGCTGCTCCCCAACTACCTGTTCCGGGCCGACCGGGGAACGTTCCAGCACACCTTGGTCCGGCTACCAGCCGTGCGCAGCCCATGGCTGCGCACGATCCTCGAGAACCTCACGCAGGGCACCACGGCCAACCTCTTCTAGCCTCCTGATGGGTTGTCAGTGCCGGATGCGTTCCTGGGGGTCCCGTGCGCGAGGGCGCACCGGGCCTGGACCGGGGGAGTAGCCAGTGGTGCACGTGATGGAGTACGTACGCGCAAACGGAACGAAGGTCCGGGCGCACTCGCGATGGGCGGACGGCGCGTGGCGGGAGATGAGTGTCCCTGGCCACCATCGCCCTGGTGGTCGTCGGCTTCGCCGGCACCACAGGGAGCGGCAGCGCAGACGGGAAGAAGGTGCCCCGGCCCGGGGCGATCGCCGTGCATCCGGTGAAGTTCCCGGACCGGTACAGGCCGCGGCCCCGGCAGACGCCGACCGTCTCGTATCCGATTCCGTGGGACCGGAGCCACTGAGCCGGAGCATCCCGCAACGTGAGCAGGCTCCGGCACGCAAGTCGTTCCGCGAAGGGCTTTCCAACTGCGTACATAACAGTGGGTGATTGATCGAGATGCAGGGAGTGTTGGGGCCTGTTTCTCTGATGTGGCCCGCTCTTCACCTATCACCCAAGGAGTGATCATGAGCGTTGCAGGCGAGTCCGGTCGTGCCCAGCAGATGCGTGCCAAGGCCCAGGACATGGAACAGGCCGCGGAGCGCGCCACTGACCCGCAGGAGCGTCAGCGTCTGAAGGACAAGGCCCGCCAGCTCAAGGAGCAGAGCGAGCACACAGGCGGTACCGGCACGCGGGACATCGACCCGACGGTGTCGTCCCGCTAGTTCCGAGCACAGACACCGGCCGGTGACCGCCCTCCGTGTCTTTCTGGCACGCGAGAGGCCCCCGGCCGGTCACTGCTGTCTCCGCCCAAGAACAACGCCTCCGCCGCCAACGACACTGGCAAGGGACCACCGCACTGCCGGCGGTAGCACCAAGCCGTCCCCGCCAGCTCAGCCACCCTGGTGCGCGCGTGGGGCTCGCGCCGACTCCTCCAGCGCAGCCATCAAGTCCACCGCCGGCCCGGACCCGGGCGGCGCGGCCGGCTGACCGCCGGACCCCTTCGCCCTGGCCAGTTCCTCAAGTGCGTGACGGCGCTCGTCCCGGAACTGGTCGACCTCGGCACCCGTGAAAGCGCCCATCAGTACCTCGGTGAGCTCCAGCTCCGGTCGGTGACCATGCGGAGGAGGCGAGGCCCCCGGATCGCGCAGTTCGTCCTGCCGGAGCAGCGTCTGGAGGATGAGCATGCCGCGGCGTGACCGCGGCAGTCCGACGCCCATCCGGCGGCTCCCAGCCGCGCCCGACCTCCTCGTACGGGATCTCACGGTCCTCGGCTTCACAGAACCGCCGATACTGCACCCTGTCGCTGTCCGCGGCAGGGATCTCCCGCAGCCGCACCTGGTGCTCCTCGGTCGCCGAGACCAGGTTCTCGGGCAGCACGACCAGCCCGAACTGGATCACGCCGGACCACAGGGCCCTCATACTTCCGGCTTCTATCTCCACCGCGCAGGGTGCGCCTCGGCCGAGCTGATCAATCACCGACGTGCACCGGGCTCAAAGTCCATGCCGGCGCGACGTTCCCGCACTCGTGCCGTGGACGGGCCAGCGTTCTCACCGGGCGGGGGCAGGGCCAGTCAGTCGAGGTCGATCGTGAAGCGCCTCTTGCCCGGAGCGATCGTGGCGGCGTGGACCTGACCACGGGCCCGGTCGAATTTCCCGGTGCCGCCGGTGATCGCGTTGTCGAATGAAGGGGGAGGGAGCGTCGGCAGGCCCTGGGTGAGGATGCCGAAGACCATCCCCTGCACGGTGAGTTGGCCGCCCGGGAGGTTGTAGGTCACGACGCACACCTCCGCTCCGCCGTTTTCTTCGGCCAGGGTAGTGGTGCAGGTGCCGTTGGTCTCGCCGACCTGCTTTTTGTCGTTCTTGTCGAAGAGGATCGAGCGGAAGACGGTCCGATCGCCCTGGGCGGCGGGGCCCTCGGGGTTGACGGGGAAGCGGGTCTGCTGTGTGAGGTGGCCGATGACTGTGATGACTCGGTCTGTGCCCTTGGTGTGGGCGGAACCGGTGTCTGTAGCGGCGGCTGCGACAGGGGCACCGGCGAGAAGGGCGACCAGCGCAGTGGCCGTGCCGAGACAGGCTGATCTGATGGGGCGCATCATGTGGCTCCTGAGGTCGATGCTCATGGATGGTCAGGCGACGCATTCATAGCCTCGGTTCTGCCGCCACCCGGAACCTCCCGGCGCGACCCACCGGAAGATCCGACCAGTCGGACCAACCCGTGACGAGAGACGGCCCGCCCGACACCGGCCCCCCTTTTTCTTCCGTTTCTGTATATGGCCGTTTTGCGGGTTTGGTATCGCCCTTGTCCGCGGCCTGGCGGTACCAGGTCTTCGCTTCGTCGTCGCGGCCCTGGTCGGTCCCTGCCGGACCCGATGCCTGCCACGCCCACCGCCGATCCCGGGCTCGTGCCGGTTCACGCGGCAGAACCCGAGTGGGACGGCTGCCGGGCACTCGTGGGCCGGTGGCCCGGCGATCGCGTGCTGATCTGGTCCCGCTCCGGCGGTGATCTGACGGGGCATTTCCCGAGATTGTTGCGGCAGCCGCCGACTTGCCCGACAACACCGCGCTCGACGGCGTTATGTGACCTGTGGGCGGGTCTCAGCCCTAAGGTGTCTCAGGTGGCGCAGCTCCCATAGACGAGACGTGACGGGTGTCGCGGCCACGTGCCGTAGCGGCCGCTCAGAGGTGGCCGTCCAGGAAGTTCCGTACCTCGGCGATGGTCATAGGCCCCGTGCTGTGCGCCACCGCCTCTCCCTCCTTCAGCAGGACGTAGGACGGGGCTCCGGTGATCCCGTATCGCTCGGTTGCGGCCGGACAACGCGTGATGTCGGCGCGGATGGCGGTCAGGCGGCCTGTGTAGTCGTCGGCGATGCCACCCACGACGAGGTCCATCACCCGGCAGGGCTCGATTGCCTTGGGCCATGTCCCGGTGAAGTATGCGAGGACCGGAACCTTGCTCATCCCGAGGATGAAATTGAACTCCGCGTCCTCACGGGGGCGGTGAACCCGCTTCGCCATGGAAGCTCCTGCCTTACGTTCCGTCATTCCATCCCCATCATCCCTCGCTCGGTGTGCCACGCCGGCCCGGTCGGTCGTCCGGTTGACCTGTCGCTAGGGAGGAACGGAGCCGTCGCACAACCACGGTGGTACCCGTCGCGAGCGGCCCGGCCCTCCGCCCCTGGTGA
Source organism: Streptomyces longhuiensis (assembly GCF_020616555.1). Taxonomy (NCBI): domain Bacteria; kingdom Bacillati; phylum Actinomycetota; class Actinomycetes; order Kitasatosporales; family Streptomycetaceae; genus Streptomyces; species Streptomyces longhuiensis. The sequence continues at coordinate 269,760 of NZ_CP085173.1, read as the reverse complement.
CCCGGCCTGGCTGACCCGCCGGTCACCCAGCTGCAACCCGCCGCGCGCCCCTGGGGTCAGCTCGTGCCATGACAGCGCTCGCCACGACGACGTTGAAAGCCGTTTTCAGGGCATAGCTGCCCAGATCATCGACCAGATGCTCGATGAGCGCGTCGACGAGGCCGGTGCGCGTCGTCCACCGGATCCAGTCGAGCCGTATTCGCCACCCCGCTTCTCAGAGACAGCGCTCCCGACGGGCTTCCCGAGGCCTTGTCTGGTTTCACATCAACCCCCGGTCTCAGCTGGCTATTACCGCTCTTCCCCGCGGCCGCATGAGCCAGCTGATGGCACCGAGAACGAGGCGCGATTCCTGGACCGCTCGCGGACGCGGTCGTGGACGGTCGAAGTACACGTCAGCCGACCCGAAGACCGACCGCCAGCGTCAGTTCAAGGACCTGGTGTGGCGATGCGAGATCCGGAAACAGCTCCCGCAGCTGCGACATCCGGTATCGGACTGTCTGGGGATGGACGAACAGCGCCGCCGCCACCTCGTCCCGTCTGCCCTGGTGCAGTAGCCACTCCCGCAACGTCTCCTCCAGCCGCCGTGCGGTCGCGTCAGGCAAGGTCCGCAACGGTGCGAGGGCTCGGGCACGCAGGTCTGCGAACGCGTCCACGTCGGCGCTCAGCACCAGCTCGGGCAGGTGGTCCTCGGTGTCGCGAATATCAGAGGAAAGGGAGCGCGCGCGTACGGCTCGTGCGAACGAGGCGGACGCACGAGTCCAGGGCCGGGCCGGGCCGACCACGGCGGTGCGGTCGGTCAGCTGCCTCAAGAGATGTGAGCGGTCGGCATCGGGGACGAGCAGCACACCGGTGGCGTCCGGCAGATCGTCGAGGACGAGGGTGCTCGGGTCGAGCGTGCGGTAGGCAGGCCGGGCCTGGGCGGCGGGCAGCAGGACCGCGGTCAGCGAAACCGGAGGCTGCCACCCGGCCCGTTGAACAGAGGCCAGCAGCGCGTCCGGGCTCGCGCCGGCGAGGAGGTCGCGGGCCAGGTGTTCCAGGTGGAGCTCGTGGGCCCTGCCCCGGGCGGCCAGTTCGTCGGCGTGGCCCGCGGCGCTCGCGGCGGAGAGCTCGTCGATGTAGGCGAAGGTCAGCTCGGCGAACTTGGCGACCTCGGCGGCGGGCAGACCTGCGGGTACGGCACCTGCTGCCAGGCATCGCCAGGCCACGCGGGCGCCGACGCGGTAGGCGCTGAGCAGGGCGTCCATCGAACGGCCGTCGCGCACCTCGCCGCGGCCCAGCTCGTAGGCTGCGTCACCGGCGTCGCCGCCCGTGGCGTTCCCGCTCGCGAGGTCCAGGTAGTGCCCCAAAGCCGTGCGGACGGCTCGGCGGATGGTGCCGCCCATGCGGCCCGAAAGAGCGTTGGCGTAGGGAGGGACCTCGTCGATGATCGCCTGGACGACCTCGTCGGCGGTGGTCTTCAGCGCGGCCCGAAGTGCGGTGACCGTCGTCTCATCCAGGGCCAGTTCGCTGGCCCTGCGGACTGCATAGCTCACGTTTCTGTTCCCTGCGAACAATTAAGCCGACCAGATTCACATCCTGCGGTCAGGACTTTACGCCTTGAGGCGCATCAAGCTGAAGCCATGACGAGTGCAGCCCTCCGCAGCAGGGCGTGGAAACTACTGGAGATGGTCACGACGCCGCTGCTGCCGTCGGACTACCTCGACCTGGTCAGCCCGCTGCGTGCGGGCGCTGACCTGCGTGGGCGCATCGAGGCCGTGCACCCCGAGACGGGAGACGCCGCGACCATCGTGATCAGGCCGGGACGGGGCTGGCGCGGCCACACAGCCGGTCAGTACGTGCGGATCGGGGTCGATGTCGACGGGGTGCGCCTGTGGCGTGCCTACTCCATCACCTCGCCGACAAACCGCCAGGACGGCCGCGTCACGATCACCGTGAAGGCGATCCCGGACGGCAGGGTCAGCAACCACCTGGTCCGCAGGGCCAAACCGGGCACGCTGATCCAGCTCGACCAGCCGACCGGTGACTTCGTGCTGCCGCAGGCCAAGCCCGCCAAGGTGCTCTACCTGACGGCCGGCAGCGGCATCACGCCCGTGATGGGCATGCTGCGCGACATCGAGTTCGACGACGTCGTCATGGTCCACTGCGCGCCACAGCCGCAAGACGTGATCTTCCGCAACGAACTGCACGACCTGGTCGCGGACAAGAAGCTGCGGCTCACCGAGGTGCACACCGACACAGACGGCATGCTCGACATCGCCCGTCTCGACGAACTCGTGCCCGACTGGGCCGAGCGCGAGACCTGGGCTTGCGGGCCCGCGGGCCTGCTCGACGCCGCCGAAGAGCACTGGACCGAGCACGCCGTACAAGAGCGCCTGCACACCGAACGCTTCCGCCCCAGCATCGTCGTCGCCGGCGACGGAGGCGAGGTCACGTTCAGCGCCACCGGAAAGACCGTCGACGCGGACGGCGCCACGCCGTTGCTGGACATCGGCGAGGAGGCCGGCGTGCTCATGCCCTCCGGGTGCCGCATGGGCATCTGCTTCGGCTGCATCACGCCGCTCAAGGCGGGCGCCGTCCGCGACCTGCGCACCGGCGAGATCACCGAGGCTGAGCCGGACGTCCTCATCCAGACCTGCGTGTCCGCCGCGGCGGGCCCCTGCGACATCGAACGGTAGGAACACCTTGACCGCCATCGACCCCACCGCCCACCTGACCGCCGTGCAGATCGAGGAGCTTGGCCGCGAGTTGGACGCGATCCGCGACGAGGTGATCGCCAGCCGCGGCGAGAAAGACGCCGCCTACATCCGTAAGGTCATCTCGGCGCAGCGCAAGCTCGAGCTGGTCAGCAGGGCCGTGTTGCTGTTCTCGATCTTCCCGCCCGCGTGGCTGCTCGGCACCGCCGGTCTGTCCGTCGCGAAGATCATGGACAACATGGAGATCGGCCACAACGTCCTGCACGGCCAGTGGGACTGGATGCGAGACCCGAAGATTCACTCCACCACCTGGGAGTGGGATCACGTCTCGCCGTCCGAGCAATGGAAGCACTCGCACAACGAGCTGCACCACACGTACACCAACGTGATCGGCAAAGACAACGACCTCGGCTACGGCATCATGCGCGTCGACGAGGACCAGAAGTGGCACCCGTTCCACCTCGGCCAGCCGTTGTGGAACTTCATCAACGCCTGCTTCTTCGAGTACGGCATCGCGGCGTACGACCTGGAGCTCGGCAAGAACCTGCACAAGCACCGCCGCAAGAACCCGGAGTTCTGCGCGCGGGCCAAGGCCGTGGGCCGCAAGATCCGCAAGCAGGTGCTCAAGGACTACGTGATCCACCCGCTGCTGTCGGGCCCGTCGTTCCTCCCCACGCTCGCCGCCACGTTCACCGCGAACCTGGTCCGCAACATCTGGTCCCACTCAGTGATCATGTGTGGGCACTTCCCCGAGGGCGTGCAGGTCTTCGAGCGCCGGTCGATCAAGGGCGAGACGCGCGGCCAGTGGTACCTGCGCCAGATGATGGGCTCGGCGAACATCAGCGGCAGCAGGGCCATGCACTTCATGACCGGCAACCTGTCGCACCAGATCGAGCACCACCTGTTCCCGGACCTGCCGAGCAACCGGTACGCCGAGGTCGCGGTCAAGGTGCGCGCGCTGTTCGAAAAGTACGAGCTGGAGTACGTTACCGGGCCGCTGCCCAAGCAGGTGTTCTCCGCGTGGCGCAAGGTCTTCCGGCTCTCGCTGCCGAACAAGAAGCCCAAGGCCAAGACGCCGGACCACGAGCGGGAGCTCGTCGCGGCCTGATTCCCGGTATTGGTTCAGATCTTTCGGCCGTACCGGCACCGCCGGGTTCAGCGAGATCCGTTGTGGACAGTGGGCGGACGTGAAATCAGACCATACGACACCGGATCCGGGCAGCCCGGTGTCCGGCTGCGTTGCCTGGACGTGCGCCAGCTGCAGGGGAGCCGATAGCAGCCCTCGTAGACCGGCGACGGGCGCATGCCGGGCGGGGGCGGCCGCCCCACGGTGATACCGGCCGCGGTGTCGTCGGGGCCGAGGGCGAGAGCCACGCTGAGTACGAGGAGTCGGTGGGACAGTCCGGCGGTGACGCACACATGCGTGTGGCGGGGCGGCTCGATCTTCAATACGGCGTCAACGAATTGGACGGCGAAGTCTGCCGCAGTGTCGGCCACGGGCGGCGTGGTCCCCCATGGTGGGTACGCGGCGGATACGCCGCCGTGGACGTGATCCATCAGGCTCGGCGCCACCCGCCACGTCCACGCGACGGACTCGTGTACGGCGGGCATTTCACCGGGCACCGCTGTTGAGTCCACCGACACATCCCAGTCGATCCGGCCTGCTTGGTCCTCGGCAGCCTGGACTTTCGACAGCAGCATCTGCCACGTTCCATCAGCTGACCAGCGGCGATGTCGTTTATAGACGGTCTCCCACGGCCCGAACCGCTCTGGCAGGTCCCGCCACTGCACACCCGTCCGCACTCGATAGAGGACCCCGTTGATCACCCGACGGTGATCGCTCCACCTGCCCCCACGAGTACCACCACGAGGTAAGAACGACTCCAGCCGATCCCATTCCGCGTTTGTCAGATCCCCGCGACCCATACCGCCAGCCTGACCCCAACTCCCCACTCACGTCAGGAGATCCAAGAAAAAGTGCCTAGGTGTCAGGTCGTTGCCCGGATGTTGCCCGGACCTTCAAGGAACCCTGCGAACTGGTGCGAACATGCGAAGGCATCTCAAGGCTCTGACCTGCACAGGAGAGGAAAAGTGGAGAGGAGCGGAGATCTGTGTGAACGAGGCCGAGTGGACTCATAACCCGAACCCGTCCAGGGCTCACTCCTGCGGCAGGCTCCCCACCAGCCGCCCGACCAGGGCCGCCCGCTCCGCCATGCGGCTCACGTCGACCCACTCGTGCTCAGCGTGCGGTCCGCCGCCCACGGCGCCGAGGCCGTCCAGGGTGGGGGTGCCCGCCGCCGCGCACAGGTTGCCGTCGGAGATGCCGCCCACCGCCGCCGAGCCGGGCCAGTCCAGGCCCAGGTCGTCGGCGCAGACACGGGCCGTCTCCAGCAGGTCCGTGGCTGAGGCCTCCTCCAGGGGCGGGCGGTTGGGGCCGCCCGTGATCTCGTACGGGAGCTGCGCCGTTTCGGCCACGAGACGGCGCAGCTCGGCGTCGATCTCTTTCTGGGCCACGACATCGGGGACGCGGACGTCGACGGTGACGTACGCGCGGTCGGGAACGGTGTTCTGTGTCGTGCCCGCGTGAGCCATCGTCGGTGTGACGGTGATCCGGTCGTCGTCCGCGGCGAGGGACTCCAGCGCGACGACGATCCGGGCGAGGTCGGTCAGGGCGTTGCGGCCCTTGCCGGGCTCCAGGCCCGCGTGCGCGGCGACACCCTCGACGCGGATGTCGTAGAACGACCAGCCCTTGCGGGCGTGCTTCAGCGCGCCGTCGTCCGCCGCGCCCTCCAGCACCAGCGCCGCACGGGACTTGCGCGCCCACTCGGTCACGACGCGGCCGCCGGCCGGGGAGCCGATCTCCTCGTCGGCGGTCACCAGGAACGCGACGGCGGGGTCCTCGCCAGACATCTCGCGCAGCCGAGCCACCCCGTACAGGCCCTGGATCAGGCCGGCCTTCATGTCGAAGACGCCGGGGCCCGTCGCCCGGGCGCCGTCCACCCGGAACGGGCGGCGCTGCAGTGTATTGCGCGGCCACACCGTGTCGAAGTGCCCCACCAGCAGTACGGGTCGCGCGTCGGCCGGGCCCAGGCGCCACAGCAGCCCGCCGGGGCGCCCGTCGGTGGGGTCGTCCGGCAGGACCGAGGGGGCGGTGCCAAGGAGACGGGTGCCGATCTCGGCCAGGACGTCACGGCACGCACTCAGGGCATCCCCGTCCGAGGACGGCGACTCGGCGGCCACCAGCCGTTCCAGATCCGCGATCATAGACGGGGTGTCGGCGGTGAGCCGGTGGAGCAGATCACGCGGATCGAGGGCATGGGGTGCGGGCACGGCGGGACTCCTTTGGCGCGGCTTCCGTGGGGATACGCCTCTGCATGATTGCCCCGCCGCGGCATGCGATGGTTTGTGCGACCCCCCAAGTTTTGGAGCTGATCGGCCGTGTCTGACCACAACCCGGAGAACTGCGGCGCTGCCGGGCAGACGGGTGCCGACGCCCCTGTGACCCTGGCCACCGTGGTGGACTGCCTGGGCCCCGGAACCGTCGCCATGTGGGCCGCTCCGCACGGTCTGGGAGTACCCGTCCGCACGCTGGCCGTGCACGAGGGCCCGGCCGGGCCGGGCCGCAGCGGACCGGCCCGGCCCGGGGCGCTGCTGCTGGGCATCGGGACCGGTGGCGAGGCGCGGGAACTGATCCGCGCGGCGGCCGGGAGCGGTGCGAGCGCCGTGATCGTCAAGAACGGCGGGGACGGTACCGGGCTGCGCGACGCGGGCGCTCTCGGTACGGAGCACGGGGTGGCGGTCCTGGCCTTGGCGGCCGACCAGGACTGGACCGACCTGATTGGACGGCTGCGCGCACTGCTGGCCGTACGCATGGGCCCCGGGACCGGGCGGGCCGCGATGTTCGGCCGCCGGCACGACCTGGTGAGCCTCGCCAACTCCCTTTCCCGGCTCGTCAACGGCTCGGTGATGGTCTTCACGCCCGGTCAGGAACTGCTCGCCGCCTCCCGCTTGGGCCCCGGGGACGACGAGATGCGCCGGGCGGCCGTGCTCGACCAGCACGGCCCGGTCGGGTACCGGGCCCGGCTGGTCGAACTCGGTGTCTACCGGCGTCTTTGGTCCGGCTCCGAGGTGGTCGACGTGGCGGCCGTGCCCGAGATGGGCGCGGGACGCAGGCTCGCGGCGGCGGTGCGCGCCGGGACGGAGAACCTCGGCTCGATCTGGGTGGCCGAGGGCGCCGAACCGCTGGCCGGGAACGCCACCGCGTTGCTCGCGGAAGCCGCGACGGTCGCTGTCGGTGTGCTGCTCGGCCTCGACCAGGAAGAGGTGGCCCGGCGCCGGCTGGACGAGGAACTGTTCGGCCGGGCCCTGCTCGGGGACGTCGACCCGCGCCTGGCCGCGTCCCATCTGGTTGTTGAACCCGGCACGCCGGTCTCCGTGATGATCGCGGACCTGTCCTCGCGCGACGCCCGCCTCGGCGCCGCCGACCTGTACCGGGCTCGCGAGGAGGCGCTGCGCCATCTCGCCGGCTACCGGTGGCGCGCGCTGGCCACCACCGGGCCCTCCCGGGTCGTCCTTGCCTTGGTGGGTCCGGCCGACCGGGATGGGATGCGGCGGGCGGCGGACGGGGTCGGCGCCGCCGTCGCGGAGGCCGTCGGGGCCCGGCCGCGTATCGGGATCGGGCCCTGCGTGTCCCACCTGGGGGAGCTGCCCGCCAGCCGGATGGAGGCGGAGCTGGTGGTACGGGCCCTGGCCAGGCGTGGCGAGGTCCGCAGCGCCTGCCTGGAGGACGTACGCGGCACGGCCAACCTGCTGCTGTTGGGCGAGGCCGTCACCGCCGACCGGCGGCTCCAGGACGGTCCCGTGCACCGGCTGCGCGCGCACGATCAGCGGCGCGGCACCGCGTACACCGAGACCCTGGCGGCGTACCTGGACGCCTTCGGGGACACCGCGGCGGCCTCGCGGGAGCTGAACGTCCACACCAACACCCTGCGTTACCGGATGGGTCGCATCCGGGAGCTGACGGGGCTCGATCTGGGCGATCCTTACGAGCGGTTGAACGCCGCCGTGCAACTCTTCGCCCACGGACCGGACGTACTTGTTGTCGAACACGAGGAAACACCGAAAATCTCTTCGCCCTCCACAAACCGTGGGGGTACGCCGGGTTTGCACACTGCTGACCACGACCCGGAGACCGGGTTGTGAACGACCGGAATCTGCGTGGAGGTGGAAGATGACAGAGGGCAAGAGCTCCCGGGCACGCTCAGCCAAGCGGGTGGCTGTGGCCGCCGTTGCCGTGCTTTTCATGACCTGGCTGATCGATTACATCGACCGGCTGGTGATCACCCTGGCCCTGCCGGACATCGGTGACGAGTTCGGCCTCGGCACGACGATGCAGGGACTGATCCTTACCGCCTTCTTCATCACCTACGCACTGATGCAGATCCCCGGCGGCATCCTCGCCGACACCAAGGGGGCCCGCCGCACCATGCTGCTGGCCGCCGGCGGCTGGACGATCTTCACGGCCGCCAGCGGGCTGGCCGTGGGTCTGACGTCGATGATCGCGATCCGTGCCGTCTTCGGCATCTTCCAGGGCATGTACCCGGCCGCGTCCATCAAGGCGCTGAGCGAGCGCACCACCCCGGAGCAGCGGCTGACCGCCAACGGCATCATGTCCGCGTCCAACCCGCTGGGCTCAGCGATCGCCCCCATCGTCGCCGCGCCGCTCATCGTCGCCTTCGGCTGGCGCGGGGCATTCTGGGCGGTGTCCATCCTCGGCCTGATGATCGTGTTCGTGCTGTGGAGGGGGATGCCCAAGCCGCTGACGACCGAGGAGCTGGCCGCCGCGTCCGGGAACAAGGCGGCCCCGGAGCCGGTCGCCCAGGTGTCGCTGCGGCAGGCGATGGGCCTGCTCAAGTCCTCGATGATGTGGCGCTTCACCCTGATGTTCTGCGGCTTCAACATCATCGGCTGGGGCCTGGTCTCCTGGGTGCCGTCCTACCTGCGCGAGAACAAGCACGTCTCGCTCACCGGCGTCGGCCTGATGTCCGGCGTCCCGTGGGTCGCCGCGGCGATCAGCATGATGGTCGGCGGCTACCTCTTCGACCGCTTCCTGCAGGGCAACCACCGGCGCGTGGTCATCCCCGTCATGCTGGTCACGGCCGGTCTGCTGGTGATGATGGTGCGCGCCGGGTCGGCGACCGAGTTCATCGCCTGGGAGACCTGCGGAACCCTCGTGATGTACCTCGCCTACATGCAGATCTTCGGTCTGCCGCTGCGCATGCTGCCGCCCGAGTACGCGGGTGTCGGCGGCGGCATGGTGAACTTCGGCGGTCAGCTGGCCGGAGCCATCTCCCCGTTCATCATGGGCTTCCTGGCCGAGCACTTCTCCTACGGTGTGGCCTTCTCCTTCCTCGGCGTCGGCTGTGTCCTGGCGATCGTCGGCGCGCTGGTCACCCCGCAGACCCCGGAGGCCTTCCGGGCCGGCCTCGGCCGTCACCTGGACCTGGCGGAGAAGAAGCCCGCACCGGCCGTCGTGGTGAGCGCCGCATGAGTGTTCCCGCCCCTGGCCCCGCACCGGCCGCAAGGCTCAAGGAGCGGGCGCGCACGGCGATCGAGGCCTGCCGGGAACGGCTGCTGGACCTGAGCGAGGACCTGCAGCGCCACCCGGAGACCGGATTCCGTGAGCACCGGGCCGCTGCGACGGTGGCCGGGTGGTTCACGGAGCTCGGGCTCCCCTTCGAGAGCGGCCTCTCCCTCACCGGGGTGAAGGCGCGCATGTCCGGGCGCACGCCGGGGCCCACCGTCGCCGTGCTCGGTGAACTGGATGCACTGGTGATGCCCCGGCACCCGCTCGCCGACCCGGAGACCGGTGCCGCCCACGCCTGCGGCCACCACGCCCAGGTGGCGTCGATGATCGGCGCGGCGGTCGGCCTGGCCGCCGTCCGGCAGCACCTGGACGGGGACGTGGCGCTCCTCGCGGTGCCGGCCGAGGAGAGCGTGGAGCTGGAATGGAGGCGCGAGCGGGTACGGGCCGGTGACCTGAAGCACCTGGTCGGCAAGGCCGACCTGCTCGCTCGGGGTGCTTTCGACGATGTGGACATGGCGATGCTCTGCCACACGTCGGGGCAGCCCACCCGCCTCAGCGTCGGGGACAGCCACAACGGCTCGGTGGTGAAGCGGATCGTCTTCACCGGCCGGGCCAGCCACGCCGGTTCGTCCCCCTGGCACGGGGTGAACGCCCTGAAGGCGGCGACGCTGGCGATCAGCGCGATCGACGCCCAGCGGGACACCTTCCGCGACGAGGACGCGGTACGCGTCAACGCCGTACTACTGCACGGGGGCGACGCGCCCACCGCCGTACCGGATCGCGCCGAACTCGAAGTCGTGATCCGGGCGCGCACCCTGGACGCCCTGCGCGGCGCCTGCGCCACCGTCGACCGTGCCGCACGGGCGGGTGCGGTGGCGCTGGGCGCCCGGGCAACCACCGAAACCACCCTGAACTACCTTCCGCACCACCAGGACCCGGCCCTGGTGGAGGTGGCCCGGACCAACGGGACCGCGCTCTTCGGCCCGGGCGCCGTGGCCGCCGGCAGGCATCTCGGAGCCTCCACCGACATGGGGGACCTCGGCGCGGTGATGCCGGTGCTGCACCCCTTCACCGCGGGCGCCACCGGTGACGCGCACAGCGTCGACTACGCGGTGACCGACCACGTCCTCGCCGCGCTGGAACCGGCCGTGCTGATGACCTGGTGCGTCATCGACCTGCTGGTCGACGGCGCCGCCGGGGCGCACGACGTCCTCGCGCGGCGCGAGCGGCGTACGGCGGCGGAACCGGACGAGCGGACCGCCGCCGACCGGTACAGCGATTTGCGGGCCGGATTCGACGGCCTGACCCATTACGACGGAACCCACGACACGGTGCGTGGGACAGAAGGAGAACTGTGAGCACCCCCGAGCGGAAACAGCCGAGGATCGCGCTCGTCACCGGAGCGGCCGGAGGCATCGGGGCAGCCATCGCGAGGCGGCTGAGCAAGGAAGGCGTCCAGGTGGTTCTCGCAGACCTCCGCGCCGACCGCCTCGCCCCCCTCGTCGCGGAGAACACCGGGCCATTCGCCGCCCTGGAGGTCGACCTCACCGACCGCGCCTCGCTGCCCGACTTCGTCGACCGCGCCTGGGAGGTGTTCGGCGGCCTGGACATCCTGGTCAACGCCGCCGGTCTCTACCCGAGCGCCCCGCTTCTGGAGATGCGCGACGACCAGTGGGACCAGGTCATGGAGGTCAACCTGTCCGCGGTCTTCTCCCTGTCGCGGGCCTTCGCGCGGCGTGTGGTCGACGCCGGTACGGGCGGCCACATCGTCAACATCAGCTCCGGCGCGTCCGCCCGGGCCCGCCGCGGTGCCGCCCACTACTGCACGTCCAAGGCCGGTCTGGACATGCTCACCAAGGCGTTCGCCCTGGAACTGGCGGAGCACCGCATCCATGTCAACGCGGTCTCGCCAGGCTTCATCGAGGTCGACAGCGAGGTGAACCCGCTCGGCGCGGACTACGTCCGCTCGATCCGCGGCGGACAGCCCTGGCCTCGCGCGGGTGTCCCTGAGGACATCGCGGGCGCGGTCGCCTACCTGTGCGGTCCGGACGCCGAGTGGATCACCGGAGCGTCGCTGTCCGTGGACGGCGGCGCGGGCACCGGCAACGCCGCGCTGCCGCTGAGCTGAACGGAGGAGAACAACGATGACGACTCCGACTACCCCGACGAGCCGTAACGCCATTACCGGTCAGGTGGATTCGTCGACCTCGCGGCGCGGATACGTCTGCGTCACCTTCGACTTCGACGCCCTCTCCTCCTGGATGGCCCGGGGCATGCTGACCGCGACCCCGCGCTCCCGTGGGGAGTTCGCGGCCGTCGCCGTACCCCGGCTGCTGCACATCCTGGAGACCCGGGGCATCACCGCGACCTGGTTCGTACCTGGGCACACCGCCCTCACGTACCCCGAGCTCACGCGCAAACTCATGGAGCGGGGCCACGAGGTGGCGGTGCACGGCCACGCCCACGAGAACGTCGCCGCACTGGAGCCGGCCGAGGAACGCGCTGTGCTCCAGCGGTCGTTGGACGCCCTGAAGGAGGTCACCGGCACCTTGCCGCGCGGCTTCCGGGCCCCGGCCTGGGACCTGTCCGACGCCTCGGTCGACCTGCTCGTCGAGCACGGGCTGGCCTACGACAGCAGCCTGATGGGCCACGACTACGCCCCCTACCCCTGCCGCACGCCGGACTCCCTGGACAATTCGGGGGTCCGCTGGGGCGAACCCGCCGGTCTGCTGGAAATCCCGGTCGCCTGGAGCCTGGACGACTTCCCGTACCTGGAGTTCCTGCGGACCCCGTCCGGCCTCATGCCCGGGCTGCGCAACCCGGCCGAGATGTTCGCCAACTGGACGGCGGACCTGGACTACATGGTGCGGGACTTCGAGGACGGTGTCCTGACCGTCACCATGCACCCCGAGGTGATCGGCCGTGGCCACCGCCTCCTCGCCCTGGAGCACTGGCTCGACGAAGTCGCCTCGCGGGACGTCGAGTTCGTCACCTGCGAGCAGATCGTGGACCTGACCTCCTCGGGAGCGGAGCTAGGACAGTACCGGCCCGTCTGACCGGTCGAACGGAAACGCGGAGCGGTACGGAAGACATGACAGGCTCCCGGGCACACGCCCGGGAGCCTGTCATGTCGTTGGCGCTGTGGTTAACCACATGCAAGCATGTCGCCGTGATCACCGGGTTGCTGACGCGCGTGCCCCGCATCTGATCAATTGCTGCTTTGGATGAACCCTCTTCGGTTGTTGGTGATTGTGGCGAGTAGATCGTTGATGAGACAGTCCACCGCTGCACCGGCCTCCGGTTCGAAGTCGCTGATGCGGTGGGCCGTGTCGGCGATGTCCGAGGGGTTCAGAACTGCTCGTGATTGAGTCAACTCTGCTGTGTATTAGCGTCTCTGAGTGGCTGTTATGTTCTCTGTGTGAGCCTCATGGAGTGGGCGGTGGTGAATGGTGTGCATCCGCATACTGCGTATCGCTCGTTCCGTGAGGGCACGTTGCCGGTACCTGCTCAGCGGGTCGGTCCGCGCACGATCCTGGTGAACATCGAGGCAGACTCCTCGCCGTCCGTGTCGGGCGGCCTGGGCCTGTATGCCCGTGTCTCCTCGCATGACGAGAAGAGTGATCTGGAACGGCAGTTGGCGCGCCTGGTCGTCTGGGCGGCCAGCACCGGTCTCCGGGTGGTGCGTGTGGAGTCCGAGATCGGGTCGGGCATGAACGGTGGCAGGTCCAAAGCGAAGCGCCTTCTGGCCGATCCGGATGTGGCCACGGTCGTGGTCGAGCACAAGGACCGCCTGGGCCGGATGAACGTGGAACTCGTCGAGGCCGCAGTATCCGCGACGGGCCGCCGTCTGGTGGTCCTGGACGGGGGTGAGGTGGAAGACGATCTGGTGCGGGGCATGGTGGAGGTACTGACCTCGTTCTGCGCCCGCCTGTACGGGCGTCGTTCCGCGAAGAATTGGGCAGAGAAGGCTCTTGAGGCGGCTGGAGCCGATGACTGAGCCGAAAAGGAAGCAACTGCGTGCCATCGATGCGCCGTTCGTTGCCCTCGGGCCGTCCGGTGTCGCGATACGCGACCGTCTCAAGCACCTCACGCCCGAGGATGAAAAGGTGTTGCGCCTGATCGGCGAACACCTCGGACACTTGGCGTCCCGCGATCTGGCGGCCCGCTGCCAGGACGCAGGTGACCATTCCACCGAGAGGTGGGCGGCGCGGAAACGGGACCTGACGGCCCAGTCGTCCTCGCGGTGGGCCGGAGCGATCACGAAGGCCACGTACGACCAGTGGGCTTTGTCCCGCCGCTGCCAGCTCGCCCACATCCAGGGCCTTGAAGCCGGTGTCCGTACGCTGATGCACCGCCTGTCCCAGCCGCTCGGTGAGAAGGGCACCAAGCGCGCTCCCAGCGGCTACCGCTCCAAGAGCGAGTGGTTCCACAAAACCCGGCGCCTGGCGATCCTGGAACACCGTCTCGACGTGGCGCGCGCCGACCGTCAGAGCGGTGTCGTGCATGTGGTGCGTGGCGGCAGGCGCCTGCTCAACACTCGCCGCAACCTGGCCAAGGCGCAGCTCACCGAGGCGCAGTGGCGGGAACGCTGGGAGGCGGAACGCTGGTTCCTCCAGGCTGACGGCGAGTCCGGGAAGCGGTACGGGAACGAGACGATCCGCGTCACCCCGGATGGCGAAGTCTCGATCAAGCTGCCGGCCCCGCTCGCCAGCCTGGCGAACAGCAAGCACGGACGCTACGTCCTGGCCTCCAGGGTCGCTTTCGCGCACCGGGGCCAGGAGTGGGCCGACCGCATCGAGGGCAACCGGGCTGTCGCCTACCGCATCCACCGGGACGTCGAGCGTGGGCGCTGGTACCTGACCGCCTCGTGGCAGCGGCCGGTGGTCCAGACGATCGGGCTGGAGACCGCACGCGCCAAGGGCATGATCGGCGTGGACACGAATGCCGATCACTTTGCCGCGTACCGGCTCGACCCACACGGCAACCCGGTAGGCGACCCACACCGCTTCTCCTACGACCTCAGCGGGTCGGCGGGCCACCGGGACGCGCAGATCCGGCACGCCATCACCCAGCTCCTGCACTGGGCGAAAAGCTGCGGCGTCGCCGCCATCGGTATCGAGAACCTGGACTTCACCGCCGAGAAGACCCGGGAGAAGCACGGCCGCAGGAAGCGGTTCCGGCAGTTGATCTCAGGCATGCCGACCGGGAAGCTCAAGGCCCGGCTCGTCTCCATGGCCGCCGAGATGGACCTGTCCATCGTGGCCGTGGACCCGGCCTACACCTCGATGTGGGGCGACCAGCACTGGCGCAAGCCGATGCAGACACCCCACCGCAAGATGTCCCGTCACGATGCCGCTGGCATCGCGATCGGGCGACGCGCCCTCGGGCACCCGATCCGGCGACGGACGGCACCGCCCCACGACGACCAGAGTGATCGTCGTGGGCATCGGACCGTCCAGGCCCGACCGGGTACCCGAGAGCGTGAGGGAACCCGCCCACCCATCACGGACCGTGCACACGATGCGCGTGCCCGAGCGGGATAGAAAAGGCAACGCGGGTGACCAGTGCATCCAAAACCGTTCGGGATGCGCGCAGTGCCGGGCAGTGGGTCCAAGACTCACTCCTGCACACTGATTAGGAACGGTTGAAGCGCCATCCCTGGATGAGGCTCCATCCGGCCTCCACCCGAGCGTGCGTGCCGTCCTGGGATGTAACCCGCAACCAGCCGGTGTATTCGTCGGAGAAGTCGAAGGGCAAGAACACGGAACTGCCCACCGGCCGCAGCTGGGAGACCAGTTCGCCCCATTGCTCCAGGAGACGGGCGAGCTGCTGTGGCAGGTTCTTGGCGGCCGTCGTGGATGTCTTGATCGGTGGTGCGCTCAAGACGCGCTGCGACATCGTTCACGGCTACGGCTGCCACCGTCACCAACGCGATCATCCCCAGCATCAGCCATGCCCTCGACATGCCCAAGTTCCCCTTGTCGGCAGCCAGCACGATGTCCACGACAATGGCGAACGCGCCGATCACACCGGTGCCGACAGGGTTCCGTGTCGCGGCTGCAAGGGCCGGAGCTCCCTCCAGAAAGCGATTGAACGGCCAATGCACCGGGGTTAACTGATCGACGATCACGGTAAATGCGATCAGCGCCAGCGGCGCCATGCGCACCGCGACGTAGCCGGCACCTTTGGGCAGGGCGGCGAGCCGCCCAGTTGGTCGTTCGCTGGGAGCGAGGTGGGTACCAACGTTTCACGCGATTCCGATGGTTGCTATTGAGTATGGCCTTCGGGGGATCGTGCTCCATGGGCCATGGACTGGGGCAACGCCGGACAATGCCGACACGCGATCGCCGCCTGGAAGGGCGAGCAGCGGTCCGCCGCGTGCTTTTGGTTGAACGCCCCCACACCGGGCTGGCGCACCGACACCGGCCGCATGGCCGGATACTTCGTTCGGCTGCTCGCCGCGAGCCTTCTTCGGATGTCCTCGACGGCTACGAACTGACCGCGCCGGCCTTCTCGCGCTTGCTGCTGTCCTGCTCGGGCCTGGGCAGCGCGGGAGCCGGGGCCTTCTGGGGCGCGGCCTGCACGGCGGCTGACGTGTAGAGGACCGAGGCGCCCTGCTTCGACCGGTGAGCCTGGCTCTTGGCGACAAGATTCTCGAGGGTGGTGCGCACGACGGTCGTCTTGATGGTGCGCTGGGGGTGGGCCTCGGTGAGCGCCGAGGTGACCTCGGCTGCGGAACGGGGTTCTTTCTGCTGGTCGAGGTGGGTGCGGATGAGCGCGATCAGGGTGGGCTGTGCCGATGCCGTAGCCGCCTTGGGCTCCGTGCCCTGGGTCTTGTCCTTCTTGGCCTGCACCGTGGTCTTCTTCGTGCTGGGGGCCTTGGCTGCAGCCTTTTTGGACGGGGCACGCCGGGTAGTGGTGTTCTTGCCGGATGCCTGCTGCGGGAGGGACGTCGAAGGCTCCGGGGTGCTCGGCGTAGATGCCGGTCGGCTGTCGAGCGTCTTCTGGATGCTGTGCAGCACGCTCTGGTCGTCCTGCAGGATTTTCAACTGCGCCTGCAGGGCGGAGAGTTCCGCGCCGATACGTTCCTGCTCTTTGTTGTTGAGTTCGAGGTCCTGTGCGACCTGAGTGGTGTACTGAGATGTCACGCTGGTGATGGTGACGGGGTTGTCGGTCATGGTGTTGTCCTCTTTTCAATTCGGGAGCAACGGCGCACTACCGTGAGTGCGAGCGAGGCAGGTGCGCCCGCCTGTTCATGTACTTCCGTGGCGAACGGTGGTGTGGTGGCGTAGCGATAGTACGCATGAGTGATGGCTCATGTTCCCATCGAGTGATGGTTCCACCCTGCATTCAGGGTTGAAGCTTTGTGTAGGGCGGCCCTTAGAGGGCGGTTATTGATCACGCGGCGAGCGTGAGTTTAGCGGTGTGGTGTTCGTATTCGTTTGCGCTGAGGTGGCCGTTGGCGGAGTGCCGGCGGCGGGTGTTGTACCGGGTCAGCCAGGCGAAGACGGTTCTTCGGCAGGTGTCGGAGTCGCCGTAGTAGTGGGCGCCCTGGAGGCTCTCGTGTTTCAGGGAGGCGTGGAAGCTTTCGCAGGATGCGTATTGCGTTCCGTGGTCGCAGTGGAACACGGCGCCGTCCAGGCGGATACGGGGCGAGGCTGCCATCCGCAGTGCGTCAGCGACCAGGCCGGTGCGCATGAACTGATCGATTCAGAATCAGGCTCTCGTGACCTCCGGAACCTGTCAGCTGTCGATTCGATGCAGGACCTGGGCGGACTCATTGGTCTCGACCGGAGCACCTGGGTCAGGTTGCTGATGGGTTGGCAACAAGGCCGGACCACGAAGAGCGCAGGTTCCAGCGGCGCGGCGACCGGCGGTCAGTAGACGTGGTGGCGGCGCTCCAGTGCGACCAGCTCACGGCGTGCTCGCGACGTGCAGGACGGTGGTGGGACGCAACTGCCAGCAGACGGCGGATTTCTGCGCGGGTGAGGTCCACGAGGTCGGGTGCGTCGGCCGCACCCCCTTTCGCGTTCCTGGACGGCCATCGCCGCGAGGAAAACGTGGGCAGAACGGCTGGCAACGCGCCGAATACGCACGCCACGCCACGCCACCCCAGACGGACTGGCTGACCGGAGCCCTCATGGAAGCGCGGCGGCCTGGTCGTCGACTGTCGGCTCAATTGCGGCCGGGCGCTCATGGTCCTACACCTCCCGGGCGGGGCGGAATTGATGCTGCTCCAGCGGGAACTCGTCCCAGAAAATCTGCGATCGAGCCTCGCCGCTCAGGACGGCGGTGAGGAACTGGGGCACGGTCATGTCGTAGCGTTCCCAAACCTCCCCGGACTCGTCGTTGATCAGGATCGGGCGACTGTCGGGAGTGTCGCCGGGCTGGACGAGCCAGTACAGGTATTCGCCGTTGTCCGTGGTGGCCCAGCAGAGCAGGCGGTTGCCATCTGCGTCCATCTCGGCGGGCTTGTCCTCGTACTGCCACAGAGCGTCGTTGGCTTCTTCGCGCTCTGCGGAGATCTTGAGCTGGTCGTATACGTCGTTGGCGCAGCCCGGCTCCAGGAGCAGCAGGTAGCCGTCGACGAAGCCGCCTCCGTAGGTGGTGATGAGCTCTTTGTAGTCTGCGGGCAGCGCCGTGCTCAGGGCGGTTTCGGCGGCGTCCCAGTCGGGCGTCTGGGTGGGTGTGGAGGGCCGGGGCAGGACCTCGGTGAGCCGGTTCAGTTCGGGACTCATCTCGCGGTTAGTTCCTTATCGTCAGTGCTTGCGGTTCCAGATGGTGACGCTGTTGGTTCCGCCGCTGTCGCTGCCGTGCTGGATGCATTTAGCTGGGGGAGGTGTGCGTCGTCTCTTGGCCGTGCTGTTCCTTCAGAATTGTGCTGCCGATACTGCCGAGGTCGGTTTTGAGTGAAGCCGTGATCTTGGTCTTCGTTTTTCCGTTGGCGAGCAATCGTTCCACGTGGTTCTGGAGGTGGGTGTCGAGGCGGTTCAGGAACTTGCCTCGGTGTGTGTAGTTGTGCGGCGTCGGTGGTTCAGCGGGATGCCGTTGTTGTGGTGGACGGACTGCGCTCGGACCATGCCGCCCTGCAGATCCATCACCAGCGCTCTCGACACCAGATGGTCGCAGGCCGCGGCGATGTCGTGCTCGCTGGAAGCTCGGTCGCGGACGTCGTCGGCGGTCAACAAGCCCGCGTACAGGCTCAACCCGATCCCGCCCACGGCCATCGTCTGCCATAGCCGGCGCCAACCCGCACGCATGATGTTCCCTCGTCGATCCCCTTCGCAGCGGCAGCCACGTCGGTCACCGAGCGTAGAGGGGGTGCGTCTGAGCACTGCAGTTGGCTCGACAGACTGCCGAGGCCTGCGGTGCAACACCTACAGAAGCCGGCGCCGCAGGCCGTCGAGCGTAATCGCACGATCGCCTCTTTGCTGCGCCGCCGCTACTGCCGCACCGAAGTCGGGCCGTTGGCAGACCGATCGTGCCCCGGGTTGTGAGTGGCCCCCAGTACGGGTGGAGTTCTTCTGCAGTACCCGCCGCAGGAGACCACCGGCGCACCAACGTCGCGCTCGGGGCTCGCGGAGCCTGCGCCGAGTGGGGCTCTGCCGTGGGTTCTCCGTGTGTCAGATCTGGTCCGCGAGGCGCACGTAGTCGTAGTAGAGAGGGTCCCCGTCCTCGTCCACCGGGTACTCGTAGCTGCTCTGGTTGGCGAGGACGACCCTCAGCTCCGGCAGCTCGTCGAAACCGAGGTCGTTCTCGGTGATCTCGTGGCGCCGCTCTGCGGACAGCTCGAAGAGGTCCACACTCGGGGTGCGGAAGACGTCGAGGCCGTCGAGGAGCACTCGCACGTCGGCGTCCTCGTCGAGGAACCGGAACAGCTCCACGCCGCTCGGCGCGCCCTTGGTGAAGCCGAGCATCACGTCAGGCCGGACGCGTCGTGCTTGAGCAGGATCTGCCCGGGCTCCGGATCACTGGAGGCGACCCGCAGCAGCCCCCACGCCTGGACCGCGTCGCGCGTCTCCTGCGCCGGCATGCCGAGCCGCAGCGGCCCGACACCGACCAGCGGCAGTAGTTCCGGTTCCATGTTCCGTCCTTCGCGATTCTCGATGCTCTGATAGGACTCCGTTGTTTTGTAGTGGATCTTGCTGGTTGATGTCTGGTCCGGGGTAGGGGCTGGTGGCAGGTGGTGCAGATGCCGGTCCAGCATTTCAGGAGTCTTGGAGTGCATCGAGGGGCAGTTCGGACCACTCGGTGACGAGGACGGCGGCGTCGGTGAGGGCTTCTTCGATGGTGGGCCGGGGGTGGGCCTGGTCCCAGGGGTACATGCCGGGCTGGGGGCGGCCGGTCGACTACGGGGCCGCCGCGCGGAGGATGGCCAGAAGGGCCCGGGCGGGCGGGGTGTCCGCGTCGAAGAACTGTGTGGCCAGCGCGGAGGGCACGGTCAATCCATGCATGCGAACCTCGTGGCAGTTGAAACAGAACGCTGCCTCGAACAGCACCGGTCCGAGAGACTCCTCGTACGCCCGGATGCTCCAGCCCGGCGAGAAGCCGCAACGGTGCTGCTCGCTGCCGGGCAAGGTCTGAATCAACGTCAGGACATCGGTGGCCTCGCTCCCGACCCAGTGGGCGACCGCCCTGCCGGGGTAGGGAGCGCCCCGCTTGGCGGGGAGGGCTGAGATCCTGACGACCTCGATCAGCTCGGTGGCGACAAGGCTTTCGGCGGGGAGCTGCATGTGAAAAGTCTGGCCGCTGTGCCGTTCGACAGCTATGGCATTTCGCGGGTGGAGACCTCTCTCGTGAAAAGCACAGGTGCAGAGCTGGAGGAAAGCTGGTGCTTGAAGGGCGCCGCCTTCATCGAGCAGGCGCAGCAGCTGCGCCTACTCCTCGCCCAACCGGGCTCGAGCCGCTGTTTCGCCGGCGAGCCCGGCCTGCTGCTCGTGCTCCGGGTCGCACTGCTCGCCTGCTGCACAACCGGTCTCGCCGCGCGGCCTTGCGCTGACCGCAGGTCAGGCTCCTGCATGAGTTGTGGGTTCGCTGTTCGTCATCAGAAACGAACAGCACAACACGGCCGCACCTGCGGTCAAGGGGCCGGGAAGCTGAGCGTCGCGTTGCCGGTGATGTACTCGTCGTCGTCGGCCTTCGTCAAGGTGAAGTAGTAGGTCCCGTTATCAGGCGCGTCGAAGTACGCGCGCCGGCCTACACGGCACGTGAGCGTGTGGCCTTCCAGCTTTGTGTCCTGGCCGAACCTTTCCCGCACGAGGAGGGCGTGGAAGGACCGCTGAGCACGGCACTTCGTGAAGAGGATGGACACCTTGCCCCTCTTCTGCTTCCAGGTCTGCGTGTCCATCCGGTACTTGAAGGCGAAGGACACCTTCTTCTCAGCGGCCGCGGCGGGACCGGCCTGGCTCAGTGCCAGGGCCAGGGCGCAGAAGACGGCTGCTGTTGCCCGCGCAACTCGTCGCCGGGTGGTGGTCTGAAGCATGCGAGTTGTCCCCTATCTAGCGTGAGTGCATGAATCACAACTTTTTCAGGGATTTGAGCAATTCCCTATCCCCTGTGCGAGGGACGCACCGAGCCGGGAATCACCGCGTACGTAGTCAGCTCCGCGAACGCCGTCCCCTCCTATCACCCGAGCACCGGAGTGACTGTCTTCACCGTTGGGCCGGCGGGGTTACGGTGACGCGCATGACCGTTCTGATCGTCGGTGGCTGCGGCTTCCTGGGTCCGAACTGATTCGGCAAGTGAGGAAGGCGGGGCACACGGCCGTCGCGACGTACGCGACCGGGCGGGGCCGCTCATCCCCAACCGCGTGGTGCCTCCTCGATCTGCGGGACGCGGGAAGGATGGATGCCGTCATGACCGACGTGAATCCAGCCGTGGTCATCAACGCATCGAGCGGCGGGGCCGACTGGGCGGTTACTGCACAAGTGCTCTTCGGCTCGCGATCGTCGCGGCGAAGCACGGAACCCGCATGGTTTACGTGTCGAGCGACGCGGTGTTCTCAGGTGCGGGCCAGGTCCACTACGACGAGTCCGCTCTCCCGGAGACCATCACCCCGTACAGCGTAGCCAAGGCCGCGGCCGAGACCGAAGTTTTTGCGGTGCACCCGAAGGCCGTTGTCGCCCGAACGTCGCTGATCATCGGGCACGGGAGTGAAGAACTCCAGGGCGAGGTCAAAGGCACCACGGGAGCCGCGACGAGCGTAGAGCAACCACTGAGTACCAGCGCTCCTGTCACGTACCGCTTCAACCGCATAGGGAGCCAAAGGAAACAACGCCTTGGCCCCGCGTTCAGCTGCCGTCGGTTCCGTGGCGATCGAGCCAGAAACGGATGTCCTAGGGGAGGGACTCCGGGCTCGCTTCGCCGTAATACAGCCGGAGGAAGTCCTCCATCGCCGCGTTGACGCCCTCGCGGTCACCGGTGGCGAGCAGGTCGAGCAGCAGACCGCGGACGGTGGCGAGTCCCAGCCTGGCGCGGTTCCGGGCCACAGGAGGGTCCGCCCCTGTGGCGACCTCGGCAGCCACGAGCGGCTCCAGCCAGTCGTTTACGAGCCCTTCGAGGAACGGGGCAGCCTCGGGACGGCCTCGCAGCGCCCACCCGTAGATTTCGAAGAAGAGCCGCTCTTGACCCGCCAGTTGAGGGGCCGTCAGCTGCTGCCAGAGGAGACGGGCAGCATCGACGGGCAAGAGACCTGGCTCCAGCCGCAGCCGGGACAGTAGATCGCGTTGACGCTGCTCCGACGTCCGGACGATCTCGACGAGCAGGTGTTCCTTGGAACCGAAATAGTGGATCAGCATGCGGTGACTGACACCGATCGCGGCGCCCAGGCCGCGCAGACTCAGGTCTGCGATGCCGTGTGCCGCGACATAGTCGACGGCCGCGTTCACCAATTGAGCGCGCCGGTCCCCGTCCTTGCCGGGCGCTGCCTCGCCCTCGGGATCTGAGCCGACCATATCCACCACCTCACGAGCGTACCAATTGGTACATGCCCTGTGTACCGTGTGGTACATGAAGTCTGTCACCGTGTCGATCGACGTACCGCAGACGCCCGAGCAGGTCTACGACTTCCTCGATGTCATGGCTCACCACGAGCGATTCACCGACCACTACCTGACCGACTGGCGCTACAGCGGCCCCGGCCGCGGCATCGGATCGTATGCCACGGTCACAGCCGCGCTGGGCGGCAAGAAGACCGACGTCGCCATCGAGGTCGTCGAGGCAGACCCGCCGCGGCGCATCGTCGAACGGAACGTCAGCGCGGCCGGCCGACGCCTGGCCCACGGCATCTACACCATCGAGCCGCTGCGAACCGGCGGGAGTCACGTGTCGTTCACGTACGCCTGGGCCCACACCCCACTCGCCGACCGCCTGCTGGCACTCGTCGTCCGGGCCACGATACGACGCGCCAACCGGACGGTGATGCGACGCCTGGCCACCGAGTTGGCTCGCACGTCCGCTGACGGATCCTGACGTCGGTACATGTCGGCACTTCTTTCCGACGAAGCTGCGCACAGGCGTCTCATGAGACATGGCTGAGTCTGCAGAACGACGGAGATCGCACGGTCTGATTCCCCAAGCGGGCCGACGCCGCGTGAGTTTCGTGGTGGTTGCGTATCCGCACGCCCACGTGGAGGAAGTCGCATCCGGCGGGCTCAGTCGCCGCGCTTGCGTAGCCCCGCGGCCGCCAGCACCACCGTCGGCACCGACACCAGCACAGCCCATCCCAGGCGCCGTGTCTGGAACGAGGCGCACGTCGACTCGGCCCCCTTCTCCATCGACCCGTAGTTGGGGCTCCATTCGGTGCCGAGGACGGAGTGGCACTTGGAGAGCGGATAGCCCGAGCTGATGTCGGGTGCGCTGGTCAGCAGCCAAAGGATCACACCGAACCCGGCGCACGCGAGAAGCCATATGAATGGTCTGGTCATACGTCGCCTGCGCAGCTGTTTGCGCTTGTACCGATCCGTTCTGGACCGCGAGGTCACAGACGCGATCCGAGGGGATCTGAAGTGGCTGGCCGGCGAGCTGGGCGCAGAACGCGATCAGGAAGTGCTGATGGTGCGTCTCAGCCGGGGCGTCAAAGCCCTACCCAAAGAACTCGTCCTCGGCCCCGTCTCGGAACGGCTACAGGCGTGGAACGTCGCTCGCGGCTCCGAGTCCCACCAGCGCAGTCTCGACGCCCTGGGCTCGCGCCGCTACCTGGCCCTGCCCGATTCCCTCGCCGCGCTCGGGCAGCAGCCACCGCTGCGCGCCAAGGCCGGCAAGGCGGCGGACAAGGTCATGGCCAAGGCAGTCCTCAAGGAGTTCGACCGCCTGGCCCAGCGCATGGCCCCCGCTCTGGACCTGCCACCGGGGAGCGGATTATCCGGGGCCGTTTGGTCTGCCGTGGCGGGAGGGTAAACGCCCGTACGGGCACAGCGCGTTGAAGACTGTGGCGGCCTGCCTGAAGGGCTTCTACCTCCACCTGGGCACAAGGTGAAGCACCCTGAGGCCGCGCAGCACGTCGACGAGGCCCAATCCGGACTCTCGTGGCACGGCGACGAGCGGCGTGAACAACAGCAGCCTGCGGATCTGACGATCGACCGCGGCGGTGCGGACGCGACCTTCCCGGCGGCTAGTTCGGATCACCGGGCGGGCCAGAGGAAGGTGCCCGCGACGGGCAGAGCGTGGCCGTCTTCTCGTAACGGGTGGCGATGCCGCGCCACTGCTTCGGGCGGTTGACGCACCGCCCGACGGTGCTGCGCTGCTTGTATGCCTCGCGGTCGAAAGCAGCGGCCTGTCCCTGCCGCGCCGCATTCGACGGCGATGGCGGAGCTGGCCGACTGGGACCGGAATGACGGTGCGTGGGCTCCGTTCACTTCAAAACCCCAGCGGGTGCCTGCCCATGCGAGGGCTGATCGGTGCACTGCGGCAGCGGAGACCATCACACGGCGGCGTGAGGCCGTGTGGTCAGGGGCGTGGCTCGCCGAGGTACTGGTCGGCCCAGGCGCTGATGATGTGCGCGGCCCGCTGTGCCTGCCCGCGTGCGGTCAGCAGGTGGTCCGCGCCTTCGAGGGAGATGAAGCTGCGGGGGTGGCGGGCCTCTTGGAAGATTTCCGCGGCGTTGTCGATGTCGACGGTGGAATCGGTGGGGGAGTGCGCGACCAGGAGCGGCAGGTTCAGCTCGCCGATCCGGTCGCGCAGGTGGGCCTTGCGGACGTCCTCGACGAATGCGCGCTTGAGGACGAGGGTGCGCCCGCCGACGAACCACTGGTGAGAGCCATCGCTGAGTACGCGGTCCAGGACCGAGTCATACTGCCGCTCGACGTGGCTCGGGTCGACGGGCGCGGCGATGGTGGCCAGTGCGCGCAGGCCGGGGATCTCGCCAGCGGCGGCGATGGCGGCGGCGCCGCCCCAGGAGTGCCCCACCAGCAGGTCCACAGGGGTGCCGCGCTCGGCCATGAAAGCCGCGGCGCGGATCGTGTCCTGTGTTTTGACGGTGAAGGACCCGTCTCCCCAGTCGCCGTCGGAGTCGCCGATGCCCAGGTTGTCGAAGCGCAGCATGCCGATGCCTTCGCGGGCCAGCTGCTTGCTGACGCGGGAGGCGGCCGGCGAGTCCTTGCCGAGGGTGAAGCCGTGCGCGAAGAGTCCCCAGCCGCGGACTTCGCCTTCCGGCAGGTCGATCACTCCGGCCAGTTCGGGGCCGACGACGCTCGGGAATGTCACTTTTTCTTTCATCTGTCGTGCTCACCTAGGCAGGAACTGATCGGGGGACAGAGGCGAGAGTGGCACCGGCCGGTGCCACCGCGAGCCGGTGAGCAGCATGCCACGCGTTGCTCACCACTTTCGACAGGCCAGACGCTAACCCGGCAGGGGAGGAACCCGGAGTGTCTGCGACTGGGCCTCTCGGGCCCGGCGGTGGACGCCCCGGGCGATCGCGCGACAGGAGACCCAGACGGCCAGGAGTAATCCGAGGGTGTCTGCGCTGATGTGGCGCTTGCGACCTGCGAATTTCTTGCCGGCATCAATGCCCTGGCCGGTCGCGGGCACGTTCGCGGAGGTCTTCACACTCTGCGCGTCCAGCACGCATGCAGTTGGCTCGCCGTCGGGGACTTCGGCCTCGCGCACCAGGCGACGCAGGAGACCGTTGAGTTGGTCGAAGACGCCTTCTTTCTGCCAGGCGGCGAAGTGGCCGACCGTTTCCCACGGCGCGAAGTCATGTGGCAGACATCGCCAGGGAATGTCGGTGCGGTCGACGTAGAGGACGGCATCCATGATGCAGCGCAGGTCATGCTCAGGCGGTCGGCCAATGGTCAGGCCCTTGCCTCTGCGCTCGGCCCGCCGAGTGGAGAGCGTGGGTTCGATCAGTTCCCAACGTGCGTCGGAGAGGTCGCTGGGATACGGACGGCGTCGTGTCATGTTTCGGGTAGCGTCGAGTAGGCGGTCCCCCCCCAGGACGCAAGCAGGTTCAAGCGGGGGCGCGTTGGGAGCAGACAAGAGCGACCGGTGAGAATCGGCCCCTCGGGAGATGACACCAGTCCCATACGTCACATCGGACTGCTCTGCCTCTGGCGGCTCTCGCCAGCTCGCACCCGGAAGCCGCGGCAAGCGCGGCTTCCGGGGCGGGTTCAGCGGATGGCCTGCTCCTCGCTGCGCGCGGCGGAAGGTCCCGGCCGGAATCCGGCGGGACCTTCGTCGTTCCGTGGCTGCGGTGACCGCCGTCAGCGTTCGAGGACCAGCCTCGAGCAGCCGGGGACGGCCCGGGAGACGCAGACGAACATCACATCGTTGGCCGCTCGCTCGTCGGGCGTCAGCAGGACGTCGCGGTGGTCGATCGTGCCCGACAGGACGCCGGTCTCGCAGGTGCCGCAGGTGCCTTCCCGGCAGGAGGAGAGGACCTCGATGCCGGCCTCCTCCATCACGTCGAGGATCGATTTGTCGGCAGGCACCTGTAGAACCTGTCCGGAGTCGGTCAGCTCAACCTCGAAACCCTCAAAGACGGCGTCCGGGTCGGCCTCGAGCGCCGTGAACCGTTCGGTGCGCAGCGTGCCGGACGGCAGGGGCGTGCACACGGACTCCAGGGCGTCGAGGAGTGGCGCCGGCCCGCAGCAGTAGATCGGCGCGCCGTCCGGACGGCCTGCGACGATCCCGGCCAGGTCGAGGTGTCCGGTCTCGTCCTGCGGGCGGACGACGACGCGGTCGCCGTGGCGCGCCACAAGGTCGTCCACGAAGGCCATCGAGCCCCGGGTGCGGCCACCGTAGTAGAGCCGCCAGTCGGCACCGGCTGCGTCGGCCGAGGCGAGCATCGGGAGGATCGGCGTGATGCCGATGCCGCCCGCCACGAAGACGTATGCGGCCGCCGGCTCCAGCTCGAAGTTGTTGCGCGGACCGCGTGCCTTGATCGGATCGCCCACGCCGAGCTTGTTGTGGACGTGCGCCGAACCGCCGCGGCTTTCCGGCTCGCGCAGCACGGCGACCTGCCAGCTGCTGCGGTCGTCTGGATCGCCGCACAGCGAGTACTGCCGCACCAGCCCGTCGTCGAGCAGCAGGTCGATGTGAGCCCCGGCGGACCAGGCAGGCAGCTCGGCCCCGTCGGGGCTGCGCAGTTCGAGTAGCCGGACGTCCGTGGCGGGCTCCGTGGCGGCCGCGACGACCAGCTCCAGCTCGATCTCAGTGTTCACGCGTCCACCAGCTCCGGCTCGGGGTCGGGTACGGCGGAGTCGGTCCGGCCGCCGCCGTGCGTGTCCGGGTGCGCCAGGAGCCACTCCCACAGGGCGATGGGGTCGGTGTCCTCGTGGGCGGTGCCGCACCAGCAGTAGCCGACGAGCACGTCGGTGTTGAGCTTCCACACCACCCGGTAGACGGTCCGCCCTTTGAGCATCTTGGTCGGCGCCGGCAGGTCCGCGCGCATGGGGGCGGCGGGACCGGCCTGGTTGGGGCTGCTCATGGCGCGGTCACCGCCTTCGCGGCGGCCGTCCTCTCCTCGCCCTGGGCGACCAGCTTGGTGAGGATCCGGCGGGCGGCCAGGGCGCCGGTGTCGATGTTGATCGACAGCTCCTGGTAGTTCTCCTTCTCGCCCTCGACAACCTTTTCGAGCAGGTCGAGCGCGACGACGTCCTGCATGACCACCGTGTGGTTGTTGGTCGCGAGGAACTCGGTGACCTCCTCGTCGTCGAGGGCGAAGTCACGCGAGACCATCCAGAAGTCCAGGGTCTCGTGCTCGGTCGACGGGGTGATCCCGTAGGTCACCTCTACGTGGAAGGCCTTGTCGTCCGGGCCCTCCTCCGGCGGCAGGACGCCGGCCGGGGCGATTCGGCTGTGCAGCAGGTAGAGGCACGGCGCGTGGTACTCGACGTCCTGCCAGCGGGTGATCCGGCCATCGATGCCCGTGGACTTGGAGTAGAACGGCGGGCACTCGGCGTCGTCCATGTGGCGGCTCACGTAGACGACGTTGGCGTCCTCGTCGACCTCGGTCGTGATCGGCGTCTCGGCGACCTCCGGCGTGCCGATGTAGCCGCCGTGGAGGTAGGTCTCGTGGGAGAGGTCCATCAGGTTGTCGACCAACAGGCTGTAGCGCGCCTTGAGCGGCTCCATGCCGCGGACGACCGTGTAGTCGGGCGAGTCCAGCCACGGCGCCCGCGGGATCAGCGCCTCGTCGGCCAGTTCCTGGTCACCGATCCAGACCCACACCAGCGAGTCCTGCTCGCGGACCGTCCAGGCGGGGACGCGGGCCGTGCGCGGGATCCGCTTCTGGGCCGGTGCGGCGACGCAGGCGCCGGTCTTGTCGTAGGTGAAGCCGTGGTAGCCGCAGACGATCTGGTCGTCCTTGAGGTGGCTGAGCGACAGCGGGTACCGGCGGTGCACGCACCGGTCGGCCAGCGCGACGACCTCGCCCTCGCCGGTCCGGTAGAAGACGAGCGGCTCTCCGCAGATCGTGCGTCCGAGCAGGCCGTCGCCGATCTCTTCACTGTAGGCGGCGACGTACCACTGGTTCACAGGCCAACTGGGCATCGGTGTCTCCTTGTGTGCATCTCGCCGGCCGAACCCCGTCCGGGGTCCGGTGCGATGACCGGGTTGCCTCACGTTGACCGACGCGGCCCTCTGCGGCCCAGGGCACTTCCGATGTACGGAAGGAAAGGAATTTCAGCGTGCTCTTGCGAGGAACCCTGGGGGTTCACCCCCCCGGGAGGAATCGCATCCTGTGGTGGCGATGCGCAGCATCGCCGCGGCAACGGGCGCGGAGCGCCCGCAGGAAACCGGGCCGCAGCGCCCGGCGAGGAATGTGCACTGTTCGAATGCCGGTACGTCGGGCGGCGGGTAGCGTCACGGTCGTGAAGTTGACCGTGCAGGTGAAACTGCTGCCGACGCCCGTGCAGGCGGCGGCACTTGAGGAAACCCTGCATGCCTGCAATCAGGCCGCGACCTGGGTGTCCCAGGTGGCGTTCGAGAAGGACATCAAGCGCGCGACCTCCCCCTGCGTGAGCACACCTATACGGCGGTCAAGGACCGGTGGGGGCTCGGAGCGCAGGCGGCCCAGCACGTCATCAAGAAGACCTGCGACGCCTACCGCACGCTCAAGGCGAACCTGAAGGCGGGGAACCTCGGCAGGCCCTCCTCCAAGTGCTACCGGCGGGCGGTCGAGAGACCGATCGCTTTCCGGCCGGAGGGCGCGCAGCCGTATGACGACCGGATGCTGTCCTGGCAGTACACGCAGCGCACGGTGTCGATCTGGACCCTGCCGGGCCGGATGAAGAACGTGGCGTTCACCGCCGCCCCCGAGCATGTGGCGCGCTTGGCCCTGTGCCGCAGGGGCGAGTCCGATCTGCTGTTCCGCGACGGCATGTGATTCCTGATCGCTACCTGCGAGGTCCCCGAGGCCGAACTCAACACCAACGTGGTGGAGTTCCTGGGGGTCGATCTGGGGATCGTGAACATCGCGACGACCTCGGACGGTCAGATCATGGCCGGGCGCCGGCTCAACCGTGGGCGTCTGCGCGAGCGCATCCTGCGTCAGAAACTCCAGCGTAAGAACACCCCGTCCGACAGACGCAGGTTGAAGAAGCGGCGCCGTAAGGAGGCGGGGCGGGCGCGGGACATCAACCACAAGATCGCGAAACATGTGGTGGCCGAGGCAGAACGCACCGGTCGCGGAATCGCCCTGGAAGACCTCACCGGCATCCGCGCACGGGTACGGCTTCGCAAGCCCCCCACCCTCCACTCCTGGGCTTTCGCCCAGCTCGGCCAGTTCATCGCGTACAAGGCCCGCAAGGCGGAAGTGCCGGTGGTGCACGTCGATGCGGCTTACACCTCCCTCACCTCGCCGAATGTGGGCACATTGACAAGGCGAACCGGGTCTGTCCGGCCCGTTTCGTATGCCGGTCCTGTGGTGTCGTTGCACACGCGGACTGGAACGGCTCCCGCAACATCCGCCACCGTGCGGAAGAGTTGTGGCGATGCGGGGTGCAGTCAAACGTCCCAGACCCGCCCCCGAACACCGGGCGTGGGACAGGACGCAAACGCAGCGCCACAGCCAGTGGCGCCCGTTGTGCAAGCCCGGGACTTCCGTCCCGGGTGGTTGACCTCGCGCCCGATGGGCTCTCAGCTCGCGTCGCGCGGGCCCTCAGCCCACGGACCTCAGCCCGCGTCCAGCAGACGCCGGCCACGGGTCTGCCGGGTGGGTTCCCAGCCCAGGGCGCGGGAGATGCTGCGGCTCGCCGCCTGTACCGCGGGGGTCAGCGCCGTCGGGGTGAGGGGGCCGTCGGAGCGGACCACGACAGAGAGCGCCGCCACCACCTCGCCGCCCGCGCCACGCACGGGGCAGGCGACTGACAACGCGTCCTCGGTCACCTGACGGTCGCTGAGGGCCGACCCGGCGCCACGCACTTCGGCGAGCATCTTGCGGAGCACCGCGGGGTCGGTGACGGTGTACGGCGTCCAGCGCCGCATCGGCTCGGCCAGCACCCGCTCCTGGACCTCCCGAGGAGCGTGTGCCAGCAGGACGAGTCCGACGCCGGTGGCCGGCAGGGCGAAGCGCCCGCCGACCTTGGTGAGGACCCGGATCGCGCCACGGCCGGTGATGCGCTCCACGTAGACGACCTCGAGCCCCTCGCGCACGGCCAGCTGCACGTTCTCGTGGGTCGCCTCGTAGAGGTCCTCCATCGCGGGTAGCGCGGTCTCCCGCAGGGCGAGCCCGCGGGGCGCCGCGCACGCCGCCTCCCAGAGCCGGAGTCCGATCTGGTAGCCGCCGTCGGCCTCTTCCAGCGCGCCCCACTCGATGAGGTCGGTGACGATGCGGTGGGTGGTCGTGAGGGAGAGGCCGCTGGCCCGGGACAGCTCGGAGAGGGTGAGCCGCGGGCGGGCGGCGCCGAAAGCGCCCAGCACGTCGAGTGTGCGGACGCTGAGGGAACGGGCGTCGCGCCCGCCCGTCGCTGCGCTTTTACCAGGCACCGGCGGCTCCGGGATGCTCGGGCTCCTGGCGGGAGACCGCCGGGAGCAAGGCGCGCCCGATCGTGTACCGGCGGGCGCGGGGCGATATGAGGGCTACCGTACGGCCCGCCCAGGTCGCCGGGGCGGCCTGGGCCGAGGGTGTCCGACCGGTCACCCGCGCCTCGGGGGCCGTCACCGGTGAAGTCGGTGACGGCCCCCGAGCCGCGGGCGGGGCGCGGACTCGTCACCGCGGATGATCTGACCGCGGCCACGGGCCGTGCACCACCACCAGCCCGTTGTCGGCGTCGACCTCGACGCGGTCGCCGGTCGCGATCCTGGCGACCGGGTCGTCGTCGAGCTCGGTCACCGTGGGGACGCGGGTCACGATCGCGCCCAAGGCGGCCTTGGTGGTCAGGTTGGTGAAGACCATCGCCAGCGGCGCGGTGCCCATGAGGCGGGTCGACTGGAAGAAGCCGGACCAGCCCGAGGAGCCCTTCGCCCCCGGGAAGACCAGCACCTTGCCGGTGAAGCAGACGCCGTAGAGCTCGTGCCTGCGCTCGACGATGGTGCCGGTGGCCGGATCGATCCCGCCCCAGCCGGAGATGGTCTCGTGGGAGACCAGGGCCTCGCCCTCGACGCGCCCCGGCACGATGCCGCGGCCGCGGAGCACAAGCCGCCGGGGTTCTGCGACGCTGGTCATCGGACCACCGCCGCGGGGGCCAGCGAGCCGCGCCAGCGGCCGGTCACGGCGGCGTCGACGCACTCCTCGGTGGTGCCGAACCAGGCCTCGATGCCGAGGATCGCCGGCAGGTAGTGGGCCTGCTTGGCCGAGTCCGTGGCGAACACCTTGGTGCCCGCCGGCGCCACCCGCGACATGGCCGGGCAGGAGTCGGTCAGGACCCGTCCCCCCGCGCCCTCGATGGTGGCCGTCCACCCGTTGCGGTCCGCGACGGAACGCAGCGCGCGCGGCGTCATGACCCACAGTTCGGTCCCGGCCGACAGGGTGCGGCCCTCGAGCGCCCGCGCGACCCGGCCGATCTGCTCGAGCGAGGCGTGCGGGCAGCCGATCAGCACGAAGTCGACGTCCTCGCTGTTCCCGATGGAGTTGAGCGAGTCGTACATTGCGCGGCGCTCCGCCTCGCCGTAGTGCAGCGGCTCGGGCGGGGCGGCGCCGCCGAAGGCGGCCTCCAGGGTCGGCGCGTCGGGTGTGCGTCCAGGGATGTGGTACATCTCGACGCCGCCCGAGGAGGCGGCGGCCGCACCGAAGTGCTTCAGGTCCGCCAGGTCGGGCTGGCCGAGGTCGCCGACCATGACCGGCCGTGCCTCCATGACGGCGTCGCCGACGAAGTAGCCGAACATGCCCCAGTCCTGGAAGCCGGTCATCCGCAGCCCGGACTCGATCAGATGGGTGCCGTACCGGTTCTCCACCAGGTGGTTGCCCCAGCAGGGGATCCGGCCGGTGATGCTCGCCGACCCGGTCGAGGCGCCCCCTTCGCAGTTGGTGCGCGCGCCGAGGACCGAGTTGGCGTACACCACCGCCGAGGACTCCATCCAGGCGACGTGCTCGCCGTAGGTCGGCAGGTTGCCCACCTGGTACGGAGTGCACGTGGCCAGGACGTTGACGCCCTTGGAGCTGTAGAACGACTCGGCGTCGGCCTGCAGCTCGATGTTGCGCTCGGAGTACGGCATGATCCCCAGGGCGTCGTTGCCGAAGCCGTGCTGGAGCTGGCAGGTCGGCACCTTCATCTGCGGCACCGTGATGTCGTCGTCGCAGTCGAGGCTGATCACCGCGAACGCCTTCGACCAGCCGCCCTCCTCGAACAGCTTCGTCTTGGCGGGCGAGGGCTGGGTGTTGGTCCCTGCCACATTGCGTGTCTCGCACAGGTGCTCGGCGCCCAGGGCGTCGGCGTACCTGATGAGCAGGTCCATCGCCGCCGCGACGGCGTCGCCGTCACGGCCGTCGCGCATGGCCTTCTCTTCGTCGGTCAGAGCGACCATCGGCTCCTCCTCAGTCCTCGACGTTCTCACGGACGCGGTCGCGCAGCGCCCCGAGGTCGACCTGGTGGACGTCCTCGCCCAGGGTCAGGTCGAGGGCGTGCGCGGCGGCGAGGCCCATCGCCGAGCAAGGGCCCATCACCCGGACGCTGGAGAGGGCGGCGGCGTCCCCGTCGACACAGCGGCCCGCAGCCACGAGGTTGTGCGCCTGCGGCGAGAGCATGCTGCGCAGCGGGACGTAGTGGGCGTGGTCGGGGCCGAAGGTCTCCCATACGTAGCCCTCGACCCGGTCGTGCAGCTCGACCGGCCAGGCCGTGCGGGCGATGGCGTCGTCGAACTTCGTCTCCTGCCGTACCTCATCGAGGGTCAGCTGGTGGGAGGCGGCGAGCCAGCGGGCCTGCCGTCGCCCCGGGAATCCGTAGGCCTGGACCTTGGCGTTCTTGAACGCCTTCGGGAACTCCTGCCGGAGGAACTTCACGACCCGGTCCGCCTGGGCGCGGCCGCGCAGCTGCGCGTCGGCGGCCTCGACGGCGGTCAGCGGAGCCTCGACGTGGGTCATGTTCATCACCGCGGTGTCGCGGCCCGGGAAGAAGAACGCGAGCCCGTCGCGGCGGACGAGGCCGTACTCGCCGGCCTTCTCGTCGACCCGGGCCACCAGCTCGGCGGGCTCCGGATTACCGGACTCGTCGAGTCCCTCCAGGCGGATCTGCTGGGAGCCCCAGACGGTACGGTCGGGGACCTGGCAGGGCAGCCCCGCCTCCCAGGCGAGCGCAGCGTCGCCGGTCGCGTCGACGACACCGCGGGCGGTGACGCTCACGGGGCCGAAGCGGGTGGCGAAGTCGACCCGCTCGATGACGCCGCCCTCGATCCCCACGCCGCTGACGGAGGCGCCGAGGACCACCCGGATGCCGAGCTCCTGGACGATGTTCTCGAACCAGCGGCCGAGGGCCACCTCGTCGTAGACCACCGTCTGGGTGTGAGTACGGCGGTAGTAGATGTCGTTGGTCTTCTCCATCGCCTCGAAGAGCTCGCCGAAGATCCCGTAGGTCAGCTGGCGGTAGTCGGGCGCGTTGCCGTAGATCCCGCAGAAGAGCCCGATCATCGAGTTGACGCACTGGCCGCCGAGGACCGGGAGCGCGTCGACGAGGACGACGTCGCGGCCGAGGCGGCGCGCCTGGATGGCCGCCGAGAGGCCGGCGATGCCGGCACCGACGACGAGGATGTCGGCGTCGAGCCGTTCGGCCGGATGGTCGGCCGGCTTGGTGACCGTGTGGACGACGAGATCGGAAAGAGCGTGGGGCATGGTGTCGTTCGTCTTTCTTGAGAGCGTTGGTCAGTTGGCGGCGGTCCGGCGCAGCGTGGCGCCCCGGTCGAGCGGCTCCACGGCGTCGGCGTACACGCCGAGCCAGGAGCCGGGCCGCGCCGGCCAGGTCTGCGGCGCGCGTGTTTCGGCGTACGCCTCGATCCGGCGGTTCAGCGCTTCGTCGTCGATCAGCAGGTCGACGGTCCGGTTCGGGACGTCGATCGCGATCTCGTCACCGGTGCGGACGACGCCCAGCGGGCCAGGCACGCCTGCCTCGGGCGAGATCTCGCCGACGACGATGCCCTTGTTGACGAGCCCCGAGAGCTGCCCGTCGGTCACGAACGCCACCTGCTCGCTCAGGCCGGCGCCGTTCAGCGCGAAGACCACGTTGGAGGCCATCCCCATCCCCGGTGTTCCGGTGACGCCAAGACCCCGCAGCACGAGGACCTCGCCCGGCAGCACCTCGCCGCGCTCGATCGCCTCGGTAGCCTCGGGCGCTGCCTCGAAGACACGCGCCGTGCCGCGGAAGGTGCGGGCCCGGTTCTCCGTCACCGACAACTTCACGATGCCGGAGTCGGGGCACAGGTTGCCGCGCATCAGGACGATGGTGGACTCGGCGCGCATCGGCTCGGCGCGGATCACCTCCGCGTCGACGGGGGCGCCGGCGACGGCCTCGGCCATCGGCTTGCCCGTGACCGTCATGGCCGAGCCGTCGATCCTGTCGCCGAGCTGCCGGAGCACGCCGCGAGCGCCGCCCGCGGCGTCGAACTCGTCGATCGTCGTGGGCCCGTTGGGCTGGACCGCCGCGATCGGCCCGACCTCCCGCCCGATCTCCTCGAAGAGCCGGTGGACATCGATGTCGTACGGCGACTCCGCGGCGATCGCCTCCAGATGCTTGACCGCGTTGATCGAGCCGCTGACCGCGATGACCGCCGTCACCGCGTTGCGGAACGCGGCGGGGGTCATCACCGTGCTGGGGCGCCGGGCCGCCTCGATCGCCGCCATGACGACCGGGCCGGCGGCCTTCGCGGCCGCCCACATCGTCTCGCTGTTGGCCTGGGTCGGGGCGGAGCCGGGCAGCGCCATCCCGAGCGCCTCGGCGACGATGTGCATGGTGTTGGCGGTGCCCATCCCCTGGCAGACGCCGGGGCCGGTGATGGCGCGGTCGGACATCTGGCAGAGGTCGTCGAAGCTGATGGCGCCCGCGGCGAGCTTGCCGGCGTCGACGAAGACCTCCTCGATGTCGACACGGCGACCGTTGTCGAGGACACCGCAGCTCTGGTATCCGCAGGCGACGATCACGGTGGGGACGTCGGTCCGCGCGGCCGCCATCAGCTGGCCGGGCGTCGTCTTGTCGCACGACGCCAGGCAGATCATTGCGTCGAGCTTCGCGCCCTCGACCACCGACTCGATGTCGTAGGACACCAGGTCGCGGCCCGAGAGCACATATCCGCCGCCCCGGCCGGCGGCCATGCTGAAGTCCGTCGGCGCGACGGTGCGGATCTCGAAGCCCAGCCCACCGGCGTCGTACACCGACTGGCGGACGGCCTCCGCGACCTTGTCGAGGTGGGCGAAGCACGGCGCCAGCCCGGAGGAGGAGTTGACGATGGCGATCTTGGGCCGACGGATCTCCTCGTCGTTGTAACCCAGCGCCTTCCACTGCGTGCGGGTCGTCGCCCAGCGGGAGGACCCGATCGGATGGTTGCTCCGCAGCTCTGTGGACACCGCTTGACTCTTTCCTGGTTGTTGCTGGTGGTTCTGTGCGAAGTGACTGAGGCGGGCGTCCGTCATCAGGAGGTGGCCGCCATCTTCACCGGCGCCACGCCGGTCGTGGGTGTCTCCACGGAGATCGCTCCCTCGGCCTCGGCCGGCAGCCGACGCTGGACCCGGCCGAACACGAACAGCACCACCACCATCACGGCCGGGCAGACCGCGAACACGGTGAACGCGCCTTGTGCCCCGAGACCGGCGTCGAGGATGACACCGCCGAGCCAGGGACCGACCATCGCGCCGATCTTGGCGACCGAGGACGCCCAGGCGGCGCCGTTGGCACGGATCGCCGTCGGGTAGAAGGTGCCGGCGATGCTGGTGATACCGCCATGGCCGCCGTTGACGAACATCTTGGCGCCGATGACGAAGGCGATGTAGAAGGCCGGGGCGAGAGCTCCGCTGCCCAGCGTCACCATGCAGACGACGGCTGCGAGCGGCATCCACAAGATGATGCCCGCGCCCTTGCGGTCGACGAACCGGCTGATGAACAGCTGCGCGACGGCGCCCGCGACGCTCGCCAGGGCGGCGATGGTGGCGGCCGCGCTCACGCTGAAGCCCATCCGCTCGTTGATCATCGGGGTCCAGAAGACCAGGAAGTAGATCAGCGCCGAGGAGAGGAGGTAGACGACCCACAGCAGGGGAGTGATGGCGGCGAGGTGGCCGCGGAAGAGCTGGGCGGGGGTGAACCGCTTGCCCGAGTGCGCCTGCTCCTGGGCCTCGGTGGTGAAGCGGGTCCCGGGCTCGATGGACAGGCCCGGCTGGAAGCGGCTCAGGATGCGGGAGATGCGCTCGTCGCTGTCGGGGCGGGCCTTCAGCGCCAGGAACTTCACCGACTCGGGCAGCAGCGGCAGCACCGCGAGGACGGTGAGCAGGGAGCAGACACCGCCGACGACGAACACCGATCGCCAGCCGTAGTCGGGGATCAGCCAGTTGGAGACGGGACCGCCGGCGGCGCCGCCGAGCGTGTAGCCGCACATGATGATGGAGACGGCGGTCACCCGGAACCGCTTCGGCGCGTACTCGGCCGCCAGGGCCCAGGTCAGCGGGAGTACGCCGCCGAGGAAGAGCCCGGATATGAAGCGCAGGGCGACCAGGTGTGCGTAGGTGTCCGCCTGGGCGAAACCGAGCATGAAGACGCCGAATCCGGCGACCGACACGATGATGGTGGGACGGCGCCCCATCCGGTCCGCCAGATAACCCATGATCAGCGCACCGATCATGGTGCCGAAGAGGCCGACCGTGCCCAGGGTGCCGAGCTGGGTCTCGGTGAGCCCGAAGTCCTTCTTGAGGTAGGTGGCGGCGAACGACAGGATCTGGAAGTCGAAGCCGTCGAGGAAGGTGATCAGACAGCAGACCGCGTACATCAACAGCCAGCGGCGGTTCGCTCGCTGGCGCTCGATGATCGGGGCCAGTTCCACGAGGTGTGGTGTGGCGCTCATGGACGTCTCCTCATCGTTGAGGGGAGGGCGGGGCGGGGTGCGGGGTCAATGCGGGCCGTGGCGATGCCCTGGCCGGCGTCGACGCTGCCCCGGTCCCCGGTTCGGATGACAGTCAGCGGGTCCCGGTCCGTACCGGTCACGGTGAGGACGCGGGTGACGACCGCGCCGGGCGCGGCTGTTGCGGTCATGGCCGCGAAGACCATGCCGAGGGGTGCGGCGCCGACGAGCCGGGTCGCCTGGAAGAAGCCCGCCGCTCCGGAAGAACGGGCCGATCAGGGAGCTCCTCACATGCTCGCCGAGCGTGGGCAGGCCGTCGATCAGATGTGACCTGCGCCATGGTCAGGGCGTGGGGCATCGAGGGCTCCTGTGGAAGGGGTTGTGCCGCGAACGCGGCGCTCACTGCATGCCCCGCACCGTAGGCGGACCGTCTCGCCGGAGGGAATGCCCAGGTCAATAGAGCGTTCGACTGGGAGGTATCAATTCCGTTTATGGTCCGAGGCAGGCCGCCGCCCGTGCCACCAGGTCACGCAGCCAGCTGTGCGCCGGGTCCTCGTCGTGGCTCGCGTCCCACCAGAGATGCTCTTCCAGCGGATCGAGCGATACCGGGCAGGCGAGCGTGCGCAGCCCGTGCGCGGACCTCAGCGGCGCGGCGAGCCGCTCCGGAACGAGCGCCACCCGCCGCGTTCCGGAGATGAAGTCGGGCACGGCCCGGTAGCTCTCCACGCGTACGGCGATCCGTGGCCGGATGCCCAGGGTGCTCAGCTGCCGGGTCGCCGGAGCGGCCGACGGGTAGCCCTCATCCCGGTGGTAGGGCACCACCCACGGCAGCCGTGCCAGATCCTCGATGCCGAACGACTCGGTCCCGCACAGCGGGTGGTCGGCGGACACCAGGCAGACCCACCGGTCCTGGAAGAGCGGAGCCGAGTGGACACCTGGGGTGCGGAAGTGGCCCAGCGGCGGAGAGACCATGGCGTCGACGAGCCGGATCGCGTCGCCCGCGCCACTGCCCAGGGTCTCCCTGATGAGCTGGACGTGGAGCGCCGCATGCGGCGCCTCGCGGTCGAACAGCCTTGACAGCGCGGGGCCGAGGACCGTGGCCTGGTAGTCGGCCATCAGCAGCGTGAACTCCCGCTCGGTGGTGTCGGGGTCGAACGCCCTGCCTGTCGCGAAGAGCCTCTCGGCGGCCGCGCACACGGTCTCGACCTGCCCGGCCAGCTGCGCGGCGAGCGGCGTCAGGACGTAGGCCCCCTGCACCCGGGCGAGCAGCTCGTCCCCGAAATGCCGGCGCAGCCGGGACAGCGCGGCGCTGACGGCGGGCTGGGTGACGCCGAGGTTCCGGGCGGCCCGGGTGACGTTCCGCTCGCGCAGCAGCGCTCGCAGCGTCACCAGGAGGTTGAGATCGAGGTTCGCGAGGTGCGTGGGACGGGACTGCCGTGGGCTCATATGTCCGGGATTCTGCCCCACGCACGCCGGCCTTTTCCAGCCTTCAACCTCCGGGCCGCCTCCGCGACTGCCACCTATGCTGAACTCACTCGGTGACAGGCCTGAGTGATTTCGTCCCGATGCTCCGATACCCACTGCGGGCAGCCTGTGGCTGCCCTTCGACGGTCTGCGTCTTCCAACTCGCGTGCCAGCACGCTGAGGTGGCCTCCCACACGTTGCAGGTCTCCTCCGCGATCTGGTCTCGCTCACCCACAGGAAGGCACGCAGCATGTCGTCCCGGGTTCCCTTACCGATGATTCCGTCGACTCTCGCTGGTGCAAGGACCGGCTGACGCCGGCAGCAGGCTCCGAGTTGGGCTGCGTTGCTCCCGAGGTGCGGGATCGTCTCGTCGTTCGGTTCGGTGCCGATGTGCTCGGTTGGTGTCGGTCACGAGTTCGACTGTGCTCAGTCGTCCGACGGTGGGCGCCAGGGTGATGCGGAGTGTATGACGGCGACGTAGATGGATTTTGCCGCGTTTCCCATGACGGGTCCGTGCGCGGGCATAGGGCGTCTGCCAGTGCGATAGCCCATCAGGCGGCACTGGTCGGTTCCTTGGAAGGCCGCCGTCAGGTGCTGGAGTGCGTTGTGCGTAGCCTGCGCAAGCGCTGCTGTGCCTTCAATATGCGGCACGACCAGCACGAGGCGGCCGTCCTCGCCCCGGGCGCCCGCGATCGTCGCCTGCTGGCATGTCTCGTGTTCACGGCGGCGGTCTGGATACGGAGGCTCGGCAGGCGTGGAGCGCAAGCTCCCTCCGCGCGGCCCGTGGCGGCGGTCCGCCTGCGCGCTGGTTCAGAGCAGGCCGTGGCGCTCTCGCGCCTCGCCGAGGCGGGCGCCGGAAGGTCCTGTTGCCCAGGCCCGGCCAAGCGACGACCGAGGAGGAGCCAGGTAGCACGGTCACGGAGTGATCAAACCTGCCTCACAACTTCATCCCGCGCCCCACGATCGCCGTGTGCCCAGCCTCTTCGAGCGCCGCCCCAAGCCGCAAAGACACCACACCCCAAGGTCTAGGTTCTTTGTCGGTGAGTCGGAGTGCGGAGGCTAGAGCCTTATGTCCAATATGAGTGTCATGTCTCCAGCGACCAAGCCTGTCTCCTCGACCGTCGCCATCCAGAACAAGGCCCTGTTGAACAGCCTGCCGTTCTCCGACACCCAGGACTTCCAGGACGCGACACGCGGCCTGCTCGGGAAGCGGATCCCGAACGCCATCACCAACGCTGCGGGGACGGTGATCTGGGACAACGACACCTACGATTTCCTCCAGGGCGACGCGCCGGACAGCGTGAACCCAAGCTTGTGGCGCCAGTCGATGCTCAATGCGATCCAGGGCCTGTTCGAGGTCGTGCCCGGTATCTACCAGGTGCGCGGGTTCGACCTGTCGAACGTGACGTTCATCGAGGGCGAGACAGGGGTCTTGGTGCTGGACCCGCTGGTGACGCAGGAGACCGCGGCGGCCGCGCTCGCGCTGTATCGCGAGCACCGCGGCGACCGGCCCGTCACCGGCGTGCTCTACACCCACCCGCACGTGGACCACTTCGGCGGTGTCCGCGGGGTCACGACACAGGAAGACGTGGACGCCGGCCGTGTCCCCATCATTGCCCCGGCGCAGTTCACGGAGCACGCCGTGTCGGAGAACGTCTACGCCGGAACCGCGATGTCCCGACGCTCGGCGTACATGTTCGGGGCTGCGTTGGCTCGCAGCCCGCAAGGTGCGCTCGGAACCGGTCTGGCACAGACCGTCGCGACCGGCAACATCACGCTCATCGCCCCGACGCTGGAGATCACCCAGACCGGCCAGACCGAGACGGTCGACGGCGTCCGGATGATCTTCCAGATGGCGCCCGGCACCGAGGCACCAGCCGAGTTCCTGGTCTACTTCCCCGAGCACAAGGCACTGTGCGCCGCCGAAGACGCGACCCACACGCTGCACAACCTCCTGACGCTACGCGGTGCACTGGTGCGCGATCCGCACGCCTGGTCCCACTACCTCACCGAGACCATCGATCTCTTCGGTGACCAGGCGGAGGCCGTCTTTGCGTCCCACCACTGGCCTACCTGGGGCAACGAGCGCGTCGTGAAATTCCTGTCCGAGCAACGCGACCTGTACGCCTATCTGCACGACCAGTGCCTGCGGCTGATCAACAAGGGTTGGACCGGCATCGAGATCGCGGAGGAGCTGAAGCTCCCGCCCGCTCTCGAG
Source organism: Streptomyces longhuiensis (assembly GCF_020616555.1). Lineage (NCBI taxonomy): Bacteria > Bacillati > Actinomycetota > Actinomycetes > Kitasatosporales > Streptomycetaceae > Streptomyces > Streptomyces longhuiensis. The sequence continues at coordinate 228,893 of NZ_CP085173.1, read as the reverse complement.
CACGCCTGGCACGCCCGCGGCTACTACGGCTCGGTGAGCCACAACCTCAAGGCGATCTACCAGCGGTACATGGGCTGGTACGACGGCAACCCCGCGCACCTGTGGCAGCATCCGCCCGTCGAGCAGGGCAGGCGGTACGTCGAGCTCGGCGGTGGCGCGGACGTCGTCGTGGACAAGGCTCGCGCCGCGTTCGACGAGGGCGACTTCCGCTGGACCGCGGAACTCCTCAGCCACGTCGTGTTCGCCCAGCCCGACCACGCGGCGGCACGCGAGCTGCTGGCCGATACCTTCGAGCAGCTCGGCTACGGCGCGGAGAACGGCGTGTGGCGCAACATCTACCTGTCGGGCGCGACCGAGCTACGCGAGGGGAAGTTCGGCACACCGACCGTCTCGGCGTCTGCGGACGTCATCTCGGCCCTCACTACCGAGATGCTCTTCGACACCATCGCCATCCAGGTCAATGGCCCCCAGGCGTGGGACGAGAAGCTGACCATCGACATCATTGTGACCGACGCGAACAAGCAGTACCGCCTGCGGCTGGCCAACGGCGCGCTCACCTACAGCGCCGCGCCCCAGAGCGGTGACGCGGACGTCACGCTCACGACGACAGCCCGCACGCTCCCGGCCCTGGCGACGGGAGAACTCACGGCCGACGCTCTCGCAAAGGCGGGCATCGAGATCGCCGGCGACGCCTCGGCCCTCTTCCGCCTCACGGCTGTCCTCGACCCGGGCGACCCGGACTTCTCCATCGTCACCCCCTGACCAGAGCTTGAGCCATCTGCGTAGTCGAGTAGCCCGGAAACACATCTGGATGACATCGATCTCGTACTCGACGTACTGGATGGCGAGGACCGTCCCCCGCCCATACAACGCGCCGTCAGGCGCCAGGCAACCCATTCCTGGACTCCGGGAACGGGGAGGTTATCCGGCATCCAGACGCGAAGCGGGGGCGTTCGCCGTGCCCCGGCCCGCCGGCCGTGGTGGCCGGTCGCCGGCAGGGCTTGCGTATGCAGGAGCCGGGAGCGGCAACTGCCGGCCGCGCTTGATCGTCATATGCCGGGTCCCGGGCTCTGACTGCCCGCTCCAGTGTTGTCGGTTCCGGTCTCGGTCGGCGGTGCTTCGACGGGGAAGAGGATCGGGCTGATCAGGTACTGCGTGCGGTCGGGCGATGGCTCGTTGGCCAAGTGGGGAGCGATTGCCTCCCGCATCCCGCCGATCATCCCGTGCAGTTCTTCAGGGCTGAGCCAGACGGCATGCTGCCGGTAGCCGACCTGGTCGGCTACCGGGTCGGCCGTGCCACGGCCGAGATACGAGGTGAATTCTGCAGTCAGGACCGCCAGAGCGGCAGCGAATGCGCTGCGATGGTCGTCGAGCGACAGTGAATTGGCCGTTGCTGTCCCTATGCCGAGCCCGGCCGCTTCAGCGAGCACGAGGTCACCGTCGGCACCGGCCCCTTCGCGGTGTCAGGCACGGTGAGCGTCCCCCGCGGTCAGGCTCCCGGCCCCGGCGTGGTGCTGCTCGCCGGTGGTGGACCGTTCGACCGCGACGAGACCAGCGGGCCGAACAAACCGCTCAAGGACCTGGCCTGGGGGCTCGCCAGCCGCGGGACGACGGCGCTGCGCTTTGACAAGGCGACATTCGCCCACCGCGATGTTGCCGCGGCATCGGACCTGACGATGACGCAGGAATACGTGCCGCATGCCGTCGACGCGGTCGGCCTGCTTCGTAGCCATCGCTCGGTGGACCCCGAGCGGGTCTTCGTCCTCGGCCACAGCATGGGCGGCAAGGTCGCCCCCGCCGTCGCCGTCGCCGCACCCACGGTGGCGGGCCTGGTGATCACGGCCGGTGACACGCAGCCGATGCACCACGCTGCTGTCCGCGTCGTCAGCTACCTCGCCAACGTGCTCCCCGACCAGGTCCCGCCCGCGGTCATCGAAACCTTTCAGCGGCAGGCCGCCCTGGTCGACAGCGTGGACCTCACGCCCTCGACCCCCGCAGCGGAGCTGCCGTTCGGCCTGTCCGCGCCGTACTGGCTCGAACTGTGTGACTACGACCCGGTCGCAATCGCGGCCGGACTCAGCAAGCCGATACTCATCCTCCAAGGAGGACGCGACTACCAGGTCACCGTCGCCAACGACCTGGTGCGATGGCGGACGGGCCTGGCCGGCCGCCCGGAAGCCGATATCCGTGTCTACCTTTGATCTTGGCCAGTGTTCCGCCGTTTACGGCGGGGGTGAAGGCCATCTCAGGGCTGCTGTGACCCGCACGTTCGCACGGGTCCGCAGTGTTGTCCTCAGCCGGTGGGGCGCTGCTGGTTTTCGATGTACTGCTTGACGACGGTCAGCGGTGCGCCGCCGCAGGATCCGGCGAAGTAGGAGCCGGACCAGAAGTGTCCGCCCCACAGGTAGCGGCGGACGTGGCTGTCGTATTCCTGGCGAAGCCTGCGGGAGCTGACGCCCTTGAGGGAGTTGACCAGTTTGGAGAGCTGGACCTTGGGCGGATAGTGCACGAGCAGATGCACATGGTCCTGATCGCCGTTGAACTGCTTGAGTTCGGCCTCGAAGTCGGTGCAGACGTCGCGCATGATCTCCTCGGTGCGCGTCAGCATGGCGTCGGTGAATGCCTTACGCCGATACTTGGTGACGAATACCAAGTGGACGTGAAGGTTATAGACGACGTGACGGCCGGTGCGTACGTCAGGATTTGGGTTCCAGGGTGATGGTCATGGGTGAACTCGTGTGGGAGAAGCGGCAGTTCGGGCACCGCGCCCGGCTGGCGCTGACGCCCGCACAGGTCCGGCTCATGGATGACCAGGCGCACGCGGCACGCGCGATGTGGAATCAGCTCCACGACCTGTGGCAGATGACGCCGAAGTGTCAGCGCGCTCTGACGCGCATGGATCAGGCGTTGCGGCAGGCCCGCAAGGAGATCGACTGGTACGCGGTGCTGCCCGCGCAGGCCGCGCAGGCGGTACTCAAGACGTACTTCCAGGCGTGGCGGAACTGCTGGGACGGGCGTGCGGACGAGCCGAACTTCAAGGCCCGCTTCCGCACGGCATTGTCGGTGGACATCCCGCAGGGCCGGGACTTGCAGATCAAGCGAGTACACCGACGGTGGGGCATGGTCAACATCCCCAAGGTGGGCCGTGTCCGGTTCCGCTGGACCAAGGATCTCCCCGTCGGCAAGCTCGCCAACAAGGAGAACCGGATCACCGGGGCACGGCTGGTCAAAGACGGGCTCGGCTGGCACATCGCCTTCCGTATCCAGACCCTTGAGCTCAAGCCGGAGCCCCACCAGGGTCCCGAGGTCGGTATCGACGCCGGGGTGAACCTGCCGCTTGCGCTGTCCGACGGCAACCACCAGGACCACGACCGGCCGCCCCGGCTCCCGGACGGCACCGCCGACCGGGACAAGTGGCTGAACCCGGATGAGAAGGCCAAACTGCTCCGCCTGGAACAGCGCGCCGCGCACCGCAAGAGCTTCCGCAAGCCGAAAGAGCGCAGCTCCAACCGGCTGCACGTCACCTACGACCAGATCAAGCAGCTCCGCGCAAGAGCCACGCGCCGAGCAATCGACTGGCAGCACAAGTCCACCACCGCCATCGCCAACCAGTACGGCACGGTCGTGGTAGAGCAGTTGCAGATCACGAACATGGTCAAGTCCGCCAAGGGAACCATCGAGAACCCGGGGAAGAACGTCGCGCAGAAGTCCGGCCTGAACCGTTCCATCAGCCAGGAGGCGTGGGGCCGCACCGTGACACTGCTGACGTACAAAACCGCCCGAAACGGCGGAACACTGGTCAAGGTACCCGCCCCGAACACCTCCCAGCGCTGCTCCGCGTGCGGATTCATCACGCCCGGCAGCCGCGAAGACCAGGCCACGTTCGTATGCAAGAACCCGGACTGCGGATGGTCGGCGAATGCCGACTGGAACGCGGCCCGGAACGTCTTGCACCTGTACCGGATCGGCCTCGTGGCGATCCCGGCTGCCGGGAGGGCAGTCGTCAGGCGCACCCGTGGCGTCAAGCCCGCTGCCGCAAGGTAAGCAGGAATCTCCTTCCTGAGCCTGCGAAGGGAGGAGAGCACTTCAAGAAGCCGACAACCACCTGTTCTTCCCCGGCGCAGGACCATCCACCCCCGCCGAATACGGTATTCCGCAGCATGTCGACCCCGCCGTCATCGGCGACATCGCCCATTGGCTCAGCCGCGGCCAGAAATGAGCGTTCGCGCCGACTGTGAACCAGCGGCCGGCATTCCCCTGGCGGGGGCACCAGCACGAGCGTCTCGTTCTTGCCCCGGTTTCAGTAGAGCCAAGTAGTTCCTGGCGCGACATCTCCGGTCAGGTAGCCGACGATCGGTTCCCGCTGGGTTGCGCTATCCAACCTGCCGAGCAGCTTCAGAGCGTCGGGAAGCGGGAAGAAGGCAGCCTGGTTGATGTCGTCGTCCTGTGGCGCGATGGTCCCCGACCATTCGTCGATCTCAAAGGCAGCGGCCAGCGCCGAAGGGTAGGGCTCGGAGTTGATGTGCATGAGGAATGTGGTCCGTACCGGGTCGCCCACCAGCAGCCCGGTCTCCTCCTTGAGCTCGCGCCGCAGGGCTTCGTGCATGAGCTGGCCGTCCTCGACCCCGCCGCCGGGAAGTTACCAGAGAATCTCCCCGTCGGCGCCGAGGCTCCCGCACACGAGCAGAACCTCGCTGCACCTCCGGACGATGCCAATGACCAGTTGCACCCGGGGTTTTGGGGCCTTCGAACCTTCCACCGTCATCGGCAGACCGTACGTGATGGACAGCTCTCTGTAGAAAGAGCTGACGAAGAGACGGCCATGCAGGACTGTGTCAGAAGAGGTCCAGTAGTTCCGTCAAGGACGCGATGGACGGCACATCGGATGTCATCGAGTTGCGACAGATGGCGCGTCCTGCGTATCCGAGTGTGATCGCGGCGGCGACCAGGCTCGGATCGTCGTCGACGAAGAGGCATTGTGCGGGGGCGAGATTGAGCGCGGTGCTGGCGCGGTGGTACATGCGCGGGTCCGGCTTGTCGCAGCCTAGTTCGGCGGAGATCGCATACGCCTCGAAGAACTGGCCGATCCCGAGTCCGGCGTGGAGCTTGGGCAGATCGGGCCAGGCGTCCGAGACCACCGCCATCCGCACGCCCCGCCGGCTCAGCTCTTTGAGAGTTCCCATGACCTCGGGGTACGTCTCCAGGACCGTGGCAGGCGGGACCTCACGACGCAGGTCGGCGAGGAGCTGCAAGGTTGGTGCGACGCCGAGGTCACGAAGCATCACCCGGTGGTAGTCGTCATAGTCGGGTGTCGAGGCCGAGGCGGCGAAGAATTGGTCGCCCGTGATGATGGCCGCCGCGAACTGTTCCGGCGTGATGGAGGGGGAGTGGGAGAGGACGGTCTGCTCGAAGTCGGCTCGTGGGTTCCACCGACCGCCGATCGGCTGCATCAGCACGCCGCCTGAGTCGAAGAGAACAGCACGGAGATCTTTAGGGGAGGAGAGTCGTGACGTCACCCACCCAGTCTGGTGATCGGACGCCCCACCGGCCGCCGAAACTGTGCCCATTGGCATATGCCGCAAGTTGAGTTGCCTGCACTCACTCGAGACGTCATGCAAATAGCCGTCTCAGTTAAGACGTTGTCCTACATGGTGAGTTTGAGGAGCCGTTTGTAGCAGCAGAGGGCTGCGGCGAGGCCGAGAAAGGCCAGGTAGTTGGCGGGTTGGCGCTCGTAACGGGGGCTGAGTCTGCGGTAGCCCGACAGCCACGACATCGTCCGCTCGATCACCCACCTGCGGCGCCCTAATCGTTCGCTGGACTCGACACCCTTGCGGGCGATGCGGACCCCGATGTGCTTGCCCCAGAGCCATCGCCGCAGGTGAGGGATGTCGTAGGCCTTGTCTGCGTGAAGGCGTTGTGGCTTGAAGTAGCGTCCGCGGTAGGGGTCATGTCTCGTTTGGTGACCCTCGACCATGGGTTTCAACGCGAGGCTGTCGTGGACGTTGGCGGCGGAGAGACCGACGATGATGGGCAGTCCGTTCGCGTCCGACAGGATGTGCATCTTGGAACCCGGCTTGCCCCGGTCCACGGGGCTCGGACCTGCGTGTTCGCCCCCTTTTTTGCCCGCACGTGCGCGGAGTCCAGCACGACACGGGAGACATCGACGAGGCCGGCATCGTCCAGCCGGTGCACAACCGCCTCGTGCAGTCGACCCCACACACCGGCTCTCGACCAGATCATGAACCGCCGGTGCACTGTCGACTTCGACACCCCAAAACAGGGCGGCAACGCCCGCCAGGCGCAACCGCTGACCAGTACGTAGATGATCGCGGCGAACAGCGTCTCATCAGGCGTGTTCTGCTTTCCGCCACCCTGCGGCCGCACCCGATCCGCCGGAATCAACGGCCTGGCGATCTCCCACAGCCCGTCCGGAACAATCCAACTCCACGTCCCCTGACCCATGTTGAGGAGCACTACCCAGCCTCACCATGTAGGACACGGTCTAAGTTCGGGCACTGCAGGTCAGGGGATCGCCCTGTCCGGGCTTATCTGAGACAGGACAGGAAGCCCGGACTGTGAGAGCGGCGGACCACCCGGTAGACGGTTGTCACGAACTACGCTGACACTCCTTCTCGCCGGCCCAGGGAGCAGAGTGCCGCCGTCCTTCGCCCACCAGATAACCAAGTACGACCCCGCCGACCGCGACGAGCGCGGGCACTACAACGGCGCCGAAGACACGGTGAGCGACCACGGGCCGGCCGGTCGAAGTAGCCTACTTGGAGGCGATCGTCGCCTTTGCGCAGGACTCGGGCATTGACCGGCTGGAGATCCGCGAGCCCGAGGTCACCGGCTTCGTCAACTTCGGCCTGGAGGCACCGGTTGACGGACACGGCCTCGGTGGACTGTTCCCGCCGGACCTGACCGGCTACTACGACGGGGCCGAGGTCTCAGTGCCGGTCGCGCTGGAGCTGGTCCGGGCCATGCTCCGCGACCAGGGCGCCTGGTGCAGGCTGGAGTGGGGTGACACGTTCACCGTGCACGTCGGGTGGGACCAGTACGTGTACGTCGGCAGCGACCAGCCTTGCGAAGCAGCCGTCGCCCGGACCCGCGAGCTCGGCCTGTTCGCGGAACCGATCACGGCCTCGCCCTACGCCGCAGACCTTGAGGAGCCAGAGGTGACACAGGCTGCGGACGAGGACTTTTGGGAACGAGTACGCGCAGAACTTGCCACACCGCAGACGCTACTCCTGGAAGAGGCCTACCTCCGCAACGCCACCCGCTGGCACCGCCTCACCGAGGACAACCTCGACACCGTTCGCTCCGCGCTCGGCCCACGCACGCTCCTGACCGTCTGGCCCGACCTCGACCTCACCCCTGATGTCGACGCGATCCTTGCCGCACTGCCCGAGGACGAATCCGTGGACTTCGTCTGGGAGGCACCGGACGGAACGATCCGCCACGTGACCGTCGACGAGACCGACCACCAACAGCTGACCACTTTGGTGGCGGGCGCGAGGGCGGCCTGCGCCCTGCCTCTGGCCCTCGACGAACGCCACCCGCTGTTCCAGGTCGCGCTGCCTGACAGAGACGGCGTGCTGCGCGCCAGGTGGTGATCTGGTTCCTGGTTCTCCATGTCCCGTCTACGCGATCGGCAGGCATTCCCCAACGCTGCTGGCCGGCCCCGGGAATGAACCATCATCGTGCCTTGCCCTGCCCAGGAAGGGCTGGTGCCCAGCGACCTGGAGGTACGCATCGACGGCATCCCGGCACGACGCCGGCTGCGCAATGACGAACCCGTCGAGCAGATCATCGCGGCCCTGCGAATGCTGCGGGGGATCTGACCCGGCAGGAGGAGAGTCAGGGCGGCTCCTCGTCGTCAACGGAAGCCTTGGCGGCTCCGGCCGCGTGGAAAGCACGGGTACGAATGGGAAGTTCACCTACTGGAGAGGCCGGACTCAGGAGAAGGGCCAGCGGGGCGGCCGAGTCCGCCAGCACCCAGTTCCTCATTGAGCCTTTTCCATCATCGGCCTGAGCTGGTCAGACGCAGGGCGGCGGAAACCCGCGTCTTGCCCTGAATCGCGGCGCGCCCCCGGCCTGGCGACGGCCGGCCGGGGGGGGGTGCCCCTATGTCTTTGGTCAAGGTGGATGGGTGCCAGTTCGGATGTCTGGAACGATGTGCCTGTGCATGCTGATGATCAGGTTGGCGAGGGTGTCTCTGCGGGCCTCGCGGCGTTTCTCCGGAACACTGCCGACGACCGTCCGGTGAAGATCGTTCCTTCCGTCTGCGGCGGGTGCGGCGGGCGCGTGTTCTCCGTGCTTGTTGATGATGCCGAGGGCGGAGCCGAGCGGGTATGTGCTGGTTGCGGCGGCCGAGCGTTCATCGCGGATAGCGAGGAGTTCTGGGAGGACGCGGATCCCGGCGAGGCTGGCTGCCCGTGCGGGAGCGAGGAGTTCGAGACGGCAGTCGCGTTCTTGCTCGCCGGCGACGGATCGGTCCGCTGGGTGACCGTTGGGCTACGGTGCCAAAAGGACGGCGCCGCCGGGATCTATGCCGACTGGAAGATCGACTACGGCCCCACGGACCACCTCCTGACCATGGTCTAGGTCTGCGGAGCGACCGCCCGAACAGGCTGGGGTTCGTAAAAGGTTCCGTCACGGAGCATCGCGAACAGAACGTCGGCCCGACGTCGGGCGAGGCAGAGTAGTGCCTGGGTGTGGTGCTTGCCCTGGCTGATCTTCTTGTCGTAGTAGGCCCTTGAGGTCGGGTCGCCCAGGGCGGCGAACGCGGAGAGGAAGAAGGCCCGTTTGAGCTGCTTGTTTCCCCTCCGGGATGGCTGTTCGCCTCGGATCGATGACCCGGAACTGCGGGTTGCCGGGGCGAGACCGGCGTAGGCGGCGAGGTGGCCGGCGGTCGGGAAGGTGCTGCCGTCACCGACCTCGATCAGGATCCGGGCTCCGGTCCTGACGCCGATGCCCGGCATCGAGGTCAGGACCTTCGAAAGAGGGTGGTCCTCCAGGAGTTCCTCGATCCGCCCGGCCAGCAGTCTCCGCTGATCAAGGACGGCGGCCAGGGATCCGGCGAGGCTCGGGACGATCAGCGCGGCTGCCTCGGTGCCCGCAACGACGACGGTCTGTTCGTCCAGGGCCGTGAAGATGTCCTCAACCAGCCGCTCGGCCATCCTCGGTGCCTTCGGCCGCAGCAGGGTGACCAGCCGCCGCCTGCCGGCTTTGCGTATCTGGGCCGGGGACCCGAACCGTTCCAGCAGCGTGAGGACGGCCGGGTGCTGCAACCGTGGCCCCAGCACCCGCTCCAGCGACGGATGGATCTGGGTCAGCAGGCCGTGCAGTCGGTTCGCGACGCGGGTCGCTTCGCCGGCAAGGTCGTCGTCGAACCCGACGATCATCTCCAGCTCGGCGATGGTCTCGTCCTCGCCGTCGATGGCCCGCAGCGTGTGCGGTATCGCGCGGGCGGCGTCCGCGATGATGAACGCGTCCCTCGCGTCCGTCTTGGCCTCGCCCGGGTAGAGGTCGGCGATCCGCCGCATCGTCAGCCCTGGAAGGTAGGCGACCGGGCAGCCCATGTCCCGGGCCACGGCCAGCGGCAGGGCGCCGATCGAGGCCGGCTGGTCGACCACGACCAGCACCGTTCCGTGCTTGGCCTGGAGTTTCGCGAAGAGCTCGCGGAGCTTGGGTTCGGTGTTGGGCAGCCGCCTGTCGAACGCCTTCTTCCCGGCCGGTGTGACGGCGGTGGCGTGGTGTTCGCCCTTGCCGACGTCCAGGCCGAGGAAGACGTCGATGTCGCCGGTGTCGATCACGTGCAGGCCCCTCCATCACGCTTTCGTCCGGCCTTGCCTCGGCACCGAGCTGCCACACCCACGTTACGGAGAGCTTTTCCGGCCCGGGTAAAGCCGGCGCTCAAGCCCCTCATCAGCGGTCCGTCGATGCCTCCGGACCCGGTGACACCACCCCCCGGATCATCAACTGCAACAAGGGGGGGAAGTCATGCCGGACCCGAAGGCCGGAGGCCCCATTGCGGAGCCACGAAAAAAGTAACGGGGGGGGGCGACGCTGCCCGGCCGGCCCCCGTCGGTCCTGTCACCTCTCGTCGAGCTGCGCCGCGGTCCGCGCATTGGGCGTTCCGTCGGGGCCGGGCTGCCGGCGCTGGGGTTCGACGCGGCGGGGTGTCGAGCCGAGCTGGAGCGCGACGATGATCGTGGCGAGGACCGCGAGAGCGGTCGCGATGAGGAACGACAGGCGGTAGCCGTCCACCGGGGAGCCGCTGTGGCCGGTGGTGGCCGCGGCGGCGGTGGCGAGGACCGCAAGGCCGACCGCGGCGCCGGTCTGCTGGCTGGTAGTGAACAGCGCCCCGGCCAGCCCCTGGTCGCTGGCCCGGACACCGTTGGTGATCGCGATCGAGGCGGTCGGCAGGGCGAGCCCGACCCCTGCCGCGGTCAGCACCATGCCGGGCAGTACGGCCGCCGGGTAGCCAGCCCCGGCGGTGATCTGGGCGAGCCACAGCTGCCCGGCGCCCATGCAGGCCAGCCCGGCGAGCAGCAGAGCCTTGACGCTGAACCGGGCCGTCAGCCAGCGTGTGCCGAAGGTGGAGACCAGCACGACGGTGCCAGTCGACGGGACCAGTGCCAGTCCGGTCGTCACCGGGCTGAATTCCAGCACCCTCTGCAGGTAGAGCGACGCGAAGTAGACGTAGCCGGCCAGGATGGCGCCGATCAGCAGCATGGCAGCGATCGCGGCCCGCCGGGCTGGCTCCGCCAGGATCGGCAGGGGCAGCATCGGGGCCGCCGACCGCTTTTCGGCGACCACGAAGCCCGTGGTCAGCAGCACCGCGAGGGCGAGAGCGACGAGGGTGGTGGGCGTGGTGAAGTCGTGCTGCTGCCCGCTGCTGAGGCCGAAGATCAGCGCCGCAATGCCCGTGGTCACCAGCAGTGCCCCGCGCACGTCGAGGCTGCCGCCGCCGGACCGCTTCCCGGTCGGCAGGCGCGGGACCAGCGCGAGGATGACGGCGATGACCGGCAGGTTGATCAGGAAGACAGCCCGCCAGCCGAAGTACTGGGTGAGCAGCCCGCCCGCCACGATCCCGGCGGTCGCGCCCGCCGCCGTGGTGGCCTGCCAGATCGCCAGCGCCCGGTGGCGCGCTGCCCCTTCCGCGCTGGTCGTCGTCAGCAGCGACAGCGCGGCCGGGGAGACCATCGCCCCGGCCGCGCCCTGCACGATCCGGGCGGCAATCAGCATGATCGGCCACTGCGCCAGACCGCAGGCCAGCGACGCGATCCCGAACAGGGCCAGGCCGACGGTCAGCACCTGCCGTCGGCCGAGCAGGTCCGCCAGGCGGCCGCCCGCCAGCAGCAGCGACCCGAAGGACAGCGCGTAACCGGTGACGATCCACTGCAACTGCGCTGCGGGCAAGTCCAGCTCCCTCTGAACCGACGGCAGCGCCACGTTGACGATGCTGAAGTCCAGTTGCAGCACGAACTGGGCGGCGCAGATCAGTGCGACGACGAACGCGGCCCGCTGCGATCCGCTTCCGGCGGGCTGAGGCACGTCGTGCTTCGCCGAGTGGTCCGGCATGGTGAATCCCCTGTCCTTGATGGTGTTCCTTACCGCTTCGTCGGTGTCAACCACGCAGGTCGGAACGTCGATGGCCATCCGGCGGCAGCGTGCGGAGATAGGCTGCATCTGTCCGACAGATGGAACTGTCCGGATGCACTGCAACGCAGGCCTGGAGGCGGCGGCCGATGGAACTCCGACAGCTACGGCACTTTCTGGCGCTGGTCGATGAGCGCAGCGTCACCCGCGCCGCAAAGCGAGAGCTCATCGTGCAGTCGGGCCTGTCGAACTCGCTCCAGGCCCTCGAACGCGAACTCGGCACGCCCCTCTATGTCCGCGGGACCCGGCCGGTCCGGCTCACCGCGGCCGGCGAAGCCCTGGTCGGCCCGGCACGCCGGACCGTGATCAGCGCCGCGCAGGCGGAAGAGGCCGTGCACCACACCCGTGACGTGCTCATCGGCACCCTGCGTCTGGGCGTCGGGCTGTCCGCCCAGCATCTGGTGCCGTTCGCCTCCTACCTCGGCGAGTTCACCCGCGATCACCCCGGTATCGACCTGCGCCTCCAGTACGGGCCCGCGCTGACGATGATCTCGATGATCGGGACCGGAGAGGTGGACTGTGTGATCGGACCCGCGGTCGACCGGGTCCCCGGCATCCGGATGACCGGCCTCGCGCGGGAGCCCCTGCGCCTCGTCTGCCGTGCCGATCACCGCCTGGCGGAGCGGTCCGACATCACCATCGGGGAACTGGCCGACGAGCGGTTCGTCGAGGTGCCGCCGCAGTGGACGGCCCGCCTGCTCAGTGACGCCGCGTTCGCCACCGAGGGGATCCAGCGCCGGGTCGTCTGTGAGGTCGGCGACTGGGAACTGTTCCTCGAACTGGTCGGCGCGGGCGTCGGCATCGGCTTCGCTCCGACCGGCCTGCAGTACCCGGTGCTGACCGCCCCGGACAGCGTCCTGCGGTTCGTCGAGGTCGAGGGCGTGCGTCTGGAGCGGCACATCCACCTGATGCTGCCCCCGGCGGGCGAGACCAGCCCGGCAGCGGCGCGGTTCGCCGATCATCTGCTGCGTGTCCGCTCGGCGGGCGGCTGACCCGCCGCCCGTCGGCGACCGCGGCCCTGCCGATCGGGAGCGGCGCGGCTGCGGAGGCGCCCGCGCTGCCACCATCTGATCGTCAGATGGACTCCATCTGGGGAAAGCACGACGCATGCGACATCAGCGGCGATGGAGGCACGGTTGCATGGGGGTGAAGCTTTCACGCCGACCGCGGACACCGGCTGGACGGCGGCGAAGAAACGCCGCTCCGGACGATCCGCCACACGGTCTGCGCCTGCACAGCCCATGAGAAGAGGAAGGAGGTCACTGAGGTGAACCTCACTGACCACGCCGGAGTCCGGCTCACACACGGCAAGCCCAAAGTCAACGGTGTGGAGATCCACTACGCGATCGGCGGCACCGGCGAGCCGGTGTTCCTGGTGCACGGCGTGCCGAAGACCATGGCCTACTGGCGTCACGTTGTACCGCTGCTGACCCCGCACTACACCGTCATCGTGCTCGACAACCGGGGTGCCGGCGGCTCCCAGCGCCCCCTGTGCGGCTACGACACCTCCACGATGGCCGCCGACGTCGCCGCACTCGCCACCCACCTCGGCTTCGACCGGTTCCGCGTCGCCGGCGAAGACTGGGGCGCGGCCATCGCCTATGCCGTCGCCGCCTTCCACCGGCCCCGGGTGCGGCAACTGGTCTTCCAGGAAACGCTCCTGCCGGGACTTCCGGTCGGCCCGGGAATGCCGGGCGGCGGCCCCGACCCCTCGCTCGCCCCCGACGACGGCCGCACCGGCTGGCACTTCAGCTTCTTCAGCCTGCCGCACATCCCCGAACTGCTGCTGGCCGGACGGGAACGGCCCTTCTGGACGTACTACGCCCGCCGCCAGATGTGGGACCCCAGCGCGCTGGCCGAGGAAGACGTCAACGAGATCGTGCACTCGGCCGAGCAGCCGGGCGGCACCAGGGCCATCCTGGAGATGTACCGCGCCCGGCAGACCGACGCCGAACAGAACCGCCCGCATTACGCCGACCCGCTCAGCTGCCCGGTCCTGGCCGTCGGAGCCGAGGAATACCTCGGGGACGCGGTAGCACAGCAGATGGCGCAAGTGGCCGACGACGTCCACGGCGTCGTCATCCCCGCGGCCGGTCACAACGTCGCGCTGGAGAACCCGACCGCTCTGGCCCAGGCCTACCTCGACTTCTTCGCAGCCGGCTGAGGTCCGGCACCGTCCCGTGCGGCGACGTCCGGACATGAGCAGGCCGAAGGTGGCGTAACGAGAGGGCCGGGCGCGGCGCCGCACGGACGTTCCCCGGCGTCACCGCGGCCTGCAGTGTCGCCGCACCCGGTGAGGCGGCCCGGCGTCACGGGGATTCGTGACTGGAGACCGTGCTCCGCAGAACGTTAGACATGAGGCGTCCACTCAGTCAGCCTTCCCAACCTGCCTACTTTGTCTCGGAGTTGCCCTGACACAAGGGCGAAGCCCCTGGTAGACCGGTTGTCGACCAAGAGAACCGTGTCCACCAGAGGCTTCGCATGCTTGACCGGTTTCCAACTTGGCTGACTGGCGGGCCAGTTGGAGGCGTGCGGGTGGCGTCCGGGAAGGGGTGAAGCTCCTGGTAGATGGGTTGTCGACCAAAAGCAACCTGTCCGCCCGGAGCTCACGTGCTTGACTACCCATCGGGGATCGATCTGTCCACCTCGACCCTGCGGTACCTCTCCCGCCTGCTGGCCACCCGACGCCGGGAGCGGGGCACGCGGTGGCGCCGGCTCCCCGCGGACCGGCAGGCCCTGCTGGTCCTGGCCCATCTGCGGTGCGGGCACACCTACGCCCAGCTCGCGGCCGGGTTCGGTGTCGGGATCGCCACCGTCTACCGCTACGTCACCGAGGCGGTGGAGGTCCTGGCCGCCGTCGCCCCCGACCTTGCCACGGCCGCCCGCACCGCCGCACGCAAGGCGTTCGTCATCCTCGACGGCACCCTGCTGCCCATCGACCGCATCGCCGCCGACCGCCCGTACTTCTCCGGGAAGCACAAGAAGCACGGCATGAACGTGCAGGTCATCACCGACCCGTTTGGGCGCCTGCTGTGGGCCTCACCCGCCTTGCCCGGCGCGGTCCACGACATCAAAGCCGCCCGCACCCACGGCATCATCGACGCCCTGGCCGAGGCCGACGTCCGGTGCTGGGCGGACAAGGGGTACCAGGGCGCCGGCGGCACCGTGCGTGTCCCCTACCGCGGCCGTTGGGAGAAGCTCTCCGCAGGCCAAAAAACCGTCAACGTCACCCACGCCAAGATCCGCGCGGTCGGCGAGCAGGCGATGGCCACCCTGAAGTCCTGGCGGCTGCTGCGCAAGCTCCGCTGCAGCACCACCCGCGTCACTGACCTGGTCAAGGCCGTACTCGCGCTTCACCTGGCAACGTCAAGCTGAAGTTGGAAGAGCCTCATTCTCGTTAGGGAACCCTGACGATATTTATACCGTCAAGAGACCCTGACGGCCTTCCGGTCGCAGTCGAGTCGAGGAGCGACGTATGGGCTGGTCGCACGCGGACGAGACCCACGAGGCATTCGTCGTTGCGGTGCTCTCCGGCGGGGAGGACGCACCCCACGACACCTTCGAGGAATCGAAAGAGACCTGGGAGCGACGCGTGAACTGGGCGTGGTCCTTCAAGTACGACGGAGGTGAAGGGTGACGAGGCACCCAAGGGACCCGGGCTGTCTGTGCATGCGGCTGGCGTGGACCTCGTCGCCCCGTGGACTTCGACGACCCCGAGGCTTGCGATGAAGGGCTGCAACAAGAGTGGGTCCGATATGCCGAGGTCAGCTTGTCCCGCACGCTGCGAGCAGCTCCGACGATTGCTCGATGAAGTGGAGGACACGGTCGCGGCGCTCAGTGCCCCCCTGCGGCCGGGCGGTGCACCCGACGAGCAACGCCCCCTGCTCGCCGCCTATGTGGCCACTCGGCTCAAGAACAGTGCCGAGGGATGGCAGAAGGAGGCCGTGCGCGCAGCCGGGGCGGCGGACTGCTCTTGGGACGACATCGCACAGGCGCTCAGGACGAGCACAGCAGTCTGCACACGAGAGGTTCCGAAGGTACGTGCCTGACGAGCAGCAGAAGCAGGAGCCGCCAGTGCAGAGCTGACCTGGCTCGGCGAGATGCCATCACGCGCCGGACGAGGCGGGAGGACGAGGGAAGGTCGGGCTCGAAGGGCCCCGCTCTTCCCTCGTCTCCCATCCACTGACGACCCGGAAGTCTCAGCGCAGGTGCCGACAGGTGCGCCTGATGTCCTGTGCCTGATGTCCGACTGCCGCGGCGAGCTCCTCGACGGGGTGCTCCAGCGCCTTACCGAGTCGTCGGGCCGGCGCGGGACCTCGTGGGCGGCCGGTATGGCCATTTGGGCAAGACCCATTGCGCGGTCGGGTGCCTCGCGTCCAGCGGCGCGTCCGAAGTGCCGGACCAGAGTCGAAGGCAGGGAGCTGAGGCCGCGACGGGCGGGGTGTGATCGACTGCGGGCGGCGTGAGTGGAAGGCCGGGACCGGTGCTGATGGTCCTGGCCTTCGACGTGTGCCTACCTATGCCTGATACTTCGGGCTGCCGTGTTCGCGGCGGTTAACTCACACTGTAACCCGTCGCTAATGAGTGAGAAGTTCAAAAATCGGTGTGACTTTGAGTCTGCAATTGTCTGAACTTTGCTACCCTGGTGTCGAGTTGATAGGCCTGGGAGGGTGAGTGAATCAGCCGGTGCACGAAGAGGGCGCGATGAACGCGACCGCGGCACGCAACGCCCTCTATGCCTTGGCCAAGCGCGCCCAGGAAGACGGGCGCACGACCCGGATCTGCAAGGGTCAGAGGAAGCAGGAATGCGTCCTGCTGGCGCCGCTCGACCGGCTTCCGGCGGCGCGGAAGGCCGACGCATTCCCGTCCCACGCACTGAGCGCCGCACAGAAAGACTTCGGCGACCTCATCACGCTGGCAGCTCAGGGCCAGCCGCAGGTGCTCCGACGGGGCAACACACCGGTCGCGGTGCTGCTCCCTGCCGACACTCCGTCAGGTACCCCCTCGTCCGACACGACCGCGCACGCTGGCGCGGTGCCCGCAGGAGGTGCGGTGAACAGCCCACAAAACCAGGACAGCCCAGCGCCCCGCAGGCTCGCCACGCTGGGCGATGCCATCGGCGCCGCGCTCAGCTCCGGCCCCGCCGGCGGCCCCACGTTCGGGCTGCCCGGCCTGGATGCCGCAACGGGCGGTCTGCAGCCGGGCCTGCTGACACTCGTCGCAGCACCCCCAGCCGGCGGCGGAAGTCTGTTGGGGCTGTCGGCCGCCAGGAAGACCGCGCTCATCGACAGCCGCAAGGTCCTGTATGCGGCGTCGGGGCCGAGCCGAGCCGACATCTTCCGCAGGATCCTCGCCGCCGAGACCGGCGGCGACTACCCGCGCCTCAAGCAGGGCCGCCTCACCGAGCACGAGCAGCAATTCGCCGAACAGCTCCGCCAGAAAGCCTCCGTGCTGCTCATCGACGACGGCAGTGACCTGACCGCTGAGGCGATCGCGGAGACCGCCCCTCATGTCGAGGACCTGGCCCTCGTGGTCGTGGACCGCCTCCAGGCCGCCCACAACGCCCGGCTTCCCCTGTCCGGTGACCGTCTCCCGGACGCCTCCCAGGTTCTGGCCTCCCTTGCTCGCAGCCTGCACGTGCCGGTACTCGCTATCGTGGACAGCGCCGATCCCACACTTCTGGGGCTCCTGGACGCCGACGTCACGCTGACGCTCGCACCGACCGAGGACTCCTCCAAGGTTCAGGTGACAGTCTCGGAGCGGGACTTCGGCGCGATCGGCTCCGCGTACCTGACCCCCGATCTGCTGCACGCCCGCTTCCTCGACGCCGGTATGGCCCCCGCCGCCCGCACGGCCGCGGAAGAACCCGCGAAGCGTCTGGGCAGCGCCACGGAACGGGAGTTGGCCGAAGCAGCCCTTCCCTACACGTCCGGCGCCCGGCAAGGGCTGCCAGCCTCCGTCACGCGCGTACTGGCCGCGCTGCGTGCCGCGCTGGCAAGCGCCGACCAGGAAGCCCTGGCCGACCTCGGGCCTGAGCTGGCCGAGACAGCTTCGACGGCGCAGCAGCTGCCGGACGACGCCGACGGACGTCGACTCGCCGACGCGCTGAAGGCCTACAACACCGCTGTGTCCGATCGGACCACCGGGGAGCCCGCCGTCGCCCAGCCCGCCATCGACAACGAACCCGTTCCGGACGGCGAAGACGACGCCGAAGCAGAAGTGGAGCTTCAACCGGGGGACGAGGAAGACGAGCCGGAGAGCGCGCCCTTCCCTGCGCTGAAGCTTCTCAAGGAGGCGGTCGCCCGCTCGAAGATGCATCCGATCAAGGTCATCCGCCTCGAGGAACGGGAGAGCGCTCCATGGCCACTGATCAGTGAGCGCATGGACGGCGAGCCGCGCTGGGTCCACCCCGACGCCACCAGCACACGGGTGCCCTACACCCGGGAGAAGGACGGAAAGCGCGTCCGGCGAGATCAACTCGTAGTGCCGTCCGACGTGTTCGGTGAGGGGGTGCTGTGCCTGATCGACCGCAACGGCTCCTACCCGTCGGCGTGTTCGGGCGTTCCGCTCGCCCCGAACAAGCTGGTGCACACCGGTCCCCTCGAGGCTTTCGACAAGACCCATGCCGGCATCTACCTCATCGACATCCCGGAATGGCCGCGCACGGACATGCCGCACCCGCTGGGGCGGATCATCGACCGGCCCGACGAACAGGGCCACGTGTGGGTCACCACCCCGCACATCAAGCTGCTTCTGCGGCTCGTCCGCGAAGGCCACCTCGCCGCGATGCCGACCATCCACGACTCCTGGACGGGGAAGTACAACGAGTCCCTGTTCAAGCCCTTCTACGAAGCAGCCAAGGAAGCACGTACCGAGCTCGTGCAGGTTGGCGGCGACCCGTACAAGGCGTACAAGACGCGGCTGTCCATCGCGCTGCGCCTGCTGTGGCCCAAGCGCCAGGAACAGCGCTCCCCGTTCTGGCGGCCGGACTGGCGCATGAGCATGGTCGCCGAGGCCTCAGTCCGCCACTGGGTCGGCGCCTTCAAGGCCGTCCAGGAGGGCCACAAACTGATCGCATTGCGCAACGTCGACGCAGCCGTCTTCTGGACACTCCCCGGCACCCCGCCCGCCACATACCGGATCGGGACCGGATTCGGCGAGGTCAAGGCCAAGTTCATCGAACCCGGCCAAATGATTCCCGAGGGTGACGACTGATGGCCGGCCCCACCGGCCATGGAGAGTCCCTGGGCGCCGCACTCAACGACCTCCTGCGCGCCCAGGTCACCCCCCGCCACAGGCTGTCGTCCTACAACGCCAAGCACTGGCACGCCCAGCTCTCCCAGCTCACCGGAACCCACCGCGGTTACCAGGCACTGGACGAAGCCGGGCTCGACGTGACCGTCAAGACGCTTCTCAACTGGCTGTCCGACCCGGAATACAACGTCCGCCGCAGCTACCGCGACCTCATCCACACCGCCTACGAGAACGTCGCCATCGTCCCCGCCGACCCGATCCCCGCCCACATCAAGAGTGGCGATTTCGAGATCAGCGGCTATGTCACCACCGGCCGTGACCGGCGCGAGCGCGGAACACGAGAAGCCGCGCCCCTGCGGATCGACGGCCGACAGGGCGACTGGAACGACATCGAGGCGCTCTGGATGGCCGGCGAGCTCACCGACGACGAGATGGAGGACCACTTCATCGACGACGTCATCGAACTGGACATCGGTGGAGGCTCCGACGGATGGGAGTTCGACGGAACCAGCTACTCCGTCGAGCTCAGGTAAGAACCCCACAGGGAAACCGCGTATGAGCACCAGCCCTGAAGAGCCCGCCTTACCGCTCATCACCGTGCACGCAAAGGCAGCCGCAAGCGGACAGCGCCGTGTGTCAGATCTCCTTGAAACCACGGGCGCAAGGCCGCAGGAGATACAGCACCTCCTGGCGGTGATCAAGGCCGGGGTCCTGGAAGGCGCCCACGTCGACGTATCCGCGCTGGGCACATAAGCGCCCGCCGGCAGGAGCGCCGACTTCGGTGAAGGCTGGCTCGCTGCCGTCCAGACGGCCGCAAGCCAGCTCACCCACGTCGCTGACCGCCCTTGGCCCCGGCGGCGCCAGGCCGCTGAGTGCGGCTGGCAAGGCTGATGAGGCTCCTTGAAATTCCCCACCCTGTGCGCGGGGACGGGCCAGACCTACTCACCCTGATTCCCCACCTGCGTGTGCTGGCCTGTGGCGGGCTGTCGGGCAGGATTCGCCCCTGTCAGCCAGCCAGATTCCGCGTGACGGTCCGGCCTGGTACACGGTAAAACCCGACGTGTGACCGTCTTCTACTGCGCCAAGTGCGGGACCGCGCTCACCGGGGACCTGGTGGCGCTCCCGATTGTTCCGGACGTCGATGACCCAGATCAGGGCCGGGACAAGAAGACCGGTCGGGCTCGCTCCACCGTCCCCCGCGGACGCTACGCCGTCGACCCCGACCCGTGGGGCGCCCCGTTCGTCATCGCCGCTGCATCCCGCCGCCGCGCCCGCAGCGGCGGGCGCGAGCTGCTGCGAGCCGGCACTGGGGCCACGGTGTCAGCCGGATGGCGTGACAGTTTCATCGTCCACCCAGACGACGTTCTGCCACACCTCGAACCCTTCACACTCGGGGACAACTGGCTCGGGTGCTGCGGTCCCACCGGCGCGCACGGCCCCAACCTGGCCTGCTTCTGCGGCTCTCGCCTGGCCACCTGGGCCGCCGACTGCATAGGCCCCAATGAACTCCACCTCGACCGCGTCCGTATCTACGCCTGGCATCAGGGCGGACCAGCAGACGGCCATTGACGAAGGTGCGCCCCCACCGTCCCCGGGCGGCCTGCCCCCCTCACGGTCAAACGATCAATGAAGTGGGGGCCGAAGATCGAGCCTGGGGATTTTCATGAATCGCCATCAGGGGCTTTGTCGGTTGGTGATGCCGTTATCGCGCGAGGGTGACGTGTACTGGGGCGTTGGGGCAGTGGGTCAAGCCCTCCGAGAGTGCGGCTCGCTCAGCGGGGTCAATGGCGAGCTGCCAGCGCACCTTCACGACGATCCAGTCCCGCGCGTAGTCGCAGTGGTCGCTTGCCGCGGGCGGCATCCAGGTCGACGGGTCTTGATCGGCCTTGCTGCGGTTCGACTTCGCGGACACGGCGATCAGTGCGCGGTCATCGCCGAGGTCGTTGGCGTAGGCCTGGCGTTCGGCCGCGGTCCAGTTGGAGGCGCCGGAGTCCCAGGCTTCGGCGAGCGGGACGCGGTGGTCTACGTCGAGGCCGCTCGCGCCGTCGATGTATAGGTCGTCGTACTCGGAGTACCAGCGCCCGCCGGTGAGCTTGCAGTTCGGTCGCTGCTCGGGGGTCATGAATGCTTCGGCCTTGAGAACTTCGGCGCGGGTGTTGCAGCCGTCTTTGTCGGCGTCGATCCAGTGCTTGAAGCTGGTGCGCTGGTAGCCAGTACGGTCCTCGTCCGCGATGGGCAGGGCCTTCAACGCGTACTGGAGCGGGGTGGTGATGATGTCGCCGGGGCTGCCGAACGGCCCGGGCGCGGCCTGGGCTGTGGTGGCGGTCGGGATGGCGAGCGCGGCGATGGCGGTGAGCAGGGCGGCAGTGCGGGCGAAGGTGCGCACGAAGCTCCTCGAAGATCAAGAACGGGTCAGGTCCTTCGTAGCGGGATGCTGGCCGCCGAGTCGATGCCACGACGGGGCTATTCACTCGCGAGTGGGGATAGTCAGCCCGTCATACAGCCGCAAGCTGCGTGATGCTGCGGGTGAAACCAGTCCCGGTTGAGGCGTGGCGAAGAGCCGCCGCTCTCGCCGATCCACGCGATGACGAGATTCGCGGATTTGAGATCATCACCAATGACAAGCCTGCCGCCCCCTACAGGCAGAGCATGATGGCCATGAGCGGGGTCAACGGCAACGCACGATACGTACCGTAGGACACCAACCCCTCATGAGCGACGAAGCAGCGCGCCGCGTCACGTTCAGTTTCGCTGCGCCCGTGGACAACGCTGCCGCCTGGAACCTCGACCTCGACGTTTTCGCCAATGGTTTGCTCCAGGCCTTCCCTGGAGCCTCGGCAACCCGCGAGGGCGAACTCGGCCCCCACCCGTCCGACGCTCTGCGGATCGAGATTCCCTTGGGCGGTGGCGCATGGCTCGAGGGGCTCGTGACGATGCCGTACCCGAAGGTCGGTTCCGTTTTGGCTCTGACGGCGTCTGCCGCGGAGGCCGCCGTCCTTGCCCGATGGATTCGTGACTTCTACGCACCATCGCCTGATCTCGTCTACTTCACAAGCGATTTGGCGCTAGACCAAGGGGCCACTGATTACGGCCAGATTCCCTCCTCCGGTGACACACAGGCAATTGCATGCGTCTTGCAGGAACACATCGACGACATGGATGAGTAAGGGTCACTGCGTTCCCTCAGGCTGAACAGCGGGCCTCCGTAACCTCTTCAATAACGTGCCGTTGACCCGTTCATGGATGATCTCGCGCTCGACTGTTCTACCGACTTCGCGGTGCCCGAGCCGCCGGCCGCCCTACTCCCCCTGCTGACGGTGGGGGAGGCGCAGGACGTGCTGGAGATCCTGGCGGCGGTCGCGAACCACACCCCTGCTAATGCTGAGCTGGCCCGCACCTTGCTCATGAACCTGGCCGCCCGGGTTCCGTCACGGGACTAAGCACCGTCGGGCTCTTCGCCCGGAGCGAGGAGTTGAAGGAAGTTGGGCAAGTGAGTCTGGTCGTCGTGCACGCCGTCGCGGCCGCCCTCTCCGACAGGGGCTCCTTTGGCTGGCTGAGATTCGTGAGCGTAGTGACGCGTCGGGCACCTGCTGTCGAGTTCAGGGTCGACGGCTTGATCACGCCACTCGCCGCTCCGTGAGGGCTGTGGTGTGGGCGGGTGCTAGCTGCAGCCGCTGGAGGGGCTGGTCTGGCGCTTGAGGCCCCAGGCGGCAACCAGCTCGTCCCAGTCGTCCCGGCGAGGCTCGTTGTCGCCGATCTTGTTCAGGACCGGCCCCGGCTTCACCTGCCAACGGTGGCCCGATCCGTCCCGGAACTGGAGCACGACCAGTGCGTCAGTGCGAACCTGCGACTGGTGGTCACCAAACAAGAACCAGTCCTGCGTGCATGAGTGCACCTCGCCGAACTGAACTTGTTGGACGCTCACGCCGCCCACCTCAAGCCGAACGGTCACATCCACTATGCGGATCGACTGCTGGTTCTCCACCATCACTCCGGCGGTCGCAGCCCCGGAACTCAACAAGTACACATTG
The DNA here is from genome assembly GCF_020616555.1 of Streptomyces longhuiensis. NCBI lineage: Bacteria > Bacillati > Actinomycetota > Actinomycetes > Kitasatosporales > Streptomycetaceae > Streptomyces > Streptomyces longhuiensis. The sequence goes on along the minus strand of NZ_CP085173.1, from coordinate 205,944 downwards.
ACCTTCATCGCCTCCCGTTCCTCGTCGCTGGCCCGTTGCGTCTGATCGCGATGCAGAGCGATGACGGAAAGAACGACCGCGCACAGCACTCCCAAACTGTTGATCCACTCGTGTATAACGCTCGATCTGCCGTCCTTGCCAGAGGAGTTCATGTCCAGGAATGTGCACGGGAGCGGCTGTGATCACTCCTCGAGGGACAGCCGGCTGGCCATGTGTCTGCCAACTCCCGCACCGCCACCGACAGGTCACGCTTGACGCGGGCGTAGTGCTGCAGCAGCGCCATCGCGGCCCGCACCTCAGGTCGCCGAGTTCATCGAGAGTCCGGGTGAACTTCTCCGTATCGACCGCCCGCTGTCGAGGAGTTGTGAGGATGAGCCGTGCGAGGTCGTGCAGCTGGTGCGCGGCACGGTAGTAGGTGACCTGGAGGTCGGTGAGGCGGCGCACCGCGTACCCGCCGCACTTGCTGCACGGGTCGAACTCCTTGCTGCCCAGCCGCTCTTCAATGGTCTCGATCTCGTCGTGGTGGTGGACCCCGGGCTGTGGGCGTCGGTGCGCGCAGTCGGGGGAGTGGGCTCGGCCCTCAAGACGGCCGGCTGCGTCTGTGGTGTAGGCCTGCACCGAAGCGAGCACTCCCAGGGGAAGACCCGAGCCGCGGGGCCAGTCGCCGTCCGAGCCGGACCCGAAGGGCTCCAGGTCCAGTTGTTCCATCGCCAGCAGGCCGTCCCAGACGGCCGGTGCGAAGGGGCTGCGCGGGTGTCCCCGGTCGTCGTATCCGGCGGCTGGCCATCTGCTGTCAGCGAATCCGCCTGGCCGGGCGGTGATCCCGGTGCTTGTGTGTCGGTATGGAGATCCTGGTTCTGGGCGGAACGGCATGGGTGGCTCGGGAGCTGTCGCGGCAGGCGATCGAACGCGGCCATCGGGTGACCTGCCTCGCACGTGGCGAGAGCGGAGAAGTCGCGGACGGAGCGACACTGGTCGCCGCCGACCGGCGCGATCCGTCGGCCTACGAGCCCCTGCTCGACCGGGTATGGGACGCGGTCGTCGAGGTGTCATGGCAGCCAGGCTTCGTTCGTGGAGCGCTCGACGTGCTGGGCAGCAAGGCCGGCCACTGGGTGTATGTCTCGTCCGGCAACGCCTACGCCTCCCACGCCACGCTGGGGGCGGACGAGTCCGCGGCCCTGCTCGCCCCGACCGACCGGAGCGAGGTCGACCTCGAGTTGTACGGCGAGGCGAAGGTTGCCTGCGAGCAGGCGTCGACGGCCGCTGTGGGCGACCGCCTCCTCATCGCACGAGCCGGGCTCATCGGCGGCCCGGGCGATCACAGCGGGCGCTCCGGCTACTGGGTCGCCCGCGCCGCACGCGACCCGCGAGGACCGATGCTGGTCCCCAACACACCGGCCATGCCGACTCAGGTGGTCGACGTGCGGGACCTCACCTCCTGGCTGCTCGACGGCGCGGAGACGGGAATCATCGGCACATACAACGCTGTCGGCCCGGTCGTTCCGTTCGAAGAGTGGATCCAGCTGTCCCGCGCCGCCGGCGGGCACACCGGTCCGGTGGTCACCGCCGAATCGGCGTGGCTGCTCGCCAACGGCGTGGCCCAGTACATGGGGTCCGAATCGCTGGCGATGTGGCTGGTCGAGCCGGGCTGGGAAGGGTGGTCGGCCCGGGACGGGTCCGCGGCGCGCGCCGCGGGGCTGCGTCACCGGCCCCCGGCGGAGATGCTGGCCGACACGCTGCGCTGGGAACACGAGCAGGGACTGGACCGGGAAAGGCGCGCAGGCCTCAGCGTCCAGCGCGAGCGCGAGTTGCTCGACGCCCTCGGCTGACGGCGCTGGACCGGCTTTCTTCCGACCTGGGACGAACTGATCGAAGCCAGCCGCGGATTGTTCAGCATCGTGGAGGCGCGCGCCGACCCTGACGACGGCGTCGCCACGGTACGCAGCTGGTTGGAAAAGGCAGAGGCCAACCACGTACGCGGAGCGGAACTCATCGGCGAAAGCGCGGTGTCAGACATCATCAGGGAGCAGAAGACCGCGCTCAGGTTCCTGCGCGAGGGCCGCTTCACCGTCGTTCGCATGGTCTTCGAGAAGGTGTGAGGGCGCCAGCCAGCGATCTTGCCCAGCGTTACCCGTCCGCATCAGACGAGCACCCGAATCCATACCGAAGGGGCTCACTGGAGAGAAGCTGCACCCACACGGCATCGTGCCCTTGCGGCGGGCAGCTACCGTCCGCGCTCCGGTCAGTGCCCAGCGTGCGAAGCGTCTTCCGTACAACCAACCTGCCCTGGTGTGTGTCTTCTCCACGCCCGGACCAAGATCCGGCTCATCATGCCTGGAGAACCATGCGAATCCGAACGGCCGCCACCGCCGCAGGCGGCACCCTGGCGCTGCTCACCGTTCTCGCCCCCGCCGCGCAGGCGGACAGCCACAAGGGCGACACCACTTTCACGTCCGTGACGTTCAGCAAGACCACCGTGAACATCGGCGTCAGCGCCGCTCAGTCCCTGACTGTCGTCGCGACGGCCAAGGACGGCTCCGGAATCAGCGGCATCTACGGAGGCAAGCTGGTCAGCCCCGACGGCCGCATCGCCTTCCCCGACTCCGCCTCGTGCACCCGGCCCTCGTCCACGACGATGAAGTGCACTTGGACGTACACCCTGGACGCGAACGACACCGACGACTATTCCGACCTCAAGAACAGCAACGCTGGCACCTGGCACCTCGACGCCGAGGCCGCGGCCAACGACCACGACTTCTACACGCTCGACACCAGCAAGTCGGTCAAGGTGAAGCGCTACGCCAAGCTGACCGCCACCCAGGCGAGCCCTGAACCCGTGGTCAAGGGGCGCCCCCTGACCGTGACCGGCACCCTGACGCGGGCCAACTGGAACACGAACGTCTACGCCGGCTACAGCGCCCAGCGCGTCGCCCTGCAGTTCAAGAAGTCAGGCGCCTCGACGTACTCCACCGTCAAGACCGTGACCACCGACAGCACGGGCAAGCTGAAGACGACGGTCACTGCGAATTCCGCAGGTACCTGGCGCTGGAAATTCGCTGGTACGAGCACCACCAGCGCAGTGACCGCCACTGGGGATAGCGCCGCCTTGAAGTAGCCCAACAGCCGGTCGGCACCGGAGCTCGGACGGACACAGGGCACGCAGCGCGCATACGAATGCCCGTGACCGCCTGGCTGGCTCTCTTCCCCCAGATGGGCCGCCGACTGTGACTTTGCAGAGGCGCGATGCCGTACCGAGCGGTCCCGACTTTCGGCGGTCGGGACCGTCTGCCGGACGCCCCTGCGCTCAACTCGACGCATTTTTCGTCACGTTGGCAGGAAATCCATGAACGGGGAACACCCGGCCTGTTCGAACGGCTGGGTTCCGGGTGGTCAGGAGAGTTGGTCTCCGCTGGTCTCTCCGGTTGAGCTGCAGGGTCGGGTCGGCGCCTTCGGCAAGTCAAGGCCTGCCGAAGACGCCGAGTGCCAGGAATTGTTGCTCGCGCCACAGGTCGGTGCGGCCGGTCACCGTCGGTGTCGTGCGATTCGCTGTGCCTCGGGCGGCCGGTCCAGGTGATGTTCATCTCAGCGCTGCTTCATCCGCAGCATTTGCCCCTGTCCGTGAGCCCGTCGAGGTTCACGAACGGTCCGTTAGGGGGCCGGGCCCGAGGCGGGCAGTGTCAGGCCTTCGGCGTGGCGTTCACCACGACCTTCGCGGAGTTGTTCTTCGTCTCCGGGTCGAAGGCGAACTCCCCGAAGACGGGACGCACCTCGACCGGTCCGGTGGCGTCCTGCACCACGGTGTCCACGCGCAGCTGGAAGGCGAAGGCCCGCTCGGTGTTCTCCGACACCCAGTACGGCAGGTTGCAGTCGTAGCGCGGGGCTCCCACCCGGTTCGGGTAGTAGCCGCCGGTCAGCGTGCGCGGGCGGCACTCCGTGGGGGCGTCGGAGACGGTCGTTCCCTGCGGTACACGGAATTCGACGACTGCGGCCGGGTCGCCGGAGCCCAGGTTGCCGAACCAGGCGGGGCCCTTGTTTTGGAACCGGACCTCGGCAGTGACCGTCTCGCCGGCGCTCCCCATGACGTTGGTGCCGCGCACCGCGAAGTCTGCCGTGTTGTCGGCGAGTACTGCCTGCGCCACGTAATTGTCGCCGCTGTCGATGTCGGTGACGCCGCCCGCCGGGTCCACGCTGAGATCGAGCCGTTCGTACAGCGCCTTGTCGTTGACGGAGAACACCAGTTGCTCGGGCAGCTCCACGCGGGCTCCCGGGGCGATCTCGTCGTCGAAGGTGCACGTGGCATGCGTCATCGGCGCGTACTCGCCACCGCCCTCGTCCTTGCGGTACGTGCACTGCGGGTATGAGGTGACGAAGTCCAGGCCGTAGGAGGCGCTCATCTTCAGGGTGTAGCCGTGCGCCGTCTCGTTGCCCTCGTTGGTCACGCTGACCGGCCGCGGAAGGTTGGCGCCCGGCTGCACGCCCTCCGCCTTGCCGGGGTCGTTGAGTGCGAGGTCCGGGCCCGACGCCACCGTCACCGTGGTGCTGAAACCCTGCGGCGACTTCATCGTGCCGGACGGCGTGGTGGCCGTAGCCGTGTACGAGACAGTGCCCTGCGCGCCCTTCAGCGCGCCGGTGGCGGCCCGGATCCCCAGGTGCACGGCGTCGACGTTGGTCACCGGGATCTGGCCGTCGACTGTGCACACCGCGACGGTGCCCTCGGGCGTACAGTTCGCCGGCCAGATGATGTCAGCCACTCCGGCGAGCCCGGAGACATCGAGCGTCAACCGCCCGTCGGTGACCGAGACGTTACTGTTGTCGTGGTAGAGCCCGAGGTCGAGCGAGCGGGCCGGGGCTTCGCCGCCGTCGACGCCGAGCGGCACGTTCAGCTCGTACGGCGACTGGATCCACAGCGTGTCGGAGGCCGCTGCAGTCGCAGCTCCCAGGCCGATCACGAACAGGCCCGCGACCGCGGTACCGCACGCTCCCAGCCGCAGGGCGCGGCCGACGGAGACTCTGTGCATTGCATCCCCCAAGAGTGTCGGGGAGCCGGACGCTCCAACTCCTCGACAAGCAGACGATCTTGAAGGGGAGAAGGTTGTACCGCTTGCGACCGGCAACGACGGCGGTGGCCGTCCGCCCTCAACCCGCAGGACTGGAACCGGCAGGGACTGTCCGTCGCCTGGCTCGGGTTCGGCGGGTGAGAACGCTGTAGGAGCAGTACGACGGCTGCCGGACAAACCGCGGAACGGGCCGAGGACGTTGATGCCGATCCCGAATTCTGGCTCTGCTCGGAGTTCATGACGTGAAACGACTCGGTGCCAGCTGGGGCGACCACGATGGAATGTCATACGGACCGGCTCAGGAACCGTTCCCCCAGATCTCGCGTGTCCTCCTTTGTTGCCGACTGTTGCTGAGGGGGACTGGATGCGAGTTCGGACGCTGGTGAGCGTGGGGGTATCGACTTGCGTGGCGCTGGCGGCGTGTGCGTGTGGTCCGGAGAAGTCGGAAGAAGACACCTCCACGGCCGCTAAGGCTTCGCAGTCGTCCGAATCGGCACGGCCCGATGAACCGTCGACCACACCGTCCTCGTCCCCTCGGACCGAGAAGCCGTCGGCCGAGCCGACCGGGGACCAGCCCGCGCTCAGGACGAAGGAGGGCGCGATCCAGCGGTACGAGCAGTACCTCCATGCTGTGGGCCGCGAGGACATCAACACTGTCTGCGAAGTGGCCGGGCCCGCCGCGAAGCAGGCAGAGGACCAGGGGTTCGGCCCGTGCACGTCGACGTTCGTCGTCACGTTCCAGATGATCTCGCCCGCGCAGAAGAAGGCCCTGCGAACCGCGACGGTCGATCCGCAGCACGTCGCTGTGCTGGCCCCCGACAAGGTCGAGATCCCAACCGAAGCGATCAGGGCCTCCGTCACCTTCTCCGAGAGCGAGCTCGGCAGCAGCACCCTGGAGTACCTCAAGAGCAATTGGTACATAACCGATTAAACCCGATCCGTCGTCCGCAGAGCCGTATGGCGAAGGGCTGGCTGATCCCCAGTCCCGCGGGAAGCATGGTGCCGCCGGAGCGGTCGACTGGGATGGGCTCGTGTGATGGACTCGCGCCGGCACCGGGCTGCTCAAGGAGTTGGCACTCCGCTGCCCGCTACGACGGAGGCGAGGCCGTGAACGATCCGCGCCGGGGCGCGCGACCGGCGCGGGCGCGTGCAGTTCTCCGGCCAGCAGGGCATTGCAGCATGCCTGCGCCCGGCTGCCCGTAGAGCGCGTCGTGCGACGCGCAGATCCTGTCGTCGCCGGTGGGGTCCGGGTCCTTCCCCAGGAGCGTTTCCAGCAGGTGATCGCTCCCCATGCCGATGCACCGGTGGATCCGGGTCATGCCGATCCGATGGCCTGCCTGGCGAAGGGCCTCCCACCACGCCACCGTATGCAGATAGACGGTGTCCATCAGTGTCCCGTCCACATCGAAGAGCACGGCCGCAGGCTGCTCAGGCTCGTTACTGGTGTCCGTCATGTTCCTCTCCCAATTCTCGTGCGAGCCGTTATCACTGCGTCCACACTGTTCGGCCCGTCTCCGACCGTCTACAGACCCCAGAGCGTGCGGTATGGGCAGCCCCAGCCTCCGCAACGGCACATGCCGGTTTGATGACGACGGCGATGGCGACGTCGGTCGGCGGAGCGGGCTGTATGACCGCCGGGTGGTGCCGACGGTGCTGGGCCAAGGGCCTTTCAGGCCCGACGCCTGTGCCGTTGTGTCAGTTCTTGGTCGGTTCGCCATCGTTCGTTGTAGGCGGCGGCTGCCCGGTCGTTCAGTGCGCTTCCCCACTTACGCAGTTTCGCGGCGATGGCAGGGGTGCTGACGCTGCGCATCCCGATCGCCGAGCGCGCCAAGCCTCGCAAGATCGCAATCGGCGGGGAGTCCAACCACAAGCAGATCAGTGGCTGAGGAGCCAACTCCCGACCGTACCTACGGCGGAGGACGGGCATCGACCTCCCCTTCCGGCCCCGTCCTCCGCACTCCGTCCTTCGGGCAACGATGCAGAAGGAGCAGTGGTGGCCATGCGATGGGAAGCAATCCTCGGCCACGTGCAGGAACGCGGCAAGTACGCCACACCCCAGAAAGCCGAACGCTCCGCACGCACCGTTCTGGCCCTGCTGGGCGCACATCTGGTGGGGGCGGAGCGGGCCGCTAGGCTCCCGGATACCTTCGCCGTGATTCTTCTCAACCCGCTGCAGGCCACCGAGCCGCTCTCGACCGAGCGGTTCGTGCGAGCGACCGCGGCGTGGATCGAGGGAGCCACGGAGCAGACTGCGGCCTGGGACGTCAGTGCCGTACTGAGCGTGACCGCCGACGCCCCCGGCGAGGACCTCGCCCACCGCATCCTGCTCCAACTGCCCCCGGGCCACGACCTCCTCTTCGGCCATCCCGAGCACACCTAAGCCCGTGAGCGTGCGCCGCTCACGCAAATCAGCTGGGCGGGCCGGCCAACGTTGGCCCACCCTGCCGGCGAAGACGCCCTTGAATGAGAAAGGCAACCACCCTCCGATGCTTCCCTCCGTGAATCGGCCGCTGCCCGGTCCGGCATGACGTTTCAGCATATGGTGGGAAAGAATCCGCTACGAAGGCGCGTATCCCACCGGGGAGCGGGCCGAAGACGTCACGCGCACCGTGCTGGCGGACCTGGGCCGCCGGCTCATCGGCGACGAGCGCGTCGACATCGTCGCCTGCCTCCCCGTAGAGGCCGCTGTGAGGATGTTGGGGTGCCGCCTTGGGCGGTGGTCTGGCCCGCGATACGACTGGCCCTGATGCCTTGCGTTTGATCTGCCGACTGCTGCCTGAAGCGGTGCGTGCTGTCACCGAAACGGTGGGCGTGTCCCGATAGACATCTCGGGATCCGAAGAAGTCAAGTAGCAGCTGCCAATCATGAGTGCGAGGGCGGAGCGAATGCACGTTCCTCGTCGAAGAGGACTCGCTCCTGGAGACAGTGGAACAGCTGCCCGAGCAGGCGGTTGAACAGGTGCCGTTGAGCTTGCGCGTGCCAGTCGTCGATATCCCGCCGGTGGCGGTAGTGGGACTGCGCGCCGGGTGATGAGCGCAGGGAGGAGAAGGCCCAGAGGTAGCCGGCGTGGTGGAGGCGATTGCTCTTTACCACGCGGCGTCCGACATAGTGCCTCTTGCCAGAGGCGCGGGAGATCGGCGCGGATCCGGCGTATGCCTTCAGTCCGCGGGCGTCGGAGAAGCGCCTGCGGTCGTCGCCGGTCTCGGCGAGAACTCGTGCCGCGAGTTGGACGCCGACGTCCGGGAAACTCAGGAGCATCTCGGCATCTGGGTGCTCGCGGAAGCTGGCGTCAACTGCTTCGGCGAGGTCTTCACTGGGCTGGCAGGCTGCTTCGCTGCTTCAGCAGAGCGAGAAGTTGCTTGCCGAAGGCGTTCTTGATGGCGATTCTTGAGAACGACCGGCATTGCTCCTCGCCTCACTTGATCCAGTTCTCGATGAATCGGCGCGATGGGTCTGGGAGGTGTCGGCGGCGAGCCTGGGCGCCTGGTCGATCAGGTACAACCTGTACGTTCCGGCTCGGATCAGGGCTTTCCGAGGCTTGTTCAGGGCAGTCCTACGCCTCCGCGGGGGCGGCCGGTCGTGTCGCGTAACGGTGGCGCATGGCGTCGCTGGCTGCGGGGCCTGCGGTGAAGACGTAGGTGTCGCTGTCGTCGAGTCGGCGGCCGGTCTTGGCGTCGACGACGACGGGCTCGACTTCCTCGCCATTGTGGGCGTCGATGAGGATCATGCTGCGTTCGGCCGGTGTGAGGCGGGAGTTGCCCCACGCGGCCAGGGCGACGATCACCGGTCGCAGGGAGTGCCCGAGTTCGGTGAGGACGTACTCGTGGCGAACGGGGTTGGTCTGGTAGGGCCGGCGCTCCAGGAGCCCGTCCGCGACGAGGGACTTCAGCCGGGTGGTGAGCATGCTGGACGAGATGCCCAGGCTTTCCTGGAACTGGTCGAAGCGTGTGTAGCCGTCGAAGGCGTCGTGGAGGATCAGCAGCGTCCACCACTCGCCGACGTGCTCCACCGTCGTGGACAGCGGGCACTCCCGGTCCTCCAGCCTGATCCGGCTTGCCACGGCGACCATCTCCTCAGTTACTGCTAAAGTCGAAGTTAGTGGCTTCTATTTTAGCAGTTAGCAGTAATGACGGGAGCGGTGCCTTCTGCGCCCGCGCCCGGGAACGGAGCACACCGTGAGCGCATCCATCAGTGAATCCCTCGAAGGCCGGCGTGCTCTGGTCACCGGCGGCACCAAGGGCACCGGAGCCGCCATCGCCCGACGGCTCACCCAGGCCGGCGCTACCGTACTGGTCACCGCCCGCAGCCGCCCCGACGACGTCGGGGAGAAGGCGTTCATCGCCGCCGACCTGTCCACCGCCCAGGGCGCGGCCCATGTAGTCGCCGAGGTGGAGGCCCGCGTGGGAGGCGTCGACATCCTGGTCAACACCCTCGGCGGGTCCGAAGCGCCGGCCGGAGGGTTCGCGGCACTCGGCGAGGACGACTGGGCCAGGGAACTCAATACGAACCTCCTGGCCGCCGTCCGACTGGACCGGGCGCTCCTGCCGCACATGATCACCGCGGGCAAGGGCGTCGTCGTGCACGTCACCTCGATCCAGCGCCGCATGCCGCTGTGGAACGGCACTCTGGCCTATGCCGCCGCCAAGGCTGCCCTGACCACCTACAGCAAGGGCCTGGCCAACGAGGTCGCCCCGCACGGCGTCCGCGTCAACACCGTGTCGCCCGGCTTCGTGCAGACCTCGGCCGCCGACAACCTCGTCACCCGGATCGCCCACGACGCAGATATCACCCAGGAAGCGGCGCTGGGCCGGCTCATGGATTCCCTGGGCGGCATCCCGCTGGGCCGTCCCAACCGGCCCGAGGAGGTCGCCGAGTTGGTCGCCTTCCTGGTCTCCGACCGTGCCTCGGCCATCGTCGGCGCCGAACACGTCATCGATGGCGGCACCACCCCCACCGTCTGAACCCGCCACCATCCCAAGGAGCGTCATGTACGACAACCAGCCCCGCACCAGCGCCCCGGACACCCTGCCCGAGGTCATCACCCGCTACCTGAAAGCGCACCGCGCCCACGACACCGCCACCGCAATCACGGCGTTCACCGACCAAGCCACGGTGATCGACGACGGCAACACCTACGCTGGCACCGAGGTGATCGAGGCGTGGCTCAACCGATCGGTCACCGAATTCACCTACACCATCCACCTCACCAACGCCCAGCAGACCGACGCAACCCGCTACATCGCCACCCACCACCTCGAGGGCAACTTCCCCGGCGGCACCATCGATCTGCGCTACCAGTTCACACTCCGCGACGGCCTCATCGAACGCCTCGTCATCGAACCCTAAGACGTTGTCCTACATGGTGAGTTTGAGGAGCCGTTTGTAGCAGCAGAGGGCTGCGGCGAGGCCGAGAAAGGCCAGGTAGTTGGCGGGTTGGCGCTCGTAACGGGGGCTGAGTCTGCGGTAGCCCGACAGCCACGACATCGTCCGCTCGATCACCCACCTGCGGCGCCCTAATCGTTCGCTGGACTCGACACCCTTGCGGGCGATGCGGACCCCGATGTGCTTGCCCCAGAGCCATCGCCGCAGGTGAGGGATGTCGTAGGCCTTGTCTGCGTGAAGGCGTTGTGGCTTGAAGTAGCGTCCGCGGTAGGGGTCATGTCTCGTTTGGTGACCCTCGACCATGGGTTTCAACGCGAGGCTGTCGTGGACGTTGGCGGCGGAGAGACCGACGATGATGGGCAGTCCGTTCGCGTCCGACAGGATGTGCATCTTGGAACCCGGCTTGCCCCGGTCCACGGGGCTCGGACCTGCGTGTTCGCCCCCTTTTTTGCCCGCACGTGCGCGGAGTCCAGCACGACACGGGAGACATCGACGAGGCCGGCATCGTCCAGCCGGTGCACAACCGCCTCGTGCAGTCGACCCCACACACCGGCTCTCGACCAGATCATGAACCGCCGGTGCACTGTCGACTTCGACACCCCAAAACAGGGCGGCAACGCCCGCCAGGCGCAACCGCTGACCAGTACGTAGATGATCGCGGCGAACAGCGTCTCATCAGGCGTGTTCTGCTTTCCGCCACCCTGCGGCCGCACCCGATCCGCCGGAATCAACGGCCTGGCGATCTCCCACAGCCCGTCCGGAACAATCCAACTCCACGTCCCCTGACCCATGTTGAGGAGCACTACCCAGCCTCACCATGTAGGACACCGTCTAAGACCGTGTCCTACATGGCGAGTTGGGGTAGACGCCCTCTATGGGGAGTGGGCAATGGGACTGGATTGTTCCGGATGGTTTGTGGGAGATCGCCGAGCCGTTACTGCCGGCGGCGCGGGTGCGGCCGCAGGGTGGTGGGGTGGCGAACATCGATGACGAGGCAGTCTTTGCCGCGATCATCTATGTTCTGGTCAGCGGCTGTGCCTGGCGGGCCTTGCCGCCGTGTTTCGGGGCGTCGAAGTCGACTGTGCACCGCCGGTTCGTCATCTGGTCCCGTGCCGGTGTCTGGGGCCGGCTGCACCAGAGAGTTCTTCAACGCCTGGACGAGCAGGGCCTGGTGGACCTCTCACGAGCAGTCCTTGACTCTGCCCACGTCCGGGCTAGAAAGGGGGCGAACTTGCAGGTCCGAGCCCCGTGGACCGGGGTAAGCCCGGTTCCAAGATGCACGTCCTGTCGGACGCGAACGGACTGCCCCTACGCGTGGGAATCTCCGCAGCGAACACCCACGACAGCCTCGCGCTGAAGCCGATGCTGTCCCATTTCCACATGGGACACGATTCCTAGCGGCCGAATCCAAGCCCACGCGCCTGCACGCCGACAAGGCTTACGACATCCCCCACCTGCGGCGATGGTTATGGGGCAAACACATAGGCGTGCGTATCGCCCGCAAAGGAGTCGAGTCCAGCGATCGACTGGGGCGACACAGGTGGGTCATCGAGCGGACCATGTCCTGGCTGTCCGGCTACCGCCGACTCAACCACCGCTTTGAGCGCCAACCCGCCAACTACCTGGCCTTTCTCGGACTCGCCGCAGCCCTCTGCAGCTACAAACGACTCCTCACGCTCACCATGTAGGACACGGTCTAAAACGAGGCCACGCCGGAGAACGTCGCCTATCCGAACCAGGCGTGGCCGGAGAACGTCCGAGCACCCGGCTGCGCTCTGATCGCGCAGTACCGGTCGCAGTTCGGCGTCGGACGCGGGGATCGCGGTCATGCCCTCGCAATGGGCCACTGACAAAACATCGCACCCCGGGCAGCATGAGTACGCCGTCCGGGGTGCGTTCGGGCTGGGGGTTCGGTCAGCCCGTGCCGCCCCCGGCGCTGCCGTAGAAGAGGGCGAACACGGCAGCGATGACGACCAAGGCCAAGCCGACGACCACGGCCATATCGAGCTGCGAGACCCGGCGAGAACTCATTTCGTCCTCAACGGAATCTGGAAGTGATCACTGCTGAGAAAACCTCAGTCTCCAGTTGACATGCAGAGTCCCGGTGGGAGGCTTGAAGTGAATGGTCCGCGGGGCTCACCTGCTGCGTCTAATGCTGCGGCTGAAAAGGTAACGTGAAGCAGCGGCCCGGCCATTGAGGTCGTGCGGCTCCCCGATGAGTTCCTCCCTGGTGAGTTGCTCGCGTCAATTCCGAGTGAGTATTTTGCGAAGCCTGCCAGTGTCGTACTGGGGAAAGCAGCCACGTGCGTCCTGCGTTCGCGTTTCACGCGGCGCATGTTGATTCATTCGTGAATTTTGTTCCTTCCATCGATATTCGAAATATCGGACAGGAGGCGAGAACCCCATGAAGGCTCTGGTGTACGACGGGCCACGTTCGGTGAACGTGCAGGATGTGCCGGACGCGAGGATCGAGCGGCCGACGGATGTGCTGGTGAAGATCACTTCCACCAACATTTGCGGGTCGGACCTGCATATGTATGAGGGGCGCACGGACATGGAGACGGGGCGTGTCCTGGGCCACGAGAACATGGGGGAGGTCATCGAGGTCGGCGATGGCGTGGACCGTGTGCGGGTGGGGGACCTGGTCTGTTTGCCGTTCAACATCAGTTGCGGGTTCTGCCGCAACTGTGACAACGGGCTGACAGCCTTCTGCCTGACCACGCCGGTGGATCCGACGATGGCCGGTGCCGCATACGGCTTCGCGGGAATGGGCCCCTACGGCGGCGGTCAGGCAGAGTTCCTGCGGGTCCCGTACGGAGACTCCAACTGCCTGGTGCTGCCGGAGGAGGCGCGAGAGAAGCAGACCGACTACGTGATGCTGTCCGACATCTTCCCGACCGGCTGGCACTGCACGGAGCTGGCCGGCGTGCAGCCGGGCGAGACCGTTGTCATCTATGGCGCGGGCCCGGTCGGTCTGATGGCGGCGCTGTCGGCAAATCTCAAGAGCGCCGCGCAGGTGATGGTCGTCGACCGTCACCCGGACCGGCTCGCGCTCGCCGAGCAGATTGGTGCGATTCCCATCGATGACTCCAAGGCCTCGCCGATCGACCAGATCAACGAACTCACCCACGGTCTGGGGGCGGACCGTGGGTGTGAGTGCGTGGGCTACCAGGCGCACGACCCTCAGGGTGTCGAGCACCCGAACCTGACGCTCAACAACCTGGTGCACTCGGTGAAGTTCACCGGGACGATCGGGGTCGTGGGTGTCTTCGTGCCGCACGACCCGGGGAGCCCGGACAAGCTGTATAAGGCGGAGGGTGAGGTCGCCTTCGACTACGGCCTGCACTGGTTTAAGGGCCAGTCGATGGGGACCGGCCAGGCCAACGTCAAGGCATACAACCGACAGCTGTGCGCCCTGATAGAGCAGGGCAAGGCCAAGCCCTCATGGATCGTCTCCCACGAGCTGCCGCTGGACCAGGCCCCCAACGGCTACCGGCACTTCGACGCCCGTGACGAAGGCTGGACCAAGGTCGTACTCCACCCCAACGGCTCGAGCTGACCGACCGGGCCATCCCGGGTCAAGGCCCGCCCCGCAGACACCGGGAACCTGGCTTTCGCGCGTTGGCTTTGTTCACTAGAACCAGAATCGACAGCGCCTGGACACGAGATTGGGCAGCACCCGAAGCGCTGCAAAAATCGAACAGTTCATGACTTTGGGCAGCCGGGAGTCATGCAACTCGCTGCGCCGCGGGACGTGCGCCCTCGATTCCCGACCACCACCGTGACGGCGCCGCTCTATCGGGAGGCCTCGAGGGCCCGGGGCCTTACAGACGTCCGTCACCAGAGACACCCAGTTGCCCAACTGCGGCTTCCGGAACCACCTTCACTACGGATTCGAGGTCTTCGCGACAGACACCTTCACAGTCCTGACCGCCACACCGTTCCGGCGTCGGCCATTGGTGTTCCCGAGACGATCAGGAGACAGGCGACCATGCCCATCAAGACTCAGCGGAGGCATCCACGTCACGACACAACTGATCAGCACGAACAGGTCCTGCGCAAAGATGTCCACGTGGCGGCGGTCATCACCAGCACCGGTCTTCTGCTGGACACGCGAAGCTTCTCCGCGACCCGGGAGGGCTATCGCCAACTGCTGTCCTGGGCACGTGCCTTCGGGCGGTTACGGCAGGCCGGAGTGAAGTGCACCGGCTCCTACGGAGCCGCCCTTACATTTAGTGGGCCTGGACCCGGGCGCAGACGGCGTCCATCACGCCCAGGTCGAGACAGGCCGGGTCGCCCGGGAGGGTCTGCGCGATCTGCAGGAGTTCTTGCGGGGGTGACCCGCAGTCGGGCCTGGCTGAGCTGCGGCGTTCGCCGCGCGCCGGGTGGGACGAGCGGTGTCGGGACGGCGGGCGGATGGACACCCAGCTCCTCCGGGGCAACGGCGGTGTCGGGTAGCCGAATAACGGCGACGACGAGCCGTGATGGTGCCGGTACTGGTGATGCCGGGGGCGGCGTGTCTCCTGCCCTACGGTCACCCCCCCGACGCGGCACGCCAGCCATGCCACCGGCGGACGGCGATCACGAGCGCCGGACCGGTCGGCGGGCGCTGCCGGTACGGCGCGTACTTCTCCCGCAACAGGGCGACGGTCGCCGGGTACTCGCCCTGGGTGCCGGGCGGCAGCACACGGGCGTCACCGTCCGCGCGGACCCACCACAGCCGCTCCCAGTCCTCGTCGTACGCGTCGACGAGCAGGCAGACAGCCGGGTGGGCCGCGATGTTGTCCAAGCGTTTCAGCTGCTGTGACCTCTTCGGCTTCCAGTCGACGGCGGTGACGATCTCCTCGCCGTGGGCCGCGAAGACGACCGGCACCAGATGCGGGCGCAGGCCCGCGTCCACCGTCGCCAGGCGCGCAACCCGCGCGGTCATGAACCGGCGGCGCGCCTCGTCCCCGGCCATATCCGGCACGGTCAGCTCCTATTCAGCGGCAGCCGCGAGCTGTCACCGGTGGCCGGACGTGGCCTCGGCCAGTTCGTCCAGGGTGCGCAGCGTCTCGTTCTCCGGCAGGGTCGGCAGATACAGCAGGACGCGTTCGACGCCGAGTTCGGCGTAGGTGTCGAGCGCCTTCCGGTCGTGTCGGCCCGCGTACACCACGACGGACGGGCGGTCACCGGCCGTCCGCCGCATACGCGCGATGCGTTCACCCAGCTTCTCGAGCGGCAGAGCGCTCGGCATCCACGCCGCACCGTACGCGGCGACGCGTTCGAAAGCGCGCTCGCTGTCGCCCCCGACCCAGATGGGCGGATGGGGCTTCTGGACCGGCTTGGGCCAGGCGTAGACGGGATCGAAGTCGACGAAGTCGCCATGGAACTCGGCCTCCTCCTTGGTCCACAGCTCGATCATCGCGCGGATGCGTTCGTCCATGAGCCGCCCACGGACGGCTGGATCCGTCCCGTGGTTGCGCATCTCCTCGCGGTTCCAGCCCGCGCCGACCCCGAACACGGCCCGGCCGCCGGAGATCAGATCGAGGGAGGCGACCTCCTTCGCGGTGTGGATCGGATCGCGCTGGATCACCAGAGCGATGCCGGTGCCCAGGAGCAGGTCACGGGTCGCCGAGGCGGCCGCGGCGAGCGCCACGAACGGGTCGAGCGTCCGGTAGTAGATCCGCGGCAGCTCACCGCCCCCCGGGTACGGGGACTCCCGCTTGACCGGAATATGCGAGTGCTCAGCCAGCAGCAGGGAGTCGAACCCACGCTCCTCCAGGGCGGGTCCCAACGCCTTGGGGCCAATGCCCTCATCGGTGACAAATGTCGATACTCCGAACCTCATCCGCGACCACCTCGTCTCGTCGGCACACCCGCTGTCAGTGTGACGCGGTCGGACGCTCCTCGTCGGGCATGCCCTCCCGCGGCGTGGCGTCCGGACCAGGACCGAACCGGCCTGCGAGACGACGGGGCGACCGTCGCCCGGACACGTACACGCGGGTACGACCCGATACTCTTCTTCACCTGAGGAGTGCAGCTTTCCTGATGACGCACAGGACCCTAGACAAGTCCCATCGTCCCAGGTCAGAGGCACTCCTCGCTTATTTGATCAGCCATCGGACAGCCCACCTCGTGAAAGCGCGAGGCTAGGCTAAATAGTCACCGTGGTCGTCCTGGAGCATGAGGCGACGTTCCTGTTCGCGCTTGGAGTAGGCGGCTGCCCGGATCGCCTCGTCGCTCTCCAAGCCCGATCCCAGTGCGCCGCCCACCGTTGCGACCGAAGCGACGAACCATGACAACGTCCAGTAGCCCGTTGCGTGCAGCGGGGTTCGTGTCATGGAAGCGAACACTTGGTCGTTGAGGATAAACAGCGCCCACACCAAGTTGATGACCATCAAGCCCACGTAGCAGACGAGCACCCCGATACCCACGGTCACGACCGTCGAGGCGTTGTAGAGTCTCGCCCTCTGCCTCGCCTCCAGCGAGCCCTCTGCTGAGCGATGCCATAGCTGCGCGTCTACGATCAGCCAGCCGATCATGACCCCGACGGACCCGATCATGGCGATCACGAGTCGCGGCGCGCTCAGGGCCTCGGCCAGGGTCCAGACAGTGGAGTTCACGGTGGCGACTGCTCCCGTGGCAAGTGCGGCCGCCAGGGCTTTCGACAGACCCGGCACCAACCGCCACGGTCGGTTGGCGCGGACCATACCGACGAGCACCCGCAGGTAACCGCGCGGCCCGCTGACGACGTACCGAAGATCGGCGGTCTCCTCCCCGCCGACCGGGACCGGGTGGATGGGCGCGAGTCGACCGGCAAAGGGCCCCAGCAGCGGCTGACTCTGCGGAGGTCCTTCAGCCCCAGTAGCCTTCGGGCCTGCCAAGCCCAGCACGGCTTCTTCCACGGCCCGCCGAGCCCTCGTATACAGCCGAAAGCCCCCCAGAGAGGGAAGAGACAACAGCGCCAAGCCGTGTTCGTGACTCAGATTCACAACGAGCTTGCGCCCGTGCGTGTGCAGCGGAAGGTCGGTGAGGGCCACGACAATGTCCCAATTCTCAGCTCTTCCGCGGTCCATGATCCGGCGCATCAAGGTGGGCAAGTCCTCGGTCCCTGCGGTGAAGGGCTCACTGACCACCTCGACGTCGAACCGTCGCCCCTGGCCCGACTTGTCGGCGAGCCGAGCAGTAAGTGTCTGGGCCATGCGCCGCGCGATCTCCGTCGGCGCATCCGGATCCGCCAGGAGAGCCACGACCGTAACGCCCTGAGACGACACCCGCATGACTGGACCCTTCTCGTCGGCTGCCCCCCGACCGCCCGTGCCCACAGGATGCCCCCGAGGTATCGCCGACGCCGCGTGACACGCTGGCCCCTGCCAGCAGGTGCAGGCGGTACGGTCAGATCTCCTCGTCCTCCCCGTGCAGGGCCTGCCCCACCACCGGGCCACGGTTGCGTGCGCCACCGCGAACACCCGCTCCGCGCCACACCGGGCACCGCGACGAGATCGATTGGCAGCAGGCCCGCCTCCTGTTCAACCTCGTCACCGTGATCACCTTGTTCATGGGCATCACTGCCTCTACGCCGCGCTGTTCCTGCTCGTCCATGTCACTGCGGCGTTCCTGCTCACACCGCAGGCGTTGCGTCCCCCCGTCCGACACCAGCACGATGCCGAGTGCCTCTTTATGGCCCGCCACCGGCCGGGGCCCTCGAGGCCCGCGGTGGGGACCAGGTTGCCCGTCTTTTCTCGGTGCTCGTGCACGAGGCGGATAGCCATGGCACCCTCACCGGCCGCCGACGCCACCCGTTTGAAAGCGTGTTGCAGAAGGCTTTGGGCCAGGATCATCGACGCCGCCACGAAACTGGTCATCGCCACAGCTCGTCCCGCGCCCGGCAACCGGGCAGACGCCCGCGTGTGGAGAGAATCCGGCCTGGCCGAACACTGCCAGGACGTGATCGTGCTGGCAGACGGCGCCTACATCAACACCGGGCTCGTCGTCCCGCACCGCAATCGCGCAGGACGTCCCCTCCTCGCGGGCGAGGAAGCGGACAACGCCGAGCACTGCAAGGTCCGCGCCCGCGTCGAGCACGCCTTCGCCCGCATGAAGAACTACAAGATCCTCCGCGACTGCCGGCAGCGCGGCGACAGTCTCCACCACGCTGTCCAGGCCATCGCCTGCATGCACAACCTCGCCTTCACGGCATGACCAGTAAGGCCCCGAACCGCAGCTCAACCTGCCTACCCACACCCTTATGCAACACGCTTTTCAGGCCGTGGGGTCTGCTGCACGCTCGTGTGAGCGGGGCCCGGCGACGGGGCCTGTCGCGCGGTTCCCGGTGCGATCAGGTAATCAGGAACGGTGAACAAGGACGCGACCGACCCCTTCGTGCATGTCCGGGGCGCCAGTGAGAACAACCTGCGGAACATCGATGTCGACGTTCCGCGGGACGCGATGGTCGCCTTCACCGGCGTCTCCGGTTCGGGCAAGTCCTCGCTCGCGTTCGGCACGCTCTACGCGGAGGCCCAACGGCGCTACTTCGAGTCCGTAGCACCGTACGCCCGAAGGCTGTTGCAACAGGTCGGCGCACCGCACGTGCAGGAAATCACCGGACTGCCACCCGCCGTGGCCCTGCAGCAGCGACGCGGGTCGCCCAGCTCGCGATCGACGGTCGGCACCATCACCACGCTGTCCAATCTGCTGCGCATGCTGTACTCCCGCGCCGGCACCTATCCGCCCCGGGCCGCGCGGCTGGAGGCCGAGTCGTTCTCACCCAACACCACGGCCGGCGCCTGCCCGGAGTGCCACGGACTGGGCGTCGTGCACGACGTCGCCGAGGACCTTCTCGTCCCGGACCCCTCGCTGAGCATCCGCGAGGGGGCGATCGCCGCCTGGCCGGGCGCGTGGCAGGGTGCCAACCTGCGCAGTGTCGTGAGCGGCCTGGGGATCGACATCGACCGACCGTGGCGCAGGCTCAGGAAGAAGGACCGGGACTGGCTGCTGTACACGGACGAGCAGCCCTCCGTGTACATCGAGCCGGAGGAGGACCGCGTCGACTACGGCTACCAGGGCAAGTTCTGGAGCGCCCGCAAGCACGTCATGCACGTCCTCGCCGACTCCAAGAGCGAGAAGATGCGCGAACGGGCGCTCCGGTTCGTCAGGAGTGTGCCTTGCCCCGAGTGTCACGGCAGCGGACTGCGGCCCGAGGCGCTCGCCGTGACCTTCGCCGGACGTTCCATCGCCGAGATCAACGCGATGCCGCTCACCGAGGTCGTGGCGCTGCTGCGGCCCGTCGCGGGGCGGTCCGAGGCCGACGCCACCACGTCGACCGCCCGATCCGGGGAGACGACAGAGGTCGCGGTCCGGATCTGCGGCGATCTGGTCGCGCGGGTCGACGTACTGCTCGACCTGGGCCTCGGATATCTCAGCCTCGGGCGCCGCTCGACGACCCTGTCGCCCGGCGAGGCGCAGCGCCTGCGGATCGCCACCCAGCTGCGCTCGGGGCTGTTCGGCGTCGTCTACGTTCTCGACGAACCCTCCGCGGGCCTGCACCCGGCTGACGCGGAACCGCTGATGGACGTGCTGGACCGCCTCAAGGCGGCGGGCAACTCGCTGTTCGTCGTGGAGCACGACATGGATGTCGTACGGCGGGCGGACTGGGTGGTCGACATCGGCCCCGGCGCGGGTGAAGGCGGCGGACGCGTGCTGTACAGCGGCCCGGTCGCCGGTCTTGAGCGGGTCGGGGAGTCGGCCACGAGCCAGTACCTGTTCGGGCGTGCCCAGCCGCTCGATCACCGCCCGCGCACACCGCACGGCTGGCTGCACCTGAGCGGCGTCTCCCGCCACAATCTGCACGACGTGTCCGTCGACGTACCGCTCTGTGTACTGACGGCGGTGACGGGCGTGTCCGGTTCCGGAAAGTCGACGCTGGTGACGCAGGTGCTCGCCGAGGTCGTCCGCGGCCACCTCGGACTCGTACCTGAGGAGCCCGACGAGGCGCAGCTGGAGGTCGACGTCCAGGACGCGTCGGGGGTCGAGTCGTTCGACCGGCTGGTGCGGGTCGACCAACGGCCCATCGGCCGGACTCCCCGGTCCAACCTGGCCACGTACACGGGGATGTTCGACGCAGTGCGCAAGCTGTACGCGGCGACGGACGAGGCCAGGGCGCGCGGCTACTCGGCCGGGCGGTTCTCCTTCAACGTGTCCGAAGGGCGGTGCGAGACCTGCCAGGGCGAAGGATTCGTCGCGGTGGAACTGCTGTTCCTGCCCGGCACCTACGCGCCGTGCCCGACCTGCCAGGGCGCCCGGTACAACGCCGAAACTCTGGAAGTCACCTACCGCGGCAAGAACATCGCGGAAGTACTGGCGCTGTCCGTCGACGCCGCCGCCGAGTTCCTGTCAGCCGTCCCGGCCGCCTCCCGCAGTCTGGAGACGTTGCGTGAGGTGGGACTGGGGTACCTGCGGCTGGGCCAGCCCGCGACGGAACTCAGCGGTGGTGAGGCGCAACGCATCAAACTGGCCACCGAACTGCAGCGAGCCCGCCGCGGGCACGCGCTCTACCTGCTCGACGAGCCGACGGCGGGGCTGCACCCCTCGGACGTCGCGCTGCTGCTGCGACAGCTGCACCGGCTCGTCGACGCCGGCAACACGGTCGTCCTCGTCGAGCACGACCTGGACACGATCGCCACCGCCGACTGGGTCATCGACCTCGGGCCGGGCGGCGGCGACGCGGGCGGGCGGGTGGTCGCGGCGGGCCCGCCGGCCAAGGTGGCGAGGGCTCGCCGCAGCGCCACCGCGCCCTATCTCGCGGCCCGTCTAGCGCGCTCCTGACGACGGCGCGAGGGGCTGAGGACTGGTCAGCCGGGTTCGGGGCGCAGGGTCGCGCGCGTCGCCGTGCTGCGTTCCAGCTTGTGGCGGATATCGCTCGCGAGGTGTCCCGCCTGGGCCCACTACACGATGAGTTCGGCGACGTGGCGCATCTTGATGTCGGGGTGCTGGGAGATCTCCCGGAGGACGTCCCGGCCGTCCTCCGCGCGCAGGCCGGCCAGCGTGACGACACTGCCGATCGCCCTGATTGCGGGCCCTGGCCGCATGCTGGTGTGCTCGGCAGACCGTGGAGTCGATGCTCAGGTCCCAACGTGATCGCACCCTTCGCGTCGGCCAGGGACTGGAGTCGGGTGGATCTGGGGCCAGGTGCCGTTCTGCTGCCATCGGCGGAGTGAAGTAGGCCGCCGACGAGGTGCCCGTGGCCCGGGTCCTTTTCCGACGGCCCCTTCCCGAACGGATCCGTGTCACGCGTGCCCGCACCGAGTGCCCAGGTCCGCGCCTCCCAGACAACCGGTGTCGCATGCGCCGCGGGGAGGTCAGGAGGGGCGAGCGGACTGCGCCGAGAGCGCGCCGGGACCGGGTGCGCGGTCGCGCAACGCGACGGCGACCGACACAACGGCGCCGCAGGAGAGGACCACCGCGAAGCCGATCATCGCGGTCTGCACGGCGAAATGCCGCAGGGCGATGCTGAACAGGACGGAGGGCAGGCCCATGCCCAGGTACGCGACGACGAAGAACACGGCGAGGACCCCCGCGCGTGAGGCGGGCTCGGCCACTGAAACGGCACGTTCGACGCCTCCCTTGAACAGCAGCCCGGAGCCGGCTCCCGACAGGGACACGGCGACCAGGTAGAGCCAGAGCGCCGGGTGGTAGAGGGCGACGGCGCACAGGACCAGGCCGACCGGGAATACCACCGCCCCCACGGTCAGGACCCGGGGCAGTGGGAGGCGGCCGAGCACCAGCTGGGCGGCCGCCGCGGAACCGAACATGAGGAAGGCCGACAGGCCGACCACGAGGTGCGAGTCGGTGTGCAGGGTGCCATGGAGCACGCTCGCCCCGAGGGAGGAGATCAGGCCGAGGATCGCGAAGGCGAAGGCGCCCAGCGCGCCGGCCGCGCCGAACGTCCGCCCGCCGCCGGGGCGCAGGACGAACCTGCTGGGCGGTTCGGCCGCGGGCAGCTCCAGGTCCACGGTCTCCGGGGTGGACAGCACCAGCGCCAGGCACACTGCCATGGCGAGCGTGAAGATCGCCTGGGCGGTGATCAGGGGCGCGGGAAGCCACTCGGCGGCGGCTCCGGCGACCAGGGGCCCTGAGGCCAGGCCGCCGAGGTTGGCGGCGGTGGCCACGATGCCGGGCAGCACCGAACCCGTCCGTTCCGGACGGGCCTCGTGGTGGAGGTCGTGCAGGTACGTCGTCGCGGTCGAGGCCATCAACCCCAGTCCGACACCGTTCAGGATCCTGCCCGCGATCAGCCCCGGCAGGTCCTGCCACGCGATCAGTACGACTGACGCGACGATGCCAACCAGCAGCGCAGGGACGATGACGCGCCGTCGGCCGAGCCGGTCCGACAGGTGTCCCAGTCCGAGGAAGGCGGCCGCTGCGCCCACGACCATCGAGGCGTACGCCACCGTGACCGTGGTCGCGCCGAAGTGGTCCCGGGCCTCGTACAGCGGCCACAGCGGGGTCGGCGCGGTACCGAAGGCCATAAGCACGGTGAAGGCCACCGCCACGAACCAAAAGCCGGTCGTGTGCGAGGCACGACGCCGGGCGGGGGCGCGGGGCGGCAGGTCGGCGGGAGCGGGTGCTGGGATCGGATGGGTCGGGTCGTCGGGAGCGTCGGCTGTGGGACGGCTCAGCGGCGTCGGAACGGCAGGCAGGGGTACCCCTCCTCGGGCGGAAGTGGATGGCGCTTTCCATTCTCCTGACCAGCCGGGATCAGTGCCAACGAATGTTATTGCTGGGCTCGAGCACTGTGAGCGATACTTCTCGTGTGGAGCTACGTCAGCTGGAGCAGTTCATCGCGGTCGCCGAGGAGTTGAGTTTCACGCGTGCCGCCCGACGGCTGCACGTGGTGCAGTCCGGGGTGTCCGCCGCGATCCGCTCCCTGGAGCGCGAGCTCGGTTGCGCGCTGTTCGAGCGCACGTCGCAGCAGGTCCGGCTCACCGGGGCGGGCGCGGCGCTGCTGCCGGAGGCTCGGGCCACCCTGCACGCCGCCGAGGCGGCCCAGGACGCCGTGCGCGCCGCACAGGACACGCTGCGCGGCACGGTGAATGTGGGCGCCATGGCCTCGGTCGAGGTGGTGGACCTGCCTGCGCTCCTCGGGCAGCTGCACGCGCTGCATCCGGCGATCGACGTCCGGCTGCGGCTGGCGACGACCGGATCGGCGGGACTGGCGCACGCACTGCTCAGCGGGGACCTGGACGTGGCTTTCCTGTCGCTGCCCGAGCACAAACCCGCCGGGATCGACGCACGGGAGCTGGCCACCGTGCCGCTCGTCCTGGTGGTGAGCGCCGCCCATCCGCTCGCGCAGCGGGGGGAGGTGGCACTTGCGGACCTTGCGGGGGAGCCCTTCGTGGACTTCCCGCCGGGCTACGGCAACCGCGAGGTGGTCGACCGGGCGTTCGCGGTGGCGGGCGTCGTACGCCGGGTGGCACTGGAAGTGCCCGACATCGACATGGGGGCGGCACTGGTCCGGCACGGTCTGGGCATCGCCTTCCTGCCCGCGTTCGCCGTTGCCCGTACCCCCGGCCTGCAAGTCCTGGACGTCCACGGCACCATGCTCCGCTGGAGCATGTATCTCGGCACGTCGTCGACCCGGCGACCCAGCTCGGCCCTGCGGGCGCTGCTCGAGCTGGTCGACCTCCATGTCATCGCCCTGTGACGCGCGGGCCGCGACCCGGGCGTCTCCCGTCGGTGGTGTCCGGCCCTCTGTGCTCGCCTGGCTCCGGCCGCGACATCTGTCGCAGCATCCGCTGATGCTCAGGCGGCCGTCGTGTCGTCCACAGGCGGCGTCGGTTCAGCGGGGCATCAGCCAGGTCCGCCCAGCACGATGGTCCACACTCGGGTCGCCACCTGGAGGTTGAGGCGGTCCTCGACGTTCGCGAGGTCGTTGCCGCTGATGTCGCGGATGCGCTGGAGCCGATAACGCAGCGTGCTGCGGTGGATCGCGAGGGATTCGGCGGTCTCGTCGTAGTTGCCGCCGCAGTCGAAGTACCGGGACAGGGTCTCCACCATGGCCGTATGGTGCCGGGAGTCGTAGTCGATGAGCTGCCCGAGCCACTCGTGGACGAATGTCTCTAGTTCCCGGTAATCGTTGCCAGGTCCCAGTACGCGGTAGAGGCCGAGCTCGTCGAAGAATGTCGTGCCGTAGCGCTCGTGGGAGTGGCGGCGTACTTCCAGGGCGCGCTGCGCCTCCTGGTAGCGGTGGGGGATGTCGTCCAGGGAGTCGCACAGGGCGCTCACCCCGATCGTCCCGGACCGTGTCCCGGTCTCCCGGGCGAGCGCCTCGTACAGCGCGCGGGCGTGCGGCCTGTCGTCGGCGACCAGGACCACGTGGTCGGAACGTCTGGTCAGCAGCGAGCGCATGCCCACGGCAGAGGCCGCTCGGCCCACGGTCTGCGCGAAGGAATCGTCCACAGTCCGGTTCGACCACTGCACTACGACAATGTACTGACTGCGGTGCAGGTCGTGTCCGACTGCCTCGGACCGGGCGTAGGCGCTCGCCTCGTCCGTCCCTGCCAGGAGGTCGTCGACCAGCTCGCGGTGCAGCCTCAGCTCCACTTCGGCCAGATTGCGCAGGTGTGCGAGCTCCAGGGCGAGCGACGTGGCGGCGTGTTCCAGCGCGAGCACAGTGTGCTCGTCGGCCTCGCCTCGGGCATCGACCAGGGCCAGCACCCCCAGGATCTCGCCGTGCGGGCGGATCAGGGTTGTCAGCCGGTCCTCTATCCGCACCGGCCCGACCTCCCGGGCAACGGCGCGCAGCATTTCGTCCCGGCGCACGGGGTCCGGCTCCGGATAGGGGTCCGGGCGGCTGGGGCCGGTCCAGGACCTCAGCCGACCGAAGCGGTCTTCGACCAGCGCGGGGAGTCCGGTGAGCTCGTGCAGTGCGCGGGTGATGGCTTCCTCGCCGCCGCCCGAGGCGGCGACGTCGGCCATGAGGGCGTGAATGGCACGCTGGCACCTCAGCTCAGCGACGACGGAGATCAGCTGCTGCTGGAGGGCCGTCCGTTCCTCCCTCAGCCGGTGCAGCTCCAGCGCGTCCTCGCGTTGGTGGCGGTGTGTGAAGGCGGCTGACATGGCATCAGCGGTGTGCCGGACGAGCGTGGCGAGCAGGGAGCGCTCGGCCTCGGTGGGTCGGGAGCGGGACGTCACCACGAGGTAGCCATGGAGTCCCTCAAGTCCGCGTAGCCCCAGAGCCCGGCCCCAGGGTCGGCCGGGTACGGTCACATCGCCGTCTTGCCCGGCCAGCTCCCGCACCCTTCGGTCCACGGCCGAGGCATGGGTCTGCCCGTCCCCCGGGTTGGGGACCAGGTCGCCTTCGACGCTGAGGTAGCCGGCCTCGGCGCTGTATGGCCCTGCGGCGGCTATGTGGTCCATGGCCAGGCGCAGGATCTCGCCTTCGTCGCGGGTGTCGGACAGTGCGCTGAAGAGCACCATCAGTTCGTGGAGGGCATGATCGGTGGGGGTTGGAACGGGGTGGGCGGAGACCCCTCCCCGTGGCCATGGACTGCCGCCCGGCGCTGCCCCGCGGAAGGCTGCTCTCCCGGTCGGGCAGCGGCGGTAGAGGTTGTGCGCCCGGCTGCCAGACATGGGATTCCTCCCTTCCTTGAGCCCTCAGAGAGGTGGCAGCGACCGTTCCTGTGCGCCTCCCTGCCCAATTTACCCGTGATGTCCGGAGTCTTCGTCTCGTGCTCGCAGGGCGACGCGCTCCGCTGCTCTTTGACCTGCCAGGTGCAGGCGTAGAGCTGCTCGGTTTGCGAGTCTGGGACCTGCTAGAGGCCGTCGTGCACACAGTCAGGAAGGACTGGGCGATGACCGAGCAGCCTTGTAGGCCGGTTGCCGCGTACGAGACGTACCAGGAAGCCGAACGCGCAGTCGACCACCTTTCGGACCTGGGGTTTCCCGTGCCGAGGGTGGCCATCTTCGGCACGGACGTCCGCCTCGTCGAGCAGGGCATCGGCCGCATGAACTACGCCGCGGCCGTCCTGCACGGAGCGGCGAGCGGGCACCTTCCCGGTGCGCTGATCGCCTGGCTCTCCGGCCTGGTCGACTGGCTCGACCACGTCATCTCCGCCCTGCTCCTCGCCCTGTACGGGCTGATCTTCGGAGCAGCTGTCGGCGCGCTGTTCGGCATGCCGGCGCACGCCCTGCAGGGCGTGCGCCGGGATTTCGCCTCGTTCCGCTCGATGCAGCCCAGCAAGTACAAGGTCGTCGTGCACGAGGCGGTCGGTGACGGGGCCGTACGGCTGATCGGCGGGCTGCGGACCACCGGCGGAGGTCCCATCCGTACCTGAACGAACGTGATCCGGAGAGTCGGCGCAGGCCGCCGCACCGGGAGGAGTTCCTCATGGCCAAGGCAGTGGGCATCGACCTGGGCACCACCAACTCGGTGATCGCCGCGTGGGAGGGCGGCGAGCCGTCCGTCGTGCCCAACAGCGAGGGCAACCGCACGACACCGTCTGTGGTGGCCTTCACCGATACCGGCGAGCGCCTGGTGGGCCAGCTGGCCCGGCGCCAGTCGATCCTCAACCCCAAGGGCACCATCTACTCGGCCAAGCGGTTCATCGGCCGGCACTACGACGAGATCTCCGACGAGGCCAAAGCGGTGGCGTACGACGTCGTCGAGGGCGACGGCGGGGCGGCCCGCTTCAAGGTGCGCGACAAGCTGTACGCGCCTGAGGAGATCAGCGCACAGGTGCTGCGCAAACTCGCCGACGACGCCTCCAAGCAGCTGGGGGAGCGGGTCACGGAGGCAGTCATCACGGTGCCCGCCTACTTCAACGACGCTCAGCGCACCGCCACCAAGGACGCCGGACGGATCGCGGGACTGGAGGTGCTGCGGATCATCAACGAGCCGACGGCGGCCGCCCTCGCGTACGGCATGGACAAGAAGGAGCACGAGACTGTCCTCGTCTTCGACCTGGGCGGCGGCACCTTCGACGTGAGCATTCTCGACGTCGGCGACGGCGTGGTGGAGGTGCGCTCCACCGCTGGCGACAGCCACCTGGGTGGTGACGACTTCGACCGGCGTCTGGTGGATTACCTCGCGGACGACTTCCAGAAGGAGAACGGCATCGACCTGCGCCAGGACCCGCAGGCGCTGCAACGACTGTTCGAGGCGGCGGAGAAGGCCAAGACCGAGCTCAGTTCGGTGACCCAGACGCAGGTCAGCCTGCCGTTCATCACCGCCGACGCCTCAGGCCCCAAGCACCTCACGGACTCGATCATGCGGTCCACGTTCGAGCAGATCACCGGCGACCTGGTGGAGCGCTGCCTGGGACCGGTCCAGCAGGCAATGGCCGACGCCAAGGTCGGCGAGAGCGACATCGACGAGGTCATCCTCGTAGGCGGCTCCACACGTATCCCTGCGGTCCAGGCCCTGGTCCGTCGGCTGACCGGCGGCAAGGAACCCAACATGAGCGTCAACCCCGATGAGGTCGTGGCCCTGGGCGCCGCGATCCAGGCCGGGGTGCTCAAGGGCGAGGTCAAGGACGTCCTGCTGCTCGACGTCACACCCCTGTCCCTGGGCGTGGAGACGCGCGGCGGAGTGATGACGAAGATCATCGAGCGGAACACCACCATCCCGGTGCGCCGCAGCGAGACCTTCTCCACCGCCGAGGACAACCAGCCGGCCGTCGATGTGGTGGTCCTCCAGGGCGAGCGCGAGCTGGCCGCCGACAACCGGGTGCTCGGCCGGTTCCAGCTCACCGACATCCGGCCGGCGCCGCGGGGCGAACCGCAGATCGAGGTCACCTTCGACATCGACGCCAACGGCATCCTCAACGTCAAGGCCCGCGACCGGGACACCGGCAAGGAACAGGGCATCACCATCAGCGAGAGCTCCAACCTGGACCGCAGTGAGGTCGAACGCATGGTCCAGGAGGCCGAGCGCAACCAGGGCCAGGACCAGGCACTCCGCGAGGCCGTCGACGCCCGCAACGAGCTCGACGCCGTCGCATACCAGGTCGACAAGCGCCTCGCCGAACTGGGCGACGCAGCGCCCGCACACGAGAAGGCGCGCGCCGAGATGCTCGTGTCCGACGCCCGAGCGGCGGTCAAGGAAGAGGCGGGCGTGGAGCGCGTACGGCCCCTGACCTCCGAACTCCAGCAGGTGCTAGCCGGGCTGACGGCCCATCAGGGCGCCGCCACCACGGACGGCCCCGGCCAGGACGCCGCCACCAGCCGTCCCACGAGCGGCGGTGACGGTGGCGACGATGTCATCGACGCCGAATTCGACAAGGACTGAGGCGCGCCATGCCCCGCCACCCCCAGGAACCCGACCGGGCTGCGTCGGATCCGACCGAACCGGCCCCGGAAGGGGCCGTACGCCCTCCCCGCGGGGATCTGCCCCAACCGGGCCCTCCGACCCGGCCGGAAGCAGGGCACGACGAACCGGGACCCGACGCCGCCGGCCCCGCGCCTGCCGAGGACGAGTACACGACCGCGATCCAGGAACTGGAGGACCGCTGGCGGCGCGCGCTCGCCGACCTCGACAACCTTCGCAAGCGCCACGCCAGGGAACTGGAGCGCGAACGGGCAGTCGAGCGGTCCCGCACCGCGGCCGCATTCCTGCCCGTCCTCGACAACCTCGAACTCGCCCTGACCCACGCCGGGGCCGATCCGAGCGCGATCGTGGAGGGCATCCAGGCCGTACGCGACCAGGCGGTGAACATCCTTGAACTGCTCGGCTACCCGCGCCACGCGGAGACAGGCGTCGCCTTCGACCCGGCCCGGCACGAGGTGGTCGGCGTCGTCCAGGACCCCAACGCCGCACCAGACACGGTCGTCGAGGTGCTGCGCCCGGGCTACGGGGACGGCGAAAGGCAGCTCAGACCCGCTGCCGTCACTGTCGCAAAGCGGAAGTGACCGGTCATGGCACGGGACTTCTACGAGGTGCTGGGCGTGTCGCGGACCGCGAGCCAGGACGAGATACAGCAGGAATATCGCAAACTCGCCCGCAAGTACCACCCCGACGTCAACAAGGACCCGGAGGCGGAGGAACGCTTCAAGGACCTCAACGAGGCGTACAGCGTCCTGTCGGACCCGAAGACCCGGGCCCGTTACGACCGCTTCGGCGAGGACTTCCGCAAGATCCCCGAGGACTTCGACGAACGGGTCGCGGCCGGAGCGGGCAGCGGCTTCCGCGCTCGGAGGACCGCAGGCGCGGGCGGCCCCCGTGTCCGGTACGCCACCGGCTTCGGCGACGACTTCGCAGCGGAGGGTGTCGACATCGAGGACCTGCTCGGCTCGCTCTTCGGAGCAGGCGCCGCACCCGCCGGTGTACCAGGAGCCGACCAGGAGGCCGAACTGCCGCTCACCGTCGAGGAGGCGTACAAGGGCGGCCGTCGCACCGTCACGCTCGCCGGTCCCACCGGGCAGCCGCGGCGCTACGAGGTCGACGTGCCACCGGGCGTCACCGACGGGCAGCGCATCCGGCTCGCGGGCGAGGGCGGCCGGGGCAGTGGGGACGCGCCCGCGGGCGACCTGTACCTGCGGGTGCGTATCCAGCCCCACCCCCGGTTCCGGCTGGACGGCCGCGACGTGCACGTCCAGGTCCCCGTAGCCCCCTGGGAGGCGGCCCTGGGTGCGACCGTCCCGGTGCCCACCCCCGGCGGTGGCACTGCCAAGGTCACGGTGCCCGCGGGCTCGTCCAGCGGTCGACGGCTGCGACTGCGCGGCGAGGGCATGCCGAACCCGCGCGGCGCGAACGGCGACCTGTACGCCGAACTCCGCGTCATGGTGCCGCCCGCCCTCGGCGACCGGGAGCGCGAACTGTTTGAGGAGCTCGCCGCCACCTCCTCGTTCGACCCCAGGAGGATGCGATGAACGACCGACCCGCGGAAGCGGCAGGCATCGGCCGGGCCGGCGTGGGCGACCGTCCGGTACGGACGGGCGCCGACGTCACCGCCTCGACGACTGTCCGGTACGCGCTTGTGGCCGTCCCCAGGCTCTCGCTGGACGCCGTGGCCCGTCGCTCGGGACTCCACCCCGATCTGATCCGCCGGTTCGTCGCCCTCGGCCTGGTCGACGCCGAACGCGACGCCGCGGGGCACCTGGTGTTCGACCCCACGGCCCCGGCGGTCCTCGCCCGCATCCAGCGGC
Source organism: Streptomyces longhuiensis (assembly GCF_020616555.1). NCBI lineage: Bacteria > Bacillati > Actinomycetota > Actinomycetes > Kitasatosporales > Streptomycetaceae > Streptomyces > Streptomyces longhuiensis. The sequence goes on along the minus strand of NZ_CP085173.1, from coordinate 175,381 downwards.
TGCGCACCGGACTCTGCCTCAACTACGCATCCATCGGCCTTGTGCTCGACCTGCTCGACCGCATCAGCCTGCTCGAAGCCGCCCTGCGCGACCGAGGCACGAGGAGTGAAACACCCCCATGGACATGAACCGTCTCACCCAAAAGTCCCAGGAAGCCCTCCAGGAGGCCCAGACCGCGGCCGTCCGCATGGGGCACACCGAGGTCGACGGGGAGCACCTGCTGCTCGCACTTCTCGATCAGGAGGACGGTCTGATCCCACGGTTGCTGCAACAGGCCGGCACCGAGCCGAAGGAACTTCGCGAGGCCGTGCGCGAGGAGCTCTCCCGCCGCCCGAAGGTCACCGGCCCCGGCGCGGCACCCGGCCAGGTCTTCGTCACTCAGCGCCTCGCCCGACTGCTCGATGCCGCCGAGCGGGAGGCCAAACGCCTCAAGGACGAGTACGTGTCCGTGGAACATCTCCTGCTCGCCCTGGCTGAGGAGGGTTCTTCCACCGCCGCCGGTCGACTGCTCAACCAGGCCGGCATCACCAGGGACTCGTTCCTGAGCGCGCTCACCCAGGTCCGAGGCAACCAGCGCGTCACCTCCGCCAACCCCGAAGTGGCCTACGAGGCTCTGGAGAAGTACGGCCGCGATCTCGTCGCCGAGGCCAGGGAGGGCAGGCTCGACCCGGTCATCGGCCGGGACGCAGAGATCCGTCGCGTCACCCAGATCCTCAGCCGCAAGACCAAGAACAACCCCGTCCTCATCGGCGACCCCGGCGTCGGCAAGACCGCCATCGTCGAGGGCCTCGCCCAGCGCATCGTCCGCGGCGACGTCCCCGAGGGCCTGCGCGACAAGACGGTGTTCGCCCTAGACATGGGCTCCCTGGTCGCCGGCGCCAAGTATCGCGGGGAGTTCGAGGAACGCCTCAAGGCTGTGCTCAGCGAGGTCACGGCCGCCCAGGGGCGCATCCTGCTCTTCGTCGACGAACTGCACACCGTCGTCGGCGCGGGCGCCGCCGAAGGGGCCATGGACGCGGGCAACATGCTCAAGCCGATGCTCGCCCGCGGCGAACTCCACATGATCGGAGCCACCACCCTCGACGAGTACCGCAAGCACATCGAGAAGGACGCCGCCCTCGAACGCCGCTTCCAGCAGGTTCTGGTCGACGAGCCGAGCGTGGAGGACACCATCTCCATCCTGCGCGGACTGCGCGAACGTCTGGAGGTCTTCCACGGCGTGAAGATCCAGGACACCGCGCTGGTCTCCGCGGCCACCCTCAGCCACCGCTACATCACTGACCGGTTCCTGCCCGACAAGGCCATCGACCTCGTCGACGAGGCGTGCGCCCGGCTGCGTACCGAGATCGACTCGATGCCCGCCGAACTCGACGAGATCACCCGCCGCGTCACCCGCCTGGAGATCGAGGAGGCGGCCCTGTCCAAGGAGACCGACCCCGCCAGCAACGCCCGCCTGGAGGAACTGCGCAGGGAACTGGCCGATCTGCGCGGCGAGGCCGACGCCAAACACGCCCAGTGGGAGGCCGAGCGGCAGGCGATCCGCCGCGTGCAGGAACTGCGCCAGGAACAGGAGCAGGTCCGCCAAGAGGCGGAGGAGGCCGAACGCGCCTACGACCTCAACCGCGCCGCCGAACTCCGCTACGGCCGCCTCCAGGACCTGGAGCGCCGGCTGGCCGCAGAGGAGGAGCAACTGGCTGCGAAACAAGGGCAGAACCGGCTGCTGCGCGAGGTCGTCACCGAGGAGGAGATCGCCGACATCGTCGCTGCCTGGACCGGCATCCCCGTCAGCCGTCTCCAGGAGGGCGAACGCGAGAAACTGCTGCGCCTCGACGAGATCCTGCGCGAGCGCGTCATCGGCCAGGACGAGGCCGTCAAGCTCGTCGCCGACGCCATCATCCGCGCCCGCTCCGGCATCCGCGATCCTCGCCGCCCCATAGGCTCGTTCATCTTCCTAGGCCCCACCGGCGTCGGGAAGACCGAGTTGGCCAAGACCCTCGCCCGGGCCCTGTTCGACTCGGAGGAGAACATGGTCCGCCTCGACATGAGTGAGTACCAGGAGCGGCACACTGTCAGCCGGCTGATGGGCGCACCGCCCGGATACGTCGGCTACGAGGAGGGCGGCCAGCTCACCGAGGCCGTACGCCGCAAGCCGTACTCGGTTGTGTTGTTCGACGAGATCGAGAAAGCGCACACCGATGTCTTCAACACCCTGCTGCAGATCCTCGACGACGGCCGCATCACCGACGCCCAGGGCCGCACGGTCAACTTCCGCAACACCGTGATCATCATGACGTCCAACATCGGCTCCGAGCACCTCCTCGACGGCGCCACCGCCGAGGGCGAGATCAAGCCGGACGCCCGCGCCCTGGTGATGGGCGAGCTGCGCGGGCACTTCCGCCCCGAGTTCCTCAACCGCGTCGACGACATCGTGCTGTTCAAGCCCCTCGGCGAGCGGCAGATCGAGCGGATCGTGGATCTGCAGTTCGACGAGCTGCGGCAGCGGGTCGCCGAGCGCCGCATCACCGTTGAACTCACCGACGCAGCACGAGAGTTGATCGCCCACCAAGGCTACGACCCGGTGTACGGGGCCCGGCCGCTGCGGCGCTACATCTCCCATGAGGTAGAGACACTGGTCGGGCGCGCCCTGCTGCGCGGCGACGTCCAGGACGGCGCGACGGTCCGCGTCGACGCCGAGCAGGGAGAGCTGGTGGTCACCTACGACCAGCAGGAGGGGGCCCGGGAAGCGAGGGCGGCGTGAACACCACCCGCACGACGACGGTGACCTGCCCGAACTGCGGACGCGGCAACCGGATTCCCGTGGCCGCCGAGGGCCGCCCCAAATGCGGCCACTGCAAGCATCCCCTGCCCTGGATCGTCGACGCGGGCGACGACGACTTCGCCGAGGTCGTCGACAACGCCACCACGCCTGTCGTCGTCGACCTCTGGGCCACCTGGTGCGGCCCCTGCCGCATGGTCAGCCCCGCCCTCGAACAAGTCGCCCGCGACCTCGCCGGACGGATCAAGCTCGTCAAGGTCGACGTCGACAAGAACCCACAGCTCAGCCGGCGGTTCGAGGTACAGGCGGTGCCGACCCTGCTCGTCCTGGACCAGGGCGAGACGGTCGCCCGGCAGGCCGGCGCGGCACCCGCGCACGTCCTGCGTGAGTGGGTCGAACAAGCCATGGCGGGCCGGCAAACCGCCGCGGGAGAACGGTGAAACGGGCCGGTGCCGCCCTCGACATGAAGCTGCGTCGCTGAGTGGAAGAGACCACCGCGGGCCGCGGCTGAGCAATCCCATCCACGGAAGGAGAACCCCAATGGCCACGATTCACGACCCGCACCTGGCGATGGTGCGCCCAGTGACGCCGCGTACCCCGGAGGGCTGCGAGGAGTGCCTCATGGAGCGTTCCCCGTGGGTGCACCTGCGGCTCTGCCTCACCTGCGGGCACGTCGGCTGCTGTGACTCCTCGCCCCTCAAGCACGCCAGGCGGCACGCAGGTAGCGCCGGTCACCCCGTCGTGCAGTCCTTCCAACCGGGAGAGGACTGGCGCTGGTGCTACGTCCACGAGGCCATGGTCTGATGAGCACGTCCGAGCACAAGCATGGTGCGGTCCGCGAGACACCGGACCGATATGGGGCGTTCCCGCGCCTGACACCGGAGCAGCTTGAGGATTTGGCCGCGCACGGTGAGCGCCGCAGGACCGCCGAGGGCGAGGTGCTGTACCGCGAGGGCGAGCCGTTCCGGGAATTCCTCGCGATCCTCAGCGGGACAGTCGAGATCCTCCAGGACCACGGCGAGCCCGACGAGCGCACGGTGGCGGTGCACGGGCCCGGCAGGTTCCTGGGCGAACTCGGGCTGCTGGAGGGCCAGGCGGCGTTCAACACCGCCGCGGTGCGCGAGGCGGGCGAGATCCTGGCCGTACCGGTGGAGCGGCAACGCTCCCTGGTCGGCCGCGACCCCGTCCTCGGCGACCTGATCCTCCGCGCTTACTTGGGCCGCAGGTACCTGCTCATAGGCCTCGGCGCCGGCTTCCGGATCCTGGGGTCGTGTTATTCACCGGACACGCTGCGGCTGCGTGAGTTCGCCGCCCGCAACCGGCTGCCGCACCGCTGGTTGGATCTGGAGAAGGACAAGGAGGCTGAGGCGCTGCTGCGTCGGTTCTCCATCCGTCCCGAGGAGACTCCGGTGGTCCTTTGGAAGGGCGAATGGGTACTGCGCAATCCGAGCAACGCCGAACTCGCCCGGCTCATCGGGCTGCCCGCCCCATCGCCGGACGCCGGGCGGTGCGACGTGATGGTGGTAGGTGCGGGCCCCGCGGGACTCGCCGCCGCCGTGTACGGTGCCTCCGACGGCCTCACCACGGTCACCGTCGACGCGGTGGCCACTGGAGGCCAGGCCGGTACCTCGTCTCGCATTGAGAACTACCTTGGCTTCCCGTCTGGCATCTCCGGGGGCGAGCTCATCGAACGCGCGGTGCTCCAGGCCCACAAGTTCGGTGCCCGCCTCATGGTGCCGGCCCGGGTCAGCGGGCTCACCTCGCAGGACGACGAGTACGTCGTCACCTTCACAGACGGGTCCCAGGCGCGGGCGGGTGCTGTGGTGCTCGCCTCGGGCGTGTGGTACCGCAAGCTCGAGGTGCCCGGCATCCAGCGACTGGAGGGCATCAGCGTCTACTACGCGGCGACGGTCCACGAGGCCAGTCTCTGCCAGGCGGATCCGGTCGCCGTGGTCGGCGGCGGGAACTCCGCCGGGCAGGCGGCGCTGTTCCTTGCTAACCACGCGTCCAGGGTCCATCTCCTCGTCCGGGGCCGTGACCTCAACGCGGACATGTCGCGCTACCTGGTGGACCAGGTGGAACGGCACCCGAAGATCGAGGTGCTGCTCCACACCGAAGTCCGAGGCGTCTCCGGGGAGGAGAAGCTGGAGTCGCTGATCGTGGAGGACAACGCAAGCAGTGAGCGCCGCGAGCTGCGTGCCGCGGCGCTGTTCGTGTTCATCGGGGCCCGGCCGCACACGGATTGGCTCAGGGGCGTGCTGGCCCTGGATGAGAAGGGCTTTGTCCTCACCGGCGCCGACGCGCAGGCGGCGGCGGACGCGACCCTGTGGGACTCGCTCGGCCGTGCTCCGTTGCTGCTGGAGACCACCCTTCCCGGGGTCTTCGCCGCCGGCGACGTCAGGAGCGGCTCGGTCAAACGGGTGGCCTCGGCGACCGGTGAGGGTGCCATTGCAATCCGGCTCGTGCACGAGCACCGGGAAAAGACGGGCAACCTGGTCCGCACCGCGGACCCCGAGAGGCATCGGCCGGTGGGGGGCTAGTCCAGTACTAGGCCGTGTCCTGGCGCTGACCCTCCCCCTGACGGACCCCGTAGGCGGCCCGACCTAGCGCACGGTCGTCCTCCCAGCGGGCGCCCTGCGCACCGCCGACGGTCCCATAGACGAGATGAACGGGGCGAGGGAGAGGTGTGCCCGGCATCGGGCTGGTGCCACGACGGCCGGGCGCAACTTCGGTGTACGAACGCCGCGGTGACATGGACGAGCACGAACAGCGTGGCGTAGAGGCAGGTGATGCCGATCGAGGTCGGGCAGGCTTGGCTTGCTGCCGGGCGATAGCCGACCCAGCGTGGTGATCGACAGCAGGGTGACCACCGCGTCGCGGAGCGGCCCCGCGAAAAGGGTGACCCGCCAGATGTCGGTGCTGACGATGCCGAACGCCGCGGTGGCGAACACGCCAGCGAGCGCTCGCGAGAGGCCGGTGGACAGCAGCCAGGGACGGCTGCCGCGGATCGTCCCGCCCGGCAGCCACAACCGCCCGCGGATGCCGGCCAGGACGTAGTGCTGTACCTCGCAGGTGTTCTGGATCCTTCGGGGTGGCAGAGAGTTGCCGGACTCCGGGATCAGCGCTCCCATCACGCCTATAGGCCGTTTTGTTTGGATCACCGGATAATTGGTCCGGGTGTGTTGTGGACCGGCGCGAAGTGGGCGCGGATCGAGGCCTTACTCCCGGGCCGGACACCGAAGTGCGTTGGGTGGTGGCGCGACCCGGCAGGGCGTTCCGGCTAGGCTCACACCCGTGAGGTGGCTGCGGGCCTTCGGGGAGGTCGTGCGATCCGGGCTCCGGATCGAGGAGACGCGGCTGGAGCCCCTGCTCGCGCTGCGCACGGCCGCTGGGGTGGCGATCGTCATCGGGCCGGCGCTGTGGCTGATCTCTCCTTCGTACGCCGCGTCCGCCGCCCTCGGTGCCTACTCCGCGGGTGGGGCCACCTTCCAGCGCACCTGGCGTCCACGCAAGGTGATCGCTCTCAGCGCGGGCGCGGGTCTGGCGCTCAGCACCTTCGTGGGCTACCTGGCGGCGGGGCGACTCGTGACGTTCCTCCCCCTGCTGGCCGTATGGGGCTTCGTCGCGGGGATGGCGTGGGCCGTCGGATCGACCGCTGGGATCGTCGCAGCGACGACGGTCGGCAGCATGCTGGTGACCGTCACGTTGCCCACGAGCGTCGGGCGAGCCCTGGAGCACGCCGGGGTCATCGCGCTCGGAGGCGTGGTACAGGCCATGCTGATCTTGCTGTTCCCGATCCGGCGTTGGGGGGCGCATCGTGACGCGCTCGCCGACGCCCTGGCAGCTGTGGCGGACTACGCCCGCCGGCTGCGGCACGACCCGACCGCCCCGTTCGACCCGGAGCCGTTGATGACGGCCCGGGACGCGGCCGCCGTGACGCCGTCACAGGCCCGAACCCGTCCCCCCGTCCTCCACGGCCCCCGGGGCCTCGCCGAACGCATTCGGCCGGTCGTCGCCGTGCTCGCCGACCCGGACGTCGGCGCCCCGGCGGAGGGTCCCGGGCGGGACCGCGCGCGGGAGTTGCTCGACGCGGCCGCCGACGTCCTGGACGTCGCCGCCCGTTCGATCCGCCGCGGCATTCCCGCCGAGGTGCCGCCCAGGAGCGCGGCCGTCCTGCGCGTCGATCAGGAGCACGAGGTGCTCGAGGGGCCCGCGCGGCAGGCCGCCGAGCGACTCGTGGAACTGCTCGGCGAGGCGTTGGAGATCGCCGGGAGCGGCGGCGGGACGAGGCCCACGCAGCCCGGCCCAGCGGGCTCTCAGTTCCTGGTGCGCCCGACCATGTTCCGGCTTGTCCCGGTCGTCGTCCGGGCGGTCCGTCGTGAGCTCCGTATGGACTCGCCCGTGTTCCGGCACGCCGTCCGCCTGGCGGCGGTGGCCACGCTCGGCTATCTGATCGCCGCCCAGCTACCCCTGGGCCACGGCTACTGGGCGCCCATCGCGTCGGTGATGGTGATGCGGCCGGACTTCCACCGGACGTACGCGCGTGCGGTGGCCCGTCTCGCCGGGACCCTGGCGGGGGTCGCACTCGCCACCGGGATGGTGCGGGCCCTGGGCCCGGACGCCCATGTGTTCGGCGCGCTGACGGTTGTCTCGGCGGGCCTGTCGTACACGCTGAGCCGTACCGGCTACGCCTACTCCCAGTGCTTCACTGCCGCGTACGTCGTCTTCCTGCTTGGTATGGGCGGCCAGGCGTGGGAGCAGACGGTCCCGGAGCGGGTGGTGCTCACTCTGCTCGGCGGGGCCCTGGCCATGCTGGCGTACGTGGTGTTCCCCGCATGGGAGACGCCCCGGCTGGCGGGCCGGCTTGCGGACTGGCTCGCCGCCAACGGCCGCTACGCGGCCGCGGTGCTCCGCAGCTACGCCGATCCGACCCGGGAGCATCGCGCCGACATGCGCAGGGCACTGCTGGCGAGCAGGGAAGCACGTGCCGCCTGGCAGGAGGCCTACGACCGGGCAAGGCAGGAACCGGTCAGCCCCAGGGGCCTGACGTCGCGCGAGGCGGAGGAGGCGCAGGAGGCGCTCAAGGGGTTCGGCCGGGCGGCGATGCTCATGGAGAGCGACGTCCTGCGGGCTGACAGTCGTTTCGTTCCCGAGGCGGAGCGGTTCGCCGATGCCCTGGAGGCGGACACCGCGCAGGCGGCAGTCGACGTGCGTGAGCACAGGAATCCGGACTGGGGGCGCGTCGAAGAGGCGCTCCACGCGTGGGAGGGCGCTGTCGACGGGGACCAGAGCCCGGTGGTGCGGCGTGGGGCGGAACTGCAGAAGCGGGCCTTGGAAGACCTCGCGACGGCGGTGAGCCGCACACCCCTGGAACGGGACGTCGGCTCTGCTCGCGAGGAGCAGCGGGTGCGGGCGGCCGTGAAGGCGGAAGGTGATGGATCAGGACCCGCGCACCGGGATGGGTGACGGCCCGGCTACGGGGCCTCCTGGAGCGGGAAGTAGTCTCCCGGCCGCGTCGAGCGCCGCCACACGTACACCGCTGTCGCCATCACGAGGATCAGCCCCGCCAGGATGAGCAGTTCGATCCCCTCGACGTTCCACCGGAAGGACTTCTCCGCCTCGGCTGTCACGATGAGCACCCTGCGGATGCCGGCAATGAGGCCAACGACGAGGAACGGCTCCGCGTCGAGGGTCTGGTTCCTGATGGTGAGGCGGACGGTGTGCAGCAGCTCGGCCACGATGAACAGCACAAGGCCGTTGTCCAGGGCGGAGAGAACGACCGTCTCCTCACGGTATGGCCCCTGGATCGACCTGATGACGTCGTGGACGACCCCGACGGTCAGGAGCCCCGCGAGCAGTACAAGGAGCGCCGCGACGACGAGGTGGATGCCGTCCTCGATGAGCTGCAGGAGGCCCTGCACCCGGCCGCCCTCGAACTTCGGGAGAATGGGTCGCACAGTCAGCATGCTAGGCGTTCTCCGGCTCGCAGGCGCGATGTGCCGATGAACGGGTGGACGAGCTGATCTCTTCCTTTGAGGGCAGTCTGGGGGAAGGGGCGAGGCGTGACATCGCCGGGGCCCAGGCCACCCGCGAACGCCGCGCCGCCGACCGCACCCAAGCCGAATGGGCCCGACCTGCGCCGCGTCGCCCGCCAGACCACCGCCCTCACCGATTTCCCCGCCGCCCGCCACCCGCTCGACCAACTCCACGCGGCCCTCGCCCTCACAACGACCCCGCTGACCTCATCCACCCCCTCAACGCCACTCGCCCCCACCTGACCACCGCCCGTCCCGACCTCGCCGCCCGACTCGACACCCGTGCGGTGCCGGCCGATGCGCGCGGTCAGCAGGCTGCAGGCAAGGGCGCCGATCGCGGCGCCGAGCAGGATCGCGGCGGCGATCACCTGCTTCATGTCATTCCCGATGTGGAATCCCTTGGAGATCTGCAGCAGTCCGCCGGAGATGATGGTGCAGGAGGCCGGTTCTTTGCGCGGGCCAGGCGAGTGTGGATGTGCCGGCAGTTGCCTTGGCCAGTCACATGCCGAGCACCCGTCGGGTCTCGGCGGCGATCTGCTGTGTCTCGCCGGTTGCGACCACGAGGACCGGGACACCTCTCCTCGCCTGATCGATGCGTCGGAGCCCTTCCCGCATCAAATCTTCCAATTCGGGGACGAGCAGCCCGCCTCGTACACCGAGAACAGTCAGGGCCGAGCAGATCTCCTCGCGTACCTCGGGTTGGTCTTCGCCGATCTCCCCGGTGAAGACCAGCGCGTCCAGCCGGTCCAGCGAGGCGGCCATCGAGGCGATGCCCCTGCGGCAGCTGAGTGTGAATGTCGCCAGAGCCAACGCGGCCGCGGCATCACCCTCCGCGCGGGCGCGCACCAGGTCCCGGGTGTCTCCCGAGATACCGGAGAGGCCGAGCAGACCGGAATGCCGGTGGAGTGTGTCATCCAATTCGTCCGTGCTCAGACCGTGCCGCCGCTGCAGCCACAGCAGCGCGCCGGGGTCGAGGCTGCCGCTGCGCCGGCTCATCACCAGGCCTTCCAGCGGAGTGAGGCCCATGGTGGTGTCCACGCTGCGTCCGTTCCGGACGGCGCAGGCCGAGCAGCCGCCGCCCAGGTGCACGAGCACGACCTGGAGGTTGTCGACGGGGCGGCCCAGGGCCTGCGCCGTCCTCTGGAGTGCCCACGAGTAGGAAAGCCCGTGGAAGCCGTACCGGCGCAGCCCGTATTCGGCTCGCCATCGCTCCGGCACGGCGTACGTGCGCGCCTGTGCCGGCAGATCCTTGTGAAAGACAGTGTCGAAGCAGGCGACATGAGGAACGTCGGGCAGGAGTTCTCGTGCGGCATCGACCACAGGCAGGGCAGGGGTCACATGCAGCGGCGCCAGATCGGCGACGTCCGCCAGCAGAGCCCGTACGCGTGCGTCGATCAGCGTATGACCGGTCAGGTGCGGACCGCTGTGGACGATGCGGTGACCGACCGCCGCAGGAGTGGGCACCTCGCTGAGGAAATTCCGCAGTTCCGCCGCCGCAGCAGGCCCGGGGGGCTCCGAGGCGTCTCGATCCGCCACCCGTTCACCGCCCGCAGCGAACAGGGCGATGTGAAGGCTCGAAGAGCCAGCATCGAGGACCAGTACGTGACCATCACGGCTCTCGTGGGAGCGGTCAGCACTCATCACACACCTCCAGTGCACTCGCGTCCTCGGCACGGTGCGCCGCCACGTAGCAACGGGCCCAGTACAGGCTCCCCGCCATCGCTTCGCGCCACTCCGGCAACGCGAACTTGGCAGGGTGCGGACGTCCAGGGACTCAGCGGTGACGACCTGCCAGGTCGTGCCGTTGATGAATCCGGCGGCCGCGGTGGCGAAGACGTCCGCCAGGGCGCGGGACTGGCTCAGGCATCCGGATCCGGATGCCGGGGCGGCTCGCGTGCAGGGCCCTGGGGAACACCGCCCAGGGGCGGTTGGCGCGCGCCATGCCAACCGCTGGTCCAGCCGTCAATCCGCTATCTGAAGATGACCGGAGAGGCGCAACCGGCCCACCCCATGGGCATAGCCAGGGCGGACCCTGGGACATAGCCGAACTCCGTCACCACGACACTCCTGATCGAGATGCATGGGCTCCTCACCCGAGTGGCCCAGGGGCGCGTGAGGAGACGTGCCCTCTCGCACCTCCACATCATGGGCGCGCGGCAACAGCCTGGCGTGCGATCGTCACCGTAAGTGCGTAGGTGGTCGTACGCGTTGCGAAAGGCTCTCGGCCGCTGACGCGCGGGCATCGTGTGACACCTTTGCTCTCAATCCGTCTGGGCCCGGACAGGGCGTGCAGTCATTGCCGGGTCTCGACCGGAAGACCCCCGTTGACAGCTGCTGTCAGGCCGTGCTGTGTCCCGAAGCTCTCGCTCAACTGCTCGTACGCGTTAGGTTCCGCCGGACAGGCCTAGCGGTTGCCGCAACCGCGATGAGGGCAGGGAGCGCGCATGGCGATGCTGCGTGGAGTGGCGGCCGTAGGAATGCCCGCGGAGCCGGTCGGGGCCACGCGCCCGAGGGACTTACGCCCACTGGGATGGCATCACCGGGCACAGCACGCGGCTAGTGCCAGAGGCGCCTAGGCTGACTGAAGCGGCACAGTGAAATCGGAGGTCAGAATGGTCGCCCTCGGTGTAATTTTGCTGGTCATCGGCTTCGTCACGGGAATCAGCATCCTGTGGACCATCGGTGTCATCCTCGTCGTCATCGGAGCCATCCTCTGGATCATGGGAGCGGTCGGACACTCCGTCGGCGGACGCAAGCATTACTGGTAACGAGCGCGTCATCACGGGGAGCGCGGCAGGCGCGGAGGGGGCTTCATCCGCCACCGGAGAAGGAGGCCAGACCATGGCTACGTGCTGCTGTCGCGGGTGCTGGTGACCTCGATGCGGTGTCCGAACCGAACGACCCCGCGGTGCGTTCGGTGGTTCAGGGTCACGTCCGGCGATGTGCGAGATAGCAACTCCGCCATCTGCAACAACACCAGGAGTTCCGGCGGCGGATGAGCACGGCATCGGGCCGCGCACCCGGCCTTGGTATCGAGGCGTGGGCGGGTCGGGCGGCCTCTTCTGACGGCGGGTTGCACGGGGTGAAACTGGAACCCGAGGAGTTTTGGACGTGAGGGCTTCGGCAAATCGTGAACCATGGTGCGATTCGGCTACACGATGATGACGGAGCAGGCAGGTCCGAGGACTCTGGTGGACAATGTCGTCGCGGCGGAGCGGGCAGGGTTCGACTTTTCCGTGACGTCGGATCACTACTTCCCCTGGCTGGCCTCGCAGGGGCACGCACCTTACGCCTGGAGTGTGCTCGGTGCTGCGGCTCAGGCGACCACACGCATTCCGCTCATGACGTTCGTGACCTGCCCGACGATTCGCTATCACCCGGCTGTGGTGGCCCAGAAGGCGGCCACGATGCAGTTGCTCTCCGAGGGCCGATTCCGTCTCGGTCTCGGGTCGGGGGAGAACCTCAACGAGCATGTGGTGGGCGGGGGCTGGCCGTCGGCCGGTGTCCGTCTCGACATGCTGGAAGAGGCGGTCGAGATCATTCGCGCTCTCTTCGCAGGCGGTGAGCTGAACCATCAGGGCACTCATTTCGACGTGGAGAACGCGAAGCTGTGGGACCTGCCGGGCCAAGCCCCTCCGGTCGGGATCGCGGTCTCTGGGGAACGCTCCTGTTCACTCGCCGGCCGGCTGGCCGACCTGGTCATCGCCACCGAGCCGAAGGCCGAACTGCTGGACGCCTTTGACCGGCACGGAGGGGCAGGCAAGCCGAAGATCGGTCAGCTCCCGGTCTGCTACGACACCGACCGGCACGCCGCCGTGCTTCGTGCTCACGACCAATTCCGCTGGGCTCTGGGCGGCTGGCCGGTCAATGCCGAGTTGCCGGGCCCGTCCGGCTTCAACGTCGCGACGACCTACGTCACGCCTGACGACGTCGCTGAAACGATCCCCTGCGGGGACGACGTCGGAGCCTTCGCCGACGCTGTCCGGCCTTACATCGAGGCGGGATTCACCGAGATCGCACTCGTTCAGGTGGGGGGTGACCGGCAGCGCCCGTTCATCGACTGGGCGGAGAAGCATCTGCTGCCCGCACTGCGAGAGCTTTGAACGGGCCAACCCGTGACGTCGGTCGTTCATCCGCCTCGACCGCACCGGTGCACGTTGTTTCACGCCTGTGAACCTCACTTCCCCAGTCCCGGAAGGCAACAGTCATGCCACGCGCAGTCCTGTTCGACGTCGACGGCACCCTCACCGACACCAACCACCTTCACGTCATCGCGTGGTGGGAGGCATTCCGGCAAGCGGGGCATCATGTGGCGATGCGGGAGATCCACCGGGCGATCGGACTCAGCGCAAGCGATCTCGTCGCCCATCTGCTGGGCGATGGCCGTGACGGGGACGAGGATGAAGCTCTGGCAGCCGCCCACGACACGTTGTACGGCACATGGTTCGACCGGCTCCCCGCTCTCGAGGGAGCCCAGGACCTCCTGCGCACCCTCGCAGACCGGGGTTGGCTTGTCGTGCTGGCCACCTCTGCCGGGGGAGCGGAACTCAAGGCTCTGCGGCGGGCTGTCGACGCGGATGACGTCATCGCCGGCGTGGCCTCGGCCGATGACGTTGCAGCCGGCAAGCCCGCACCCGATCCGGTTCACCAAGCGCTGGAACTCGTCGGAGTGGCCGTCACGGAGGCCGTCTTCGTCGGGGACACGGTATGGGACATGAAGGCAGCCACAGAGGCGGGCGCAAGGGCCGTGGCGCTACTGTCGGGCGGCATCCCTCGGACGGATCTCGAAGAAGCCGGAGCAGCCGCCGTCTACCAGGACCCTGCAGACCTTCTCTCGCATCTGGATTCCAGTCTGATCGCGGAGTACGAGAACCGCGCCTGACGCACCGTCTCGATGGAGCCGCTGCTACGAGCGCCGGGGCGCCTCTTGGAGCCACTGAGCGAGAGCACCCACGTGAGCAGGGTCCGGCACGCAAGTGGTTCCGCGAGAGCGTTCCCCACTGAGCACATAACAGCGGGTGATTGATCAAAATGCAGAGGGTGACGAGGCCTGTTTCGCTGAGGTGACCCGTTCTTCCCCATCACCCAAGGAGTGATCAGCCGCCAACGACGCCGGCAACGGATCACCGCACCCCCGGCACTACCGCCGAGCCGTCCCGCCAGCCACTCAGCCACTCAGCCGCCCTGGTGCGCGCGTGCTGCTCGCACCGAAAGTGAGTGGTTTTGCGGGTTTGGTATCGGCTCCGCGGAGGATGACCCGGCGGGTGCGGTCGCCGAGTGGGCACGGATCTTCGGCAACCCGCTGACCTGGAACGACCTGCCCTGGATGCGTTCGATCACCGATCTGCCGCTGATCGTGAAGGGCATCTGACACCCCGACGACGTCCGCCGTGCCAAGGACGGCGGCGTGGACGGCATCTACTGCTCCAACCACGGCGGACGCCAGGCCAACGGCGGCCTGCCCGCCCTCGACGCGCCAGCCAGCCGGGGCCATATCCACATGGCAGACGCGTCGGGTCGGGCCGTCACCGAATGGACCACGCGTCGCGACGAGCAGACCCCTGCCCGGCAGGATCAGATTGTCCGCGCCTGGTCTGGTCTCCCCACAACGCCGAAGAAGGCATCACGACGCCGAAGACGGCGTCCGGCCTCCCCAGCTAGAAAGTCGGTTGTAACCATGTCTGAGAAGTCCACCGTCCGCAGCGTGACCTATGACCTGCTGCGGACCCTGAACCTCACTACGGTCTTCGGTAACCCCGGCTCCACCGAGCAGCCGTTCCTGCAGGAATTCCCCGAGGACTTCACCTACGTCCTGGCGCTGCAGGAGGCGTCCGTCATCGCGATGGCCGACACCTTCGCCCAGGTCACCGGCCGCCCCGCGCTGGTCAACCTGCACTCCTCGGCCGGGATGGGAAACGCGATGGGCAACCTGGTGGCGGCCTACCACGGGAGCACGCCCCTGATCATCACCTCCGGCCAGCAGCACCGGGAACTGGTCATCGGGGACCCGTACCTCGGCAACCGCGAGGCCACCACGCTGCCCAAACCATGGGTGAAGTGGTCCTACGAACCGGCCCGCGCCGAAGACGTCCCCGAAGCTTTCATGCGGGCCTACGCACAGGCGCTGCAGCCGCCGACGGGACCGGTCTACCTCTCGATTCCCATGGACGACTGGAAGCGGCCCCTGGCCGGCTTCCCGAGAGTGCGGACGGTGAGCGACCGTGTCGCCCCCGACATCGCGCGCCTGCGCGCCTTCGCCGACCGCATCTCTGCCAGCCGTCGCCCCGCACTGGTCTTCGGACCGGAGGTCGACCGCGCCGGCGGCTGGGACGCGGCCGTCGCCCTGGCGGAGAAGCTGCGCGCCGCCGTCTACGGCGCCCCACTGCTGGACCGCGCCTCCTTCCCCGAGGACCACCCCCTCTTCGGCGGCCCGCTCGGCATGTCGGTCAAGACCATCAGCGACCGGCTGACCGGTCACGACCTGGTGGTCGTGATCGGCGCGGAGGTGTTCCGCTACTACCCCTACGTCCCCGGCAACTACCTCCCCGACGGCACCGAACTCCTGCAGATCACTGGCAACCCGGCAGTCGCCGCGGCGGCCCGCGTGGGCGACAGCCTCCTGGGCGACCCCAAAACGGCCATCAAGCTGCTCCTGGACATGATCACAGAGGGACCGGCGCGGACCGCTCCAGAACCGATGCCGCGGCCCCGTGAGCTGCCCCAGACGCCGAACAGCCCGCTCACCCCACCGGAGGTCTACGCCACACTGAGCAGGGTCAGGCCGCCCGACGCGGCCATCGTCAACGAATCGACCTCCACGATGGCCCAGCAGATCGAGTGGCTCCCGACGGTCAGGAGCGGATCGTTCTTCGCCACGGCAAGCGGGGGCATCGGATGGGGCACCCCGGCCGCGGTGGGGGTCGCGCTGGGCGACCGGGAGCGGGGCGTCGAACGGCCGGTGGTCGGCCTGATCGGCGACGGTTCCTTCCAGTACTCCGTGCAGGCCATCTACACGGCGGCCCAGCACAACCTCCCGATCGTGTATGTGGTCATGCGCAACCAGGAGTACTCCATCCTCAAGTCCTTCGCGGTACTCGAGGAGACCCCGGGCGTACCGGGGCTGGACCTGCCGGGGCTCGACATCGCCTCCGTCGCCCGCGGCTTCGGATGCCGCGCCGTCGACGTGGAGACCACCGAGGACCTGGAGCGGGAGTTCAAGTCGGCCCTGACCGCCGGCACCACCACCGTCATCGTGGTCGCCACACAGCCCCAGAAGGCGATGTTGTAGGCCGCGCGGCTTGCACGGTCGAAGACAGAAGAGCGGAGAGGGGACAGCAATCATGGACTTCGGACTGAAGGACCGGGTGTACATAGTCACCGGCGGCACCCGGGGGCTAGGCATGGCCGCGGCGCGCGAGTTGGTGGCGGACGGTGCGCGGGTGGTCGTCAGCGGCCGCAGTGAGAAGTCAGTCGCCGCCGCACAGGCGGAGCTCGGCGGCCCGGGGCAGGCGGTCGGCGTTGTGGCCGACAACGCCGAGAGCGACACTCCAGACCGGCTGGTCGCCGCGGCACATGATGCCTTCAAGCGGCTCGACGGGGTGCTCATCAGCGTCGGCGGACCCCCGGCAGGCACGTCGGACACCATCGACGACGACCAGTGGCGCACCGCCTTCGAGTCGGTCTTCCTCGGCGCGGTGCGGCTGTCCCGCGCGGTGGCGGCGGAGCTGGGCGCGGGAGGTGCCATCGGCTTCGTCCTCTCCAGCTCCGTGTATGAGCCGATCCCCGACCTTGCGATCTCCAACGCCCTGCGGCCGGGCCTGGCCGGATATGCCAAGAACCTCGCGAACGAGCTGGGCCCGAGGGGCATCCGCGTCGTCGGCCTCGTGCCCGCCCACATCGAAACCGACCGCGTACACGAACTCAACGCACGGACCGGCGACGCTGACGCCGCCCGCGAGCGCGCCACCGCCGACGTCCCCCTGCGCCGTTACGGCGCGCCGGACGAGTTCGGTCGCAGCGCCGCCTTCCTGCTCTCGCCGGCCGCGTCGTACCTGACGGGCGTGATGCTGTCGATCGACGGGGGTGTGCGCAAAGGCTTTTGACGGATCCCCCAGCGAACTACACGACCAGCTCAACCCCCAGAGGGCCAAAAGCCCAAGCAACGGTGCAGATCAGAGGATCCTTCCGGTCCGAACGGGACCGACAACGGCTCGCTGACCCGATCGAAACGAATCTCCTGCCCGTTACGACGCCAAAACCTGGCTCGAAGCGCGTCAACGATCACTGTCTGTTCAGGGCCCGGCCGCCTGCCAGCCGTGAACACCAGGCAGTTGAGGAGACATGATGCCCATCTACACGTGCACTACCACCCAGGGGTCGCTGACCAGCGAGGTGAAGGCCCTGCTGGCAGCCGAGATCACCCGGATTCACGTGGACATCAACCACTTGCCACCGGCCTACGTCAATGTGGTGTTCTCCGAGCTGCCTACGGACAGCGTCTTCGCAGGCGGGCAGCCGGCGAAGACGCTGATCCTCAGTGGATGGGTGCGGCGAGGCCACCCGCAGAAGGAGGCGACCCGACTGGCCCTGGAGCTGTCCTCAGCGATCGCCCGGATCTCCGGCGTCGACGAGAGCCAGACCATGGTGGTACTGCAGGACGGCCCTGCACGGTCCGCTGTCGAGGGCGGGCACGTGCTGCCTGAACCAGGCGAGGAAGAGGAGTGGCTGCGCCGGACCGGGGCCTGAACAGCGTGCGCGTCTTTGTGCTGTCCATGCCGGAGGCCATCGACCAGTCCACGGACGGCAACTCGTCTTCGGAGCCGGGGTGTTTGGCATCGGCGTCGTCCCGCACCACTCACATCTGCACGGTGTGAAGCTGTGTGAGGGGGACTGCTCGCGCATGGCCTTCCCCGAGTGCGCGTACCGGTTCGCCCAGTCCTGCAGATGGCGCACTTCACCGTCAAACAGGCCGCCCGCGTCCCGGCTGTCTGCGCCGCGAGCCGACGCTCATCGGCCGGATCCGGTGGTGCCGGGCGGCGGAGGGGACCCGGTTGTCAGTGCCGGGTGCAAGGCCGGGGCAGAGCGTTTGTCGACCACCTCAGCGGCTGAGGCGTCACAGCCACAGCGTGGTAACAGCTGTTACCAAGCGGATATGGCGAAGACACAGCTGGGCGCGCGTGTGGATGAGGACGTCGCGGAACTTGCGAAGAGGCGTGCCTCCGACCTGGGCCTGAGTATGGGGGACTACCTCGCCAGGCTGGTTCAGGACGATGTCAGCGGCCTGCGCGCCCGTGCGGTGGATGCGGCCGCCCGCTTCCTGAACGAGCATCAAGCGGTTTTTGACGACGCCGAAGAGGCCCAGGAGACAGTTCGCGGAGCGCGCGCGGCCTGATGGATCTGCACATCGATGTTCCGTGGATCCTGCAGGTCGCCGAGGCTGCCGGAGCGGACGACCCGGCCCCCGACGACTATGGCGTTCCTGTTTCGGCAGTGGCCCGTCACCGGGCCGAGCTGTTCGAGCAGCCCGTCTATGACGGCCCGTACGCCAAAGCCGCCGCCCTGGTCCACAGCCTGGGCCGGTGCCGCTGGCTGGAGCGCTCCAATCTGGCCGTCGCCGCCGCTACCGGCGTCATGTACCTTGAAGCCGCCGGAATTCCCGTCAAGCCAGCCCGCGAGGACGCCATCGCCCTCAAGGACCTGCTCCTCGACCCTGCCTGCACCGCCGGGAAGATCGCCGCGTTGCTACGGACCTGGCCCACCGCCACCTGACGCCCGCACACCCGGTGCCACTTCGCCCAGAGCAGTACCGCTCGCGCACCGAGGCGCCCGCGCGGAGGGGCAGTGCAGTTCAGAACGGCTTCGCAGAACTCGGCGGTTGTGAGAGGGATTCTGCGAGAACCGGGCAAACGTGCTTGGCGCTGGCCAGCATGAACGGCTCTCACAACCGCGCCGGGCGATGCCGACCGGTCAAGGCCAGCGGACCCGGCCAGGGCCTGCAGCCCTTCCGCGACCCCGATGCCATCGAGGACGAAGAGGAAGACGGCTGAGGGCGCCGGCACATCCGAGACGGCCTGCGCCCGCTGCGCGGCCCGGCCGC
This sequence comes from Streptomyces longhuiensis, assembly GCF_020616555.1. Lineage (NCBI taxonomy): Bacteria > Bacillati > Actinomycetota > Actinomycetes > Kitasatosporales > Streptomycetaceae > Streptomyces > Streptomyces longhuiensis. Next base: position 156,474 of record NZ_CP085173.1, on the reverse strand, counting down.
GGCGGCGATGGCGACGCGGACGGTAGAGAGGAATGACCTCTTCCCGACGGCGGTCTCCGGATAGGCACGGGGAAGTGCTTATCGGCCGGTTCCGGCGTGGGTGTGGCGGACGTCGTGGTGGGGGCCGTGCCAGTCGAGGCACAGCACCGTGGCGTCGTCGGGCAGGTGGCCGCCGCAGGCGTCGGTAACCGCTGCTGCCAGGACGCGCACGACCTCGCGAGGATGTTCGGAGGCGGTCTCGCGCATAAGGCCGGGCAGGTCGACGGACTCGGCTTGTCGTTCCTGCATGCCGTCGCTGTGGAGCAGGAGCCGGTCGCCGGGGCGCAGGTCGAGGAACTGTACCTGGTACGGGGTGGGGCCGGGGGCGCCGAAGAGCAGGTCGACGTCCAGGCACACCTCGTTCACCGCGCCGTCGCGCAGGAGCAGCGGCCAGGGGTGTCCGGCGTTGACGACCTGTGCGCCGGTCCCGTCCAGGGCGATGCGCAGGAGCTGGCCGGTGGCCATGGTGCCGCGGCCGTGGTCGAGGAGAGCCTGGTGGATCCGGCGGGCCTGCTCGGTCAGGCTGGCGCCATCGCGACGAGCGCCGCGCGAGGCATTGACCAGGAGGGTGGCCATGAGTGCGGCGTCGACGTCGTGGCCCATGGCATCGGTGACGGAAAGATGCAGGGTGTCGTGGCCGAGGGCGTAGTCGTAGGTGTCCCCGGCGGCGTCGTCGGCCGGAACCAGGCACGCGGCGAGCACGAACTGTGCGGCTTCACAGGAGGGCGCGTCAGGCAGGAGCTGGCGCTGGATCTCGGCGGCCAGGCTGAGAGGGGTAGCGCGCTGACCCCACCGGTAGAGGTCGGTGAAGCGGCGGTCTGTGACGATGATGTACGCCAGCGCGTGCGCGGCCTCGCCAACCTCGTCCAGGATCTCCTGGCTGACGTGCGGCAGGGACATCTCCAGGACGCCGATGGTGTCACCGCGGTTGGTCACCGGGGCGAACACCCGCATTCCGTGCCCGGCGTCGGGGGCCTGCACCAGCTCCTGGGTGCGCAGCACCTGTTCGTAGACGCTGCCGGCCAGCTGGATCTGATCGGCGTCGAGGCCGGCCCGCGAGGCGATCCCCTCGTCGACCCGCACCATCTGCCGGCCAGCGACGCCGACGAACAGGAACGACACCGCCCGCGCGTCGAACCGGTCGCGTAGATTGCGCGCCACCACAGCGAGGGACGCCCCCGGCGCCGCGTCCTCCGCAGCGGCGAGCACCTCGGCCAGCCCGAACGAGTCACCCGGCATCCTTGCCTCCGCTCATGCGAATGTCCCAGCCTGACCGCGGGCACTGCCCACATGCGATCTCACACCGGTTCCACCTCGGCGGCGGGGCAGACACGCCCAGTCCCTCGCATAAATGACCGGTTGTGAGAGGCGTTCATGCTGGCCTGCGCCAAGCACGTTTGCCCGGGCCGGTTCTCGCAGAATCCCTCTCACAGTCGCGGCCAGGGTGCTGCGACCTGCGGAAACCGGCTTGGTGTTACTGGCTGTTCCGTTGGTCCCCGATGCCGGGGTCGTGGCGGCCTGCTGCCTCTCGTTCTCGTCGACATCGATATTCCGGCGCGGCAGGTGCCTCCCGCAGCCGTGAACAACTGCTGTCGTGAGTCGTCGATAAAGCCACAGGGCCATGAGCCGGGTGGCGGTGCCCAGCTTCTTCTTGCGGATCTTCCGATCCCCCCGCGGTCTTCTACGCCCAGCCGGAGATCCTCGAGCGGTTGTTCTTGCCGAAGGTGAACGGGCGCGGCTGCTCAGGCAGCAGCGGAGGGACGATGGACGCGGTGGGGTCTTCGGGCCGGGAAGCCATCGCGTCGGCGACGGTGACCGGCAGGCCCAGCCAGTCGGATTCGACCAGCTGGGCAAGGACGCGTTCGGCATCGCCGGCGAGCCAGCCGGTGTGGGTGCTCACCTTTCCTCGGGTGCATGACACTGGCTGCTCCTTCGTGGGCGCGGCTCCCTGTCCGTGTATGAGATTGAGCTTGATGTCAGTTGCCTGGTCGGTGACCTGCACATCTGACGGTGCGTGCGTCAATGGCCTGAAGTGGTGAAGGGTTTGAGGTGCACTGCCTTGACGTAGCTGAGATTCCCTGACGTCGTTGAGAACTCTTGTGCCGATGGGTGGTTCCCTGTGCCCTGGGCGAGGCTCGATCCTTAGAGGGCAACTGATCTAGTTTGCAGACGGTTTGGGGTGTTCGCTGTGACCGAGGTGACGGTGGATCGTTGCGTATCTCGTGAGTTCTCGACGCGCCTATCGCAGTGACCTCTCTGATGCCCGCTGGGCGTTAATCGAGCCCGCGTTCGCGGCCTGGCGGGCCGCCCGGACCGGCCCGGGAACCGCGGCACGGGTACATGATCTGCGGGAGATCGTGAACGCGATTCTCTACGTCAACCGCACGGGTATCCCGTGGGAGTATCTGCCGCACGACTTCCCGCCGTACAAGACCGTCTACGACTATTACGCGAAGTGGGAAACGGACGGCACCACCCAGCAAGTCCAGGACCTGCTGCGAGACAGGGCCCGCCGCACGCACGGCCGGCCCTCGCCTCCGTCAGCTGCCGTGATCGATGCTCAGAGCGTGAAGACCTCCGCAAACGTCGCTGAGGCCAGCCCGGGCATCGACGCCGGCAAAAAGATCAAAGGCCGCAAGCGGCACGTGGCCACGGACACACTCGGCCTGGTTCTCGCAGTCATCGTCACCGCCGCCTCGGTACACGACTCCACCGGCGGAAAACGCCTGCTCGATGAGCTCGCCGCCTCGCATCCCAGCGTGACGAAGGTCTGGGCCGACGGTGGATACCAGAACAGCGTCTTCCAACACGGAGCCGCCAGGGGAATCGACGTCGAGGTCGTAAAACGGCCCACCGCCAAAGGATTCCAACCCCAGCCGAAACGCTGGGTGATCGAAAGAACCTTCGGCTGGCTCATGCAGCACCGACGCCTCGTCCGGGACTACGAAGCCCTGCCCCAGAGCGTGCGGGCCCTCCCGCAGTTCACTCCTGATCCCTAGTCGTCGCCCCCGGATGGAGGCGGCGGAGACCAGTCGCAGAACGCTCCACCCGCGCTTCCGTAGCAAGCCTGCAGACGGACCCACGGCCGCACTCGGCCACGTCGATTTCGAGCTTCGCCGCAGCCGCTGTCCCACAGGAAGCGACCCTGCACGCGATCCGACCCCAGACGGCAATCCCGGCTGCTGGCACAAAGCAGCGATCGATCCGCTATGAATGCTTGGCTTTTCCCGGTTCATCCGCATTGATCTGGGCACTTGGTTGTGAACTGGGGGCCGAACTCGCTGGAGGTGCAGCGTGGCGGTACGGCATCGCCGGGTCAAGGTGACTCCGCAGACTGTCTGGTCCATCCTCGTGGACGGCAGCCGATACGGGGAGTGGGTAGTGGGAACGTCGACCTCCGAGCCGGTACGGGGGCAGTGGCCGCAGGTGGATTCGGCGATCAGCTACGAAGTTTGCGTGGGCCCTCTGCGGTTCAGAGCGCGTCGGCAGGGCCGTCGCACGGCCCCGGATCGGGGGCGGAGAGCGCTGTGCGCGTGCCTGCCGCATCAACGGCGCCGTCCGGGTCCGGTCGCGCCTGCGTGCGGATCAGGTGTGGAGGCGGTTGTTGGGGCCGTCCAGGTCACCGGTGCTTTCGTCGTTGAACCAGTAGTCCCCGGCGGCCAGATAGCGGAACGAGTGGACGCTCTCATTGGGCAGCGCGACGGTGACAGCGCGTTTTCCGTCCTTGCGTGGCTTGAGGGGGTGGACGCCGGGTTGCCAGTCGTTGAAGTCGCCGACCACGCTGACCGGGCCGGGCGGCGTGTCGGCGGGAAGGACGAAGGTGACCTCGGTGCGGTCCTTCTTCAGCGTGCGCTCCAGCATGGGCGGGGCTCCTGACGGCGGCAGCGGATGGGTACACCGCCCATCGTCGGAGGAGGAATCGACAGCCGCACGCCGAACCGACCTCCCTCGCCTTGGCATCACCCGACCACCACACTCCGTGTCGCAAATGATGCGTGATGTCATCTGCCGTGACAGCGTGGCTGGAGAAATCTCCAGCTACGCATCGCTCGCATAGGAGTCGCCGTCATGGGCGGTATGCAGGACAAACGCCAGAAGCCGGGCAAGGGCCGCGAGGAGCAGCAGCGCATGCACCGAGGCGACCAGGACACCGCCCACCCTGGCTCCGGCCAGGGCGCACGTGGGAAGAGTCCCGAGGAGCTCAAGCGGCGCCGCGAGGAGGAGACGAGCCGCGAGCGCCGCGAGGACGAGATGCGCGACGAAGAGCTCTGAGAACGGCCAGTCCGTCACCCCCGCGCACGCAGGACCCTGCCCGGCCCGTAGTCGCCTGGCGGGGTCCTGTCCTGTGCTCGGCTCCCGGGGGTAGGGCCTGTGGAGCCTCGGCCACGACGGCTCGACGACCTGACCATGCGCCATTTGGTCTACTCGCGATGCCGAAGAGGGCGTCTGAGGGCCGCGCAGGGTGTCGGTGCGGAGGTTCGTGAGCCGAGCCTCAGGCGCTCATTAGAGGACCATCCCTTCTGCAGCCCTCTTCGGTAGGGTTGTGACCTCTCGGTCCCGGCGGGTGCATGGCTTGTGGCGCGAGCCATTCGATGGCCACTGTGGGTTGTGCCAGCCCCGCTGGGCCGAGGCCGTCTGATCGGCATCAGGGACACGCCCCGCAGAGGGCCGATAAATGAGCTCCCGGCAGACGTCCTCACCACCGGGCAGGTGCTCCGCGCACGACACAGGAGTACTTCTTTCGTGTACATCGGATGGGACTGGGCGACCGAGACCCACGACGTGACGGTCATGGACAACACCGGTGTCCGGGTGGCCCATTGGGAGTTCGCGCACACCGAGGAAGGCATCGTCAGAACGCTGGCCAAGCTCGCGAAGTACGGCAGCCCGGCGGACCTGCCGGTGGCCAGCGAGACCACCCGCGGCCTGGTCGTGGACCGGCTGCTCCAGGCCGGTCACCCGGTCGTGCCGGTGCACCCGAACGCCTTCCACGCGATGCGGCCGCGCTGGGGCGCTCACCGCCGGACCGCTGGAAGCCTGGTGCAAGCGCCACAGCTACACCGGCAAGCCCGGCAGTGTCCTGATCGAACGCGTTCGCTCCGCTCCTCAGCCTGCGTCCCGGCTCGGCGAGAGCGTGATCGAGCAGCTCGTTCGGGTCCAGGTCCAGCTGGTCAGGAGCATCAGGGCGACGATCCGGGTGCTGGATGCGGCCATCGCCGACGCCGTCGCCTCGCACCCCTACGCGCCGCTCCTCGCGACGATGCCCCGGATCGGCACGATCAACCTCGGGCAGATCATCGGCGAGATCGGACCGATCCTGGAACGCTCCCGCACCAGCGAGCAGTTCATCGCCGACACCGGCGTTGTTCCCGTGACCCGGGCGTCGGGCAAGTCCCACGTGGTGAGCTTCCGCCACGCGGCCAACCGCCGTGCCCGTCTGGCCATCGTGGGATACGCCGACAACAGCCGGCACGCCAGCGACTGGGCCGCGAAGATCTACAACGACGCGCGAGCGGACCGCAAGCGCCATCCCCACGCCGCCCGCATCCTCGCCCGTGCCTGGCTGCGCGTGATGTGGGCCTGCTGGCGCGACGGAACCTGCTACGACTCCGACACACACCGAGCCAACAACAAGATCAACCCCGATCCCGAGGCGGCTTTGGCGGCATAGAGGTTGACTCAGGGAACTCACAGGGCGCCCCGCCCCAGCGGCCGCATGGCCGCCCGCACGGTCTTGCTTGAGAAGTCCGGGGCGGCGGACCAAGAGAGGGTCTGTACGGTGAGTGGTGTAACTCCCTTGTAGAGAGCGACAGTTGATGACTGACGCGACGAGTGGCGTCGAGGCCGGCAAGGCAACCACGGATGCTTCCGGGGCCGTGGATGAGGCTCTGCTGAGCGAGCTGATGGAGCGGGCCCGGGCCGGCGGGGTGAGCCTGACCGGCGAGGTAGGGCTGCTGCAGCAGCTGACCAAGCGGGTGCTGGAGTCCGCGCTCGAAGGCGAACTGACCGCCCACCTGGGCCACGAGCCGGGCGAGCGGGCCGAGGGCGGCCGGGAGAACTACCGCAACGGCCGGCGCGCGAAGACAGTGACGACCGAGATTGGGCCGGTCGAGATCGAGGTGCCCCGGGACCGGGCGGGGAGCTTCGAGCCGCAGTTGGTCAAGAAGCGGCAGAAGCGGCTTGGCGGGGTCGATGAGATGGTGCTGTCGCTGTCCGCGAAGGGGCTCACCCATGGTGAGATCTCCGCGCATCTGGCCGAGGTGTAAGGCACCGAGGTGTCCAAGTCGACGATCTCAACGATTACCGACAGCGTGCTGGCCGGAATGGTCGAGTGGCAGAACCGCCCGCTGGATCCGGTCTACCCGGTGGGTTTGTGGATTGCGTGAACGTGAAGGTCAGGGATGGTCAGGTCGCCAACCATCCGGTCTACATGGCCGTGGCCGTCACCGCCGATGGGCACCGCGACATCCTGGGCCTGTGGGTCGGCGACGGTGGTGAGGGGGCCAAGTAGTGGCTGCAGGTCCTCACCGAGATCAAGAACCGTGGCACGTCCGATGTCCTGATGCTCGTCTGCGACGGGCTGACCGGCCTGCCCGACGCGGTGAACACGGTCTGGCCGCAAACGATCGTGCAGACCTGCGTAGTTCACCTGCTGCGGGCGTCGTTCCGTTACGCGGGCCGCCAGGACTGGGAGAAGCTCGCCAAGGCACTGCGGCCCGTCTACACCGCGCCCACCGAGGACGCCGCTCTGGAGCGGTTCATGGAGTTCACCGAAGCCTGGGGGCACAAGTACCCGGCCATCGTGCGGCTCTGGGAGTCGTCCTGGGCCGAGTTCGTGCCGTTCCTGCAGTTCGACGTGGAGATCCGAAAGATCGTGTGCACGACCAACGCGATCGAGTCGATCAACGCCTGCATCCGCAAGGCCGTCCGGGCCCGAGGACACTTCCCCACGGAACAGGCCGCCCTGAAGTGCGTCTACCTGGCTGTGATGAGCCTGGATCCCACCGGCACCGGGCGCAAACGCTGGACCATGCGCTGGAAGGCCGCTCTCCAGGCCTTCGACATCACATTCGACGGCCGACTCACCGTCGGCCGCGGCTAATTCAATCCGCCCGAGTTCCACCGATCGCTACACAGACCCGGCGGTGTTCGTGGTGAACAGGCGTTGGGTGGCGGTGGTGGCTCCGGTCAGGCTGAGGGGGATGTCGAGGTTCTTGCACATGCGGTGGGCGCGGACGATGACGCTGAGCGTTGCGGGAGTGGGTTCTCCGGCGGGGACCTGGACGGTGACGTGGCGGGGGGTGTGGGTGTGGACGAGGGCTTCGATCGCTGCGGCGGCTGCGGCCCGGGTGGTCACGTCGAGGCTGTGGTGCAGGGTCACGTGCAGGGTGTCGCCGTCGACGCTGTGACTGATCGGCATGATGGCCTCCGCTTGCCGTGTCTTTCGGCCGTACGTGGTCCCGGCGGGCTGGCGCGGGGCTGTCCGGCTCCAGGGTGACACTTGGGCGGCGTTGTCGCAGCTCACGGCGGCTCTCGGCGGGTCGCGTCGCGCTCCCGGGCCACGCCGGGGCCGCTGATCCGGCCCCGATGGCGGCCGTTCGGCTCGTTGTTGCGGCAAGGCGTCGTCCGCACGGTGCGGGCGTGGCCCCCACCGCTCCCCGAGAGCCGCGAGGCACACGCCGGCGCCTCGCTCCAGGCTGCGTTGGTGGCAGCGAGGTTGGGGCCCCGCCGCTTGGGCAGCCCCATCAGTTCATCATCTCGGCCGGTTCGCCGTAACACCGCCCAGGCGCAAAGCCCTGGCCACGCCCCGGAGGGGCAGACCAGGGCTCTGGTTCGCACGGTCCGGGGGAGAGGGAGCCGGAAGCCGTTGTCGCGCGCCGTCTCAACGTTCCGCCTGCCGCACGGACACGCTCCACGTCAACACACAAGCCTCCTCAACCTCCTGGGAGGATGCTGGTCATGGAGCCGCTGCCGATCCCCTGCCCCGCCGACCTGATCCCGGACGCGACCGGCCTGGAAGCGTTCGAGGCCGCCTGCAAGGCGGCCCGGGATCAGCGCGTCGTGTTCATCGCGGTCGAGCAAGTGGGCGGGCCCGGCCCGCGGTGGACGGTCAAGGCCGACGCGCTCACCGCCCCGCAGCACACCATCGACCCCGCCGTGTACAACGCGGTGCGCGAGGCCGTCCTCCGCCTCATCCACTCCCACGAGATCCGTCCCGACTCCTCCGCCGGCCCCGTCTCCTTCGACCTGCACGACGTGGACGGCGAGGTACGGGCCCGCGAACTGGCCGCCGCCCTGCACGCCGCCCTCTACGGCGACCTCAATCCCCTGACCCGCGCCGTGCCCCCAACCACCTGACGACGCACCCGCGACCGGGCCCCGGCACGCTCCCGATCCGATGCGAACGGGCCCGTGCCGAACCAGCTGTGCCCCTGACGGGCCCCGCAGGGCGCGCACCTGTGACCGGCAGCCATCCTGTACGCCCTGGAAGACCCCTCTGAGCTCGGCCTTGGGCATGGAGATGCCCCCTCCGGAGAGGGGGCATCTCCATGAGGCCGCCCATGGTGTTCTACCTGATCAGAGCACCCTACGCGTGTACCGCTACTCTCTCTGGCTACCTCTGGGGCGAGCAGTACGCGCAGTCGAAGGCGCGGCCACTCCCGGCGTCTGCCGGCAGGTCAGGTTCCCGGACTGGGACAGGCTGCGGCCCCGGCCGCCGCCCCTCTCGTATCCGATCCCGTGGGTCCGAGGCCACTGAGCGAAAGCACCCATACCGTGAGCTCCGGCACGCAAGTCGCCCCGCGATGGCGCCCCAACGGCACGCATAACAATGGGTGATTGATCGAGATGCAGAGGGTGACGGAGCCTGTTTCGCTGATGTGGCCCGCTCTTCCTCATCACCCAAGGAGTGATCATGAGCGCTGCAGGCGAGTCCGGTCGTGCCCAGCAGAAGCAGATGCGTGCTCGGGCTGAGGACCTGGAACAGGCCGCGGAACGCGCTACTGACCCGCAGGAGCGTCAGCGTCTGAAGGACAAGGCCCGCCAGCTCAAGGAGCAGAGCGAGCACGCAGGTGGTACGGGCAAGCCGGAAAACATCGACCCGATGTAGTCCCGGCAGTTCCCAGCACAGACACCGGCCAGTGGCGGGCCTCCGTGGCTCTCCGGGCACGCAAGAGGCCCCGGCCGGTCACTGCTGTCTCCGCTCAAGAACAACGCCTCCGCCGACAACGGCACCAGCACTCCCGGGCAGTACCGCCGAGCCGTCCCGCCCGCCACTCAGTCGCCCTGGTGCGCGCGTGCGACTTGCACCGACTCCTCCGGCGCGGCCATCAAGTCCACCGCCGGCACCGGCTCAGGCGGCGCGGCCAGCTGGCCGCCTTCGCCTCTACCAGCTGCTCAAGCGCGTGACGGTACTCGTCCCGCATCTGGTCGACCTCGACACCCGGGAGTTCGCGCATCAGTACCTCGTTGAGCTCCAGCTCCCCCTCGGTGACCGGTGCAGACAGGGCCAGGCCCCCGGATCGAGCAGTTCGTCCTGCCAGAGCAGCGTCTGGAGGGTGAGCATGCCGTGGCGGCCGTTCCCAGCTCCACCAGGCCGTGCCCGTCGGCGACTTCTCCATTGCTCAGGTCGCACAGCCATTTACCTGCTGTCTCGGCACCCAGTCGACTGGAGCCCACCGCGGTTTCGCCGTGCCCAGCACACGGTCACCCGCATCGGGCAATGGCGCACCTGGTCAAGAGGGACGTTCCACTCCGCTCCGCCGGGTCCTATCTGGGCCGCCCCCGGAGGAAGTAGTCCGAGCGGGAGTGGCTGACCAGCCGGATCGACCACTACGCCTAGCACAACCGCTCGGCGAACCCGCAGCTGCGCATCAATGAGCGGGCCGTTGTCATCCTCATCGTCCTGGGGTCCGCGTACACGCCTATGGTCCACCTGAGCGGGCCAGCGATCGCGTGGGATGGAAGCCGCGGCCGAGGAGCGGCGCGCGTGGCTCGACGAGCAGCTGACCGGCGTCCTCCTGCGCTGGTACCGACACGTCCGGCAGATCCAGCGCTGACAGTTGTATGGCTCGCGAGGTGTCGAGCGGCCCCGGTTGGTGCCTCTTGGCAGCTCGGGGCTCACCCTCCTGATGCGGCGGGCAATTCCACGGTGATGCGCATCCCGCCGGCAGGGCGTGGGGTAAGCGTGAGAGTTCCGTCGTGTGCCTCGGTGATGGTCTTGACGATGGCCAGGCCCAGGCCGACGCCTGCCTGGTCGGTGTGGACGCGTTCGGTGCCGCGCTGGAAGGGTTCGGTGAGGGTCGCGACCAGCTGTGGGGTGAGCTGCTCGCCGGTGTTCTCGACGGTGAGCGCCGCGGTCTTGGGGCGGACGCCGGTGTGGACCCACACGGTGCCCTGGTCAGACAGGTTGTGGACGATCGCGTTGTGCACGAGGTTCGTCGTCAGCTGCAGCAGGAGCGTCGGCGATCCGATCGTGGGGGCGATGTCGCCGCGGGTCTCGAGGGTGACGCCGTGCTTTTCGGCGAGGGGGAGGAGCGTTTCGGTGGCTTCTTCCGCCATGAGGGACAGATCGACGCGCTCTCGGGCGAAGGACCGCTGCTCAGCGCGGCTGATCAGGAGCAGTGCCTCAGTAAGGTCGATGGCCCGGGTGTTGACGGCGTGGAGGCGGTCGATGAGTTCGCCGGTGTCTTGGTGCGGATCGGTGCGGGCGACGTCGATGAGTGTCTTCGAGATCGCCAGCGGAGTACGTAGCTCGTGCGAGGCGTTGGCGGCGAATCTCTTCTGTTCCGCGACGTGTGCTTCGAGCTGCGCGAGCATCATGTCGAAGGCGTCGGCGAGTTCGCGGAACTCGTCGTTGCGGCCCGGCAACCGGATCCGGTGGGTCAGCGATCCGGCCGCGGCCGTGCGGGTGGCGTGGGTGATGCGGTCCAGGGGGGCGAGCATGCGTCCGGCGAGGATCCACCCTCCCAGGAGACCGAACACCAGGAGGAACACCATTACTGCGGCTGCCGTTGGGGCGAAACCGCGCACGAAGAGGGTGCCCGGAGTTACTCTCACCGCCCCCGATTCGTTGGTTTGCAACCACCCCTGTCGCAGGAGGAACACTCCCACGGCGACGAGCAGCAAAGCACCCGCGAGTATGAGGAATCCGGCGTAGCTGAGGGTGAGTTTGAGGCGGACGCTCAAGCCGGGCTGCCTATCCACGGTGACCACCCCCATGCCCGGTGACGGGTGCTGTGTCGATGCGGTAGCCGACGCCTGGCACGGTGGTGATGAGCCAGGGTTCGCCGAGACGCTTGCGCAGTGCCGAGACGGTGATGCGTACGGCGTTGGTGAACGGGTCGGCGTTCTCGTCCCATGCCCGTTCCAGGAGTTCTTCGGTGCTGACGACACCGCCTTCGGCGGCGACGAGGACTTCGAGCACGGCGAACTGTTTCCTGGTCAGCGCGACGTAGCGGCCGTCCCGGTAGACCTCTCTGCGGAACGGGTCCAGCCGCAGGCCTGCGATCTCTCGTACGGGAGGTCTGTTGTGGGCGCGTCTGCGGTTGAGTGCTCTGAGCCGGAGCGCGAGTTCTCGGAGTTCGAAGGGTTTCGTGAGGTAGTCGTCGGCGCCGAGTTCGAACCCGGTGGCCTTGTCGTCGAGACGGTCGGCTGCGGTGAGCATGAGGATCGGCATGCCGCTGCCGGAGTCGACGATGTGTTGGGCGATCTCGTCTCCGGAAGGTCCGGGGATGTCGCGGTCGAGGACGGCGATGTCGTAGTCGTTGATGTTCAGCAGTTGCAGAGCGGTGTCGCCGTCGCCTGCGATGTCGGCCGCGATCGCTTCCAGGCGTAGGCCATCGCGGATGGCTTCTGCCATAAAGGGCTCGTCCTCGACGATCAACACGCGCATGTCATTGATGCTACGAGTCGGCGCATATCGTCGGCGTATCGAAAATCCCATACGTGCCGGCAACACCCCGCTGTCTTGACTGGTGGCATGAACCACACCGCACCATCGGCACGAACAACGACCCGCCGGATTCACGGGCGCATTGTTGTCGGCCCTATAGCCGCCACCGCTGCGATCGCCGCAGTCCTCGGCTGTCAGTCGCAGAAATCCTCGCCTTCCCCGACCAGGTCCTCCTCGCCTTCCCCGGCCGTATCACCGTCGTCTTCCTCGACAGCACCGCCCTCGTCCTCCTCCGCAAGGTCCCGCTCGAAGGTTCCTCGCGGTGAGCAGGGTGGTACACCTGCCGGTGGGCGCCATGGTGCGGTCGGCGACGCCGTCGGGAACGACACCACCGCCCGATGGGTGGCCACCGCCGAGACCTCTCCTCACGTGTCGGGGGACGCGGTCGACATCGGGCACTCCGCTGCGAGGACGTGGCTGTCCGTACACGGCGCCGTGTACGGGTTGTGCCAGATCTACAAGAATGAGTCCTGGCACTACGAACTCCGCTCCGAAGCCATCGATCACAGCTGCCCGCGGACGTACGCCGACTCCACCCGGGACCCGAGGATGCAGCAGTGAACGGCAGTGAGCGAGGACAGACGATGGTGCAGGTGGACCCGGCGGAGCAGGCCGGACAGGAGGGCATCGGCCGCCGGGACACCGGCTCCGGTACCTGGCGCGCGGCCGTCCGCCGGGCGATGCGCAGCGGCTCCCGGCCGGAGGCATGGAAGCGCGGCCTGGTGCTCGCGGCGCTGGCGCTGCTGCTCGGCCTGGTCCTGCTGCTGCACTCGAAGATCACGGACCGCGGGGGCCTCGGCAGTCTGGTGGAGACCGTGCTGCCGTGGTTCGGCGTGTTCATCCCGGTGCTTGCGGCCGGTGCCCTGTGGCGCCGCTCCGCCTCCGCGGTGGTCGCGCTGCTGCTGCCGGCCGTGGTGTGGCTGATCCTCTTCGGCGGACTGCTCGGCGACAAGTCCCATGCGGGCGGCGACCTCACGGTGGTCAGCCACAACGTCGCCGCCGAGAACCGAGATCCGGTCGGTACCGCCCGGGCCCTGGCCTCCTCCGGGGCGGACCTGCTGGCGCTCGAGGAGCTGACCGACCAGGCCAAGGGCACGTACGAGAAGGAGCTCGCGAAGGCGTACCCGCACCACACCGTGCAGGGAACGGTCGGGCTGTGGAGCAAGCTCCCGCTGTCGGACACACGGCCGGTCGACGTCCTGCGGGGCATGGTCGGGCCACTGGCCAAGAAGCTGCGGCCCGAGGACATCCCGGTGGACCCGCCCCGTGCACTGCGCACCACGGTGACCACTCAGAAGGGGCCGCTGGCGGTGTACGTGGCGCATCTGGGTTCCGTAAGGCTGATGCCCAGGGGCGGCTTCTGGACGGACTCGCGCGACGCCGGCGCGACAAAGCTCGCCAAGGCCGTCGCCGCCGAGCGCAGCGAGCGGGTGCTGGTGCTCGGTGACTTCAACGGCACCATGGACGACCGTGCGCTCGACGGCCTCGCCTCGCAGCTGCGCTCGGTCCAGGACGTGGCCGGGGACGGCTTCGGCTTCAGTTGGCCCGCGAAGTTCCCGGTGGCGCGCATCGACCAGATCCTGGTCCGCGGCGTGGAGCCGAAGAGCGCGTGGCTGCTGCCGGCCACGGGTAGCGACCACCGGCCGGTGGCGGCCGGAATCAGCTGGTGAACGCCGCGTGAGCCGCCGGGTGGTGACATGTCGGCGGCGTATCGAGAACTGCATTACGCCTGCCGGGACGCCGATTCCGCCCAAGCCTTTCCGTCCGGCGCAGCCGGCCTCACCGCCGCTGCCACTGCGGCGCCGTCTGCGGGCGGGACTGGCCGATTGGTCGGACGCCGCAAGAAGCGCCGGGGCTGAGCCGCCCGCTCCGGGGGTCGGTCTCGTGTCGTCTGGCGAAGGGGCGCGTAAAGGAGTCTTGACATGCAGTCGGGCGTCAAGGCGCCTTTACATGCATGAGTGAGGGCGAACCCAGCTCCTCCGTTGCTGCCGACGCGGCGGACCGGGAGGTCATGGGGCTGACCTTGAAGGCCAACACGACGCTGCTCGCCGACGTGCTCCTGGGCAGCCGGGAGACCGGCGGCGATCCGGCGCTCTCCGCGCTCGCCGCCTCCCGCGGCCTCATCGCCGTCGTCGACGACATCCAGCGCGCCCTGGTGCGGCAGGCCCGCAGCCGCGGCCTCAGCTGGGCCGCCATCGGCGACGTGCTGCACGTCACGCGCCAGGCCGCGTTCCAGCGATTCGGCGGAACCGCGGACACTTCGCAGGGCACTCCAGAGCTGCCCGGCGCGGCCGAAGCGGGGATGCGGGTGCTTGAGCACTTCGTGCACCAGCGATGGGACGAGATGCGCTCAAGCTTTGATACGCGGATGTCGCAGGCGGCCCCAGCGGACATGCTGCGTGGGATCTGGCAAAAGTCAGACCGCGAATTCGGCCCATTCCTGGAGCTGGGCACGCCCACTGTGCGCACTATCTCCGGCTACACCGTGGTCGACATCCCCGTGGCCCACGAGCGCGGGGACCTGGTGCGCCGGGTCGCCCTCAACGCCGACGGACAAGTCGCAGGCTTCTTCGTCCTGCCGGCAGAGACGGAATGACCATGCACGGCACGAAAAAAACCGCAGGACGACGACGTGGCCTGCCCCGATGCGCCGTCCGGCAGGCGCAGGCCGAGGGTGCGGCGCCTGTTCGTCGTCCTCATGGCAGTGGCTTCTCTCGCCCCGCTCGCCCTTTACTACCTGCTGCGTCCCGCCGTCCACAGCGACGCCACCGCTCTGGCGATCAGCGGGCCGTCCCGGTCGGGCTCGCCCTCGCGTCGGCGGCCGTACGCCGCCACTCGCCCTGGGCCGCCCTGCTGATCGCGACCGGCCTCGGCCTCGCGGTCGCCGCCACCGTGATGTCCGGGGGTAGTTCGCTGCCGCTCAAGCTCTACCGCCCGCTCGCGACCGGGGCGTTCGGGCTCGCCTGCGTCGTCTCCGCCGCCGTGCACCGCCCGCTGCTGATGCTTTTGGTCCCTGCCCTCGCCAGCCGTGACGAACGGGTGCACGCGGCCCTGGCGCGGATCGGCGACGCCGACAGACTCCAACGGCGGCTGGTCGGCCTGACGTTGATCGTCGGGTTCGTCTGCCTCGTGGAGGCAGGCGTCACCGCCGCGCTCGCCCTCTCGCTGCCCACCGGCGCTTTCCTGGTGACCTCGCGCGTGATCCGGTGGGCCGTGGCCGGGCTCGGGGTCACCGCTGCCCTCGTGTACCGGGCCTGGGCGGGCCGGGGCCGCCGCAATGCGCGTAGCGGTGGCGGGGCCGAGGGCAAGCAGGCCTGGTTCGGTCCCAAGCGCCACGGCATCGGCTGGGGCCCGCAGACGTGGCAGGGCCGCCTCATCACGCTGGCCGTCGTTGCCGCCCGCGCTCGCGGCCAAGTTCGCCTTCGGCCTCCACCTCTTGAACGGCTAACGACGTCGGGGGAAGTGCCGGCTGGGCTGTTCGGCCGTGACATGAGAAGGGCCGTGCGGGTTGGGTGAGTTGTGAAGCCGACCTATAGAGCGGGCCCGTTTGCGGTAGACCGCATGGCACGTAGACGCGTGGCGATGGACGGTCTCTAGGTGTTGTGCCAGCCGGGTTCGAGGCGGTCGAGAAGGGTGTGGAAGGCCGCGTCGGCAAGGTCCCAGTCGCCGTCGGCCAGGGGTGCAATGAGTAGGCCGAGGAACGCGTCGACCAGGAGGGCGGCCTCCGTTCGGGCTCGGGCCTCGGTCAGGCCCAGGCCGCGGAAGACGGAGATGAGCAGGTCCGTCCACTCGGTGAGCACGTCGCGCATGACGGGGCCGTACCGGTCGGGATGGAGCAGGCTGGCGGTCATGATCTCGAGGTAGAGGGGGAGCCAGGCGCGCATGTTCGGGGCGCTGAGCTGCTGCCAGGTCTGCTCCGCGAAGCCGCGGAGCCACGCAGGGTTCTTGGGCAAGGCGGTGGGGTCGAGCAGATCCCGGGCTAGCAGGAGCGGTCGCCTCTCGTCGAGGGCGAGTGCCTCGGCGACCATGCGTTCCTTGGTTCCGAAGTAATACAAGAGCATGCGGTCGCTGGTGCCCAGGGCCCGGGCCAGCGGGCGAAGGGATAGGTCGGCCAGGCCGTTGCGGATCACGTAGTCACGGACCCGGTTCAGCAGGTCGCGTCGTTTGGCCGGGTCGGGCGGGCGTGGCATGAAGGCTCCCAGCTGCAGCTACGCGAGACGAACCAATCCCGCATGTCCGATTCATTGGCATTTGGGTTGGTATTTACTGTAGCACCTGCTACATGTATATTTGTAAGCGTAGCAAGTGCTACATGACGCACGACCTGGTGCACGCCCGGCCCGGTCATCGACGGCCCTCCGCCTTGCTGGCGGCCATGGTCGCCAGGGCTACAGAAGGGACTGATCCGCATGGCCTCCCAGGCCATCGACCCCTCCACGACCTCGGGCTGGGGACGCTTTGCCCGGCTGTACCGCCGCCGACTCGAGGAGTCGGGGCAGAAGGGCGCCGCGGAGGCACAGGGGAAGGGTTCGTCTCCGCAGGGCGCGTCCACATCGTGGCTCGCCCGGAACCTGGCTCTGTGGTCGCGCACCCTGGAGCCCCTGCGGCCGCTTGACAGGCCCCGCGCCCGTGCCACCGCTTGGGACGCCTCATGGCCTATAGCGCGGGAACTGACCTCGGTACGCCAGGCCCGGCGCCTGGTGAGAGCCCAACTGGGCGACTGGAATCTGGAGGGCCTCGCAGACACCGCCGAGCTCTTGGTCAGCGAACTGGTTACCAACGCCCTGCGTCACACGCGCGGCCCTCTGCGGCTCAACTTGCAGGTGCGCGGCTCGCGGCTTCGGTGCGAGGTCGAGGACACTGACCCCACCGGCCCCGTGCGCAGCGTCGTCGACGCCGACGCAGAAGGCGGACGCGGTACCGAACTGCTCGATCTGCTCACCGAGGCCTGGGGGAGCACACTCACAGCCACCGGCAAGACCACATGGTGCGAAATGCTGACGCAGACGCCTTCGCCGAAGGGATCGCCTGCCTCCGACTGAGCTGCACCAAGGTGTCATCACTGCAACGGCTCGGTCCCCAGCGGAAGCTCCCAGCCGCGCCCGACCTCCTTGTACCCGATTTCACGGTCCTCGGCCTCACAGAACCGCATGTGCTGCACCCGGCCGCTGTCCGCGTCATGGAGCTACCGCGGCCGCACCTGTCGCTCGTCGGTCGCGGAGAACAGCTTCACGGGCAGTACGACCAGCCCGAACTGGATCACGCCGGACCACAGGGCCCTCATGCCTTAGAAGCGTCCATCGCCACCGCTGCGGGTGCACCTCGGACAAGCTGATCACTGCGACCTGATCTAGCCCGGTCACGGGCCCTGCTTCCTGAGCGTAGCTGGTGTGGCCACGGGGGCCGGGGGTTCGGCTCAGGTGGGGTGGGGGACGCGCGGCCAGCCAGCCGAGGCGCCGGGGTGAGGCCTCCGGCCTCGCCGCGGTCGCGGAAAGGGAGGACATCGCCGCGTGCGGCATCGATTGCGCTCCCGCGCACCGAGGCAGAGTGCGCCTGGGGCCCACCTGCCCGGGCCCGGTGTGCCGCGCAGGAGGCGGGGCCGGGAAGTCTCGACGGTCGTCTTCGCCACTGCGGGGAGCGGCACCTTGGCATCGTCTCAGCTCGTCATCTCGGACTGTAAGAGGGCATCTGATCTAGGTAGTTGGTGATTTGGGATGTTCTTGTGACTGCTGGCGATGGTGGGTCGTTGGACAGAGGGTGAGCACTCGTCGTCCGTATCGCAGTGATGTGTCCGATGCCCGGTGGGCTTTGATCGAGCCGGTGTTCGCTGCGTGGCGCGCCGGGCGGACCGGGCCCGGTGTGGCGGCGCGGGTGCATGACTTGCGGGAGATCGTGAACGCGATCCTCTATGTCAACCGCACCGGCATCCCGTGGGAGTACCTTCCGCATGACTTTCCGCCGCACAAGACCGTCTACGACTACTACGCGAAGTGGGAGGCGGACGGCACCACCGGTCGGGTCCACGATCTGCTGCGGGACAAGACCCGCCGCGCCCACGGTCGCGCCGCGCAACCGTCGGCAGCAGTGGTGGACGCCCAGAGCGTGAAGACCTCGGCAAACGTGGCCGAGACCAGCCAGGGCATCGACGCGGGCAAGAAGATTAAAGGTCGCAAGCGTCACCTGATCACTGACACCTCGGCCTGGTCCTCGCCGTCATTGTCACGGCTGCCTCGGTGCACGACTCGACCGGTGGGAAGCGACTGCTCGACGAGCTGACGGTCACACACCCCAGCGTGACCAAGGTCTGGGCTGATGGCGGCTACCAGTCGAGTGTGTTCCAGCACGGTGCCGGCCTGGGCATCGACGTCGAGGTCGTCAAACGGCCGACAGCGAAAGGCTTCCAGCCCCTACCGAAGAGGTGGGTGATCGAGCGGACCTTCGGCTGGCTGATGCAGCACCGGCGCCTGGCGCGGGACTACGAAACCCTGCCTCAGCGGTCCCGAGCAATGATCCACTGGGCAATGGCTAACAAAATGAGCCGCGAACTCACAGGAGAATCCACCCCAACCTGGCGAATCGAAACCGGCGAATCGGTCAACACGCCCTGAACACTGATCAGATGCCCTCTAAGTGGGGCCATGGCTGGAGCACCTCCTCTTCGCGGTCCTGCACCGTAGCGGTGGCCTGGGCGACGGTGTCGAAGACAGGCATTACGTCGCTCAGCTCCGTGATCTGCAGGAGGCGCCGGATGCGCCGCTGCGGGCATACCAGGCGAAGCTGGCCCTGACGGTCCTTGGCCGCGTGGTGCGCGGCAACCAGGACACTCAGGCCGCTCGCGTCGCAGAAGTCCAGCTGGGACATGTCCAGAACGACCCGTGCCGGGGTGTGCGCGGCAATGACCTCTTCGAGGTGGTCGCCCAGCTGGTTCCTGGTAGCGACGTCGAGTTCACCGCTCACCTCGACGACCGTCCACCCCTTGTGGCGACGGGACGACACCCTCAGCCAGTCCATCAACCTCACCCCCTCAGCCTGTGGCGGGAACGCCCGGTCGCGGGCGGCTGAGGGCCCGCGGGGCGACGGCAGCGGATGGCCTCCGCTCACGCGGCGGCCATCCTGCACGCGGCTTGACGTCCCGGCCCAGCCCGCAGGCGTCACGGCGCCCTTGTGGGTCGCCCCGTCGGCGAGCCGATCGAGTCTGCGGTGGACTTGGAAACGGGCACCTGTGCCGCTATGCCCTATAAACCCCGTATAGCTCTTTTTGTGATCGAAAGCAATACGCCCTGAGCAGGGGGTTTGGCATCGAATGCGTGAGGGTCGGGGGTGTACCAGGCCATGGCGCACGCGTCCTCGTCCTGTCGTGGCGCAGCCATCATCCTCGACCCGGGCGCCCGCGCTCGTCGCCTGCTGGCATGTCTCGTGTGCGCGGCGCGGTCTGCGATTTCCCGTGCCGGCGCGCTTTTGACTAGCGGTCGCCGTTGCCTTGGCGGAGCCGGCCGGTGTTGCGGGTGAGGGCATCGATGCGTGCCGCGAGTTCGGGGTGGCCGGCCTTGAGGTGGATGTGGGTGTCGGTGAGCGGGTCGATGAGACGGGCGGCGTCGTTGTCGGCGAGGGCTTCGGTGAGGCGTGCCAGCGGCGGCTGGGCCTGGGCGGGGAGGTCGGTGAGGGCGGTGATCTGGCCGGCGAGCTGGCGCAGATGGGCGGCGTTGGTCCGGGCCCAGGCGGTGAGGGTGCGGTCGGCTGCGCGGCGGCTGCGGGTGGCCTGTACGCGCTGTTCGCGGGTGGTGCCGGGGGCGCCGGGGCGTACGCGCAGGTAGCGCCGCTCCGCGGCCTGGCGGCTGGCGACCCCCAGGGGGTGTGCGAGGTCGGCCCAGCTGGTGCCGGCGGCGCGGGCCGCTTCGATCAGTCCTGGCTCCCATCCCGCGAGCTGTTCGCGTAGTTCGCGCAGCATCAGCAGGGCGGTCAGCGCCTCGTCGGAACTGACCTGCTCCCCTTCTGCCCGCACGGATTGCGCCCCCTGGGCACTGTGGACGGCCTCATTGATCGTTTTCAGCGCCGCGGCGGCGGCGAGGAACGGGACGGGCTGGCCGGCCTGCAGATAAGCGTCCACGAAGGTCTCCTCAAATTCGTCACCCTTTAGACGACACCACACTTGTCATCGTTTGGATGACATGTTACAACGGTGGCAGGTGAAGCGCATTGGCAGTTCCTGCCAGACCTGTGGAGGTGTTTCGTGATGTTGATGCGCACTGACCCGTTCCGTGAACTCGACCGGCTCGCCCAGCAGCTGACAGGCGTGACCGGCACCTGGTCCAGGCCCTCGGCGATGCCGATGGACGCCTACCGCGAGGGCGAGGAGTACGTGATCGCCCTCGACCTGCCCGGTGTCGCCAAGGACGCGATCGACATCGACGTCGAACGGAACATGCTCACCGTCCGGGCCGAGCGCCGCCCGGCCGCAAAGGCCGACGACGTGCAGATGGAGCTCTCCGAGCGACCCCTGGGCGTCTTCTCCCGCCAACTGGTGCTGGCCGACACCCTGGACACCGAGCGCATCACCGCCGACTACGAAGCAGGGGTGCTGACCCTGCGCATCCCGATCGCCGAGCGTGCCAAGCCTCGCAAGATCGCGATCGGCGGGGAGTCCGACCACAAGCAGATCCGAGGCTGAGGAACGGTTCCCCGGCCCGCGCCGGCGGCGGAGGACGGGTGTCGATCTCCCCCTCCCGGCCCGTCCTCCGCACTCCCTCCATCCTTCGCACGACAGAAGAGGCAGAGCGGCCATGCGATGGGACGCATTCCTCGAGCAGGTGCAAGAACGCGGCAAGTACCCCACCCCCCAGGAGGCCGAGCGCTCTGCGCGTACCGTTTTGGCGCTGCTGGGCGCCCATCTGGTGGGTGAGGTCCGGGCCGAGCTGGCCGCCTGCCTTCCGGAGACCTTCGCCCTCATCCTGCTCAACCCGCTGCAGGCCACCGAGCCGCTTTCACCCGAGCGGTTCGTGCGGGCGACCGCGGCGTGGATCGAGGGAGCCACCGAACGGACCGCGGCCTGGGACGTCAGCGCCGTGCTGAGCGTGGCCGCCGATGCGGCGGGCGAAGAACTCACCCGGCGCATCCTGCTCCAGCTGCCCCCGGGCTACGACCTCCTCTTCGGCCATCCCGAGACCTGAGCCCCCGTAAAGACGACATCGTCCTTGGACGAGAAAGGCAACAGCCTCATGCCGCTGCGTGAAGTCTCCGCTGCCCGGCCCGGCACGACGTTTCACCAGATGCTGGAAAGAATCCGCTACGAAGGCGCGTATCCCACCCGGGAGCGGGCCGAGGAGGTCACGGGGGCCGTGCTGACGTCTCTGGGCCGCCAGCTCACCGGCGACGAACGCGTCGAGTTCGCCGCCTGCCTCCCGGGGGAGGCAGCACGCATCTTCGCCGGCCAGATTCCCGACTGTCAGCCACTCACCGGCTGGGGCTTCGTCAAGGACCTGGCCGCCCGCACCGGGGCGACCCCCGCGACCGTCCGCTGGGACACCGGCGCCGTTCTCACCGTCATCGGCGACCTGGCCGGCCCCGGCCTTTTGGACCGTATCCTCACCCAGCTCCCGCCCGGATACGGCCTGCTGTTCGGCCGCGCCGAACTCACCCCGACCGTCTGACCGTCCTGGCACAGGAGCGGAGCGAGAGCAACTGCGCCGACCCGGGCTGGGACATGAAAGAGACGCCGCCATCCCGTGCCGACGTTGGGGACGCTGTACTTCGGGCTGCTGACGCGTCGGGTCCGAGCCGTCGCCGCCCGGCACGCCAGGGCCTCGCGGCGTTTCGGCACCCAGGTCTGAGGCCGTCAGCCTTCCAGGGCGACGCGTACGAGATGCCCTTCGCCCCGCCATGTTCTCGCCAGAAGACCGACCTACAAGCAGCGGCCCTGTCGGCTTGGGTTCAGGGGCAACCGGATGACCCGGCGCCGTCTGTGCCGTGGCTCCTTTACCTGTCGATCACGGCGGCGTACGAAGAACAGGTGGCCCGGCCCGGTTCGGCGAAAGCCGGGCCGGGCCCTCCTCCGTTGGAGACGCAACCGACGACGTGACACACGCGGGCGCACCCCAAGACTCGGGGCTCAGCGTTCAGGCGGCCTGTGCGTTCTGGCCCGGCTGCTCGCCGCGGGTGGCTTCGTCGCGTACGCGCCGGCAGCTGGTGTGGATGAGGCGGGAGACGTGCATCTGTGAGATCCCGAAGTGTGCCGCGATCTGGCTCTGCGTCATGTCCTCGAAGAACCGCAGGTAGAGAATGGTGCGTTCGCGTTCGGGGAGGTGCCTGAGGCCGGCCTTGGCGGCTTCCCGGTCGGTGATGACCTCGTACGCGGCCTCCGGGGCGCCGAGCGCGTCGGCGAGGCTGAACTTGTCAGCGACCACAAGACTCGCATCCAGGGACAGAGCGCTGAAGCCGTCGATGGCTTTGAGGCCGTCGCGGACCTCGTCCTCGCTGAGGCCGCTGTGGGTGGCGATGGCGGCCGCGCTGGGCTCCGAGCCTGCTCCTGGCTGCAGGGCGAGATCGCGGCGGGCCAGGCGGACCTTGTTACGCAGGTTCTGCACGCGCCGCGGAACGTGGACGTCCCACATGTAATCGCGGAAGTGGCGGCGCAGCTCGCCCCGGATGGTAGGGACGGCGTAGGGCTCGAACCGGCCGCGCTGCGGGTCGAAGTTCTGTACAGCCTTGAGCAGCCCCATGGCCGCGACCTGGCGAAGGTCCTCGAGGCTTTCGCCCTTGTCCTGGAAACGGCCGGCGATACGGTGCGCCATGGGTAGCCACGCCTCGACGACTTCTTCACACAACAGATCCCGCTCGCGTCCTTCGCCGAGGCCCGCGAGGTGGGCGAAGGCGTCCGCCGTGTCGGGGCTGTCGTCGTAGGCCCGATCGGAGGGCCCGCGCCGGGCAGTGCGCCTTTGGTCAGTGAGCATGAGAACGCTCCTCAACATTCGCGACTGTCGGTCCGTCCGCGAGAAGCGATGCGCCAGCAGGCCGTTCGACCAGGGAGCGGTTTCGCCGCTCGCGGGTAGATGCCTCCGGTCCGAAGCACCGTTCTGGTACGCCTGCCCACCATTGTCCGCCCAAACGAATCCGCCCACGAATCGCCTCCGGAGCCCGGACCGCTCCGCGGCCGGCAAGGGGCAGTTGATCACCCGTTCGAGTGACCCTTGAAGTGCTGGTATCCGGGTAGCCGCGCGACGTGACCGCGCTAGCTGGACCAGAGAAAACTGCCGGACCGCTGATCGATCAGATCGTGCCGGCCGTCTGTGAGGGAGGCGACACCGGCTTGCCCGCGCTGCTCGGCCGCTTCGCACGCGAGGCCGATGTGCGTGCTGCCCTCACGCTGCGGCAACGGCTGCTCCGGGACCTGCAGGACGAACCCAATCGGGCTGTCGAGGCACTCGGCTCCGCCGGCCATGTCCCAACGCACTGACTAGGCCGTCTGCGCGGCGTTCGGTGGTGCGCTCTGCGCATTCGCCGACTACGTGGACGCGCACACCGGCCGGGCCCTCTGGCCGCGGGCGGCCGATGCGCTGGCACGGTCGGCAGAACGCACCAGTCAGCAGCGCCGGGACCCTCAGATCATCGATGACGTGATCTGAACCGTGTACCTCGGGCCCATCGTTTTCTGACACCGAGGCCGCCGACGTCCTGGCGCTGCTGTGCGAGCAGATCGGCGAGCCCCTCGAACACGGCCTCGCTGCCCGCCGCTATGCGATCTCCGGCGACCGCCACGCCCTGTGCGGCAAGTCCTGTGACCGAGACTGCCCCTAGGTCTTGTGTGCGGCGCTTGTGTCCGCGCGGTGCGGGCGCGGTCCCCACCGCGCCCGCACCGCATCCCCTTGGAGCTGCGAGGCGCCGTCCCCCGGCGCCTGCTCCAGGCTGCCCGTTGGCAGCAGCGAGGTCGGGGCCCCGCCGCTTGGGGCAGCGCGACCAGTTGATCATCTCGGCCGGTTCGACGGAACATCGCCCCCGGCGCAATGCCCTGGCCATGCCCTTGAAGGGGCAGGCCAGGGCTGTCTCTTGCCCGGTCCGGGGAGGGGAACCGGAGGTGTTGTCGCGCGCCATCTCAACGATTGCTGGCCCGCGTGGGCACGCCCCGCGTCACCGCACAGCCCGCACGTGGTCCTCGTCTCCGTTCCTGGGAGGGTGCTTGTCACGGAGCCGCTGCGGACGCCCTGCCCTGCCGACCGGATCCCGATCTGAGGCCGCCTGGTAGTCGGCCAGGATCAGTGGCTCGTAGATCTCAAGGAACAGTGTGTGTCGACGGCTTCGGGAGGCAGTTGGTGATCAATCGGCGGACGAGGGTCGAAGAGACGGCACCAGCGAGCCCGTCGATCGACGTGACCAGACCAGTGAGTTGTGGCTGGGAGGATGCGCAGGCGCTCCGGCGTTGTTGTCTTGGACCACGGCCGTCCGCTCAAGGAAGAGTTCTCTGATGTCGCCGCAGAACGATCAGTCCTCAGCGTCCCATCGTCCGCGGCAGGAGTTGGTGGACGACGTCCTTGCCCGCTTCGATGCTTACGCCCGGATCCGCGCAGGCCGTGACAGCGTGTTCGAGGTTTCCCGGAGCACTCCGCAGCAGGAACAGCGTGCCTTCGACGACTTGGAGCAAGCCGTCGCTCGGCTTCGCAGCACCGCGTGAGAACGTCGGGCCCGCCGGCTGTTCGCCGATGACGGCCGACCGTCAGAGGGAAGACAGGGTCGGCTGGCGTTGGCGGGTGCCTGTGCCTGTGCCCGGGCCCGGGTGCTTGCGCTCAAGCTCCCTCATCAACAGGGCCGCGCAGTGCCCCACGGGTTCTGATGATGCACCTGACAGAGAGACCAACCGCAGCACCACCTGCTGGCCGCGGTTGCTTCTCGCCGGCGCGGGTTCAGGCTCGGGGAATGGGTCGCGGTCGAGGCATGCAGAACCCGTGACGGACTGCCGCAGTGTGCGCGATGATCGCCCTCCGCACGGCCCGGCGCCACCCCGCGCGACGGGGCAGACCGTCCGCCTCACGCGTCCTGGACGGGCAGCTGCAGGTACGAGGCGTGGTCGCCACCGGTGTGGATGATGTGGCGGCCGCTGTTGGCGGGGGTGTATTCGCGGTTGCCGGGCATCATCGTGCCGAGCAGCGAGCGGCCGCTGGCGACGAGGCGGAGCTGTTCGCCGGGGTGGAAGGTGAGTCCGATCGGGAGGAGGTCGATCTCGAGGTCGACGATCTCGCCGGGGGAGAGCTTCTCCACCCGGTCGAAGGTGTGCGCGGGGACGTCGTCGGTGGCGAGGGCCTTGTCGAGGTGGCGCATGGAGACGCGCAGGCGTCCGTCGGAGCCCTTGTAGCGCAGGATCGAACCGCCGCGCTCGGTGACGTCCTGGGCCACCGCGCCCCTGTTGAGCGCGGTGAACGCCTGAAGCGGTGTGCCGTACGCGTCGAGTTTCTGGACGAGGACGAACAGGTCCATGTCGTCCGAGCCGTCCGCCTCGACCCACAGGTGCGCCTTCGGGTAGCCGACCAGGGTGGTCTCCTGGTCGAAGCGCGTCACGAACGACACCAGGTCCGGGGTGGCTGCGACGTCGCACCCCGCTGTCGCCTCGCCGTCGGGCATGGCCGTACCCAGGGCGCGGGTGCGTGCGTCGAGGTAGTACTTCGTCGACGTGACGTCGGCCGGCGGGAACTGGTCCGCGGGGACGTTCACTTGGTCGCCGCCCCGGAGGTCGAGGAGCGAGTAGCGCACGCGTGGCGTCTGCTCCCGCCGTTGTCCTCGCCCTTGAGGACGTGGTCGAAGAACCGGCGCAGGTCCTCGACGTTGGACTGGTCGTAGTAGTCGGGCCATTCCTGGCTGTTGTGGATGCGCAGCCACTTGTCCTCGGAGCCCATCCGGCGCCAGGCGCGGAACGTACCGGCGGTGTGAAGGGTGTTGGAGTAGCTGGCGACGACGTAAGCGGGCACGTTGATCTTGTCGAACTGGGGGATCTTGTTCTCCCACAGTCCGTCCATCAGCGGGTGCTGCTCGGCCTCGGTGAGGATGTCCTCCTTGTGGCCCTTGCCCTAGTAGCTGTTGTCCTGGAGCTGGCGGGCGAACCCGGTGTCGGGCATGCCGCCGCGCAGCACGAGGTCGCGGTAGACGTCGCTGACGCCCTCCCACGGGTTGATCGCCGCCAGGTGCGGCGGCTGCTCGGCCGCGGCGAACCACTGGGTGACCGCGAGGTAGGACGTGCCGCTCATGGCGACCTTGCCGGTGCACCAGTCCTGGACGCCGAGCCACTCGATCAGATCGTAGGCGTCCCGGCCCTCTTGCCGGTCCCACATGACGCTGTCACCTTCGGAGTTCATGACGCCCCGGATGTCCGGGTTGCAGATCGCATAGCCTCGCGCGCACCAGTAGGCGGGGTCGGGGCCCTCGAACTTCTCCAGCCCGGACACGATGCCGTTGTCGAGGCCGACCATGCCGAAGATGCCCATCACGCTGGCGGACGAGCCCTGTCCCTTGCCGTACGGGCTGAACGCCACGATGACCGGCACCTTCTCCGCGCCGACGGGACGGAAGATGTCGACGTACGTTGTCACGCCGTCGCGCAGGGTCACCGGTACGTCCTTCTCGAAGACGATGTCGACGGGCAGCGGCTTGAACGGCGGCGCGATCTGAAAGCCGGCCTCCAGGGTGCGGGTCCCGGGGGCGTAGTCGCTCAGGACGCCCTTGCGGGCGCCCGGCTCCAGCGGCTGGGGCGGCGTGAACACCTTCTGGTCGTCGCTCATGGCGGACTCCTCGCGTCGCTGCGTCGGCGGAGGGATCCCGCCGGCCATGCGACGGTACGTTCGCGGCCGGTATTTATCAACACGTGTTGAGTTCGAGGTGTGGGAGGTAGTTTTGGTGCATGACCGCGCACACGAGTCCCGCCGCCGCGACCGCCCCCGCCACCCGTCGCGGGCGCAGGCCGGGGACGAACACGACCCGGCAGGAGATCCTCACGGCGGCCCGCGCTCGCTTCGCGGCCGACGGCTTCACCGCGACCACGATCCGGCGGGTCGCGGCCGACGCCGGGGTGGACGCGTCGCTGGTGATGCAGTTCTTCCGGTCGAAGAACGAGCTGTTCGCCGCCGTCATGTCCGTCCCCGCGGAGGCGTTGACGCGCTTCAGCGCCGCGTTCGGGGGAGCGGACGAGGGCCTCGGCGAACGCGTTGTACGGGCCTTCCTCAACGTGTGGGAGGAGGACGCCCGCAGCTCCGAGCCGCTCATGGCGATGCTCCGCGGTGCCATCACAAACGACCAGGCGAATCAGCAGCTGCGCGAGTTCCTCCAGGAACGACTGCTCGTCGACGCCATCGCCTCGCGCGCCGTTGACGAGCCCACGCTGCGGGCCGGAATAGCATCGTCGATGCTGGTCGGGCTCATGGTGGGACGGGGCGTCGTTGGTGTCCCGACGCTCACGGCGGTGGAGCGCGAGAGGCTGGTCGCGCTCGTGGGGCCGGCCGTGCAGAGCGTGCTCGTTCCGGTGGTGAGGGCTGCTGACGACGAAGGGACAGGTTCATGACGCCGATCGACGGCCGT
The DNA here is from genome assembly GCF_020616555.1 of Streptomyces longhuiensis. Taxonomy (NCBI): domain Bacteria; kingdom Bacillati; phylum Actinomycetota; class Actinomycetes; order Kitasatosporales; family Streptomycetaceae; genus Streptomyces; species Streptomyces longhuiensis. Next base: position 128,933 of record NZ_CP085173.1, on the reverse strand, counting down.
ATCTACGTCGGGGGGCGCCGCACCACGTGCCCTCCCGATCTGGCGGAAGCGGCCGACGATCTGGATCGGTCCCGGGGAGTGGCCTGGATCGGACTGATGGACCCCGCTCCGGACGAGCTGGATGCTGCAGCGACCCGGTTCGGGCTGCACCCCTTGGCCGTCGAAGACGCTCAGAAGGGGCACCAGCGCGCGAAGCTCGATCGGTACGGCGAGACGCTCTTCGTCGTCCTGCGGCCCGCTTCCTACGACGACCGGCACGAAAGCGTCGGCATCGGCGAGGTGCACCTTTCGTCGGCCCACAGTTCGTCATCACCGTCCGACACGGTCCGGTACCGGACCTCTCGGCGGCCCGCGACGCACTCGAAGCCGAGCCCGAGTTCCTCGGCCGGAGGCCGGAGGCGATGCGCACGGCGTTCTTCGACGTCGTCGATGGCTACGCGCCCGTCGTCGCGGGACTGACGAACGATGTCGACGAGGTCGAGGACAGCCTGTTCGGGGAGAAGAACGCCGACCCCGCGCTGTCGGAGCGCATCTACCGGCTGCTCTCGCAGGTGGTCGCGCTCCAGCGTGCGATCGGACCGCTCCCGGACATGGTGCGAGGCCTGCTGCGCGGCGCCGGCAGGACTCGCACGCAGATGGAGGCCGCGCTCAAGCGGGCCGGGCGCAAGCGGGGCGTCGCGGCCGAGGCAGTGAGGATCCGTGACGTCTTCCGGGCCGATTAAGCTCACCAGCCGCCACTGGTCGAGGGCGCGCTGGGCAAGCAGATGCTCGCGCTCCTGGTCCAGTTGGAGGCTGCCTGCACGGCTGCTGACGACCTTGCCAAGGCGGTCGAAGAGGTTTTCCCTCAGCACTCGGACGCTGAGATCATCCTTGGCTTCCCCGGCCTCGGCGTGCAGCTCGGCGCCCGGGCGCTGGCCGAGATCGGCGACGACAAGTCCCGCTTCACCGACGCCCGCGGGCTGAAGGCGTACGCGGGCTCCTCACCCGTCACCAGGGCCTCTGGCAAGAAGTCGTCCATCACCCGCAGGTGGGTGAAGAACGACCGGCTCAACCACGCCGGATACCTCTGGGCGTTCTCCGCGATCACCGCCTCACCCGATGCCCGGGTCCACTACCGGCGCCGCCGGGACGAGCACGGCGACTGGCACGCTGCCGCCCAGCGGAACCTCTTCAACCGCATGATCGGACAGCTCTACCACTTTCTCCAGAAGCGCGAGCTGCTCGACGAAGCGACCGCGTTCCCCACCGAGCTCACTGCTGCTGCTTGACACCTTGAGCCCCTGAGGTGTCTGACGACCCGCAGCGCAAAGGGCCCGGTACGCGGTGCGTACCGGGCCCTGCTGATGTTCTGAGCACCCTGCGTGTGAGGGGCGGCGGAACCTCTACTCGGCGTCGGATCGATATACCGCGTCTCCGTGCCGTCTGGTGTGTGAACCGACTCGCGGGCAGCGTGGGTGCGGCGGCAAATAGCGGGAAGGCGGACAACGGTGCTTCGGATGAGAGGCACCCCCGCGAGCGGTGTGCCGCTCCGGTCGGTGTTGCCGGGCGTCTCGCTTCTCGCGGACATCTAGTGTTCCGACCGTTGAGGAGCGATTCCATATGCTCACCACCGCGTCTCCGCGACGTGTGCGTTTCGATCGCGCGCACGACAGTCCCGATACAGCGGGCGCCTTCGCTCACCTGGCGGGGCTGGATGAAGGGCGCGAGAGGGAGCTCCTGCGCGAGGAGGTCGTCGAGGCGTGGCTGCCGATGGCGCACCGTATCGCCGCCTCCTTCCGCGGCAAAGCATGTGGTCGCGGAAGGAGGCGGCGCAGTTCGCCCCTGATGGTGGGAATCGCGTAGAGCTCGAACGGGCCCTGCTGCGGGTCATAGTTGTTGACGGCCTTGAGCAGCCCAGGGCGCAACCTGACGCAGATCTTCGAGGCTTTCGCCCTTTGAGACGTCCACGTACCCCGTCGCGTGCAGGACCTGCGCAACAAGGTGCGCCTCGCGCGCCAAAGCCTTGCTCAGGAGCCCGGAGACAGCGAGGAACCAAGCATCGGTGCCATAGCCGTCCAGTCGGGCCTGACCGAGGTGGAGATCCGCGACGGGCTCAAGGCGATCAACGGGTTCAGCGCTCTGTCCCTCGAGGCGGGTCTTCTCCCCTCCGACGGCGAGGGGTACAGCCTCGTCGACGCGCTCGGCGCTCCCGATGGCGCCTACGAGATCGTCATCGACCGCGAAGCGATCAAGTCCGGCTTGGAGCATCTTCCGGAGTGTGAGCGCTCCATCCTGTACATGCGGTTCTTCGAGGACATGACGCAGAGCCGGATCGCGGAGAAGTTCGGCATCTCGCAGATGCACGCGCGCCTCATCCGCGACAGCTGCATGCGTGTCCGCGAGGAAGCCGGCCGTGACTGGGACAGCATCGATGCCGCTCAGGCGGCCTGAACGCTGGGGTGGGTCCCGAGGGCCGACCCCGCTGTAGCAGTGAGCAGGCGGCGGGGTCGGCCGAGATCAATCGCAGGATGTGCACCTACGCTGCGGGCCAGACCGCGGCGGGATCTGCTGATTGGTCTCTGTGGAAACGATGAGTCATGGTCGGCGGGTTCTGCTGTAACGCCGCGCCGTTGACGCTCTCCTGGGCGCGCAGCACCCGTCTGCGTTCGATTTTCTGGGTGAGTTGCCGGGGCGGCGGGAGCCGGATTTTCTGGTCAAGGTGCTTCGCGCAGGAACAGCGCACCGCAGGTGTGGCAGAACGGCTGGGCGGCTTCGGTACCCCACGCGTCGGAGGGCAGCTCTTTCGCTGACGGGTCAATATCCCGGCCACACATGGCGACGTCTTGGTCTGCGCGGACCATGTGCCATTCCTTGAGGGCGTCACCCCCGGGCTCGGACATGATGCGGTACTCCATCGCCGACTGCTCCTTGGGTCCCAGTGCTGATGTGGTTCGTGCTGGCCGGGCCCGCCCGGTCGTCCGCGGGCCGAGTTCTGGGGATGTTTCAGCGGCCGACGGCTCGGCGGAGTTGTTCCTTGTTCATGTGGGAGCGGCCTTCGACGTTCTTCTTCTTGGCTTCCTCGTAGAGTTGGTCACGTGTGGGTGCGCCCGGGCCCTTGTGGGAGCGTTCCCCGCCGCGCTGCGGGGCGGACTTCGGGTCGCGTGTAGATGTTTTGCTTGCGGTTTTGGCCTCGCCGGAGCGAGCGCGTTCCTTGTTCACGGTGCGGGCGGCCATCTCTTTGGCCCGCTTCTCGGGCATGCCGCGATCCTCGGCCTGTTCCTTGATGTGCTCGTACTGCCGCTCGCGCTTCTTGCTGGATCCTGCAGGCATAGCTGCCATCCCGTTCTTCGTGTCGTGCCGGCGGGTGGTTTCACCCTCACCACCAGTCCATGTCCGAAGCGGGAGGGTTGCCAGGCGAGTTCCGCCAGCCGGGCCACAGACGTCTCAGTGTGTGGACGGCGGGCAGGACCGCGCCCGTCTGACCGGTGGAAGGGGCGGTCAGCGGTAGAGCTCGCGCAAATCGCCGCGAGGGACTGGGGTAATCGCTCCAAAACGGCGTTCTGCCCTTACCGGTTCGGGAATCCGTGAAGGGACAGCCGGACGTGCCGGCTGCGTAGCGAGAGGCGTTGAGTCATGGGGCATGGCGGTGATGTGATCGCGGAGCTGACTACCGACCACCGTGAGATCGAAGACCTCTTCAAGCAGTTCTCGGACACTTTCCCTGGGAGCGAGGGCCGCAAGCGCTTGGTGGATGCGTTGACGATCGAGTTGGTGCGGCACTGCGTTGCCGAGGAGGAGTACCTCTAATCCGGCCGTGCGCAAGCATCTGGAGGAGGGCGACGCGCTGGCGGACAAAGAGCTCGCCGACCAGCCCGCGTCGAACGGCTCCTCGACGACCTCCAGCAGCGCGAACCCGGCGATCTTGACTTCGACCGGCTGATGGTGAAGCTGCACACCGAAGTGACCGCCCACGTGGCCGACAAGGAGAACAACCTGTTCCCCCAGCTACGCAGCGGCGTTCATTCCTACGTCCTTGAGAAGCTGGGCAACAAGGTGCGGCAGGCGAAGAAGACCGCTCCCACCCGTCCGCATCCCGGCGCCCCGAGCACCCCGCCGGCAAATAGGCTGCTCGCCCCGGGGCTGGGAATGGTGGACCGGGTGCGCGATTACCTTTCGGGCCGCGGCCAGTAGCTCCCGCCCTCGTTCCTTGTGTACAGGACAAGAGGCGCACGAGTACCTCGAAGGCCCACGCCCCCGTGCCCCTTCCGCCGGACGCATCGGCGCCAACGACAGCGGCATCCATGCTGCTTGCCGCATCATCGTCCTCGAGGACCAGCTCGAAGAGGCCCGGCGCATCAACGACGAATACCGGCGCGCCGCCGAATCGGGTTCGCCGCCCGCGAGCTGAGGTGACAAGGGACCACCGGGCGCCGGCAGGCCCCCTTTAAGGTCCAGAGCAGTTGTGGCCAGGTCCTGTTCTTCTTCCGACAGGCGATGTCCGGGGAAGCGGCCCCCTGCAGGCTGATTCCCGGATGTGGTGGACGAAGTCGTACGAGCGTCCGGTGTTGTCGGCGATGCTCCGGATGAAGGCGCCGCTTTCGTATGCGGTCTTCAGTTCGGCGGCGAGCTTGTCGCGTGCCACGCCGGTGATCGGCTTGCCCGCTTGCCCTTGTCCACGACCTCTCCTCCGCCGCCCTCTACCTCGAAATCCCGCTGGGCTCGCTGCACTCCGCCACCGTCAGCATCCGCGCCTGGCAGAAGGAAGCCGGCAACGCCACGGCTTACCAGAGCGCCCTCCACCGCGTCGCTGAGATCGCCATGGCCGAAGATCGGAGCGAAACGGCCGGAGGTGTCGAAGGCAGGTGACAGCGGCCCCTCGCGGTCTGCCGCGGGCCGCCACAGACCTGCGGCGATTCGGCACTCGTGGCGGAACTGGGCGTGCCAGAGGGCCGGGGCGCTGAGCTGAAGCGACGACAGAGAGGCTGGGGCGTCCCTCTCGGCGGCCCGACGCGGTCCACACCACCTCACCAGTAGTCCTTGACCCTCAGAGGCCACCAGGTATCTCTCTGCAGGGGCAGCAGGGACAGGCGACCGGCGGCACGGAACCGCACGTGACCATCGTGCGATCAGTCGCGGGCCTCGGTGCCGGTCTGGGCGAGCGCGCTGCTGTGGATCCCATGGGCATGGCGGGTCCGCTGGTGATGCCCCCGACCACCGCCCTGCTGCTGGACCACGTGCCCGCCCGCCGAGGAGACCGGGACCGCCAGCGGCGTGTTCAACACCAGCCGCCAGATGGGCGGCGCCCTGGCCGTCGCCGTCTTCGGTGCCCTGATCTCCGGCGCGTCCGGATTACAGCACGAGCTGCGCGTCAGTCTCGCTCGGGCCGGTGCCGTCGCGCTCCTGGCGGCGCTGGCCACCAGGAGCCTGGGCACCCCGGGGCCGCGAGCTGTGATCGAGGGCGCCGTCGACGGTCATCCGGCCGACGCTGCGGCCTCGCTCGGTGACAGGCTCAGTCCTGCTCCTCGATGATGCTCTTCAGTACGCTGGTCGCTCCCATGCCGTTGGGCCAGCCGGAGTAGAACGCCAAGTGCAACAGTGCCTCCTGCAGCTCCTCGTCGGTGACCCCGTTCTCGCGGGCGAAGCCGAGGTGGAACCGCAGCTGGTCCATCTTCCCGAGCGCGGTCAAAGCGGAGATGGTGACGAGGCTGCGGTCGCGCTTGGACAGGCCCTCGCGCTCCCAGACCTCGTCGAAGAGGACCCGGTCGGTGTAATGGACCATCCCCGGGGCGAAGTCGCCGAAGGCGTTCTTCCCGCCGGTCCAGCCGGTGCTCGTGTTCTCAGTCATGATCTCTCCCTGTCTGCGTCGACGTGCGTCGATCGATCTCTGTCTGTGTAATGCCGATGACATCGCCGCACATGCCGAGCGAGGGAGTCCCCGGTGAGGGGCGTACTGGCAGGGCATCCCTCACAGCGGCTTCGCGGCTTAGCGTGGAACGCATGGACGCAAGGAACCAAGCACGGGAGTTCCTCATGTCCCGTCGAGCGAAGCTCACTCCCGAGCAGGTCGGGCTGCCGGTCTCCGGGCACCGGAGGGTGGCGGGCCTGCGCCGCGGCGAGGTGGCGATGCTCGCGGACGTGAGCCCGGAGTACTACGCCAAGATCGAGCGTGGCCACTTGGCCGGCGTGTCCGACGCCGTGCTGGAGTCGCTCGCCCGGGCGCTGCAGCTGGACGACGCCGAGCGCGAGCACCTCTTCGACTTGGCCCGGGCGGCCCATGGCGCGGCCCGGCCCGTGCGCAGGCGCGGGTCGAAGAAGTGGGTACCCCGGGAGAGCCTGACCCGTGCGCTGGATGCCATCGACCGCGGGCCCGCGTTCGTGCGCAACGGCCGGATGGACGTCCTTGCCACCAACGCCCTCGGACATGTCTTCTACGACGAGGTGTTCGACGGCCCGGGGCAGGGGAACCTGGCGCGCTACTGCTTCCTTGACGAACGAGCCAAGGCGTTCTACCCCGACTGGGCGGCGGCTGCGGATATCACCGTTTCCATCTTGCGCACGGAGGCGGGCAGGGATCCCCGGGACAAGCAGCTGCACGACCTGATCGGCGAGCTGTCCACGTGCAGCGACGAATTCCGCACCCGGTGGGGAGCACACAACGTGCGCCGCCACGGATCGGGCACCAAGGAGTTCCACCACCACGAGGTCGGCGACCTCACCTTGACCTATGAGGGGATGGAGCTGACCGCCGAGCCCGGCCTTTCCTTCCTCATCTACACCGCGGAGCCCGGCTCGCCCAGCCAGGAGCGCCTGCAGCTGCTCGCCAGCCTCGCCGCGACGTCCACCGTGCGACCGCTCCGCGGCGGGCACCTGACCACGATCCAAGAAAGTTGACCATGCACACCAGAACACTGGGACAAGGCCTGGAGATCTCCGCGATCGGGCTCGGTGCGATGGGCATGTCCCAGAGCTACGGCCCCAACCCCGGCAGCCGCGACGACATGATCGCGGTGCTGCGGGGCGCCGCCGTCGACGAAGGAGTGACGTTCTTCGACACCGCCGAGGTCTACGGGCCCTACGTGAACGAGGAGCTGGTCGGCGAGGCGCTCGAGCCGATCCGCGACCAGGTCGTGATCGCCACCAAGTTCGGATGGGACATCCAAAACGGCCGGAGCGTGGGCCTCAACAGCCGTCCCGAGCAGATCCGCCACGTCGCGGAGCGGTCCCTGAAGCGGCTCCGCACCGAGGCGATCGACCTGTTCTACCAGCACCGCGTCGACCCCGACGTGCCCATCGAGGACGTCGCGGGCACGGTCGGCGAGCTGATCGCCGAGGGGAAGGTCAGGCACTTCGGGCTCTCCGAGGCCTCGGCCGCCACCATCCGCGCCGCACACGCCGTCCATTCCGTGACTGCGGTCCAGAGCGAGTACTCCCTGTGGACACGAGACCCGGAGGCCGAGGTGCTGCCCACGCTCGCTGAACTCGGCATTGGCTTCGTGCCGTTCAGCCCCCTCGGCAAGGGCTTCCTCACCGGCACCGTCGCAACGTCCGCAACCTTCACCGACGGCGACATCCGCCACCGGGTCCCGCGCTTCACGGCGGAGAACCTGGCCGCGAACCAGGCGCTCGTCGCCCACGTCCGGCAGCTCGCCGAGGCGAAGGGTGCGACGCCGGGCCAGATCGCCCTGGCCTGGCTGCTCGCGCAGCAGCCGTGGATCGTGCCGATCCCGGGCACCCGCCGCACGGCACGCATCCAGGAGAACAACGCCGCGACGGCGCTCGCGCTGTCCGCGGACGAGGTGGCCGACCTCGACGGCCTCGCCCAGCGGGTCGGCGTCAGCGGCGATCGCTACAACGCCGAGCACATGGCGTACGTCAATCGCTAGAGCGGGACACGCTGAAACACAAGGAAAGAACGAAATGACCGTCACCGAATTCGATCAGATCTTCCCGCTCGGGGAGAAGAACGACGCCTACGCGCAGTACTTCATCGGCGAGAGCTACCTGGCTCCGCTCGCCTCGGGAAGTGTTCCCGTCAGCAACGTCTCCTTCGAGCCGGGCTGCCGCAACAACTGGCACATCCACCACGGCACGGGCGGCGGTGGCGATCAGATCCTGCTGTGCACGGCGGGCAGCGGCTGGTACCAGGCCGAGGGCGAGGAGCCCATCAGCATGGAGCCGGGAACGGTGATCCGCGTTCCGGCGGGCACGAAGCACTGGCACGGTGCGAAGGCCGACTCGTGGTTCTCCCACATCGCCTTCATCACCCCGGGCGAAGACGTCAGCAACGAATGGCTCGAGCCCGTCACCGACGAGGTGTACGGCAAGCTGCCGAGGAACGGAGCACACCCATGACCGTCCAGGACGAGACCTACACGCTGTCCAACGGCGTCCAGATCCCCAACTGGGGCTCGGCACCTGGTTCATCGACGACGACAAGGCGGCCGATGCGGTCCGCGCAGCCGTGGAGATCGGCTACCGCAACATCGACACCGCCCAGGCCTACGGCAACGAGCGCGGCGTCGGCGAAGGCGTGCGCACCGCCGGCGTATCCCGCGACGAGCTCTTCGTCTGGACCAAACTCGCCGCGGAGATCAAGGACTACGACCAGGCCGTGGACTCGATCGACGAGTCACTGCAGAAACTCGGGATTGAGTACATCGACCTGATGCTCATCCACAGCCCGCAGCCCTGGGACGACTTCCGCGGCGGCGACTACGCCGAAGGCATCCGCGAAGCATAGCGTGCCCTCGAAGCAGCGCATCAGGCCGGCAAGATCCGCTCCGTCGGGGTGTCCAACTTCCAGCAGCAGGACCTGGAGAACATCCTGCGGGACGCGACCGTCGTGCCGCACGTGAACCAGCTACTGGTCCACGCAGGCAACACCCCCTCAGAGCTCCTGGACTACTGCGAGGGCAAGCAGATCCTCGTCGAGGCGTACTCGCCGATCGCATACGGAGCGATCCTGCAGAACGCCGAGGTGCACGCCATGGCCGAGAAGTACAGCGTGTCCGTCCCGCAGCTGTGCATCCGCTACACCCTCCAGCTGGGCACGGTGTCGCTGCCCAAGACAGCGAACCCCGAACACATGCGGTCCAATGCCGAGGTCGACTTCGAGATCTCCGGCGATGACATGAACGCCCTGCGAGACCTGCGCGACGTGGACTACGGCGAGCACAGCGCGTTCCCCGTCTACAGCGGTAAGTGACGCCAGATCGACGCAGGTTGGAGGCGGAACGTCCTCCATCCCGCCCGCCGCAGCGAAGGCTTCCACTGCGTGCACTTGAGTTGGCGAGCGGCGCCAACTCAAGTGCACAGTCACAATGGTGACGGCGGCCGGATGTCGTGGGGCTATTGGGCGGTGTAGCCGCCGTCGACGGGAAGCGCGACGCCGACGACGAAGCTCGCGCCGTCACTGCACAGCCACAGGACGGCCTGGGCCATCTCGTCGGCGGTGCCGAGCCGGTTGATGGGCTGGTTTGCTTCTGCTTCGGCGCGGTCGAGTTCTCCCTTGGCAATCATGTCGCTGACCATGGGGGTGTCGATGGTGCCGGGGCAGATGGCGTTGATGCGGATGCCGCGTGGTGCGTATTCGAGGGCGGCGCTGGTGGTCAGGCCGATTACGCCGTGCTTGGTGGAGTGGTAGGAGGCGCGGCCGGGGATGCCGACCAGGCCGCCGAGGGAGGAGCAGTTGACGATGGCGCCGCTGCCCTGAGTGCGCATGTGGCGCAGTTCGTGCTTCATGGCGGCCCAGATGCCGCGCAGGTTGATGGCGTGGACCTTCTCGAACTGGTCGAGGGATTCGTCGGCGGCGTCGGTGGGCGGGATCTGGATGCCGGCGTTGTTGTAGGCCATGTCGAGGCGGCCGAAAGTGGTGACGGTGCGGTCGACGGCTGCGGCGACCTGGTCTTCGTCGGTGACGTCGCAGACCAGGGCGAGGGCCTGGTGGCCGGCGTCGGTGAGTTCGTTGGCAGCTTTGTTCACCGCGGTCTCGTTGATGTCGGCGAGGGCCACGGCGGCGCCGGATTCGGCGAAGGCGCGGGCGGCGGCCAGGCCCATGCCGGAGCTGGCGCCGGTGACGAAAGCGACCTGCCCGCTGAAGTCGTACGTGGGGTTCATGAGGTTGCTCCCAACAGGATCGGTGCGAGGTGAACGCAGGCGGATTCAGTGCGTGTTCATGGCCGGTGTCTCGTCCTTGCACGGGCCTGCGGCATGGGTGTGCTGGGCGGCGACGATCCGTGCCGGGCGCGCCGTGCCGCTGAGCGCGAGAACGATGAGCGGCAGCAGGGTGAGGGCCGCTGAGACGGCGCCGACAAGCGCGGGTCCGGTCAGGCCGAGGGACGAGCTCAGGGCCCGCCCTGCGATCGCGGAGCCGGCCGCGATGCCGGTGTTGTAGGCGGAGGTGGTCAGGGCCGAAGTGAGGGTGGGGGCGTCGCCCGCGTAGCGGACGGCGAGGGAGGTGACGACCGGGTTGACGGTGAACCCGGTCAGCGCCATCAGGAAGACCAGGACGACGGCCGCGACCGGGCTGGTCGACAGCGGGATCAGGACCAGCAGCGTCACGGCAGTGGCCGCAGCGGCGGTGATGGTCGTGGCCATGGGAAAGCGGTCACCCAGACGGCCGCCGATCGCGGTGCCGCCGAGGGCACCGATGCCGAAGGCGGTCAGGACCAGCGGCACGGCACCGGTCGCGATCCCGGCACGGTCGGTGAGCAACGGGGTGATGTACGTGTACGTGGCCAGCACACCGCCCATGATCAGTACGGCGGCAGCGAGCGCCAGCCACAGCCTGCCCTGCCGCAGCGCACGCACTTCGGCGCGCACGGACACCTGGCCCCGCTGCTCCGTCCGGGGGATGAAGCGCCCGACGGACACGGTGGCCAGGGCAGCCAGCGCGGCCAGCGCCCAGAACGGGCCGCGCCAGCCGGTGTACTGCCCGACGAACGACCCGATCGGAACACCGACGACGTTGGCCAGGGTCAGGCCGCCCATCATCACGCCGACCGCACGCGTGGAGTTGCCACGGCCCGCAGCGGTGGTGGCGAGGCCGAAGCCGACGGCCCAGAACGCGCCGGTGGCCAGCGCGGTGACCACCCGCGCGGCCAGCACGACGGCGAACGAGCTGCTCAGGACGGCGGCGACATGGCCGAGCGCGAACACAGCCAGGGCCAGGACGAGCGTACGGCGCTGCGGCAGACGCAGGGTGGCCAGGGCCATGGTCGGCCCACCGATGATCATGCCGACGGCGAAAGCGGTGATCAGCAGTCCGGCGTGCGAGACGCTGACGCCGAGATCGCCGGCGATCTCCGGAAGAAGGCCCGCGATGACGAACTCGGTGGTTCCCATGAGGAACGTGCCGGCGGCGAGCACCCAGATGACGAAGGGCAGTTTGCCGGTGGCGGGCCCGGCTGCGGGGGACATCAAAGACTTCTTTCCGTATAAGGAGGGGGTGGTCAAGAGGCGGACTCGATGGTGATTCGCTCAGCACGGGCCAGTCGATCATCAGAGGAGGCATCGATGTGGCCGAGGACGAGAGATGCCCGGAGGCGGAGGGCCCGTCCTGGTAGAAGAGGGCGAGATTGCCCCACGGCGCGAAATAGGCGATGTCACCGGATTTTGGCGCGACCGGGGCAGGCGCGCCGTCGGTGGTGAGCTTGCGGGGCGGGTAGCCGATCCGCTCCGTCCCGTGGAAGTCCGCCAGGTCCAAAGTGAGCGGCAGCAGGGCAGCGAGGTCACGGGCGGCGGGGCTGTCGTTCAAAGTCGCCGCGACGGGGCGGCCGTCGAGCGTGACACGGATGTCCATGGTAAAGCTCCCGTCAGAGCTGGACGGGGCAGGGGAAGACGGCGTCTCCTGCCGCGTGGTCGGCGAAGAGGAGGCGTCGGGGGAGTCGTTGGAGCAGGCAGCCAGCGCCATCAGTAGTGCAGCTGCCGGGGCGGTACGAAGCAGAGTCCGTCGCTGTGCGAAGAGCATGGCGTGGTCAGTCACATCACTCGGGCATGGGCTCGGCGTAGTGCCGGAACCCATTCCGCTCGGTGTGCAGCGCATACAGGCGTTCGGCCAGCGCGGCCCGACTGGAGTGGCCGGCGTCCCGGGCGGATCGCATCGCTCGAGTGCAGGATCTTCGGGTCGTCCAGCGTCTCGAAGCGGACGTCGCCGGGGCATGGATCACTGCTCCGCGCATCAGGGGGCTCCTTCACGTGCTGAGGCGGCGAACCGCCCTTACGTCGATGCAGCGCGGGCCCAGTCACGATTCGTGGCCGACTGGAGGCGCCGCGGATTCCAGGTAACCGGCTTCCCGCGCGCACAGCGAGTCACCAACAAGGGGTGTACTGCCAGTACATCGCTGTGGCCACGTGCCGGACGTACCGTCGATAGCGTGGACAACCAAGCAGAGGTCCGCGAGTTCCTGACCTCGCGACGAGCGAAGATCACCCCAGAGCAGGCGGGCCTGCCCTCCGGCAGCCGGCGCCGGGTGCCCGGCCTGCGCAGGAGTGAGGTCGCCGCGCTGGCCGACATGAGCGTGGAGTACTACTCGAAACTGGAGCGCGGCAACCTCGCCGGCGCCTCCCCAGCCGTCCTGGAGGCGCTCGCCCGCGCTCTCCGGCTCGACGACGCCGAACGCGCCCATCTGCGCAATCTCGCCCACGCGGCCGACGGCTCCGACGCGCTCACCCGCCCCCGGCGGCGTACCCCGCAGTGGAAGGCGCACCGCAGCCTGCAATGGGTCCTGGACGCCGTCACCGCCGGCCCGGCCTTCGTGCGCAACGGCCGCATGGACCTGCTCGCCACGAACCAGCTCGCCCGCGCGTTCTACGACGACGTCTACGCCACACCCCACAACCAGGCCAACCTGGCCCGCTTCAACTTCCTTGACCCAGCCTCCCGCCGCTTCTACCCCGACTGGGAGCAAGCCGCCGACGTTGCCGTGTCGATCCTGCGCACCGAAGCCGGCCGTAATCCCCACGACAAGGGCCTGCACGACCTCGTCGGCGAACTGTCCACCCGCAGCGACGAATTCCGCACCCGCTGGGGCGCCCACAACGTCCGCCACCACGGCACCGGCACCAAACGCTTCCACCACCACGCGATCGGCGAACTCACCCTCGCCTACGAAGGACTGGAGATGGCCGCCGAACCCGGCCTCACCCTCACCGTCTACACCGCCGAACCCGGCTCCCCCTCCGACGAAGGCCTGCGGCTCCTCGCGTCCTGGGCCGCCACCCAGAACTCTGACGCTGCGTGGCCCATGTCCACGAGCTGATGGGTCCGCCCACACTTCAGCGGGACACCTGCTCCTTTGCCGTGTCACGTATGTGAGAGCACCACAGGTCACAGACTCGGCGTACCCACACCAACCTGAGACAGGACACTACTGATCTTTTCGTAAGTTCGGTGGGTGTGGTGGCCGTGTGGGTGGGAGGCTGTCGGCGTGGCTTATCAACCTTCCCCTTCGGTTGCCGGCTCCTCCCTTCCTCCTTTGTCGCGGCCTCAGTTGGCGGAGGCGCGTCGTCTGCGGGCAGTCGAGTTGTTCGAGGACGGCGTCTCGAATGCGGAGATCGCGAGGGCGGTGGGGGTGTGTGCCGAGAGTGTGCGGCGTTGGCGGCGGGTGTGGGAGCAAGGCGGTGCTTCAGCCCTGCGGCGACGGGCAGCCACCGGACGTCCACCCAAACTGGACGACACCCAGGTCGAGATGGTCCGGGCCGCGTTGGAGCAAGGAGCCCAGGCTCATGGTTTCGAGGCCGACCTGTGGACCCTGGAACGAGTCGGCGCGGTCGTCACCCGGACAACGGGGGTGGTGTTGTCGAGGGCGTCGGTATGGCGGCTGCTGACCGGCCGGCTCGGATGGAGCCTTCAACGGCCCGAGCGGCGGGCTGTCGAGCGGGACGAATCGGAGATCGCCCGCTGGATCGCGCACGAGTGGCCGCGCATCAAAAAGGGGCCGTGAACACACGTGCCTGGATCGTCTTCCTCGACGAATCAGGCGTCTCCCTGCTCCCTCAGATCCGCCGCACCTACTCGCCCCGAGGGCGGACTCCGCTCCTGCGGCACCGCCTGAACTGGAAGCGTGCGTCGATGCCCGGGGCCTTGGGCTACCACTCCACCGACCCCGATCGCGGGGCCCGCCTGTGCTTCCACCTCAAGCCCGGCAGCTACGACACCGCCGGACTCATCGAGGTCCTGGAGCAGATGAAGGTGTTCTACCGCGGCGAGCAAGTGGTCCTGGTCTGGGACGGCCTGTCCGCCCACTGGAGCCGGGCGATGCGGGCCTGGGTCGCCGAACAGGACTGGCTCACCCTGGAACGATTACCCGCCTACGCTCCCGAGCTGAACCCGGTGGAACTGCTGTGGTCCTCACTCAAGAAGCGTGAACTCGCCAACCTCGCCGGCGACCACCTCGCCGATGTCGCCGACGCCACCGAGCAAGGCATCCACCGCATCAACACCAACCCCCGACTGCCATGGTCATTCCTCGCCCATACCGGCCTGACCATCCGCCCACCACACCCACCGAACTTACGAAAAGATCAGTATTGCTCGTGCTTACGGCCGACTCAACGCCGAGACCGTCGGCCACGCCGACATCTACCGCACGCGACGGATCTTCCTCGGACCGATCGACCGCCGACAGACCACGTGAGTCGGCTCGTCCGGCACAGGGGCGAGGCACATGGACACGCCACAGCTCTCGGCGCACCCATCACCGGACAAGCCGAGGCCGAACTCAGTGCCGCTCTAGCTGAGTTGAGCGACCCCGGCCCGTTCCTGGCCCTCAGTAACGGTGACGCGGAGACCAATAACATCCTCCTCCACGAATCCGGCCCCGCCGACGCCCGCCTGATCGACTTCGAGTCCGCCGGCTACGCCCTCGTCGACGCTGCCTGCCTGCATGTCCCGGGTCTGGCGTGGATGACCGTGGGCGACCCCATCGCCACCGGTCTTGCTGACCACTACCGCCACGCCTTTGCCGATGGCGTGCCCCGAGGCCGAGGATGACCGGCGGTACGGATTCGGCCTGGCGGCAGCCTGCATGTCCTGGGCGATCATCCGTTTGCAACGGTTCGTCTTGCTCGACACCCGCGCGCCCGGCGACGACAGCAGACCCCAGCTCGTCGAGCCGCTGGAGGCCGCAGCTTGCACCGCCACGGCCCATCGTGCCTTCCCCCCTCACCAGCTGGGCTCTTCGCACAGCCGACCTGCTGCGCCGGTCGGACGCCGTAAGAAGCGCCGGGGCTGAGCCGTCCGGTTCATGTTTGTTGGGCTACTGCCATCGTGAATTCATGACGGAGGCGGTCAGAACGCTCTCGGGCTTGCTCCCATCTCCTGCGAAGGCCATCGCCCGTGGGCTGGGGGCCTCCTTTGATCGCTTGTACTTCTTCCTTCAGCGATCGATGGACGGCCTGGGCTTTACTGAAGAGTGATTTGTCGAAGTGTCCAATCCTTCGGGCTGCCCTCTCAGCCTTGTTGAGAGCCGTGTTGACGGTACGCCAGGAAACGTCTGAAGCTTCCGATTCGCCTGCTGGCGTGGCTACGTCCTCGTAAACATCATTAGCAACGGGCCATTCGTCCCACGACATCTGTGCGTCGTACACAGCGTTGGAGGGGTGTCGCCGGGACCGCAAGAGCGCGGCTATCTGATTGGCGAAGTCATCTTGCAGCACGTCGCACGCCGTTTCGAAGACCTCGCAAGCCTCAAGTAGCTTCTCTTTGCGCTGTGTCAGGACTTCTTTGCGCTTGGAATAGACGGGCGTAAAAATGACGCCGGCCAGGGCGACGAGGGAGATACCCAGAGGGACCCAGATGGTGGACGCATCTGACGCGGCGAAGAGAGTCATCCCAACAGTGTGCCCATGCGTTATGGCTGACCGTCTACCAACTGCCTGCCTATGCACCCGAGTTCAACCCGGCCGCCACCTCGGTGACGGTCTTCCCGGAGGAGCGGTTGGAAGTCGAGGCTGGTCTTGGCGATGAGGCCGTCGCGCGGTGCGAAACGACGGACATGAGATCGGCATCGAGCGGCGGCCGGCACCGCCAGACGCACCCCCCAGGGCCGTACCCTGGTTCTGGACGTGCTGCCCGCGACCTTCCCGTGGGTGCGCTACCTCCCCGCACACGACGTACGCGCCTTCTCCGTCGAGCTAATCGATGCGCTCGGGGGACCGCAGCCACTGAGCGACACGGGCAGGGATCCCACGGGTGACCGCAGCCGGATTCGCGCGTTAGCCTGCGCGTTTCACTTGGGCTTTGGTCCGGATCATGAGCGGTACCGCGAAAGTGCCTTCTGAGCTGGGACGATGAACCTTGTCGAGGGGTTCTGTCGGTCCTAGCGGAAGGCGCTTTCTGCGTGCAGGGTATCCCCCCAGGAAGCCGAGCGGGCCGCGCGTACCGTTCTGGCGCTGCTGGGCGCCCATCTGGTGGGTGAGGTCCGGGCCGAGCTGGCCGCCCGGCTTCCGGAGACCTTCGCCCTGATCCTGCTCAACCCGCTGCAGGCCACCGAGCCGCTTTCACCCGAGCGGTTCGTGCGGGCGACCGCGGCATGGATCGACGGAGCCACCGAACAGACCGCGGGCCTGGGACGTCAGCGCCGTGCTGAGCGTGGCCGCCGATGCGGCCGGCGAGGACTTCACCCACCGCATCCTGCTCCAGCTGCCCCCGGGCTACGACCTCCTCTTCGGCCATCCCGAGACCTGAGCCCCGGAGAGCGACACCCCCTTTGGCCACGAAAGGCACACCAACCGATGCTCCCGCTGGATGAACCGGCTCCTGCCCGGCCTGGCATGTCGTTTCATCAGGTGCTGGAGCGCCTGCCCCACCCGGGAGCGGGCCGAGGAGGTGATGCGGGCCGTTCTGACGGCGCTGGGCCGTCAGCTCACTGGCGACGAACGCGTCGAGCTCGCCGCCTGCCTCCCCATCGAGGCCGCACGCGTCTTCGCCGGCCAGGTCCCCGGCTGTCAGCCACTCACCGGCTGAGGCTTCGTCAAGGACCTGCCCGCCCGCACCGGGACCACCCTTGCGACCGTCCGCTGGGATACCGGAGCCGTTCTCACCGTCGTCGGTGACCTGGCCGGCCCTGGCCTGCTGGCCCGTATCCTCACCCGGCTCCCGCCCGGATACGCCCTGCTGTTCGGCCGGGCCGAACTCACTCGAGCTGCATAACCCTGCCCGGCCCGGGGGAGATGCCGCTGCGGCGACCTGGCGCAACGGTGGTGGAGCAGCGGGACGACGTTGTCGCAGCTCGGCGGTACCTCGGCCCGGGGTCCTGACCGGGCTGACTCGCCTTGCCCATACTCAGCCGTGCCGGTGTCTGCGGAATGCTCCCAGACCGGCCCGGGGCCCTCTTGACAGTCACTGACCGGTACGTGGTGACCGCGTCCGCGTTGGGCTTCCGTGTGGCAGCGCTTCGTGAGCCAAGAGCTCGGCGAGGGCTGCCTGCGATCAGGCCCGAACGACTGCAAGGGTCGGCAGCGCAGCCATCCGGGCCCAGCGGAGGGTCGTCAGTGCAGGTGACTGGCCCTGCTCTCACCCCTCCACTGCGCGGGGGCCGAATACCTACCCGCCGACACGCAGAAATCTATGTTGGCCGCAGTAGACATTGGGTGGCGGCGTAGTTATGGTTTCTCTCGTAGCCAGAAGTCAGCAAGGCCCGGCAGACACGAACTGCCGGGTAGCGGTACGGAAGTTGCAGTTCGCAGGACGGTGCGGTGGTGGAGTTCCGGAGCCAGGGTTGTTGCAGGACGGCGACGGGGCTGACGACCGGACCGGGTGGCCCGCAGTGATCAGGGGCCGCCGGCGGGGCCGCGGTCAGCAGGGGCGGTTCCCGTGAGTGCAGTTCGCGGTACCCAGCAGTGAATCGGTGAGCAGTACCTCGGTGAAGGCGTCGGCTGCGGGCGCGCGCACCGGGAGGTTCGGCAGTGGGGTTCTAAGCCAGAGCAGATGCACGATGGGCGACGGGGCTGGCTGCCGAAAATGTGGCGCTGTCACAGGTCACAGAGCAGTTTGCATCACCAGCAGTACGCAGTAGAGCAGTGCCAGCAGTATGAAGTCCCCCCGTTTTGTAAGTGGTTGATCACCGAGGGAAGAACGGAGGAACGAGCGCCATCAGGATCGCCCGGGCGGAGTGTTGAGCCCGGGTACCGCAGGACATCGATAGTGAGGTGGTCTCCGGTCAAGCAACCGCGATCCCCGCACCCCCGACAACTCCCAGGTCGGGGCGGCGGACACAGAAGGCCGGCGCAGTTCCAAGGCCGGCAGATGGTGTAGATGTTCCTTCGGGGCCCTGGTGCCATATGGCACCAGGGCCCCTCAAGCGTGTTCCACGGAGAGGTGCAAATGACAGCAGATGACTCGTTCGACCGTCTCGAGGACGAGGACTACCCCGCCTACACGATGGGCAGGGCCGCCGAAATGCTCGGCACCACCCAGGGCTTCCTCCGCGCCATCGGCGAAGCCCGCCTCATCACCCCGCTGCGCTCCGAGGGCGGCCACCGCCGCTACTCCCGCTACCAGCTGCGCATCGCCGCCCGCGCCCGGGAACTCGTCGACCAGGGCACTCCCATCGAGGCGGCCTGCCGCATCATCGTCCTCGAGGACCAGCTCGAAGAGGCCCAGCGCATCAACGCCGAATACCGTCGCGCCGCCGAATCGGGTTCACCGCCCGCGGGCTGAGGCGACATTGGGCCATCGCGCGCCGGCAGATCCCGCACGCACCTGCCGGGGGACGCGGCGTGTGGGCCCGTTCCTGATGGTGACAGCGTGTGAGGGCGTGTGGCGTGCCGTGCCCTTGGGATTGGTGCAGATCAGCTCACGCGTCTCGATCCGGGACACCTGCCCGCCCCGCTCAAGCGGCTTCGCCGCCTGCCGGGATCTGCGTTCTCCTCGTCTGGGCATCAGACCGCCTGCCGTTCCGCCAGACGGCTCGCGTAGTCGGCGTAGGTCTTGTTTGGTCGTTTCACTCCGCGATCGCCCTCGCAACCAGCAGGTCCGCCGGATGTAGCGCAGAGACCGCATCGTGGAGCTGGTGTGCAGGTGTCCGAGCAGCCGCTGAACGATCAGCAGGGCGTTGAGGTTGGCGCAGCCGCCAGGTGCTGCCCACTCTGATCAACGAGGTCGACGACTGCCAGGATCTGTCGATCCCCGGCTTGGACGGGAACCCTCGTCGGCCGGAAAGGAGGTGTGAGTGAGGTTCTCGGAGATCTGCCAGATGCGTTTCGCGTCGCCCTCGCCTGCCGAAGGACAAGCGGACTCTGGCGAACGCGGACGCCGCGATACGCCAGGCCCGCAAAGAGATCGGGCTCAGAACACCGACAGCCCCGTCAGAGTCGTGAAGCGGTCCAGGGCCGCGACGCCCGCCACCGAGTTGCCTCGCTTGTCGAGTCCCGGGCCCCACACGGCCAGCGTGCAGCGGCCGGGCACGACCGCCACAATGCCACCGCCGACGCCACTCTTACCGGGCAGTCCCACGCGGTACGCGAACTCGCCGGCCGCGTCGTAGGTGCCGCAGGTGAGCATGACCGCGTTGACCTGCTTGGCCTGGCTGCGGGTGAGCAGCCGGGAGCCGTCGGCGCGGATGCCGTGCCGGGCAAGGAACCCGGCGGCGAGCGCGAGATCGGCGCAGGACGCCTCGATGGAGCACTGGCGGAAATACTGCTCCAGCAGCGCGGGCACCGGGTTGTCGATGTTGCTGTACGACGCCATGAAGTGGCCCAGTGCCGCATTTCGGTCGCCGTGCGCGGCCTCGGAGGAGGCGACGTCCCTGTCGAAGGCGAGCTCCGGGTTGCCGCTCTCTGCGCGCAGGAACTCCAGCAGGATGCCGGCCGCGTCACCGGTCTGGGTCTGCAGGCGGTCGGTGACGACGAGGGCGCCCGCGTTAATGAAGGGGTTGCGGGGGATGCCGTTCTCGTACTCCAGCTGCACCAGGGAGTTGAACGGGTTACCAGAGGGTTCGCGGCCCACGTGCTCCCACAGCTCGTCGCCCTCGCGGGCCAGGACGAGGGCTAGCGTGAAGACCTTGGTGAGCGACTGTGTGGAGAACGGCTGCTGCCAGTCCCCAACGCCGTACACCGTGCCGTCGAGTTCCGCGACCGCCATGCCGAAGCGGCGCGGGTCGCAGGCGGCGAGCGCCGGGATGTAGTCGGCAGGCCGCCCACGGCCCGGCGTCTGTTCGATCTCGGTGGCGATGCGTTCGAGGACCGGCTGGAAGGCCAGCGGCGACGTCGTGATCACTATTTTGCCTCCCGGCCGGTCCTGGTGCGCGTTCGTGGTTCAGGCGTGCGCAGAGCCGCTGCCCGCGAGGACTTCCGGACGCAGCAGCTCGGCGAGCCGCTCGGCCGGCAACAGCCCCTTCTCCAGCACGAGTTCGGCGACGCCGCGTCCGGTGGCGAGGGCCTCCTTGGCGATGTCGGTGGCAGCCGTGTACCCGATGTGCGGATTGAGGGCGGTCACCAGGCCGATGGAGTTCTCGACGGCCGCGCGCAGCCCCTCGGTGTTGGCGGTGATCCCTACGACGCAGCGCTCGGCCAGGGTCAGGCAGGCGGTGCGCAGATGCGTGATGCTCTCGGACAGGGAGTGCAGGATGATCGGCTCGAAGGCGTTGAGCTGGAGCTGTCCCGCCTCGGCCGCCATGGTGATGGTGACGTCGTTGCCGATCACCTCGAAGGCGACCTGGTTGACGACCTCGGGGATCACCGGATTGACCTTACCGGGCATGATGCTCGAACCGGCCTGCACCGGCGGCAGGTTGATCTCGTTGAGGCCTGCGCGCGGCCCGGAGGAGAGCAGGCGCAGGTCGTTGCAGCTCTTGGAGAGCTTGACGGCGATCCGCTTGAGCACACCCGACATCTGGACGAAGGCGCCGCAGTCCTGGGTCGCCTCGACGAGGTTCACGGCGGTCACCAAGGGCAGCCCGGTGATGTCGGCGAGGTGGCGGCGCGCCGCCTCGGCGTATCCGGCGGGGGCGTTGAGGCCGGTGCCGATGGCAGTGGCGCCCAGGTTGATTTCATGGATCAACTCGACTGCCTCGTCAAGACGGCTACGATCCTCGTCAATCATGACGGCAAACGCGGAGAATTCTTGACCGAGCGTCATGGGTACCGCGTCCTGCAACTGTGTACGGCCCATCTTGAGCACATGGCGGAACTTGACGGCCCTGCCGGCGAAGGCGTCCTGCAGTACAGCCATCGCCTTGAGCAACCCGCGCACCGCGAAGACGGTCGCTATCTTGACTGCGGTCGGGTAAACGTCGTTGGTCGACTGGCTCAGGTTGACGTCCTCATTGGGGTGCAGGAACTCGTACTGGCCCTTCTCGTGGCCCAGCAGCTCCAGCGCCCGGTTGGCGACGACCTCGTTGGCGTTCATGTTCGTCGAGGTGCCGGCGCCGCCCTGGATGACATCGACGACGAACTGGTCGTGCAGCTTGCCCTCGCGGATCTCGCGGCAGGCCTCGACGATGGCGGCCGCCTTGTCCGGGGCGAGCAGGCCGAGTTCCTCGTTGGCGCGGGCGGCGGCCTCCTTGACAGCGGCGAGGGCGTCGATCAGGTGCGGGTAGGCGGAGATCGGCGTTCCCGTGATGGGGAAGTTCTCCATGGCGCGCAGGGAGTGAATGCCCCAGTACGCCTCGGCGGGGACGTCGCGGTCGCCGAGCAGGTCGTGCTCGCTGCGGTGGGATGCGGCGGTCATGGCTGTGCGGGCCTCTTTCGGAGGTGTGTGGATCAGGTGTACGTGGGGTGGGTGAGCGGGGCGAGCGCACGGGCGGGCCGGATGCTGCCGACCACCTCGCCGCCGCCGAGGAGCGGGGCGGTCGCGAACTCGGCGAGTGCGGCCGGGTTGACTCCGCAGCGCGCGAGGGCGGCCGCGGCCACCGGGACGCGTGCCCGGTCCGCGCCGTCGGCGATCTTCACGGCGACGGCCCGGCCGTCCGGGAGCGCGGCGACCTGCACGCCTTCGAAGCCGTCCTTGGTGAGCAGCCCCGGCACGGCCCGCATCAGCGCGGAGACGTCCCGCCCCGATCCGGAGGCCATCTCGGGGTGCTCGCGCATCGCGTCGGCCACCATGGCCTCGGGGGTGCCGGGCGCGGCGGTGACGATGCGGGCGGCGGCGCGGGCGAGGCCGTGCAGCGAGACAGAGAACAGGGGCGCGCCGCAGCCGTCGACGGTCACCTGGGCGATCTGCTGTCCGGTGAGGCCCTCGACGATCTCCGCGATGGCCTGCTGGAGGGAGTGGGCCGGGTCGAGGTAGTCGTCGAGGGACCAGTCGTTGAGCTGCGCCGTGTAGAGCATGGCCGCGTGCTTGCCCGAGCAGTTCTGTGCGAGGCGGGAGGGCAGCCGCCCCCCGCGCACCCAGTCCTCCCGGACGACCGGGTCGAAGGGCAGGTCCGTGACATTGCGCAGCTGGACCTCCGACAGACCGGCCTGCTCCAGGATCCGGCGGGTCCCGGCCAGGTGCCGCTCCTCGCCGGAGTGGCTGGCGGCGGTCAGCGCGAGCAGTTCGCCGTCCAGCGGCAGCCCGGTCCGCAGCATCGCCACGGCCTGGACGGGCTTGAGGGCCGAGCGCGGGTAGAAGGCGGCCTCGATGTCGCCGATCTGAAGGTCCACGCTGCCGTCGGCGCCCAGCACGACCACCGAGCCGTAGTGGATGCCCTCGATGACACCGCCGCGGACAAGGTGGGCGACCGGCGCGTGGAGCGGTTCCCGGATCACCGGGGCCTCGGCCACCGAACTTCCGTACATCACTGCCTGGTTCACGCGTCCGCTCCGTCGCGCATCCCTGCCACCCGGCGGCGCACCCCGTACCAACCCGCGACGAGCGCCGCCGCGATCAGCGGCAGACACAGCACGGTCGTACGTCCCGCGCCTCCGTCGGCGTACATCAGCACCAGCACGGAGACCAGGAAGACGATCGTCACGATCTCGGTCCACGGCGAGCCGGGCAGGCGATAACTGGGCCTGGTCAGCTCGCCGTTCTGGGTCTTCTGCCAGAACATCAGGTGACAGAGCATGATCATGCCCCAGGTGGAGAGGATGCCGATCGCTGCGAAGTTCAGCACGATCTCGAAGGCGTCGGCGGGGACGACGAAGTTGAGGCCGACGCCGATGACGCAGATGCCGCTGGTGAGCAGGATGCCGCCGTAGGGGACCTGACTGCGGCTCATCACGCCGGTGAACCTGGGTGCCGAGCCGGACATCGCCATGGAGCGCAGGATGCGGCCGGTGGAGTACAGGCCGGAATTGAGGGACGACATGGCCGCGGTGAGCACGACCAGGTTCATGATGCCGCCCGCGGCGGGGATGCCAATGTTCGACAGCACGGTGACGAAGGGGCTCTGGGCGGCGCTGTATGAGCTCCAGGGCAGCAGCATCGACAGGAGGACCACGGAACCGACGTAGAAGAGGCCGACGCGCCACATGATCGAGTTGATCGCCTTGGGCATGATCTTCTCGGGGTTCTCGGTCTCGCCCGCCGCGACGCCCACCAGCTCGACGGAGGCGTAGGCGAAGACGACGCCCTGGACGATCAGCAGCATCGGCAGCAGGCCGTTGGGGAAGATGCCGCCGTTGTCGGTGATCAGGGACGGGCCGGGGCTGTGGCCGTCAACGGGGTGCTGGGTGACCAGCAGGAAGACGCCGATGAGCATGAAGACGACGAGCGCGCTCACCTTGATAATCGCGAACCAGAACTCCAGTTCGCCGAACATCTTCACGGATATGAGGTTCACGGTGAGGACGACGGCGAGCGCGATGAGCGCGATCACCCACTGCGGGATGTCGGAAAACATGCCCCAGTAGTGGGTGTAGACGGCCACGGCGGTGATGTCGGCGATGCCGGTGGTGGCCCAGTTCAGGAAGTACATCCAGCCCGCGATGTACGCGCCCTTCTCGCCGAGGAACTCACGGGCGTACGAGACGAAGGCGCCCGACGACGGGCGGTACAGGACGAGTTCGCCGAGCGCGCGGACGACGAGGAAGGCGAAGAGGCCGCAGACCGCGTAGGCGACGAAGAGGGAGGGCCCGGCGTCGGCGAGGCGGCCGCCGGCGCCGAGGAAGAGGCCGGTGCCGATGGCACCGCCGATGGCGATCATGTTGACGTGCCGGGACTTCAGGGACTTGCTGTAGCCCGCGTCTCCGGCGTCGACGTGTCCGGAGGCCGGCTTCTCGCTACGCAGGGCGTCTTGCTGAAGGGATCGCTCGCTCACGCCTGGGGTCCGCCTTCCGCGGGTGGGGCCGCGCGCTCGGGGCGCACGATGGAGGTGAGGGTGGTCTGGACGCGGTCGAGATGGTGGGCCATGGCCTCCACCGCGTCGTGTTCGCTGCCGTCCATGAGGGCCTCGACGATCGCCCGGTGCTCGCGGTTGGACTGCTCGCGGCGGCCGCCGAGTTCGTTGAGGAAGGCGGACTGGCGGCCCAGCGCATCGCGGATCTCCTCGATGACCCGGCGGAACACCGGGTTCTGCGAGGCCTCGGCGACGACGATGTGGAACAAAGTGTCCATGGCGACCCAGGCGGTGGTATCGGTCTCCCGCTCCATCCGCTCCAGGAGGTGGGTGAGGTGGTCGAGGTTCTCCGGGGTGCGCCGCACCGCCGCGTACCCGGCGACCGGGATCTCGACGTGGCGGCGCACTTCGAGGAGGTCGCTGGCCGCGTAGTCCCCGAAGGTGGGGTCCTCGACCGCGTTGGCGACCACGAAGGTGCCCTTGCCGGTGCGGGACACGGTCAGCCCCATCACCTGCAGGGCCCGCAGCGCCTCGCGCAGTACCGGTCGGCTGACTTCGAGGCGGCGGCAGAGCTCCGCCTCGGAGGGGAGCTTGTCGCCGATGGCGTACTCGCCGCGCTCGATGGCGCCGCGGAGGTGGGTGAGTACCGCTTCCATCGCGCTGACGCGCCGCGGCACCGACCCACCTGTCTGGCTGTCTGACAGGTTCACGCGAGTGATCCTGCGCGCAACGGGACGGGGCTGTCAAGGGGGGCAAGGGCGTTGTCCGTCGGCACGTGCTCGCTCGTCCTCGAACCGGCTGCGAGCGCGTATGAGCACCTGATGCGGCGCGAGTCCGCGCGGGGCGTCTTCGTCGCCCTCGACCCGAACATCCGCGCCGGTCTGATACCGGACGCGGACGCCTACCGGGCACCGCTTCCGGGCCGCCGATGGCGATGCGTGGGCGGTTTCGTTTGGGCGGAGGTTGCGTCTCCAACGGCGGAGGGCCCGGCCCGGCTTTCGCCGAACCGGGCCGGGCCACCTGTTCTTCGTACGCCGCCGTGATCGACAGGTAAAGGAGCCACGGCACGGGCGGCCCCGGATCATCCGGTTGCTCCTGAACCGGAGCCGGGACGGCTGGGCGGTACTGCCTTTGTCGGTGTCTCTGGCGGCGGAGGCGTTGTTCTTGAGCGGAGACAGCAGTGACCGGCCGGGGGCCTCTCGCGTGCCCGGAAGGCCACGGAGGCCGGCCACCGGCCGGTGTCTGTGTTCGGAACTGCCAGGACTACATCGGGTCGATGTCCCGCTTGCCCGTACCGCCTGCGTGCTCGCTCTGCTCCTTGAGCTCGCGGGCCTTGTCCTTCAGACGCTGACGCTCCTGCGGGTCAGTGGCGCGTTCCGCGGCCTGTTCCAGGTCCGCAGCCCGAGCACGCATCTCACGTCCGGACTCGCCTGCAGCGCTCATGATCACTCCTTGGGTGACGGGGGAAGAGCGGGCCACACCAGCGAAACAGGACCCGTCACCCCCGGCATCTCGATCAATCACCCACCGTTATCTACGCAGTTGGGAAAGCCCTCGCGTAACGGCTTGCGTGCCGGGCTCTGCTCATGTTGCGGGGTGCCTTGCTCAGTGGCTCCGGTCCCACGGGATCGGATGCGAGACCGTTGGCGTCGGCCGGGGTGTTGGCGCGCCATCGCCATACCTGCGTGGTCACTCGAATGGCGGGGTCGCGCATGCGGTGGCAGGGGCGGTCGCGTGAGGATCAGCGAGAGCCCTGCCCGGAGCGTTCGCGCCTCTTCCAGCCGGGCGGGTGGCTCCGTCCACCTTCAGCGACAGCGTTTGTCGATGAGTTTCAGCAGCAGTTGACCGTCCATCTGTCGGGGACTGTTCACGAGTTTGGGAGTCCCTCCGGTCCACCGAGGCCCGGCGCCATGTCTTGATCGTCACTCCAAGCGGTGTCATCCGCGGTCGGGGTTCTCATCGCTCATCTCGACGCTCTGTTATTGCCGTCGAAGCGTTGCTGGGCGTCCTGATACGTTCTGTGACCTGCGGCGACGAACGGGGATGTGGTGGACGGGATAGCTTTTGTACCGCGGGAGGTTCGTAGCCGGCTTGTCGTGCGCTTCGGACCGGAAGTTTTGGGCTGGTGTGATCAACTGCCAGCTCTGGTGGATCAGCTGGCGGCTCGCTGGAGCCTGACTGTCCTCGCGGGGGGCGGAGGTGGCACCTCACGGGTGTTTCACTGCAAGCAGCAGGCTGACGGGGCAACTGTGTGGCTGAAACTCACCCCCGACCTCGAGATCGCCTCCGCGGAATCAGAGGCACTGCACGCCTGGGCCGACACGCCGTCGGTTGTCCAACTGCTGGCGGAGGATCTTACTGTCGGGGCCCTGCTGCTGGAGGGCGTGAAGCCGGGAGTCCCGGTGAGGCAGCTCAGCTGGAGTCTTCCTGAGGTCGCAGCCCTGCTGCGGGAACTGCGCATTCCTTCCCCTGCTCGCGGACAGGGTTCTGTGCTGCAGCCGCTTGCGCACCGAGTGGACTTCCTCTTCGAGCTGACCGACCGCCGGCTGGCGGGTGCCGGTCTGAGCGAGGTGTTTGACCCGGCGGTGCTCAACCGGGCTCGCGCAGCCGCCCTGGATCTCGCCAGCGGCGGCACGGTGGGACTCGTGCACGGTGATCTTCATCCGGCCAACGTGCTGTCCGGGCCTGGGCAGAAGATGGTCGCGATCGATCCCCGGCCTGCGCTCGGTGACCCTGATTTCGACGCTGTGGACTGGGTGATGGCGGGAGTGGAGGAGCTCGCCGAGCTGGAGCGGAGGGGCGAGGAATTGGCGGCGCTGGTTCCCGGCCAGTCTTCCGGTCGCGTACTGGCCTGGTGCCGCGCTGTTGCTGTCATGAATGCGGCCTCCAGGCTCTGCGCGGGTCGGAACGACGCCGAGACCCGGTTCCTGTTGGCGCTGGCTCGCGGCTGAGCGATGGGCGTTTGAGTCAGCCCGGGTTCGCAACCGCCCTCTCAACCGAACAACATCGTCAGCTTCCGCGACAGGCGTGCCTGGACGATGCCATGGGCGCGGGCCGCGGTCAGATCGTGGGTACGGCCGGGCAGGGCCTGGGAGAACCACAGTGGTGTGCCGTTCGCGGAGGCGATGACCTGCACATTCATGCCATGCCGCTTGTGCTTCTTGTGAGGCGTCGGCGTGGATGCTGACTGACCGGAGGTACTGAAGATGATCGACGTTGTGCTGAAGCTGTCAGCCCGTGATTTGGTGCATGCGGACCTGGCGTCGTGCGGGTGGGCAGGGTCTGACCACCACTTGGCCGGCGTCGCCAAGCAGTTGGAACGTGCACGGACCGGTGAGGTCGACTACCTAGCGGTCTGCTCTGCAACGGACATCCCTGTGGCGAAGGGCGGCGTCGACTACCAGGGGCTTCCCCCTGAGCCGTAGACACCGTTTGCTATGCGGCAGTGGTCAGCGTAACCATTCGCTGTTCGAAGGCGATCGGGCTGACCTGGCCGATCGCTGAATGCCTTCTCCTGGTGTTGTAGCGAGTGATCCACCGGAATACCGCGAGGCGGGCCTCGCGTACTCCCGGCCAGCGCTTCCGGCCCTGAAGGGTCTCTCGTTTCAGGGCCGCGTTGAAGCTCTCCGCCGCGGCGTTGTCCGCGCTCGTCCCGACCGCCCCACGAGAACGGATCACGCGGAGTTTGCGGCATGCCTTGGCGAAGTCCTTCGAGGCGTACTGGGCTCCGTTGTCGCTGTGGAAGACCGCCCCGACCAGGTCACCGCCGCGGGTGCGGGCGGCGGCTTCGAGGGCGTCGGTGACCAGCTCGGTGCGCATGTGATCGGCGATCGCCCAGCCCGCCAGCCGCTTCGAGCAGAGGTCCAATACCGTCGCCAGATAAAGGAACTGGCCGCCACCGATGGGCAGGTAGGTGATGTCGCCCACGTACTTGGTGTTCGGTTCGCTCGCGGTGAAGTCGCGCTGCAGGAGGTCGGGGACCTTGGTCGCGTCCGGGGCGGGCACCGTGGTGGTGACCTTCCTGCGTAGGCGCACGCCGACAATGCCGGCCTCGCGCATCACGCGCTCGACGCGCTTGTGGTTGACCTGCCAGCCCTCGGCCCGGAGCTCGGTGGTGACCCGCGGGGAGTCATAGGTGCCGTCCCATTCGGTGTGGATCTCGCGGATCTTCCCGGTCAGCTCGGCATCCGACCGGGCCCGCTCGGCGCGGGCGCCAGCGACGGACCGCCATCGGTAGTAGCCGGAACGGGAGACTTCCACGACCCGGCACAGCCGCTTCACTCCGAAGGTGTCGCGGTGATCATCGACGAACTGGAAGCGGCTCACCAGTTGGTCTCGCCCGCGAAATACTTGGCCGCCCGGCGCAGGATCTCGCGCTCAAGCTCCAGCTCGCGCACCTGCCGGCGCAGGGCGGCGATCTCGGCGTCCTTGTCCGCCTCCGCCCGCGCGGACGGCGCTTCGGCCGTCTCGGCTGCCTTGATCCACAGGCGGAGCGTCTCATGGTTCACGCCCAGGTGCTTGGCCACGGCCGCGACGGGCCGCCCCGGGCTGGAGCGGTACAGCGCGACGGCGTCGGCCCGGAACTCAGCCGAGTACTTGTAGGTCCCCAACTGGAACTCCTGATCTCTGGAACTTCATAGATCCAGTGTCCAGGGTGTCCACGACCAGGGGGAAACCTCCCCAGGTCAAGGAGGGCGTCGGCACTTTGTGGCAGCTGGCAGTCCACCCCGCATTGCAGTCGTGTGGGATCGGCACGTTCCTTGTCGAAGCCTCAGAACTGCGAATCAGGAATCGCGGTCTGCGGCAGGCGGAGCTGGCTGTGGAGGAAAGCAACCCCCGGGCGCGTGCGCTCTACCAGCGACTGGGCTATGTCGCGTACGACCGCCAGCCGGACTCATGGGACGAACAAGCCCCTGATGGATCGTTGCGCCGCTACGAAACGATGTGCACGTTGATGCGGAAGCAACTCTCATAGGCTCAGCCACGGCCGCCACCTCCAAGTTCGTCAGCCATGGCGGCTCCTCGGATCCGGCCAGAAGCTGCGAGTCGCGGAGTGGCTCATCGCTGCGCTGGTGGTCGGGTAGCTGGACCGAGTGGAAGCCGAACGGATGTGGTGAGCCTGATGGTGGGTATCTGGCTGCGCGAGCCGCGGCACCGTGGGTGGAAGTGACCGCAGACGTATGGCCGCACGGGTGCTGGCCGACGCGTCAGCGCGCCGGGCCGAGCAGCCGCCCCACTCCATCCTGGCTGAAGGCCTGCTGGACCGCGAGGACGACCGCGCCGATCAGGCCGGCCCGCTCGCCCAACTGACTGGTCGTGATGACCAGTTTGCGGGTGGCCAGGGAGAGGGCGCGCCGGTAGACCACGGCGCGGATCGACGCGAGCAGCTCGTCACAGGCGTCGGCGATCGGGCCGCTGAGTACGAGAGTGCGCGGGTTGAAGGCGAGGACCAGCATGGCCACCACCTCGCCGATCTCCACACCCGCCCGGGCCACCTCGTGTAGGGCCTGGGCATCGCCATTGGCCAGACGTTCGCAGAGCAGCCGCAGGCCGTGGGCGGGATCGTCCGGAGTGTGTTCCGGGATGTCCAGTGCGGTGAGGATCGCCCGGCAGGAGGCGACGGCCTCCAGACAGCCCGTCTTGCCGCAGGCACACAGCACCTCGTCATGCCCCGGCATGTGGGTGTGCCCGACGTCGCCCGCCGCGCCGTCCGCACCCCGGTGCACGGTTCCTTCCGCGGTGACCAGGCCCGCGCCGATGCCGGTGCCGACGCTCAGGCAGAGCAGCGGGGCATCGCCACCGGTGCCCCGCTCGGCCTCGCCGAGGGCCATCAGATTGACGTCGTTGTCGACGAGGGTGGGCGCGCCGAGGAGTTCCGTCATCCGGGCGGCGACCGGAAACCCGTCCCAGCCCGGCATGATCGGAGGGCGTACCGGGCAGCCCCGGACGAAGTCCACCGGGGCGGGCAGGCCTACCACCACCTGGCGCACCGGACTGCCGGTGCGGCCGTGTTCGGTCAGCAGCGTACGGACGTGTTCCGCGACGGTCGCAAGGAGCGTGTCCGGTCCTGTCTCCACCCGTAGGTCGAGCGTGTCGCGGGCGATCAGGTCGCCGTTGAGGTCCGTGACCGCGACGCCGGTTGACTCCGGGCTGACGAACACCACGGCGAGCGTCCCGGCCTCCGGACTGATGGTGAGGGTGCGCGGCGGCCGCCCTCGCACCGACTGACCCACCACCGTCTCGGTGATGATGCCGCGCCGCAGGAGTTCGTCGATCTGCTGGCCGACCGTGGAACGGGCGAGCCCTGTCCGCCGGGCGATGTCGGCCCGGCTCGCCACCTCGCTCTTCGCGATCAGCGTCAGGACGGTGTGCAGCGCCACCGGAACCGGCTGGGTCGGTGTGCCCGGAATTTCGACGGGGGTACGGCCAGCGGCCGGGACAGCCGGACGGTGCTCGCGCTCTTTATGCATGAACACAAACTAAAGAAGGCATCTTGTGGTCGTCCAGAGCCTGAACAAAGCTCTCCGTAGAACGGGGTGGCCGAAAAGCGCTCAGCAGGACGCAATTACCGACGGCGACACAACCACCTACGAAGACGCGACAAGCAACGCAGCAAATGCTCCACGGAGGCTCAGCATGACGACACCGCATCCTCGATCAGCCATCGTCGGCACAGGGATGATCGGAGCCGTCCACGCCAGAGCCGTCCGCGCCGCCGGCGGTGTGCTGCACGGCGTCCTCGGCTCCTCCCCTGCCCGCAGCACCCAGGCCGCCGCCGCACTGGACGCACCCCACGCCTACCCGGACCTGGACGCCCTGCTCGCCGACGACGCGGTCGACGTCGTCCACCTGTGCACCCCGAACACGCTCCACGCCCGGCAGGCCCTGGACGTGCTGGGCGCCGGGAAGCACCTGGTGTGCGAGAAGCCTCTTGCGACCTCCGCGGCCGACGCCGAACGCATCGTCGAGGCGGCCCGCGTCGCGGACCGGCTCGTGGCCGTTCCCTTCGTCTACCGCTACCACCCGATGGTGCGGGAGATCAGGGCCCGCCGACTGGCGGGTGAGTTCGGCAACTGGCAGCTGCTGCACGGCAGTTACCTGCAGGACTGGATGCTCCCAGCCGACACCGCCACCTGGCGCGCCGACCCGGCCGCGGGCGGTCCGTCACGCGCGTTCGCCGACATCGGCTCCCACTGGTGTGACCTGGTCGAGTGGACGGCAGGCGTCGAGTTCACCGAGGTGACCGCCTGCCTCGCGACCACCGTCGCGCAGCGCCCGGTGGGGAGTTCGGCTAGTTTCGGCGGGCCGGAGCGGCAGGGAACCGGGGCGGGCGAGTGCGTCGCCGTCAGTACTGAGGACGCCGCAGTCCTGTTGCTGCGGACCGGCGAAGGCACCCTTGCGAATCTGACCGTCTCCCAGGTGTCGGCAGGCCGCAAGAACCGGCTCTGGTTCGAACTCGACGGCAGCCACGCCAGCGCCGTCTTCGACCAGGAGGAGCCGGAGCGCGCCTGGCTGGGCGGTCTGGACGGCGCCCGCATTCTGGTCCGCGACCCCGGCCGGGGCAGCGCCGAACAGCGTCGCCTCGCCCACCTCCCGGCTGGTCACGCCCAGGGCTACGCCGACTGTTTCACGGCCTTCACGCGGGACGTCCATCAGGCTGTCGCGGGAGACGGCCTGCCGGACGGGCTGCCCACCGCCACCGACGGACTGCACTCGGCCCATCTCGTGGAAGCGGTGCTGACCTCAGCCGCCGCCGGCGTCTGGACCGACGTCAGCCGCCGTGCCCTCGCCGCCGCCTGACGCCATCTGAAAACCCCCGTGCATCACCGCAAGGAGCCTCCGTCATGAAACTCGGCATGCTCACCGCCTGCCTGCCCGATTCCTCTCTCGACGAGATCGCCGACTGGGCGGCGAAGACCGGCTACGAGGCCCTCGAAGTGGCCGTCTGGCCGCGCACCGGCGGCCGCGACTTCGAGGCCGCCCACCTGCCCGTCGCCGACTTCGGCGCCCGCGAGAAGGACGACACCCTCGCGCTCCTCGACCGCCACGGCCTGTCGATATCCGCCCTCGCCTACTACGAGAACAACCTCCACCCGGACCACGCACGCCGTGCCGAGATCCGCGTCCACCTCAAGCACGCGATCGACACCGCCGCGGCCCTCGGCGTTCCGTACGTCGGCACCTTCGTCGGCCGGGACTGGACCCGCCCCGTCGCCGAGAACCTCGCCGAGGCCGAGCGGATCCTGCCCGAACTCGTCGAGTACGCGGGGGAGCGCGACGTCCGCATCGTCATCGAGAACTGTGTGATGGAGGGCTGGCACCCGGACGGCTACCCCGGCAACCTTGCCTACTCGCCCGAGCTGTGGGAGTGGATGTTCGGCCTCGGGTTCTACCTCAATTGGGACCCCTCGCACCTCACCTGGATCGGCATCGACCCGGTTACCACCATCGCCCCCTACGCCGACCGCATCGTGCACGCCCAGGCCAAGGACATCGAGATCCAGGCCGACCGCATCGACCGCTACGGCTTCTTCGGGAAGGCGACCGGCCGTAAGGACCCCTGGGACACCGGCTGGTGGCGGTACCGCGTTCCGGGCCGGGGCCAGGTCGACTGGAACGCGGTTGTCGACGCCCTGTACGAGCACGGCTTCACCGGCACCCTCTCCGTCGAGCACGAGGACCCGGTCTGGGGCGGCACCCCCGACCGCGTCCGGCAGGGTCTGGAGATCGCCCACCGCAGCCTGCGCCCGCTCCTCGTCGCCTGAGGCGCGAATCCATCACGTCATTCCGGATCAACCAGATCGAAGAGAAACGAGGTCCTCCATGGTGCGGTCGCGAAGGAGGTGGGGCGGTGCCGCGACGGTGGTGTGCGCCCTCGCCCTGATGGTGTCCGGCTGCAGGTCGGCGGTGCAGCAGCAGGGGGCGCAGAACATCACCGTCCCGGACACCCCGCAGGACGGCGGGACGCTGGTGGCCGCCCAGGTGCAGGACGCGGATCCGGGCTCGTTCCTGAAGACGTCGATCGGGAACATCCTCACCGAATACTCGGTCCTGGAGACGCTGACCCGCATCGACCAGAAGACCGGCAAACCGCAGGGCGTGCTGGCCAAGTCGTGGAAAGTGGCGCCGAACGGCAGGAGCATGGACGTGGTGCTCCGCGACGACGTGACCTTCCACAGCGGGGCGAAACTCACCGCCGCCGACGTCCTCTTCACACTGAAGAAGGTGCGGGACCCGGCCACAGGCGCCGCCAACCAGCGGGTCGCCGCCGTGATTTCGGGCATGAAGGCGGTCGGTGACAACGAGCTGAAGCTGACCTTCTCCAAGCCGCTGCCGAACATCTACGACCTCTTCGAGACCATGCCGGTCCTCAACCCGGCCACGTACGACAAGTACGCGGCCGGTGAAGTCGTCGACGGCACCGGCCCGTTCGAGTGGACCTCCTGGACGCCGGGCGGGAAGGTCGTCCTGACCAAGTACCCGAAGTACCGGGACGCCGACGACATCCACCTCGACAAGATCCAGATCAACGTGATCACCGACCCCACGGCGATGATCTCCGCCATCCGCAGCGGCCGCATCCAATACGGCGTCGGCATGGGCGCTCTGGACGCCTATACCCTCAGCCGCCAGCCCGGCTTCCAGCTGATCACCGCCGGCGGCTCGGCGATCCCGCTCGCCTTCGACGTCAGCAAGAAGCCCTTCGACGACAAGCGCGTCCGGCAGGCCTTCCAGTACGCGGTCGACCGAGAGCGGATCGACAGCCAAGTGGAGGGCGGACAGGCGACGGCGACCTCGCTGCCCTGGCGCACCAACACCGTCGGCTACGACGAGAAGCAGGCCGGGCGCTACCACTACGACCCCGACAAGGCCCGCAAGCTGCTCGCGCAGGCGGGGGTGAAGGACCTCTCCGTCGAGATGATCACCCTCAACAGCCCCGAAGCCACCGGCATCTTCCAGATCGTCCGCAACAACCTCGAAGCGGTCGGCGTCGACCTCAAGGCCGTGCCACTGGCCGCCGCCGAGTTCGACGGACGCCTCGCGTCGGGCACCATGGGCGCACCGGTCTTCCTCCAGCAGGCCAGCAACGGGCTCTCGCCCGCCGGCGCCGTCGTCGGCCGCGCCGAACTCCTCGCGGACGGCAACCCCAGCCACTACGGCGACGACCGCTACACCGCACTCTCGCGACGCCTCACCGTCGCCACTGGTGCGCACGACCAGAGGGCGGCCCTGCGCGCCTGGAACGACCACTTCCTGGACCAGGCGTTCGCCGTTCCGCTGATCACTCGGCCGTCGATGACGGTCGCCTCCCGCGCGGTGCAGGGCATCACCTACACCCAGATGGGATTCATGGACCTCAACCACGTCTGGCTCGCGCGGGCCCGGTAGGCGAAGGACGGAACCGATTCCCCATGTTGCGCTATCTCGTGGGCAGACTGCCCTCCCTTTTGCTGGTTCTGATATCCGGCTCGGCCGTCGCCTTCGCGCTGCCCCGGTTGGCACCCGGCGATGTCGCCGTCTCCATCGCGGGCACCGACGCCACCCAGGCGCAGATCGACGCCATCCGCAAACAGCTCGGCCTGGACCGGCCACTCGTCCTGCAGTACTGGGACTGGATCTCCGGCCTCCTCCACGGCGACCTGGGCGAATCCCAGCGACTGCAGCGCAGCGTCGCCGGCCTGATCGGCGACCGGCTGGACAGCACCCTCGAACTCGCCCTGATGTCGCTCCTGTTGGTGATCCTGATCGGACTCACCCTCGGGATCATCGGCGGCGGGCAGCGCCGCCGCTGGGTGCGCGGCGTCCTCGACATGACCAGCAGCCTGCTGATCGCCGTCCCCTCGTTTCTCTTCGCCCTCGGCCTGATCTTGCTGTTCGGCGTCTACCATCGCTGGCTCCCCGCCAGCGGCGAGGTCAGCCTCCTCGACGACCCCTGGATCGGAATCCAGTACCTGCTCATGCCCGCCCTCGTCCTGGCCCTCGCGCCCGGCGCCGTCGTCGGACGGATGCTGCAGACCGAGATGGCGAAGGTACGCGGCGAGGACTTCGTCGACCTGGCCAAGGCGAAAGGCGTCGCCCCGCACCGCATCACCCGCCGCCATGTGCTGCGCAACAGCGTCGGCAGCGCGGTGGTCGGGGTAGGTCTGCAGGCCGGCAACCTGATCGCCGGGGCCGTGATCATCGAGGCGGTGTTCAGCCGCAACGGCATCGGACAGCTCGCCGTGTCCAGCGTGGAGACCCGCGACTTCAGCGTCCTGCAGGTACTCATCCTCGGCATCGTACTGACCGCCGCGCTGTGCCAGATCCTCACCGAGATCATCCTCGCGGCCATCGACCCGCGGGTCCGACTGGGAGAAGCCGCATGACGTCCATCGCAGCAGACGAAGCCACAAACGGAGTCGCAGACGGAACGGGCCGAAGCCGCCCGGCCGCCCGGCGCCTCAACCCCACCCTCGCCCGCTATCTCTCCGCACTGCGCACCCCCAAGGGCCTCACCGGCGGAGTGATCTTCGCCGCCCTCGCCCTCGCCGCACTCCTCGCGCCCGTCCTCTTCCCCGGTGGCTACGACCAGCAGGGTGCCACCGCCCTCACCGGACCCTCCGTCGCCCACCCCTTCGGCCTCGACGAATTCGGCCGGGACATCTTCGTCCGCTCCGTCTACGGCCTGCGCATCGACCTCAGCCTGATTCTCACTGCGGTGCCCGCCGCCGCGGCCCTCGGCACCCTCCTCGGACTGACCGGCGCAATTTCCGAACGGCTCGGCGCGGCGACCCAGCGCGCCCTCGACGTCATCATCGGCTTTCCCGGACTCATCCTCGGCGTCTGCCTGGTCGCCATCCTCGGCGCCGGCTGGCCCGCTCTCTTCCTCACCATCTTCATCAGCGGCCTGCCGTCGGCCGGACGCTACGCCCGCACCGCGTGGCTCAGCCAGCAGGACCGTGAATACGTCCTGGCGGCACGGGTGTTGGGGGTGAAGCGGTGGCAGCTGCTCACCCGGCACGTGCTGCCCAACGCGCTCGACGCGTGCGTCGTCAACACAGCCGTGTGGATGGTCGTCGGCGTCTACATCGAGGCCGGCCTGTCCATCGTCGGCCTCGGCATCCAGCCGCCGACGCCCTCGCTCGGCGTGCTCCTCAACAACGGTCTGCGGTTCGTGACGCAGTCCCCGACCTATGTCGTCGGCCCGGCGCTGCTGCTGCTCCTGCTGGCGGTCGCCTTCAGCCTGCTGTCCGACGCGTTCAACGAGGCGGTGAACCGGAAATGAGCCCGACCAAGGAAACCTCCGGGACGGAGTCCCCGGCGCCGCAGGCGGAACCGCTGCTCCGTGTCGACGGGCTGCGTACCGAGTTCCGGGTGCCCGGCGGCCCGGTCACTGCCGTCAACGACGTGAGCTTCGAGGTTCGGCCGGGGCAGGTGCTCGGCATCGTCGGCGAATCCGGCTCCGGCAAGTCCGTCACCGCCCGCTCGGTGATGCGGATGCTGCGCGTCCCCGGCGAAGTCACCGCGGGCAGCATCCGTTACGGCGGCACCGACCTGCTCGCCCTTCCCGAGCGCGAGATGCGTACGTGGCGCGGCAGCAAGGTCGCCATGGTCTTCCAGGATCCGCAGGCCGCCCTCAATCCGACGATGCGGGTCGGCGAGCAGATCGTCGAGGCGATGACGGCGCACGGCCACGGCCGCACGGAGGCCCGGCAGCGGGCGCGCGAACTCCTCGAGGCCGTAGGCATCCCCGACGTCGACACCAAGATCAACCACTATCCGCACCAGTTCTCCGGCGGGATGCGCCAGCGCGTCGTCATCGCCATCGCGCTCGCCAACGACCCCGCCCTCCTCATCGCCGACGAGCCCACCACCGCCCTTGACGTCACCATCCAGGCGCAGATCCTCGGCCTGCTCGACCGGCTCCGCCGCGAACTCGGCATCGCCGTCGCGATCATCACCCACGACATGGGCGTCGTCGCCGAACTCTGCACGGACGTGGTCGTGATGTACGCGGGCCGCACGGTCGAGAAGGGCAGCGTGGCGGAGGTCTTCGCCCGGCCGAGCCACCCCTACACGGCCGCCCTGCTGCGCGCGATGCCCCGGATCGACGACGTCCGCAGCGGGCGCCCCCTTGCAGCCATCCCCGGCGCCCCACCGGACCCGGCCGCACTGCCGGCCGGGTGCGCGTTCGCACAGCGGTGCGCGGTCGCCGAGGAGCGCTGCCATGGCGAACAGCCGGTGCTGCTGACCTCCCCCGGCAGCGGGCCCCAGCACCTGGCGGCCTGCTTCGTCGCCGAGCGCGGAGGCGAGATCACGGCACCGGAGGACGACGCAGCGGACGTGCGCAGTGCTGAACAGGCTCCCGCCCAGTCCCTGCTGGAGGTCCGCGACCTCCGGGTGGACGTCGGGTCGCGGCGGCGCGGACTGTTCGGCCGGGAACCGGCCGTGTACGCGGTCGACTCCATCAGCCTCACCGTCGAGTCGGGGCGGACGCTCGGCCTCGTGGGGGAGAGCGGCTGCGGCAAGTCGACGTTGTCCCGGGCGCTGGTCGGGATCAACAAAATCGCGGGCGGGACGGTCAGGGTTGAGGGCCAGGACGTGACCGCCATGGAGGAGCCGGACCGCGAACGGGTCCGCTCGCATGTGCAGTACCTCTTCCAGGACCCCTACGCCTCCCTCAACCCGCGCCGTACCATCCGCCAGTCACTCGCCGAGGCGCTCGCGCTCAGCGGTGTCCAGGGCGCGGAACAAGAGACGCGGGCACGCGAACTCATGAGCCAGGTCGGTCTGCGCGACGACCACTTGGACCGCTACCCGCACGCCTTCTCCGGCGGCCAGCGGCAGCGCATCGGCATCGCGCGGGCGCTCGCCCGGCAGCCGCGCGTCCTGATCCTGGACGAACCCGTCTCCGCGCTCGACGTCTCCGTCCAGGCACAGATCATCAACCTGCTCGAGGAGATCCAGGCCGAACTCGGCGTCGGCTACCTCTTCATCGCC
This sequence comes from Streptomyces longhuiensis, assembly GCF_020616555.1. NCBI lineage: Bacteria > Bacillati > Actinomycetota > Actinomycetes > Kitasatosporales > Streptomycetaceae > Streptomyces > Streptomyces longhuiensis. Next base: position 90,774 of record NZ_CP085173.1, on the reverse strand, counting down.
CACGACCTCTCCGTCGTCCGTCACCTCAGCGACACCGTCGCCGTGATGTACCTCGGCCGGATCGTCGAACACGGGCCCGCCGAGGCCGTGTACGCGAACCCGCAGCATCCGTACACGGCCGCGCTTCTCTCCGCCTCCCCCTCGCCCGTACCCGGTGAGGGCGGCCGGGAGCGGATCACGCTCGGCGGCGACCTGCCGAGCCCTGCCGCACCGCCCTCCGGCTGCCGCTTCCGCACCCGCTGCCCGATCGGCCCGCAGGTCAACGAGGAGCGGACGGTGTGCAAAGAGAAGGACCCCCAGCTCACCGCTGTCGGCGACGGACAGCGAGCGGCCTGCCACTTCCCCGGCGAACTCGCCTCCGCCACAAGCCGATAGCCCCCTCCCAGGAATCCGAGGTAACGAACATGACATCCCGTATGACCCTGGCCCTGAACCCCATCCAGTGGTGGGCCACCGACGACGGCTGGCTCGACCCCACCCTCGCCCCGCCACCGGCCGAACTCCTCGCGCTGGTGAAGAAGACGGGCTTCAATGCCGTCATGGCCGCCGTCCCCGCCGGGCACACGGTCGCCGCCTACTCGGCGCTGCTCGACGACGCCGGACTGCGGCCGGCCCCCGGCTACTTCGTCTGCCGCTCGGAGGGTGACTCCGCCGACGCCCCGGCCGTGCTCGAGGCCGCCGCCGCTGCCGCCCGCGACCACGCCGAACTCGGCCTCACCGACATCGGACTCGGCCTGCCCATGACCAAGGGCGGCCCGCGCATCCTGCGGCCCGGGCAGGGCACAGAGCCGGACGCGGGCCGGGTGGCCGCCCTCACCGACCTGCTCGGCAGGCTCGCCGAGGCAATGGTGGCCGAGGGAGTCCGCCCGGCCCTGCACCCGCACGTCGGCACCTGGATCGAGACGGAGTCCGAGACCCGGACCGTCCTCGACGCGCTCCCCGCCGAGCAGTTGGGCTTCCTCCCGGACACGGGGCACCTGTCCTGGGCGGACGCGGACGTCGCGGGACTCGTCGCCGACTACGGCAGCCGCATCCCGTTCCTGCATGTCAAGGACGCGCGGATGGCAGTCGCCGAGCAGGGGCGCGCCGCCGGGCAGGACTATCAGCGGACGGTCGTCGACGGCCTGTGGACCGAACCCGGCCGCGGAGACCTCGACCTCACGGGCATCGTCTCCGCCCTGCCCGACGACTTCACCGGGTGCCTGATGGTCGAGGTCGACCGACCCGCCCTCACCGACCCGTATGAGAGCGCGGTCGCATCGGCGCGGTGGATGCGGTCGACGTTCGCACTCGACAACTGAGACACCTGCCGCCCGCCCCGCTGAGACATCACACCCATCCTGAGGAGCCCAACGTGCCCGCCGACAGCCGCCCCGACCTGCTCATCGTCGGCAGCGGGATCATGGGGGCGGGCGTCGCCCGCCTCGTCCGCGACGCCCTTCCCGCCGCCCGCATCCTGATGCTCGACTCGGGCCCGGTCCTCGGCCCCATACCCGGCCAGCACCTGCACGACATGCCGGACGGCGAGCTGCGCCTGCGCCACCAGGAGCGGATCGCCTCCGGCGTCCAGGGCATGTACGTCGGCGCCGAGAGTGTCGCCGGCGACGCGGGCGTCGGCGTGGCCGACCGCGAGCCCGGCATGTACCGCCTTGCCGGCATCGGCGAGGACGCCGACGCCCTGCCCGCCGCCGCCCTCGCCTGGAACACCGGCGGCATGAGCGTCCACTGGACCGCCGCCACCCCTGCCGCCTGGGGCAGTGAGATCCCGGACTTCATCGAGCCGGAAGCCTGGCAGCGTGACATCGCTGAGGCGTCCCGCCTCCTGCAGGTCAACACCGACCCGATGGGCCCGTCCCCGCTGCGCACCGCGCTGATGTGCGCCCTCAACGAGGTGTTCGCGCCGCACGCGGAGGCTGGCCGCCAGGTACAGGCGCTGCCTATGGCCGTTAACGAGGATGGCGAGGGCGCCCTGGTGCGCACCGGCCCCAACCGGGTCTTCCCCGCCATCGCCGACGGCGACGACCCGCACTTTGAGTTGCGCACCGGCGCCCAGGTCATGCGCCTCCTGCACAAGGGGGGCACGGTAGGGGGCGCTGTCGTCCGAGAGATCGCCACCGGCCGCGAGTACACCGTCACCGCCGCCGCGACCGTCGTGTGCGCCGATGTCTTCCGTACCCCGCAATTGCTCTTCGCCTCTGGCATTCGCCCGCGGGCCCTCGGCCGCCACCTCAACGAGCACATCTTCCAGACCGGCCGCGTCCACGTGGACCCGGACGCCGTGGCCCTGGACGGCGCGAAGCTCGCCGGTGCGACGCTCACCGATGGGAGCGAGTGGCGGCACGCCTCTTACTGGCTCCCGCACAGCGGCAAGGCTCAGCCGTTCAACGGCCAGTTCAGCGGTACGGCGCGGGTCGACGGCGGCGGCCGGATTGCCGAGTTCTCCGCGGGGATCGCGCTCTACGTCCCCACCGAGATCCAGGAGACGAACCGGGTCGAGTTCTCCGACACCGAGCTCGACGCCCTCGGCATGCCCAAGATGCGCGTCGTCTTCGACTACACCGACGAGGATCGCCGCCTCCTTGACGAGGCTCGAGCCGCCCAACTCCGCGCGGGCCGCCGCCTCGGCCGATTCGACCCCGCGACCGACAGCGAGACCCTCCCGCCCGGCACCTCGCTCCACATGACCGGCACCGTCCGCATGGGTCCCGCCGACGACGGCACCAGCGTCTGCGACCCTCAGACCCGCGTCTGGGACTTCGACAACCTGTACCTGGCCGGCTGCGGCGTCGTCCCGACCGCCCTGGTCTGCAACTCCACCCTCACCGGCGCGGTGACTGCCGTGCGCGCGGCCCGGTCGGTGGTCGGCAGGCTGAGCGCGGGCTGAGGATGCCGCGACGGAGCCCCACCGGAAGTCCGGTGGGGCTCCGTCGCAGGGCGGAACTCAGTCCCGACCTGTGCGTGCCGAAGACTTTGTCACCTCATGCGACCTGCGTGTATTGGTGGATGAGGCCGCCGAAGCGATCGCGCCGGCTGACACGCGATTGGTCATCGACGGCGGGCGGTTCGGGCGTACTCACACCGGCGGGGCCGAAGCTGCCCGGCTCCTGGCTCGTCGATCGAATGCCTCTCCTACGCCCTCGACGCTCGCATCGAGCACGGCATCTGGGGCGGCACCACGGACAGGGAACGGCCCGCTCTGCTGCGGCGCCGGCCCACGGTGAGCTCCTGGCGACGCCTGCTCGACGCGGCCCGCTCTGAGCATGAGGGACGGCACCGCCGTGGAGACGCCGAGCGAGGCACCGCGGCGGGCTGAACCGCTCAGGGCTTTCCGTCCCCAACCAGGCACTCCGATGGCTCCGCGGGATCTCGTGCTGCCGAGCCGCGCTGGATGCGGGCTGAGTCGTGGTTCAGCAGCAGGTGTCCAAGGGGACGCGAAGCGTCGACGAGTTGACCAACCATCACGGTGCTGCCGCGGTGACTCGCCCCGTCCAGAGCCAGGAGGGATGCCCCCGCAAAACGCCTTCCAGGCGTTGTCAGTGCCGGGTGGCAGGATGGCTCACGGTTAGGGCCTGTGTGAGGTTGTGATCAGTCAGCGGCTTTCAAGAGGTCATCGATCCAGATCATTGTGGCGCGGAGGTGGAGTCCGGCGAGGTAGCTTTCGGGGGCCTTGTCGTAGCGTGTGGCGATGCCCCGCCAGGCCTTCAGCTTGTTGATCAGACGCTCGACCGTGTTCCGTTCCTTGTAGAGGTCGGTGTCGTGGCTGACGGGCCGGCCGCCTCTGGAGCCCTTCTTCTTCCGGTTGGCGGCCTGGTCCTTCTTCTCCGGGATGACTGCCTTGATGTTGCGTTTGCGCAGGTAGGCGCGGTTGCCGCGAGATGAGTAGGCCTTATCCGCGGCGACCGCGTCGGGCCGGGTTCGGGGGCGGCCGACGGGGAGGCGGATCCGTACTGCCTCGAGCACGGACATGAAGTGGGGACTGTCCGCGGCCTGTCCGGCGGTCAGGACGAACGCGAGCGGACGGCATTTGCGGTCAGCGGCAAGGTGGACCTTGCTGGTCAGGCCGCCCCGGGATCGGCCGAGCTGAGCTTGCTTCAGGCGGAGCTTGTGTCTGCGTCGGACGCGTCGACGCTCGGCCTGTCCGTTCTGTTCCTCCGGTCCGCCCCTTTTTTGCCGGGCCTTCTCCTGCTCGCGCGCAGCTTTCTCCAGGGCCTCCATGAGGTCCTTGGCGACGTGCATCCCGGCGGCGTCGTGGTGGGCGCGGGCAGTGGTGGAGTCCACGCTGACCAGCGACAGGTCTGTTCTGCCGGCGCGGGGCGGCCTCTGCGATGAGGCCTTCCAGCAGGGCTGTGAAGACGCCGACGTCCCGCCAGACGCGGAAGCGCCCGTAGACCGTGGCCCAAGGGCCGAACTCCGAGGGCATCTCCCGCCACTGGCCACTGGAGCGGAGCCGCCAGATCATCCCCTCGAACTGTTCCCGTAGTCGTTCGGGGTACGGGCCGAACCTGCCGATCGGCAGGTAAGGCTCGATGAACTTCCACTGAGCATCAGTGAGTTGCTTGCGCGTCACGCCCAATTCCTACCGGGTTCCACCCCACCAAGAGGGAAGAACCAGCAACTGATCACAACCTCACACAGGCCCTAGTCCCGGTCGCCCGGCGGCCAGGACGCAACGAGATACGGAGAGTCGAATGAACCGCAGTGACCTGGTGGCTACGCTGGCCGACCGCGCCGAGGTGACCCGCAAGGACGCCGACGCCGTGCTGGCCGCGTTCGCCGAGACCGTCGGCGAGATCGTCGCCAAGGGCGACGAGAAGGTCACCATCCCCGGCTTTCTGACCTTCGAGCTGTGACCACTGCCGCTAGGTGACACTTCGGGTCGCCGATGACCTGGTCTTTTGCCAACTACCGACGGCACCTCACCCCGCGAGATACTGAGTCTTCTTGGCACATCAGTACAGGCTGAGGGTCACCCGCCACGCCCGCCTCAACATGGACGAGTTGGGGTACGCACCTCAACTCGCCGCTCTGATACGGTTCCTGCCCACTGAGCTACAGACCATTCCCTCGAAAGTGTGCTCGTCCACGCCTGCGCATTTATGTGATCGCCAGCTCGAATTGAGCGCAGAATCGATTCATCGACTCCGTCTTGAACCTGGTTCTGCATTCCGCATCTCGGAAATCTTCACGCCTCGGCGTGACCATGACGAGACGCCCTGCGTACGACTCCGCAGCCGCACCGCTATCGCGTTGACGAGATCCCACCGCTGTTTCCCAGGGACTGGTACGCCGAGCATCTGGAGCCCCTTACCCACCAACTCGCCAGGGTCACGTCGCACGTGGAGCGGCATCTGCGCTGGGCTGGCTCGCTCAGGCTTGCCGAGTTGATCAGCGGGCAGAGCTGGCGAATGTGCGCCGCCGGCCTGGGCATCCCCGCGAGCAGCGCGGTCCAGACGATCAACGTGCTGGGCCAGCCGTTGGAACAGGCCGGCCTGTGGCCCGCTTTCGAACGGGCAGTCGACGATGTCGCCCGCATGCTGGACGAACAGGAGCCCCGGGTCGAATACGCGCGCCGCCGCCGCACCATGGCCACCTGGCGGCTCTCACGGGGCACCTGGGTGGAACTGTGCGCCGGAATCCCCGGGCTCGAACAGCGGGGTGCCACCGGCGACCTGAACGTCGGCGAGGCCCTCATCTGGAGCTGGGTCAACGAAGCAAGTTACCTGCACAGTCCCGCCGTCACCGTGCGTCGCTCCGCTCCCGCCTCGACCTCGGAGGCCTTTCCTGGATTAACAACCACCCCGATGCCCCCGCGCCCGCTATTCCTTGCCGGAATCTCCAGGCGGGTTCCGAAGAGGCAGCCGCTACCTCGTGCGGACGGTGAGAGGCCAACCATCTGCGCCCGTGGGGGCTTTGATCGTCTGTCGGCGCTCTTGGGCTGACTCTGGTCCTGATGGCGCTCCGACGGTGTTGGGGATCCGGGGCCGGGACGGGGGCCCTGCACGGGCGCCACAACGGTGGCGACCATGGTGCGTGGAACCCGGCCTACGCGGCCGGTAACACCCTCCCGGGGCGGCAACCGGAAGGGCCTGTGGAAGAGGCTCCCGCTCGACGATGCCGTAGAAGTCACCGTCACCGGCATCGAGCATCGCACCGCCGTGCTCGTAGTCCCAAGGCTCATGTTCTCTTCGCGCGCGTCCCCGGCCTGATCGGCGCCCTCGTCGACCGCTTCGGGTTCCGTGGTACCACCATCCCTGACGCTATCGACCAGGATTCAACCACCGGCTGGATCACCCATCGCTAACAGCGCCCGTTGCCGCATGAGCGGATCCGGACCTCAGGCGGCGCAGGAGCTGCTGTCCGCCGTGCGCGAGGCGGTGGCAGAGGCCTTGACTGAACTGCCCAGTGATCAGGGCGAGTTCACCCAAAGTGCAGTGTCCGGTTCGGTGGTGCCGCACCGGGCGGGGTTGGCTCAGAGAGCCGCTACCCGGCTCGCGCTCAGGGCTGGCGGTGCCGCCGGCTCTGTCGGCCTACCTGGTGAGGTCAGCTGTGATTGACGTTCGCGGTGAGCAGGCGGAGTAGGTGTTTGGCGGTGGCGTCCTGCTCGGGGGTCAGGCCCATGGCCTGGCCGATGGCCAGGGGGACGGTGCGGGCCTTCTCGCGGAGATCCGTACCGGCCTGGGTGAGGCGGATGGTGACGGAGCGTTCGTCGTCAGCGCTCCGCTGGCGGTGGATCAGGCCGCTGGATTCCAGGCGCTTGAGGAGAGGGGAGAGGGTGCTGGACTCGAGCTGGAGTGCGGCTCCCAGTTCGCGGACGGCGACCGAGTCCTGGTCCCACAGCACCAGCATGACCAGGTACTGAGGGTAGGTCAGCTCCAGCTCCTCCAGCAGCGGCCGGTAGCGCGTGGTGACCGATCGTGAGGCGGCGTACAGGGCGAAGCACAGCTGGTCCTGGAGCAGGAGTGAGCCCTGCTCTTCGGAGTGGTCCATGACTGCGGTCCTAACGTCGAAACGATCGGCAAAGGCCCCACTCTATCATTCCGAGCGTCCGCGATTAGATCGTGCACGACTTAGTTGCGCGCGATCTAATCGGGCGGTACTTTTCTTCTCGTCCCGCCGGACGGCCACCCTGGCCGCCGGCACGACCCATGAGGAGCATTCATGTCCGAGTCCGCTATCCGCCCGGTGCTGGAGCCGGCCGCCGCCGCCTTCGCCGAGGCCACAGCGAACCCGCCGTACCTCTTCGACCTCGGTCCGGCCGAGGGCCGCAAGGCTGTCGACGAGGTGCAGTCCGGCGAGATCGGCAAGCCGGAGATCGTCGAAGAATGGGTCACCGTCCAGGGCGGCCCCACCGGATCGGTCCGGGCCCGCATCGTCCGGCCGGCCTCCGCCGGGACCCTGCCAGTGATCCTCTACATCCACGGCGCTGGCTGGGTCTTCGGCAACGCCCACACGCACGATCGACTCGTGCGCGAACTGGCGGTCGGCGCCGGGGCGGCTGTGGTCTTCCCCGAGTACGACCTGTCTCCCGAGGCCCGCTACCCGCTCGCCATCGAGCAGAACTACACCGTCGCCCAGTGGATCGTCCGCGAGGGCGCGGCCAAGGGCCTGGACGCCACCCGCATCGCGGTGGCCGGCGACTCCGTCGGCGGCAACATGTCCATCGCGCTGACACTGATGGCCAAGGAGCGCGGCGACGTACCGCTGGCCCAGCAGGTGCTGTTCTATCCGGTGACCGACGCGGCCTTCGACACCGGCTCCTACCACCAGTTTGCGGAAGGGTACTTCCTGCGCCGCGACGCCATGCAGTGGTTCTGGGACCAATACACCACCGACGAGAACCAGCGGGCAGAGATCACCGCCTCACCGCTGCGCGCAACCACCGACCAGCTCCAAGGACTGCCCCCGGCCCTGGTCATCACCGCCGAGGCCGACGTGCTGCGCGACGAGGGCGAGGCCTACGCCCGCAAGCTCCGCCAGGCCGGCGTCCCGGTCACTGCCGTGCGCTACCAGGGTGTCATTCATGACTTCGTCATGCTCAACGCCCTGCGAGAGACCCATGCCGCCGAAGCCGCGATCAACCAGGCCGTCGCCACCCTGCGTACCGCTCTCGGCGCCGTGTAACCATCCATCCCCTCACCCTGCGGCCCGGGCGGCACCAATGCCCGGGCCGCAGGGCCTCCTATTGCGCAGGCGCGGTCTGCGTGCAATTCCTCGCGCACGCTGGGGCGAAGGCGAGTGTGGGATTCACCGGCGAAACCCTGCCGTGCCACCCCAGGCACCCAAGCCTCAGCAGCTGCCACCGTGCCGCCGGCACCACCTCGGCCGACCTGCGTGAGCGGGAGGTCACCACCCCGGGCGGTACAAGAGACGCGGCCCTGCCCCTTTGCTCTCATGAGGGCTGGGCGCCATCGAGGACGCAGTCCGCGCGGCGGCCGAGCGCAGACCTGCCGGAATGCGAGAGCAAGACCAATGTGTGCAGCGCCTGCATGAGGGAGCCGACCGTGCGGTGTCCGTACCGGCAGGCGCCGCCCCAGCTTGTCGAGCATTGCTCAACAAGCTAGGGTCGGCGACCATGACCGCGAAGTCCGTACCGGCCCGCGTGCGGCTGAGGCCGGAGGAGCGCCGGACACAGCTGATCAATATCGGCCTGCGTCTGCTCACCACGCGCCCCATCCATGAGATGTCCATCGACGAGGTGGCCGCCGAGGCGGGCATCTCCCGTGGGCTGCTCTTCCACTACTTCCCGACCAAGCGGGACTACTACGTCGCGGTGGTGCAGGCGGGCGGGCGCCGGCTGCTGCTGCACGCCAAGGCGCCACAAGAGGGCACGCCGACGGAACGGGTGCGCGGGATCGTCGACGGGTTCGTGTCGTTCGTGCAGCGCCGCAAGAGCAACTACGTGGCCGTCGTGCGTGCCGCCGCGGGCGGCGACGAACTGGTGCTGGAAGTCTTCGAGGACAACCGCCGCGCGCTGACCGACCGAGTGCTGGAGGCCGCAGGCATCGACACCCCTGCACCGTTGCACCGGTTGGCCGTGCGCGGCTGGCTGGCCATGGCGGAGGAGATGGCCATCAGCGCCACCGACGACGTCGTCACCACGGCCGACCTGATCGATCTGCTCGTGAGCAACCTGGAGCAGGTCACGGAACGGTTCGCCATCAGGCAACACTGACGTGCACCGGACAGGACACTGCCCGGCGCACGTCCGCCTCGATTACTGAGCATTGCTCGACAGGATGGAAGAACTATGGACTTCGGACACTCGCCAAAGGCACGCGGGTACATCGAGCGTGTCGACGCTTTCATGACGTCAGAGGTCCTGCCCCGTGAGCAGGAGTACTTCACTGCCCTTCGGGCCCAGCAGGACCGCTGGGCATCCGTGCCGTCGGTGATCGATGAGCTCAAGGCGAAGGCCAAGGCGGCAGGGCTGTGGAACCTGTTCCTGCCCGACAGCACCTACGGCGCCGGCCTGACCAACGTCGAGTACGCGCCGCTGGCCGAGCTCATGGGTCGCTCGCTGATCGCCCCGGAGATCTTCAACTGCAACGCGCCCGACACCGGAAACGCAGAGGTCCTGCTGCACTACGGCAGTGACGAGCAGCGCCGCCGCTGGATGGAGCCGCTCTTGCGCGGCGAGATCCGCTCGGCCTTCTGCATGACCGAGCCTGAAGTGGCCTCCTCCGACGCGGCCAACATGGCTGCGACCGCCGTCGTCGACGGGGACACCATCGTCCTCAACGGCCGCAAGTGGTGGAGCACCGGAATCGGGCACCCGGACTGCCGGTTCGTCGTCTTCATGGGGCTCACCGACCCTGAGGCGCCGCGCCACGCCCGGCACTCCATGGTGCTGGTGCCTCTTGACACCCCGGGTGTGCGGGTCGAGCGGATGCTGCCGGTATACGGCTACTTCGACGAGCCCTACGGCCACGGCGAGGTGTCCTTCTCCGACGTGCGACTGCCGCTCGACGCGGTGATCGCCGGCCCCGGCCGTGGCTTCGAGATCGCCCAGGGCAGGCTCGGCCCAGGCCGTATCCACCATTGCATGCGGCTGATCGGGCTCGCCGAGAACGCCCTGGAGCTGGCCTGCCGCCGTTCCGCGTCCCGCACCGCCTTCGGTAAGCCGCTCACCAATCTGGGGGGCACCCGCGAACGCATCGCGAAGGCCAGGATTGCGATCAATCAGGCGCGGCTCCAGGTCCTGCATGCCGCCTGGCTGCTGGACACCGCCGGGGCGGCCGCCGCCATCAGCGAGTTGTCACAGGTCAAGGCCGCTGTCCCGACGATGGCCTGCGAGGTGATCGACATGGCGATCCAGCTCCACGGCGGCGCCGGCCTGTCCGACGACTTCCCGCTCGCTTCCGCCATGGCCGCCGCCCGTGCGCTGCGTCTGGCCGACGGCCCCGACGAGGTGCACCTCGGTGTCATTGCTCGGGCCGAACTCGGCCGGTACGGCACCCGGGAGACAGGGTGAGCAGGCGTGTCCTCATCACCGGCGGAGCCTCCGGGCTGGGCCGGGCCCTGGCCCAGCGATATGCCGCTGCCGGGGACCGTGTCCTGATCGCGGACTGCAGCGAGCCAGCCGAACTCCCCACCGGAACCGTCTCGTTCATCCGCCTGGACGTGCGCATCCACAACGACTGGCAACGTGCCCTTCGCTGGTGCGAGGACCACTGGGGCGGTCTCGACGTGCTGGTCAACAACGCCGGGGTGACCGCGGTCGGACGCGTCGAACGCCTTCAGGCCGACGACTGGGACTGGATCCTCGACATCAACCTCAAGGGCGTCGTTCACGGGTGTCGTACCTTTGTGCCGCTGTTCAAGCAGCAAAGAAGCGGACACATCGTCAACATCGCCGCCCTGGCAGGACTGTTGAACATGCCCGGCATGGCCTCGTACAACGTGTCGAAGGCGGCCGTGATCTCCCTGTCCGAGACTCTCCGTCAGGAGCTGGCCCCCTTCGGCATCCGCACCACCGTCGTTTGCCCGGGCTTCGTGAACACGAGCCTCAGAGCAGGGCTGCACAGTCCCGATCCCGTGTTGGCCGAGCGCGCCGACCGCATGATCCAGCGTGGCAAGCCGACCGCGGAGCAGGTGGCTGAGCAGGTCGTCGACGCAGTCGCCAAGGGACGCTTCCTGATACTCACCCATCCCAAAGACCGGCGCGCCGTACGCCTCAAGCGCTTCCTTCCCCGAGTCGCCGATGCGCAGACCGCCGTGAGATGGCGGCGCACCGTCAGGAGACTCAAGACCCAAGACCGGCAGGAGCAGGTGAGGACATCGTGACCGTGAGAAGCAAGATTCTTATCACCGGGGCGAGTTCGGGTCTCGGTGAGGGAATGGCCCGCACCTTCGCCGCCCTCGGCCGTGATCTCGCACTCTGCGCACGCCGCGCCGACCGTCTGCAGGCACTGCGCAAGGAACTGCTCGCCGCCCACCCGGGCATCACGGTCTCCGTGCGCAGCCTGGACGTCAACGACCACCAGCAGGTCTTCGATGTCTTTCACGCGTTGAGTGCAGACCTGGGCGGCCTTGACCGAGTCATCGTCAACGCAGGTCTCGGCAAGGGAAAACCGATCGGTACCGGCCGCTTCGACGCCAACCTGCAGACCGCGCAGACCAACTTCACCGCCGCGCTCGCCCAGTGCGAGGCCGCCATGAAAATCTTCCGCGCCCAGCATTGCGGCCACCTCGTGGTCGTCTCGTCGATGAGCGCGATGCGCGGTCTGCCTCGCAACCTCACCACGTACGCGGCCACCAAGGCCGGCGTCTCAGCGCTGGCCGAGGGAATTCGGGCGGAGATGACGGCGACCCGCACGCCGATCGCCGTCACCACCCTCCACCCCGGCTACATCGCCACCGAACTGAGCGCAGGCGCGGCGAAGACACCGCTGATGACCTCCACCGAGAAGGGAGTGCGGACCATGGTGAAAGCCATCGAGCGCGAGCGCCCCGAAGCAAAGGTCCCCGCCTGGCCCTGGGTACCCGCCGGCTTCCTCATGCGCCACCTGCCCCTGCGACTCATCACCAAGGTGACCTGATGAACGACACAAGCCACAGCGCGGTCCGCACCGAGGATGCCTTCGACGTCGAGCGTGTGCACAGCTGGCTGGCAAAGCAGGTGGACGGACTGTCCGAGCCTGTCCCCGAAGTTGTCCAGTTCACGGGCGGCGCGTCCAACCTCACCTACCTGCTGCGCTACACGGATCTCGGCACGGAACTGATCCTGCGCCGCCCGCCGGCCGGCAAGAAGGCCACCTCCGCGCACGACATGGCGCGCGAGTACCGCGTCCAGGAGGCGTTGAAGCCCGTCTACCCGCTCGTGCCCGCAGTCCGCGCACTGTGTCAGGACCCGTCCGTCATCGGCAGCGACTTCTACGTCATGGACAAGGTGCCCGGCCTCATCCTTCGCGGCAGGCTTCCGCATGACATGTACCTGCCATCTACCGCTGCGCGGACACTGTCGGAAGCATTCGTCGACACCCTCACCGACCTGCACCAGGTCGACCCCGCCGCCACAGGACTCGCCGACCTCGGCAAGGGCGACGGCTACGTCCGCCGCCAGGTCGAGGGCTGGACCCGCCGCTACGCCCAAGCCCGCACCTGGAACACACCCAGCTTCCGCCGCGTGACCGCCTGGCTTGCCGACCACCAGCCCGACGACGTCGCCACCTGCGTCATCCACAACGACTGGCGTCTGGACAACCTCGTCCTCGACGAGACGGACCTGCACGTCACCGGCGTCCTGGACTGGGAGATGGCCACCCTGGGCGACCCGCTGATGGACCTCGGCAGCGCCCTGGCGTACTGGGTGCAGGCCGACGACCACCGCATCGCCCAAGCCATACGCCGCCAGCCCAGCCATCTGCCCGGCATGCTCACCCGCGCCGAGATCGTCGAACGGTACTGCGACCGAATGGGCCTGCCCGCCGACAACTGGCCCTTCTACGAGACCTTCGGACTGTTCCGGCTCGCCGCGATCGCCCAGCAGATCTACTACCGCTACCACCACAAGCAGACCCGCAACCCGGCCTTCCGCAACCTCTGGCTCGCCGTCAACTACCTCGACCACCGCTGCCGCTCGGTCATCCGCCGCAGCACCCGAAACTGACAGGACGGATAAAACCACCGCCATGCCGCTGATCTGTCTCGTCCGCCACGGCCAGGGGTCCTTCGCTGCGGAGGACTACGACGTCCTGTCCGAGCTCGGCCGCACCCAGGCCGCCGCCGTCGGCGAGGAACTCTCCCGCCGAGGCCTGCGCGATCCCTACCTCGTGTCGGGCACCCTCAACCGCCAGCGCGACACGGCCCGCCTCATCGCGGACACCGCCGGATTCAAGCGCTCGCTCCACGAGGACCCACGCTGGAACGAGTACGACCACCTCGCCCTGATCGCCCGCTACGCCCCCTCATCACAGACCGCGTCCGTGCAGGACCTGCTCGATCACGCCCTGATGGCCTGGATGCAGGACCCCAGTGACCCCGGCGGAGAAACCTGGACCACCTTCGCCGAAGGTGCCGCCGCCGCGCTGGCCGAGCTGCCCGCCGCACTCGGCCGAGGCAGAGACGCCGTCGTCGTCACCTCGGGCGGCATCCTCGCCGCCCTGTGCAGCACACTGCTCTCCCTGCCGGCCGAGGGAGTCGTCGCCCTCAACCGCGTAACCGTCAACGCCTCCGTCACCACTCTCGCGGTGGGCACGTCCGGGACCACCCTCCTGACCTTCAACGAGCACGCCCACTTCGCGGGCGATCAACGCCACCTGCTCACGTACCGCTGACGGCGCCGGCGGACATGGCCGGCACTGTGCGCCGAGACCGTCACCTGCCGACCGGCGCAGATACCGCCTGCGACAGCGCCGGAGAGGCGGCGAACAGTGCGTATACGGAGGCGCGGACCTGTGCGGCGACGGCCTCGGGGGTGGAGGTGTCGAGCTTGCCGTCGAGATGGAGGAAGGCCAGGCCGTGCACGAGGGCCCACACCGTCGTCGCCAGGGCGGCCGCGTCCTCGGCGCCAGGGAAGGCGTCGCGGACGATGCTCTGGACGTACTCCGAGATGACGGCGGTCGCGGCAACCCGTTCCTCGCTGGCCGGATCGCACGGCTCCGCGAACATCGCCCGGAACAGGGCAGGGTGCTCGAGAGCGAACTGCACGTACACGACGGCGACGGCGGCCAGGTCGTCGGGCGTGGAGGGCGCGGGGTGAGCCGCGGCCAGGTGCTGGGCGAGCTCGCGGTACCCCTCCGCAGCGACAGCAGACACGAGCGCGTCGCGGTCCGCGTAGTGACGGTAGGGGGCCGTGGCCGAAACGCCGGCCCGGCGGGCGACCGCGCGCAGGGAGAGTGCGGCGCTGCCGTCCTCCTCGAGCAGCTCTCTCGCGGCCCTCAGGCAGGCCGCGCGCAGATCCCCATGGTGATATCCACCGGCTTGAGACACAGGTCACACTCCCTTATGTTTACGGCGCTCACATACCCCTCTAATGTGAGGGGTGTATACATCATAAGCGATTGAGATGGAAGAGGGAACTGGGATGACCAGTGAGCTGTTCTCGCCGCTGCTCCTGCGCTCCGGGCAGGTACTGAAGAACCGGATCGCGAAGGCGGCCATGGAGGAAAACATGGCCACACAAGGCCAGCTCCCTGGCGAACAGCTATACACGCTGTACCGGCGCTGGGCCGCCGGGGGCACCGGCCTGCTGATCACCGGCAACGTCATGGTGCACGCGGAGGCGCTGACCGGCCCCGCAGGCGTCGTGCTCGACGAGCACTCACCCCTGGAGCCGTTCGCCGACTGGGCGAAGGTCGGCAAGTCCGGCGGTGGTGCGATCTGGATGCAGATCAGTCACCCCGGCCGCCAGGTGGCATCCGACATGCCCGGCGTCGTGTGGGGTCCTTCCGACGTCGGCGTCTCCCTGGGCAGGCACAGCAGCCGCTTCGGCCGGCCCACCGCCATGACCCCGAAGCAGATCGATGACACCGTGACCCGGTTCGCCGTCACGGCCCATCGTGCCGAGAAGGCCGGCTTCGACGGCGTCGAGGTCCACGCCGCACACGGCTACCTCCTCTCTCAGTTCCTCTCACCCTTGGTCAACAAGCGCACCGACCGGTGGGGCGGATCGCTGGAGAACCGGGCCCGGATGCTGCTGGACATCGTCCGCGCCGTCCGCGCCGCGGTCTCGCCCTCCTTCGCCGTCGCGGTGAAGCTCAACTCCGCCGACTTCCAGCGCGGAGGCTTCGACGCCGACGACGCCCGACAGGTGATCGAGATGCTCGAACCGCTCGGTGTCGACCTGGTCGAACTGTCCGGCGGCAGCTACGAAAGCCCCGCGATGACCGGCCGCCCCGCCGACAACCGCACCCAGGCCCGCGAGGCCTACTTCCTCGACCTCGCCAAGGACCTCGTCAAGACGAGCCAGCTGCCGCTGATGCTCACCGGCGGTATCACCCGGCGCAACACTGCAGAGAGGGTCCTTTACAGCGGCGTCGCGCTCGTCGGGATGGGCACCGCCCTCACTCTCACTCCCGACCTCCCTGAACGCTGGAGGAACCACCGCGAGGCCGACCGCCTGATGGAGCCGGTGACCTGGTCCGACAAGGCCCTCGCCTCGGCCGCCAGCATGGCGCGGGTCCGCCACCTGATGCGCCGCCTCGCCCGCGGCAGCAACCCCAAGCCCGGCACCTCCCCAACCTTTGCTCTGATCTCCGAACGCCGTATGCAGCGACGCGCCCTGCGCACCTACCGCGCCTGGCTGTCCAAGGGGCGGGGCGCCGCCGGGCGGTAAATCAGCCCCTCATGGCAACGTCACCGGACGGCGCTGGTATCCCCAGCGGGTCGGGGACGTCGGCGCCTCCGTATCGGGGGCGCCGCCCTAGGGGCTGTCCGATGGGTCGTGTGAGCTGATCAGAGCCGTGGCTTACGCGCAGATGAGCTTCTCCGAAGGCGCCGTCGTCGCGCTCACTGGCACTGGGATTTCGTCGCCCGCACCCTTGCCTGCGTCGGCCGGTTGAGGAATTTGGTTGCAGTGGATCAGGCGGATGCGGTGATACTCCGCCATGAGTAGAGACGCCGAGGTCATCGTGCTCGCCCGCTGGTCGGACGAGGTGATGGAACCACTGACCCAGGACGACCCGGAACGTACGTGGCGAGGTCGCTTCGTCCCGATAGCGGGGCACTGGGGCTATGAGTTCGGGTGGGCCCTGGAGTTGGAGAAGATGCGCGCCCGCAAGGGCCTGCTCAGGCACCTGGAGTCGCTGCCGTGGCCGCATCCGCATACGGTCCAAGTTCTGCTTCGCGACCAGGACGACGACTGCTTCGGGCTATGGATGTTCCAGGAGGGCCAGCTGGTGGAAGTCGCCATTCCGCGCACCGAGCGTTTCCACCAGCCGGCACCGCCCAATGAGGACTCCGAACCCGACCCGGGCATGCTGCTGCGCACCGACCAAAACACGGCTCTGCCCGAGCAGACGCCAGAAGCACACCGCGACACCCGCTCAACCTGGTAGACCGAGTTCGACAGCTCATCTTGGGACGTCAGGGCTGTCGACGCGGGCCTACCCAGCGAACTGGCCACCACTACCCAGGTGCCGATAACAAGGCGTTTCACTGCGGACGGAGCCATAGGCGGATCGCGGCCACGGTGACCATCCCGTAGAAGACGTACGCCCGTTTGTCGAAGCGCGTGGCGACGGCTCGGAAGTTCTTGAGCCGGTTGATGGTCCGCTCGACCTCGTTGCGGCGGCGGTAGATCATCTTGTCGAAGCCTGTGGGCCTGCCTCCCTGGCGGCCGCGGCGCCGGCGGTTGGCCCGCTGGTCTCTCGGCTCGGGGATCGTGTGCTTGATCTGGCGTCTGCGCAGGTGACGCCGATTACGGCGTGATGAGTACGCCTTATCTCCCCCGACATGGTCGGGCCGGGTGCGCGGTCGTCCACCAGCCGGCCGGAACACACGGATCTCGTCCAGGACGGGAATCATCTGCGGTGCGTCCCCCCACTGACCGGGCGTGATGACAAAGCCGAGCGGGCGACACCCGCCTTCCCCAGCGAGGTGGATCTTGCTCGTGAGCCCGCCTCGCGAGCGTCCCAGGGCCTCGTCGGGACGGTGACGCGCCAGGCTCCTACGCCGACTCGGGACCTTCGGGGCACGGGTGGAGGCACCAGCCGCGTGCTGATGGGCGCGGCAGGTCGTGGAATCGACGCTGACCATGCTCCAGTCGATCCGACCCTCGGCATCGGCCTGGACGGCCCGCAGGATCCTTTCCCACGTACCGTCCGCCGACCACCTGCGATGACGATCGTGAACCGTCTTCCAGCTACCGAAGCAGGGAGGCAGGTCCCGCCAGGGCAGACCGGTCCGCTGCCGGAACAGAATCCCGTTGATCACACGGCGGTGGGATTGCCAACGCCCACCCCGCCTGCGATTCACCGGTAAGTGCGGCTCCAGCCGAGCCCACTCTTCATCCGAAAGATCTCCCCGCCCCATGTCCCACGGAACGAGTGCCCAGCGAGAGCGTCACGCGACCCATCGGACACGACCTAGCCGGGTCGTGTCCGGAACAAGTCAGGGAATGAGTCGGTTGGCAGCAGACGGTTCCTATGCCGCAGCGGGTTACCGGGGCCCGGTTCTAGATCTGCCCTCGGGAGAGGCGGGTCCAGCCGACCTCGCTCCCGGGACACAGAGCGAAAAACTGCCGGGCTCGCCTGAACTGCAGCCTGCTGAGAGGACTCCGGCGCCAGGACAGTCCGGGGCCCGCCTGGTGTCCGTCGACGCTCGCCAGGAATCCGTGCTGGTCTGCTGGTCCCATTCCGGGTGAGAGATGAGGTACTCCGTCCCGGCGTCGCCAGTGACGTTGCGGCCTACGACGACCGCGGTGTGGCTGTCTGTGAACGGGATCCGGGAGACCGGTCACCGGTCCTCGTCGGCCAGTGCCTCGCATGTCGCGTCCGTGTCGGCCTCTCGGCACCGAATCAGACCGGATGAGGTTCGTTGTCCTCGGTCCGGCACCGTCACTGCAGGTAGGCGGGCCAAATGCTCGGCAGTGACAGTAGTCCCTCGCCCGCGATCAGCGGGTCGCTCTCGAATCTTTCGATCAGCACGAGCCCGGACTGGCAGCCGCCTCCGACATGCCCAGTACTGCTCGAAGTCGCGCGGGGGTAGGTGCGCGCGTTCCTGCCCTCACGAGCGGTGGTCCTGCCCGGTGGATCAGGTGAAGAGGGCGAGCCCGTCGTGTGGACAAGCCGCCCTCTTTTCATGGCGTGGCTCGATCGAGGCCACGGCTGCATGGCAGACGCTGTTCAGCGGACGCCGACTGCCTTCATGACCTTCAGTGCTCCGGTCAGGAGGGTGGCCCAGGTCTCGGGGGAGATGCGGGCCGGCGGGTAGAAGCCCTGGATGCGCTGGTGAGCGACGGTCTGGGCTTCGGTGTACTTGAGGATGCCGTCGGCGCCGTGGCGACGGCCGAGTCCGGAGTCGCCCATACCGCCCATGGGGGCGTCGATGCTTCCCCAGGCGGCGGCGAAGGCTTCGTTGACGTTGACGGTGCCGGCGTGGACGCGAGCGGCGACGGCCCGGCCGCGTGCCCCGTTGCTCGACCAGACGCTGGCGTTGAGGCCGTATGCCGTTGCGTTGGCCCGTGCGATGGCCTCGTCGACGTCGCGGTAGGAGTAGATCGAGACGACGGGGCCGAAGGTCTCGTGGTCGTACAGCGTCATGTCGGGGGTGACGTCGGTAAGGATGGTCGGCTCGTGGAACAGCGGTCCCAGATCGGGGCGTGCCTTGCCGCCGGCGAGGACGGTGGCGCCCTTGGCGACCGCGTCGGTGACGTGGGCCGTGACGGTCTTGAGCTGGGAGGCGGTGGTGAGGCTGCCGACATCGATGCTGTAGTCGTAGGCGGCGCCGATCTTGAGCTTCTTGGTGCGGGCGACGAACGCGGCGACGAACTTGTCGCGGATGGACTCGGCCACGTAGAGGCGCTCGATGGAGACGCACAGCTGCCCGGCGGACGGGAAGCAGGCGTTGACGGCGCCCTCGGCGGCCTTGTCGATGTCCGCGTCGTCCAGGACGATCATGGCGTTCTTGCCACCGAGTTCGAGGGACGCGCCGATGAGGCGCTTGCCGGCGTCGCTCGCGATCTGGCGTCCGGTGGCGGTGGAGCCGGTGAACATCATGTAGTTGGCGTTGTCCATCAGCGCGCCGCCGATGGAGCTGCCCCGGCCGATCACTATCTGCCAGACGTCGGCCGGCAGGCCCGCCTCGTACATCAGGTTCATGGACCACAGGGCGGTGAGTGCGGTCTGGGTGTCGGGCTTCTGCACGACGGCGTTGCCAGCCATGAGCGCCGCGATTGTGTCACTGGCGGCCATGCTGAGCGGGTAGTTCCACGGCGAGATGACAGTGACGACGCCCTTGGGGTGACGCAACTCGGTGGTGTGGGTGAGCAGCGGGATCGCGCCGCGGCGGCGCTTGGGGCTGAGGTACTTGTCGGCGTTGCGGGCGTAGTAGCGGGAGACGATGCCGATGTCGACGACCTCGAGGTAGGCGTCGCGGCGGGTCTTGCCGTTCTCGGCCTGCATCAGGTCCAGGGCCTCGTCCTGCCGTGCCAGGACGAGGTCGTGGTAGCGCAGCATGATCCGCTTGCGCTCCGAGATCGGAGTGGCTGCCCAGGACTTCTGCGCGATCCGGGCCCGCCCGAACGCGGCCTCAACGTCCTCAGGGGTGGAGACGGGGAAGTCGGCCAGGGGCACGCCGGTGTAAGGGGCGTTGGTGGTGACCCGTGCGGCGTTCGGCGCGGCCGAGACCCGCGCGGTCAGCTGCGTGAGCAGGGCTGGGGTGATGGACGCGGGCAGGCCCAGGCCGCGGGCGGCCGTGGGGCGCTTGGCGTGGTCGGTGAGCATGGTACGGACTCCTTGCTGCTGCTACTTGTTCCGGCTCCGGACCGAGGTGGGCACCGGCATGTGGAGGGCGGCCTGGCCTTCGGTCATGACGTCGAACTGGATGGTCCGCTTCGGCTTGAGCGACCGCAGGTCGTTGGACATGCGGCCCTCACCGAGGTGGAGGGTGATGCCGCTGGTGCTGCGCGTCGTGCCGGCGTTCAGCACGTTGGTCTGGTTCATGGTGGAGTGCCACGCGCCGTTGATCGTCGTGTACGAGGTGAGCGAGCTGACGCGCTCCCCGCTCACATAGGCCTTCTGGGAGGGGGTGTTCGCCAGGAGAGACAGGTCGACTCCGCCGGCGTCGTTGGCCACACTGGCGCTCGTCCGGTGGTCGTTGATGTCGACGTCGAGCCCGGTGACCCACTTGGGGAAGCCGTAGCCGTCGTGGCCGCGGACCTGGGCGATGTCCGTGTTCACCGGCAGCGACAGCACGTAGGAGTCGAGGTGTTCGTTCTTCAGGCCGGAGACGAGGTCGAAGAAGCCGAGCTTTCCGTGCCGGGCGGGCTTGACGGCAATGCCGACGGCCGCTTCGGTGTAGAAGTCGATGTCGCACACGTCATAGCGGAAGAACATGACCGAAACCAGGCCGAGGCCCGGCGTGATCTCCAGCGGCGAGAGCTCCTCGGGCAGACGGCTGCGGATCGCACGGGTCGGCGCGACCATCGTGAGCCGGGCGGTGGACATCGTGTAGTAGAAGTTCGGGGTGAGCGTGGAACCGATCGGAGAGTCGACCTTGATCTTGGGCAACTGGCGGAAGAAGTCCACGCTGCTGACGCGGGGGTCGCGGGCGATCTCGTCGAGGTTGGGGTTCATTCGGTAGCGGTCGTACAGGCCGCCCTTGGGGACCGTGACCTCACGGCCGCCCAGGCTGACCTTGACGGCGTCCTTCTGCGTTGAAGACATGGCGAGGGTTCCTCACTCTCATGTAAGCGGTGTACACATGACTATAGGGCGCTATGTATGCACTGTCAACAATGGGGTGCGGGGATTCTACGAACGACTCTCGACGGTCGATGACAGGGGCGCTCCAGTGCCTGCAGCCGGGGGGCCTGAGCGGGGGAGTCGTACCCCTGAGGGAGCGTCACCAGGTACCGCAAGGGCGTCTTCGGCAACGCAATGCTCAAGCGGTGCGAAGAGATCATGCGGGAGGTGTGTGACGGCTTCGAGGTAGAGCTGCGCCAGTTCAACGGCGAGACTGATCACGTGCACCACCTGGTGCACCATCCGCCGAAGGTCGCGCTCTCGGAACTGATCAACCGTCTCAAGCGCGTCAACTCCCACTACCTGCGCGCCGAGTGCGGCCGGATCAACCGGATCGGGATGGGCTCGGTGTTCTGGTCCCGTTCGTACTTCGCCGGAAGCTGCGGCGGAGCGCCGCTGGCGATCGTCCGTCAATACATCGAGCAGCCGAAACGTCCGTCGTGGACCGGGTCGGAGCGGTCCTCAAATCGGATTCCCGCCCCACCTAAAGGTGGGGATTCCCTCCGAAGAGAGGGATGGGACGGTGGGACCTGATGCATGCCGCGCCGAGGCTTCAGCGAGGAACCCGGGCCTTCGTGAGAACCGCGCCCGCCGAGAGTAACTGCGCCGCCAGAAGGGCGCGATGGCCGCGCCGTGTACGGACGCTCTTGTCCGTAGGCAGCCCCTACCGGCCCTCTCGGAGTCGGCGGAACGCGGTGGAGAGGATGCTGGACCACACGGTGGTCACAGTTCCAGGCAGGGCTGCCGGCTCGAGCGGCCTTTCTTCATCAGGCTCGGTGGGCAACGGTTCCGCAGGGGCGGCGGAAGCCGGTGTCTCGTTGACGCCCGACCGCTGCTCATTCATGTCCTGATCGAGCGCGAAGACAGGATCCGAGAGTACCGGCACCGAATGCGCAGAGGCCTTCAGCGATGCGGTGTGGATGCCTCTGAGTTGCTGGACATGGTGCCGGTACGGCACGGTCCGGCCGTCGGGTGCACGCGCAGGATCCTGTGCTGCGGGGTCTTCCAGATCCTCCTGCCCACCAAGGTTCTGGATCGGTTCTGCCATCTTCGTGTCTCTCTGTCCGGGTGGGGATGATCTCTGAACGCCCCGTCTGTGCCCGTTGGGTGCACCTCGCCGCCCGGATGAAGCGCAACGCCGCTCACGCTTTTGCGTCAACTCCCCAGGCGGGCTGCTGTCGTCCAGGTGGTCCTGGTGCCGCGCCGCCCGAAGTAGTCGGCATTCGTGCATGGTTCAGCGGGAGTACCTCACTTGACCAAGGGCCTCGGCGTAGGGGGCATCCTGGTACAGAAGGCGCTGATCGTCGGCGACCGGCAGGAAGGCGAAGCCGATGGCGCCTCACGCGCGGCAGGGGCGGGCCACGCGCTCAGGCGCCATCGGCGGTTCTTAGGCCGCTGCCTGGGACTTCGACAGCCAGGCGCGGTAGCTGCGCAGGGCCACTCGCTGCTTGCGGCGCTCGGAGATCAGGGCGATCGCCGGGTGGGTGCCGGGCTTGGGGTTGCTGCCGCGGGCGATGCGGCGCATCTGGTGGCGGACCTGAGCCATGCTGGCGGTCGAGGCGAGGGCCTTGTCGGACCAGGTCACCGGACGCATGTGACGGTCGGCCTCGCGGCCCTGGCGCCAACGTGAGGGAAGGTCGGGGGTGATGGCGAGGGCGGTGCCCATACCGACCACCGCCACGCCGCTGTCGAGGACCTTGTCGGCTGTCGCGCGCCGGGTGATGCCGCCGGTGAGCATCAGCGGGATGGGGCTGGTCTTGACGAGGTCCTTGGCGAGGTCGAGGAAGTAGGCCTCGCGGGCCTGGGTGCGGTTGTCGGCGGGGCGGCCGGTCATCGCGGGGCTTTCGTAGCTGCCGCCGGAGAGTTCGACCAGGTCGACACCGAGCGGTTCGAGCATCTCGATCACCTGTCGGGCGTCGTCGGCGTCGAAGCCTCCGCGCTGGAAGTCGGCGGAGTTGAGCTTCACCGCGACGGCGAAGGAGGGCGAGACCGCGGCGCGGACGGCGCGGACGATGTCCAGCAGCATCCGGGCCCGGTTCTCCAGCGATCCGCCCCACCGGTCGGTGCGCTTGTTGACCAAGGGTGAGAGGAACTGAGAGAGGAGGTAGCCGTGTGCGGCATGGACCTCGACGCCGTCGAAGCCAGCTTCCTCGGCGCGTCGCGCGGTCACCGCATACCGGGTCACGGTGTCCTTGATCTGCTTCGGGGTCATGGCGGTGGGGCGGCCGAAGCGGCTGCTGTGCTTGCCCAGGGAGACGCCGACGTCGGAGGGGCCCCACACGACGCCGGGCATGTCGGATGCCACCTGGCGGCCGGGGTGGTTGATCTGCATCCAGATCGCACCACCGCCGGACTTGGCTGCCTTCGCCCAGTCGGCGAACGGCTCCAGGGGTGCATCCTTGTCGAGGACGACGCCGGCGGGGCCGGTCAGTGCCTCGGCGTGGACCATGACGTTGCCGGTGATCAGCAGGCCGGTGCCGCCAGTGGCCCAGTGCTGGTACAGCGACAGCAACTGCCAGTCGGGGAGCTGGCCGTCGCCGGCCATGTTCTCCTCCATGGCCGCCTTCGCGATCCGGTTCTTCAGGACCTGCCCGGAGCGCAGGGTCAGTGGCGAGAACAGCTCGCTGGTCATCCCGTTCTCTCTTTCATCTCGATCACTCACGATGTGTGCACCATTTACATTAGGGCATGAATGTAATCATCGTAAACATCGAGGGGTGTGGGGTATGTCGCAGACGGGCGGCCCGTGTCACCGTGGGGCCTGCGCGGCCTGGCTGCGGGCCGCGCGGGAGCCCGCCGGGGGAGGGCGTCCCGGTGTGCGGTCGCCCGACGGGGCGGCGTCTCGGCGACAGTCTCTTTCGCCACTGCACGGGCCACGATGTTCTTGCCGCCGCTGAGGGATGCCGCGAGCTCGGCATCTGGCCCTGACCCCCTGCGCCTTCCATCCCGGTGCTGTCGCCACCCAGGTTCGCGTCTCCGCCGCTCGCGCATAGGGCGGGGCCTTCGGGGTTGGCTGGCGGTGAGGCTGCAAGGCAGAGCAGGCAGTCGTGGAGGACCTTTTCGGAGTTGGCTCTCTAGGCCGGGGCCGGTGGCTCGGCTGAAAGCAGTCCGGGCCCGTCGGTGCCGCTGGCGATGCCGCTGGCGCGCTCAGCTTCGTGTCTTCATGCGCAGAGAAGCGCGGGGTGTGTCAGTCGTCGTGGAGTGCGGTTCTGAGGGCGTCGATGGCGAGCTAGCGCGCGATGTTGGCGGCGCGGGTGTTGCGGAGGCCGTCCAGGAAGAGGAAGTCGTGGACCATGCCCGCGACGCGGACGGAGGTGACGTCGAGCTTGTTGGCGTACTGCTCGCCCTCGTCGCGCAGGGCGTCGGCCTCGTCGGTGATGACCAGGGTCGTCGCCAGGCCCTTGAGCTGGTCGAGGGTGGCCTGCAGGGGGCGTGGTGTTCGGCGCGCGGGGCGAGGTCGGTGGTGTAGGCGTCCCAGAACCACTTCATGCCGTCGCGGGTGAGGAAGCAGCCCTCGGCGAACTGCAGGTAGGAGGGGGGTGAAGTCGGCGTGGGGGAGCCGGGTCGGATCAGCCTGGCTCCAGCGTGGCGGCCGCGGCGCGGATGAAGGTCATGGCGACCTCCAGATCACCCGGCTCGGATCGGTGCGTCAGCTCACCGATCACGCTTGCCACGGTGGCCGCCAGGATGCGCGGGGCGAAATCGTCGGGGCGCCAGCCTTGTTCTTCGGCGAGGAGCCGGGCACCGTCCTGGACGACGTCGGTCAGCCGGCCCCGGCAGAGCCCCTTGAGCTGAGGGTTGGACTGGAGCATCCGGTCGTGGAGCCCGTCGAACTTGTCCGGGGACTCCGCCTGTTCGCGCAGCCACTGCTCCACGGTGTCGAGGATGCCCTGCCCGGCAGGTCTGGCGTGCAGCGCTGCGGCCAGCTGGTCAACGAATGCGTTGAAGTGCGCCATCGCCAGTTCCAGCTTGGTCGGGAAATACAGCGTGACCGTGCGCGGCGAGACCTCGGCCGCTTCGGCGATGTCGGCGATGCTCGTGGCGTCGAAGCCCCGCTCGGCGAACAGCTCGTAAGCGGCGGTGAGGATCGCTTCCCTGCGTCGAGCCTTGCTGCGTTCCCTGAGGCTGGCACCCGTCATGCCGGGAGCTTACCACCGGTAGTTAATTTACAGTCGACTGTAAAAATGCGTTACTGTGCAGTGCGTGGTGGAGGTGACCCGCTCTGACTCCTCCACCACGCATATATGCCTTCAGCTCCCATTGATCAGAATTTCGACCGGTTAGGAATGTTCGATGGCCTCACGCCTATACGCCTGGGCGCGCTGGATGATTCGCCGCCGCCGCTGGGTGATAGCCACTTGGATCGTCCTTCTCACGGTCGTCGGAGGCCTGGGAGCGACCCTTCACGGGGAGAGGACCACGGAGTTCACGGTCCCCGGTGTCGAAGCGCAGCAGGCGCAGGACCTTCTGAAGGAGAAGTTCCCTCCGGCCGCCGGTGGCGTCGTACGGATCGTCGTCGCCGCCCCTGAGGGGAAGACCGTTACGGACCCGGCGCAGCAGCAGGCGCTCGACGCCGTCCTCCGCAAGGCAGCGTCGGTGCCTGGCGTCATCACCGTCTCCCAGCCGACCTCGGCCGGTACGGTCTCGGCCGACCGGACCATCGCGTACTCCGATGTCCGTTTCGCTGAGGAAGCGTCCAAGGTCGAGCAGTCCGCCAAGGATGAACTGTCCACCGTGGTGCAGCCGCTCCGGGATGCCGGGATGCAGGTCGAGCTCGGCGGCTCGGCCATGCTGCCGGAGTCCAAGGCAGGAGGCCCGGCGGAACTGGTAGGCGTCGTCCTCGCCTTCGTGATCCTTGCCGTCGCGCTCGGCTCCGTCGTCGCGGCCGGACTGCCACTGGTGACCGCGCTCCTGGGCGTGGCCGTCGGCGTGCTCGGCACGCTGTTCGTCTCCGGCTTCGTGCAGATGACAGGCACTGCGACCGTGCTGGCGCTGATGATCGGCCTGGCGGTCGGGATCGACTACGCGCTGTTCGTCATCTCCCGGCACCGCGAGCAACTCTCCGACCCCGAGATGGACTGGGAGGAGTCGATCGCACGCGCCACCGCCACAGCCGGCAGCGCGGTTGTCTTCGCCGGAGCCACGGTCGTCATCGCGCTGGCGGCACTGTCCATCACCGGCATCCCGTTCCTCACGATCATGGGCCTGGCCGGCGCCGGCACCGTGCTGATCGCTGTCCTGGTCGCCATCAGCCTGCTTCCGGCGGTACTGGGAGTGTTCGGCGAGAGGATGCGCCCGCGCCGCCCCAAGCGGAAGAGCAAGCGCAAGGACCGCCCCGCCGGTGCCTGGGGCCTGGCCTGGGCGCGTACGGTCACCCGCAAGCCGGCCCTCGTCCTGCTCGCTGGCATCGTAGGGCTGCTGGCGCTTGCCCTGCCTGCCCGTGACCTGCGTCTTGGCCTGCCCAGCTACGCCTCACAGCCCGAGGCCAGCACACAGCACAAGAGCTACGACCTGCTCACCGAGGGCTTCGGACCCGGCTTCAACGCCACCCTCATCACCGTGCTGGACACCGAGCGCATCCCGCAGAACCAGCGGCAGGCCACCGTGACCCAGCTGCGCGGTGCGCTGGCCGCGGACAAGAACGTGGCCGCCGTCTCACGCCCGGTACCCAGCCCCTCCGGCGGCGTCGTGGTCATGGGGGTGGTCCCGAAGTCGAGCCCCGACGCTCAGGCCACGACCGATCTGGTCCACCGCATGCGTGACCAGGCCCTCAAGATCGCCGACACGGGCGGTTCCCTCTACGTCACCGGACAGACGGCCATGGCCATCGACGTCGCAGGCAAGCTCGGCGAAGCACTGCCCCTGTTCATCGGTGTCATCGTCCTCCTGGCACTGATCCTGCTGGCCATCGCCTTCCGATCGATCCTGGTACCGCTCAAGGCGGCACTCGGCTTCCTGCTCTCGGTCGGCGCGAGCCTGGGTGCCTCCGTCTGGGTCTTCCAGCAGGGTCACCTGAACGGCCTGCTCAACGTGGCAGCCACCGGACCGGTCACCAGCTTCCTCCCGGTCCTGCTCACCGGCGTGCTCTTCGGTCTCGCCATGGACTACGAGGTGTTCCTCGTGAGCCGGATGCGCGAACACTACGAACACAGCAAGAATCCGGCCGAGGCGATCGCACAGGGCGTATCCAGCAGCGCGCGGGTCATCGTGGCCGCCGCACTGATCATGGTCGCGGTCTTCGGCGGCTTCATCTTCAACGAGGACCCGATCGTCAAGGCCATCGGCTTCGCGCTCGCCATCGGCGTGTTCGTCGACGCCTTCATCGTCCGCATGACCCTCGTGCCCGCCGCCATGGCCCTGCTCGGACGACGTGCCTGGAGCATGCCCCGCTGGCTCGACCGACTACTCCCGGACGTCGACATCGAAGGCGCGCGTCTGCCGGCAGCGGCTCCGGCCGAACCTGCCGCGCACCCGCAAACCGACGAGAAGACCCCGCGTCGCAAGGCATCCACCCGGGTCTGAACACCCCCCCCAATCTCCGAGGCCGCCCTGCCGTGGGGGCCCGACGGCCTCGGGTGACACCCTGCACCTCCCTTGGGACAAGGAGGTGCAGGGTGTCTTTTTCGCACTCCACGTACCCGCAGCTGGGCGATGCTCATGTTGGGCAATTTGTCCAACTTGGAGTGCGGGAACCCCCTGTCCTGCGTCTCAAGAGGGCTGCCGTGGCTCTTACTTGACGGAGACTCAGGAGTACCGACCGCCCCTGAAGGGGAGACATGGGGCGCCTCGCCCGCAACCCGCAAAGGCGTCGCGCGGTGTCGCCGCCAGTTTGGTTGGCGCAGGGTCCTGCATGGACCGCCGCGGAAGCGTACTGAATCCCAATGTTGACACTGCACACTCCGGGGATGTAATGTATGTGATGTAAACATTCGGCTCTCGGGTGTATATGGACAGAAGCGGGCATTCTCACCCCTTCTCGGTATCGTGTTCGCGGCGCGCTCGGCATCGGCCGGCTAGCGGGAATGCCGCGGACGCCCTGTACCCAAGACCCCGCAAGAGCCCTTCATCGCAGTTGTGGGAACGGAGTTGTCGTGAAGGCTGTATCGATCACGGAGCACGGTGGTCCTGAGGTCCTGCAGTGGGTCGAGGTCGAAGACCCGACGCCCACCGCCGGTGAGGTGGTCATCGATGTGGTGGCCAGCGCTCTGAACCGGGCGGACGTCATGCAGCGCTGGGGGCTCTACCCGCTGCAGCCCGGCTGGTCGCCGTATCCGGGGCTGGAGGTCTCCGGCCGTATCAGCGCGCTGGGGGAAGGGGTGACCGGCTGGCAGGTGGGCGATGAGGTCTGCGCCCTGCTGACCGGAGGCGGCTATGCGCAGAAGGTCGCCGTTCCGGCGGGGCAGCTGCTGACGATCCCCAAGGGAATCGGACTGACAGAGGCGGCGGGTCTCCCTGAGGTCACTGCCACGGTCTGGTCCAACATTGTCATGACCGCGGGCCTGAAGGCCGGCGAGACGATCCTCGTGCACGGCGGCGCCGGCGGTGTCGGCACGATGGCGATCCAGATCGCTAAGGCCCTGGGAGCCCGCGTCGTCACGACGGTCGGCGGAGCGGAGAAGGCCGCCCAGGCCCGGGAACTGGGCGCCGATGTGGCGATCGACTACCGTACCGAGGACTTCACGGAGCACGGCCCCTACGACGTGATCCTCGATGTCGTCGGCGGTGACTACCTGGAGCGCAACGTGCGCTCCCTGGCGGCCGACGGTCGACTGGTCATCATCGGCCTGCAGAATGGCCTCGAGGGCCAGCTCAACCTCGCCGAGATCGTGTTCAAGCGGGCCTCCGTGCACGGCACCACCCTGCGGACCCGCTCCAAGCAGCACAAGGCCGAGATCGTGGCCGAGGTCCAGAAGAACGTCTGGCCCATGATCGAGAACGGCACCGTGAAACTGGTCATCGACCAGACCGTCCCGATGGCCGACGCAGCCGATGGGCACCGCCTCATGGAAGCCGGCGGCCACCTCGGCAAAATTCTCCTCACCAACGACTGAGTAGGCGGCGCAGAAGCGCCCGCGAATGCCCCCGCCCCGCGTGGCCCTCACCGTCGGCAGCTGCGCCGAATCTGCGTAGCCCGCCGACAGGAACGACCACCGGGCGAGGACCCAGGAATCCGGAGCGGCAGGACACGCCGGTATCAAAGCCCTCGCGCACCTGCCGCCCCGGGCCGTCACCTTCGTTCGCCAGATACCGGTGCTCCGGCCGCTCACCGGCCCTGTGGGCACGGGGACATCCCAGCCGCCCGGTACTCATCCGCGCGCGCCCTGTCTCTGCTCAGCCAAATCCAACTGCGGGCCGCCCCTGACCAGCCGGCTTCGTCTCCCTCCCGCATGTGCGCGGGCGAAAGGATCCACATGGACACCCAGGTCGACCTCGGTGGCCTCACTGTCGACACGAGCGCTCCAGTCCTCGTCACCGGCGCCACGGGATATGTCGCAGGCTGGATCGTGAAAGGTCTGCTCGACGCCGGGGCCACCGTCCATGCGGCTGTCCGCGACCCGCGCAACACCACCAAGGTGCAGCACCTTCTCGACATCGCCGACACCTCGCCCGGCACCCTGCGCCTGTTCGCGTCCGACCTGATGCGTGAGGGCTCGTACCTCGAGGCCATGCAAGGGTGCCGCGTCGTCATCCATACCGCCTCACCTTTCACCCGCACTGTGCAAGATCCCCAGCGTGACCTCGTCGACCCGGCCGTGCACGGCACTCGCAACGTGCTCCAAACCGCGAACGACGTCGACACCGTCGAGCGAGTGGTCCTCACCAGTTCTGTCGCCGCGATGGTCGGGGACGCCAAGGACGTCGTCCGCCTCCCGGGGCGGACCGTGACTGAGGGGACCTGGAACACCACCTCGTCTCTGACCCGCGAGCCGTACAGCTTCTCCAAAACCCTGGCCGAGAAGGAGGCATGGCGCATTGAACAGGGGCAGGGCCGCTGGCGCCTTGTCACCGTCAACCCAGGCCTTGTGATCGGTCCTGCCTTGAACGCCGACCCGACCAGCGAGAGCTTCAGCATCGCGCGACAGATGGTCAGCGGCCAGGCCCGCTTCGGTGCGCCTCGCATCGCCGTCGCTGTCGTCGACGTCCGTGAGGTCGCCTACGCGCACCTGGCAGCTGCGTTTCTCCCCAAGGCCCAGGGGCGCCACCTCGTCATGGCGGAGACCACCGACATCGTCGATCTTGCACGCAGGCTCCTGCCCGCCTACGGGGCACGGTACCCGCTGCCTCGCCGAGCTGTCCCGAAACCTGTCGCTGTCGCGTTCGCTCCGGCATCTGGGCTCGAACGTGGCTATCTACGGCGCAACATCGGCTTCGATCTGCGAGGCGACACCACAAAGAGCCGGCAAGCCCTCGGCGTGCGCTACCGGCCCGCGCAACACTCCATGGAAGACATGCTCGGACAGCTCGCCCAGGCCGAAGCGTTGAAACTGTAGCTCCGGGAATCGCCCCAACATGCGGATTCCCTCTGGCTCCAGGCGGCGTGGGACAACCGGGCTCTTTCACCGAAACAGCCTCGAGAGATCCGCTCAGGGCGACCGGGACGAAGGAAGCGTCAGATCCGGGCCCGTCCGTGCCACGAAGGGCTTCGGCGGACCCGGATTGCGCATCCGTGCCAGGGGGTGGAGCTAGCTGTCGTGCAGTGCCGTCCGCAGAGCGTCGACGGCGAGTGTGCGGGCTACGTTGGCCGCGCGGGTGTCGCGCAGGCTGTCCAGGAGGAGGAAGTCGTGGACCATGCCCGCCACGCGGACGGAAGTCACATCGACACCGGCCTCGCGGAGCTTGTTGGCGTACTGCTCGCCCTCGTCGCGCAGGACGTCGGCCTCGTCGGTGATGACTAGGGTGGTGGGGAGCCCCCGGAGCTGGTCCAGGGATGCCTGGAGCGGAGAGGCGTGCACCTCGGTGCGCTGGGTGGGGTCGGTGGTGTAGGCGTCCCAGAACCACTTCATGCCGTCGCGGGTGAGGTAGTAGCCCTCGGCGAACTGGAGGTAGGACGGGGTGTCGAAGTCGGCGTTGGCCACCGGGTAGAGCAGGACCTGAGCCTTGAGGTCGATGCCGCCGCGCTCCTTGTTCATCAGTGCGAAGACGGCGGACATGCAGCCGCCGACCGACTCGCCGGTGACGGCGATGCGCGAGGTGTCCAGGCCGTGGTCGGCGCCGTGCTCCAGAACCCACTGGCCCACCGCGTAGTTCTGCTCGACCTGTGTGGGGTACTTCGCCTCCGGCGCGCGGTCGTAGACGGGGAAGACACCCGCCGCCCCGGCGCCGACGGCCAGCTCGCGGAAGAGGCGGTCGTGGGTCTTGTCGTCGCCGAAGACCCAGCCGGCGCCGTGGATGTAGAACACCACCGGCAGTGAGCCGGTAGCCCCCTTGGGCCGGATGATCCGGGTGCGGACCGTGCCCCACTCGCCCGCGTCCACATCGACCCACTCCTCGTCGACCTCCGGGCGGGGCACGCTCGGGTCGCTCTGCAGGCCGAGCAGGATGTCGCGGCCCTTCTCCGGGGGGACCTCGTAGATCCGCGGGTGCGGATCGGTCGCCTCGCACAACTCCTTCGCGGCGGGCTCCAGGTACGGGGTGATCGGCGGGGGAAGCTCGGTCATGTTCACTCCCATGTCACGAGCACACGTGTGCCCTGTTCCTGCGGCCAAACCGGCCGCGCCTGTAGATCCCCCTGCCCGGGCGGGAATGCCCGGTTCCATCGTTCGTGGCCTACTGGGCAAGCGCAACTCAGCCGCAGGTATGCCCACAGGGAGGATGACCGGGCCGTTGCTCGACAGAGATCCTGTGGCTCGTGGTCAGGTTTCCCAGAGGTGAACTCCGCTGTCCTGACTGGGCCGATGGACGAAGAGTGCTGTTCACGGTGCGCCGACTGTCATGCGGGTCATGGCGCGGTACCGCTCTGCGAGTGCTTGAGGGGTGTGTTCGCCTTCTGCGCGGTACCACTGGGAAACGCCGGTGCACATGGTGACGATCGCCCTGCTGACCTCACGCGGATATGCGGTGGTGAAGACCTTCTGCGCCACACCGTCTTCGATCACGTGGTCCATCAGGCGCTGCTGGCGGTCGCGGGCGGCTATGTAGGTGGTACGGGCTTCTCCGGTGAGGCTGCGGATCTCGCTGTAGGCGATGAACGCGAGGTCCCGCCGATAGGCGTGGAACAGCACGAGGCACTCCACGAGCAGGTCCAGCCTCCGCTGGATGTCGGTGCCGGCCTCCTCCAAGGCCGCGGTGCTGCGTTCCCACAGGTCGTCCATGGCATAAGAGACGATCGCGACGAGTAGTGCCTGTTTCGATGCGTAGTGGTAGTACAGCCCCGGCACGGAGAGCTCCGCCCGGGAGGCCACCGTCCGGATCGTTGTCCCGTGGTAGCCGTGCTCCATGAAACAGGCCAGCGCAGTCTCGAGGATGGGCGGCAGTCCGCTGGCTGAGTACGTCCTCCAGGCCACCCTGGCATCCATCTTGGTCACAGCGCTCCCCTCGCCCGGATCTTCGTCGCGTCGGCAAGTCAGTATGCAGCGCCGCTCGGTCGACGCCGACAACAGACCCCTTGACACAGCGCTCCCGCCGCATCAATCCTTCACCGAGCGATCGCTCGGTAACCCTACCTCGCACAAAACGAACCGAGCGAGCGCTCGGTAACCATTGGCCTGCGCGGTGACGCGGGCAGGAGGGACGAGAAGTGACGGTTCCTGAAGATCCTCCGTGGGGTTCCTTGCCTTTGGCCGGTGCAGCAGAGATGACGGTCGTCCACGACTCTCTTGTGGCCGCATGGAAAGCACGGGTAGCGAAGAATCCGGGCGCCGCGGCGCTGCGCTACTTCGACGGCGCCCTGTCCGCGCAGGACGTGGACGCGGCGTCGGACGCCCTCGCGGCCGCGTTCGAAGCCCGCGGAACCCGGCGAGGTGACCGCGTCGGCGTATACCTGCAGAACATCCCTCAGTACGCGCTCGTGCTGCTGGCCTTGTGGAAGCTGGGTGCCACGGCCCTGGGGCTCAACCCGATGTACCGGCGGCACGAACTTCGCCGAATCATCGACGACGCCGGGGCGATCGGGATCGTGTGCGCGGATGCCGACGCCGAGGAGACGCTCGGCACCCTTGAGGGAAGCACGGTCCGGTGGCTGATCAGCACGTCGGCGCTGGACTACCAGTCACGCAACGATGCGCGGGTCTTCGCGACGACGGAACGCCCCGCCCCGGCGCCGGACGGCGACCTCGCGGCACTGATCGAGGAGTTCGGCGGTTCCCGGCCCACACCGGTGCAACTGACCCGTGACGACGTCGCGTTCCTGACCTACACCTCTGGAACGACCGGACCGCCGAAGGGTGCCATGAACACCCACGGCAACGTCCTCAGCGTGGTGGCGACCTGCGGCGCGTGGACCGGCCTGAGCGACGGGGACGTCGTGCTCGCCATCGCTCCGCTGTTCCACATCACCGGCGCCGTGGTCAACGCGGCCATCTCGCTGCTCACGGACACCACGCTCGTCCTCACGGGCCGGTTCCACCCCGAGGCCGTCCTGGAAGCCATCGCCGAGCACGGGGTGACCTTCACGATCGGCTCCATCACGGCGTATAACGCCATCTACGAGCTGCCACACGCACAGCCGAGGCACTTCGCGTCGGTGAAAACCCTGTACTCCGGAGGTGCGCCGATCCCGCCGGCGACCGTCGAGCGGTTCCAGGAACGATTCGGCGTCTACATCTACAACGGCTACGGCATGACCGAGACGACCTCCGCCGTCATCGCCGTGCCTCCGGGACGCAGGGCACCGATCCACCTGCCCAGCGGAACCCTGTCCATCGGGCTGCCTCTGCCGCACCTCACCGCGCGCGTCGTGGACCTGCACGGCCGCCCGGTGCCCAGCGGAGAGCAGGGCGAACTCGAGTTGAGCGGGCCACAGGTGGTCCCCGGATATTGGAGGAAGGCCGAGGCCACCGCGCAGACCATGCCGGAGGGCCGGTTGCGTACCGGCGACGTCGCCATCATCGACGAGCAAGGCTGGGTCTACCTCGTGGACCGGCTCAAGGACCAGATCAACGTGTCCGGCTACAAGGTCTGGCCACGCGAGGTCGAGGACGCGCTGTACGAGCACCCGGCGGTGCTCGAGGCCGCCGTCATCGGGCAGCCGGACGACTACCGCGGCGAAACCGTCGTCGCCTACGTCTCCCTCAAGACGGGCCAGAGCGCTACGCAGGAGGAGCTGATCGCCTTCTCCCGCGGCCGCCTGGCGGCCTACAAGTGCCCCCGCCAGGTCCACGTCATCGCCGACCTGCCCAAGACCCAGAGCGGCAAGATCCGGCGCGCCGAACTCCGCAAGGCCGGCAGCACCGGACCGTCCTCCCCGTCAAAGGACTGATCCGTTGAACCAGAACCACACCGGCCAGGAACGGTTCACGGGCCGCACCGCGATCGCGCAGCCTTCCCGCGGTGGAGCGGATCGCAGGCTGGCTCGGCCGCAACCTGCCGACGAGCCAGGCGGCCACGGTGGTACACGGCGACTACCGCATGGGCAACCTCATGTTCGCCCCGCGCGCACCCGCCGAGTTCGTCGCGATCCTGGACTGGGAGGTGGCAACACTCGGCGACCCACTGGCGGACCTGGGCTACGTCACCGCCACCTACTCCGAGGCCGGCAGCCCGACCACCCCGCTGGAACTGACCCCGGTCACCCAGGCACTCGGCTACCTCACCAGACTTCAACTGGCAGACCGCTACCAGTCCCGCACAGGCCTCGACCTCACTCCGCTTCCTTGGTATCAGACCCTCGCACTCTGGAAGGCAGCGATCTTCTGCGAGGCCATCTACACCCGCTGGCAACGTGGCGAACGCCCCAACGACACAGTCTTCGGGCCCTCACTGGAGGCAGGAGTACCCCGCCTGCTGGAGATGGCCGCACAGTACGCCGGCCTGACCACGGCCATCCGCCGCTGACGCCCGACAGCGTCTGACACCACCTCACCTCCGAGTACAGACCTCACTCACTCCTGCCCGAAAACAGCGAAGGAGTCTCTTGTGAGCA
Organism: Streptomyces longhuiensis; assembly: GCF_020616555.1. NCBI lineage: Bacteria > Bacillati > Actinomycetota > Actinomycetes > Kitasatosporales > Streptomycetaceae > Streptomyces > Streptomyces longhuiensis. The sequence continues at coordinate 55,791 of NZ_CP085173.1, read as the reverse complement.
ACACACCAACAGGGCCCGCAACAGCGACCGGGACCAGAACCCAGCCGAGCCCCACGCTGCGATCGAAGCGAAAGTCCCTCTTCGCCAGCACGATCGGGAACGTCCTCGAGTGGTACGAGTGGAGCGCCTACGCCGTCTTCGCGCCCTTCATCGCCACCGCCATGTTCCAATCATCCGACGGGGTCTCGGCGCTGCTGTCCACCCTTGCCGTCTTCGCAGTGGGTTTCCTCATGCGCCCGCTGGGAGGCATCGTCTTCGGCCGGGTCGCCGACCGACGCGGCCGCAAATTCGTACTCGTCACCACCATGCTGATGATGGCCGCCGGAAGCCTCGTCATCGGACTCATGCCCACCTACGCATCCCTCGGGGCCTGGGCCTCGCTCATCCTCCTCCTCGCCCGCATGGCACAGGGATTCGCCCACGGCGGCGAGTCCGCGACGGCCAACACCTACGTCGCGGAGATCGCACCCAACGAGCGCCGCGGACTATGGGGAAGCATCGTCTTCGTCGCGATCTTCGGCGGATCTGCCGTCGCCTACTCGGTGGGCGGGGCGGTGACATCCGTATTGTCCGACAGTGAAGTCGCCCGGTGGGGCTGGCGCATCCCCTTCGTCCTCGGAGCGTTCCTCGCCCTCGCCGCCCTGTACCTGCGCCGCAGCATGGACGAGAGCGACGTCTTCTCCGACCAGAAGTCGAACGACGAGCCCACCCCGTTGTCCCGGAAGCAAGTGGCCCGAGCCATCCTGCTCGTCATCACGATGACCTCGGGCATCACCGCCGCTCACTACACCTGGACCTCATACGTCTCGACCTACGCCATCGCCCAGAAAGGCATGGACGCCAGCGCCGCCTACTGGAGCTCGGTCGGCGCCCAGTGCATCGCCATGGTCACCTTGCCGCTCTGGGGCCGTCTCTCCGACAAGGTCGGCCGCCGCCCGATGATGATCACGTTCGCCGCGTTGATGATCGCCCTGCAGATCCCGCTTACGGGAATGATCGGTTCACAGGGCTGGACCCTCCTTGTGGCATCCTCGGTCGCCCTCGCCGTCGTGGCCATCCCCGGAGCGCTTCTGTCCGCCACCATGTCGGAAAACTTCCCGACCCGAGTACGCACGCAGGCCATCGGCTTTGCCTACTCCGTCTCCGTGGCCGTCTTCGGAGGCACCGCACCGTACCTGAACCAACTCTTCATCGAGCTCGACGTGGCCCGGCTCTCCAGCTTCTACATCATGTTGCTGTGCTCGCTCACGGGGATCGCGTGCTATCTCATGCGGGAGACCAAAGGCATTCACCTGAAAGACGCCTAACCAAAGGGGTGTTCCCCAGGATCACTCCTCGCCGACGATGTGCATCGCGGCTTCCTCGGCGGACGCCGCCCCACCGTCGAGGCCGATGTCCTGGGCATCCGGGCCGGACGAGTTCGGTCTCGTGCCCTCGTCTTCGGACACCACACGGCCGGCACGCCGGCCGCCGACCTCGTCGTCCAGGAGTTCCCCGTCGGCGTCCGTCGTGTCCCCCAGGCGGCCGTCATCGTCCGCGCCCGCGGTAGGGGCGCAACCCGATGCCCCACGGAACGAAAGCCCACAGCCGGGAACAGCAACAACATGTCGGTAAGTGCACTGTTTATGCGGGCGTAGCCTCGGGTTTATGAACTCGTACGGATCCTTTCCCGGGGTGCGGCCGCGACGGCTGCGGACGACGACTGCCCTGCGGCGGATGGTGGCCGAGACCCGGCTGCACCCCGCCGATCTGGTCCTGCCCGCGTTCGTGCGTGAGGGGATCACCGAGCCCGTGCCGATCCAGGCCATGCCCGGTGTCGTCCAGCACACGCGTGACACCCTGCGGAAGGCCGCCACGGAGGCGGTGCAGGCCGGGGTCTCCGGGATCATGCTTTACGGGGTGCCCGAGGACGCGAAGAAGGACGCCGCCGGAACTGCGGGCACGGATCCGGACGGGATCTTGCAGGTCGCCATCCGGGACGTGAAGGCCGAGGTCGGCGATGAGCTGGTCATCATGTCGGACCTGTGCCTCGACGAGTTCACCGACCACGGTCACTGCGGTGTCCTTGACACCGACGGCCGCGTTGACAATGACGCCACGCTGGAACGTTACGCCGAGATGGCCCAGTTCCAGGCCGACGCCGGCGTCCACGTCGTCGCTCCGTCCGGGATGATGGACGGCCAGGTCGGGGTGATCAGGGACGCCCTGGACACCGTTGGCAAGGAGGACGTGTCGATCCTCGCCTACACCGCGAAGTACTCCTCCGCTTTCTACGGCCCCTTCCGCGAGGCCGTCGGCTCCTCCCTCAAGGGTGACCGCAAGACCTACCAGCAGGACCCCGCCAACAACCGTGAGTCGCTGCGGGAGTTGGCGCTGGACCTGGAGGAGGGCGCGGACATGGTGATGGTGAAGCCCGCCGGACCGTACCTCGACATCCTTGCCAAGGTCGCCGCATCGGTGGATGTGCCTGTCGCCGCCTACCAGATCAGCGGCGAGTACGCGATGGTCGAAGCCGCCGCAGAGAAGGGCTGGATCGACCGCGACAGGGCGATCCTGGAAACCCTCACCGGTATCCGGCGGGCCGGCGCGCAGATGATCCTGACCTACTGGGCCACCGAGGCCGCCCACAAGCTCCGCCAGCTCTGAGACCGCCTGCCGGTCAGACCGTGACGAGCCCGAGCTCGGCACAAGCGTGGCGCAGTGTTTCGAGGCCGAAGGCCGCGGTGGGTCCGACGACGCCGGGATTGACATCGGAATGGGTCGCGATGTGGTGGGCGGCCCAGGCGATGAGTTCACCGGTGAGGCTGTAGGGGTTGGGGCCTTCGAGGTGGACTTCTGCGAGCGGGGCGCTGCCCGAAACGCCCGTGGAGGCGACAGCGACGACGTGGGAGGGGATGCGCTCGCGCAGCGCGGCGTCGGGGCCGCCCGGCGGGCCGATGAGCAGCGGGCGGGTCAGGGCGTCGGTCAGTTTGCGGCCAGCCGGGAGACGCGTGGTGGCGTTGGCGAGGGCCGAGTACAGGCAGAGAGGGCGGCTGAGTTCGGGGAACCAGCCGTTGTAGACGGAGACGTCGTCGAGTGATGGGAAGGCCTCGGGCAGGAAGAGTACTTCGGTGCCGGAGACCAGGAAGGCGGACTTGCGGCGGCCTCGGACGGTGAAGCGGTGGACGCGGGAGGCGGTGCGTTCCTCGGTGAGCTGGTGCCGGTGCCAGCGTGGCGAGGGCAGGGTCATGCCGTCGCGCATGGTGGTGCGTGTTCCTTCGCTGATCCCGCGCCAGATCGGCCCCGTGGCGAAGTAACCGATGTCAAGCGTCCGCGCGGCATCTCCTGCTTCGCGAGCGGCGAGGGCTCCGGCGAGAACGCCGGGGACGTAGTCGTAGCCGAAGGCGGGCAGCATCACCGCACCGGTGTCGCGGGCGCGTTGGTGGTGCCGTTCGTGCAGGGCGCGGACGAATCCGACTTCGCCGGTCGAGTCGATGTAATGGGCGCCTGCATCGGCGGCGGCCTGCGCGACGGGAAAGCCGAAGCGTTCGAAGGGGCCGACGGTGGTGATGAGGACATCTCCGCGTTGCAGGTGCTGCTGCAGGCCAGCGGGGTCGGTGGCGTCGACGACCAGGTGGTCGAGCCCGCCGGCGCGTTGGGCGAGAGCAGTCAGGGCGGCGGGGTTTCGTCCGGCCACGGTCGGTTCCACGCCCCTGCGCAGAAGGGCGTTGAGGACGAGGCCGCCTGTGTAGCCGGTGGCGCCGAGCACAATGATGCGGCTGGTCATCGTTCCTTCCCCAGGATCGGGTGGGTCCGGGCCACGGCCTTGGCGATGAAGGCGAACGACCGGGAGGTGTGCGGCGCGTAGATCAGACGCAGGGTGTCGGGCCGCGTGGGCTTGGAGAGGACAGGCTTGCGGTGGCTGAAAGTGTCGAAAGACGTCTTGCCGTGGTAGGCGCCCATGCCGGACTCTCCGACACCGCCGAACGGCAGGTTCGGGACGCCGAGGTGGATCATCGGTGCGTTGTAGACGATTCCTCCGGAGGAGGTCTTTTCCAGCAGCGCTCGCCGGGCGGCCCTGTCGCGGGTGAACGCGTACAGGGAGAGGGGCTTGTCCCTGGCGTTGATGAAGTCGATGGCCTCGTGGACGTCACGTACGGTCAGGACGGGGAGGATCGGGCCGAAGATCTCTTCGGTCATCACAGCGGCTCCGTGCGGCACGTCGGTCAGCACGGTGGGTGCGATGTAGCGCTCAGCCGCGTCGGACGGGCCCCCGGCGAGGGGCTTGCCCTCTGCCAGGAGCCTGGTCAGGCGCTGGAAGTGACGGTCGTTGACGATGCGCCCGTAGTCGGAGCTGGTTCGGGGGTTGGGCCCGAACATCTCCCGGATCGTTCCCGGCAGCGCGGACAGCAGGGAGTCCCGGGCGGCCGGCGTGACCAGGACGTAGTCGGGTGCGACGCAGGTCTGACCGGCGTTGGTGAACTTGCCCCATGCCAGTCGGCGCGCCGTGACGGCCATGTCGGCCGTCTCGTCGATGAAGACGGGTGACTTGCCGCCAAGCTCGAGGGTGGTCGGGGTCAGGTTCCGTGCCGCGGCGGCGGCCACGATCCGGCCGACCGTGCCGTTCCCGGTGTAGAAGATGTGCTCGAACCGCTGCTCAAGCAGCAGCGTGGTCTCCTCGACCGCTCCTTCGACGACGGCGACGGCCTCCACGTAACGGGGGAGAAGACCGGCGATCAGGGCGCTGGTGGCGGGAGCCAGCTCGCTCGGCTTGACGACGGCTGCATTGCCGGCTGACAGTGCGCCGACCAGCGGGTTCAGCGTCAGTGTCAGCGGATAGTTCCAGGGCGCGATGACCAGGCACACCCCGAGGGGTTCGGGATGGATGCGAGCCGTTGCCGGTTTCATGTTCATGGGGACGGCGGCCCGCCGCGGCTTCATCCATCGCTCGAGGTGACGCAGGGCGTGATCGATCTCCGCCAGGACTCCTCCGATCTCGGTGAGGTGAGATTCGGTGCGCCCCTTGCGCAAGTCGTCGTAGAGGGCTTCCTCGATGGCCCGGGTGTGGTTCGTCAGAAAGCTCCGCAGGCCGCGGAGTTGGCGTCGGCGCCAGGCGGCCGGCCGGGTGGCACCTGTGTCGAACGTGGCCCGCAGCCCTGCGACGATGTCTGGGATCTCCTGGTCTTGCTGTGCAATGGATGCGGCGGTGCCGGTCATGGGCGTGCCTTCCAGGCGATTGGTGAGGCGGGTTGTCCGTGCCGTGGGTCCACAAGCGTCAGCGTGGCGGCCGGTGCCGTGAGCGGGTATCTGCAGCGGACGAGGCGACCGCGTCGTGCCTCGGGAGGTGCGTGGGCGCAGCCCTGACGTGGCGCAGTGAGCCGGCTGGTTAGCGTGCCGCGGCGTTCACATCGGCGACGAGTCGCTCGGCGAGGCGCTCGGAGGACGGCGGGTTCTGGCCGGTGTAGAGGTTACGGTCGACGACCACGAACGGGCGCAGTGGCAGACGGGCCTTGACGTAGTCCGCGCCGCTCTCACGCAGCCGGTCCTCCAGCAGCCAGACGGCCTTGCGGCCGAAGCTGTTGAACTTCTCCTCGAGGTTGGACAGCCCCGTCATCCGGTAGCCGGTGAACGGCCACGACCCGTCTTCGTTCGTCGCCGCGAACGCCGCAGCCGGCGCATGGCACAACAACGCCAGCGGCTTGCCCGAGGCAAGCACGCGCGTGATCAGCGCACCCGAGACCGGGTCGACCGACAGGTCCTCCATCGGACCGTGCCCGCCCGGGTAGAACACCACATCGAAGTCGTCCGGATCGATCTCGTCCAGCGACCGCGGACTGTTCAGCTCGGCCTTGATCGACTCCAGATACGAGGCCACCTCACGCAGCTTCGACGGCCAGCCCGCGGTACGGGACATGCTCAGCTGGTCCAGCGTCGGGACCTTCCCGCCCGGCGTCGCGATCGTGATCTCCCACCCGGCCTCGGTGAAGATCTTGTGCGGCATTGCCAGCTCCTCACCCCAGAACCCCGACGGATGCACCTCCCCATCCCTCAAGGTCCAACGATCAGCTGCAGACACAACGAAAAGCACCTTGGTCATGTCGACCCTTCCTCCTGCCGAGACGGCTCCACTGTCGACGCAGCGGACTTGGTAACCGTGATCTGGCGTGAGTGCCCCGAATCATCATCTGTTCTGAGCAGGGTCCGGGCGACTGGTCGCTGCCGCGGACCTCGCACCTCACGCTCATGACACGATACGCCACTCCTGGCATAGAGTGTCAACTGTGGCACTGGTAGCCTTCACGTATGAGGGAGACCACCACACCCGGCCTGCGCATGAAAACCCGCCAGGCCGTCACCGAAGCTCTGGCCGACACGGCGCTCGAGCTCTTCGACACCACCGGCTTCGATCAGGTCACCGTCGCCGACATCGTGGCGGCGGCGGGCATCTCCCAGCGCAGCTTCTTCCGCTACTTCAGCAACAAGGAAGACGTCGTCTTCGGCGACCGCATCCCCACCGCCGAGGAAGTCCGGGACGAATTGCTGAGGCATCTCGGCGGGAGCCCGGCGTGGGACGCGCTGCGCGCCACCTTCCAGACGGCCGCTCATCAGATGGACATCGACTCCGGGCGCTGGAAGCGGGCGACCCGCGTCATCTGCCAAACACCAGGTCTGCGCGCGCGATACCTCGAGAAGCATCTGGCCTGGACCGACGCCCTCGTACCCGAGATCGCGTCCCGGATCGACCCTGATCGTCCCGACGCCGAGTTGAAGGCTCAGACGATGCTCAACACCGCATTGGGCTGCTTCGATGTCGCCATCATGCGATGGGCCGACAGCGACACGGACCAGTCCCTCGCGACTCTCGTCGACGAAGTGTTCGGGTTCGTGCAGATCCCCCACGCCTGATTGCCAGCCCCCAGGCCGCACGCTCCCAAGCCCGCTCAGTCTGCGGCGCCGCGTGCTTCCGTCCCGACAGGGCCGGGCTCCGCGGCACGGCGCTGCCGGAGTGCCGCAGCGAGCAGGGTGATGAGGATGCCCGCGACTGCCCAGGCCGACAGCACCAGCAGGGAGGACGTCATGCCGTTGCCGTCGAAGTAGGAGATCGAGCGGGCCGCCCAGGTGCCCGCGCCTGGTGGCAAAGCGGGGCCGATCGCCTGCCAGAACGGCGGCAGCATTGGTGCGGGGAAGGCACCGCCCGCGCTCGGGTTGCCCAAAATCACGATGAGCAGGATCGCCAGGCCGATGCCGATGATGCCGAAGAGGCCCTGGAGGGCCAGTGTGGCGGCGCCGACCGCGAAGATGAGCAGCGCGCCAAGCCCCCATAGGGCCATCACGCCGCCCGGCAGGGCGCCCAGGATCGGTCCAACGATGATCGCGCCACCGAGTCCGCCAACGATCGAGACCAGTGCCATCGTGCCCAGGCGTGTTGCCGCGCGGGCCAGGTTGGCCGGGCGGGCACCGGCACTGATCGCCAGGATCGACGCGCACAGATAGGCGCCGACACACCAGCCGATGACCAGGTAGAAGGAAGACAGGCCGTTGAAGTCGTGGGGGGAGACCGGAGCCACGTCGACCGTCCGGACGGTACGCCCCTGGGCCTTATCCAGGGTGGCGGTGAGCGTGCCCAGCGCGATGGACAGGGCCCTGCCGCCGCCGGAGGCGACCAGCAGCGTGTCGGTAGTGCCGGCGGGGTGCGCCACGAGCGCGCCGTCGATGTCCCGGTTCATGATCTGTTCCCGCGCCGCCCCTTCGTCGGGCAACGCACGCGGATCCAGCGGCGAGCCAGGCAGCTTCTCAAGTCGGGTCACCGTCTGCTCAGTCAACGCCTGTGGTGCGACGACTCCGAAAGGCACGTCCTTGAGCCTGGGCTCGTGCAGTGCTCCCACATAGGAGGCGATGAACAGCAACTGCAATGCGATCACTCCGATCACCAGCAGCGTGGCCCGTGGAGTGACGGCGTCCTTCACCTCGGACATGATGCTCTGTCTCATAGCCTCAACAGTCCGGGGCGCCGGGCATCTGCGCAGACGGAAGGCACCCGAATGGCCGTAGTGCCTGGCGTATCTGCCTCTGGGGGAGAGGCCACAGCGGCTGCGTCCGGGCTCGGGAAGGCTTCGGGCGGAGCCTGGCAGGCGGTCGGTGACCGTCTGCCAGGTCAGGTCAGGTAGCCGCTGTAGGGGCGAGCGCGTCGGGATGCATCGCGGCGTGGACGATCGAATGGCGGCCATCCGGGCCGATCGCCAGGTCGAAGCGCTCCTCGCCGCCGTCTGCCAGGCGTGCATCACCCTTTCGAATCAGCCGCCAATTGCGTATAACGGCGCCCGTGCGGTAGCCGACGGCGTGGGATGCGACGGAAGAACTCCTGCTAGAGCGAGTCCAGTTGTAGGAGCGACTCGAGAAGCACACGCGTTGATCCGGCGACCGGCGTGCTGCCCGCCGTCACGTACCGCCCAGAGCAGGTGAGCGAGTTGCCCCAGGGCCTGCCGACGTTGAGGTAACTCGCCACCTCCAGCGCGGCGTAGCGGTCTGGAGGGCCGGCCCACGCCCCGGCCCTGGAGTCGTCTCCGCCGCCCCGAGACGCGGCCAGTGCATCGGCCCAACCCGCGATGCTCACCACGACGCCACCCGTGATCCGCGCGCTACCCCCTGCAAGCAACTGCGTGGGGCGTGGCAGGAGTTCGGCGTCTAGGCCAGCAAGATGGGCGAGGTTGTCAGGAGACGGAGAAGGGGCGTGAGATGCCGGTGAACGCGCTGATCGCCCCTGTCAGGCCGTTCTTGGCATCGCCATGGTGGACGATCCGGTACGTGCCCGGCGGGGTGCCGGGCACGATGTCCCACGTGATGGTCGCGGCGGATTCCCCGGTCACGACGTTGGTGCGCTGCCAGTGGAACTTCGTCTGCCAGTCGCCGTCGTCGAGATACCGCGCCCAGCTGCCGCCCTGCGACCGCTGGATCTCCAGGAAGGTGCCACCGCGGTGCAGGTTGTTCTTGGGGTGCCCAGTGACGAAGACCGCGGTCACCTGCTGGCCCGTCCGGTAGCTGCCGGCCGTGTCGGTGAGCACCTGGCCGTAAGAGCGCAGCGCGCCGGGGCTGTCCAGGACGACGCCGGTCTGGACGTTCAGCGTGCCGATGGCGGGGTCGGGCGGCAGTTCGCCGAGCGGGAGGCTGGCGCCGTTGCGCAGCGCGGAGGACAGCTTGGCGAACTCCTGCTGGTAGGCGGGCGTGGTGTATTTGCCGAAGAGCGTGGAGGCGCCCTCGTACTGCTGGCCCTCGTACTCCTCGGGCGTGGTGACGTACTGGCTGTACCCGTTGGTGTAGCCCTGCATTAGCACGTTCTCCAGCGGGACGCCGAGCTCCTCGGCCACGGTCCGGCGGATGCGGAGTCCGGAGACGATGGTGTATTCGGCGGGGCCGCCGATCAGGTAGAGCTGGCCGATCTTGAGAAGTTGCAGGGGGAGGACGTTGGGGGTCGCCTGGAGCAGTCCGCCGGGGACGACACAGGTCTTGGGCGACTGCTCGTCGGCGAGCCATTGCGGGACGTCGGAGTTGAGGTGGTCGATCAGCGGCGCGAGCGGGGACGGCGTGCCCTCGATGATGCCGGGGATGCCCGGTCCATCCTCGAGGCTGCCGGCCAGCGTGGAGAGACCGATGACGCCCGAACTGGTGTGATGGGTCTGGCCGTCGGGGGTGTAGCGGCCGTCGACCTGGACCTGAGACATGTCGACATAGCGCAGCCGGGAGTCGATGCCGCCACGGATCGGGGTGGCGGCACTGGCGTGGATCTGCTGCGCGGTGGTGCACTGGCGCATGCCGATGATCCGGGTGTTCTCGAACTCGTCCCCGGTAGGGCCGGATCCGGGTTTGAGATTGAGGTTGGGTGACATGTCGCCGGAGTTGGTCTGCGGGAAGGCAGCCACGAAACTGGGCGCGCCGTCGAGGTAGCGCACCCCGGCGGCGTCGTGCTCCCACGCGTAGGCGGCGTAGCCCTTGTTGTCGCCGCTGATCAGCGTGTTGGTGTTGGTCATGGAGGTGCCGTGGGTGGGGAACCAGCTGATCGCACCGACATCGGTGTGGCCTTGGCGGAAGCGCAGCACGGTCATCGTGGGGTCGATGCCGAGGGGGTAGACGTCCTTGTCCGCCTGGGGGTTGAGCTCGAAGGCGGGGCGGGAGCGGTTGACGCTTGCGTCGGTGAGCTCGCCGCGGCCAAGGGTGATGCTGCCGGGTTTGAGGTCGGCGTGGGCGGCGCCGATCGCCTCGACGATGCCGGCGACCACGGCGTCGAAGTTCTGCTCCTGGAAGCCGCCGATCGACAGGTTGTAGGCGAGGTCGTGTGCGCACCCGCCAGGTCCCGAGTGGGTGTGGGTCGCGCTGAGGGAGACGTTCTGCTCGGTGTAGGTGGTGCCGTACGCGGCGGCTAGCCGAGCCAGCACTGCATGGAAGACGGCGAACGGGAGGAGGCCTTGGTCGGTGTTGCACCAGGCGATGCGGTTGCCGCTCACGGGGTCCACGATGACGAAGGCCCGCGCCCGCAGCCGCTGGTGGATGCCGCTGGTCTGCTGGCCGATCACGGAGTAGCCCATCATGCCGCTCTCGGCGGCCGCGCCGGTGATGTCGGCGATCCCGCGGCCGACCAGATACGGGGACGGGGCGGACGCGTCCGCCGCCGCTGCGGCAGCCGGGCCGGTGCCAAGTACAAGGCTGCCCGCGGCCGCGGCCATCAACTGAAGTCCTCGTCTGCGCGTGAATGCTGGTGTTTCCATGTTTCTGCCTCCGTGTGGGTGGGATATCACTCGGGGTCATGGGTTGGACGACGCACATTCGCGGTCGGTGGAGCGGGGAGTTCGGGTGCCGCGGGGTGCGGCACGGTCGGCTGCGCCGTCCGGAGCAGCCGACCGCTGTGATCCACGCCGAGACAGGTTCTGACGCAGTGTCGGCAATGGGACAGGCCGAAAAGGGCGTTGGTCGCTAGCAGCAGTAAGGCCGGAGCGGGGCGGTGGATTCCGACGGCAATGCCACGAGGTATCCGATCGGTGCCTCACCTAGGCGATGCCCTCCTCTCAAGAGAGCGTGCCGGCGGAAGAGCCCAGCACAGCGATGATCACCAGCCCCGCATGTCGACCGGCCATGGCTCGACTACCTGCGAGCCGTCGACCAGGTAGAGGGTGTCGTGGAGCGCCACAGTGGGATCGACATGCGCGGGTCGTACGCGGACGAGGTCCCCCACACTGGGCCGGGCGCCACTTCCGGTGCGAAACGTGGTGTGCTCATCGGAGCAGAACCAGACTTCTGCTCCGTCGATGTGCGGAAGCCCGTGATCAAGGCTGAGCGATTTCAGCCCGACATCGACGACGGCCCAACCGGACGACACCGAGATGACCCGGCCAAGGACGAAGAGAGCCTGCTGGAAGGGCTGTCCGAGCTCTTGGTAGGCGGTATCCATGAGGGCGTAGGAACCGGCCTGGATTTCGTTGGCCCAGGTGTTAACGGTGCAGGTGCCGGTTCCCCCCGCGCTGATCAAGTCACCCCCGACCTCGGCGCTCGCAGCGAGCAACTGCTGCATGGCCTGCTCGGTTTGTTCCCGGCGTTCCGCCTCCGGCTGCACGAGCATGAGGTGGCCCTCGTACCCCATGACTCCACGCACGATCAGCCCGGCTCGTCGGGCAAGGTCAGCGAGCGCGCCGGCTGAGTCAGACGGGCAGCCGCATCGCGGCAATCCGACGTTGACGTCGATGAGAACCTCACGCACCCCGCCGGCAATGGCCGCCTCGATCGTCTCGGCCGAGTCCACGGCGACCGTCACGCGATGCCCGTCCTCAACCAGCCGCCCCAGGCGGCGGGTGTCGAGTACCTCGTTCGCGAGCAGGAGGTCCTCGCCGAGGCCGGCCGCTGCCATGGCTTCAACCTCGCGGATCGTCGCGCACGTGAAGCCCCGGTGCCCGTTGGCGTACTGGAGTCGGGCCAGACTCGTGCACTTGTGCGCCTTGACGTGCGGCCGGAGCCGCGCGCCGGGCAGCGCGGCACTCATCGTGTCGAGGTTGTGTCGAAGGGCTGCCTGCTCGACCAGAAGTGCGGGGGTCTGCAGTTCGTTGATCAGCACGTTCCTACCATCCCCTCTGGGCGTCGTCGTCGGCCTGGACGTGACCGCCGGCCGATGCCGAGGTACCGGTGCCCTCCACGGGTCCGAGCACTCGGCGCAGGTGGCTGTTGGTGAAGGTTCCTTGCGGATCGAGTCGCGACCGGACCGCCTGGAATCGCTGCCAGGCGGGGTAGCGGGCTGCCAGCGCGTCCGCCTCCATCAGGTGCCGCTTCCCCCAGTGCGGCCGGCCTCCGTAAGCCCGTGCTACGTCCTGAACGGCCCGGAAGTACGGCTTCCAGGGCATGCCCTGATACATGTGGACAGCCAGGTAGGCGGTCTCTCGACCGTAGGCCGGACTCAGGTGGGACAGCTCGTCGGGAGCCACGAACCGCACCTCGATCGGGAAGCCAACGTCAAGGCGATCACGGTCGATCGTCCGCAGGATCTCCCGGAGAACCTCAGAGCACGCGGCGCGCGGTACTGCCCACTCCATTTCGGTGAACCGCACCGAGCGTCTGCTGGCGAAGATTCGGTAGCTCTGATCGACGTACTCGGACGGTGTCATGAGCCGGGTGATGGCCCGATTCAGGCGCGGGATCTGGGACGGGAAGCGGCGCCCCGCCCGGCACGCCGTGTCGAACACACCGTTCTCGACGAATTCGGCGATGCCCTGTACCAGGTCACGTGGTGGTCGGACGGCGTCGTCGGTGCGGTTGTTCAACTTCACCAAGGCGGCATCGCTGTGGGGGAACAGGAAGAACTCGAAGTGATCGTTTCCGTCGACGAGTTCGTCCAGAGACCCGAGCGTCTCCGCGAGCGGCATGGATCTGGCTTCGGCCCGCAGCGCGAAGGCCGGCACGACGCGCAGGGTGTAGCTTGTGATCACGCCGAGCGCTCCGAGGCTCACGCGGGCTGCCTGCAAGACTTCAGGCTCATTGTCTGTGCAGGTCAGTGTGGTGCCGTCGGCCAGTACGAGGTCGAGGGACTCGATTTGGGTAGCGAGGTTTCCTAGCTTTCGGCCCGTTCCGTGGGTGCCGGTGGACATGGCGCCCGCGATGCTCTGCCGGTCTATGTCACCGAGGTTGGGCAGGGCGAGTCCGTGCTGGGCGAGCTGGAGGTTCAGATCGGCGAGGCGGGTACCTGCGCCGACGGTGACCAGCCCTGCCTTCGCGTCGACATGCTGCAGGCCGCTGATCCGGTCCAGGTTCAGAAGGAGGCCGTCGGTACAGACCTGGTCGTTGAACGAGTGGCCGGCCCCTACGACGCGGACGGTCCGGCCCATCGCGGCCGCACGCTTTGTTGCATCAGCGACCTCGTCAACCGATCGTGGCTGCAGTATTTGACGGGGCGTACACGTCTCGTCGCCGGCCCAATTGGTCCAGGCACCCCGCTGCCTTGTCTTGCGGCTCATCCCTCAACCCCCCTGCACTCGGATGCCATCGGATTGCTGGTGCTGCTGGCCGAGGACAGGCGCTCCGGCCTCGCCTCGGGCGAGCCGCGGCCGCAGCCCGACGAGCCACCACACTGCGGCGAGTGCCAGCCCGCCGAGTACGTAGTAGTTCGCCCTGCGGAACTCGTCCGGCAGTGTGAGCGTCAGGATGACGACGATGAGATAGGCGAGAGAGGCCCCGAACACGGCGCCGGCAAAGCGACCCAGGTTGAACGCGCCAGGGATCGCATCCAGTTGCCGACGCTTGTAACCGTAGGCGAGCACGATCAGGAGGTAGACGAGATACGGCAGCACCGCGGTAGCGCCGACGAGTGTGCCGAAGGCGTTGGAACTGTTGTAACCGAAGATCACGACCGCGACGTTGAGGACAAACCCCGTAAGGAGAGCGGCAATCGGCGTCTTCGTCGTGGGATTGACCTGCTTCAGCCGGGCGGAGCCAGGCAGCATGTTGTCGCGCGCCATCGCGAAGAGCAGACGCGCGATGACCGCGGCAGAGACCACCATCAGCGAGAACATCGCGAAAACGACCACGCCCACGAAAGCGCGTGCGAGACCCTCACCGAGCCAGTACTGGAGCACGGCGGGCAGGCCGCCGGCCGCGAGCGCCTCGTCGCTGGGGATGGCCACGGTGAAGCCGATCAGTACCAGCATGCCCAGCACCACCGAGACCACGATGCTCCCGAGGATCGCGCGAGGTATGGAGCGCTTGGCGTCAACTGCCTCCTCAGCCACATCGGCCGCGGCTTCGAACCCGGCCAGTGTGTACACACCGACCAGGGACGCCAACGCGATCGCGTACCCGTACGAGTGCCCAGGCAGGTGGTGATGTTCGGTGAGATATCCGATGCCGTGGTCCGATTCCTTGGCACCTGCGACCCAGAGGAAGAACAGCAGCAGGGCCAGCACGACAGTGCCGAGGATCTCCGTCAACACAGCGATGTTGTTGATCCGAGCGGCCACCTGCACGCTGATGATGTTGATGAGGTAGGCCAGCGTGAGCACCACAAGCGCGATGAACAACGTCATGCGCGGCGAAGCATCGTCGATACCGAGGACGTATTCGGCCAGCGGCGCGACCGCGAGATAGACGATGCCCGGCACACCGACCGCGGCGTACAAGATGCCCAGCGCGCCGATGAACCAGCCGTAGGCGGGCCCGATCAGTCGCGCCCCCCATTGGTAGCCGGCGCCGGCCAGCGGGATCCGGGTCCCCAGTTCGGAGAGCACCAGCGCGACCAGCAGCTGGCCGACGCCCACCGCCGGCCAGATCCAGATGCTCACCGGCCCCAACTGGGTTATCCCGAAGGTGAAGTTGAGGAAGATGCCGGTGGTGATCGACATGATGGAGAACGAGACCGAGAACAGCGAGAACCAGCTCAACGACCGGCGCAGCTCCTGCTGGTATCCGAACCCGTTGACCGTCTGCTCGTCTCCGGCCGTCTCGTCCTTCGGTCCGGGCCCTGTCATGTGGCATCCCCTTCACCGGCGGCACCGAGCACGGAGGCGACGACACCGTTGAGCAAGTCCCCATAGGGCGGGAACATCACGTCGATCAGGTCGTCCTTGCCGCGCCTGACGATGCCGCGCGGATTGGAGAACTCCCTGAATCCGTCCACCCCGTGGTGGCGGCCGTGGCCACTGCGGCCGATCCCGCCGAATCCAAGGGCCGGCACGGCCCCCTGCACCGCACACGTGTTGACGCAGGCCCCGCCGGAAACGGTTGTGGCCAGGACTCGTTCTGCAGCGTCGCTGTCCTGCGCGAAGACGTACAGTCCCAGGGGCCGCTCGCCGCGGTTGACGTAGGAGACGGCGTCCTCGACCTTGTCGTAGGGCTTGATCGGCAGGATCGGGCCGAAGATCTCTTCGCGCATGAGGGCGAGATCGTCAGGTGGGTCGATCACAAGTGTCAGCGGCATCTGACGGGTGGCCGCGTTCTGGTCGAAGTCGTCGATCTGCACGACGTCCACGCCCCGGGCTCTGGCTTCGTCGACCAGACCGACGAGCCGGTTGAGGTGGCGTTCGGTGATGATGCCTGTGCAGTCCGGCGAGGAGGCGAAACCCGGCACGTGCTCCTGCAGGTGTTCCCGTACCATCTCGGTGAACTGGGCCAGCGCGGCCCGGGGCACCAGGCAGTAGTCAACGGTGATACACATCTGCCCGTTCTTGACCAGCTTCGTTCCGATGATCTGCGCAACGGTGTCCGCAGTGACGCTGTCCTCATGCACGATCGCGGGACACTTGCCGCCGAGCTCAAGCGTGGTCGGCACCAGGTTCTCGGCAGCCGCCCGGGCGACCAGACGCCCGACTTCGGGGTTGCCGGTGTACAACAAGTGATCCCACGCTAGGGTCGGGAACTCCCGCGCCAGCTCCAGACCACCGGTGACGACGGTGACCTGCTCTGGCTCAAAGACCTCGGCCATCATCTCGCGCAGCAGAGCCGAACACGCCGGGGTGTACTCCGACGGCTTGATGATTACCCGGTTCCCGGCGGCCAGCATGTCGGCGAGCGGACCGAGCGAGAGATCGAACGGGAAGTTCCAGGGCGAGATCAGGCCGATGACGCCCTTGGGCTGGTAGGCCATGTCAACCTGCGCCGTTCCGAGGAGCCCGGGAGCCGCGAGACGGGGTTCCGGCGCCATCCACTCTTCGAGTTGCTCGGCGGCGAAGACGGCCCGCCCGGCCACGCCGAGAATTTCGACGAGATCGGCGAACCCCGCGGGGTGCACCGCGAAGTCCGCCGACAACGCGTCCTGGATGCGGTGCCGGTACCCAGTGATCACTCCGGCCAGTGCCCGCAGGTTCTGGCGACGCTGGTCGATGCCTGGTGCGGGGTCGCGCAGAACAGCTGCTTTCTGCGTGGCGAACGCTGCGCGCAACTCGGCGATGGCGTCGGCGTCATTCGCAGGGCCGCCCTGATCGGGACTGGGACCGACGGTTGTGGTGAAGGTCATCGCTCTCCCTTTGGCTCGCGGATGGCTCATGGTCGCGGCGTGTTGGGCATGACGTAAAACATCAATGTCGGCAGGATCTACAATCCCGAGGTTGTGGATATGAATCTGCGCCGACTGCGCTCCTTCGTCACGGTCGCCGAGGAACTGCACTTCACTCGCGCCGCCGCGAAGCTCTTCGTCGCTCAGCAATCGCTGAGCAAGCAGATCGCCCAGTTGGAGGCCGACCTCGGTACACCGTTGCTGCAGCGGACCTCCCGCAAAGTGGAACTCACCCCCGCCGGTGAAGTGTTCCTGGCAGCAGCTCGCGAAGCGCTCGCTCGCTTCGACCAAGGCGTGACCGAAGCCCGGCGAATAGGTCAAGGACAACAGGCCACTCTGCGCGTGGGCTTCATCGTCGGCGCCGCGCTCGAGCTGACCACGCACATCTTGAGCGAGTTCACGAACCGCCATCCTGGCGCCCGAGTCGAGCTCCACGAGTTCGACTTCTCCGATCCCACCGCCGGCCTGGCCGGCGCGATAACCGACGTCGCGTTCATCCGGCTGCCAAGCACTACGCACGGCCTCGTAACCACACCCCTCTTCACCGAGCCCTGCGTGGTCGGGGTGAGCGCAGCACACCCGCTGAGCACCCGCGACCGCGTCAGCGTCGAAGACCTCCTCAACGAACCGATCGCTATCGGCCGCACCGATGACACCGTCTGGCGACACTTCTGGAGCCTGGCGAACCACCGAGGCGGCCAGCGCCCGCAGAATCTCATCGAGACGCACTCGCAGAGCGAAGAAGTGGAAGTCGTCGCCGCTGGGATGGCCTGCAACATCACGCCGGCAGCGGCACGTCGCTACTCGTCCCACCCCGGCGTGCGATTCATAACGATCGATGACTATCCCGGCTCGACTGTCGCCGTGGCTCACCGATCCAATCAACTGAATCCGCTTGTCACCGCGTTCGTCGATGCCGCGAAAGCAGTTCGCGACCGCGAATCAGGGATCATTCAGACGATTCAGGGCGCTCCCGAGTTCGGCTAACCACTCCAGCCGCGCGGCGAGAGCTCGCAGTAGGCGACGTCGCGCCGGCTGGACAAGGCGTTCGCCGCGTTCTTCCCTCGGATCAAAGATGGGGACAAGCCCGGCTATCCGTGCTTTGGTGGGGGACTGGTTCGACACGGTGGACTTCCCGGGAAGCGGGGACGGCTTCCGGTGGAACTCCACCCCGCACGATCCCGTCACCCGCCTCCGCTTCCAGGGCGTTGGGCACGTCAAGGGCAACCAGCATCGCGCGGTCATCGGCAAGGTCAAGACCGTGTCAGCCAAGCGGGAGAGCCACAAGTGGTTCCTCGTATTGAGTGCCGAGCTGCCCCGGCCCGAGCCGCTGCCCGCGACCGGTTCAGTGGTCGGCATCGATCTTGGCGTCGCCTCGTTCCTCGCCACGTCCAATGGTGAACACGTCCCCAACCCGCGCCACGCCCGCAAGGCCGCCGCAAGACCAAGAACCGCAGCCGTAACCACCAGCGGGCGGTGGAGAAGGTCGCGGCGTTGCACGGCAGAGTGCAGTCAGCGGCTCGACCACGCTCATAAGACCGTGCTCGGCCTGGTTCGTGAGCACGACTTCATCGCGCACGAAGACCCCTAGATCCGCAACATGCGCAAGAGGCCCGCGCCGAAGCCCGACCCTGGGCAGCCGGGCGGATTCCTGCCGAACAGGGCAGCAGGCAAGGCCGGGTTGGACCGGTCGATCAGCTGCTGAGCACGTGTGTTCCGACGGGCGGGCAGAGACGTGCCGACCCTGCCGCGCTGACCCGGGGCGGAGGGTCAGGAGGAATCAGGAAGGGGCTGCTCTGCCCAGATCACTTTGCCGTCCCGTGTGTAGCGGGTGCCCCATCTTGCGGCGAGTTGCGCCACGAGGAACAGGCCGCGGCCGCCTTCGTCGAAGATCCTGGCGCGGCGCAGATGAGGAGAGGTGCTGGCGGCGTCCGCGACTTCGCAGGTGAGCGTGGACTGGAGGATCAGCCGGAGCCGGATGGGATCTCGTCCGTAGCGGATCGCGTTGGTGACGAGCTCGCTGACCATGAGTTCCGTGTTGAAGGCCAGTTCGTCCAGGTTCCAGGCGCTCAGCTGGTCGGTCGCGTAAGAGCGCGCCCGGGAAACCGCCGAAGGAGCGGAGGGCAGTTCCAGGGTGCCGACGTGATTGGCGTCCAGCCTGTGCGTGCGGACTAGGAGGAGGGCGACGTCGTCTGCCGGCCGGGAGGGGAGCAGATCGTCCACGAGCTGGTCGCAGGCACCTTCCAGCGAAGAGTCGGTCTGGCCTAGGCAATCAAGGAGCTTGGCCAGCCCGTGGCCCAGGTCGTGGTCGGGGCTCTCGACGAGGCCGTCCGTGAACAGGGCGAGAAGACTGCCTTCCGGCAGTTCGAGCTGGGCGGTCTCGAAGGGAAGACCCCCCAGCCCCAGGGGCGGTCCGATCGGTGCATCGGCGAAGTCCGGTTCCGTAGGACAGCCCTCGGCTGTGGGTAGCACCACGGCGGGCAGCGGATGTCCAGCGCTGGCCAGCGAGCACATCCGTGTCACGGGATCGTAGACCGCGTACAGGCACGTGGCGCTGATCCCGTCCATGTCCTGGCCCTCCTCGTGCTGCAGCCGGATGACTACATCATCGAGGTGGGTAAGTAGTTCGTCGGGCATCAGATCGATATCCGCGAGCGTGCGCACCGCCGTGCGCAGGCGCCCCATGGTCGCCGCGGCGTACAGGCCGCGGCCGACCACGTCACCGATGACCAGGGCCGTCCGGGCTCCGGAAAGGGGGATCACGTCGTACCAGTCGCCGCCCACACCAGCCCGGGCTCCGGAGGGAAGGTAACGGGCGGCTGTCTCGACGGCGCCGCGCTGGGACACGCGGTTCGGCAGCAGGCTTCGCTGGAGGGCCAGCGCGGTGGCACGTTCCTGGGTGTACATGCGGGCGTTGTCGATATACACGGCCGCTCTGGAAGTGATCTCCTGGGCCAGGAGCAGGTCGTCGTCGTCGAACGGCGCGGCGTTGCGGTGGCGGAAGAACTGCGCGATTCCCAGGGGACTGCCGCGGGCCCAGA
Source organism: Streptomyces longhuiensis (assembly GCF_020616555.1). Classification (NCBI taxonomy): domain Bacteria; kingdom Bacillati; phylum Actinomycetota; class Actinomycetes; order Kitasatosporales; family Streptomycetaceae; genus Streptomyces; species Streptomyces longhuiensis. The sequence continues at coordinate 36,255 of NZ_CP085173.1, read as the reverse complement.
GCGGGATCAGCAGCATCGCGTGGATGCCGAAGTCGTCGATTCGGCGCCTTTGGTCCTTGGATGGGGCGAGCCACGCCGGGATATCGGCAGAGGTGATGCGGTGACGCAGGGGACGTCCGGCGGCCAGCGCGTCGGCGGGGGCCGACCTTCTTGCGAAGCTGTGTGTGCTGCCAGTGGGCAGCGCCGACTCCGGACAGTCGCCCAGCACGGAGTGCTGGGCGACGCGCCGCACTGCCAGGGCATCCTGTGCAGGAGGAGGGCTTTCTCCGCTCAGGGCAGCGTCGAGGAGATCCACAGTGACGAAGTCGGCCAGATGCGCGGTCCCGACTTCGGCCAGTTCCTGAGCGGTGCGAACGATGTCCAGGCTGGTGCCGATCAGCCGGCTCGCCTCGTTGACCACGATGAGCCGCCGCTGCAGCCGGCTGTCCCGTGCCTGCTGGAAGGCCGTCACTACTTGTTCGGAGGTGAGGTCGATGTAGTCGAAGGATCCCGCGATCAGTGTGTCGGTCACCGCATCACGCAGCTTGGGGTCGGTGGTGAGGCGAGCCGCCTCTTGCCGGACCATGGCGAGGGCGGTGGCGTGCCCGATGCGGTAGGCGCGCAGCAGCTCCGTGATCTGCCCGCCGCGCTCCGCGAGACGCCTGGCGAAGCTGATGGCAGCCTGCGGAGCTCGGATGCTGGAGAGGCTGAAACCCTGTTCAAGCGCCTGGAGGACGGTGTCCATGTGCTCATAGGCAGAATGGGTGGCGAGATCGGTGAGGTCCTCGTGATCCCATACCGAGGGAACCTCCTCGCGCATGCTCGCCACCAGGGGGTTGACCAGCTCACCTATGCGCGGCCGGAGCCGGAGCGCGATTTCGCGAAGAAACGCATCGACATCGGTCGTCACCATCCGAATGTACCGGATTTCTGTGATGTGTCCGGTTTGCATCCTGGAAACCGTAGTCCTGGTGACGGCGGCGGTTGCACGGGGAGCGGGGGTGTCGACATCCCCGGTTGTGGCGGCGCCGCAGACGTATGCTCATGGGGCAGCCGGTTCGCCCCGCGTAACCGGCGCGGCACGTAGCCCCGCCCGAGAAGCCCTGAGGTAGCCACATCACTTCAAGGGGATGGGGAGGTTCGCGCCGAAGGCCATGGCGGTCTCTAGGTCGCCCGGCTCGGACCGGTGCGTCAGTTCACCGATCACGCTTGCCACCGTGGCTGCCAGGATGCGAGGGGCGAAGTCGTTGGGGGCGCCAACCCTGCCTTCGGCGTTCAGGGAGCGTGACACCCCACTGCAGCGATGACGTTGGCCTTGCGGCCCTGGCATCACAGAGAGAGGCAGGCCCATCACCGGCTTCTCTCCGGGTGTGCTCTGCAAGCGGCAGGCAAGGGGCCCGCCGCCGGGCTGGCAGTTGAAGGTGCCCCGCGCAGATCATGAAAGTGGCCACCGGGCGGCGCCGTTCCGAGCGGCTCTGCAGCGCCGCGAGGCCCTTTCAGGGGGCATCCGCCCCACCCGCTGCCTGGCGGCCGTCCCCGCCTCTGCGGTTGCGAACTGCCAGGAGTGCCGCGCCGATGTCCGCCGTCACCCGTGGATCGGAGAGGGGCCGACTGGTCAGTTCTTCGACACGGCGCAGCCGGTAGCGGACGGTGTTGGGGTGGACGAAGAGGCTCTGGGCCGCGACCGCGGCTGAGCCGGCGGCAGCGAACCAGTGCTCCAGAGTCCGCAGGAGACGGGATCGCTCCGCGGCAGGAAGATCGAGGACCGGCTGGAGAACCACCCCCACCAGGTGTGCGGCCTCGGCCGGAGCCGCAGAGACGACCATGGCCAGCGGGTTGTCGTCGAAGCGGGCCAAGCCGGGACCGGTGCCCTGTAGTCCGGCCAGGGCCAGACGGGCAAAGCGCAGCGCCTGCGGAGTTTCCCGCAGCGAGCGGAAGCACGGACTGAGACCCACACGTGCTCGAGTGCGGCGCAGGATCCGCAGGCACGTACTTTCTGCCGTCGCGGTGGGCAGGGCGATCAGCGTGAGTTGCTGGTCGGGCAACAGCCTCCAGGCGGAAGGAAGCTTCGCCTGGCGCAGTGCTGCCTCTGTTCCTGCGAGTGGTTCCTCGCCTGATGCGCAGGCCTCCGCCACGGCGACCGCATACGGCCCGTGCTCAGGTAGTCCCAATTCGCGGGCGGCCTCCCACAGCGTGCGCTCGGCGAAGATGCCGGTGAACAGCGCCTCCACCAGGGCTGAACGCCTCGCCTGCCCCCGCGAGGTCAGCTCCGCGGCTGTCTCCCGGTAGGCCACTGCCACCGCCTCCGCAAACAGACCGGACAGAGTCCAGAACTCCGCCGACTCCGACACCAGAAGATCGTCGGAGACCTCGGGGTGCATCTGTGCCTCCGCGAGGATCTCCGTCCACAGGAGCTCCGAGCCGATCCGGTACGCGTGCAACGTGTCCGCCAGCGGAACGCCCTGCTCCGCGCGGGCCTGTCCGGTCTCACGGGCCGAACTTGCGTCCGGGGTGCCTCCGCGGCGCAGGTGGGCCAGGACGAAGTCCGCGTTGGCGGCACAGGAACGGCACAGCGAGTCCAGGGAAATCAGCGACTCGTCGTTGTAGGCGTCGACGTCTGAGCGGATACGCAGCGCCATGCGCTCACCCAGTTCCGGAAGCCTTGACTGGAGCGCCGCAGCCACGCCCGAAAGGTTCATCTCCGCAGCTTAATGCCCTTGGATTGTCGCCAGGAACAGTCCAAGGGCTTGTTTGCTGTTCTGCTACCCATAGGGCACGGCTACAGACGACTGCAAGATGTCGGCGATGTAAACATTCGGCGGTTCCGTGTAACGGAGGCGGGTCATGGCCAATCTGGCAGGGTTCCTCGTGGAGACAGCGCAACAGCAGCCTGAGCGCCCCGCGCTGCGCTTGGGAGAGCAGGTCATCACCCACGCGGAGCTGGACGAACGCAGCGCCCGCGCCGCCACCCTGCTCAGGTCTCAAGGCGTGCGACAGGGAGACCGGATCGCCCTGATGCTGCCCAACGTTCCCGAGTTCGTCGTCCTGTACTACGGAGCCCTGCGCGCTGGAGCGGTCGTGGTTCCGATGAACCCGCTCCTGAAGACCAGGGAGACAGAGTTCCACCTCGCCGACTCCGGCGCAGTGTGGCTCTTCGAGTGGCATCAGGCCCCGGGGGAGGGTGCGCAGGGCGCAGCCGCCGCAGGCGTGCGGCATGCGGCCGTTGAACCCGTCGCGTTCGCCGCGACACTGGCCGGGCACGAGCCGCTGGCCGAGGTCGCCGACACGGACGGCGAGGACATGGCCGTCCTGCTGTACACCTCCGGCACCACCGGCCGCCCCAAGGGAGCCGTCCTCTCTCACGCCGGGCTGCGGCACAACACCGAGGTCAACAGCATCCACATCCAGCGGATGACACCCGAGGACGTGGTGGTGGGCTGTCTGCCGCTATTCCACATATTCGGGCAAATCTGCACCATGAGTGCGGCCGTCCGCAGCGGTGCCTCGCTCGTCCTCATCCCTCGCTTCGATCCGCAGGCCGTCCTGGACGCCATCGCCCGCGAGCGGGCCACCGTCTTCGAAGGCGTACCGACGATGTACGCGGCACTGCTGCACCACTCGTCGAGAGCGGACGTCTCAACACTGCGGATGTGCATCTCCGGCGGCGCCTCGCTGCCAGTAGAAATCCTCCACGGCTTCGAGCAGCGGTTCGACTGTCCGGTGCTGGAAGGCTTCGGCATGTCCGAGACCAGCCCGGTGGTCACGTTCAACCACCCCGACCGGCCACGCAAGGCCGGGTCCATCGGTACCCCCATCAGAGACGTGGAAGTACGGCTGCTGGACGACAAAGGACAGGACGTACCCCTGGGCGAGATCGGTGAACTGGCCGTCCGGGGACCTAACGTGATGAAGGGGTACTGGAACCGACCCCTGGAAACGAAGGCCGCCATCCCCGACGGTTGGCTCCGCAGCGGCGACCTCGCCCGCGCGGATGAGGACGGGTACTTGTACATCGTCGACCGCAAGAAGGACATGATCATCCGCGGCGGCTACAACGTCTATCCGCGAGAGATCGAGGAAGTACTCCACGAGCACCCGGCTGTCGGGATGGCCGCAGTGCTAGGTATCCCGCATGCCGACCTGGGCGAGGAAGTCGCGGCCGTGGTTGTACTCCACCCTGATGCGCAGGCCACGCCCGACGAACTGAGGGAGTACGTCAAGGACCGGGTGGCGGCCTACAAGTACCCGCGCCGGATATGGCTCGTGGACCTGCTGCCGATGGGGCCGAGCGGCAAGATCCTCAAGAGGGAGATCACCGTCCCAGTGGGATGATGACCGCATCTGATGAGCTGGCGGACCACGCCCAGCAGGCCCCGCAGGTCGTGGGCCGCGGCCGGCCGATGTCCGTTCTGGCTGGCCGTGTCCTGTGTGGCGTTCGTCCGCACCGGCCTCTGTCACACCCAGCACGCTCTCCAGCAGCGCCGCCGCTGCGCGGGTCCGAGTTTGTCCCGGCCCAGCCACTGCGCCTGCATGCATGCGCCGAGCTCCTCGCTCATCGACCGAGATCGATGCCGGACAGCCCGGTACCTCGGGGGAGGGCGTACCGGGCCGTCCGGTTCCCTAACCTGCCCTTGGACTGGCGGCCGACGCCAGCCTGGAACGTCACATGGGTGAGAGCCAGGCAGAGACGGTGCGTGGGGTCCGGGCCCTCGGACCGCGCGCATCCGAGGGGTGAAGTCGGATTCTCCGCGCGATGACCTGCCCAACGATGCGGGTAGCTGGCAGACACGCAGGGGTGGCTTCCTGCCGCCATGGTCCGCGCGCTGGCCACCGCGACCCGGCGGTTGGCGTTGCATCGTGACGTGTCGTCGTCATGCGACCTGACGCCGCGACAGCCCGCAGGATGGCGGAGATCACCCGCGAGGCGATGACCGTTACCGAGGTGCTCGAGAGTGCCGTGGCGTGGGCTGATCGCCCCGGGCCTGAGGAGGCACTGCGAGCCGCGCCGCAGAGCGCGCAGGGCCGGAGCAGCCGGAAGATGACGGCCGGACGGCCCGTAGTCGTGCCGCCCGGAGTGTTGTCCGGGGTCTTCCCGGCCCGGCCGGTCGGCCGAGGTGCCGGTCCGGTGTGATGTGCAGCTGTTGTCCGCGGCCTCGTCTTTCGTGTGGTCAGGACTGCTCGTGGCAGTCCTCTTTGGTGCACTCGAGAGTGACGAGGGTCTGGTCGACCTGCTGGCTGGTCAGAGGAGGTTCGGGCAGTTCGTGGGCGCCCTCGGTGCGGAAGGCGTCGAGCATCAGGTGGAGGTGGCGGCGCCAGGCTTGGGGAGCGATGGTGCGTGTGGCCTGGATGATCCCGGCTTGGGACCAGATCACGAAGGCGATGTCCTGCGCGGTGACGTCGCCGCGCAGGACGCCCTGTTCCTGGGCGTTGCGCATGATCTGGTTGCAGAGTTCCTTGGTGCGTTCGAACATCTCGCGGCCGGCCACGTGAAGGGGCAGCCGTGCCGAGACCAGGTCGTTGAAGGCGCGGTCGCAGGCCTGCAGTTTGCAGAGATTCTCCAGGTAGCGGCAGAACCCCTCCCAGGCGTCATCCATGGCCGCGGCTTCTTCCGCGGCGGTGAGCAGTTCCGCGTACTTCGCGTTGAAGAGCGTTTCGACCAGGTCGAGCCGGGTGGGGAAGTGGCGGTAGAGCGTGCCGATCGCGACGCCGGCCTCGCGGGCGATGCCCTCCAGGGATGCCCCGAGGCCCTGCTCGGAGAAGGCCGTGCGGGCGGCGGCCACGATCGCATCCCTGTTGCGTTGTGCGTCACGACGCAGGGGTTTCGCCGGTGTCTCCTTCGCGGACGGGACGTGGTGGTGGCTCATGACTCGAGCGTAACATGAGGCCCCCCTCGAATTCGGTTGTTGTCATGTTTCCGATCGCAATCTCGCCCCTCCGACGTGCTGTGATGAGCTTCACCGCAAACATGAGGCACCCCTCGGGTACGGTGGCAGAGCCGAATGTGAGGCACCCCTCCGGATGACCTTGCGGCAAGCCGACTGACCCGGGATTTCCGGATCTCGGTTCACATAGAAGCGGCGGCCGCCAACTCGGCGAAACCGCGGCAGTCTCGCAAGGGAAATGACCATGAACAGCATCATCAAGCGCGTCTCGATCGCACTCGCCACCACGGCACTGGCCGGCGGAGCCCTTCTCGGAGCCGGCGGCTCGGCGTCGGCAGCCACGACTGCGGTTCCCGTGCAGCACACGCAGTACGTGTCCGCCACCTCCGCGACCAGCAGCGAGCAAGTCGGCCGCCACACAGATGACGACCACCGTGGGCAGGACACTGTGCGCTACATGCGGGCTGCGGACCAGGTCGACGAAGCGGCTTCGTGGCACGGTGTCAGTGCCGCCCGCTGGTACGAGGACCAGGTCGACGAAGCGGCTTCGTGGCACGGTGTCAGTGCCGCCCGCTGGTACGAGGACCAGGTCGACGAAGCGGCTTCGTGGCACGGTGTCAGTGCCGCCCGCTGGTACGAGGACCAGGTCGTGTCGTTCCTGAACCACAGCTGACGCGGCCCAAGCTGCCCCACTTCGGAACGCCGGCGCCCGCCGTAGTTGCGGCTCCCTCTCGTGCGCCTGTGCTGAAGAGGTTGCAATGAGCCATATATATGCGGTAATTGATAGCAGACCCCACTCAGGCGTTGATTTGCGCCCTGCTCGCGACACCCAGTTCCACCGGCGCACAACTGCCTCCTTGAAGACATGTACAAGGTGGCCCCGTACTGGCGCATTCAGGTGCTGGGAGCCTGACCGCGCTGTGGGCGCTCTTAATCGACGACCGGGCGCAGTCGACGTACCTACTCGGAGAGTTCGGCCAGTACACCATCCACCACTGACTCGCTCCCCTCCTCGTCGCATTCATGACTGGCACGCCAGCGCTCCACCAGCCGGTTGCCTTCGGACCCCAGCATTCCGTTGTAATCACGGCGTGCAGCCGCAGGCGCCCCGACTGCCTCGGTGAGGACCTGGGTCACCACCGGCTCGACGACCGGGGCGGGATGGGGGCTGGCGGACGACACCGTCACATGTCCTGGGCGCGCGGTGGGCAAGCAGGGCCGCGGCGAGCTGTGAGAGTCCGGCGTTGTGGCTGCAGACGAACAGTACCCGGGGCAGTCCGCTGCCCGGCGCCCCTCGATGTGTGCCAGGGCTTCCAGGCGTTCGGCCGCCAGGCGCTCGGCCAGGGCGACCAGGTGCGTGGTACGCGAGCGGTCGCGGCCAGGTCACGCTTCGCCTGCTGATCTTTGCGCGTACGGGTGTGGCGGCGTACTCCGACGTGGTGTCGGGGTGCGCCGCCACGGGGTGGTGCGGGAGGGGTTGTGCAGTCAGCAGGAGATTCGGCGTCATGGAGGGGTAGCGCCGGGCGTGCTGGAGGTTGCTTGGCGCAGCATGGTGGACGAGTCGCGCCTGGAAGACGTCGGCCTGTCTTACGTCGTGCGGTGCCCAAGTCACAGCAGGTTCACGGCCCGCGCATCGACCACCTCATCGGCCAGGCGCAACCCGAGGCATGGCAACGCCTGTCCTGCGGCGGCGCCTGGACGAACAGCCCAGGTCAGGGACCGGGCTGGGCCATGAAATTGGGAGAGCATCTCGCCGTAGACGGTGCCAAGTGCCAGGCCGGACCTCGCGGGATCCGTCCCCGTCACAGTTGTGACGGGGGTCTGTCGTCGTCGCCCCTCATGTCACTCCATCGCGTTTTCTACCGAGTCATAGGTCGGCAGGAACTGGTGCAGGTTCGTGATGCGGAAAATCTGGAGAACACCCGGATGCGTGATCACCAGTCTTAGGTCACCGGCGTGCGTTCGGACCCGTTTGCCGAGGGCGACGAGGAGCTCGAGGCCCATCGAGTCCATGAACGGCACCCCCACCAGGTCCACGATGAGGTGATATCGGCCCGCTGCGATACAGGCGCTGATGTACTTGCTGATCCAGGGCACGGTGGAGACGTCGACCTCGCCGTGGACCTCGACGACGGTCCAGCCCTTCTCGTCACGGTGACTGATGGAAATTTCGGGGTGCATGGTCCGCCTAACAGCGATGCCGTGGGGCGAGGTTTCAGGTCATGCCTACCGCACACTCGTTCCGCATATGCACGAATGGCTGGCCATGACCCCCTCGACAGCGATGTGGGAGGGCAGTGGCAGATCCAGCTCGACCGCGCCCAGATGCAGCTCCTGCGCGAGATGTTGGCCGGACAGGAACTGGGTGGGCGCTGCCGGACTGGGAGGGGCCCAACCTGACCGGCCGGTCCGGCAGCCTCGGTGGCCGGGCAGGCGGTCGAGGCTGTCGGCCGGTACAGCGGGTGCGGGCATGGAGTGGAGGGGCACGCACCACGCTGGTCTATGAGCTGGGCCATGGGTAGCTGTCAGCCAGCTTGACCCATTCCTGGTCCACCTGCCCCGGCACGACACGCCCCTGCGCCTTCCAGTGGGCAGCCAGCGCCGCGAAGATCGGAGCACCGGACGAGGGCGGAGTTTTGTCGCAGGTGACCTGCGCAGGCCGGGGCGTCATCGTGGTCACGCAGTCCTCACGCGCGAATCCGTCTGCGGTCACCGTGGCACCGACGCTAGGTGCCGTCTCGGTGGACGTGGGGGCGTACGTAGGTCCCGGGCGGTCCTCGACGGTGAAGGAGGGCAGTACCCCCGGGCGGGGCCGGTTTCCTCGGCGCAACATTCGACGGTTTCGCCACCCACTGACAATGCTCGGCACTCAACCAGCTTCCTGTGTACGGCTGTTGGGCATCGGTCGGCGATTCTCGGTCGGGTGGTCTCGACGGCGGGTCGACTGTCAGTGCGGGGTGCTGTCATGAATGTGGCGGGGATCGGTTGGAGGGGGGATTGCATGTCTGGAAACAGGGGATGCGACTGCACCGATCACGCCGGCGGGGCCGCGCGCAGAGCGTTGCGTCCAGGGCCGGCGGGGGTGTTGCGGTGAGCCCGCGCCGACGCCGGCGCAACAGCGACGAGGAACTGCTCGTCGCCCTCGGTGTGCTTGTCGTCGTCGCGTTGGCGCTGGTCAAGGTCGGGCAGTGAGTGTGGGCGCACTGGTGGATCCTGGTCGTGCTCGGTTTCCTCGCCCTGCTCCTGCTCGCGGGCTGGATCTACCGGCAGGTCGACCAGATGCGCTCTGCCCGGCTGCGGGTCGAGGGCCTGACGTACTCGCTCGGACAGCTGGATGCCATGCACCACAGCGCCTTTGAGACCGCCATACGTGATCTGCTCGCCCGTGACGGCTCGCGCAACGCACTGCGCTGCGGTGGACGAGGGGACCTCGGCGCGGATGTGAAGGGCCACGATCCTCTCGGCCGGTACTGGTCTGTTAACTGCACCAACTCGGGAACGCGTTCGGTCCGGGGGGCCGCCCACGGCCGAGACGGTGAGAACGCGCACCCTTGATCGAGGCATACGCTGACGCGATCAACGGCTGAGCTGTCCCGAGGACGAAAATGACCCTGAACTGGCATGACACGAACGGTGGCCCGTTTGCCGCCGTTCCATCGACCGCAGTGCCGCAGTGGAGTGGCACCGAGGGCGATGACTATGACCGGGCCTGCGAGATCGTCGACGGGGTCGCCGTCTTGATGCTGGCGAGCGGCGACGAGGCCCTCGTATTCGCAGACGAGCCGATGTCTACGACTGTCCTGCCCGAGCACGGAGTCATCGCACGATGGTGCTACGCGGAAACCGAGGAGGACGTCGCCGGCTTGATCACTGACTCGCTGGCCGCCACGGAGTGGACCGGCGGGCCGGAGATGAGGACCGCCGGACCTCTCGTCATCTTCGACTCTGCCTATCTTGGCACCGAGGTGGGCACCCTCACGCAGGGCATCACGCTCGATCTTGATGCTGGTCGCTACAGAGTTGAGTCCACCGTCATCGAACCGGACAGCAAGACCCGGTTCCTCCTTAACCGTTTCGTCCCACTCGCCTGACAGCTCCTCAACCCTGCTAGTGCAGAGAAGGGTGATCCAGTGCAAGCACCGTAAGAAGGGCCTCGACGGCTCGGCGGTTGGCACTTTGGAGTTGCAGACCCTCAACGGCACCGGCCGGCCGGTGCTCGGCGGTGATGTCGTCGTGATGGTGACCAACGGGAAGATTTCCCAGCCCGCCCGGGTGTTCGCCTGGCAGCAGCGTCTGCATCTGGTCGACCGACGCGTGCTCGAGCAGTGGGCCCGCGGCCGTCGGCCGTTGTGGGAGATCCTCCCCTCGATACCCCAGCCACAAAAGCCTCCGCGACTGCGGTAGAGCAGCCAGAGCACCGGATGCGCGGCGGCTGGACATCGTGTCGTTCGAACGCCGATATCTGTGAGCCAGCGGCCCCTCAACGCGGCCCTGCGCATCTGGACCATTTCGGCCCTCAGTCCGTGCCATGCCGCCGGGCAGGGAGTTCTGGGGCCACTTGGGCAACCGAACTCTCTCATCCGGATTCCCATGCCGGCCCTCGCACCACACTTGCGATCAGGCGCCCTCGGCTTCCACCCGCTGAGGAGTGTGCCGACGGCGCCGCCAGGCGCGCTGTCGTCTGGAACAACCGGTGTGCAACTGGCCAGTTGTTGATTCCCTGTGTCGTGACTTGTTCGGGTGTGCAAAAGTGAAGTGTGAGGGGTGAGTTGACCGCGAGAGGTGATGGGGGTTGTTGGGCGTGCGGGGCGGGGGAGGAGCAGAGGGTGAGTTAGGGCCGGAGGGTGGTGTGGCCGCGCCACAGCTGATGCGGACGCACCGCGTACTCATCGGGGTGGTTGTCGCTGGTGTGGTGGTCGTCGCCGGTATTGGTTTCGCGGGTTCGTACGCGGCCGTTCGTGAGCTGGCGCTGCAGAAGGGGTTCGGGAACTTCTCCTATGTGTTCCCGGTCGGTATCGACGCGGGTATCTGTGTCCTGCTCGCCCTGGACCTGCTGCTGACCTGGATCCGCATACCGTTCCCCCTGCTGCGCCAGACGGCGTGGCTGCTGACCGCGGCGACGATCGCGTTCAACGGCGCGGCGGCCTGGCCGGACCCCCTCGGCGTCGGCATGCACGCCGTCATCCCGATCCTGTTCGTCGTCTCCATCGAGGCGGCGCGGCACGCGGTGGGCCGGATCGCGGACATCACGGCCGACAAGCACATGGAGGGCGTGCGCCTGTCGCGCTGGCTGCTCTGTCCGCTGCCCACGTTCCTGCTGTGGCGCCGCATGAAGCTGTGGGAGCTGCGCTCCTACGAGCAGGTCATCAAGCTGGAGCAGGACCGTCTCGTCTACCAGGCCCGTCTGCACTCCCGTTTCGGCCGCGCCTGGCGCCGCAAGGCCCCCGTCGAGTCCCTGATGCCGCTGCGCCTCGCGCGCTACGGCGTCCCGCTCGCCCAGACCGCTCCGGAAGGGTTGGCGGCAGCGGGGATCGAAGCACGGCTGCTGCCGGCCGCACCGCAGCTGGCAGCTCCGGAGCTGGAGCCGTCGATCGACGCCGTAGAGGTTCCTGCGGCAGAGCCTTCGAGCCCGTCGTTCGCTCAGCAGACGGAGCACTCTGTCGAGACGGCGGGCCCGATCGACTACTTCAGCGCCTACGAGGACTTCCTGGCTGAGTATCAGGTCGTTCCGACGGCGGCCCAGTTCGCTCACCATCTGCGGGACGAGTGGGGCGCTGCCCAGGACGACGGCAGCCCGCTGCCGGAGACGGATCTGACGCCGCTCCTGGCCGTATGTGCGGCCAGGGTCGAAGTGAACGGCGGCCACCAGGCCACGGGGGACGCGGAAGGCCCGCAGGCTGAGGTGCCGGTCTCAGAGGAGACGTGGGCGGCGTTCTACTGGGATGTGGCCCGCGCCTATGTCGAGGAGTTCGGCGACTCACCCGATACGGCAGTGTTCGCGCAGTACCTGCGAGAGCGCTACAACTTGGACGCTCCCGAGCCGCACCTGCTGCCCGCCGAGGTCACAGCGGAGCAGCTCCCGGCCCCTAGCGCCGCGGACACGACGCCCGCCGAGGGGCTGGCGGCAAGCCAGACTCCGTCGGACGACGTGGCGCCGGTTCCCTCGCAGCGGGACCGCGCGCAGATCGACGTAGCCCTCGACACTTCCACGACGCAGGACGACGCAGGGGATGCGGGGGAGGAGCTCGCACGGCTCACGAACCCCGACCGGTACTACCGCGTCTACCACAATTACGTGGACACCCACGGCATGGAGCCCAAGGGTGGAGCAGCCTGGGAGGAGATATCCCAACAGCTCGCTGCCTCCGGCGTACTGGGCGACAAGGGACGGCCGGTCAGCCCGAGCACGCTGCGCCGGTATGCACTGGAGCAGCGCATCTACCGCCGGTGGGCCGACGCATACGAGCGCCTGGGTGAACCCCCGACATACGAAGCACTGCTTCATCGGCTCGCCGACGACGGAATCAAGTCGGGCAACCGGCAGCTGACCCTCGACGATCTGCAGCGCGCCGAGCATCTCGCGTCCGGGTTCGAGCGCCGCTACCACGCCCTGCGCAGCCACCACAGCAGTGCGCACCCGTAGCCGTACCCACTGCGCAATACAGGGGAGGTGCGCACTCATCTGCGCAGTGGCCGACAGCTACACAGCAAGGCCTTGCGCAGTTCAACGAAGTTGCACACTGCCTTGACCTGCACTTTCTTGCTGCTCAACTCGTTGACGTGAGGCCACTGGCAATGGCCGCGCAACGAGTGATAGTCCCCTGCGCAACTCGGAGACCTGATGCTCCGCGAAGTCCAGCAAACCGGCTTCCGGCCGGACCGCACTGCGTGTTGAACGGCTCTCAGTGTGAGCGCGAAGGCACTGGTTCGCGGCGTTCGCCGACGAGAAGGGCATCATGGACGAGTCCTCCGCCCGTCTCGCCATCACCGAAAGCCATGCGACCGAATGACCACCGACCCGCCGCCACGTTCCGTCGCCTCCGTGGCCTGCCCAAAGCCGATGGACAGCCCGGCACCGCAGATGACAGGCTCCCGCCCCATGGAGCTACTCGACGTCCTGACGGAATTCGCCCAGTCGGGACAGCTGGGTCCGCTCTCGAACGGCGCCGCCTGGGACACGGTCACCGCAGTGCTCGGCGAGCCCTTTGAGGTGGTCATCGGGAAGCGTCACTCATGGCCGCGCCTGTTCGCCTACGGAGACCTTGAGCTGAGTGTCTGCCGCTGCCAGAAGATCATCCTGATCTGTCTTCAGACCTGGCGTGATGGCATCGATCTCCCTGCCGGCTTGGTCGGCAGGGAAGCATTCCCCGGCAACCTCAAGTATGCCGACGTGATCGAATCTCTCGATCGCGCCGGTTGCACCTGGCGGCCATACACACCCTTGACCTTCGGCAACCAATGCTCGGTCCAGGCCATGTCCTCCGGCGTCGTTTTCGTCTTCGAAATCCCGGAGGGGGAAGACCCCGTCCTCAACGTCGTGGGTCCCCCGCCCCGCCAACATGACTGCCCCGCGGTGACCGAGACGACCCCCGCGACACCATAAGTGCGTGTTTTCGAACCCCTTCACAGCTGAGCTAGGCGGTCCGCTCTGCCCGGCTGGGTTGCCGCCCAGGCTGCGGCGACCAAGGGGCGGTGTACGTCGGCCCGTCGGATGCAGACGCCGATGGTGAGCCGATCTGGTACGGATGGGGCAGTCACCTGGCGAAGTCTGGAGCGGAGTCCGCTGTGTTGCAGGACAAGATCGGGGACGATGCCCGTGCCGTAGCCCAGAGCGACAAGGGTGAGCAGCGCTTCATGGCCTTCGGTCTCGGCAGCGATGTGCGGATGGATGCCCAGGTCTCGGAACCACTGGTCTGCGGCAGCGCGCACGAGTCCCTGCCGTGGCAGGACGAAGGGCTCCGCTGTGGCGGTGAACTCCTCGTCGGCCAACGGGGGCCTGGCCTGGACGAGGACGAGCGGGGTCTGCGCGATCTGCCGGGCGAGCACGGTGGCGGGAATCCGGGCTGGGAGGGCTGCGACGGCAAGGTCGGCCTCGCCCTGGTCGAGCAGGGCAAGGGCGGCTGCGGCGTCGCCGGTGCGTAAGGAGATGCTCACGCGCGGGTGCGCCTCGCGCAGGGGGGCAAGCAGGTCGGGCAGGAGGGTGTGGCATGCGGTGACGGAGGCGAACACCCGCAGGTGTCCGCTGAGGTCGTCGTCTGCTGCACCGTCGCTGCGGTAGCGGGTCCATAGGTCCAGGGCTTCGGCTGCATATTGTCGGAAGGCGCGGCCGTGCGTGGTCAGGCATACCCCGTGAGGGCCGCGGTCGAGTAGGCGGTGTCCGGTGGCGGCCTCAAGCCGCTGCACGGTGCGGGACAGCGTGGCAGGGCTGACGTGGCAGTCAGCAGCGGTGCGGGTGAAGCTGAGCGTCTCCGCGAGGTGGAGGAAGAGGCGGTACTGGTCGTGGTCCTGCACCTTTCACCTTTCGCAATGCCGCGGTACGTAAGTTGTCGTTGCCGTAAGTCCTGTGGGGAGCCTACAAACGGGGCATGCCACGAAGCGACACGACACATTCCCGTCCTGTCTGGTACTTCTCCGAATATGCGCCGGTCGGCATCGACTTGGGCAGCAAGGCCGCAGTCGCTGCCTACGACCGCAACCAGGGCACTGACCCCCAAGCTGACGACGCGCTGCTGGACCGCTTGGGCGTCAGCGCAGGCATCCAACTGGTCGATCTCGCGTGCGGTACCGGTTCACTGGCTGTCCAGGCCGCACGGCGCGGGGCCGTCGCGCATGGTGTGGATGTCTCCGAGGAAATGCTGGTCTTCGCCAAGGCGCGGGCTGATCGGTTCGGTGTTGCACCGCAGTGGCACCACGCCGGCTTTCTCGACTACACCCACCAGGGTCCTCTCGCCGACGTGGTGACTACGAAGTCGGCCCTGCACCAGCTTCCGGACTTCTGGAAGCAGCAGGCCCTGCTCAACGCAGCCGGGATGCTCCGTCGTGGCGGGGTCTTCTACTTGTGGGACGTGATCTTCAGTTTCGAGCCTTCCAGCGCAGAGACCCACCTGCAGCAGTGGATCGATGCAGCAGGCCGTCCGGACGGCGAGGGCTTCACCAAGACCGACTTCGAAGCCCATGTCCGAGAGGAGTACTCCACCTACACCTGGATCGTCGAGGGCATGCTGCAACGCGCCGGGTTCGACATCGTCTCCCGCGCCTCTCCCCGTCCCACTCATGCCGAGTTCTGCTGCCGCCGCCGGTAGCGGCTCACACCAGGCCTCGTTCGGCTGGCCAGAGGCTCAAGCATCGGTCGGCGCCGGTTTCCTCGGCCAGCTGGGGGTGGCGCCTTTCCGGGCGAGGCGCCTGGTCATGAGGGCGATGGCTGCCCAGGTGATCAGGGTCTCGGAGTGCTGGATGACCCGTTCGTATTCCCTCGCGTGGCGGCGGGCGTGCATCATCCACGCCAGACTGCGTTCGACGACCCAGCGGCGGGGGAGCACGACGAAGCCGGAGGCGTCCTTGGGACGGCTGACGGGCTTGATGGTGAGGTTGAGGTGCTGTTTCGCCCAGTCGACGAGCTTCCCGGCGTAGGCGGAGTCGGCCCAGACGATCGTGATCTCGGGGTGCATCAGGCGCAGGCGGAACAGGACTTCCTTCGCCGCTGCGGCGTCGTGCAGGTCGGCGGGGGTGACCATGACCATGAGGGGTAGGCCGCGGGTGTCGACGACCAGGTGGCGCTTGCGGCCGTTGATCTTCTTGCCCGCGTCGTAGCCGCGGGTGGCCTTGGAGACGGTCTCCGCGGCTTTCACGCTCTGGGAGTCAATCACGGTGGCCACCGCCCGGGGGCCTTTGCCCATGTCGCGGCAGATCCGCCCGGCGAGATGGTCACGGAGCTGGCCGATGATCTCGGCCGCGGCCCAGCGGGCCATGAACCCCCAGACCGTGCGCCAGGGCGGGAAATCCGCAGGCAGAGCCCGCCACTTGCCCTGCGTCGCTATGCGGACAGCAGTTTGTCGACGAGGGCCTGGGTTGTGGTGTCGACTTCGCTGAGGTGTCTGGTCGCGTCCTGCCAGTGCGCGACGGCGGTGCGCAGCCCCGTCCGGTTGCCCGCGGCCGCTTCGATCTTCAGCATCGCCCGGTGCAGGGTCTCGGCGAGGCTGTCCGCCAACAGGCCGGTCGCGCAGGCCTGGCGTGCGCTGGGGAAGTCCTGATGGGGACCGGCCAGCGTGCGATATGTGGCCACCGTGGAGGCGACGTCAGCGATCCGGTCCTGCATGTAGGTGCGCAGCGGCACCATCCAGGACGACGCATGTTCACCGAGCGGCACGCCTGCGACGAGGGCGAGGGCGCGTTCGAGGTAGTGCAGTCCCTGTTCGCCGCGGCTGATGCCGAGTTCGGCGAGCCGCTCGAACTCGTGCCAGTCGCAGCGCACCGTGTCCGACAGCGCATAGGGGGAGGCTTTACTCACCCGCTGCGCCACGTACAGAACGCCGTCGGGGTCCGTGCCGAGCCGCCTGCGTAGTTCCCTCAGCCGTGCATTGAGGGTGGATGCCGACCACGGTTCCCGGTTGCCTAGGTCCTCACACAGCACTTCGGCACTGCTGCCCGGGCGCAGCAGCAGGTGAGCCGCGAGTTCGATGAGGCGCGGCTCGAGGTCGGCGTTCTCCACGCGAAGCCCGCCGAGGAGCCGCAATCTGGGCGTAGTGTCGTCGGGCCTGGCTTCGCTGAGTGCCTTGTCCTCGTCCGTCTCGCCGATCGCGGCGACGCGCTCGGGAGTGAGGATGGTGTGGGAGGGCGGAATGCGGAAGCGAGGCCCGATCCGCTCCGGCTGGCCCTCACCAGAGCTGGGCTCTGTGCTGGGCGCGGGCGGGGTCTGAACAGCCGTGAGCGGGGCCTGGCCAGGGTCGGCCGCAGCACCCAGGAACGCCTGGAATCCGACCGGAACAGCCGCCTGGCCCTCAGCAGGGAGGGGGTCGGCGCTGTCGCCGACGTCTTGGGCCTGGTTGGGCACCGCAGTCACGGGTGGAGCGGGGTCGGGCAGCGCGGTGGTCTCCGGTAGGACGTGCTCCCAGACGCCGTCTGCGTCTACTGGTTGTTTGCTGCTCTGGCGGAAGGCTTCTGCCAGTTCCGCGATCGATCCGGCATCGAGGCGCTGCAGCACAAGGTCGCAGCCGATCGTGTCGATGCGCTGGGGTTCACTCGTTGCGGCATCAACGGTTTCGGCGTCGGGGAACATCGTGCTCGCTGTGGAGGGCATGACGAGCACGGCGGGGACCAGACCTTGGGCCTTGTCCAGGCTCTGCGCGAACTGCCAGGCGACGTCGTCGTCCAGGCCGGCGCACAGCAGCACGTACGGCAGCGCGGAGTCCTCGGGTTCCTGGTGGGCTTCCAGCAGCCGCGCGGCGAATTCTGTGGCTGCTAGGCGCGGGTCGGGCAGGTACTGGACACCGAGGGCGGCGAGATCGGCGCCCATGCTGCCCATTCCACTGGCGACGACCTCGACATGTTCGGCGAAGGGGGCGAGGGTGAGTTCGGCTGCCAGAGCGGCGATGACTTCCGTGCGGTCGTCCGGCTCGCCATCGACGAGAAGGACTTCCAGCGCGGGCAGGTTCGCCAGCACCAAGTCGCCGCCTGGGTCGGTGCCGAGGGTGACAAGTGCCGGATAGGGAGCTGTCGTCGTGGCCGACCCGTCCTCGGGAACGGGCAGGTCGTCCGTGTCCGGCAGTTCCCACCAGCCAGCTCGAGATGTGGTGAACGGCGTCACGGGCTGGGCCGCGACGTCGGCGGGCAGGACCTGGACGCCGTCAGTGGTGATCCGGGCGGCCCGCAGCGGAGGGCCAGTGCCGCCGGTCTGGTGGGCGAGGGCCGACAGGGCGGCGTGCAGGCGCAGCACTCCGGCACTTTCGTCACCCGCTGCCTGCTCCAGCTCGGCCTCCACAGCGGTCGGCACCGCCTCGGGCAGACTCTGGCCGGGCTTTCGTGAGCGCCGCTGCCGCAGCCGCCGAAACGCGAGCGTCCCGGTCAGGGCGGCAGCCAGCAGTGCGAATGCCCCTGTAGCTGTCCGCGTGGACACGAGGGAAGAGGAGTCATTCGCGTTGTTCGTGGCGGAACTCTGCGATGCGGCGGGGGAGTGCTCCTGCTCGGGCGAAGACGCCGACGGTGAGGCCGTGGCAGGCGCTGACGGGCGGGCACTGTGGCTGGGCTGCGCAGAGGGGGACACGGGGCGCTGCGTGTTGCTGGGCTGCGCGGACGAAGATGCCGGGCTCTTGCTGTGCTCTGTTGTCGGCTTCGGGGAGGCTGCCGTTTCTCCGGATCCGCTGCCGTGATCCGGCTTGTACGCGGAGTCGTGGTCGTCCTGGTCCGGTCCGCTGCCGGCGCGCGGGGGCTGCTGCGCATGATGGTCCGACTCTGCGGGTTGTTCCTGGTCCTGCTGTCCGGAGGAGTCATCCTGCTGGTCGTGAGGGGCAGTTGCCGTGGGGATGGTGATCCGCTGCCCGGGGAAGATTAGATTCGGGTCGGTGATGCGGGGCAGGCCATCCGGCTGGGCGCCTCGGCTGGCCGCATACAGATGGGGCCAGTTGGTCGCGTCACCGGTCTCATCCTTCGCGATCTCAGAGATCGACTCGCCGCCCTCGACGACATGCGCCGTTGCGGCGGGCTGTGTGGCAGCAGTCTGCGTCTGCAGCCCCGCCTCTTCCTGATCTGCCGGGTGCTGCGCGTCGATGCGGGGCACCTCGGCCGGCAGCTGCAGGATCCAGCCCGGCCGGATGGGGGCGTCGGCGTGGAAGGTCTGTCCGTCGGCCATGGCCCTGCCCTCGTTGGCCTGCGCGATGTGCGTGTAGGCCTCACCGTTGCCGTAGAGACGCTCGGCGATGCTCCACAGGCTTTCAGCGGGCCGCGTGTCGCGGACTGTGTAGGTGTCCTGCGCACTGTGGGCGGCCTGTCGTGCTGTGCTGCCGGGGGCAGTGGCAGCGGGCGACGTCGCGTGGTCGCCGGCTCCTGGTTGTGCCGGGACGGTCACGGAGGTCTCGGCGCGTGGCGCGGCCTCGGCCGGAGTGGCTGCCAGGGCCGTACCGGTCGGCAGGAGCACGAGCAGTGAGCCGACCAGCGCAGCAGCCGCGCGCTGACTCACCTGGATGCCGGGCAGGCGCGGTGCGCGCACGCCGCGCAGCTGGGCAGGGATCTCCAGCAGCAGGGACAGGATGAAGCTCGCCCAGGCGAGCCAGCCGATCACGCACACGGCCAGCAGGGCGAAACTTCCGGTGTCCTGACGGGTGAAGAGGTGCTGCAACCCGTCCCAGCCACCGGGCGCGAGCGCCACGCTCGCCTGCCACAGCAGCCACGGCAGGGCCACCACGGTGAGAACCAGGGCCACGAGAGCGCCGACGGCGCGCAGCAGCAGCGCTGCCGTTCGGCGTGGGCGCCGGGTCGAAGCGGGTGCGGGGGAGCGGTTCATGGAGTCTCGCCGTCCTCGGGCTGCGTCGTGCCGAACAACAACGTCGCGGTGCTGCTGACGTGATGGGTGTAGGTGTGGGGGTAGAACGTGCCGCGATAGGAGCCGGTGACCGTCACCGTGATCCGGCGACCGCCGGCACCGATGCGCACCGTTCCCCTCGCCCCGGCGCGCGCCAGATACGTGCGTGCGGCCGCCGTCGCGGCGGCAGGATCGACCCGAACCCCCTTGGCCGGGATGGCTGTGTCCAGGTCGACGGCCTGCTGGGCGGCGCGGGCTGCCTCAATGGCCACAGCGTCGGCGTTCTCCCTCGCGCGCAGGGCGCCGAAAGCGTCGACGGTGAGCAGGCCGGCGAGCAGAATCAGCGGTCCGGCGATGATCGCGACGAAGACGCTGATGCCGCCGCGGTCGTCGAACCGCAGACGGCGCCCGTGTTCGCGGAGCTGGAATCGGGTCATGAGCGGCCCCTGTAGGCGTCAACGACGGACGTGAACGTGCTGGTCACGGTGCGCACCCCGGGTCCGCCGCCGATCAGCATCAGATCGCCGACGGGCACCCGGCACGCCACCGTCACCGTGACGGCGGAAACCTGCCCGACGGGCACGGCGAGACCTGACGTATCGGCGCTCACGCGGATGCTGGAACACGCCTGCTGCTCGCCCGACAGAGCCCGCTCGGCCGCCTGCTGTGCGGCGTTCTGACCCTCGCCGGGGGTGCGTTCCAGGGAGGCGGCACGGGCGGCGGCCTGGGCGGCGGCGTCGGTCTTCTGCCCGGCCAACGACAGACGGGCACCTGCAATGAACAGCAGCACCAGCACGATCAGCACCGGCACCACAATGGCTGCCTCGATCGCCGCGTTCCCGCGATCGTCTCGCAGGAGCGCGACCACGCGCCGACGCTGCACCATCGCCGGACCCGGCCACGTCATCGGTCCCCCTGGACGGTCCAGTGCTCGATCGGTCCGCTCACCGTGGCCCGCACCGTCAGGTGAAAGCCGGGCAGCAGCGTCAGGGCCTGTCCGCTCACGTGCACGCGCATCGTGTCCCGGCTACTGGCCGCGGTACTGACGCTGGTACCGGTCAGCATGTTGCCTGCCAGGTCCTCGAGGGCCCGCCGCGCGTGGGCCGCTCCGTCGGCAGGAGATGCCTCGTAGATGCGTCCTGCCGCCGCCCCTGAACGGGCCGCGGTGTAGGCGATGTTGCGTGCGTAGGCCCACATCACCCCCTGAAGGAGGATGAAGACGATGACGATGACGACCGGAAAGAGGATCGCTGCCTGGATGGGTGAGGACCCCCGGTCTCCCCACTTGCTCGACACGGTCAGTCGCCGAGGTCCACGTTGTCCACATTGCTGCTGGCCCGGGTGCCGAGCCGCACGAGGGCGGCCACGATCGTGATCGCGATGCCGATGCCGGCCACCCAAAGGATCACGGTGACGATCGGGTTGTCGCCGCGATCCCCACGCTCGTCGATCTCCTCACGCGCCTCCTTGATCCGGCGGCTGACAGCAGTGGGAAGGTGGGCGAGCAGCATGCTCGCCTTCAAGAACAGGTCAGACACGGGTATGCGTCCTTTCACATCGATTGGTTGAAGGCGTTCAGCACGACAGGGAACGCCATAGCGGCCAACACCAGGACACACAGCACACCCAGGGGCGCCTGCATCTTCTCGGTGTCCGCATTGGCCGCTGCGGCTTCGGCGTTGAGCTGCTCGGTCCGCAGGCTCGCAGCGCGGTGCCGCACCGTGTCGTAGACGGAGGCGCCCTCCTGGGAGGACATCTGCACAAAGTCGGCGACATCGGAGAGCACCGGAACGTCGAGGAGTTCGCCCAGGTCTTTGAGTGCAGACCACTGCGAGGTGCGCTCCACGCGGGCACGCATCAGGGCATCCCGGATGCGCAGGAAGACCCAGCCCCGGCCGACATTCGCGGCCTGCTCCAAAGCGGACTCGATCGCGATTCCGGCGGCCAGACGCAGCGCGACCAGCTCCAGGTACACGGCGATGGCGTGCGCGCACTCGGCGCGGGCTTTGATCGCGTCCCGGCGCAGCGTCAGATCGGGGGCGAACCAGCACGCGGCGGCGAGGACCAGGCCCACGATGCCGGGCGCATACAGCGGCACGCTGATCCCCAGAAGGGTCCACGCCCCGATGAACAGGGACGGGGCGAACAGGCCGAACAGCACCAGCAGCGTCTTGTTCAGCAAGAACTCTTCGGCGCTCTGCCCGAGCAGGTCAAGGTCCTTGCGCGGCAGGGTGATCGGCAGCCGTTTCACGAGCCACTGCCCGACCTGGGCCTGCCGTGCGGCCCCGGGCGCCACCTGTGCCTGCTGCGGCGTAGCCGGCGTGGGGTTGAGCCGCTCCAGCGCGGGACCCAGCTTCGGGGCCGCGGGCAGGAGTTCATTGACCAGCAGGGCCACACCGGCGCCGCCGACGCCGCCAGAAAGAACGACCGCAGTCAGTGTGTTCACCATGCCCCCACCGCCTCCGCCTGTGCGTCGGGGCGTGGATCCGTCTTCACCGGGCTGCGCGGGTCAGGGACCAAAACGCGCGCCGTGCGGCCGCGGGTGGCATAACTGCGCACCCACACCAGGGTCGCCACGAAACCCGCCGCCAGCAGCGCGAGGACCAGCTGGCCCATGAGCGTGGCGTAGACGCCGGTGACCTGCGGCACGGTGAAGCCGAGCGCCACGATCCCCAGCGTGATGACCGTCAGAGTGCGCACCGTCGTGCGGACTTTTTGCCGGTCGGACTCGATGCCCTGGCGCATCTTGACTTCCTCGCGCACGGACGCCGCGAGGTCCTCCATGGCCTGTGCCAGCCCGGGGCCCGGGTCTTGCGCTGCCAGGATGAGAGCGGAGCAGACCTTGTCACCGGTGACGTCGTCGAACCCGCGGGCGAAGTCCGCGAGGGCTTCGTGCGTGGGCCACTGTGCCTGGACCTTGTCCGCGAGCTCGCCGACCTCGCCGGCCAACGCGGCCGGCGCGTGCTTACGCGAGGCGATCAGTGCCCTCTCCAGGGCGTTCCCGAGCCGCACCATCTCCGACAGGCGCTGCGCCCAGTCACCCAGGGCGTCCCGGCGGGCGATCTGCGTCTTGGTCATCGCCGGACCGGACAGCAGCGACGGCCCGCCGACGATCACCGCGCCCACGATGATCCCGGCCATCACCACGCCGGTGATCAGCCACACCACCAGCAAGCCCACGACGGCGACGCCGATCAGGACGCGGCGCTGCGCGGCGTACTTGCGGGCCATCGTGCCGCGCTCGCCCTTCCACGGCAGGCTGCGCTTCGGCGCCGTCGTCCCGATCAGCGCGGCGACGGCGAGCACCAGGCCCAGGCCCAGCAGCGTGCCGTTGGCCACCCACCACAACGACGTGATCACATCGGCCTCCGGTTGAGATAGGCCAGCGCCTGATCCGACAGGAGACTGGACGTCATCCCCGCCCGCTCGAGACGGCGGCGCTTGGTGTCGCTCAGCGCCCCCTTGGGCACAGCCGGCCCGTCGATGCCGTCGGCCGGGCCGAAGATCTCGTTGTGCGCCGGCCGCCCGTCGTGAGCGATCCCCGTGATCTCCCAAATGTGGGAGAGGTAGCGGCGCGGAGCCTCGCCACTGTCGTCGACCGAGAGGAACGCAACCAAGTGCAGACCGTTCGCGATCTGCCGATAGGCCAACTCCGGCGTGAAGTTCGCCTGCGCCAGCAGATACAGCTCGGCGATCCGGTCGAAGACCGCACCGGGCTCGGAGGCGTGAATCGTGCACATGTTGCCGGGCCGGTCACTGGTCATCGCCTGCATCATGGCCGTGATCTCCGGTCCGCGGACCTCGCCCACCACCACCCGCGACAGCGACATGCGCTTGGCCCGCAGCATCAGATCCATCAGCGTGATCTCACCCGCCGCCGCTCCGCCGACGCGCTCACCGTTGGACTGGCGGGCCTCCATGGGCACCACATGCTCGTGATACGCCGGATCGGCCAAGCCCTCGAACGTCGTCTCCAACGTGCCGAACCGCTCGCTGGGCCGGATCTCCCTCAACAACGCGCGCAGCATCGTCGTCTTACCCGACGACTGCTCCCCGGCCACCATGACGTTGAACCGGCCCCGCACCGCGGCCGCCAGCAGATCCGCCGCGTCCTCACCGAGCATGCCCAGCCCGACCAGCTTGCCGAGGTCCACATCCAGGTAGCGGTGACGGCGGATCGTCACATGCGTGCTCCCGCCCGTGATGTCCGGGCCCAGGGCCTGCAGACGCGACCCGTCCGGCAGCCGCAGCTCCACATCAGGGCTGTACGTGGAAAACGTCCGCCCGCCCTGCCCGGAGGCACGGATCAAGTCCCGCACTGTCTCCTGCAGTTCCTCCTCCGAGTCCGCCACCCGTGCCACCCGCACCGGCTCGCGCTGCCCGCTGTACTTCAGGAAGACCCGCTCGAACCCCTCGATCCAGATGTCCTCCACCCGTTCGCTGTCGAGGTAACGCTGCAGCCGCCCGGCACGGAAGCACATGTCGAACGCGAGCGCCGCGAGCTCCTGCTCCGCGCCCAGGCTGACCGCGCCCCCAGTGGACAGCCCCTGCGTGTCCGACCAGATCGCCACCTGCTCGTTGATCAGGTGACGGCCCCGCTGCTCCTTGGCCTGCTGCGACAGCGGCGTGCGGCTGCTGCTCTCCTTGCGCAGCCGCTCCAGCACTAGCTTCTTGATCTCCTGCGCGGCCCGGTAGTCCACCGCCTGCGGGGCCTCAGCCGCGGCCGGGACGGGAGCGACACCGACGCTGCGAGGCGCAGGAGCCCCGTACCCCGGATGCGCGCCGTGGGCGGGCACGCTGCCGGGCGGGCCCTGCTGCGGGGGGCGCCGGGGCGGGGGAGGGCCGTTGTAGACGGGTTCAGCGCGCACCGCGCACCTCCGCGAGCCGCTGCTGCGTCGGCGAGTACAACCGTGAGCGCCGCGACGCCACCTGCTGCCTGAGGGGCGTGCACGCATCCCGGGCCGCTCTCATCAACGGGCCCTTGGCGAACTTGCGATCCTGCGGCGCACCGTCGGACAGGACCGCCGCCTCAACCGGCCGGTGAGGCAGCGTCGCGATCACGCGCGTCTCGAGCTGGTCCTCGACCTCCCGCTGCCCGTAAGCGCCCTCAGTGACGAGCAGAACGGCCAACGAGGGAGCGGGGCGGCCCTGGTCGCTCTCCAGCACGTGGCGCAGCATCGCGATCCGGCCCTTGGCCGCGTTCACGCTGCGCAGGGTGCCCCGCACGACCAGCAGCACCAGGTCGGCGCGCTGCGCCAGCACCCGGGACGGGCCGTAGGCACCGTTACGGCCGAGATCGACGATGACGTCATGGGCATGCGTGGGCATCCGGTCGATCCCCACGAACAGCTCGGCCAACTGCGACCACTCAGGCGCCAGACTCGCGGCCTGCGACGGCTCCGTCAGACCCGGCAACAGCACATGCCGGCCGTCACTGTGCCCGCTGTCGTCCGACAGACGGACCAACTGCGTCCAGAACGCGTCCCGCAGCGACTGCTCCCCGCGCAGCGACACCGACAGGTTCCGCAGACTCACATCCGCGGCGAGACTTCCCTGCAGCGCGCCGGACAGCACCGCACCACCGTCGGGATCACACTCGGCGACCAGCATCCGCCGGTCCCCTTCCAACGGCCAACTCCGCTGCAGCGCCAGCGCGGTCGTCGTGACACCAGGTGCACCAGGCAGCCCGGCCAACGCGATGACCGCCATCAGCCGCCCGCCCCGTTCACGGCCAGCGCCACGTCCCCGCCCGCCGCCTGAGCGGCCAGCTGCGGGCCCTGCGCCTTGCCCACCGCGACATCCACGACCCGCTCACCAGTCGACTCACGCGCGGCGCCCACCCGCACCACGCGCGCCTGCACGGATTCGGGCCCGTTCGCGTTCTTCGCAGCGTCCGCTGACGGGTCCTCGCTGGTGAACACCACCTGCACCGTGTCACCCGGCCGCAGGGCCGAATCCGGCAGCTGTCCAGGCTTCAACGCAATCCCGACGAGCTGCTCGCCGGCATTCACCAGCGTCTTGCGGGTCACCTGCCGCGGGTGCAGCAGCGCACCGGAGGGCAGCGTGGAAACGGCCCGCATGCCGACGACGTCGTCGCGCTGCTGAACGCCGACGACCTTCATCGACGGATCCAGGGCGACGGAGGCTTCCCGCAGATCACTGTCCTTGATGACACTGCCGGCCGGGACGTCACGGGCCAGTTCCAGCACCGGCTGACGCTGCCCGTTCTGCGTCCAGTACCAGTAATTTCCTACCGCGCATGCAGCGATG
The DNA here is from genome assembly GCF_020616555.1 of Streptomyces longhuiensis. Classification (NCBI taxonomy): domain Bacteria; kingdom Bacillati; phylum Actinomycetota; class Actinomycetes; order Kitasatosporales; family Streptomycetaceae; genus Streptomyces; species Streptomyces longhuiensis. The sequence continues at coordinate 10,611 of NZ_CP085173.1, read as the reverse complement.
CACGCGACGGCGACCGCCAGCATGCCCGGCCGTCGCCGACGCGACTGCCACTTCGCCTGTGCACCCACCGGGGGAGCGGTCACAGGGGCAGCCTGTGCGGTTCCCGAAGAGGCTTGCGCGGACACATCCGTCCTGCTCACAAAGCTCACCTTTCTTGCGGCAACGCAGCGTCAGCTGCCCACGGCCTGCAGCTCGCCCACGGTGAACGCCACATCGGTCTCACGCGTGGTGGGGATCTGCCCCTGTTCGCCGGTGCTCGCCTGCCACGTCACGTCCCAGTACGCGGTCGCCGACAGGTGGTATTTCTGGCCCGGCTCGTGGGTGGACGGTTCCTGGTAGGTGTGGCCGCAGTCTGGTGACTCGATGCCGTTATGCGTGTTTTTGAACGGCGTGCCCGCGCCCTCGCAGATGACCTTCTTGCCGTCACCCATGCTCCAGGCGATCTTTGACACCTTGGCCGTCGCCGTGACCGATACCCCTCCGGCCGACGCGGTCGCCGTGTTCGGCCCGAACGTCGTCGCACTCGGGGTCACCCACAGCCACATCGGGATCCCGACGACGTACTTGGCGTCCGCACGCGGGCTGGCCACCCTCGGCCCGACCAGCTTCATGGAATCCACGGCCTGCTGCGCCACCACAGCTGGATTGACTGTCGGCCCGGCCGCGCCTGGGGCTCCCGCAAAGTGGGTGGTCACGCCGTCAGGGCAGGTGCGCTCGTAAGCCACCTTCCCTTCGCCCGCGGCCCAGAAGGAGTCGGGCGGCGGTTGCGGATCCATCCGCTGGACCTTGCACTTCGGGGCTTTACCGCTCTTCTTGGCTCCCGACGGCCGCCCCTTGGCGGTGCCCCCGGAGGACGAGTTTCCCGGAGTTTCTGCACTGCCTGCGCCCACGCAGAACTTCTTGTTTCTGCACCACCCGTGCGTCGTGCCGTCGTCAGCGGAAGCGATGCCGCAGGAGAGGGAGAATGCAGCGGCGACAAGGGGCGCGACCCAGCGAGCACGCCTCAGCACTTCTTCTCCTCCTGCGTCGCACGGACGATCACCCAGTGCCCGTACCACTTCTCGGCAATCACGTTGCTCACGTAGCGCGTAAGGCGCTCTTTCGGGAGCTGAACCTCTTCGCCGTTCGACTTCTTCACCAGAGTCCACTTGGTGATATCCACGCAGTCCGTGAACGTCGACCGCGGAGTCTTGCGGCTGTCGTCGACGCCGCCGTACTTAGGCGAGAGCGACGGCTTCCCCCTGGCTACGTAGCCCTGCTGCTTCAGGCCGACCACGTCGGACTTGGTGTCGGACAGGGCCTCGGCCACCGCGTACTTTTTGATGTCCGTTCCCTCGATCGCGCCCTTGGCGTACGCGGCGACCGTGGCCTTCCAGTAGCCCTCATACGCTCTCTGGACCTCGGCGGCCTCGCCAGTGGCGGAGGGCGACGGGCTCGCGCTGGGCGTGCTGGACGCCTTGGGTGATGTCGCTGGATCGGACGGGCCGAGCGTGGCTTCGGGGCCCTTGTTGTCTGTGCTGGTGCATCCGGTGAGCGCAGCGGCAGAAAGCGCGGCTACGGTAAGCGCGGCACAGATTGAGCGTCCGCTTTTCCACCTGTGAATGCTGGAATATGCCTGGCGTCGTGCTGGTCGGTGCATGACGTCTCCCCGTTGTGGTGCTGTGCCGGACACCTTGGCCGCGGGATTTGGGTGTCTCCCGTGGGGTTGGTGGTGTTGGTGGAGCTGGGGTGATTCTGTTGAGTGACGGAAGACTACTTGTGGGTAAGCGGTGTGTGCACCCCTCAATTCAGCTGGCGGATACGGCGCATTGGGAAAAACCGGTCACAACTAGACTGTGTATGCGGCAAGTTGGCGCAATATCGTGGTTACTTCTGCGAAGGGTGGGGCCGGGCTGCTGATCGGAGGCGCGGGTTCCGTGGCCAGGCGGTTTCACAGCTGAGTCCAGGTCCGGGGTGTGGCGTCTGTGGTGAGGGCGTGCCAGACGGGGGCGTGGACCCCGTGGGCTTCCAGGTCTTCGAGTACGGCTGCGCCGACGGGGACTTCGCGGGCGAGTGCGGCTAGGGCGGGGTGTTCGCCGGCCATGGCGCCGAGGTCTTCGATGCGGTGGGCGAGGGCTTGGGGTCGGCGCCCGGGCCAGGGTGCCGGCCTTCGCTACCTCACAGCTCAGTCCACGGCCGCAGTTCCTCACCACTACGCAGGCAATGCCAGACGGGCGCGTCGACTCCCAGGGTTTCGATGTCCTCCAGGACGGCCGCGCCGAGCGGGACGTCGCGGGCGAGCGCGGCCACCGTGGGATGTTCGCGGACCATGGCACGCAGGTCATCAATCCGATTGCCGAGAGCGGTAGGCCCGGCCCCGGTGAGGATGAACAGGATGCGGGGGAAGGCGGGGTACCAGCGCAGCCATGCGGGGCCGCCCAGCGCGTCGGTGCGTGAGCGGCGTGCCCCTACGGTGTGTGGTTCGTAGATGCGGAACCGGGCGTACTCGATGAGTTTGGCGGCCAGGCGTTCGCTGCTCATGGTGGCCCGGTCGACCTCGACGAACGCGCGGAACTTGATGCGCTGCCCGTCGCTGGCGTGGTGGGTGTAGTGCATGAGGGCATCGGCGATGACGCGTTCGCCGTCGCCGAGGTTGTGGGCCACTTCGGGTGTCCAGTCCCACGGTCCGTGTTCGTCACCACGCAGACGGGCGGACACGGCGAACGCGGCGTGGGCGCGCACCACGGTCAGTGTGTGCGCGGTCCGCAGCGACGCGGCACTCGCGCTCGTGATCGGATACGCCGGCCGGTCCCTGAGCTGCGGCAGATGCCGGGTGAGCTGGGCACCGCGCTCCGTGAGGAACCAGGCCCGCGTGCCGTGCGAGGCGGGCAGCACAACAAAGTCGGCGGCTTCCTCGCGCCGCAGCTTCGACAATGCGCGCGCGATCTGTTCACGGCGGCGTCCGGGCAGGAGCACAGAAAGCAGGAGGCTGTTGGTGACGATTCGGTGCTGAGCGATCATCCCCAGGACTTGATGGGAGAGATCCTCGTTGTAGCTGGGCACGAAGCCGGCCGGCTCGGATGCGGCGCGGCCGCTGGAGGCGGGGCTGGTCATGAGCGGTATCCCTTCGCAAGGCTGGTGGGTGAACCCTGGGCGGGCGTGGGCGTGCAGCTGGTGAGGAAGCGGCGGACGCGGTCGATCTGTGTGGAGGCGTTTGCGGTCTGCGTGTTCATCGGCTGGGCGCCCGCGGCGCGGTGAGCCCGGTTGACGAGTGCGGGCACGGCCTTGGGGTGGGCGAGGTGTTTGAAGTCGTTGTCGAGGTGCGGTCCGTGCAGATGGAGCGGGCCGACGCGTCGGCCTTCGACGGTGAATGAGGCGTAGTGCTGGTAGCGGGGGAGGGTCACGACCTGTTCGGGGCCGGGCCGGTCGCCCCATTCGGCGGTGATCGCGGAGACGACCTTGTGTGAGCCGGTGGTGGTGGCCAGGGTGGAGGAGTTTTGCAGCAGGGCGTCCCGCACGGGCTGGGGCAGGCGCCCCAGGGCCTGGGTCATGCCGTGGATGCGGACCTGGAACTTGCGCAGGTCCTCGAACATGCAGGCCAGGCTCTCGGGGGCGCTGCCGGCGATCGTGATGAGTTCGTCGAGGTAGGCGCGGAAGGGGATGCGCTGATGGGGCGGCACGTCGCGCCGGGTACGGCCGGCCCGTAGGAGTTCGTGTGCGATCAGGGAGGAGACGAGCCGGTCGGTGGGTCCGTTCCCGGCCGTGCACACCCACAGCACTCGCCGGGTGTCCATGGCCCGGCGCAGGTCGAACAGGGATTCCGGCTGGCCCAGAAAGGCGTAGTAGACCGGGTTCTCGGCGAGGCGTGCCAGCGGGTTGAGGATGATCCCGAACGCGTCCGGGGCCAGGGTCGGGAATACCGTGCGCCACCAGGACAGGGATTCCTCCCCGAGGTGCCCGGCCACGGCAGCCAGCACCTCAGCGCGGAATGCACTGTCGGTCAGCAGCGAACGGATGTGGAACACCGTCGTCTGCGCCTGGGGCTGTGGCTGCGGGGCGTGGACGGCGAGTTCGTTGACGGCCGCGAGGACCTGCACACACGCGGTCAGGATCGTGATGCCGCGCGGGGTGTTCGAGTCGTCCCAGTTCATGCCTGCGGCCAGACCGTCGACGACAGCTGCCACCACCTCGTGCCGGGCACGGCCGCCGCGCATGTCCAGCAGATTCCACGCCCCGACGCGCCCCTTGGCGCCGGTGGGGTTGAGGTCGATGAGCTGGATGCGGGACATCAGGATCGGGTGCGCGAGGTAGGGGGCGGCCCGCTCCCACGAGTCACGGTGGGGGTCCACATACAGCAGGCCCGCTCCGGTGTGCGCGAGCGCGATGGCCTGGGCCAGGGCCCGCTCCGTCTTGCCGCCGCCCGCCTTGCCCACTCCCGTCTCGAACAGCGTCTCCGCCTCAAAGCTGGCCACCAGCCTGCGTGCGCCGCCGGGTTCGACGACCACGCCCTGCAGGAGCAGCTCTCGGTTGCCGTGCTCGAACGTCGGCAGCTGAGAAGGAAGGATCGGCAGCCGGCAGTGCATCGTGGGCGGCTTGAGCAGCCCCGCAAGCTCGGCAAGGCGGGCCAGGTTTGCTTTGGGTGGCCGGCACTGACCGCTGTCCCACCGGCGCTGCCAGCCTGCCTTGCGGGGCCATTGGTCGGGGCCCCACCACCAGGCCAGAAGCCGCATCCCGCGGGGCGCGAGGCGTGCCTCGTGGGCGAATACCTGGAAGCCGCCTTGGAGTTGGGACAGCAGGGCACGGGCTCGTCCCTCTTTGTCCGAGGCGCACCGGATCAAAATCTGCACACGGGCCAGTGCGGTGTCCGCGGCCAGCTTGCCCAGCGCCTTGTCCCGGTCGACGCGCCGTGCCTGCGGCACGACCAGGGGCGCGGTCTGCCCGCGGCGTCCCTGGGCGAGGGCGCGCAGTGAGTCGGCGGCAGCGGCGACGTCCTGGCGCATCCACCGGCTTGCGGCGCGCGCTTCGCGGTGTTCCACCCCGCGCGCCCGCTGGATCATCTGCAGGCGCTGCATGCGTAAGGCGAGGCGAGGTGCAGGCTGCAGGTCGATGCACACCTCGACCAGGTCCCCGAGCTCGGTCTTCAATGCGCTGACCGCGTCGACGATGGGCTGCAGCGGATCCGGCTCGAGCGGTACTTCGCGCAGAGAGGCGGCAGGGTTGCCGCGCAGCACCATCTCCCCACGGACCTCGAAATCCCGGCCATCGTCCCGCACTTCAGCATCCGGATCCGGCTCGGCGATCCTCACCGCCTCACCGAAGGCGCTGGTGCGCAGGAACTTCGCCGCTCCCGGCGGGCCCTCCAGCCGGTAGGACAGCGGATGGTCTTCGTCGGAGCGCAGCCGGATGCGTACCGAGCGGGACCGTTTGGGCGCCCACCACGGCAGGGCGTTGGCGGCCTGCAGCAGCTTGAGGCCCTGCCGTAGCACCCGCTCCTCATCCGGATTGAAATACGGGGCCGGTTCCATGGTGAGCACGCACCGCTCCTGTGAGGCCTTCGCCCCCGTCCGGCGGGTCACCAGCTCCCAGCCGGCGCATGCGAGGCAGGTGACGGTGAGCGGCACATACCAGTGGAGCAGCAGCCACCACGACGCATGGATCAGCGTGAACGCGGCGTCGGTGACACCCGGCATGGCCAGGGGGGTCATCGTGAGGTGGGCGGAAGCGGTTCCCATGCGGTATCTCCTGGGCTGTGGCGGAAGGTGAGGTCAGCGAGGCGGCCGTCGGTGTAGGTGCCGCCACGGTCGGCTCCGGCCCACACCAGATGCACGATTGCCTGGCCATTGGCGGTGGTGTCCTTGCGGGCGACGGCGGCCTGGATCCGCACCCGGCTGAAGGCGGGCGCGATCAAGGGCCCGTCGCCGCGTGTGGGAAAGGCGGTGGGGAAGCGGTCGCGGCCCACGCCGGTGACGTCCGCGATCAGCACGGCGCGGCCCACTGCCACAAGATCGGAGGCCTGACGCTTCGGGAGGTCGGCCGGCCAGGAGCGCTCCAGCAGCTCCTGGATGGGCCGGTCCCCGGCCCGGCCCTCACCGCGCGGCGGCAACTCGACCGCCCGCGCACCTTTCGTCGTCGGGGCGGTCCGTGCGGGCAGCGCGGAGGAACGCAGATCAGCCGGCGCACGCCGTCCACTGGGCGTCTCAGCGGAACTCCCGTCGGTCACTGCCGGGCGCGTTGCCTGCTTCGGGCGCGCTGCGCCATCCGCTCGCACCACCGGAAGCAGGAGCACTGCCGCGACCGCGGTCAGCGCCGCCGTCAGTGCGAGGAGCAGCCACGGGCCGCCACGGCGCGCCCCATTCTGTGCCGGACGTTGAGTCATACGAGTCGGGCTCCTCCTGCGAATCCAGGCATGGCATCGACCGGGTCTTTGCGGACGAGGGTGCCGGGACGGGCGGCGTTGATCATCTGTCCACCACCGAGGTAGATCCCGACGTGATAGATCGTCGAATCCCGCCCCGGGGCATATCCGAAGAACACCAAGTCGCCCGGCTGCAGCGCTCCTTGCCCGGCGGAGGCGGGGATGCGCCGACCTTGGCCGGCCTGAGCTGCCGCGGTGCGGGGCAGCCGGATCCCGGCCCGCGCGAACGCGTACGTCGTCAGGCCCGAGCAGTCGAATCCGTTGATCCCTGCGCCGGACTTGCCGCTGGGCGAGCAGCACGAACCGGTCGACTTACCGCTGGCGTTTCCACCGCCCCACGAGTACGGCTCGCCCTGCTGTGAGAGAGCGGCCTCGAGGACGGTGCGCGCCGTGCCGGTGACGCCCTTCAGACTGCCACGGCCACTGCCGCTGCGGCTGCCGGTGGTACCGGCGGCCGCGCTGTACTGGCGGATCCAGCTGGTGACGCCTGCGACGTACTCGTTGCTGTGGTTGTACTGAAAGATCGCTGCCCGCAGCTGAGTGGCGGCAGCAAGGTTGCGGCCCTTCCCGCACAGATACACGGCCGCGCCGAGCGCGGCGTCATCCGCGTTGTGCGGGTCCCGCTCCCCGTCCTTGTTGCCGTCCTGCCCGGCTGTTTCCCAGGTGCCGGGCATGAACTGGAAGGGGCCGACCGCGCGTTCACCTGTAGCGGTGGCGTCCCACTTCCCGTGGTCGGTGTCGTTGAACACGCTGGTGTTGCCGCCCGCGCCGGAACCGTTGAGCAGCACTCCGTAGATTTTGGGCCGGATGTCGCCGTTGGAGGCGATGCTGCGTCCCGCTGCGTGGTGGGACTCGACCTTCGCGATTCCGGCGAGGACCGGCCAGCGCATCCCCCGGCACTTCGGCACTTTCGAACCGATCAGGTGCACGGCGTTCTTGTAGGCCTTGAGCATGCGCGGCGGGATGTCCGCGCTGCTGCCCGCCTCGGCGAGGCCTGCGTCGGTGTTGTCCTGCTGGGACAGCAAAGACAGCTTGTCGGCCGCGCCGGACAGGGGAGCCATGCAGCTCACCGTCAGGGCGAGCAGGAGACCGGAGACCAGGCCCCACTTGAGGAAGCGGCGTGAGCGGCGTTGCGACCGGCGACTGTTCATCAGTCGTCACCGCCGTCCTGGCCTGTGCCATCACTCGGGCGCTGGTTGCGGGCGTTGTTCTCCTGGATGCGGCGGAACATGTCCTGTGCGGCCTGCCGGGCGGCGTCGGAGGAGCCGAGCCCACCGCTGGGCCGCCGCGGAGAGCCGGGCACGCGCGCTGTGTTACCCGCCGGCGGCGGGGGAGTGGACGGAGGAGTTGTGTGCGGGGGCTGCTGTGGCCCGGGCTGTGGCCGCCGCTGGGGCTGCGCCGGGGACGGCGCGCTCGGGCGCGGCCTGGGTCCGACGGCCCCGGGGCCGGAAGCCGCGGTCGCCGCACTCCACGAGTGAGGGCGCAGCTTGGGAGCAGCGGCTCCGGGTCCGGAAGGCGTGGTCGCCGCACTCCACGAGTGAGGGCGCAGCTTGGGAGCGCCAGCTCCGGAAGGTGCAGTCAGGGTGTTCCACGAGGCGGGAGCGGCAGCCGGGTTCGGAACGCTCGGGCCAGACGGTCCGTGGAGGTTGGAGGATGTGGCCGCGGCGGCCGCACCGGCCGCAGTCGGCGCAGGGCGTGCGGTTGTACCGCTTGAGGAGCTGGTGATGCGGCGACTGTTGGCTGAGGGCTGCCCAGAGGACTGCTGGAGCGGGAGGATGCTGCCCCAGGAGCGGCTGTCCTGGCGCAGGGTGTTGCCCCAGACTTTCAGCTGCTGTCGGGTGTCGCCCGTGGCACGGGAGGCTCCGGCCTGGACGGTGCGGGCGGTGACGGGCAGGCCCAGCGTCGCTCCGTAGAGCATGCGGCCGCCCTGGTGGGCGATGCGGTAGCCCCTCAGGCGTACCAGGCGGTTGTGGGCGCGTGTCGACAAGAGGGTGCGGTCGGTTTTCTGGTCGTGCAGGACCTCGCCGGTGTCCGGGTCAATGATCTGCCCGTCCTCGTCGCGGTAGCGGTCCCGCGGCCCGCCCACTACCCCAGTGAGCCGTCCCGACGATGCGGAGCTCTGCCCGGAAGACGTGGAGGGCTGCCCGGTGGCACCGCCCTCCCTGTCTACGTCGGCCGTCGGCTTGCGAAGAGAGTTGAGCTTGGCTGCGCCCGGATTCTTGCCGACGACCGCTGCCCAGGCACCGCCCGCGGCAAGCCGGGCCCCCAGGATGGCTGCACCGATCGGGGCGAGGCCGCGTGAGGCCTCCGCGTTCGCGTCGGCGAGCAGCCGTGCCGGATCGCCCGGCATACCGGCCCCGTCGGTCGCGCCACCGAGCACGCCCTGCAGGAGACCGGCGGTGCTGAGCCCCGTCCTGCCGTGACCACGCAGCGACCCTGCGGTGTAGTAGCTGCCCCCGACGCCGCTCATGGCGAGTGCGGCCCCCAGCTGGGAGTCGCCGGCCATGTGGCTGCCGCCGATCTTCGCGTATCGCATGCGCAGGGTGAGGCGCTGGCTGAACGAGGTGATCGCGATCAGGAGGCGGCGGTGGAAGGCGAGTCCGACGAGCGCCACGACATCGATGAGGAGGAGGCGCTCGGCCAGCAGGTCGGGGCCGTCGGTGAGGATGACGTCGATGGTGATCCCGACGGCCGGGATGAACGTGGAGATGGCGAGGATCGCGGCCATCGAAATCCCGAACAGGGCCAGCCATTTCCACACCGCTGACCTGCTCGGGCCGGGCAGCATTCCCCACACGAAGCACACCCCGCCACTCGCTGCGGCCCCCGCGCATACCGCCGTGATTCCCACGAGGACCATGGCGGCCGACAGGAGCAGCGCGCAGATCAGCAGGGCGGCGATGATCACCATGACGACGCCGGCCACACGCCACCAGGTGGGCTCGGCTGCGTACTTGGCGCAGTCCTTGCCCACGGGCCCGGCGGCCTTGAGGTCTTTGAGGAACGCGGCGAATTCCTGGTCGTCCTTGGACAGGACCGGAGCGACCTCATCGAGGAGCTTGCCGCCCGGTGTCAGCTCCGGCAGGGTGTCCGGGCCCTTGTCGCCGGGCTCGCGCTCGCAGTACTGCCTGGCCGGGCCCTTGATCAGACGGCAGGGATCGGCCTTGTCCTCCTTCCTTGGGCCGTCGTTGGTGTCGTAGCCGCCGGACACCCACTTCAGGTGCACCTGGTAGGCCTTGCGGTCGGCCGGTTTGGCCGGGTCGAGGATCCGTCCGTACTGCAGCAGCATGAAGGGCTTGACCACGAGGGAGTTGGTCACGGCGTCCTGGATCGGCTTCGCGATTTTCCGCGCTTCAGGTGTCCTGGCGTCCTGGGTGTCGTAGCACGTCTGATACGCGGGCCCCGACACGGTCGCGCACGGGTCATCCGAGGAGATCTTGCCGCCCCAGGAGTGCGCGTTCACGGTCTTCTGCGCGACCTCAGCAGCAGCCGACTGCGTCTGCAGGATCGGACCGTCCTTGCCGAGCAGGAAGTTCGGCGTGATGAACACCGAGGCGGCCAGAGCGCCGATCACCAGCGTGAGGGCGATCTCACCGAACCCCTTCGCGTGCTTGCCGCGCACCACCAGGACGAGCCCGAACACGAACGCCCACGCCAGCAGCATGCTTTTGAGGCCGAGATCATCGACAACCGTCTCGGTGTAGATCTCGGACAGACGCTGCGCCGGCTTCGTCAGCACCTTCAGCAGCGGGAAGCGGTAGGCGACCTCGATGGCCCAGCACGCCAGCCCCACGAAAACCCGGACCACGGTGAACAGGCCGCTGAGGATCATGGCCTGCCAGTTGGACGTCAGCGAGAAGACGCTGCCGCCCTGCGCCCCGAGTTCGTAGCCCTTGAGGGAGACGCCCTCGGAGGTGTCCAGTTCCAGCGGGGACAGCAGCCCGCCCTGCGCACTCGCGCTGGTGGCGGCGTAGGCGACCGACGTGTTCACCGTGAGGAACACCGTCACCAACAGCGTGACAAAACCTGCGGCGCGCAGCGTGCCGCGGTCCGGGCGCCGCATCACAACCCCCGACGACGGCGGCTGACGACGTACAGGGCCGCGATGCCGACCCCCAGGACACCCAGCGGCCAGAAGTCAGCCAGCGTGAACTTGCCGCCGGAGGCCGGCGGGGCCGGGGCGCCCAGGCAGTAGCTGTGCGCGGGTCCCACGATCG